>OY770021.1:2100000-3886457 GCA_963669315.1 Paracoccaceae bacterium | reverse complement strand
ACGGGTCATGGATCGAAAACTCGTAGTGTTTCGAAATCGCGTCGATCGTCTGCTTGAAATACGGGCTTTTCGACTTCGACCACGGCGCCAGCGCGCCTTGATAGAGCGAGAATGAGCTGTCTGGCACGACAAGCCGCGAGTCGAAGAACAGCTCGACCCCCAATCCGTCGCAATCCGGGCAGGCGCCGAACGGCGCATTGAAGGAAAACAGCCGCGGCTCGATCTCTGGAATCGTGAAACCAGAGACCGGACAGGCGAAATTTTCCGAGAAGATGATGCGTTCCGGGTCGCCTTCGCCCTCTTCATTTTTTCGGGGGGCGGTCTCGATCACCGCGATCCCATCGGCGAGACCCAGCGCGGTGGTGAGACTGTCGGCGAGGCGGGTCTCCAGCCCCTCTTTCACCACCAGTCGGTCGACCACGACGTCGATATTGTGCCGGAATTTCTTGTCGAGAGTCGGCGGTTCATCCAGCTCATAGAACTCGCCATCGACTTTCACGCGCTGAAAGCCCTGCTTCTTAAGTTCTTGAAACTCCTTGCGGTACTCGCCCTTGCGGTCGCGGATGATCGGGGCCAGCAAATAGGCGCGGCTCCCCTCCTCCATCGCCATGACGCGGTCAACCATCTGGCTGACCTCCTGCGCCTCGATCGGCAGGCCGGTGGCCGGGCTGAAGGGCGTGCCGGCGCGGGCGAACAGCAGGCGAAGATAATCATAGATCTCCGTCACCGTGCCGACCGTGGAGCGCGGATTGCGGCTGGTCGTCTTCTGCTCGATGGAGATCGCCGGGCTCAGCCCCTCAATATGATCCACATCCGGCTTCTGCATCATCTGCAAAAACTGCCGCGCATAGGCCGACAGCGATTCCACATAGCGGCGCTGCCCCTCCGCATAGATCGTATCAAATGCCAGCGAGGATTTGCCCGAGCCCGAGAGCCCGGTGATTACCGTCAGCGCGTCGCGCGGAATGTCCACATCGACGCTGGTGAGGTTGTGCTCACGAGCCCCGCGGACGGAGATGAATTTCTGCTCTGACATCGGCGCGGGACTTATATGGCGGCTTTCAAAACTTGGCGACTCGGAACAAGTAGTACGAGTGGTTCGCAACGCAATCCGAAATGCGCGAACAAAAAAGGAACATATTAACCATTGGCCGGTGGCGCAAGCCCCGCCGCTCCGCTAACGTCGCGCAAACAGATTCCCGTAAGAGATTCGGTGGAGGCGACATATGTCGGGTAGCGTGAATAAAGTGATCCTGGTTGGAAATCTGGGTCGGGATCCGGAAATTCGCCACATGCAGAATGGCGGCAAGGTGGCCAACCTTTCCGTGGCGACGTCTGAGCGGTGGAAAGACCGGGGCTCGGGCGAGCAGCGCGAACGCACCGAATGGCACCGGGTCGCGATTTTTTCGGAGCCTCTGGTGAAGGTGGCCGAGAATTATCTGCGCAAAGGCTCCAAGATCTATCTGGAAGGTCAGATAGAGACCCGTAAATGGACCGACCAGAGCGGGAATGACCGCTACACCACCGAAGTCGTGCTGCGTCCCTATCGGTCAGAGCTGACCATGTTGGACGGCCGCAATGAAGGCGGCGGCGGTGGAGGCTATGGCGGCGGGTCGTCCGATATGGGCGGCGGAGGCGGCTATGGTGGCGGATCGTCCGGCGGCGGTGGAGGCGCGCCTCAAGGTGGCGGCGGCGGCGGCGGCGGAATGGATGACGACATCCCGTTCTAGAAGAAAGGTGGTCGGCGATGTCCGAAGGGGAGCGATCACACAGCTTGGATGATCTGTCCGAGGCTGAACGCGACGCCTTTTTCGACCTCGCCGACCGTTTTATCGATCTCGCAAACCAGGCGGTGGACGATATCGCCGAGGGTCCCCGCCGCGTTAGCGCAGCGATGATGTACGCAACTGCTCGTTACAATGCCTATATCGCCCATCTCGGCGGCTATCAGGGCGGCGAGGCTGAAGAAGCGGACGTCGTGAACTACTACACCTCGGAATACGAGAAGGTGCTGCGCGAGCACCTTGGCGACTCGCTGGTCAAGCGACAGGATTGAGCGCCCTCTCAGCCAGACTCTCGATTGCCCCTGCATGATGGGGTCTCTATACTCTTGAGCAACGATATAAGGTTGCGACCCGAGCAGGAGCCCACCGCGTGAGCGACGATACCGAGACCCCCGAAGCCAAGGAAGGCGGAGGGCCGGAACGGCCGGTTTACGACGGCCCATCCATTACTGTCGAAGAAGAGATGAAGCGCAGCTATCTCGATTACGCGATGAGCGTGATCGTCAGCCGCGCCATCCCCGATCTGCGTGACGGACTGAAGCCTGTGCATCGGCGGATTCTCTACGCCATGCACGAGACCGGCAACGAGTGGAACAAGGCCTATCGCAAGTCGGCCCGTCCGGTCGGCGACGTCATGGGTAAATATCACCCGCACGGCGATTCAGCGATTTACGACGCGCTGGTGCGCATGGCGCAGGACTTCTCCATGCGCCTGCCGATCCTTGACGGTCAGGGCAATTTCGGCTCGATGGACGGGGATAGCCCGGCCGCGATGCGCTATACCGAAGTGCGTATGGCGAAATCAGCTACTGCGCTGTTGACTGATATCGAGATGGATACTGTCGACTTCCAGCCGAACTATGACGGCAAGGATGATGAGCCGGTCGTTCTGCCAGCGCGCTATCCCAACCTGCTGGTCAACGGCGCCGCGGGCATCGCGGTCGGCATGGCGACCAATATTCCGCCGCACAATGTCGGTGAGGTGATCGACGCGACGCTGGCCCTGATCGGGGATCCGGAGCTGACCGTCGAAGACCTGATGGAATACGTCCCCGCCCCGGACTTCCCGACTGGCGGAATCATCATCGGTCGCGCTGGCGCAAGGTCCGCCTACACCACCGGGCGAGGGTCGGTGATCGTGCGCGCCCTGATCAATGAGGAAGAGGTCGAGGTTCAGGGCCGCCCCCGAATCGTCGTCAACGAGATTCCCTATCAGGTCAACAAATCCACCCTGGTCGAGAAGATCGCCGAACTGGCGCGCGAGAAAAGGGTCGAGGGCATCCAGAATATTCAGGACGAATCCGATCGGTTCGGTGTGCGGGTGGTTATCGACCTGAAACGCGATGCGACGCGCGAGGTGGTGCTGAACCAGCTCTACCGTTTTACGCCGCTGCAGACCTCCTTTGGCTGCAACATGCTGGCGCTCAACAACGGCAAGCCGGAGCAGCTGGACCTCAAGGCGTTCCTGTCGAATTTCATCGCTTTCCGCGAAGAAGTGGTCGCGCGCCGCACGGCGTTCGAACTGCGCAAGGCGCGAGAGCGGGCGCATATCCTGTGTGGCCTCGCCGTCGCGGTGGAGAATGTGGACGAAGTGGTGCAGACCATTCGCTCCTCCCCCGATCCGGCGACAGCGCGCGCGCGGTTGATGGAGCGGCGTTGGCCCGCCGAGGCGATCGCGTCCTATATCCGCCTGATCGACGATCCGAGCCACAAGATGAACGAGGACGGGACCTATTACCTGTCGGAGACGCAGGCCCGCGCTATTCTCGAATTGCGATTGCAGCGCCTGACGGCGATGGGCGTCGCCGAGATTACTGATGAGCTGAAAGAGCTTGCCGGAAAGATTACCAATTTTCTTGAGATCCTTCGCTCTCGCGAACGCATCCTGTCGATCATTTCAGCCGAGCTGACGGCGGTGCGCGATGCCTTTGCAAATCCCCGCCGTTCGGAGATCGCCGACTATGTCAGCGACATGGATGATGAGGATCTGATCGAGCGCGAGGATATGGTCGTCACCGTCACCCATGGCGGCTATATCAAGCGCACGCCGCTGGCCGACTATCGTGCGCAAAAACGCGGCGGCAAGGGCCTGTCGGCGCTGAACATGAAGGATGAGGATTTCGCCACGCAGCTTTTCGTAGCTAACACGCACACGCCGGTCCTGTTCTTCACGACGGACGGGATTGTCTACAAGCTGAAGACCTGGCGCCTGCCGCTTGGATCCCGCACCTCTCGCGGCAAGGCGATCGTCAATGTTCTGCCAATCCCGGCCGGCGTCTCCATCGCTGCGATGATGCCGGTAGATGCGCCAGACGAAGAATGGGACGATCTGCAGGTCTTTTTCGCCACCTCCGCGGGCGATGTGCGCCGCAACGCTCTTTCCGATTTCACCAATGTGAAATCGAATGGCAAGATCGCCATGAAACTGCCCGAGGGCGTAAGCTTGGTCGATGCGCGCATCTGCTCGGAAGGCGATGACGTGATGCTGACCACGGCGCTCGGCAAGGCGATCCGCTTCGCCACCACTGATGTGCGCGTGTTCAAAGGGCGCGATTCCACCGGCGTACGCGGCATCAAACTGGCCGAGGGCGACACAGTGGTCGCCATGTCCGTAATACGCCATTTCAAAGCTGAGCCTTGGGAGCGCGAAGCGTATCTGAAGATGCGTAGAGCGGTGAATGGAGGCGACGCCGAGGAGGAGGATGAGACTGAGGTCGAAGAAGTCGAGGGCGATACTGGAGGCGAAGACCGCCATTTCGGCGCAGATCGCTATGCGGAAATGTCCGCGGCTGAGAACCTGATCCTGACCATTTCGGAGTCTGGCTCGGGCAAATTGTCCTCAAGCCACGATTACCCGGTTCGGGGCCGCGGCGGGCTTGGCGTGATGGCCATGGATAAGGCGATGCGCGGCGGCCGCCTGGTCGCCTCATTCCCTGTGGAACTGGACGATCAGATCATGCTGGTCACGGATGCGGGCCAGTCCATTCGCTGCCCCGTGTCGGGCATTTCGTTCCGTTCGCGGGGTGCTGGCGGGGTTAAGGTCTTCGACACCGCTCAGGAGGAACGGGTTGTTTCAGTCGCTTGGATCGCGGATCAGGGCGATGAGGAAGACGAAGACTCTCCTGCGAACGGATTGGAAGAGTAAGCGGTCGGCGCGGTCGGCTGGACGCTGTTGGCCGCGGCCTGTTCTTGGAAATCTCCTAGATGCTGAACCATGTCGGCGTCCGGTTGGCGTCTCACCGATCTGGCGTTCTCCTCCGCCGCTTTCTTGGCGGCAGCGATTTCATAGGACTCGCAGGTATCCAGAATACAAATCTTCCCGAGACTCACGTCACTCGACAAACCAGGTCCACGCTCCATCGCGCGAAGTTCCGGATCATGAGAGAGAGGGGTGCTTCTTTCGCCAAGCATAATCTCGCCAGCGACGAGAACGGCGCATCCTCCACCGAGAATGGTAATCAACCGCGCAACATGACCAAACATCAACTTATCCCACGCAACAACTCAACTTTCTGAACTATACGTTGCAATCCTTTGAATTGGAACAGTTTATTCACGACAAGTTCACGGTGCCTTGACCAACCGTTGTTTTCCAGCGTATCGCGGCGCCTATGAATATCACCCCAACCACAAGCAACCTGGCCCGGATACACGTCGTCGGCGGCGGCATGGCCGGGTCCGAAGCCGCTTGGCAGATCGCCAAAGCGGGCGTTTCCGTGGTTCTGCATGAAATGCGGCCTGAGCAGGAAACTGACGCTCACCAGACTGACGGTCTCGCCGAGCTTGTTTGCTCCAACTCCTTCCGATCAGACGATCATGAATCGAATGCCGTCGGTTTGTTGCATGAAGAAATGCGCCGCGCCGGGTCCATCATCATGGAGATGGGGGACGCCCATTCTTTGCCCGCAGGCGGCGCGCTCGCCGTGGATCGGGAGGCGTTTTCGAACGGAGTCACAGCTCTGCTGGAGGCCCATCCGCTTGTCGATATCGAGCGGAGTGAGATCGCTGGTTGGCCGCCCGAGGCGTGGGACAGCGTGATCGTCGCCACCGGTCCCCTCACCTCTCCGGCGTTGGCGGACGCTATCCGGGCGCGGACCGATCAGGCCTCGCTGGCGTTTTTCGACGCTATCGCGCCGATCGTCTACGCGGACAGTGTGGACATGTCGAAAGCCTGGTTCCAGTCGCGTTACGACAAAGGCGAAACGGAGGAGGACCGCACTGCGTATCTGAATTGCCCCATGGACCGGGATCAGTATGAGGCGTTCATCGATGCGCTGCTGGCGGCCGACACGACAGAGTTCAAGGATTGGGAGAAAGATACCCCATATTTTGAGGGTTGCCTGCCGATTGAGGTGATGGCGGAGCGCGGGCGTGAAACGCTGCGTTTCGGGCCGCTGAAACCCGTCGGGCTGACCAATCCGCACGACCCGAAAAACAAGCCATATGCGGTGGTGCAACTTCGCAGGGATAACGCGCTCGGTACGCTCTACAACATCGTCGGGTTTCAGACCAAGATGCGCTACGGGCCGCAATCGGGCGTGTTTGGCCTGATCCCCGGACTACAGGATGCGCGTTTCGCCCGCCTTGGCGGCATACATCGCAACACCTTCTTGAACTCACCGCGCCTTCTGGACGGCGCCATGCGGCTGAAGGCGGAGCCGCGCTTGCGTTTTGCGGGACAGGTGACCGGCGTAGAAGGCTATGTCGAATCTGCAGCCATGGGTCTATTGGCGGGGCGTTTCGCGGCGGCTGACGCCTTGAGCGTCGACCTTCCCGCTCCTCCGATTGAGACCGCGCATGGCGCTCTGCTGAACCACATCACCGGCGGCGCCGAGGCTGAGACGTTCCAGCCTATGAACGTGAATTTTGGCCTGTTTCCGCCGTTGCCGGATGGAATCCGCAAGGGCCGCAAGGGCAAGCGCGACCGCGCCAAGGCCTATACCGATCGGGCCAAGGTCGCCTGGGACGCATGGATCGCCGACAACGCCTCGGCGCTGGCGGCCTGACCCGTCACCAGGTTCCGCGAAGCGCTCGCCATAGCAGAGAAGCGCGACGGGTGAACTCGGACTCGTCGGTGAAGTCCTGCAGCGGATTGACGCGCGCGCGCGCGGCGATTTTCAACACGCGCTCCGCCCGCCAAGCAGCGCGCAGAGCCGGAGCAACGGCTTGGGGAAAGTTGGCGCGGCGCGCAGCGGCCAGCCTTTCGAGCGCATCTGACGCCTTGCCAGCAACAAAGTCCGAGAAGGCCGCACTCGTCCTGCTCTCAGACAGCGCGTTTCGGTCGGCCGCAAATTCGGCGGGCAGCGGAGCTTTGCCACGGGCGATTAGATCCGGCAACGCCCGGAGCAGAGTAGAGAGGCCTGCGGCGGCGCCGACATCCATCGCCGCCCGAGTCCCCTCCTCGGTCAAGTCCGGCACCAAAGCGTGGGCCGACAGAGCCATCAGGCCGCCGCCCGTCGCCAGAAGATAGGCGTCGAACGCATCCGCATCCTCGAACGGCTCATCGTATAAATCGAACCTCCGGGAATCGATCAGCGCGTCGAAATGCGAACGCGGCGACCCCGCCGCGCGAATGGTTTCAGCCAGCGGCTCCACCACCTCATGCCGGCGCACCGGCCCACCCGCATAGATCTGATCGATCGAGTCGCGCCACCACTGCAGGCGGATCTCTCCCAGCATCGGTTCCGAAACGATATAGAGCGCTCGGGCCACTTCCAGATTGAAGGCGTAGAGCGCGAACAGGCGCTCTCGCACCTCCGCCGGCGCCGTTAGTGCGGAAACGAACCTGTCGGGATCGCCCGCGCGCACCAGCTCCGCGCAGGCGGAAAGCGCAGGCGCACCCATTGCTCTAGCCCGAACCGACGGGCGCTCCGTCGCGGATCAGCTTATAATCCACCGCGTCGATCAGCGCCTGGAACGAGGCGTCGACGATATTTGGAGAGACGCCGACCGTCGACCAGCGCCGCCCCTTCCCGTCCTCCAAATCAATCAAAACCCGCGTCACGGCGTCGGTGCCGCCGGTGGTGATCCTGACCTTGAAGTCCACCAGGTGCATATCGTCGATATAGTCCTGATAGCGCCCCAGATCTTTCCGCAGGGCCTTGGCCAGCGCGTTGACCGGCCCCTGATCCGCATTGGTGTCCGGGTCGGTGCTTTCCGAGGCGGAAATAACGCGTTTGCCGTCGATCTCGGCCACAACCACGGCTTCGGACACCGTCACCAACTCGTGTCGTATGTTGTGGCGCCGCTCCACTGTCACCCGGAAACGTTCAACGTCAAAATATTGCGGCCGCTGGCCGAGGAATTCCCGCGCCATTAGCTCAAAGCTGGCCTCGGCGCTGTCATAAGCGAAGCCAAGCTCCTCCTGCGCCTTCACATGCTCGAGAAGCTGGCCAAGACGGGGGTCGTCGCCAGAGACCTCGATGCCTGCTTTCGCCAGTCGCTCGACAAGGTTCGATTTGCCCGCCTGATTGGACATTGGCACCACGCGCTCATTGCCAACCACCGCAGGCGGTATGTGCTCATAGGTCGTCGGATTGCGCACGATGGCGGAGGCGTGCAGCCCCGCCTTATGCGCAAAGGCGGACGCGCCGACATAGGGCTGCGCGCGGTTTGGCACCCTGTTCAGGATCTCATCCAGCATGCGGCTGACGCGGGTCAGGCTGGCGAGGCCTTCATCCGTCACTCCGGTCTCGAACCGGCTGGCGTAGGGCTCCTTCAGCTTCAGTGCCGGGATCAAAGAGATCAGGTTCGCGTTGCCGCAACGCTCGCCCAGCCCGTTCAAAGTGCCCTGAACCTGCCGCGCGCCCGCATCGATCGCGGCCAGCGAGTTGGCGACCGCCTGTTCCGTATCGTTATGGGTGTGGATGCCGACATGGTCGCCGGGAAAACGGGCGCAGACCGCGGCGGTGATCTCGGCCACCTCGCCCGGCAGCGCGCCGCCATTGGTGTCGCACAGCACGATCCAGCGCGCGCCGCCCTCCATCGCGGCGTCGAGGCATTGCATGGCGTAGGCGGGGTTCGCCTTATAGCCGTCAAAGAAATGCTCCGCGTCGAACAGAGCCTCGCGGCCGAGGCCCGCCAAATGGCGGATCGACTCGCGGATATTCTCCTCATTCTCGTCGAGGGAGATGCGCAGTGCCGTGTCGACATGGAAGTCGTGGGTTTTGCCCACGATGCAGACGGCGGGCGTGTTCGCGTTCACGACGCCGGCCAGAACGTCGTCATTGGCCGCCGAGCGCCCTGCCCGCTTGGTCATACCGAAAGCGGTGAAGGTCGCGTGGTTCAGCCTGGGTGCGTTCTGAAAAAACTCGGAGTCGGTCGGGTTCGCGCCGGGCCATCCGCCCTCAACATAGTCGACTCCCAACACGTCCAGCGCGCGCGCGATGCGCTGCTTGTCTTCCGCGCGGAAATCGACGCCCTGCGTCTGCTGGCCGTCCCGCAGCGTGGTGTCGAAGAGATAGAGGCGCTCCTTGGTCATGACTCCACCTCAGCCAGGTTCGCGGCATCGAAGGCGGGCGTCAGCTCCCACTCGGCGCCCCCAGCGGTATCCTTCACCATCACGCCTGCATCGGTCAGCCCGTCGCGGATCGCATCGGCGCGGGCGAAGTCGCGGGATTTGCGCGCGGCGAGGCGTTCGTTGAGCAGCGCGTCGATTCTTGCGCTTGGATCTTCAATAGTTGCGGTGAATTGAGCAGTGTCCTTACCTTCCTCGGTAGCCGCTAGTTTTCCATCGACACTGGCAGGGAGGGTCTCCAGCTTCAGTTCCGCTGATTTCGCATGGATGATCGCGCCCGACGACCTCAACGCATAAGCCTTCATCCCTTCCAGCGCGTCGAAGCCCAGCAGCGCGAGCCCGTCGAGAAAGGCCGGGGCGGCCCCCGCCTTCTCCGCTTCGGACGCATGATCGTTCAGCAGCGTCCCGGCCAGCTTGTCGAGCGCCCGCACCGCGAGCGAAGAATTCAGATCGTCCGCGAGCGCCTCGATCATCTCGCGCGGTAGCGCATCATCGAAATCATCATCAGCGTCCAACGCCTCGGCGACGTCCAGAGCGCGTCGCCAGCGGGTGATCAGCGCGGTCGCCTCCTCGACCCTGCGGTCGGTCCAGTCGAGCGGCGCCCGGTAATGGGTCATCAGCATCACGAGGCGGATCACCTCTCCCGGCACGCTCTCGCGCAGGTCATGCACCGTGGTGAAGTTGCCGAGGCTCTTGGCCATCTTCTGCCCGCCGACCCGGATCATGCCGTTATGCAACCAGACGCGGGCGAAACCCGACCCCTCGCAGGAGCAGACCGATTGCGCGATCTCGTTCTCATGGTGCGGGAACTGCAGGTCCGCGCCGCCCGCATGGATGTCGAAATCGGTCCCCAGCAGCGCCTCGGACATGGCGGAGCATTCGATGTGCCAGCCCGGCCGGCCTTTGCCCCACGGGCTGTCCCAGCCCGGTTGGTCTTCTGAAGACGGCTTCCATAACACGAAATCCATCGGATCGCGTTTATAAGGCGCCACCTCGACGCGAGCACCCGCGATCATATCCTCGGTCGAGCGTCCAGAAAGCCTGCCGTAGTCCTTGAATTTGGCGACCTCGAACAGGACATGCCCCTCCGCCTCATAGGCGAAGCCGCGCTCGATCAGGCGGGCGATCATCGCGACCATACCGTCTATATACTCGGTGGCGCGGGGCTGGTGGGTCGGGTTCATCACGCCAAGCGCGCCCATATCCTCCAGATACCACTCGGTCGTCTCCGCCGTGATCTGGTCGATCGGCACACCGCGTTCATCGGCGCGGGCGATGATCTTGTCCTCAACATCGGTGATGTTGCGGACATAGGTGACGTGGTTCGCGCCATAGACATGGCGCAGCAGCCGGAACAGCACGTCGAACACCACCGCGGGGCGCGCATTGCCGATATGCGCCCGGTCATAGACGGTCGGCCCGCAGGCGTAGACGCGGACGTTCGACGGATCGATCGGCGAAAACGCCTCTTTCCGGCGGGTCATGGAGTTATGCAGGCGGATCTCGGTCATAGGCTCTCAGCTCGCGGTTTTCCCGCGGCGGGGGCTAGCTGTTTTCCAGGATTTAGGAAAGGCGAAACCACGCCGCGGACGCTATGTCAGCGGATAATGCAGATCCCAATAATGGCGGGCGCGGTGTTCATGGGCGCAAAAAGGCGTTGTTCGCCAAGGGAAGTCAAGGCTTTTTGAGCAGCGCGGTGAGTTTCGCGGATTCCGAGCGGTGGACCGTGTGGTTCACCCATCCGCAGGCGTCCACCCCGCTTGCAGCATTGGCTCGATGACCTGGCGGGCGAGCGCCTTCTCGCTGAAAATACTGAGGAGCAGGAGGTCGACTCTTGCGCCGGGCCAGGCGGATTTAAACTCTTCCGCCGATTTTCGGGCGGCTTGCTCGTCGCCAGACATCTGCTGCGCCGCGATCAGGTAGCTTACGGTTATGGGGCTGACGGGGCCGCCCTCCGCCGAGGCTTTCTCGAACAGTTCGACAGCTTTTGCATATTCTCCGACATGGAAATGCGCGGATGCGAATGTGTTGCGAAAAATGAACCGGGTTGCGTCATGGCGCTGCGCTAAGGCGTTTTCCTCCAGCCCAAGAACGCGTTCAAATCGCCCGGAGAACAGCGCGATAAGGGAATCGAACTCCAGAACATGCGGATCGTCCGGCGAGAGTTCCCGCGCGCGGATCGACAACTTGTTCGCCGCGTCGAAATCGCGCTCGACAAACGCCGCCCAGGCGCGCGCAGACTGGCTCCAACCGCTCGACGGGTTGAGGTCGGCAGCGCGCTTTGCACGCTCTCGCGCTTGCTGCATCAACGCGTCCCGCGCGTCGCCTGGCGGAGAGAGTGCGGCCTGCGTCGCCATGACCTGCGCGGCGCCCGCATATCCGCCGAAATAACCGGCATCCAACTCAGACGCCTGCTCAAACATTTGGAGCGCCGCGGCGAGCCGCGCGACATCGACGGCGGGAAAAATGATCGCGCGCGCCTGCTCCGCCAGATTGACGGCCTGCAGAGCGGCGGGCGATTTGTCGAATAGCGCTTGCCGTTCGGCGGAACGGTCGGCCGCGCCGCGCCCGTCTGTCGGCTGGTCGGAAGCAGAAGGCCAAAATTGTACGGTGATCGCCGCCGCGAGGACGACGGCGCCTGCACTTGCCGCGACCCATTTGCCGCGCGTCGAGGTCAGGAAAGACCGAGAGACCGCTTCGGCGGTCCTCTCAAAGCGCGGCGCGTAGCCGCCGGTTGGCAGGCTGATGTGGATCGGATCGTTCACCCCTGATCCGGCATAGTAATCCGCCAATTTTCGGCGCAACCTGCGGGCGTCGACGCGGACGACATTCTCTCGATCGCCGCTTTCATTGGCGTCGTGCCCATAGACATCCATGCCGATGGTCTTGGCGCGAATTTGATCGGCGCGGCCCGCCTGCGCTTCCGCCACGACATAGGAGAGGAACTCGCAAAGGCGCGGCGACCCTGAGAGAAGGTCGCTTTCAATGATCCGCTTCAATGCGGAGTTCAGATCGCCGTCGCCCAAATTTGTCATCGCCTCGAACTATGTGATGAAACTGAACAATCTGAAACGGTTAAGTCAGCGCCAAGCGCGGTTCGACACCGTGATATACGCCCTGTCACTGCGCTACACCTGCTCAAGCGCTTTAGTATTCGGCCATAGAAACGAATACCGGATGCGCCGTGACGCCTTTAAAGTCCACATTCGCCAGCGAGTACGAGTTGTTGCAGACATTGCGGCGGACCGACCCGACATTTGCTGAGATTTGCCGGGATTACGAACTGCTGACGGCCGAGATTGCGAGTCTGTCCGCTGCGACGATTGAAGAAAACCGACATCTGGGCGACCTTCAAGACAGCCTTTCCGGTCTCAGGGATGAACTCAGGGATTCATTGCGCGCCAAATCGGCGAAAAAGAACAGTCAGGAGACATAGAATGCGAAGAGTACTTGCCGCCGTCTGCGCCGCCGCGTCGATCACCATCGTGGGTTCCGCCCTCGCCGCTGGCGAAGGCGTTGTCCAGGAGGGGTGGTCGCCGACCGAACCCTATCCCAATCAAGAGGTTTATTATCCCGGTACAGAACCTCTCGGCGCCGAGGAAATCCGTGTGATCGCCTGCGGATCGGGCATGCCGATGCCACGGACCAAGCAGGCCGCCGCCTGTTTCCTGATCGAACTCGGCAATGGCGAGAAATTCGTCTTCGACCTCGGAACGGGCTCGTTCACCACGCTTTATGCGCTGGGTATGCCGCTTGACTACATGACCAAGATCTTCATCTCGCATCAGCACGCTGACCATATGGGCGACCTGCCGACCTTCTGGATCTACGGCATGCAGAACGGGCGCTCGAAACCGCTGGAGATCTGGGGGCCGGGCGGCGGCGGCATGCCTGAAAGCTGGGGCATGCAAAGCGCGGTAGATGGCATTCTGAAATTCTACAACTGGATGCTGGAGACCAGTAAGGGCGGACTGGATACTCGGTCTCTGGCGATGACAGTGCATGAATTCGATTGGTCGAAGATCAACAATGTCATCTACGAGGAAGACGGCGTGGTCATTCGCACCATCCCGGCGATTCATCTGGAAGGGTCGGTCAGCTTCATCCTGGAATGGAAGGGCATGAAGATTGCGTTTTCCGGCGACACGCTGGCGAACCAATGGTGGGTGGAGCACGCGCAGGGCGCGGACCTGGCCATCCATGAAAGCTTCCTCCCGAACGAGGACTTTGTGACGCGGTATAAATTCCAGCCCACTGAAGCGATCTATGTCAGCACGCTGGTCCATACGACGGCGCCCGTCTTCGGCAAGATCATGGCGATGACCAACCCCCGGCGGGCGGTCGCTTATCACTTCCAGAACGATCCCGATACGCTGCCTGACGTGGTGACAGCTGTGCGCCAAACCTATGACGGGCCAGTAGACTTCGCCGTTGACGGCATGGTCTGGAACATCACCAAGGATGAAATCCGCACGCGCGTCGCGATGCTGAATTCCCAGCCCTTCCCACCGCCCTCGGTGACGGAACGCCAGCAGGCCGCGCCGGGCGGTGATAAATACGAGACGCCGGAGTGGATCCTTCAGGGATATGAGTGGGAGACGCTGCCGCTGATGGATGAAGTCCATGATGATTTTAACGCGCAGTTTGGGACGGACTTTAAATTCCCGCTGCGGCCCAAAGAAGAGTAAGCATCGTGATTAACGGGCGCGCCTAACGACGGCGCGCTTATCTTCTCGATCAGCTTAGGGTTTCTTCAGCAGAGGCATCAGTTTCGCCATTTCCGGCCCATGGTCGCGCCCGGTCAATGCGCGGCGCAGCGGCAGGAACAGAGACTTTCCCTTGCGGCCGGACTTCGCCTTAAGGTCCGAAGTCCAGCTTTTCCACGTTGTCTCGTCCCAAGGACGCGGCGGAAGCGCTGCAAGGGCTTCAGCGACAAATTCCGCGTCTTCGGGCTCGACCCGTTCGGAGACATCGCCATCGACAATGCGCACCCAGTCGTTGAATTCCGACCATTTTTCAAGGTTGCCGCCCACGACTCCCCAAAGCGCCCCTGGAATATCTTTCGATATATCAGTAAGTTGTAGGCGGTTCTTCACGTCATCAAAGCTCAAGCCGTGCAGCGTCTTTGTGCTGAGAAGCTTCAACTCGTCCGGGTCGAACCGGGTCGGCGCCGCGCCAAATCGGGTGATGTCGAAGTCTTCGACAACGTCTTGAACTGAGGACCGCACCTCGATTGGGTCCGACGACCCCAGTCGCGCGAGCATCGCCACGACCGCCAGCGGCTCGACACCGTTCTCGCGAAGCTGGGAAATCGAAAGCGAGCCAAGACGTTTAGAGAGGCCTTCCCCGCCCGGCCCGGTCAGCAATGAATGATGGGCGAATTCGGGCGCTTTGCCGCCAAGCGCCTCGAAAATCTGAATCTGCGTCGCAGTGTTGGTGACGTGATCGGCGCCGCGCACCACATGGGTGATCTCCATATCCGTATCATCGACCACGGACGCGATGGTGTAGAGCACCTGCCCATCTTCGCGGATTAGCACCGGGTCGGATACAGAGGCGGCGTCGATCGACTGGTCGCCAAGCACAAGATCAGCCCACTCGATGCGCTGGCGATCCAGCAGAAAGCGCCAATGGGGCCGCCTGCCCTCGCCCTCCAGCCGTGTGCGGTCGTCATCGGTCAGATTCCGCGCCGCGCGGTCATAGACCGGCGGCCGACTGGTCGCGAGCTGCGCCTTGCGTTTAAGGCCCAGTTCCTGCGGCGTCTCATAGGCGGGATAGAGCCTGTCCCCATCCCGCAGCTTGTTCGCGGCCTCGGCGTAGAAGTCCAGCCGCTCAGACTGCTTCTCCTCCCGATCCCAGGTCAGGCCCAACCATTCCAGGTCGCGCCGGATCGCATCGGCGTATTCCTGCTTCGACCGCTCCGGGTCGGTGTCGTCGAGGCGCAGGATGAAAGTCCCATCCGCTGCACGGGCGATCGCCCAGTTGAAAACGGCGGTACGGATATTGCCGACATGCAGAAGGCCGGTCGGCGACGGCGCGAAACGAGTTACGGTCACGATGGATCCCGCCAGCGATTTGTCATTGGGTAGCGCCGGTCCAGCCAGAATGCGCGAGTCGTCAGACGTGCGCCCGGAGCGGACTGAAAGCGTTTATATTCAGAGAGGTACAGCAATTTCTCAACGTGTTTGACCGTCTCTCGCTCATAGCCTGCAGCGACGCAATCGGCTACGGCGGCATCCTGTTCGATCAACATCTCAAGAATGCCATCCAACACCCCGTAAGGCGGAAGGGAGTCCTCGTCCTTCTGGTCTTCGCGCAACTCGGCCGTGGGCGGCTTTTCGATCACCCGATCGGGGATCACGCGTCCTTCAGGCCCTTTCATCCATGGCCGGTGATTGGCGTTACGCCAGTGGCAGGTTTCAAACACCCGCGTCTTGTAGAGGTCCTTCAGCGGGTTATAGCCGCCGGACATATCGCCATAGAGCGTGGCGTAGCCGACCGCGACCTCGGACTTGTTGCCGGTGGTCAGCAGCATGTGGCCAAACTTGTTGCTAAGCGCCATCAGATAGAGGCCCCGCAGACGCGACTGCATGTTCTCTTCCGTCAAATCGGGGGTCAGCCCTTCGAAAAACGGCGCCAGCCCCTCGCCCACCGCATCGACCGCGCCCTTGATCTCCAGCGTTCGCAGCGGCGCGCCCAGCAGGGTCGCCACCGCCTCGGCGTCCTCAAGGCTCTCTCGGCTGGTGAATTTGGATGGCAGCATGACGCAATGCACGTTTTCCGAGCCTACCGCGTCAGCGGCGATGGCGGCGGTCAGCGCCGAATCAACGCCGCCTGAAAGGCCCAGAACCACCGATTTGAACCCGTTCTTGCCGGCGTAATCGCGAACGGAGGTGACCATAGCGCGATAATCCTGCTCCCACGCATCGGGAATCAGGGCCGTCGCGCCGGACTCGCAGGTCCAGCCGTTGTTTTCGCGCCGCCAGTCCAGAATCGCTAAGTCGTCCTCGAAGAATGGCGCCTGCCAGGCGAGCGAGCGATCGGCGTTCAGCGCGAATGACCCGCCATCGAAAATCTGATCGTCTTGCCCGCCCACCATGTTTAGGTAGATCAGCGGCAGGCCGGTCTCGACCACGCGGGCGACGGTGACGTTCAGACGGACGTCGTATTTGCCGCGCGCGTAGGGAGAGCCATTTGGGACGATGAAGATCTCCGCCCCGCTCTCCTCCATTCCCTCGGCGACATCGGAATGCCAGATATCCTCGCAAATCGGAAAGGCGATGCGTGCGCCGCCAATCTGAATCGGACCGTTTACCGCGCCAGGCTCATACAGCCGCTTCTCGTCGAACACATTGTGGTTCGGCAGCTTGTGCTTGCGGAAAACCGCCCTGATCTCTCCGTCTGAAAGCGCGAAATAACAGTTGTAGATCAGGTCGTTCTCAATCAGCGGCCCGCCAATACACAGCGTCAGGCCGGGGGGCGCGACCGTCGCAAGTCGCTCGATATGCGCAAAGCAGTCCCGCGCGAAAGCGGGTTTGTCCACCAAATCCTGAATTTGGTATCCGGTGATGAACATCTCGGGCAGCACGACCAGATCAGCCCCGGCTTCCGCGCCCTTTTGCGCCGCCTCCAGCGCCTTGGCGGCGTTTCCAGCGAGATCGCCCACGATCGGGTTGAGCTGGGCGACAGCGATCCTCAAGCTTTCAGTCATGGAGTTCTGATGTCCCTAGGGCGTTCGCATTGCACATAGCGCCCACGCGCGGGGCGTCTCAAGACAAAACAAGCTCTCGACCCGCCGGATTATGAGTCCTTTGCAACACGTTTGGGCTATTAATCCGCCTTTTTGCCTTAATTATTGTGTGTTGATGAAGTCTTAGTCATATTTGGCGTGACCGGAGACGCGCATGTCGTGCGCCTCTGATCGTGTGTGTTGGAGTAACCATGTCGCCGGCAGGGTCGCCGTAGAGGACCGCCGCGCGCGGGAGCAGGACCGTTATGATCGTCAAGACCACTTTAATTTCGCTGACCGCCAGCATCGCGCTGATGACTTCTTCGGCAATCGCGCAGCAAAGCTCGAGCGGCACGTTCAAACTGCCAAGCGGGTTCGAGTACACCGGCGAATGGGTCGATGGCCGGATGGAGGGCCAAGGGTCCGCCAAGTATCCGAACGGATCCAGCTATGAGGGCGCATTCAAGAACGGCGCGCCACATGGCAAAGGTAAGATCACCTACGCGGACGGCCGGGTCTATGATGGCGACTGGATTGATGGCGCGATAACCGGACAGGGAATGATCACTTACCCCGACGGCGCGGTCTATGAAGGCGCGTTCAAGGATTATCAATTCGACGGACAAGGCGTTCTGACCCGCCCCTCCGGTTACAGCTACAAGGGCGACTGGGTTGCGAACAAAACTCATGGCGCCGGCGTCGAGACCTATCCGGACGGCGCGATCTACGAGGGCGCGTTCGAGACGGGCCTGCGTCAGGGCAAAGGTAAGCTCAGCCGTACCGACGGTTTCGCCTATGACGGCGCCTGGGCCGCCGGAGAGATCACCGGCGAAGGCACGGCGACTTATCCCAACGGCGACGTCTATACCGGCGCTTTCGACAAGGGTCGTCAACACGGCGCTGGAGTGCTGAAATTCGCCAACGGCGTTGAGTATGTCGGCAACTGGGCCCAGGGCTCGCTTGAAGGCGAAGGGGTGGCCCGCTATCCCGACGGCGCAGTCTATACCGGCGGGTTCATTTCAAGCCGGCCTGAAGGCAATGGTAAGATCGCCTATGCTGACGGCGCCGTCTATGAGGGCGGCTTCGTCAATGGCCTGCGTGAAGGCGAAGGCTCGATGACCTTCGCGAACGGGTCGAAATATGTCGGTCTGTGGGTCGCCGGGCGGCGCGAAGGCGCGGGCAAGATCGAGTACGCCAACGGCTCCGTCTACACCGGCGGATTCACCGCGGATCAGCCCTCTGGCGACGGTGAACTGACCTTCCCCGACGGGTTCCGCTACGCCGGCGCCTGGAAGAATGGCGCGATTGATGGAGATGGCGAGGCCGCCTATCCGAATGGCGACATCTACAAGGGCGCATTCCGGGACGGCAAACGCCACGGCCATGGCGTGATGAAGTTCGCCAATGGGGCCGAGTATTCCGGGTGGTGGGCTGCTGACAAACCGGTTTCGCAGGAAGACTACGAGGCCGCAGAGGCCGCGGCCAAGGAAACCGAAAACGCGGCGGCCAACTGATCCACCGTTGAGCCGAGATGAAACAGGCGCGCCGTCGGGCGCGCCTTTTTTGTGGTCGATTTCCGCTTTTCTTGGCGGCGCGCGCGCGTATAGTGCCCGCTATGTCCATCAAGACTGACATCATCTTCGGTTGCGCGCCCGCCTCTGGCTGCGGGCCCTTGGCGCTATTGCTGCTTATCAGCCCCTGAGCCGCGCCGGGACGCTTGGCGCGCGCGCTCAGGGGAGCACGCCTCGCGCCAGTCACCCGAAACCGAAGACCCAAGGATCATAAAATGACCAATGAGACCGAAACCGACGCGAATTCCGCGTCAGACAATAACCGGGTGCTGATCTTCGACACGACCCTGCGTGACGGAGAGCAGTCCCCCGGCGCGACCATGACCCATGAAGAAAAGCTGGAGATCGCCAGCCTTCTGGATCAAATGGGCGTCGATATTATCGAGGCCGGTTTTCCCATCGCCTCGGAGGGCGACTTCGCCGCCGTTTCAGAGATCGCCAAGCGGGCCCGGAACAGCGTGATCTGTGGCCTGTCGCGCGCCAAGATGATGGATATCGATCGGTGTTGGGAGGCGGTGCGCCACGCCAAGCGCCCGCGCATCCACACGTTTATCGGGACATCTCCGCTGCATCGCGCAATCCCCAATCTGACCATGGATCAGATGGTCGATGTGATCCACCATACGGTGACCCACGCCCGCAACCTGTGTGACAACGTGCAGTGGTCGCCGATGGACGCGACCCGCACCGAGTTCGACTTTCTCTGCCGGGTGATCGAGACCGCGATCAAGGCGGGCGCTACCACGATAAATATCCCCGACACGGTCGGTTACACAGCGCCGCGCGAAAGCGCCGATCTGATCAGGGGCCTGATCGAAACCGTGCCGGGCGCGGACGAAGTGATCTTCGCGACCCACTGCCACAACGATCTCGGCATGGCGACGGCGAACGCTCTGGCTGCCGTGGATGCGGGCGTTCGGCAGATCGAATGCACCATCAATGGTCTGGGTGAGCGCGCGGGCAACACCGCGCTGGAAGAGGTCGTAATGGCGATCAAGGTGCGCAACGACATCATGCCGTTCCATACCGGCGTTGATGCGACGAAGATTATGAATATCTCGCGCAAGGTTTCGACCGTTTCGGGCTTCCCCGTCCAATTCAACAAGGCGATCGTCGGCAAGAACGCCTTTGCGCATGAAAGCGGCATCCACCAGGACGGGATGCTGAAGAACGCCGAGACGTTCGAGATCATGCGCCCCGAGGATGTAGGCCTCAGCGAGTCAAATCTGGTGATGGGCAAGCACTCGGGCCGGCATGCGTTCCGCGAGAAGCTGAAGGATCTGGGCTACCATCTGGGCGAGAACCAACTGAATGACGCCTTCGTGCAGTTCAAGGCGCTGGCCGATCGTAAAAAGGACATCTTTGACGATGACCTGATTGCGCTGGTCGATGACGCGGGCGCCACGGCCGCCAATGTCCGGATTCACGTCAAATTTCTGCGCGTGATCTGCGGCACCGAGGCGCCGCAATCCGCCGATCTGGTGCTGGAGATCGACGGCGTTGAGCATCGCAAGACGGAGAATGGCGACGGTCCGGTCGATGCGGCGTTTAACGCGATCAAGGCGCTGTTTCCGCATTCGGCGACATTGCAGCTTTATCAGGTGCACGCGGTGACCGAGGGCACGGACGCGCAGGCGACTGTTTCCGTCCGGTTGGAGGAGAACGGCAAGATCGCGACAGGAAGCGCCTCAGATACCGATACGATCGTCGCTTCAGCGCGCGCCTATGTGAACGCTCTCAACAAGTTGCTGGTCCGCAGAGAGAAGACGGCGCCCTCCAACGGCGGCTGATACGACTGGACGGCGAGGCCCGCCTCGCCGTTCTATCCACAAGAATCAGCGCCTGATATGGGCGCATACACCATATTTTGCTTAAAACGACGCGCGCGCCGGACTATAAACACAAGATACAGAAAACCCCGCCGACAGCGATTCCATCGGACGGGCAGTGAGGTGAGCAGGCGTATGTTCAATGGCATTCTCGGCATGTTCTCATCGGACATGGCGATCGACCTCGGCACAGCGAATACACTGGTCTATGTGAAGGGCAAAGGCATCGTGTTGAACGAGCCTTCCGTGGTCGCTTTCCACAATCGCGACGGCAAGAAGACTGTGCTCGCCGTCGGCGAAGAGGCCAAGCAGATGCTCGGCCGTACCCCCGGCACGATTCAGGCGATCCGGCCGATGCGCGAAGGCGTGATCGCGGATTTCGATGTCGCCGAGGAGATGATTAAGTACTTCATTAAAAAGGTGCATCGCCGCGGCGCCTTCGCCGCGCCGCTGATCATCGTCTGCGTGCCGTCGGGCGCTACCCCGGTTGAAAAGCGGGCCATCGAGCAGTCCGTCCGGCAGGCAGGCGCGAGAAAGGCCCTGCTGATTCCGGAGCCGGTGGCCGCCGCGATTGGCGCGGGCATGCCAGTGACGGAGCCGACCGGCTCAATGGTTGTCGATATCGGCGGCGGAACGACAGAGGTCGCCGTGATCAGCCTGCGCGACGTGGTCTACGCCCGCTCCATCCGGGTCGGCGGCGACAAGATGGATGAGGCGCTGATCGCCTATCTGCGCCGTCACCACAGCCTGCTGGTGGGCGAAAGCTCTGCAGAACGAATCAAGCTGGCGATCGGCATAGCCCGTCCTCCGTTGGATGGCGTCGGAGAGATTATGGCGATCCGGGGCCGCGATCTTGTAAACGGCGTGCCCAAGGAAATCGAGATTAACCAGCTTCAGGTGGCCGAGGCGCTGGCCGAACCGGTTCAGCAAATCGTGGAGGCGGTCAAGGTCGCGCTTGAGGCCACCCCGCCCGAGCTTGCGGCGGACATTGTCGACAAGGGGCTGATGCTGACCGGCGGCGGTGGACTTCTGGGCGATCTGGACGCAGTGCTGCGCGAAGAAACCGGCCTGGCGGTCTCAATCGCGGACGACCCTCTGTCCTGCGTCGCTCTGGGCACCGGAAAGTCGCTGGAGCATATGCCGCAGCTGCGTCACGTGTTGATGGAAGGCCACTAAGGCGCGCGCTTGCGCCTTGAGAGCTTGGGACGAGTGGAAGGACGGGCGCATTGGCCCGCGATTGGCGAGATACAGACAGGCAAGCGGGGTTGTTGTTTCGGCGCTTGGGGCTGGGGCTGGCCGTCATCTCATGTCTTGTCGCACTGTTTCTGTGGCGCACCGACAATCCGCGCCTGACCCGGGTGCGCGCCGCGATCACAGACGCCGCCTCCCCGGCGCTGGAATTCACGTCGGCCCCACTTCGCGGCGCCACTGAAATGTTTGAAAACTTCGGGCAATACCGCCGCGTCCGAGAGCAGAATCGCGAATTGCGCCGGGATGTGGAGCGCCTGACGGCATGGCGGGAGGTCGCGCGCCAGTTAGAGCAGGAGAACGCCCGTCTTCGCGCGCTCAACAACGTTCGGCTGGTGTCGAAGCCCAGTTTCGTCACCGCCGAGGTCATCGCGGATTCAGGCGGTCCCTACGCGCAAACCAGCGTGGTGAATGTCGGCGCCCGCAATGGTGTTCGTGACGGTGATGCGGCCATCGACGGCTCCGGCCTTGTGGGACGGCTGGTGGGCGCGGGCGAGACCACGTCCCGCGTCATGCACATCACCGATTATGACAGCCGCGTGCCGGTGATGGTGCGCCCAAGCGGCCGCTCGGCGATTATGGTCGGCGACAACACAGACACGCCCGTCCTCAGCTTTCTCAATTCGTTCGAAGGGGTCTCGCCCGGCGACCATGTCGTCACCTCGGGCGATGGCGGCGTCTATCCGTCGGGCTTGCCGGTCGGCCGCATCGTCGAACTTGGCGATCGGGTCGGGAAGATCAGGCCGTCGGCGGAGTTCGACAGGCTCGAATTTGTACGCATCTTGCGCTATCGCCCGCCGCCGGGACCGGAAGAGGAAGGCGCGATCATCTCTCGTCGCGTGGCGCAGCCTGAGGATGACGTTCAGGATATCGCGGCGGAATCTGATCGGGAGCAGGCCGATGTCCTCATCGACTAGCAACTCTCCCCCTCTCATGGCGGGTTTCGTCGCGACGGCCGCATTCGCCATTCTGCTGGAAATCGCGCCTCTTGGCCTGTCCGCCGGTTCGGTTTCAGCCCCCGACCTTACCGCGGCCTTCGTCTTTTTCTGGGTGCTCAGGCGGCCCGAGGCTGCGCCGGTTCTGTTGGTCTGTTTCGTCGCCATCACCCGCGACCTTCTGGCTGGCGGTCCGGTCGGCGCAGGCGCTCTGGCGCTGGTGCTTGGAGCGGAGGCCGTGCGGTCCCGCGACGGCGCCCGGGCGCCGCTGTATCTGGAACTGATGATGTTCGCGGTGTTCGCGTTGGTCACCAATATCGGCGCGTGGTTTCTGGTCTGGATCACGGCGGGCGGCGCTCCATCTCTATCAGCTGTTCTGGCGCGCGCAGCGATTACGGTGGCCTGTTATCCGGCCGTCTATCTGATTTTTCGCAGCCTATTGCGCATCCGTTCGCGGGAAGCCGTTGAGCGGGGCGCTGCGGGGAACGTCTGGTGAAGCTTTCCTTCATCAAGAAGAAGAGGCGCAAGGCGCCCGATCCCGCGCGCCGCGCGCTGGTCCTTTTCGGGGCGCAGGTTGCGGTCATGGGCGCGCTCGCCTGGCGGATGCGACAGCTTCAGGTGGTCGAAAGCGCGCAATACCTGACATTGGCGGAAGACAATCGGATCAACGTTCAAATTCTCTCCCCGGCGCGTGGTCGTATTTTCGATCGGTATGGAGTGCCGCTGGCGGACAATCGCCAGAATTACCGTGTGCAGATCGTACGGGAGCAGACAAAAGACCCCGCCCAAATCGTCCGCCGTCTTGGTGATCTGATCGATCTTTCGAAGGAAACCCGCGGGCGCGTGCTGAAAGAGATGTCTTCGCAAAGCGGCTTCGTTCCGGTGGTCGTCGCCGAACATCTGGACTGGAAGGATTTTGCGCTGGTCAACGCCAACGCCCCAGCTCTGCACGGCGTGCAGCCCGAGGTCGGCCTGACCCGGTTCTATCCGGAGGCCGAGGCGCTGGCGCATGTGGTCGGTTACGTCGCTGCGGTGAATGAGGAGGAAATCGCGCGCGACATGACCCGAGATCCGCTGCTGACGCTTC
Organism: Paracoccaceae bacterium; assembly: GCA_963669315.1. Classification (GTDB taxonomy): domain Bacteria; phylum Pseudomonadota; class Alphaproteobacteria; order Rhodobacterales; family Rhodobacteraceae; genus SZUA-547. The sequence continues at coordinate 3,862,758 of OY770021.1, read as the reverse complement.
CCGATTTCAAGATTGGAAAAAACGGAATCGAGAGGGAGGCGGAAACGCATTTGCGCGGCTCGGCCGGAGCGCGGCGCATCGAAGTGAATGCGGTCGGCCGAGTGATACGGGAACTCGACCGCGACCAGGGCGACCCCGGCGCAGATGTCAACCTGACCATCGACCTTGGTCTGCAGCGTTTCGCAATGGAGCGGGTGATCGGCCAGAGCGTCTCGGCCACGGTGATTGACGTCGAAACCGGCGACGTGGTGGCCATGGTCTCGGCGCCGGGTTTCGATCCGAACAGTTTCGTGTTCGGCATTTCGCACCGCGAGTGGGGCGCGCTGACCTCAAACAAGCTTCGGCCGCTCACCAACAAGCCGATCTCGGATCTCTACCCGCCCGGCTCCACCTTCAAGATGCTCGTGGCGCTGGCGGGGCTGCACACCGGCGCGATTTCACCGGCAGAGACCGTGTTCTGCAATGGCCGCTATCGGATGGGGCGGCGGTATTTTCACTGCTGGCGGCGCGGTGGGCACGGCCACAAGGACATGCGCGGCGCGATCCAGCATTCCTGCGACGTCTATTTCTATGACATCGCCAAACGCATCGGCATCGACGCCATTTCCGACATGGCGTTCAAGTTCGGCCTTGGCGAAGCGGGCCCGCTTGAGATCCCGAATATCAAAAAGGGCCTGGTCCCAACCAAAGCGTGGAAGGAGGCCAATCGCGGAGAGGGCTGGCAGAAGGGCGACACTCTAAACACGGGTATCGGACAGGGGTTTCTGCTGACCACGCCGCTGCAACTGGCTGTGATGGCGTCTCGATTGGCGAGCGGCAAACGCCTTCAGCCGCGCCTGATCCGCGCGATCAACGGAGTGGAGCAGCCCCCTGCCCCAGCCGAAGATTTGGGCGTGCGACCCGAAAATCTCGCCGTGGTCCGAGACGGTATGAATTTGGTCTCGAACCACAGGCGTGGCACCGCCTGGCGCGCCCGCATCGTCGAGCCGACCATGCATATGGCGGGAAAGACCGGCACGGCGCAGGTGCGCCGGATCACCAAGGCGGAGCGCGCCACCGGAGTCATCAAGAACAAAGATCTGCCTTGGGAGTTTCGTGATCACGCGCTGTTCGTCGCCTATGCGCCTGTCGAGAAACCGAAATACGCGATCTCGGTCGTCGTGGAGCATGGCGGCGGCGGGTCGAAAGCGGCGGCCCCGATCGCGCGGGATATCCTGCTTCGCGCGCTTTATGGCGATACGCCCCCGCTGGAGGCGTATCCGTCGGTGCAGCGTCGTACGATTGAGGAGGAACGCCTGCAACGCGCTTTGCAAGTCGAGGCAATGCAGGCGGAATTGGCGGCGGTGAACGGCTCCCATGGCGTCCAAATCTGGAGCGCGGCCGACATAGCGGCGCCGCCGCGACCGCAACCGCGACCCTTCGTGGACCGGCTGGCGGAGGAATCGGGAGAATGACCGATTTCTCGACCGTCCATGGTGATCGCGACAGCGCTCTCAGCAAGCTGCTGAGGATCAACTGGCCGGTCACATTGCTGATTGTCGCCATCGCAGGCGTTGGGTTCGTGACCCTCTATTCCGTGGCTGGCGGCGGCTTCGACCCGTGGGCCAAGCGTCAGATGGTTCGGTTCGGCGTCGGGTTCGCTGGCATGATCCTCGCGGCGATGATCGATATCCGCTATTGGCGCATGGCCGCCGCGCCATTCTACGTAATCTCCATCGGTCTTCTGATCGCGGTGGAGTTTGTCGGCTCGATCGGAATGGGCGCACAGCGCTGGATCGATCTGGGACCAGTTCAGATTCAGCCCTCTGAAGTGATGAAGATCAGCCTCGTGATGGCGCTGGCTCGGTACTACGACTGGGTGGAGCCGGGTAAGGTGAACCGCCCGCTTTGGGTCCTTCTCGCGTTGATCCTGATCGCAGTTCCGGCCGCATTAGTGCTGAAGCAACCCGATCTCGGCACCGCCATTCTATTGTGCGCAGGCGGCGCGACGGTGATGTTCCTGGCCGGGTTATCCTGGTGGTACTTCGTATCAATGGCCGCGGGGGTGGTCGGCGTGATCTCAGCCGTCTTCACCTCTCGCGGGACCGAATGGCAATTGCTGAAGGACTATCAGTTCCGCCGCATCGAAACTTTTCTGGATCCGTCCACAGATCCCCTAGGCGCGGGGTATCACATCACCCAGTCGAAAATCGCATTCGGATCGGGTGGTCTGACAGGGCGCGGTTTCATGCAGGGCACGCAGAGCCAGCTCAACTTCCTGCCGGAAAAGCACACCGACTTCATCTTCACCACGCTGGCGGAGGAATTCGGCTTTGTCGGCACGATGAGCCTGCTGATGCTCTATGCGCTGGTTGTCCTGTTCTGCGTTCTGTCCGTGGCGGCCATGAAGCGCCGCTTCAACTCGCTGCTGGCGGGCGGCCTGACGATGACCTTCTTCCTCCTCTTCACCATCAATATGGCGATGGTCACGGGGCTGGCGCCGGTCGTCGGAGTGCCGTTGCCAATGGTTTCTTATGGCGGAAGCTCTCTGATGGTGCTGCTGTTCGCCTTTGGCCTGATCCAAAGCGCCCATGTGCATCGCCGCCCATTGCGTTAACAGGCGTTGACAGGCGCGGCGATCGGACCCACACCGGGCATATGTCGGATCCAATTGTTCTTTATGCTGGCCACGCTCATGAGCGGGAGGCCTATGTCGCCGGGCTGCGCAAGGCCTCGGCCGATCAGGGTATCGCCATCGATCTGCGCGAAAGTCTGGACGATGTGAACCCGGCCGAGGTCGCGTATCTGATCTTCGAAAAAGGCGGCCCGGTTGCTGAGCTCACGCCATTCACTCATCTAAAGGCGATTCTGAACCTCTGGGCTGGGGTCGAGCAGGTTGTGACCATCCCCACCCTGCCCCGCGATGTTCCCTTGATCCGGATGGTCGAGCGCGGCCTGACCTGGGGCATGACGGATTATGTGGTCGGCCATGTCATGCGCCATCACGCTGGTTTGGACCGCTATGTGCTCAAAGAGCGTCCTCTGGCCTGGTATGACGCGGACCGGCCGCTGCCGGATGGGCGCACCATCGGCGTGCTGGGCCTTGGACGCCTGGGCCGGGATGCCGCCAAAATGCTCGCACGCCTGCGGTTTAACGTCCTCGGGTGGAGCCGCGGGTTGAAAGAGGTGGAAGGCGTCGCCTGCCTTCATGGCGAGGACGGCCTGCGCCGCATTTTGACCGAAAGCGAGATTCTGGTGATCCTGCTGCCTCTGACCGTGGAGACGACTGGAATGCTGAATGCGGAGACGCTGGCGCTGCTTCCCAAAGGCGCGGCCATCATCAATGCTGGACGCGGGCCGATCCTTGAGGAAGCGGCGCTTTTGGCCGCGCTGGACGCTGGCACCCTCTCGCACGCCACTCTGGATGTGTTCGATCCGGAGCCTCTGCGCGGCGATCACCCCTATCTTTCGCACCCGAAGGTGACCGTGACCCCGCATATCGCATCGGCCACGCGGCCAGAGACGGCCGCCGAGTCGATCATCGCGCAGATTGCGCGCGGAGAGCGCGGCGATCCTTTCGAAAACGTTGTAGATCGCGCGCTTGGCTATTAAGTAGCCCCCAGTATTTCCGCTGGAGACCGAGAATGCCGCCCAACAACCGTCCAAAGAACGGGAACGGACGTCCCCGCCTGATCAAGGCGCGGCGCCGGGCGACGTTTTTTCAGCGCGCGCGCGCCAACTTTCTGACCGGCATTGTCGTCGTCGCGCCGGTGGTGATCACCGCGTATCTGGTCTGGACCATCATCACATGGGTCGACGACAAGATCGTCCCGCTGGTGCCCGCGGCCTACAACCCCGGATCCTACCTGCCCTTCGAGGTGCCGGGCCTCGGCCTGATCATCTTCATCGTCTTCACCGCATTCATTGGGTATCTGACGCGCAATCTGTTCGGCAAGCGGCTGGTTCACATGGCCGAGGGCTGGGTTGAGCGGATGCCCATCGTCCGCTCGATCTATAACGCTTTGAAGCAGATCGTCGAGACGATCCTCAGCCAGTCCAAAACCTCGTTCAAACAGGCTTGTCTGGTCGAATATCCCCGCAAGGGCATCTGGGCGATCGCCTTCATCTCGACCGAAACCAAGGGCGAATTACCGGGGAAAATCGGACGGCAAGAGATGATGAGCGTCTTTCTGCCGACCACGCCGAACCCGACGTCGGGATTCCTGCTATTCGTCCCGAAAGAAGACGTCATTCTTCTCGACATGACGGTTGAGGAAGCCGCCAAGCTCGTGATCTCGGCCGGTCTTGTCACGCCTCCAACGGCGGAGGAGCTTGCCGCTGAAGCCGCCCGCGCGGCGCAGGCCGCGAAGGCGAGAAACGAGCGCCGCAGCGCCCCTCCGCAAGCGCGCCGCCGTCCAAAACCACCCACCACCTGATTGCGCCATGATCGGTGCAGCGATCTCTGGATTTTTGACCAGTTTCAGCCTGATCCTCGCGATCGGAGCGCAAAACGCGTTCGTGCTGCGCCAGGGGCTGATGCGAAGCCATGTTTTTCTTGTTTGTGCGATCTGCGCGATCTCCGACGCGCTGCTGATCGCAGTCGGAGTCGGCGGGTTTGGAGCGCTGGCCGACACCCTGCCCTGGCTGCCATCGCTGATGCGTTGGCTCGGCGTCGCGTTTCTTCTGCTCTATGGCGCGCGCAGTTTCTGGTCAGCGCTCAAGCCCGGCAAGCTGACGCCCGCCGAGGACAACGGAAAGTCCGCCCTCGCCGTGGCGACCACATGTCTGGCGCTGACATGGCTGAATCCGCATGTCTATCTGGACACGGTTGTGCTGCTGGGCGCCATCGCGGCCACCTATGAGGGGCTCGATCGTATAACCTTTGGCCTCGCCGCCGTATCGGCGTCCTTTGTTTTCTTCTTCAGCCTTGGATACGGCGCAAGAGCGCTCGCGCCCTTCTTCGCGCGGCGGATCGCCTGGCGTGTTCTGGACGTGCTTGTTGGGGTGGTGATGTGGTCCATCGCTTTCGCGCTGGCGCACGGCGCGTGACGTCTATTCGCCGGTTTTCGACCACCAGACCTGCGGCATAAACCCGATCCAGTCTCCGTAGAGCGGCGTTCGCTCGGGAAAGGCGAGACGCGAGGAATGGGCGATGCGGCTGACCGGCGAATGCCAGAACGGGATTACATAGCGCCCCACGGTCAGCGCGCGATCGAGCGCTTTCACCGCCCCTGTAAACGTAGCCTCATCCTCTGCCGCCAGAATTGCGTCAATAGCCGCTTCGACCGCCGGATTGTCGACGCCCATATAGTTGCGCGTGCCGGGCGTGCTCGCGCCGTCGCCGCCCCAGTAAAATCGCTGCTCATTGCCCGGCGACAGGGACAGCGCCCAGCGGCGGATCACCATGTCATAGTCATAGTCGTTCAGACGGGCCTGATACTGCGCGCTGTCGACCAAGCGGATATTCACCTCGACGCCAAGCTTCTTCAGGCTTTCGGCGAAGACGCCCGCTACGCGCTCATTCGCGCCTGAGACAAGCAGAATTTCAAAGGAGAATGGCGCGCCATCCGTATTGGTCAGCACGCCGTTCCGCACTGTCCAACCAGCCTGATTCAGCAGCTTCGTCGCCGCGCGGAGGTTGCGTCGGTTCCTTCCGCTTCCGTCAGAGGCGGGTTGGACCAGACCGGCGTCCAGCGCGCCCTCGGGCAGCGCATCGGCGTGAGGCTGGAGCACAGCCCTCTCAGCGCCCATCGCGGGTCCGTCGAAGGCCAGAGGCGAGTTGGAGAAGTAGCTTTGAATGCGCTCAAAGGCGTTGGCGTTCAGCGTCTTGTTGATCCATTCGAAATCGAAGGCCAGCGTCAGAGCCTCCCGCACGCGGATGTCCTCAAATAGTGGTCGCCTTGCGTTGAAGACAAACCCATGCATGCCGGTCGGCCGGCCATGGGAAACCTCAGAGAGGGTGATTTCGCCCGATGTCGCCCGCGCAAACTGATACCCGCTCGCCCAACGATTGGGGTCTCCATCGCGAAAGATGTCCGATTCCCCGGCGGAGAATGATTCGAACTGAGCTGCTTCATCCCGGAAAAACTCGTAGCGAATCACCTGAAAGTTGTGCAGGCCGCGATTGAATGGCAGATTCGCGCCCCAATATTCCGGGTTGAGGGAAAGCTCCACGTATCTGCCAGGCTCCATTGAAGACACCGTATAGGGTCCCGATCCGACCAGAGGCTCCAGCGTCGTCTCGGCGAAATCACGCCCCGCCCACTGCGCCTTCTGTAAAATCGGGCGCAATCCCAGAATCAGGGGTAGTTCACGCTCGCCAGATGTAAGCCCGAAGCGGATTCCACGGTCACTAATCCGTTTGTACGAAGTCACTTTTTTCCAAGAGTTTCGATAATTTGGCAGGCCTTTCTCACCCAACATCTCCATCGAAAAAATTACGTCGTCGATGGTGACCGCAGACCCATCCGAGAAGCGCGCCTCTGGCCGCAGATGAAATTCAACCCAGCTGTTGTCGTCGGCGATCTCCACCGACTCCGCCAATAGCCCGTACAGCGTGAACGGTTCGTCCCAGGATCGGCCCAACAGGGACTCGATGCTATGGAAACGTACCGCCCAGGGGGCGCGGCCCTTCACGATATAGGGGTTCATACTGTCGAACCCCCCGATATCTGCGAATTTGATGCTTCCGCCCTTTGGGGCGTCCGGATTTGCATGCGGCAAATGTTGAAAGTCGGGCGGCAGCGCCGGTTCGCCGTACATGGTTAAGCCGTGGCTGGGTTGCGCTGTTGCGCCACCCGTCGATAGAGCGGCGCCTGCCGCAATCGCCATCGTCATTACTGCAAGACGAATCATGCCTGCTCACTCCTCTTGTGACGTCACTTTAAGAAGGCCGCGGACGTCCGGTCGGGAAAACCCTAATTTTTCTCTTGCCTTGGCGGGCGAGGTTTATGTATGGTCTTCCTACTGCTCGATAGGTTTCTTGCCTGTATGAAACCTGCCTCAATTTAACTTGAACGCCCTCGGTCAAACGAGGGCGTTTTTTTCTTGGCCGGTTTTCTCGCGCCGGACGCCCTTGGGGTCAATCAAACAATCCATTCCGACGCCGACAATTGACGAGCGTCGCCATTTTCGGTTTCCAATCGTCTCGATTTTCGCTCGCCCGGCGCCTATGCTGCGCTGCGTAACTTGCCGTTACGGATAAGGAAGTCGGAGCTTCATCCATGTCTCGATCTTTGACAGGCAAATGTGCAGTTGTAACCGGGTCGAATTCGGGCATTGGGCTGGGCGTCGCTCGCGCATTGGCCGAGCAAGGCGCCAAGATCGCGCTCAATTCCTTCACCAATGACCAACGCGACCATGATCTCGCGTCCGAACTGGCGACCGACACGGGGTCGGAGGTCGCGTACCTTCAGGCCGACATGTCGGACGCCGATCAGTGCCGGAATTTGGTCGAAAGCGCGCGCGATCGGTTTGGCGCCGTCGATATTCTGGTCAACAACGCAGGCATCCAGCATGTCGCCGCGATCGAGGATTTCCCGCGCGCGAAATGGGATGCGATTCTCGCCATCAATCTCAGCTCCGCATTTCACACGACCGCCGTGGCGCTTCCGGCGATGCGGGACGCCGGCTGGGGCCGCGTCGTCAATATCGCGTCGGCCCATGGATTGACCGCCTCTCCCTTCAAATCGGCCTATGTGGCGGCGAAACATGGTGTTGTCGGCCTGACCAAGGTCACCGCGCTAGAAATGGCGGGCCAGGGCGTCACCTGCAACGCGATCTGCCCCGGCTATGTGCTGACGCAGTTGGTTGAGGCGCAGATTCCCGACCAGATGAAGACTCACGGTATGGACCGCGACACGGTGATCCGAGAGGTCATGCTGGAGCGCCAACCGTCACGCCAATTCGCTACGGTGGAGGAAATCGGCGGAACGGCTGTGTTCCTCTGCTCCGACGCCGCTGCGCAGATTACAGGCACGACAATCTCGGTGGATGGCGGCTGGACCGCGCTCTGACAAGGGAAATCAATGACTAAGCAAAAGGGCCAGAAATCGATTGATCTGGCGTTGCAGGGCGGTGGCGCGCATGGCGCGTTTGGTTGGGGTGTGCTGGACCGGTTGCTGGAGGACGAGCGGCTTCATATCGAGGGGATCTCGGCGACGTCCGCCGGCGCAATGAACGCGGCGATGCTGAAAACCGGGCTGGCAAAGGGGGGCCGGCAGGGCGCGAAAGAGCTTCTGGACGAGTTCTGGAGGCGGGTCGAAGACTGGCGCGGCCCTTATGTGAACCCATGGCTGGAGTATCTGCATTCCGTCAACACGCCCCTGCCGGAGATGGCCAAGGCGATCTCTTTGGCGCCAGCCTATCTGGCGCAGGCCACGATGACTCGGATGTTCTCCCCATATGAGTTAAATCCGTTAGATATCAATCTGATGCGGGATATAATTGACGATCTTGTTGATTTTGATCTCATTTGCTCGGACTGCGATCCGCATCTTTACGTCACAGCTACCAATGTGCGCACCGGCAAGATCAAGATCTTTGAGCGGGATGAGATTTCACGAGAGGCGCTGCTCGCTTCCGGCTGCCTGCCGACATTGTATCGCGCGGTCGAGATCGAGGATCCGAAAACTGGCAAAATGGAGGCGTACTGGGATGGCGGCTATATGGGCAACCCGGCCCTCTTTCCGCTGTTCTACGGGACGGATACAAACGACGTTCTGATCGTGCATATCAACCCGATCTATCGCGAAGAAGTGCCGACCTCTGCGGCTGAAATCCACAATCGGCTGAACGAAATCAGCTTCAACTCTTCGCTGTTGCGGGAACTGCGCACCGTGCACTTCGTCCATCGTCTTGTCGCGGAGGGCAAGATCAAGGAAGGCGAAATGAAAGACGTCCTGATCCACTCGATCGCCGATGACGAAACCATGGGCCAGCTTGGCATGGCCACCAAGATCATCCCTGACCCGATCGTGCTGGCCGAGCTGAAGCAGGCCGGGCGCAACGCGATGGACAAGTTCCTGAGGGAGCATTTCGACGATCTCGGAAAAATCAGCACCACCGATCTTCCAGCGCTCTACAACTGATTGAGTTAGAGCGGATCTATAGCGACGTGACCCACAGGATCGTCGCGTCCCTGTCGGATGTGGAGATTACGCAATGGCCCATCGAGGCGTCATAATAGGCCGATTCTCCGGCTGACAGATCGACAGGGGCGTAAAGCTCGGTCAATAGTCGGATTTCGCCGTCAAGCACGTAAAGGAACTCTTCGCCATCATGGCGCACCCACTGACCAAACTCCTCAAAGCCTCGCGCGCGGATAACCGCCTTGTAAGGCAGCATCTTTTTGCGCGTGATCTCCGCCGCCAGAATCTCATGCTCATAGGTGGCGGTCGGATGCGGCTCACCCTCCCCCAGCCGATTGATCGAGCGGCGCCCCATCACCTTGTCGTTCTTGGGCGGAGTGAAAAGCTGCGGCACGTCTATGCCCAGGCCATTGGCGAGCTTCTGCACAGCGTCGAAGGTTGGCGACATCTGTTCGTTTTCGATCTTCGAAAGCGTAGAGCGCGCCAGCCCCGCCCGGCGAGACGCCTCCTCCAGCGTCCAGTCCCTCGCTTTGCGAATTTCGCGAACGCGCTCTCCCAGCCGAAGCGGCTCGACCGGCTCGGCGGGTTCGTCCGCGGCGCGCGCGACCTGCAACAGCGATGGCTTCGGGTTCTCGACGTTCGGCATCAGGCGATCTCCTGCAACATCGAGCCTGATACGTCATTGAGCGCGCCAAGGCGAGCCGGAGCCACGATATGACCGATCAGACCGACAAATGGCGCCAGGGCGCTCTGCACAGCATCTTTGACGAGGGGCCGCCGCCGCCCTGCCCGCCGCGTTTCAACATGGCGCGGCATACACTGGCCGAAGCCGCCGCCGCGCGCCCTGAAGCCAGCGCGCTGATCGTCGCCTCGAATCCTGACGCGCCGCCGCATGAAGAATGGAGTTTCTCGGCGCTGGAAGACGCTGTGCTTAGAACCGCTGCTGGGCTGCGCGCGCGGGGTCTATGCCGAGGCGAGCGTGTCATGCTGCGGCTCGGCAACGTGTCCGATTTTCCGGTCCTCTACTTCGGAACAATAGCCGCGGGTGGCGTGGCGGTTCCGACATCATCGCAGCTTACGCCAGCAGAGGCCGGCGCTGCGGCGGCTGAGGCGGAGGCCCGGTTCATCGCCTTGTCCGACGACTTGCCGATTTTGGGTGCGCCTGATCGGGCGACGCTCCTTTCTACGCATGATATCAGGGAGTTACAAAAGTCAGCGCCACTCAAGTGGGATGATCCGGCGGGCGACACGATGGCTGACGACCCGGCGTTTCTTGTCTTTACGTCCGGGTCGGCGGGACGGCCCAAGGGCGTTCTTCATGCGCAGCGCGCTGGCTGGGCGCGCCGGATGATGTGGCGCGGCTGGTATGGGCTGACGCCTGCTGATCGGGTGCTGCACGCCGGCGCCTTCAACTGGACCTATACGCTTGGCGCGGGGCTGACCGATCCTTGGGCCGTCGGCGCGGGTGCGATCATCTATGACGGTCCGCCCGATCCAGCCGTCTGGGGTCGCCTGGTCAGCCGTTTCGAGGCCAGCCTGTTCGCCGCCGCTCCGGGCGTTTATCGCCAGATCCTTTCGCGGGGCGGCGATTTGAACCAGTTTCGTGGTTTGCGTTGCGCACTGTCCGCGGGCGAGAAACTGAGCCCGATCCTATTTAAGCGCTGGACCGAGGCGACCGGCGTGTCGCTCTACGAGGCGCTGGGCATGAGCGAGCTGTCCACCTATATCTCCGCCGGGCCGGACGCCCCGCCCCGCCCCGGATTCGCAGGTCGGCCGCAGAAAGGCCGCCGCGTGGCGGTTCTCGATGAAGAGGCGACGAAACCAGTCGAGCGTGGCGAGTCGGGATTGCTGGCCGTCTCCCGTCGCGATCCCGGTCTGATGCTCGGATATTGGCGGCGGCCGGAGGAGACCGCGGCGGCGATGCGCGATGAATGGTTCCTGACCGGCGATCGCGCGCGCATGGATGAGGACGGATATGTCGCGTTCGAAGGTCGCGCCGACGATTTGATGAATGCGGGTGGGTATCGTGTCACCCCGGCGGAAGTGGAGGAGGCGATCTCAGCCCATCCCGATATCGCCGAGTGCGGCGCGGTGGAGGCGCGCATTTCGGACGCCCTGTCGATCATCGTCGCGCATGTGGTGCCCGTTGAGGGAGCGGCGTTAAACGAAGATATGCTGAACGCGCATGCCGGGGCCGCGCTGGCCCGTTACAAGCGCCCGAAAGCTTGGGTCGTCACTGAAACTCTGCCAAAAACGGCGAATGGCAAGCTGCGCCGGTCCGCGCTTAGGGCTTTGGGGGGCGCCGTCTCGTGATTAGCTGCCGCTTGCAATTCCCTCAGGCGCCGTCAATCTGAATCCCATGATTTCACTCGACGTCATATCCGATCCGATCTGCCCGTGGTGCTATATCGGAAAAGCGCGCTTGGACGCGGCCATCGAAGCCCATGGCTCGAACCCGTTCGATATTTATTGGCGGCCCTTTCAGCTGAACCCGACCATGCCGTCAGAGGGCATGGAGCGGCAGGAATACCTGAACTGGAAGTTTGGCGGGGCCGAGGCCGCGGCGCGGATCTACAGCGCGATTGAAACCACCGCAGGTGAGAGCGGGCTGCAGGTCGATTTCGATGCGATCAAGCGCACGCCCAATACGATCGACGCCCATCGCGCAATCCGCTGGTCCCGATCAAGCGGCGTGCAAAGCGAGCTGAAACAGGAATTGCTGGAGCGCTATTTCCAGCGCGGTCAGGATATCGGCGATCACGCAGTTCTGGCGGATGCGGCCGAAAGCGTCGGCATGGAGCGTGACGTCGTCGCCCGGCTGTTGGAGGGAGAGGCGGATCGGGAGGAGGTGGAGGCCGAGGATCGCGCCGCGCGCGAGATGGGCGTGAACGGCGTGCCCACCTTCATTTTGGCTGGCCAGTTTGTGCTGACCGGCGCGCAGGAAACCGACGTTTGGCTGCGGGTGATGAAGGAACTTGAGGCGCAGCTGGCCGAAGCGGTGGATTAAGCCGCCGCCTTCCCCGCCTTTGCGATCTTTGCCAGCGTTTGCGCCAGCAGAAAAGCGCCCTTCACCCTGTCGCCGTCCGTTGACCAATCGCGGCGCACGACCACCTTGTTGTCGCGCACCTTCGCCCGCTCATGCGGGACCAGAATGAACTCCACCAGCCCCAACGGATTTGCGAATTTATCGTTCCGGAACTGGATCGTGCCGCCTTTCGGTCCGGCGTCCAGCTTGGCGATCCCCGCCCGGCGGCACATCGCCTTGATGCGAACGACGCGCAGCAGGATTTCGATCTCTTTCGGCGGCTTGCCGAACCGGTCGTGCAGCTCGGCTGCGAAGCCCTCCAGCTCTGCACGGGTCTCCAGATTGGACAGCCGCCGGTATAGGCCCAGACGCACATCCAGATCAGGCACATAGTCCTCTGGGATGAGCACCGCGACGCCCAGATTGATTTGCGGCGCCCAGGTCTCATCCGCGTCGGTCAGCCCGTCGATCTCTCCCGAACGAAGCTTGGCGACCGCCTCCTCCAGCATGTCCTGGTAGAGCTCGTAGCCGACCTCGCGGACGTGGCCCGACTGTTCTTCGCCCAGCAGATTTCCGGCGCCGCGAATATCCAAGTCGTGGCTGGCCAGCGTAAACCCCGCCCCCAGCGTATCGAGGCTGGAGAGCACCTTCAGGCGCTTCTCCGCGGCCGGCGTCAGGCGCTTTCTCGGCTCGGTGGTGAAATAGGCGTAGGCGCGCGCCTTTGAGCGGCCCACCCTGCCCCGGATCTGGTAGAGCTGCGCCAATCCGAACATGTCGGAGCGGTGCACCAGCAACGTGTTGGCGGTCGGAATATCGAGGCCCGATTCGATGATAGTCGTGGCCAGCAGCACGTCATACTCGCCATCATAAAAGGCGTTCATGCGCCTATCGAGGTCGCCCGCCGCCATTTGCCCGTGGGCGGTGACGAATTTCACCTCCGGAACCTGCTCGCGCAGGAACTCCTCAGCCTCTGCGATGTCCGCGATGCGCGGGACGACATAGAAGCTTTGGCCGCCCCGGTAATGTTCACGCAGCAGCGCCTCGCGCGCCGTCACCGGATCGAAGGGCGAGACATAGGTGCGCACCGCCAGCCGATCGATGGGCGGCGTCGCGATGATCGAAAGCTCGCGCACGCCCGACATGGCCAGTTGCAGAGTTCGCGGGATCGGCGTCGCTGTCATGGTCAGCACATGCACATCCGAGCGCAGCTGCTTCAGCCGCTCTTTATGAGCGACGCCGAAATGCTGCTCCTCATCAATGATCAGCAGGCTGAGATTCCTGAACCTGATACCCTTGCCAAGCAGCGCATGGGTGCCGATGACGATGTCAACCGATCCGTCCTTCAGCCCATCCTTGGTGTCCGCCGCATCCTTTGCTGAAACGAACCTGGAAAGCTGCCGTACTTTCAGCGGCCATCCCGCAAATCGCGCCTTGAATTCCTTGGCGTGCTGGCGGCCGAGCAGCGTCGTGGGTGCGATCACCGCCACCTGACCGCCGGTCATCGCGGCGACGAAGGCGGCGCGCAACGCGACCTCCGTCTTGCCAAAGCCCACATCGCCGCAGATCAGCCGGTCCATCGGCCGGCCTGATTCCAGATCGGTCAGCACATCCGCGATGGCGCGCAACTGGTCGTCGGTCTCCTGATACGGAAAGCGCGCCGCGAATTCCTCATAGAGCCCGCCCTGGGGGCTGAGCTTGGGCGCTGTGCGCAGCGCCCGCTCTGCGGCGATGCGGATCAGCTTGTCGGCGACGTCGCGAATGCGTTCTTTGAGCTTGGCTTTCTTGGCCTGCCATGCGCCGCCGCCCAACCGGTCGAGCATCCCCGCTTCGTGTCCATATCGGCTGAGAAGCTCGATATTCTCGACCGGCAGATACAGCTTGTCGCCGCCGTGATACTCCAGCTTCAGGCATTCATGCGGCGCGCCCGCGGCGGTCACGACTTCCAGCCCGTGATAACGGCCGACGCCATGATCCACATGGACCACCAGATCGCCGGTTGACAGGCTGGTCGCCTCGGTCAGAAAGTTTTCGGCGCGCTTGCGCTTGGCGGGTTGGCGGATCAACCGGTCGCCGAGAATGTCTTGCTCGGCGATGATGCAGGTCTTGTTGGTTTCGAACCCGGATTCGAGTCCCCATACGATCAGACTGACGCCGCCGCCCCGCTCCGTCTCGCCCCAGCGCGCCACCGGACGAGCATCCGCGACGCCATGATCCGCCAGAAGCGTTTGCAGCCGGTCGCGCGAGCCGTCGCTGTAGGATGCAAGTGTGACGCTTTTGCCCGCGGCCCGCCTGTCCTTGATATGGTCCGCCAGCGAGTCGAAGAGGTTTAGATCTTCCTTCTGGCGTTCGGGTGCGAAGTTGCGTCCCAGACGCCCGCCAGCGTCGATCACCCCCGGCCCGGTGGGCAGCGAATGGGGGGAGAGGCGGCGCACCGCCCTGCCCGTCAGCGCAGCGCTCCACGCACGCTCATCCAGATACAGCCGGTCCGGAGGGCATGGTTTGTAGACCGGCGCGCCCATCGTGGTCTTTTCATCCAAAGCGCTGCGCCGGGCTCCGTAGTGATCGCCGATTGTGTCCCACCGCGCGGCGCGCGCCTCATCCACCTGATGGTCCAGCGCCACCGGCGCGCCCGGCAGATAGTCGAAAAGGGTCGCAAGTTCTTCATGAAAGAACGGCGCCCAGTGCTCCATGCCCTGATGCTTGCGGCCTTCGGTGACCGCCTCATAGAGCGGATCGTCCAGCCCGGCGGCGCCGAATTCGTGCCGGTAGTTGCGCCGGAATCTTTCAATGGAGGTCGGGTCGAGGATCACTTCCGACGCAGTCGCCAACTCCACCCGGTCCACTTTTTCGATGGTCCGTTGGGTCTCGGCCTCGAACACACGCGCGCCGTCCAGTACGTCGCCGAACAGGTCCAGCCGCACCGGGTTGTCCCACCCTGGCGGGAAGACATCGATGATCCCGCCGCGCACCGCAAAGTCGCCATGCTCGGTCACAGTGCCGGAACGCACATAGCCCATGCGGCTGAGAAACGCAGTCAGCGCGTCCATATCGACTTGATGATCGACCCGAGCGACGAAGCTGGATTCGCCGACCAGCGATGGCGCCGGGGCCAGTTGTGTCGCGGCGTTGACCGTCGTCAGAACCACGGACTGCGCGTCAAAACCGCCTGCGAACGCCGCCAGAGTCGCCATGCGCGCGGCTGCGATCTCAGGATTGGGCGAAATGCGGTCATATGGCAGGCAATCCCACGCGGGAAACTGCAGTACTGGCAGGTCGGGCGCGAAGACGCCCAACGCTTCTTCCATCGCCGCCGCGCGCGCATCGTCGCGGGCGACGAATATCACCGGCCCTGCAGCCCGTCGGACCAGATCGGCCAGAAGCTTGCCGTCAAAGCCCTCCGGCGCGCCGCCGACGGTCACGATGTCGGGCGCAAGGGGCTTGGAATATCCAGTCGAAGCGAGCATGGCGCGCGACGTAGCCCGTTCAGCCGGCTGTCGCAAGGTGAAGCCTCAATCAATCATATGCCAGCCGATTTCGCCGTAATGACGCCACATGCCGAATCCAACCGCCGCACCCAGGCTCACAAAGCCAAGTCCCTGCTTATAAATGCGAATCTCGGTGATGCGCTTTAAAAGCGCGTCGTCATCGAGATCAGCGGCCTCTAACCGCCTCGCCTCCCGCAGTCGCCAAAGCTCGAGACCCGTCACCGGAACAATGATAAACAACAGCCCCTGTGCGACCTCATTCGCCCGCAACACCGCCATCGTCGCGACAACGCCGATGAAGAATGCGTGAATCGCCCAAATCAACAGAGGTGGATGTTTCAGAAATCCAACGGTGATGGCCACGTGACGGCGACCTGTCATCGCGGCGAACGCCTTCTCATCAACCGAATGTTTGGCGCCGTCCAGCGACCATTTCGACACGCCGAATGTCCAGTTGGAGACCAGCGACCAGAAGAACGCCATGAACAGCCAATACCAGACGCTTAAAAAGGTTGCCGTTTCAAACATCGTCGCTCCAGATGGCGTGTTCCGCGCGTCGTAGTGAATCATCAGCCCATACCCAAACCGGTGGACAAGGGAAAGGCCGGTTGCCGCCTGGCGTTGCCGTTTCGCGTCAAACATGGCATCAGCCCAAGGATCAGGAGGACCCGCAGATGAGCATCGCCCCGCACGCCCCATTTCCGTTCGCGCGACCGCGCAGGCTGCGCCGAACTCCATGGATGCGGGACTTGGTGCGGGAATCGCGTGTTGGCGCGCAGGACCTGATCTGGCCGCTATTTGTGTTGGACGGTGAGGATCGTGTCGAGGACGTGCCCTCGATGCCAGGTGTTCAGCGGTTTACCCTTGATCGGGCGGTTGACGCGGTGGCTGAGGCCGCCGACCTGGGCATTCCCTGCGTCGCGCTGTTTCCCTACACCGATCCGGCTGTGAAGACCGAAGAATGCGAGGAAGCCTGGAACCCCGAGAATCTGGTGTGCCGCGCCACGCGCGAGATCAAGGCGCAGATCCCGGATATCGGCGTTCTGCTGGATGTGGCGCTGGACCCCTACAACGCGCTCGGTCAGGACGGCATCGTGCGCGACGGCGAGGTCGTCAACGATGAGACTCTGATCGCGCTTGAAAAGCAGGCGCTCTGCCAGGCCGAAGCGGGCGCGGATATTCTTGGACCCTCGGACATGATGGACGGGCGCGTCGGGACGATCAGACAGGCGTTGGAGCAGAACGAGTTTCAGGACGTCGCGATCATGTCCTACGCGGCGAAATACGCCTCTTGCTTCTATGGCCCGTTTCGCGACGCGGTCGGGGCCTCCGGCGCATTGAAAGGCGACAAGAAGACCTATCAGATGGACCCGGCGAACACCGACGAGGCGCTGAAGGAAGTCGCCATCGATATTGCCGAGGGCGCCGACATGGTGATGGTCAAGCCCGGCCTGCCCTATCTCGACATCTGCCGCCGGGTGAAGGACGAATTCGGCGCGCCGACTTTCGCCTATCAGGTCTCTGGCGAATACGCGATGATCGAGGCTGCGGCGCAGAATGGCTGGATCGACGGCGACGGCGCGATGTGGGAAAGCCTGCTGGCCTTCAAACGCGCAGGATGCGACGGAATCCTGACCTATCATGCGATAAAGGCGGCGCGCGCTCTTAAAGAAGACTAATTCTGGTTTAGTCTCCTGAGTGGTTGAATCGCGTTAGGGAGGCGCTGATGTGTCCATTTCTCACCGCAACTCTGGCATGTTGGCTTCTTGCCTTCGTCCCCATTCCCGCAGTCTCCCGTACCTATGACAGCTCGGCCGGAACCGTAACGGTGCAGAAGATCGCAGGGCCGTTCGATCACCCTTGGGCTGTCGCGTTTCTCGATGGCGCCGACGGTTGGACGGGCGAGATGCTGGTGACGGAGAGGCCTGGCTTCATTTATCGCATCGACAAGTCCGGCGAGGCGCATCCGATCCAGGGCGTTCCGGTCGTGGCCGCCAGGGGTCAGGGCGGGCTGCTGGACGTGGTTGCCGCGAAAGACTTCGCGACCAGCCAGACAGTTTTCCTCTCCTACGCTGAGCCGGCGGAGGGCGGTGCGCGGACGGCTATCGCGAGGGCTCGGCTGGATGTCGCGGCGGGCGAATTGAAAGATCTGCAGGTGATCTTTCGCATGGCGCCGGTCGTCGATGGCGGTCGGCATTTCGGCTCCAGAATCGTCGAGGCGCCGGATGGGACGTTGTTTGTGACGCTGGGCGAACGTGGAGAGCGGCCGCTGGCGCAGGATCTTTCGGCGCATACGGGCAAAGTGATCCGTATTCGTCCGGATGGCACTGTCCCGGACGACAATCCCTTTGTCGGCCAGTCGGGCGCACAGC
Source organism: Paracoccaceae bacterium (assembly GCA_963669315.1). GTDB lineage: Bacteria > Pseudomonadota > Alphaproteobacteria > Rhodobacterales > Rhodobacteraceae > SZUA-547. The sequence goes on along the minus strand of OY770021.1, from coordinate 3,844,808 downwards.
CGGAGATCTGGTCCTACGGCCATCGCAATCCACAGGGCGCGGCTCTGGCGCCGGATGGAACACTCTGGACCGTTGAGCATGGCGCGCGGGGTGGCGATGAGATCAATCGCCCGGAGGCGGGCAAGAACTATGGCTGGCCGGTGATATCCTTCGGCACGCATTACACTTTCCTGCCGATCGGCGAGGGAACCGAAAAGGACGGCATGGAGCAGCCGGTCCATTATTGGGATCCGTCGATCGCGCCCTCCGGTCTGGCGGTCTATGACGGTGATCTCTTTCCAGAATGGCGGGGCGACCTTCTGGTCGGCGCGCTGAAGTTCCAGCTTCTCTCACGTCTTGATCTGAAAGACGGAGCGGTCGTCGGCGAAGAACAGCTGTTCAAACGTGAATATGGCCGGATTCGGGATGTGCGCTCAGGTCCGGATGGCGCGATCTGGTTTCTGACCGATGAGAGCGACGGTGCGCTCTATCGAATTACGCCGGCGGACCGCTAACTCAAATCGATCGCGTACTCTTTCAGCGTTTCGAAAGCGCAGATTTCCAGCGCCTGCTTGTGCGTGGACGCCAACCGCACGCGAGGGGCGGCGTTGAAAGCATAGGCCTCCAGCCAGCGGGCAGCGCACAGGCACCAGCGGTCGCCGTCCTTTAGCCCGGGAAACCCGAATTCGGGCCGCGGCGTCGAAAGATCGTTTCCGCGCGCCTTTGAGAAGGCGAGGAACTTCTCGGTGACTTCGACGCAGACCGTGTGAGAGCCAGCGTCGGCTGCGGACGTGTCGCAGCAGCCATTACGGAAAAACCCGGTCATTGGAGAAAGCGAACACGGTTCGAGCGGCTCGCCGAACACGTTCTCGGACTGGGCGATTTCAACTTCACGCATTTCCATCCCTTTCAGCAGGACTCGCCCTATCCCCGCCGTTATCATACCCTATATGCACATCGAAGAAATTGGCGTCGCCGCGAAGATGCGAATCACGTGTCGGCAGTCGATCATGGCTTAGGAGTAGTACAATGTTGAGCAGGCGAAAAATTCTTACGACGACTCTGATCGGAGCGTTCACCGCTCTTTCCTTTGCTTCCACGCCCTCCGTGGCGGCGGATCGCGAAGTCATCGAGGCCAAGGTCCGGCTCGCATTCAGCGAGCTTTACGACAGCGTGCCCGGTTCGCGTGAACTGGCGGGAAAAGCCAAGGGCGTGCTGATCATGCCCGACGTCACCAAGGCGGGGTTTGTCGTCGGCGGGTCTTATGGCGAAGGCGCACTGACAATCAACGGACACACCGCGAACTATTATTCGGTCGCCGCCGCGTCGGTCGGTTTTCAGGCCGGTCTGCAGACCACCAAACACGCGGTGTTCTTCCTGACCGATTCGGCGTTGCAGAAATTTCAGGCCGCGGACGGCTGGGAAGCGGGCGTGGACGCTGAGGTGACGGTTCTTGATATGGGCGCCAATGTCGGCATCGACTCAACCAGCCACCAGACGCCGATCGTCGCGGTTGTGTTCGGTCAGTCCGGCGTTCTGGCCGGCGCCAGTGTAGAGGGCGCCAAATACACGCGGATCAAGCGCTAAGCTTCATCGGGTCATTCGCCGCGGCGCGGATCGCGGCGATGTTGGCGGCGTAGGATTCTGCGCCGCCTTTGAACACTGCCGATCCTGCAACCAGCGAATCCGCGCCAGCCCCCGCGCAGGCCCCTGCCGTCGCGGGAGAGACGCCGCCATCGACTTGCAGATGGATTGGGCGGTCGCCGATCATCGCGCGGATGCGTCGGATTTTTTCCACCTGGGTGGTCAGGAAGCTCTGCCCGCCAAAACCCGGATTGACGGTCATCACCAGCACGAGGTCCAGCTTGTCCAGCACATGCTCGATGACCGATTCATGGGTCGAGGGGTTCAGCGAGACTCCGGCCTTGCAGCCAAGCGCTCGGATCGCCTGAAGCGAGCGGTCCAGATGCGGCCCCGCCTCCGCATGAATGGTGATGAAATCTGCGCCGACCTCGGCGAACGCCTCCAGATACGGATCGGCCGGGGCGATCATCAGGTGGCAATCCATCACTGTTTTCACATGTGGCCGGATCGCATTCGCGACCAGCGGACCAATGGTGATGTTGGGTACGAAATGCCCGTCCATGACGTCGACATGAATCCAATCCGCGCCCGCCTCCTCGACACTTCGCACTTCCTCTCCCAACCGGGCGAAATCGGCCGATAGGATTGAAGGTGCGATCTTGATCGAACGGTCAAACGGGGCGTCTGCGGGCATGGCGGGTCTCCTGCTGTCTCCGCATTGATTAGCCGGTCTCCGCGACGACCGAAAGCGCTGCTTGGCCTCGCCGGGAACTCGACGCCTAAGCTTCTGTCATTTCTTCGAAACGACGCCTGTACTGAAACACGGAAATTTGCATGAACATGCGCTTTGTCCACGCTTCGCGCGCCGCCTCGAACAGCGTTGGGTCGTCCGCGATCTGCTCGATTCGCCGCCAAAGCGTCAGATCGGTTCGCGGTGTCCATTCCGGGTCCGACAGGTCGCAATCGGGCAGCCGGTAGTGAAACGCGGGCCTTGGACGCTTTATCTTCTTGAAAGACGCGCTGTTCGCCGTGTCGGGATCCAGCCACCCCAGTAGCGGCCACATGTCGAGCGCATGGTTCCGAGTCGGACACCAGAGACCGTAAAGCTCGATAAACCCGCGCAGGTCCAGCTTGCGGGTGGTCAGTCGATTGTTCAGCGCGAATGTGAACATCGGCGGATACGGATCGACATAGGGCGTGGCGCGGCGGCTCAGGTCGGGTCCGACTCGCCATCGCAACCATTCTTCTGCGAAGGCGAATGCTGTTCCAACGCGCACCGCGCGGTCGGGGTCGGGCGGATCGAGTTCACAGTTCAGGTGCAGCCCATAGGCGTAAAAGGGCGATTCGCGCGTGCCCATCGCCCCGGCCCGCCGCAAAGCGTCAATCGCGGATTCAATGATATGCAGTTTGGCTTCGGGAATCGGCGGTGCGGACAATTCCACCGGCCAAAGATAGGACGCCGCCTCGGCGGTGATGTCGCGCGTCTTGAACGCCTCGATCATCTCATCGACGATGTTCTCTTCTCCCTCCGGCGGGGTGTTGGCGTAGCGGTAATCGAGCTCAATATTCGCGCCATCCAGCGCGCCGCCTTTGATCTTGGTCGCATAAGGCGTTGAGGCAACGACATCGCCGCCCACCTCTTCGACGGAAACAATGGTCTCGGCGGCTTCGGTCGCCGTCATCCCGGCAAATTCGATCTCGACGCCGACGCGCCTTTGGTTTCCGTCAGTCGAGTTCAAGGATCTAGTCTCCGTATCAGGCTGGAGGTGTCCCAGCGCGCGCCGCCCATATCCTGCACTTCGCCATAAAATTGATCGACAAGCGCCGTGACCGGCAGTCGCGCGCCGTTTTGCTGCGCCTCCGTCAGGCAGATGCGAAGATCCTTCCGCATCCAGTCGACCGCAAATCCATGGTCGAACTCGCCCGCGAGCATCGTTTCATAGCGGTTTTCCATCTGCCAGGATCCAGCAGCGCCCTTTGAGATGACGTCGACGACCGCTTCGCCGTCCAGCCCGGCCTTTTGCGCGAAATTGAGGCCCTCGGCCAGCCCCTGAACCAGCCCTGCGATGCAGATCTGGTTGACCATTTTGGTCAACTGGCCCGAGCCCGCCGGGCCCATCAGTCGGCAGGCCTTGGCATAGGCCATGATGATCGGCTCGGCCTTCGCATAAGGCGCCTCCTGGCCGCCGCACATCACGGTTAACGCGCCGTTTTCAGCCCCCGCCTGCCCTCCTGAGACCGGTGCGTCGATAAAGGCGATTCCCTTACTTCCAGCCTCCGCCGCCAGTTCTCGGGCGACCAGGGCGGACGCCGTGGTGTGATCGACGAATGTCGCGCCGGCCTCCATGGCCGCAATGGCCCCGTCCTCGCCGAGTGTCACCGAACGCAGGTCAGGATCGTCGCCCACGCAGCACATGACGAAATCATTTCCCGCCGCAGCCGCGGCCGGGGTTCGCGCCGCCCGTCCGCCATGTTCGGCGGCCCAGGCCTCGGCCTTGGAGAATGTGCGATTATAGACGGTCACATTATGACCGGCCTTCGCCAGATGACCGGCCATCGGATAGCCCATCACGCCAAGTCCTAAGAATGCAACTTTCGCCATGTTTTCACTCCGTGCGCTACGGTCTAAGAAGGGGGCGCGAACCGCGCCGGATCGATTGGGACGGTGACCTCCAGATGGCGGAGCGTCAACCCGCAGGACGAAATCGATGCGTGTGGCGGCTGTGGGTCGGGGGCGTTTAATGGCTTGGTTTTTCCGATTGTTACTTCGGCTGACGGGCCTGGCGGCGATCCTGGGCCTGCTGGGGGCGATCGCCTCCTATTACCTCGTCTCGCGCTCGCTGCCTGAATACGGTCAATCCCGCTCGGTCACCGGGATCAGCGCGCCGGTTGAGATCGTGCGCGACGCCTATGCGGTGCCCCATATTCTGGGTCAGTCGGATGAGGACGTTTATTTCGGCCTCGGCTACGCCCATGCCGAGGACCGGCTTTGGCAGATGGAGTTGGCCCGCCGCGCCGCGCAGGGTCGCTTGGCGGAATTGTTTGGCCCTCGCGCGGTGAAATTCGACGCCCTGATGCGATCGTTGGAACTGCATCCCTACGCGATCGCAGCGGTCGAGGCGCAGACGCCCGGCGTGCGGGCCGCCCTCGCCTCCTACGCCGCTGGGGTGAACGCGCGGATCGATGTGGTGAACCAGGCCGCTCTCGGCCGTGGCGCACCGGAATTTTTCGCCTTTGGGACCGCGCTCGCGCCGTGGACAGCTGCGGATTCGCTGGCCGTGATTAAGCTGATGGCGTTGCGGCTGTCCACATCGGCCAGTTCAGAGACGCGCCGGGCGCGATTCTTGTTGGAGACATCGCCTGAAGACGTCGCGGATCTCTTTCCCGACTACCCGGACGACAGCATTCTCGCGTTGCCGGAATACGCCGCTCTGTTCGGTGGCGCCCGTTTCGCCGCGGCCGGGCCCATCGCACCCGATCCGATCACCTCTCAATTTGGCCCTGCGCCAACACCCGAACTGGCCGGCGCGTCCAACGCCTGGGCGGTGGATGGCGCGCGGTCGGCGTCCGGCGCGCCCTTGCTGGCGACGGATCCCCATCTTTGGCTGTCGGCGCCCAGCGTCTGGCATCTGGCGCGGCTGGAGTTCCCTTCCGGCGGCGTGATCGGAGCGACTATACCCGGCATCCCAGCCATCATCATCGGTCGCAACCAGGCGATCGCATGGGGTCTGACGACCGCCAATATCGACGATCAGGACGTGTTCATCGAACGCCTGAACCCTGACAATCTAGGCGAGTACGAGACCCCCGACGGGTGGGAGCAGATGGAGACCCGCGAAACGCTGATCGCGGTAGACGGCGCGCCGCCCGTCTCGATGACCTTGCGGCGCACACGACACGGACCGGTTCCGCCGCTGGAGCAATTCGGGCTGGGCGCCGTTACGCCGCCGGGATACGTGCCCGCGCTTGCATGGACTGCGCTGACTTCCGCGGATCGCTCGATCGAGGCGTTGATTCGGATCATGCGAGCCGAGACTCTGGAGGAGGTTCAGGACGCCGCCGCGTTGCATGTCGCGCCTGCGCAGAATGTGATCGTATCGGACGGGCGCGGTGTCGCTCTCTTTGTCGCCGGGCGTGCGCCGTTGCGCAAAAAGAACTCAGGTACGCGCGGCCGGGTGCCATCGCCGGGCTGGAGCGGCGAGCATGACTGGGTTGGATACGTCAAGGCTAAGGACATGCCGCGGGCGATGCGCCCCGACAGCGGCGTCGTGGCGAACGCCAACAATCGCACGACCGCCGCCGAGTTCCCGAAACACCTGTCCTATGACTGGGATACGCCCTATCGCATCCGCCGGATTGAGAAACAGCTTGGCGCGCGCCAGTTCCATAGCGCGGAGAGTTTCCGGAATCTGCAAAATGACGCGGTGTCCGAGATGGCGCGCTCCGTCCTTCCTCTGATCGCCAACGACCTCTGGTGGGGCGGCGATGCCGTGGGTGCAGGCGCTCACAAGCTGCGCACGGAGGCGCTGGACTTGCTGGCGGACTGGAACGGAGAGATGAGCGAGCACGCGCCTGAGCCGCTGATCTTCGCAGCTTGGATGCGCGCCCTGACCGTGCGGCTGACCGCGGATGAACTGGGCGCGCTGTCTCAAGACTATCACGGCATGCGCCCGCTCTTCGTTGAACGGGTGTTTCACGACGTTGATGGTGCCGCGCGTTGGTGCGACATCACCAAGACCTCGCAGACCGAAAGCTGCGCCGCGGTTGCGGCCCTCGCGCTAGACGACGCGCTAACCGAACTTACGAACCGGTATGGCGGCGCGCTTGAATCGTGGCGGTGGGGCGAGGCCCATATGGCGAGCCATGAACATTCGCCGCTGGGGCGTTTTGGCCTGCTGAGTTGGCTCGTGAACCTGTCGCAGGAAACCTCGGGCGGCGACTTCACCGTGTTGCGCGGCGCCACCAAGGGCGGCGAGGAGACGCCCTTTCTGAATATTCACGCCGCTGCGTTCCGCGCCGTCTATGATTTCGAAGACCTCGATAATTCGGTCTACATCCAATCGACGGGACAAAGCGGGCATCCGCTGTCGCGCCACTATGACGATCTGAGCGAGACCTGGGCGCAGGGTCGCTATATCCCGATGACAATGAGCCTGGATGACGCCCGAGCCGGCGCAGTCGGGATCACCACGCTCACGCCTCGCTAGGCTGATCCGGGGCCGCGTCAGGATCTCTCACCGCCGCCGCCCGGTGCCCCGCGATGCTTTGCGCTTCGATGAAGACGCGGCGAATCTCGGGAAAAGTCTCTTTAATCTTACGCTCCATGGCGGAGATCGCCTCCTCCACATCGCTGGAGGTTCGTCCGTCCCTGAAATCAACGGAGAGCGTCAGCAGCACGTCATCCGGACCCAGATGAAGCGTCAGCAATTCGTTGACCGCCAGAACACAATCGTTTTCGAGCACGATCTGTCTGGCGCCATCGCGAAGCTTGGGGTCGGCGGACTCGCCAATCAGCAGGCTCTTCGTCTCAATCGCCAGCAGGATCGCGGCGATGGCCAGCAGCCCGCCAATCGCGACCGAGGCGTAGCCGTCGAGCACGGGCATATCCAGAACCTGCGCCGCAATCAGGCATCCCAGTGCGATAAAGAGGCCCAGCAGCGCGCCGGTGTCCTCGAAAAGCACGGTGAAAAGGGCGGCGTCCTTGGACCGGCGAACATAGGCGAAGACCGCCTCCCCCTGTCGGCGCAGATTGAACTCCGTCCAGGCCGCATGCCACGCATAACCCTCAAAGCAGATCGCGAGCCCGAGGACGACATAGTTGACCAGTGGATTCTCGACGGGATGCGGATGCCGGATTTTCTCGACGCCTTCATAGAACGAGACGCCAGCGCCGATGGAGAACAGCAGGATCGCCACCACGAAGGCCCAGAAATAGAGCTCTTTGCCGTAGCCGAACGGGTGTTCCGCATCGGCCGGCTTGCTTGACCGCTTTACGCCGTAAAGCAGCAGCGCCTGATTGCCGGTGTCGACAAGGCTGTGCACGCCCTCGGCGAACATTGCGGAGGCGCCGGTATAGGCCGCGGCCGCGAATTTACTGATGGCGATCGCAAAATTTCCGAAAAGCGCGATGATGATGACGCGCGTAGAGCCTGAGGCGGCCATCTCCACTCTCCCCCGAATATACCGTTACATGAACAAGTCGCGGCAAGTCTCCAAAGCATCCACCAGCGCGTCAACCTCCGCTTTGGTGTTGTAGAGGCCGAAACTCGCCCGGCAGGTCGCGGTGACGCCCAGATGCGCCATCAACGGCTGCGCGCAATGATGCCCCGCGCGCACCGCGACGCCCTTGCGGTCGACCACGGTGGAGATGTCGTGAGGGTGAGCCCCTTCCATCGCGAACGAGAAGATCGCCCCTTTGCTGGCCGAAGACCCATGCACGGTCAGCCAGTTCAGCCCTTTCAGCTTTTCCTGAGCGTAGTCGCGTAGTCCCTTCTCATGGGCGGCGACATTCTCCATCCCCAAATCGGTCAGATAGTCGATGGCGGCGCCCAGCCCGATCATCTGCACGATGGCGGGCGTTCCGGCCTCAAACCGATGCGGCGGATCCGCGTAGGTGACGACATCTTTCCGGACTTCGCGGATCATGTCGCCGCCGCCGACGAAGGGCCGCATGGCGGCCAGGTGCTCCGCTTTCGCGTAGAACGCGCCAGAGGCGGACGGCCCGTACAGCTTGTGGCCGGTGATGACGTAGAAATCAGCGTCGATCTCCTGCACATCCACCTTGGAGTGCACCGCCGACTGGCTGCCGTCGAACAGGACAGGCACGCCCTTCTCATGCGCAAGACGGGCGATTTCCTTGGCGTCCGTCAAGGTCCCCAGCACGTTCGACATATGCGTGATGGCGACCAGTTTGGTCCGGTCGGTGATCGCATCCGCCACCGCCTGCGGGTCGAGATCGCCCATCGCGTCTACATCGACCCATTTCAGCACCGCGCCATGGCGTTCTCGCATGAAGTGCCACGGCACGATATTGGCGTGATGCTCCATGACCGAGAGCACGATCTCGTCGCCCGGTTGGATCTGAGGTTCCAGAAACCCATGCGCGATCGTGTTGATCGCCATGGTGGAGCCGGTCGCGAAGATGATCTCGGCTTCATCCGCTGCGTTTAGAAAGCGCTGAATCTTGCCGCGCACCGCCTCGTAATGGTCCGTCGCAATGTTAGAAAGATAGTGTAGCCCTCTGTGAACATTCGCATACTCATGTTCATACGACTGGCGAACCGCATCGATCACCGCCCGCGGTTTCTGCGCTGAGGCGCCGTTGTCCAGATAGACCAGCGGTTTTCCACGCACCTCTCGCGAGAGGATGGGGAAGTCCTGGCGAATGCGCTCTACGTCGTACATCGGATGCTCCGGCCGTGGATTGGCCATGGTTCTTCTGAGTGATCTGTCGTTAGGAAAGTATGGCGTTCGTGATGATTCCAACCACCGCGTGTCCGCCCAGCAGACAGAGCGCCACGACCCGCGTGCCTGAAAAGCCGTGGGCCTCGCCGATCAGGCTCGCCTCAAGCCACAGGCTGTAGAGAAAGACCGCGATTACGGTGGCGAATACAAACAGGTTCAGGCCCGTAACTGACGCCACAAGCGTCGCCGCCACCCCGACCACCACGAACACCGGCACAGCGACAATGATACAGAGCGAGTGCCAGACCACGGCCGCTGCAACCGCCGAGGGTCCACCGGTTCCGCCCGCCATTTCGCCAATCTTCCACGCCCCGACCGACGTCAAGACCATACCGAGGGCCACATTCAGGATGATGCTGATCGCCGCCTGTGCCGCGCTGATCTGGTCAAGCCCGGCCAGTTCAAGATTGGGATCGTCAATCGAGGCGATCATCTGCACCAGAATGACCGTCAGAATCCCATAAAGGCAGGCCGCGAGCGCGCCCATCGTCACCAGTTCAGGCAGCGCGTAGTTGCGCGGGATCATGACCTCGCGCGCATAGCCGCGCGGGTTGCGTAAAGTCGCGAAGACCTCTTGTATCAGTATCTTCAGCACCGCTCGATCCTCGTCCTACGCCATGTCGCCCAACAGCAGCCACAGGCCGCAGAAAATGACGGCCAGAACCGCGGCCGTCACGCCGAAAACGCCCCAGGCCGTGCGGAATTTGTTGGCCATGGCCACAGCGACACAAAAGGCGAAGCCGAAATAGACCGATCCGGCGAGTTCCACCACCCTTGCAAACTCGCCGCCTGCGGCCAGAACGGCTGACAGAACCGTGGTTGCGAACACCACCGGCGCGGTGGCCAGCGCCGCCCAAAAGACCGCCGTGCGGCATTCTCGCCAGCTCGCCTCTCCGCCGAAGGCGCGCGCGATCAGCCCGCAAAGCGCCGCCACGCCGTAAAAGGAGGGGATGCCGAACATGATCGCCGCGATGAAATTGACGCCGACCCGCGCCAGCAAATCGTCGCCGCCCATGATCATCAGGCCAAACGCCCGCCCGGCGTAGATCGTTAGACAGGCGAGAATGAGCAACATCAACAACCGAGTTTCGCTGGGCTTGGACTCCAGCATCGCCCGCGTGGCGCCCTTCATGTCCCAATGTGACCGCAGAACGCGCCAAAGCACGCCGCCCTCCCCCACACGGGACGTCGGCTGGCTGTCAGCGCCGATCGAAGCTGGCTCAGTCACTCGGATAAAGTCCTGCGAGACATCCATTCCGCCACACGATCACGAATCACGTCGGCGATCTCATCATCCTCGACCTCCTGCACCGCTTCATCGAGAAACGCCTGCACCAGCATCGTTTGCGCGGCTTCCAGCGGAACGCCGCGAGAGCGCAGATAGAAGAGCGCCGTCTCATCGACCGACCCACAGGTGGAGCCATGTGAGCAAACCACATCGTCGGCGTAAATCTCCAGCTCGGGCTTGGCGTTGAATTCGGCGTGATCGGACAGCAGCAGCGCTTGGCTGATCTGATAGCCGTCGGTCTTCTGCGCGCCTTCCTTCACCAGGATCTTGCCCTGAAACACCCCGCGCGCCGCCCCGCGCAGCACCTTCTTGAACACCTGCCGGGACTCACAACGCAGCGCATCATGGGTGATGAAGACGGTGTCGTCATGATGGAAATCGCCATCCCCGGCCGAGGCGCCCGCTATATGCGCGATGGCGTCGTCGCCGGTGAACTCGATCACCGCTTCGTTGCGGGTCAGACGGCCATTGACTGTCAGCGTGAAGCTTTTGAACGCCGATCTCGCGCCGAGCCGCGCGAACGTGCCAGTCCCAGCCGTGCGATCATGATCTCGGCCCTGCACCCGGACATGGTTGAATGTCGCATCATCGCCAATCGAGACCTCCATGACCTTGTTGAATCGCGCCGCAGCGGGTCCGTTTTCAAGCACCGTCGCCTCGGCGCCGGCCTCCAGTTTGATCACGTGACGGATCGCCGCGTCGCTGTCAGGGTCAGTGTGCAGATAGAGCAGATTTATCGGCCGCGCGGCTTTTCCCGTGACGCGGATCGCGAATCCTTCTCGCGCGACGGCCGTGTTGAGCGCCGCCAGCGGGCGATCGACCGGTGTCTGACCGGCCTCTTCAAGCACGCTGAACACGTCCTTCGCCCAGTGAATGTCAGCGGCCAGAGCGTCCGAAAGGCGTTGAAATTCAACGCCCTCCACCTCCGGCGCATCCGACCTGTCTGCCTGAAATTCGCCATCGACAAAAACCAGACGCAGGGCGTCGACCTGATTAAAGGCCGGAGGGCCGCTGCTGCGCAAGTCATCGGATCGCAAGGGTTTCTGCGCGGTCAGTGCGGTGGGATCGGTGAACTTCCAGTATTCGTCGCGACGCCCCGGCGCACCCATGGCCAACAGCCGGTCGCGCGCCGCCACGCGCGCAGCGCTGGCCCATCCCGCTTCGCCAGAAGGCGCCGGAAACACCGCCAGCAGCGCTTCGGCCGCCTGTGTCTTGGCGGCGATTTGCTTTGCTGTCACGGCCATCTACGCCACCGCCTTCAGGATATCGGCATAGCCGTCATTCTCGACCTGCAGAGCCAGTTCAGGTCCGCCGGATTTCACGATCCTGCCATCTGCCATGATGTGCACCACGTCCGGCTCGATATGGTCCAGCAGGCGCTGATAGTGGGTGATGACGAGGAAGCCGCGCTCCGGCGAGCGCATGGCGTTGACGCCCTTGGCCACCAGCCGCATCGCGTCGACGTCGAGGCCGGAATCCGTCTCATCCAGCACGCACATGCGGGGCTGGAGAACCTCCATCTGCAGGATCTCGTTGCGCTTTTTCTCACCGCCCGAGAAGCCCACATTGACCGGCCGCTTCATCATGTCGGCGTCGATGTTCAGGATTTTCGCCTTCTCACGGATCAGCCGCAGAAAATCCGGGGCTGAGACCTCATCCTCTCCGCGCGCTTTCTTCTGCGCGTTCAGCGCCGTGCGCAGGAAGGTCATGTTGCCGACGCCAGGGATCTCAACCGGATACTGAAATGCGAGAAAAAGCCCGGCAGCCGCGCGCTCCTCAGGCTCGCTTTCCAGAATGTCATCTCCATTGAGCTCTATCTCTCCGTCAGTAACCTCATAGCCGTCCCGGCCTGCCAGCACATAAGAGAGGGTCGATTTGCCCGAGCCGTTTGGCCCCATGATCGCGTGGACTTCTCCCGCAGGCACTTCCAGATCGACGCCCTTCAGGATCTGCTTGCCCTCTTCCTCAAGAGAGACCTGCAAGTTCTTAATCTTCAGCATGTTCAAGCTCCAAAAACGCGCCCGAAGGCGCGCATTTCCTCGTATCCTTCAACGGTCTCTCGACCGCTCTTTTCTGTGTTCGCGGGCATCGCCGCGACGAATTTCTCGTCCTAGGCAGGGACCAGCGTGCTTTGGACGACCCCTTCGACAAACGAACAGAACCCCTCGGGCCCGGAAGCGCGGTCCTTGACGTGGATGGCGACGTCGGGCCGCCGACTGGCTATGACCCCGATCAGTTCTCCACGCAAGTGATCGTCAAGCGTGCCGCCGAGGATCACGCATTTGATTCCCGGCTCAGCCTCAAGCTGATCGATGACTTCCTCTCGGTTATGGGCGCCCAGCCACTCCACTGGAAGATGGGACAGTTCTTGCGTCGTCGCGCCGATCACATCTTTCAGGCGCCCGACCAGTAGAACAACGGATTTCATTGGTTCCTCCTGACTTCGAACATGCTGCGCCCCCAGTTTACCATAGCGACGGGAAACTCGGCCTAGCCGCTTGTCGCAGTGCTGACGGCCGTGCCCGAGGCCGAGACCATCAGCATCGAGCCGTTCTGGCCGATCACCTCATAATCAAGATCCACGCCGACGACAGCGTTCGCGCCCATGCGGGCCGCGCGTTCCTGCATTTCCTGCACCGCTGTCTCCCGCGCCTTCTCCAGTTCCGCCTCATATGCGGCTGAGCGGCCGCCGACGATATCGCGAATGCCTGCGAACAGGTCCTTGAACACATTCGCGCCCATGATCGCCTCTCCCGTGACGAGGCCGTTATAGGCGGTGATCTTGTGCCCCTCCAGCGAGGGCGTGGTCGAGACGATCATCCAACTGACCCCTCAAGGCTGATCGCCACCAGCTTCTGGGCCTCGACGGCGAACTCCATCGGCAGCTCCTGCAGCACCTCCTTGCAGAAGCCGTTGACCACCAGCGCCACGGCCTCCTCCTCATCCATGCCGCGCTGACGGCAATAGAACAGCTGGTCGTCATCCACCTTGCTGGTCGTCGCCTCATGCTCGACGCGGGACGAGTTGTTCTTGCACTCGATATAGGGGACCGTGTGCGCCCCACATTTGTCGCCGATCAGCAGGCTGTCGCACTGGGTGTAGTTGCGGCTTTCCTTCGCGCGCGGATGCATGGAGACCAGCCCGCGATAGGTGTTCTGCGCCTTGCCCGCGCTGATCCCCTTGGAGACGATGCGCGACTTGGTGTTCTTGCCCAGATGCACCATCTTCGTGCCGGTGTCGGCCTGCTGCATGTTGTTGGCGATGGCGATGGAGTAGAACTCGCCTTGGGAATTGTTCCCCCGCAAGATGCAGGAGGGATATTTCCAGGTGATCGCAGAGCCGGTCTCGACCTGCGTCCACATCACCTTGGAGTTCGCGCCGCGGCAGTCGGCCCGCTTGGTTACGAAATTATAGATGCCGCCCTTGCCGTTCTCATCGCCCGGATACCAGTTCTGGACGGTAGAGTATTTGATCTCCGCATCCTCCAGCGCCACCAACTCGACGACCGCCGCATGCAGCTGGTTCTCGTCACGCATCGGGGCGGTGCAGCCCTCCAGATAGGAGACATAGGCGCCCTTATCGGCGATGATCAGCGTGCGTTCAAACTGGCCGGTGTTCTCCGCATTGATGCGGAAATAGGTGCTCAGCTCCATCGGGCAGCGCACGCCGGGCGGCACATAGACGAACGACCCGTCCGAAAACACGGCGGTGTTGAGCGTCGCGAAGAAGTTGTCGGACGCGGGCACGACCGAACCGAGATATTTCTTCACCAGTTCAGGGTGATCTTTCACCGCTTCCGAGATCGAGCAGAAGATGACGCCAGCCTTCGCAAGCTCATCCTTGAAGGTCGTGCCGAGCGAGACGGAATCGAACACCGCATCGACGGCGACCTTGCGGCCTTCCGACGGGGCCTCTCCCGCCCCCTCCACTCCGGCCAGAATCGCTTGTTCTTTCAGGGGGATGCCGAGCTTTTTGTATGTGGCGAGCAAGTCCGGGTCGACCTCATCCAGGCTCTTCGGCTTTTCCTTAAAGCTGGCGGGCTGGGCGTAGTAATACTGCGCCTGATAGTCGATCGGCGCGACGTTCAGCATCGCCCAGTCGGGCTGGGTCATCTCCTTCCAGCGGCGCAACGCCTCCAGCCGCCAGTTCAGCAGCCATTCCGGCTCCTCCTTCTTGTCGGAGATCAGCCGCACGATGTCCTCATCGAGGCCCTGCGGCGCGTATTCCATCTCCACATCGGTGGACCAGCCGTATTTGTACTTGCCGGAGATCGACCGCACGGCGTCCAGCGTTTCCTGCTCGACACCTTCTTTGGCGTTCATGTCGTCAAGCACTTCCATGTGCGTATCCTCAACGGGTTAGGCGGCGGTCTTCGCGCGCCGAGTGTAGTGTTCGATCCATGCGTCGGCGAAGGCCATGACCTCCTCCTCTGTCGTCGTTGGGCCTATGCTCACGCGGATGGCGGAGCGGGCGAGTTCTTCGTCCCCGGTCATAGCGAGGATCACGCGGGAGGGGCCGACCTTGCCGCTGGAGCAAGCGGACCCGGCGCTGATCGCGAAACCGGACAGATCCATCTGCATCACCTGCGTCTCGCCGCTCCAGCCGCGAATGGCGAAGCAGGAGGTGTTGGGCAGGCGCGGCGCATCCTTGCCGAAGATGGTGATCTCGGGCGCGGCGGTGGCGAGGCGGTGTTCGAGGGAGTCACGGAACTTCTCCACGCGGTCCCACACCCCCGCTTCGAGATCGCGCTGTGCAGCCTCGGCCGCTGCGCCGAACCCTGCGATGCCGATCACGTTTTCAGTGCCTGAGCGGCGACCCTGTTCCTGCCCGCCGCCTCGATGAAGGGCCTCAGTTTCTATGCCCTGATTAACGACCAAGGCACCAACGCCCTTGGGCGATCCCAACTTGTGCCCTGACACTAGCGCGAAGTAGGCCGATGTATCTTCGAAGTTGAAGGATACTTTTCCAAGCGCTTGGGCGGCGTCCGTCATATGCGGTGTGGAGTCGATCCAGTCGTTTAGAGGCTGGACAACGCCTGTCTCGGAGTTAGCCGCCTGCACCGCTTCCCATTCGGCTAGTCGCATCTGTTTGTATTCGATGCGACCGTCTCGGCTGATCGGACGTGTGTGAGCCGTGTTCGACCAAGATCGCACGCAATCATGCTCAATATCTGACGCGACGAAGGTCTTTGCATTGGATGCGACAAGTGCCGCCGCCTCCGTCGCCCCGGACGTAAACACCACTTCGCTCGGCTCGCAGCCGACCAGCGCCGCGACCTGCCCGCGCGCTTTCTCGATCACCGCCTTGGCCGCCCGCCCCTCGGCGTGGACGCTGGAGGGATTGCCCACCAGATCCATCGCCTCCAGCATGGCGGCGCGCGCCTCCGGCCGCAGGGGCGCCGTGGCGTTCCAGTCCAGATAGACCCTATGCCCGTTGAGGCCGGTCACGCGCGCGCCTCCTCACCCTCGGCTTCCAACAACTCGGTGAAGTCCGGCACGGCCGGGCAAGGGCTCAGGCGATTCTCGATCACATCCGCGATCGTGGTCTGGTTCAGGAACACATAGACATGGGCCGAAAGCTGCTCCCAAAGATCATGGGTCAGGCACTGCGCTTTGGAGCCTCCGCAACCCTTGCCGGTCACATCCTCGCAGCGCATGGCGTTCAGAGTCTCATCAACCGCCGACATGATGTCGGAAATGCGCGTCTCGTTTGCAGGCTTGGCCAACCGATAGCCGCCGCCGGGGCCGCGCACGCTTTCCACGATCTCCGCCTTGCGGAGCTTCACGAAAAGCTGCTCCAGGTACGCCAGAGAGATATCCTGCCGGGTGGAGATCTCGCCCAATGACACCAGAGCGCCTTCGCCCTGAAGCGCGATATCCGCCAGCGCCGTGACGGCGTAGCGACCCTTTGTACTGAGCTTCATGTCGAATCCACCCTGAACATGCGTCAAATGTGCGATATCGGCGGCAAAACAGCCGCGTCGGCATTGACGTTCAGGCGGAACAACTCTACCTGCCCTCAATGCGCGCCGCGTCACTCGAGACACATTGAATTTAGAATGTTTCTAGGTAGCCTGACTGATTTAGTCAAGCTTCCCTAATTCGAGACGCAACAAAGCGAATTGGGGAGCCGAGCCTATGCCTGAAGTCATTTTTCCCGGACCCGAGGGACGTCTTGAGGGACGTTTGCACTCACAGAAGGAAAAAGACGCGCCGATCGCCATCATCATGCACCCTCATCCGCAGTTCGGCGGCACGATGAACAACAAGGTGGTCTATAACCTGCACTACACCTTCCATCGGCTGGGATACTCGGTGTTGCGGTTTAATTTCCGCGGCGTCGGGCGCAGCCAGGGAGAATTCGACCAAGGCATTGGAGAGCTTTCCGACGCCGCCGCCGCGCTGGACTATCTGCAAGCGCTGCACCCCGCGGCCAAGGGCTGCTGGGTTGGCGGATTCTCCTTCGGCGCGTGGATCGGCATGCAGTTGCTGATGCGCCGGCCTGAGATTGAGGGATTCATCTCCGTCTCGCCGCCCGCGAACATGTACGACTTCTCATTCCTCGCACCCTGCCCGTCCTCCGGTTTGATCATCAATGGAGAGGCGGATCGCATCGCCCCCATGCCTGATGTCCTGAAACTGGTCGAGAAGCTGCAATCGCAAAAGGGCATCACTATTACCCACACGACGGTGCCGGGCGCCAACCATCTCTATGATCACGGGATGGATGAGATGATCGACATCGTCGAGGGTTACGTACATTCCCGGATGCAGGAGAAAGCCGCTGCTGCTGCTGCGGCGGCCGAGGCTGAGGGCTAAGTCCTACGGCTTTGCAATCTTCGCCTGACCGAAAGCGCCGGTGACCGCCGGCATCGAGACCGGCAACCCTCTTAGAGCCCGCACGGCGAGAAAGGCGAAAGCCTGCGCCTCCAGCATGTCGCCATCCAGACCGACCGCCTCAGATGCTTCGACCGGCGCATCAAGACGATCGTTCAGCATCTTCATTATGGTTTGATTTTTCCGCCCGCCGCCGCAGACGATCCAACGCGCGGGCGCGCGCGGGAACCGTTCTTCGCTCCATGCGACGCATTCCACCGTCAGGGCGGTCAGCAAAGCGGCGCCGTCCTCGGTCGAGTGACGCGATAATTCGAGCCCCGTCAGCGAGAACCTGTCCAACGACTTTGGTCCGACCGCCTCGCCATAGCTTTCCTTGAAGGGGGCGAGCGCAGAGGCCACCTCATTCGCTCCGGCGAGGCCCTCCGCGGCCAGCGCCCCGCCCTCGTCATGCGCGGCGCCGGTGCGCGCGCGCACGAAATCGTCGATCAGCGCGTTTCCCGGACCGGTGTCGAACGCGATCAAAGAGTCTTTGGCATGCGGGTCGCGCGCCGCCGGATCCGCCCAAGTGACATTGGCCACCCCGCCGATGTTCAGGAAAGCGATTGGCGCGTCCTCGTCGGTCTCCTTCGCGATCAGGCGCGCCAGAGCCGCGTGATATAGCGGGGCCAGCGGCGCACCCTGCCCGCCCTGCGCCACATCGTCGGAGCGGAAGTCGAACGCGACCAGCGCGTCGAGGCGCGCGGCCAGCGCCTTTCCGTCGCCAATCTGTACAGTCAGGCGCTCCGCCGGGCGGTGAACCACGGTTTGGCCGTGAAAGCCGACAACCTCCGGCTCGATTCCCGAGGCGTCGATGAGGGACTCGGCGGCCTCGGCATGGCGCTCCGTCACCAGACGCTCCACGGCGCGCAGCCAGCCCGGTCGACCCGTCTTCAGGCTGGCGGTGGACGCCTCTCTCGCGGTTAGCAAAGCGGCGCGAAGTTCCGCCCGCTCCGAATCCGAGTATGCGCGGTATCCTGAGGGGCCGAATTCAGCGACTGTCACACCGTCCGTTCGGACCAGCGCGGCGTCCACCCCGTCTATGGATGTGCCGGACATCATGCCGAGCGCCCAGATCGAGCCACCTCCCACGTCGCCTCCCACCATGCCGCGCCCTTCCCTTTCCCGTACCAGCCGCTATAGAGCAGAGCGACGCACGCCGCCACCGCGGCGAACACGCTTTGCATGACGGATCGCCCAGCCCATGAACTTCAAGCCGACCTCTGATTTCCTCAACGTACTCATCGAACGCGGGTTCCTGCAGGACTGCACGGATATGGAGGCGCTGGATGAGCGCCTGAACGCAGGCGTCGTTCCGGCCTATATCGGCTTTGATGCGACGGCGGCGAGTCTGCATGTGGGCAGCCTGTTGCAGATCATGCTGCTGCGTTGGCTTCAGAAAACCGGTCACAAGCCAATTGTCCTGATGGGCGGAGGCACGTCGAAAGTTGGCGACCCCTCGTTCCGGGATGAGGCGCGCAAGCTGCTGGGTGAGGAGCAGATCGCCAAAAACATCGACGGCATCCAGAAGGTGTTCTCTCATTACCTGACATTCGGTGACGGCCCGACGGATGCGCTGATGCTCAACAACGCCGAATGGCTGGATGAGCTCAACTATCTTGAATTCCTGCGCGACTACGGCCGCTTTTTTTCGGTCAACCGGATGCTGAGCTTCGATTCCGTCAAGCTGCGCCTTGATCGGGAGCAGTCGCTGAGCTTCCTGGAATTCAACTACATGATTCTTCAGGCCTATGACTTCATGGAGCTGAACCGCCGCTATGGCTGCGCCGTACAGATGGGCGGCTCGGACCAGTGGGGCAACATCGTCAACGGAATCGATTTGACCCGCCGCATTCTGGGCGAGGAGGTGTTTGGCGTCACTTCTCCGCTGCTGACCACCTCGGAAGGCAAGAAGATGGGCAAAACCGCCGACGGCGCGGTTTGGCTGAATGACGAGATGCTGAGCCCGTATGAGTTCTGGCAGTACTGGCGCAATGCGACCGATGCCGATGTCGGCCGCTTCCTTAAGCTCTTCACCGAACTGCCGCTGGATGAGATCTCTCGTCTGGAAAAGCTGGAGGGATCTGAGATCAACGACGCCAAGATCCTGCTGGCGAATGAGGTGACCACTCTCGCCCACGGCGCTGAGGCCGCCGCAGCAGCGGAAGCGACCGCCCGCGAGACCTTCGAAAAGGGCGGCGCGGGGGCAGATCTGCCGACGGTGGAGATTCCGGCAGCCGACATTCCGGACTACGGCCTCTCTATTGGTCAGTTGTTCGTGCGCGCGGGCCTCGCCAAATCGGGCAAGGACGCCAAGCGCCTGATCTCCGAAGGCGGCGCAAAGCTGGATGACGCGCCGATTACCGATCCGGGTCTGATGATTATGCCTGACAGTTTCTCTGGCGGCGACCTGAAGCTCTCAGCAGGCAAAAAACGGCACGCGCTGGCCAGGCTTGGCTAGGCTAGGCGCACGATCATTCAGTTGTCCTGATCCCGCTCCCGTCTCATCCTGTCGAGCGGGCTTTCAACGGAGGAACCGGCGGGCGTTTCCTCCTCACTGCCATCATCGGCGGTTCCGGAAAACAGTCGTCGGAACGGCCCCACCGCCAGCGCCGATAGCGGATTCACGGATATCTCCGGCGCCGATGCGGGGCCGGTTAACTCATAAGCGATGCCGAATACGCCCTCGCCTTCGCCACCCGTCAGCGCCTCACCCAGAATTGGAACGGCGTTGAGCAATCCATTGATGACATAGGCCGGTGAAATCGAGCCGCTGAGATTGAATTTTTCGGCGTCCAGGTCGTAGGAGCCTTGCGCCGTCAGCCCAACGGTTGGCCCATAGGCGGCGGCGTCAGAGACGAAGACGAGCGAGTCCTCCGCACGGAAATCGGCCTCGATGGTTGTGAACGTGACTCCGCCGCTGGTCAGTTTATCGACTGCGCCGACCAGCGAGGCGACGCTCAGCATTTCAGCCAGCACCGGCGCTTCGGTCACAACGATGTTTTCAATGTGAATATCACCGGTGATGGGAGCGCCGGGATCTGTTAGGCGAAGTTTCAGCGTCAGCGCACCGCCTTTTCCGCTCTCCAACGCGCCAAGCGCCTTTAGCGCCCGTCCGGCCTCATCCGAGCGAATAACGAGCAGGCTTTCACTATCGGTGCCTTTGAAATCCCCTGCGAAGGGCGCGTCACCATTTATCAGCCCGTTGAATTTCGCGCGCTTCTGGCCGTCCTTGATCGTTATGTTTCCAGACAACGCGCCCGCCCAAAGCTTGCCTGTCAGATGTGCGCCATCAGCGTTCAGAGTGATGGACAGCTCAGGCGTTTCCAGCCCGGACGCGTCAGCGGCGCCCTCGCTCAGGAACCGTTCAAGATCGACAGACGGCGACGAAAGGATGACATCGATCCTTCTCGCGGTCGCGTCGACCTCGCCGGTGAAATCTCCGACCCCGGCCAGTGAAAGTCGCTTCAGAACCAGATTTGTGCGTCCATCCCCAAGCCTGAGAACACCTTCGCCCTCAAAACCTGGCGCATCCAGATTGACGTTCAATGCGGTGGTGTCGCCGACGGCGCCCTCGACAGACATGGTCGCTGGAGCGTCGATCTCTTTCCGCCAGCCGATGTTCTCCGCGACCAGGTTTAGCCCGGTCATATCGGCGCTGGCGCGCAGGCGCGGGGGCTGGTTGTCCCGGAATGAGAGCTGACCCGATACCGCCGCCGCTCCCTCGCGCAAGAGAAGGCTTGGAACGCCCGCGGCGACCGCTTGCTCGCGCGTGTAGCGGGTGGTGAAGTCGAGCGTTCGACGCGGACCCTCGTCAGCGATGAACTTCTCGCGCCACGTCACGGTCGCAGGCTGCCCGTCGACGCGGGCCTGGCCCGTCACCTCCATCCCGGTCTGATCGCCAGCGAGCGAGACTTGATCGGCCTCTATAACCACGTCCGTATTTGGAACGGTCATCGCAAGTTCCGTCAGTCGCGCGTCGATATCGAGCAGAATGTCGTCGAGTTGCAGGGTGCTCAACAACGGGAACTCGAGCACTGTCTGGGTGCTCGCCTCACCACCAACCAACGATGGCGCGAGTCCCAGCTTCGACGGTAATTTCAGCGGCTCGTGATCGATGATGTTCAGCGCCGCAGCGCTGGGGCCGTTGCTGCGGATGGTCGCGTGCGCGATGGGGATGTCGCCAAGTAGATTGCGCATTTCCAGCGTCGATCCCGAAATATCGACGACCCCGTCCTCAGTCGCGACTGCGCCGGAATCCATGGTCAGATGAAATTTTCCATCCCTGATCCCACCGCTTCCGCGCGCGTCGATGATCGGCGGCATCGGCTTTAGGTACGTCGATGTCGTCTCGTAATAGTCAAAGGCCAGCACCGCCTCTGGCTCGCCGCCCGGCGCCATGTTGAATGAGGCGCGCACATTTGTCGTCTTGCCGTCAGGAATGTTCTCGGCGACCCAGGCGCGCCCGCTGGTTCCCAGCGGCCTGGGCCACAGCGCCACCGCTTGCCTGATCCGAAACCCGTCCGATGAGGCGCGAAGATCGATAAGATCGCCCAGCGGTGTCTGAGTGAAGCTTCCCACCGCCGTGAACTCGGCGTCCGGAACCTCCGCCGTTCCCGCCGTGACCCGCGCCTTGCGCAATTCGACGCTCACCCTGTCTCTCAGGTCAATCGAAAGCTCAGCCTCACCGCCTCGCACTTTGACCGCGGCGTCGAAAAGATCAGGCCGGGCGATGGTCGATCGAATTTGCTCCACGGTCACGTCCGCGCCCGTCAGTTGCTGATCGTCGTCGAGGCGCAACGCGATGGCGCCGGCCAACTCAGCCGTAACGCCCAGGGCGGAGGCTTCGAGAGCCTCAATGTTAAAAATGCTGGCTTCGACATCGTAGCTGACATCCGCCTCAGCGTAGTCCAACAGCCGATCCTCACCGCCGATTTCCGCAATCACTGAGTCCGCCCGAAGGTGGCCGGACAGGGCGTTAAGCGACCCATCCGGCGCCAGATCGAGGTCCAGCCCGCCGTCGAGCGCCCCATTCGCAGACTGTAGCCATTCAAAGACCCGGATCTGCGACGCCAGATCTTCGGCGCGCAAGTGTTCGAAACTCGCCTTCAACTGCACACGGTCTTCGCCACGGAAACGCCGGCCGGTCAGTATCAGCTCTGTCGGCGCGCCTTGCGCGCCTGCAAGTTTGATTCTTGCTGTGGCGCGAGCGCCTTCGCCGCCCGCCCAAACCCGCAGAAAGGATCCAGGGGCCCGCCATACCCGGCCAGAAACCTCGTCGCGATAGATCAGGTATGCGTTGCGGACGGCGATGGAGTTGAGCGACTTGAAGGGATCGATCCGGCGATCCGGAAAGGCGAATCCCGCGGTGAAGGATGAAAACGCGTCGATCGGCGAATCTTCGACCGTCTCATCCAGCGCTGAATCCGGGTCGGCGTCGCCGATGCCGAATTTAAACGATCCGTCCGCCGCCCGTGTCAGGATCGCTGTCGGGCCGATAAGGGTCAGGCTGGTCGGCGCCAGAACTCCCTGAATCAATTTGGACATGTCAAAACGCGCTGAGAATTGTGGTGCGGACAGCACCAGCCGGCCATCGGCGTCGCGAAGCCTGACATTCTGCAGCAGGATTCGCGGCTCTTCACTGTGCCGGTGAGTCGAGAGAGTCGCCCCGCCGATCTCGATGCGGCCGTCGAGTCGCTTGTTCACGGCCGCCTCGACGGTTGGCGCGAGCGCGCCCAGATCGATTGGCTCGCCCTGCAGCCGGATCAGGATCGCGAACAACGCGATCAGCACCAGGGTCAGCGCCTCGGCGACAAGTAAACCGACGCCGCGCGCGGTAAATATCGCCGCCCGGCGTTTTCTAGAGGGCCGACGTACCTTCGCATCCGGCGACTGCGCGTCGGTTGGTTCGCCTTCTTTGATATTTGACAAGCCGCTATCGGTCACAGATGAACCACCAATAAACCGGGATTCGGGTCTCGCGCCTTGCGAAGTCTTCCGCCCGAATAGGCTAGCTTCCGACTGCCCTTGACCCGCGCCGTACAGTCTTACCTATTGCGTCGGACCAGATAAATCGACACCCAAGCGATCGTGACGCCATTCGAGGACCGATTTCTTCCATCACTTCTTCACGAGGCCCCTGAAATGCCCAATTCCCATGTCGCCGTCGGCGACCTCGCGCCAAATTTTTTGATGCCTCGTGATGGCGGCGGCGAAGGCTCGCTCGCGGATTTCAACGGCAAGCAGGTCGTGCTGTATTTCTATCCACGCGACGACACCTCAGGCTGCACGAGGGAAGCCGTGGAGTTCACCGCCTCGCTGGACGCATTCGCCGCCGCCGGCGCCGTCGTGCTGGGCGTATCCAGGGACACTGTGGCCAAGCACGATAAATTCAAGGCGAAGCATGGTCTGGCTGTGACTCTGCTTTCGGATGAAAGAGGCGAGGTGTGCGAGGCCTATGGCGTCTGGGTCGAAAAATCCATGTATGGCCGCAAGTATATGGGTATTGAGCGTTCCACTTTTCTCATCGGATCGGACGGCGTTCTGAAGCAGATCTGGCGAAAGGTGAAGGTGCCCGGGCATGTGGACGCCGTGCTTGAAGCGCTCAACGGAGCCTAGCGCGGTTTCCAGTAGAATGCTGCGCTGCACAAAATTATGTTGCAGTGCAGTTGTATTTGCGGTTTACTCACCCATATCTCGGCACTTCGGCCACGGCGCGTCCGCCGTGGCTTTTTTGGTATGGGAGCGCCCATGAGCGGGTTGAGAACGCAATTGGACCAGATGAGTAGACTGAGTTTTTCCCTGTGCGGCCAAAGCCTGCGCGCAGCATTGCTGGGCGCAGCGATATTACTTGTCGCCGGGCCCGCCGTCGCCGAATCGGAATCCGGCGTGTCGGATGATTCCACCGCGCAGAATCCCATTGGCGTGCATCCAGAGCTTGTCAGCGCCGAGGCGCGCGCCAAGAGCAAGCTGCGACGGATGCTAAAGCAATCAGGTTTGGACCCCGAGTTGATCATCGCTCGGGTCGAGCGAGAATTGACCGCCGCAGGTGGACCGTTCCTGCCTTATCCCGCCGATCCAAAAGAGGCTGAGGAACAGGCAGCCGACGCCGATCGGCGCTTCAACTCACTTGTCGCGATTGGTGAAAAAGATGATCTAATCGAGGCCGCTGTCGTTCAGATTCCGTTTGCGGCGCCCGTCGTCGCAGACGGTCGCTACAGCGGCAGGTTCGGACGTCGAAAGGACCCGATCAACGGTCGAGTTGCGATGCATTCGGGCCTCGATTACGCGGCGCCGAAAGGCACGCCTATTCTCGCGACGGCCGACGGCGTCGTGGTCGAGGCGGGCCGTAAGACAGGATATGGCGAATCTGTCCAGATTCGCCATGAATTCGGCTTGGAAACGGTCTACGCTCACCTGAACCAGATTCGGGTCGAGGTGGGCGAGCGTGTCCAGCGCGGCGCGATTATCGGGGACATGGGCAGCACCGGCCGCAGCACGGGCAGCCATTTGCACTATGAGATCCGCCACGACGGGGCGGCGCTTAACCCAATGAAGTTCATCGAGGCTGGACGCGATGTTTACCAAGAGCAAGATTAACGATCCA
Source organism: Paracoccaceae bacterium (assembly GCA_963669315.1). GTDB lineage: Bacteria > Pseudomonadota > Alphaproteobacteria > Rhodobacterales > Rhodobacteraceae > SZUA-547. Next base: position 3,820,015 of record OY770021.1, on the reverse strand, counting down.
ATGGAAGCCAAATCAGAATCCTCCACCACCTCCGCCACCCCGGCGGCCCCTGAAACCGCAGCGCCGAGCCCCGCCCCCGCGGCGGCGAAGAAGCCGAAACCGGCGCCGTCGCTGATCTCGTCCGATTTGAAGGTCATCGGTAATCTGGAGACGGAAGGCGATATCCAGATTGAAGGCGAGATAGAAGGCGACGTTCGCGCGAACCTGCTGACGATCGGCGAGTCCGCGACCATTCGTGGCGAAGTCGTCGCGGACGATATAGTGGTCAATGGCCGCGTGATCGGTCGCATCCGCGGCCTGAAGGTCCGCCTGACCGCCTCGGCGCGAGTCGAGGGCGACGTGATCCACAAGACCATCGCCATCGAATCCGGCGCGCATTTCGAAGGTTCGGTTCGTCGGCATGAAGATCCGCTGGGCGACAATGCCGGAAAGCCGATCCGCCAGCTGGAGGATCGCTCCAAGTCAAAGCCTGCGCCGAAGGCGGCTGCGGCTCAGTAACCCGCGCATCTCGCGCGCGACCTGGATTGAAACAACATCGCCGCGGCTTCGGTCGCGGCGATGTTTATCGTCGCTTCAACAGATCTGTCGTCAATGCGACCGCCGCCGCGACGAATGCGAGTGGCGCCAGCGTGCCGAAAGCGACGCGAAGCCCCCAATATTCCGCGGCGGCTCCGATCGCAGGAGGCGAGACCAGAATTGCGACGAAGGCAACAAAGGCGACCGCGGCGACGTTGCGCTCCTCCTCCCCCTCCGCTCCGCCGGCGGCCGACACGGCCAACGGATAGACGTTGGCGACGCCGACGCCTGTGACGACGGACGCCGCCACGGCCGCGGCGTAGCCCGGCGCCAGGGCCAGTAGGATTATGCCTGCCCCGGCCAGAGTCGCCGATCCTGCGATCACCGTCGCTGGTCCGAACCGCGCGGCCAGCCGGTCGCCCGACAAGCGCGTCGCCGTCATGGCGACCGCGAATACGAAGAACAGCGTCGCGTCCTGCCCCGCCACGGCCGAGAGAACCTCGCGCGCGAAGACCGCCGACCAATCCATCATTGCGCCTTCCACCGCCATGACGCCGAGCGGCAAAACGCAGATTGCCGCGATCTCCTTCGAAGGCAGAGCAAAGGCGGGCGCCACCTCCGCGCTATGTCGGGAGTCCGGTGGCGTCGCACGCGCCACGCAGAACGCCGCCAAGGCGAGAACAGGCATAAAAACAATCTGTTGCGTGGCGAAGCTAATCCCCAGCCACGACGTAACCCCGCCTAGGGCCGCTCCAAAAATCGAGCCTAGCGACCAGAACCCATGGCTCTGCGCCATGATCCGCCGCTTCTGCACCCGCTCCATTTCCGAGGCTTTGGCGTTCATCGCGATCTCGATCGGCGCCACCGAAAGGCCAACGATGAACAGCGCTGCGGCCAGCGTCCACGCCGACCATGCGAACGCCGGCAGGATAAAGAGGATCGCGAAGATGGCGCCGGCGACCGACATCACCGGGCGGATCCCACGCCGGCCAATCAGCGCCGGTGCGTAAAGAAAGGAGATCATAATGCCGACCGGCGCCGCGAGCAGGCACAGACCGAGCGCGCCCGCATCCAGCGCGAGCGCCTGTTTCATATCCGGAATGCGCGGCAGCCAGGCGGCGAGGGTCAGCGCGTTAAGCGCAAAGACCAGCTTGATGGCGAGGAGCCCCCGCGCGTCGGCCCGCGCCGCAATGGAGTCTGACCCGGCGGCCATTATTCCTCGTCGTCGATCTCGCCACGGCTTTTGCCGGTGACGTCCATCGCCAGAGCCGCCGCCATGAACTTGTCGAGATCGCCGTCCAGCACGCCCTGGCTGTCCGAGGTTTCAACCTTCGTGCGCAGATCCTTGACCAGTTGATAGGGCTGCAGGAAATAGGATCGGATCTGGTTGCCCCAGCCGATTTCTCCCTTCGCGTCATGCGCGTCCTGAATCGCCTGGGTGCGCTTCTTCATCTCAAGGTCATAGAGACGGGCGCGAAGGGCCGTCATGGCGTTGGCGCGGTTCTGGTGCTGCGACTTTTCCGAACTCGTCACGACGACCCCGGTGGGCATATGGGTGATGCGGACCGCCGAGTCCGTGGTGTTCACGTGCTGCCCGCCCGCGCCTGAGGAGCGGTAGGTGTCGATGCGGATGTCTTTGTCCTGAATGTCGATCTCGATAGAATCGTCGATCACAGGGTAGACCCAGACCGAACTGAATGAGGTGTGCCGCCGCGCCTGACTGTCGAAGGGTGATATGCGCACCAGCCGGTGCACGCCGGATTCAGTTTTCAGCCAGCCATAGGCGTTGTCGCCCTTGATCTGATAGGTCGCGGATTTGATCCCCGCTTCTTCACCAGCGCTTTCGCTCATCAGCTCGACTTTATAGCCATGCTGCTCCGCCCAGCGGACATACATGCGCGCCAGCATGTTGGCCCAATCGCAGGATTCGGTGCCGCCTGCACCGGAATTGATCTCGAGAAATGTGTCGTTCCCGTCCGCTTCGCCGGAAAGAAGCGCCTCGATCTCTTTCTGCGCGGCGTCTGCCTTCAGCGCCATCAGCGCCGCCTCGGCATCGGCGATGACTTCCCCGTCCTCCTCCATCTCGCCGAGCTCGATCATCTCCACCTGATCATCAAGCTCTTGCGCCAGCGCCTTGTAGCCATCTATCGCGTCGGCCATCCGTTGCCGGTCACGCATCACTTTCTGGGCGTGCGCGGGATTGTTCCAGAGGTCGGGATCTTCAGCTCGGGCGTTCAACTCTTCCAAACGCGCTTCGGCCGTCTCCCAGCCCAGCCGCTGGCGCAGCAGCTCAAGGGATTTCTTGATGTCTTGGGAAACGGACTCGATTTCAGCGCGCATGACGGCTTTCGGGCTTGAGTTGCGATCGGAGAGAGCAAGTTAGATACTCAGCGTCCCGGCAGAGGTAAAGGTCCGCAGGAACGACAATACGCCTTAGTAAAGACCGCCCGTTCCAGCGCCAATTGTTGCGCGCGGCGGTCGCGGCGGTTCTCTCCGCGCGGGCTGGTTGGGCGAGGCGGGCCGCGCAGGCTGCGTGTCGCTCGCCGCGGCTTCCGGCGTCGGCTCGGGCGCAGGCGCCGGATCCTGGCGTCGGTTGAAGTCGTTCAGGCTGAAATTGTTGTCGCCCGGAAATCCGCCGACGATCGAGCGGACCGGCGCATTCACGTCCGGTACGGAATCGGACGAGAAATACTCGACCGCCACATTGTCTCCGTCCACTCCCTCCGACACCCGCCGTCCGGTGTTGCGGCTGATCCTGACCGCGACAGCGTCTTGCGGCGGCTGGAACGCGTTCTTCTCGCGAGCTTGCATCGCGTTTTCCATGAAGGCCTGAAATACTGGGGCGCACAGCCCACCGCCTGTGCCGCCACGACCGAGAGGTTTCGGGTTGTCAAAGCCCATATAGCAACCGGCGACGAGGTTCGGCGTAAAACCGACGAACCAGGCGTCTTTGCCGTCATTGGTCGTTCCGGTTTTGCCCGCGACGGGAAAACCAAGCGCCGACAGACGCGCGGCGGTGCCCCGGCTGGTCACGCCCTCCATCATGGAAACCAGTTGATAGGCGATGATGCCGTCCATCACCTGCTCGCCTGTTCGCTCGACGACTGGCATGTTCTGTCCTGTGAAGTCGAATGACAGGCAATCGAGACAAAGTCGCAAATCGTGCCGAAAAACTGTCTCGCCCCTGCGATCCTGAATGCGGTCGATCAACGTCGGCTCGATCCTCCGGCCGCCATTGGCGAACATCGAATACGCCGTGACCATTTTGTAGAGTGTGGTGTCGCCAGCGCCCAGCGCATAGGACAGCAGATGAGGCATCCGCTCATAGACGCCGAACCTCTCCGCATACCAGGCGACGAGATCCATGCCCACATCCTGCGCGATGCGCACCGTCATCAGGTTGCGAGACTTCTCGATGCCGATTCGCATGGGCGCGGGCCCGTAGAACTTGTCGGAATAGTTCTTGGGCTTCCAGATTTCGCCGTTGCCCTGATCCACGACGACCGGAGCGTCCAGCACGATCGTGTTGGGAGTATAGCCCTCTTGCAGCGCGGCGGCGTAGACGAACGGCTTGAAAGACGACCCCGGCTGGCGATTAGCTTGCGTAGCCCTGTTGAACACGCTGGTCTCGTAAGCGAAGCCGCCCTGCATCGCCAGCACACGGCCGGTGATGGGGTCCATCGCCATGAAGGCGCCCTGTATTTCCGGGATCTGGCTCAGCGACCAGCGCGCAGGCGTCGCTGCGTCCTTGTCGAAAACGGGCTTCACGTAGATCACATCGCCAACTGACCAAAGCGATGTTGCCGACCCGAATTTTCCGCCGACCCATTTCTTCTCGTCGGAATAGGACAGGCTGGTCGTTCCGGGGTCTTCCAGCCTTTCCAGCCCGACTGTCGCAGCGCCGTCCGCCACACTCAGCACAACCCCCAGACGCCAGTCGGCGAAGCCCCGTGGCGCGTCGATCTTTGCGAGCGGCTCACGCCAGTTCTCAGGGTCAAAGTCTTCGATCTGCGCGACTGGACCGCGATAACCCCGCGCGCGGTCATACTTTTGAAGCCCGGCCTGCAACGCCTCACGCGCATGCCGCTGAAGGTCCGGGTCGATCGTCGCCCGGATCGCCATACCGCCGCCATAGACGCCGTCCTCGGTCATCTCCGCAATCAGCTGGCGTCGGATTTCCTCGCCAAAATAGTCATGCGCTGGCGCAGCGAAGCCGGTTGACCGGTCCGTAATGACCGTGACCAGGTCCGACGCAAGGGCGTCGTCGCCCGCATCGTCCGATACATATCCGTTGTCGACCAGTTCTCCGATCACGTAGTTCCGGCGCTGAATCGCAACATCTTTATGGCGGATTGGATGCAGACGGCTGGGCGCCTTTGGCAACGCCGCCAGATAGGCCGCCTCTTCAACCGTCAATTCGTCCATGTTCTTGCCGAAATAAGTCAGCGCGGCCGCCGCCACTCCATAGGCGCGCTGTCCAAAGAATATCTCATTGAGATACAGTTCGAGGATTCGGTCCTTCGAAAGCGTGTGTTCGATCCGGTAAGCGAGAATGGCCTCCTTGATTTTGCGTTCATATGCGCGCTCGCCTGTCAGCAGAAAGTTTTTCATCACTTGCTGGGTGATGGTGGAGGCGCCGCGCAGTCGCACATCTCGCCCTTGCGCCTTGCCGATCGTGAATTGGGCGACGGCTTTCGCCACGCCGACCGCATCGACTCCTGCATGCGTGTAAAAATTCTTGTCTTCGGCGCTGATGAAGGCCTGTTTGACCAGCGGCGGAATTTCCTCGATGGGTGCGAACAGGCGCCGCTCGCGCGCGTACTCCGCCACGATATCGCCGGATGTTGAATAGGTCCGGCTCATCGTCGCCGGTTCGTATTTGGCCAGCCCCTCCGTATCGGGGAGGTCGGAACCGAACCACCAAACGGCGCTGGCCGCCGCGATAAGCAGCACCACGAGCGCAATGGATGCGTTCGCCACAAGGCCAGCGAGCCGAGTCAGAAAATGAATCATTCACGCCCGGGGCGCAGCAATCGAGCGCCCCTCTCCAAACCACCGCCGTATACGTCTTGAAAAGGAATTGGCCGCAAACGGCGGCAAAAGCAAGGCCAACGGTCGTGCGGGCGCGAGGATTCTCGCTAATGTGAGGCGGTGTCGGCGTCCCTTGTCGACCAGGCGTCTATGGCGGAGACTACAGCCGCAACGGCTTTTGACCGCCATTCAGCATGTTGCATGCGCTCCAGATCTGAATCGCTTGACAGAAATCCGATCTCAAGCAACGCGGATGGCACATCGGGCGCCTTCAGCACCCGAAAGCCGGCTGCGCGCAGCGGACGCGTTTCCAGCACGCCGACGCTGTCATCAAGTTCCTCCACCAGCCCGTCGGCGAAGCGCTGTGATTCGATCATCGTTTCGCGTTGCGCAAGATCGATCAACACGCGAGCGACGTCGTCATCGGCCTGACCAAGCTGCACGCCGGCGATGACATCGGAAAGGTTCTCCTTAGCCGCAAGTTCCTCCGCCTCGGTGTCCGATGCGGCCTCGGAAAGCGTATAGACGGAGGCGCCGTGGGCGTCGCCGACCTCCACCGCGTCGGCGTGGATCGAGATGAAAAGATCTGCGCGGGCGCGCCTAGCGCGCTCGACCCGCTCTCGCAGTGGCACATAGACGTCTGAGTCGCGGGTCATCACAACGCGATAACGACCCGTCTTCTCCAACTCGCGCTTCAGTTCTCGCGAAAACTGCAGCACCAGCTTCTTTTCCACGACCCCGGCCCGCATAGCGCCAGGGTCCACGCCGCCATGTCCCGGATCAAGCGCGATCACCAGCGGGCGCGGCCCCCCAATGCTTTTCGGTTTCGGGCGCGGCGTAGGCGGACCTTGCACGAGACGCGCGTCCGTCGGCCAACCCGCGCTTTGAGCGAAAGTATTGGCGTCCTGCGGCGCGAGATCGAGGACGAGCCGCGCTGGTCGCCCGTTGCTTGCCCGAAGTGTGAACGATTCGGAGACGCGCGCCGGCGCATTTAGGTCGAGCACCATGCGGGAGCGACCTGGCTGGAACAGGCCGAACCGCACCGCGGATACGACGCCATTCGGCAGCTTGGGGGCTGAGAACCGCCAGTCGAGCTCCGGTAAGTCGATTACCACGCGATACGGGTTCTCCAGCGTGAAGATTCGAAACGGCGCAGGTTCCGACAAGTCGAGGACGACGCGTTGCTCGCCTTCATGATGGCCGAACCTCAGCGCCACCGCTTCTGCTGAACGGGCGTCGCCAATCCCAGCGGCGAACAGCAGCATGGCCGACGCGAACGCCGCCAATACCATCGCTGGAATCGTTACAGCGGGCCGCAGCCCGCCATTGCGCTTCACCATCTGCTCGCACCGCCTCAGGACGCATGTTCATGGTCGGCCAAGGTCTTCTTGTCTCGTCAATGCAATGACAACGCCTATGTGCCGGTCAAATCAGTATAAACTGGCTAACGCCCGAAAATCCAATTGGCAATTCCCGTCGGGACTGCATAGTATGCCGCTGTTGCGTGAAACGCGCGCTCTCCGGATTCGACGATTCCGACGCGTGATCAGCGCAATTAAAGAATTCGCCAATATGGCGTATGCGCGTCGGAAAGGGATCAACCCCGCCGACCGCCGAGACGAGATGGGCCGGAAGACGGCTCGGACAAGCAATGCGCGCATTGGCGGCGATGTCCCGTTCGCCGTGATGCGCGGAAGGTGAAATGACCATGGTTCCGGCCGCCGAACGACGAGGATCGCGCGACTTGCAGACGATACGCTCGTTCGCGCGCCGTACGGATGCGCCCGGACCAGCCCCAGAAATGTTGACGACGCTCTCGCCGCGCACAGACGCGCGAAACGGGCGTGGTCGAAGTAGAGATTCATGGCGAATAAGATGCTTATCGATGCCACGCACCCGGAAGAGACCCGGGTCGTGGTGGTGGACGGCTCCCGCGTAGAGGAATTTGATTTCGAGTCGCTGAACAAGCGGCAACTCGCAGGGAATATTTATCTGGCGAAAGTCACTCGGGTCGAACCGTCGCTTCAGGCGGCGTTCGTCGACTATGGCGGCAACCGCCACGGCTTCCTCGCATTTTCGGAGATCCACCCCGATTACTACCAGATTCCGGTGGCCGATCGCGAAGCCCTGCTAGCGGCGGAGGCGGAGGCCGAAGCGGCTGCGGAAGCTGAGGACGACGCCGATGCGGCGGACGGGGAGCGAGAACCCCGCAAACCTTCTGGCCGAAAAAGGCGGTCGCGCTCGCGCAGGCGGCGTTCGCGCAAAGGATCGGCCGTCACCGCAACTGAGGCGAAGACCGAAGATAATGCGGAGGCCGCGCCGGCCGACGCCGAAAACTCTGACGCGACCGGCGAGAACGCGACCGATTCGGTCGCAGAGCCGTCGACGGATGCCGCCGCCGCGGAAACCACCGAAGTTGCGCAGGCCAACGAAAGTATTAAGGAGAACGACGAGCAGCCCGCCGAAGCGGCGGACGCCGCTGAAGCTATAGATGCGGCGCCCGAAGAACCCGTTGTCGTCGAGACCGAAAAAACCAGTGTTGAAGCCGCAGCGCCCGAGGCGGTGTCGACTGACGATGAAGACTCCGGCGAGAACGCTGAAGAGAAATCGGAAGGCGCCTCCGACGACAGCTCGGAGGACGACACCAACGGGTCACCACGCTCCATCGCGGAAGACGCCGGAACCAGGGACGATGCGACTTTGGTTGCGGATGCTCCGGCCGACGAGGACGATGAAGCCGAGAGCGACGACTCAGATTCTGCGCCAAGCGCGAGTAAGGATTCTGATACCACCGTCGCGTCGGAAGAAACGGCAGCCGATCAGCCGGCCCCGTCCGAGGAGGTCGACGCCGCTGACGCCGTCGCTGCAGACGATGACTCCGCGCCCGTAGAAACGGCTGACACCGCCTCTGAAGGCGATGAGACTCCCGCGGAAGCGGAAGAAACCTCTGAATTGAAAGCCGAGGACGCGCCGACCTCTGAAGCCTCAGAGACCGGCGAGCCTGAAAAAGAGGAACCAACCGCACGCGGCGACGAAGATTCGCAAGATGATGAGGCCGACGGCGAGAGCGAGGAGTCTCCGGCAGAGCCGATTGAATCGGTCGGCGCGAATGACGTGGCTGAAGAAGTTCGCCCCCGCCGCCGTCCGGTGCGCCGCTACAAGATTCAGGAGGTCATCAAGCGCCGCCAGATCCTGCTGGTGCAGGTCGTCAAAGAAGAGCGTGGCAACAAGGGCGCGGCGCTGACCTCATATATCTCCATCGCCGGGCGCTATTGCGTTCTGATGCCGAATACGGCGCGCGGCGGCGGCATCAGCCGCAAGATCACCAACGCGTCCGATCGCAAGCGCCTGAAGGACATCGCCAGCGGGTTGGAAGTGCCGAAGGGCATGGGCCTGATCGTCCGCACCGCGGGCGCCGAGCGCACGAAGTCCGAGATCAAACGCGATTACGACTTCCTGCTGCGCCAGTGGGATCTGGTGCGTGACATGACGCTGAAATCGGTCGCGCCGACCCTGATCTACGAAGAAGGCAGCCTGATCAAACGCTCGATTCGGGACCTGTACTCGAAAGAGATTTCATCGATTCAGGTCGAGGGAGAAGCAGGGTACCGCGAGGCGAAGGACTACATGAAAATGCTCATGCCTTCGCATGCGAAGAATGTGCAGCCCTATCGCGATCAGACCCCCCTCTTCATCCGACATCAGGTCGAGAGCTATCTCAACTCGATGTTCAATCCGGTCGTGCAGTTGAAGTCCGGCGGATACATCGTGATCGGCGTCACAGAGGCGCTGGTCGCCATCGACGTCAACTCGGGCCGGTCGACCAAGGAAAGCTCGATCGAGAACACCGCGCTCAGAACCAATCTGGAAGCGGCTGAGGAGGTCGCTCGCCAGCTGCGCCTTCGCGATCTCGCCGGGCTGATCGTCATCGACTTCATCGATATGGAGGAGTCGAAGAACAACCGCTCCGTCGAAAAACGCTTCAAGGAGAAGCTGAAAAACGACCGGGCGCGTTTGCAGGTCGGCCGCATCTCAGGCTTTGGCCTGTTGGAGATGTCGCGCCAGCGTCTGCGTCCCGGTATGCTGGAGGCGACAACCAGCCCCTGCCCACACTGCCACGGTCAGGGCATCGTGCGGTCCGAGGAGAATTTGGCGCTGTCCGTGCTTCGCCAGCTTGAAGAGGAAGGCGTCAAACGGCGCTCCGGCGGCCTGAAGGTCACCGCGCCCGTGCCGGTCGCCAACTTCATCATCAACCGCAAGCGCGACAACATCCTGCAGATCGAAAGCCGTTACGGGCTTCGCGTGGAGGTCGAAGGCGACCCGTCCCGCATCGGCGTCGATTTCTCCATCGAGCGGACAAACGCCCCGCCGCCCGAAGGGGCCGCCGGGCCGGAGGCGGCGGTCACCGCCGCGCCCGAGCTTATGGATGTCGAAAACGAGCAGGATCAGGCGTCCAGCGACGCGCCCGCCGCGCCCGCCGCTACCGAGGAGCGTCCGGAGGGTGGCAAGAAACGCCGACGCCGTCGTGGTCGCCGTGGCGGACGCCGCAAGAACGAGACTCAAAACGGCGCTGAGACCAAAACCGAGACGGCAAATGGTGCGCCCGCCGAGGCGAAATCTGAGCCGTCCGAGACATCCGATGAAGGCCGTCTGACGGTTACTGAGGATGGTCCGTTCGGAGTTTCCGTCGAGGCTGCATCCGACAAGAGTGTCGAAATCGTGCCGCCTCTGGCCGCTGAGGCGGAGGCTGCTGCCAGCGAAGAGCCGGCAGCGAACGTCGATGACGCGCCAAAGGAAGAGGTCGCCAGCGAAGTCGTCGAGGCGGAGTCCGAGGCGGTAGTCGAAGAACCGGAAGCGGACGAAGCTGAGTCGGTCGCTGAGAAAGCCCCTGTCGAACCCGTTGAGGAGACGGCCGAAGCCAGCGCGGAGGAAGAGGTCGAGCCCGCTGAGCCCACCCCTCCCCGACCCAAGCGCACCGGATGGTGGAGCCTCGGTCGGGGTTAAACCGTCGATCGAGAATGTATGATGCGGGCGGCCCTGATCGGCCGCCCGTTTCGCGTTACCGCCGCCAGTTCTTCAGGCGATGCGCGCCTTCGATGATCTCCGCTGTTGATCGCGCGAAGGAAAAGCGCATGGTCCGATCGCCGCGCACCGGGTCGAAATCATGTCCCGGCGTCGCCGCCACGCCGGCCTCGGCCAGCATCCGGTCGCAGAACGCCCGCGAGTCGTCGGTCATGTCCGAGATATCGGCGTAGATGTAGAATGCGCCGTCACAGGGGGCGAAGTCCCTGAACCCGGCCTTTGGCAATTCCTCCAGCAGGATTTCGCGGTTCTTGGCGTAAACCGCGACATTCGCCCCCAGTTCTTCTTCGGCCTCCATCGCGCCCAACGCCGCCACCTGGCTGGCGTGCGGCGCGCAGATGAAGAAATTCTGCGCGAGCCGCTCAACGGTGCGCAGATGGCTTTCCGGGATGACAATCCAGCCGATCCGCCAGCCGGTCATTGAGAAATACTTTGAGAAGCTGTTCACCACGAACACGTCGTCAGTCACTTCCAGCGCCGTCGCCGCTTGCTCGCCATATGAGATGCCGTGATAGATCTCGTCCGAAATAAATGCGGCGTTCCTCGCCGCGCAGGCGTCCGCAAGCTCTTTCAGGGCGTCTAGATCCAGCATTGTCCCGGTCGGATTCGCCGGGCTTGCGGCCAACAGCCCCTGAATCGGGCCGCCTTCCTCTTCGGCGGCTTCGATCAGGCCCAGCGACGGCTGGAACCGGCTGTTCGCCCCGCTCTCCAGCCGCACCGGTTCAAGGTTCAGCGCTTTCAGGATATTGCGGTAGCTCGGATAGCCGGGGTCCGCGATCGCGACCCGGTCGCACGCGTCGAACAACGTCAGGAATGACAGCAGGAAACCGGCGGAGGACCCGGTGGTGATAACCACTCGATCTGGAGAGATGTTCAGCCCGTGCCGGTCCTTGTAGAGTTTCGCGATCCTTTCTCTCAGGGCTGGCAGGCCGAGCGCGACGGTATATCCAAGCGGATCGCGCCGCATTTCGCGATCCAGCGCCTCAATCGCCCGTCTCGGCGCCGGGGTGCCCGGTTGGCCGACCTCCATGTGAATAACGTCGCCGCCGGCGGCCTCACGTTTTCTTGCGGCCTCCATCACATCCATCACAATGAACGGATCGACGACGCTTCGCCTTGAAATCTTCATATCGAGCAGCCCTTATGGCCAAGACATTGGTCCTGAACGCCGATAGAGCCGTCGTGAACTGTCGGGTCAAGGCCGTCAATGGAGGCGTTTCGTTGATTGACTGGTTGAAGCTTGGAATTGGACGCTTGCAGCAGGGCTGGCGTCGCATCGCGCGCGCGACCGCGCTGATGCTTTCGCTATCCGCGGCGTTCTCCATGGCCGCCGGGCAGGCTTTCGCGCTCTCCTTCATCCGCGACGCTGAGCTTGAGCGCACGCTGAAAATGCTGACCGCGCCGGTTTTCAAGGCGGCCGGCATCGGCAAGGACGAGGTGAAAATCTACATCGTCAACGACCCGACGCTGAACGCCTTCGTCGCGGGCGGTGCCAACATATTTCTGTTTACGGGCCTTATGGAGCAGGTGAAGACGCCAGAGGGTCTGATATCGGTGGTCGCGCACGAAACCGGCCATATCACCGGCAATCATCTGGCCCGGCGCAAGATGGTCACCGAGAATCTGGCCGGCCCCGCCCTGATCGCGTCGATACTGGCCGCGGCCGCGGGCGCTGCGGCGGGGTCTGCCGGCGCGGCGGTCGGCGCCTACTCTCTGGGCCAGTCGACGGCTCAAAGGGCTCTGTTGGCCTATTCCAGGGGTGAAGAGGCCTCGGCCGACCAGGCGGGTATCACCTTTATGGAAAAGGCGGGGGTGGACCCGGCCGGGATGCTGGAGGTTCTCAACCTGATCCGCGGGCAGGAGATTTTCTCCACCTCGCGGCAGGATCCTTATATGCGCACCCACCCGCTGAGTTCCGACCGCTACAGTTTCGTTCGAGAGCGTGTTTCCAGCAGCCCGGTCTACGGCCGGAAAGTCTCTGACGAGATGCGCTATTGGCATGACCGGATGCGCGCAAAACTGGAGGCCTTTCTTGATAATCCCGAAAGGGTTCTCAGTCGCACAAGGGACGCCGGCGACGAGTTTTCGGTTCTGAAGCGCGCTGTCGCCTTTCACCGTCTTCCGGACCGAAAGCGATCCATGGAGGAGATCGACAAGCTGCTGGCGCTGAAGCCCAACGACCCCTTTTACACGGAGCTCGCAGGGCAATTCCTGCTGGAGGTGGGACGCGCGGATGAAGCTGCACAGAAATATGGCGCGGCCCTTAAAATCGCTCCGAATGAGACCCTGATTGCGGCTGGTTACGGTAAGGCGCTGCTTGCAACCGGCGACCCCGACAAAGCGCATGAGGCGCTGAAAGTGCTTGAGCGCGCGGCCGCCGCCGATCCTGCCGATTCCGAAGTCCGCCTGTCGCTTGCGCAAGCTTATGCCGTCGCCGATCGACCCGCCATGGCCTCGCTGGTCACTGCCGAGCGCTATGCGCTAAGGGGGTCGATGGGCGAGGCCAAGCGCTTCGCCAGACGCGCCCTACCCGGCTTGACCGAGGGCGGGCCGGCCTGGCTTCGGGCGCAGGATGTGTTGCGCGTTGCTGAGAATGCGACCAAAGACAACTGACTGGAATTGCGCTAGGTTCGCCGCCGCGTTGTTGGCGTTTTTGAGGAGAAAGAAATGATCGTGTCGCGTACCGCCATTGTCCGACCGCTCGCCGCCATTTTCGCCGGTGCTGCACTATGCATCTCCGCGCCAATTGCGCCCGCGAAAGCGCAGGACGTGTTCACGGCGGAGCAATCCGAGGCGCTCGGGGCCGAAATTCGCCGCTATATCCTCGACAATCCGGAAATCCTGATCGAGGCGATGCGCATCCTTGATGAACGCAGGCGCCTAGAGGACGAAGACCGCCGCCAACAGGTCATGTCCCGCCTTGGCGACGAAATCCGAAACGATGGTTATTCCTATGTCGGCGGAAATCCGGACGGTGACATAACGGTCGTAGAGTTCTCGGACTATCGCTGCGGCTATTGCAAACGCGCGCATCCGCATGTGAAGTCGCTGCTGCGAACCGACCCGAACATCCGGTTTGTTATCAAGGAGTTCCCGATTCTCGGCCCGGATTCCGTTCTGGCGGCAAAAGCCGCGCTCGCCGCGCTGGAGTTGGATGACGGCGATCGCTATCCGGCCTTCAACGATGCGCTGATGACCCAGGGAGGCCCGCTGAACAAGCCGGCGATCCTGCGGATCGCAAAGCGAGTGGGCCTGGACGCCGACGACTTGGAAGAGGCGATGAACGATCCCGAAATTCAGCAACGCATTGATCAAACGCACGCGCTTGCTCAGCAACTCGGCGTCTCCGGTACGCCTGCGTTCATAATCGGAGACCAGATCGTGCCGGGGTTTATCGAAACGCCGCAGATGCTCCAGATTGTGGCCGAGCAGCGCGCCATTGCGGCGAACTGACCCGCGCCTGCAACTTCGGCTATGGCTTCTCACCGGCCTGATCGCGCAGTATAAAGCATGCTCGCGCAAATTCAGGCGGCTGTCCGTCACATCACAGCAATCGCGAAGGGACTGGGGCAATGGGCGAATCCTTTGACAATGACGTAGCGTTCATCAAAGCGCTGGCCGAATTGGTCAAAGAGCAGGAACTGGCGGAAATCGAAGTCGAACGGGAGTTCGGCGAAGACGACGAGCTGAAAGTTCGCGTCACCCGCTATTACGCTGCTCAGGGCGGGGTCATGCAAGTCGCGGCGCCTGCCGCCGCCGTAGCCGCAGCCCCTGTCGCTCCTCCGCCGCCCGCGCCTGCAGCCGCCACCGATCCTGCCCCGGCCGCCATCGCCGCCGATCCGGCGCAGCATCCGGGCGCCGTCACCTCGCCAATGGTCGGAACGGCTTATCTGATGCCGGAGCCGGGAGCGGACGCGTTCGTGAAAGTGGGCGATTCCGTGGATGAGGGCCAGACCCTGCTGATCATCGAGGCGATGAAGACGATGAACCAGATTCCTTCTCCCAGAAGCGGGACGGTCAAGGAGATCCTTGTCGACAACGAGCAACCGGTCGAGTTCGGCACGCCGTTGTTGATCCTCGAATAAGCGCTCTGCGGGGTCTGCAAATGTTTGACAAAGTTCTGATCGCCAATCGCGGCGAGATCGCCCTGCGCATCCACCGCGCCTGTCGCGAACTGGGCATAAAGACGGTCGCCGTGCACTCGACGGCCGACGCCGACGCGATGCATGTGCGCCTCGCCAATGAAAGTGTCTGTATCGGGCCTCCACCAGCGATCCAAAGCTACCTCAACGTCCCTTCGATCATCACGGCATGCGAGTTGACAGGGGCCGGAGCCGTGCATCCCGGCTATGGCTTCCTGTCCGAGAACGCGAATTTCGCCCAGATCGTTGAAGAGCATAAGATCGCATTCATCGGCCCGACGGCCGAGCATATCCGCATTATGGGCGACAAGATCGCCGCCAAGGAATCGATGATCCGCCTTGGCGTACCCTGCGTGCCGGGATCCGACGGCGCCGTTGAGACTGTCGAGGATGCGAAGAAAATTGGGGAGGAGTTCGGGTATCCGGTCATCGTCAAAGCCGCCGCTGGCGGTGGCGGGCGTGGCATGAAGGTCGCCTCCTCGGATGAGGAGATGGAGACAGCCTTCCGCACCGCGCGTTCGGAATCCAAGGCGGCGTTCGGCGATGACGCGGTCTATATCGAAAAGTACCTGTCGCTGCCCCGCCATATCGAGGTGCAAATTCTTGCCGACGGCCAGGGCGGCGCGGTGCATCTGGGCGAGCGCGATTGCTCATTGCAGCGCCGTCACCAGAAGGTGCTTGAGGAAGCCCCCTCGCCCACCATCGATCAGAAGACCCGCGAAGAAATCGGCGAGGTCTGCGCTCAGGCCATGCGCGACCTGAAATATCGCGGCGTTGGCACGATCGAGTTCCTGTATGAAAATGGCGAGTTTTTCTTCATTGAAATGAACACCCGTCTGCAGGTGGAGCACCCGGTGACCGAGGCTGTCTATGGCGTCGATCTGGTGCTGGAGCAGATCAAGGTGGCGGCTGGCCAAAAGCTGGACGTGAAGCAGGAAGACCTGATCCCACGCGGGCATGCCATCGAATGCCGCATCAATGCTGAAAACGCAAAGACCTTTACGCCCTCGCCAGGCACCGTGACCGGTTATCATGCCCCAGGCGGGCTGGGCGTGCGGATGGATAGCGCGATCTATCAGGGCTATTCGATCCCGCCACATTACGACAGCCTGATCGGCAAGCTGATCGTACATGCCGAAGACCGGCGCAAATGCATCCGCCGGCTTGAGCGCGCGCTGTCCGAACTGGTGGTCGACGGCATCGACAACACATCGCCGCTGTTTCAGCAGTTGCTGAAGGATCCCGACGTCCTGAACGGCGACTATCACATCCATTGGCTTGAACGCTGGCTGGACCGTAACTGACCGGGATTCGCCGTTTTCCAACTATTGGCGCCGTGTCCGGCTTGCCTTACCCTTCGCAAAGGCGCATTGCGCCCGTACCAAAACGAAGAACGCGCAGTTGGTGAATGTCTCGTCGGCAGGATGATTTTGAGCTAACGCCGCACCTGATCCTACGGGCCTATGCTGCTGGCGTTTTTCCTATGGCCGACAGCGCTGAGGCGACCAGCGTCTTCTGGGTCGATCCCAAGACTCGCGGCGTGTTGCCGCTGGATGAGCTTCACATTCCCCGCTCGTTGAAGAAACGCCTTTTGAAGGGCGGCTTCCGGGTCACGCATGACCGCGACTTCGCCGGAGTCGTCGAGGGATGCGCAGAACGTGATTCGACCTGGATCAACGCCGAGATCCGGAAACTGTTCACCGAGCTTCATGAGCTTGGCTTCGCCCACTCAATAGAGGTGTGGCGGGAGGATGAGCTTGTCGGCGGGCTTTACGGCGTTCAGCTGGGATCAGCGTTTTTCGGTGAGAGCATGTTCAGCCGGGCTTCTGATGCGTCGAAGGTCGCCCTGGTGCATTTGGTCGCCCGGATGAAGCTGGGCGGATTCACCCTGCTCGACACGCAGTTCGTGACTGAACATCTGGCGCGGTTCGGCGCCCAGGAAATTTCACGAAAAATCTATCACAAACAGCTTGCCGCTGCGCTGGACCGGATCGGCGACATACACGCCATGCCGGATGACACGCCGCCTCAGGAGGTCTTGCAGCTTTGCAGCCAGACGTCGTAGCGTGGGTGATCAAGAGCCGATAGCGCAGGACTTGAGGCGAACATCCAGCCAGAGAACACTAGGTCCAGCCCTTCGGGACGGCCTTGATCGAAGATCTTAAGAAACACCGCTTGTTCTTGGCCGCGCTGCTGACAGACGTCTACGGCGATGCGCAAGCGCTCAAAACTGGAATCGGCGCCAGCTGCGGCTTCGAACTCCACGATTGCGCCGGTCAGCTTGTCGAGCCCCCGCAGAACCGCGGCCTTGTTGTTCGCGACTTCCTCTGGCGACACGCCCTCAGGTGCGGCGATCTCCGACTGTTCGATCGCGGCGTCCACGGGCGGTTCGGCCTGTTGGGCGGCCGATGTGGCGGCGGCCGTCAGCGCGGCGAGCGCCGTAATGATCATGCAGGCGAGACGAGTCATACTGATGTTCCCGAAAGCGTTGCCGCAACTCTAAGGCGCACATAGTCCGCCGTCCATTGGCCTTCATCGTCTCTTAGCGCCGGCGCGACCAGACCCGCAACGCGATTCCGCGCCGCTGTTCGGTCGGCGTCGGGCAACAAAGCGAGCGCGGGGGCCGCCAGGGTCTCTAGCCATCGCGCCATTCCGGATGCGACCGGCGTGGGCCGGGGGATCAACTCGATCCGCTCTACGGTGAGGCCTGCGCGCGTGCAGACAGCGGCATACTCGTCCGGCGTCGGGAAATACCAGACCTCCTTGAGGTCTGTCTCAACGCCATAATCGCTCTCAAGAACCGCTATCAACGCAGTGCGGATCGCCGCGACATTGCCCGCGCCGCCAAACTCCGCGACGAAGCGCCCGCCCGGCTTCAGCGCTTTCGCAATCCCCGAGGCGACGTTGTCAGCTTGTGGCGCCCAATGCAGCGCGGCGTTGGAGAATACGGCGTCAAACTCCGAATCGAAATCGAGCGCCGTCGCGTCGCCTAACCGTGTGCTCAAGCCACGCTCACGAGCGGCCGTGACCATGTCCACCGAAGAATCGACGCCGACGACATCTGCGCCCAGATCGGAGATTTCGAGAGTTAGAGCGCCGTCGCCGCAGCCTAAATCGAGGATCCTTTCGCCCGGCCTCGGGTTCAGCCAGCTCAATACCTCGCCGCCGAGATCCGAGACGAAGCGGGCGTTCCGATCGTAAAGATCAGCGCTCCACATGTCGTTGGCGGACATGGGATTATCCGCCGCCCGAAATCGCCTTGCCGACCAGATCGAGAATGTCGATCGAGCCCTGAGTGTATGTCAGCTTTTCGCCGTTTTGCAGCATCTTGTCGTCGGCGCCCGGCTCGATCGATACATAAGCGCCGCCCAGCAATCCTTCCGAAGCAATGCGGGCGGACGAGTCGACCGGAAGCTCAATTCCATCGGCGATCGCGAAATCGACCTTGGCGTTGTAAGTCTTCGTGTCCAGAGACAGCGACGTCACTGAACCCACTTTCACGCCGGAAATTCGAACATCGCCGCCAATCGTCAGGCCATCGGCCTTTCGAAAATTAGCAGTCAACTCGTATTCGCCCCCACCGACAGCGACATCGGTTCCCTGCGCGGTATAGACGACGAAGCCGATCGCGGTGGCCAGAACAAGGGCTCCGACCAGAGTCTCGGCGACATTTCCTGAAGCGGTGGACATTGGGGGTTCTCAGTCGTTGGGCGACCAGGCGTCGTAGTCGCCGACGACCCGGGGGCGATTTTCAGGGGTGACGACGCTGCCGGGCGGGTGATAGGCGGCCGAAGTGCCGGTCAGGTTCGGCGCGTGCTCTTTCTCCCACGCTTTGCGAGGCAGCGGCTCCTCGGATGGCGGTTGATCGTAAGTGTGATGCATCCAGCCATGCCAGTCGGGCGAGATGCGAGACGCCTCGGCTTCACCATTATAGATCACCCAGCGCCGGGCGCCGTCAGCAGTTTGGTAGAACACGTTGCCATGTTCGTCTTTACCGACCTTCTGGCCGTTGCGCGCGGTGAACAGCCGCGTCCCGATGGTTTCTCCGTTCCACCATGTGAAGATTTTTTTGAGCACGAATTCGCCCGTCCATTGCAATTGCGCGCGGACTATATGGCGTGTGTATGGACTCAGTCCAGCCCCGGTAGAGATCGCGAGACGTCACAAAGGCTCCAAATCGCCTGCCGCGCGCATGTCATGAAACGATTGCACGAACGTATCAAGCGCACTGGTTGAGACCGCATCTCTCAGACCCTGCATAAGTTCCTGATAATAATGCAGATTGTGCCAAGTGATTAAAGTTGCGGCGATCATCTCCTTCGCCCGAACCACATGGTGCAGATAGGCGCGGCTGTAGTCGCGACATGTGGGGCAGGCGCAATCCGGGTCGATGGGTCGCGCATCCTCTTGATGTCGGGCGTTTTTCAGATTCAGAACGCCGCGCCGGGTGAAGGCCTGAGCCGTACGGCCTGACCTTGTGGGCAATACGCAGTCGAACATGTCGACGCCGCGTTGGACCGCGCCCACAATATCGTCCGGCTTGCCGACCCCCATCAGATAGCGGGGCTTATCGGCGGGCAGCATTGCAGGCGCATAGTCCAGCACGTCGAACATCGCCTCCTGCCCCTCGCCCACCGCCAGGCCGCCAAGCGCGTAGCCGTCGAAGCCGATCTCGCGAAGCGCGGCCGAGGATTCCTCGCGCAAATCTCGGTAAAGATTGCCCTGCTGAATGCCGAAAAGGGCGTAGCCGGGGCGGTCTCCGAACGCATCCCTCGATCGCTGCGCCCAACGCATCGACAGGCGCATGGACTCCGCTGCGACGCCCTCTTCCGCCGGATGCGGGGTGCATTCGTCGAACGCCATCACGATATCCGAACCGAGCAGGCGCTGTATCTCCATCGAGCGCTCGGGCGTGAGCATGTGCTCAGAGCCGTCGATATGGCTTTTGAACTTCACGCCCTCCTCGGTGAGTTTGCGCAATTGCGCGAGGCTCATCACCTGATAGCCGCCGGAATCGGTCAGGATCGGTCGCCGCCAGTTCATGAATTCATGAAGGCCGCCCAGCCTGGCCACCCTCTCCGCCCCCGGTCGCAACATCAGATGATACGTGTTGCCCAGAATGACGTCTGCGCCGGTGTCTCGTACGTTCTCGGGCAGCATGGCCTTTACCGTCGCAGCCGTTCCGACGGGCATGAAGGCCGGAGTGCGAATCTCGCCGCGCGGGGACTGGATCAGGCCGGTCCGGGCCGATCCGTCGGTGAATTCAAGGGTAAAAGTACAATTGACTGACAAAGACATGCGCGTTTGATACTGAGATATTCACTCTCTCACCATACCGATTCACAGGACAATTAATGACTCTCAAAAAAAATTTGCGCTACTTGCGGTTGGCCGCATCTCTAAAGACATACGCATTAACTCATCGAATTGTTTACGCGAAGAACACCGGGAACTGGGGGGACGCGTTAATCGCAGCCGGTCAGGCTAAGTTTTTCAAGCACTTCAAAATTCAGCACCAAGAGTGCGGCTTTCGTAATTTGGCCAGCGGAGATTTTAGGAACGAAAAACTGTCTGGCTTGAGCGACAAGTTATTGATCCTGGTGGGCGGCGGCGGTGCGTACTTGGAAAATGACGTATATCGCAGGATAAAACCCGTTCAATCTATCATCAATCGGTTCGGAACCGTTATGCTGATGCCGTCGACTTATGGGTTGCCTATGCAATTTAGTGGCGGGCCGATAAAATTTTGGATGCGCGACAAAACAGAAAGCCGGAAATACTGTCCAAACGCTAGTTTCTGCCACGACATGGCATTTTTTTTGAATCCTTTCCCCAGAACAGCGCAATTTGAAAATGGGTATCTCTTCAGAACTGACCGGGAGAGCCCAATCGATAAACTGCCAGAGAACAACAGAGATTTAAGTTCCGAGGGAACTCATCAGACCAACATTGAGCCGTTTTTCGATGTGGTTGGAAGCTACGAGACGATTTTTACCAACCGTCTTCACGTGGGCATTGCCGGCGCTTTGCTTGGCAGGCGCGTACACCTTTTTCCAAATAGCTACTTCAAAAACAAGGCGGCGTACGAGGCTTCCCTGAAGCCCAACTATCCGAACGTTTCGTTTCATGACTGCACGCCAGAAGAATTTGGGCTGGTCTAGGCCTCGTACTGACCGCTTTGGATTCTAGCGCCGAGTACTATCGTGGCGGGAGCGATCGCGAGCGAGATAAGTATTGCCGTGTATCGCGTATGCCTTAAATAATTATACTATCTGCTCGAAACGTCCTGAACTCTGACCTTTTTGGGCCGCCCCTTCTGGACCGGGGCGGCGCTCTCACCTATATCTGACCCAAATAGTAGAGTTTGGAGCAGAGCGCATGGACGCCGCCCACGACAATCAGGTTGAGACAACGACATCGAATGAGGGCGAGCCGCTGATCGGCTCGTCCAGCGAAGAGCACCCCCTCTTTGATGATATCGTAGAGGCGTGCCGCACGGTGCACGACCCTGAGATTCCGGTGAATATCTATGATCTGGGGCTTGTCTATCAGATCAAGGTCGACGACGAGAATAATGTCGGCGTAAAGATGACACTGACCGCGCCCGGATGCCCTGTCGCCGGAGAGATGCCCGGATGGCTCGCGGATGCGATCGAGCCCCTGCCCGGCGTGAAAACGGTTGATGTACAATTGGTCTGGGAGCCGCCCTGGGGCATGGAGATGCTCTCGGACGAGGCCCGTCTCGAACTCGGATTTATGTGAGGCGCGATGTTCGGCGTACCCGGCGCAAATGCTGTCACTCTCACCGCTCCGGCGGTCAAGCAGATCCGCAAGCTTATGGACGGGTCCGAAGGGCGTGTGCAGGGCCTGAAGATCGGCGTGAAGAAGGGCGGCTGCGCGGGCATGGAATATGTCATGGAGTACGCCGAGCAAGTCGGCGAACATGACGCTGTCGTCGAGCAGGATGGCGCGCGCGTGTTGATCGCACCCATGGCGCAGATGTTCCTGTTCGGCACTGAGATTGACTATCAGACCTCACTTTTGGAGTCGGGTTTCGTATTCAACAACCCGAATGTCGTCGACGCTTGCGGCTGCGGAGAGTCAATCAAGTTCGCTGAAGCCGAAGCCTGATAAGGCTCAGCGGCGTGGCGGTCAGCTCTGAAACCCTAGAATACGCCAAGGATATGTTCAGCGGGCTTGGCCCGATCTCCGCCAACCGCATGTTTGGCGGCGCGGGGCTCTACGCCGAAGGGGTTATGTTCGCGCTGATCGCCTTTGACCAGTTCTTCATGAAGGCCGACCCTTCCCTCGCCACTGAATATGAAGCTGCAGGTTCCGAGGCTTTCGTCTATGACACCAAGAAAGGCCCACGCCGTATCGGCGGGCTGTGGCGGTTGCCAGACAGCGCGCTGGACGACCCGGACGAAGCGCTGAACTGGGCGCGAAAATCACTGGCGGTCGCCCAGGCCGCGAAAATGGAATGAGGAGCGGGAATTGATGGCTCGACGCAAGATCGCGGCTGGAAACTGGAAAATGAACGGGCTTGCGGCCTCGGTCGCAGAACTGGAGGCGTTGAAGGGCGCGGATGCGTCGAATTGCGATGTGATTATCTGCCCCCCGGCGACGTTGATCGCTGGATTTGCGGTAGGCGCGGCTGGGTCTTCGGTCCAGATCGGCGGACAGGACTGCCACGCAAACGCCGCTGGCGCGCATACCGGCGATCTTTCGGCGGAAATGCTGGCGGACGCCGGCGCGGGAGCGGTGGTTGTCGGCCATTCCGAGCGCAGAGCCGATCATGGAGAGGACGACGCGACGATCCGAGCCAAGGCCGAGGCTGCGCATCGCGCCGGTTTGCTCGCGATTGTCTGTTGCGGAGAGACCGAGGCCGAGCGCGACGCGGGACAGGCGAATGACATCGTATTGGGCCAGCTTACCGGATCACTGCCCGACGGCGCGACAGCGGTGAACACCGTCGTCGCCTATGAGCCGGTCTGGGCGATTGGTACGGGCCGCGTGCCCAGCAATGGGGACATTGCCGAAATGCATGATGCGATTCGCGCCGCGCTGACCGCCCGTTTCGGAACGGATGGAGACGGCATGCGCATACTCTATGGCGGGTCGGTCAAGCCGGGTAATGCGGCGGAGATTTTCGCCGTATCGAATGTGGATGGCGGGCTGGTCGGCGGCGCGAGCCTGAAGGCCAGTGATTTCAGCGGCGTCATCGCCGCCGCGAACGGCTGACCCCACAACCGGACAAGAAAAAAGGCGGCCCGGGAAGGCCGCCTTTCTCAATTCTTTATCGTAAGGCGTTTAGCCCAGAAGAGCCTTCGACTGGGCGATCCAGTCGTCGCGGAACGCGCGGCCCTTGAAGCTGGTCAGGTTGTCATCGACCCACTGCAGTTCAGCCTGACTGAAGCTGGAAATCTGCTCGAAGGTGTAGATGCCAAGACCGTTCAGCATGCCTTCAAGCTTGGGGCCGACGCCCTTGATCAGCTTGAGGTCGTCAACCTTGGCCGGCGGCGCGTCGAACAGCGTGGCCGGACGATCGGTTGCGGTGGGCGCGGGGGCCGGAGCCTCCTCAACCTTCGGCGCCGCGACCTTGGCCTCTACGACCGGTTTCGGAGCGACGGGCTTCGCAACCTTCGCTTTCGGCTTTTCGACAGCCTCGGCCTTAACCGGCGCCGGGGCTTCGGTCTTCGGCGCGGCGGCTTTCGCCTTGGGCTTGGCGGCTTTCGGCGCCGCGGCTTTCGGCTTGGCCGGAGCCTTCGCCTTTTTTACAGGCTTGGCGGCCGGTTTGGCCGTCACATTCGCGGGCGCGAAAAATTCGAAGTTGGGCTTAAAAGCCTGATCGAATTTGAACATGTCCGCATAGCGGTATTTGACGCCAAAAAGCGGCGCCATGGGCGAAAAGCTCAGCCAGTAGGAAGGGTCCATCGGGCCGCCTTCCTGTTTTGAGCCGGTGAACGGCATGAAAGTCATAATAACGCACTCCTGATGTCTGCTTAAGGAAAGATAGTGTGTGTTATATTGCATTGCAATATTTTATGCCGCACTGCCGTTAAGTTCGAATTTGACCAGTGGCGGCGCTGTTGCGTCGTCTGCAAGCCGGGCATGGCTTAACCCATTCGAATCGCCCGCAAACCGACCTAGTCACGCAAGGCCGGCTCCAATCCATAATGCACAACAAGACGTTGCAGGGCGATCTTGAGAACAACCTTACCGGACCGCGCCGACCAGCCCATGCGACGTTCGGTCGACTCGAGGCCCTCAAGAAAACAACAAGTGCGCAACGCTGCGTCGGAAATGCCGGGTCCGAGCGCCTTCAATGCGGCTGCGAATCGCTTGCGCGCATCCTCTGGCCCCATTGCTGGTGAACGCGCGCCCGACTGCCCGTCCGACGGAGCCAAAAACCGGCTCCAGTCCTGCGCCACGCGCGGTCCGATCTGCGCCCGCTCAAAGTCGTCGCGTAGCCGTTCGCCCGCCTCGGTTTCCGATTGGGTCAGGAACCGGGCGCCGTCCGGTCCCTTGCGCCGGGCCAGCCAGCCGAGCGGCGTCTCGCCCATATTCACCCGGCGGGTTTGGGTTTTGCCGGTTTCTTCGTCGGTGAACCGCCGCTCGCCATCCAACTGATGCTGCGCGGCGAAGGCGTTTGGCCCGTCCTGAGCGCGGTCGCGTTCGCGGGTCCGTCCGGTCAGCCTCGCCAGCCGCGCCCGGCCCGCTTCGGTGATCTCATACCGCGCCGCCAGCCCTTGCCTATGCCCGCGCGCGATCAGGTCATGCGACAGCATCGCCTTTACGATCGGCCGTGGGGCCATCGCGACAGGCTTGGCGTAGGCGTTGTTGGGGCTGAACACGCCCGCCTTCTGAGCGCCCTCCGCCACCAGCATAAACGACTTGGGCTCCTCAAGCTTCCTCAGCAGGCGGCGGCATTCCCGGTCGAATTCCCGCTTCAGCACGGCTTTTTCGGCGCTTGATTGCGGAAGCTTCTTCTCTTGCCGTTCAATTGGCCGATCGATGGCGACGGCCCCGCCCGCCGCTTCGCAAGCAGGATCGGAGGAATTGTCCCGGATGGGGTGAGGCGTCGAGAATTCGGAGGTGGAGTCGAACATGGTGTCTCCCTATCGAGTTCGATGGAAGTCGTCTTAAGGTTGAAGAATTAAAAGCTGATTATCGAAAGCACTCTGTTTGAGGCGCAAAATTACGCGTTCACGTTTCGTCAACCACAACGCGCGATGAGTAGAAAAACACGCATAGATTGTGCATATCGAATCGATCAGCCGACGGAGACAAGCATGACGATCCAGACCAACGCCCTCGATTTTGAAACGTCGGCGCAGATCATCTCTTTTCCGGAACTGGAAACGTTGACTGGGAAGACGCCTCAACATCGGCCGCCATTGAAACGTTCACCCACATTGACACGCGCCGCGAAATGGCGCGCCGCGCGATATCGCCGGACCCGCGATCTGCCGAGGCTCGCCTCGGGCCTCTCATCCATGCGGGGCGGGTCGCCAGCGCTACTAGCCCGGTTGCGAGAAATCGAAGCGGAGTGTCAGAGCGCACTGAAGGATGGCGCGGTCCACTATCAGCCAGAAAGGCACGTGCTCGCGCTGGCGGCGCTTTTGGCTGAGGAACGCGCATCGTCGCGCGCGACTGGACTTGAAGGCCGGTGCTGAGTACCGTCCGCGCTCGTTTTCCGGCAAGATTTCGCATGGATCGGCCCCTTCCCATGACCCACTCCATTCCGGCCGAGCACGAACGCGTGCTCATCATCGATTTCGGCAGCCAGGTGACGCAGCTGATCGCGCGGCGTTTGCGTGAGGCCGACATCTATTGCGAGATCCATCCGTTCAACCATGTCGACGGCGCCTTCATCCGTGACTTCGATGCGAAGGCCATCATCCTGTCAGGCGGGCCCTGCAGCGTGACGGATGAGGACGCCCCCCTGCCCCCGGCGGAGGTCTACGATGCAGGCGTGCCTGTCCTGGGCATCTGTTATGGCCAGCAGGCGATGGTCAGCCAGCTGGGCGGTAAGGTCGAGGGCGGCCATCACCGCGAATTCGGCCGGGCGCATGTGACGCTCAAGGAAAAGGTAGGCATTTTCGAGGGACTGGCGCCGGTTGGCGAAACTGAAGAAGTCTGGATGAGCCATGGCGACCGCGTCACCGCGATTCCGGAGGGATTCCGCGTACTTGGCGGGTCCGAGGGCGCGCCCTACGCCATCATCGCGGATGAGGCGCGAAGATTCTACGCAGTTCAGTTTCATCCGGAGGTCCACCACACTCCGAATGGCGCGCGGATGCTGCGCAACTTCATGTATGACATCGCCGGGCTTTCGGGCGACTGGACCATGGCCGCCTACAAGGACCAGGCGATCGAGGCGATTCGAGAGCAGGTTGGCGACGGCAAGGTGATCTGCGGCCTTTCGGGCGGCGTCGACAGCTCGGTTGCGGCGGTGCTGATCCATGAGGCCATCGGAGATCAACTGACCTGCGTGTTCGTTGACACCGGCATGATGCGGATGAAAGAGGCTGATGAGGTCGTCAGCCTCTTTCGGGACCACTACAATATTCCGCTGATCCATTCAGACGACTCGGATTTGTTCCTTGGAGCGCTGGTAGGCGTCACCGACCCGGAGCAGAAGCGCAAGACTATCGGCAAGCTGTTCATCGACGTGTTCGAAAAGCACGCCAACGAGGCCGGCGACGCCAAATTTCTGGCGCAGGGCACGCTCTATCCCGATGTGATCGAGTCCGTCTCCTTCACCGGCGGTCCGTCGGTCACGATCAAGAGCCATCATAATGTCGGCGGCTTGCCGGAACGCATGAACATGGAGCTGGTGGAGCCGCTGCGGGAGCTCTTCAAGGATGAGGTTCGCGCGCTTGGTCGCGAGCTTGGCTTGCCGCAGAGCTTTATCGGCCGCCATCCCTTCCCCGGCCCGGGGCTCGCCATTCGCTGCCCGGGCGAGATCACGCGTGACAAGCTGGAGATTCTTCGCAAGGCCGATGTCGTTTATCTGGACGAGATCCGCAAGGCCGGACTCTATGATGAAATCTGGCAAGCCTTCGCCGTGCTTCTTCCCGTGCGCACCGTGGGCGTAATGGGCGACGGGCGGACATACGAGTATGTCTGCGGCCTGCGCGCGGTGACCTCCGTAGATGGCATGACGGCGGATTACTATCCGTTTCCGCATGATTTCCTGGGGCGGGTCGCGACCAGAATCATCAATGAGGTCAACGGCGTGAACCGAGTCGTGTATGATGTCACCTCCAAACCGCCAGGTACGATTGAGTGGGAGTGATGTTGTTATGTGTGTCCGAGTTGCGTTGTCCGCTGTTTTTCTTTTTCTGACAATTAACTTACCGACCGCCGCCAACGCCGCTGGCGAGGAACCGAATGCCGATGCGACGGACGTCGCCGAGGCCCAGTCGCGCCCATTGGTTTCGCTTGATTCGCTGCTTTCCGGCGCAGGCGTCGAGGTTCCGGAGTCGGCGGTTCCAGACGGCCTGATCTGTTTCGGCAATGAACCGTTCTGGTCGCTGACGTTTGAAGGCGCGGGGATTGTGACCTTCAACACGCCGGATATTGAAGTACCGCAATCCTATCCCGTCGTTGATGCGCAGACCGCGCGGGGCCGCCCTGAATACCCGGTCGCAATAGAACTGGACGCGGGTCTGAAGACTGGTCTTGCGATGATCGATTATGAGGCGTGTTCAGACGGCATGTCAGACGCCACGCATCTGTGGCGCGTTGATCTTCTTCTTAAAGATCAGGCCGAGCGTAAGCTGCTAACCGGTTGCTGCCGGACGCCGTAATTCGCTCGTTTGGTCGATTAGCCGCGGCGTGATCACGCAGATCCGGGTTCCCGACAGGTAACCGACATGCTATCGGGCGATCTTGAGTCCAGCGCGCTCGTCGCAGGGAATGACCAAAGGAAGCTGTTATGAGACTTGACGCCATCTCAACCGGCGAGAACCCGCCTGAAGACATCAACGTCATCATCGAAGTCCCGATTGGCGGCGAACCAATCAAATACGAACTGGACAAGGATTCTGGCGCGCTGGTTGTCGACCGCTTCCTGTACACGCCGATGCGCTATCCGGGAAATTACGGCTTTGTGCCGCATACCCTGTCCGACGACGGCGATCCGATTGATGTGCTCGTCGCCAACACCCGCGGAATCGCGCCGGGTGCGGTGATCAACTGCACCCCCGTTGGCGTGCTGATAATGACGGATGAAGCAGGGCAGGACGAGAAGGTCGTCGCCGTGCCCAGCCTAAACGTGACCAAGCGCTATAAAAACGTGCAGAACTATAGCGACCTGCCGGATATCACGATCCACCAGATCGAGCACTTTTTTGAGCACTACAAGGATCTGGAACCCAACAAATGGGTCAAGATCGACCGCTGGGGCGACCGCAAGGAAGCTGAGGCGATGATTGTGGATTCGATTCGCCGCCACAACGAGTCCAAATAGGCGTTCGGCGCGCGTGGATTCGCGCGACACGGCCTGAAGAGTCGATTTCAGCGAGATATTGCGGCCGCGAGACGCGGCTGCAAACATCTAATTCCCCAGTTCCGGTAAAAGACGGACTCATTCCCTTGAAAGCCCCGGCGCTTTCCGTTCTTTTGCGCCGCAGGGAACAAGGGAGTGAACGTAAATGATCCTTCTCGCAATCATCGTGTGCGGGGCGTTTTCGATCGTCTACGGCGTATGGGCCATCAAATCGGTCCTCGCGCAAGACGCCGGCAACGAGCGCATGCAGGAAATCGCCGCGGCGATTCAAGAGGGTGCGCAGGCCTATCTGACGCGCCAGTACACCACCATCGCCATCGCAGGCGCGGTGATCTTCGTCATCGTCGCAATGCTTCTGGGCATTCCAGTGGCGATCGGATTCTTGATCGGCGCCGTCCTGTCGGGCACCGCAGGCTTCATCGGCATGCTGGTTTCGGTCCGGGCCAATGTCCGCACCACGCAGGCCGCAAGCCAGAGCCTGGGCGCAGGGCTTGAGGTCGCTTTTAAGTCTGGCGCCGTCACCGGATTGCTGGTCGCGGGTCTCGCCTTGCTGGGCGTCGCCATCTACTACGGCATCCTGACCGGCATCGCCGGGCTGGAGCCGAACGACCGCACCGTGATCGATGCGCTTGTCGCACTGGGCTTTGGCGCATCGCTGATCTCCATCTTCGCGCGTCTCGGCGGCGGCATCTTCACCAAGGGCGCTGACGTGGGCGGCGATCTGGTCGGTAAGGTTGAGGCGGGCATCCCAGAGGACGACCCCCGCAACCCGGCCACGATCGCGGACAATGTGGGCGATAACGTCGGCGACTGCGCTGGCATGGCGGCCGATCTTTTCGAGACCTACGCCGTGACGGTCGTCGCGACCATGGTGCTCGGATCGATCTATTTCGCCGGCACCGACTTGCTGGGTTCGGTCATGGTCTTCCCGCTTGCGATCTGCGGCCTTTGCGTACTGACCTCGATCGCGGGCACTTTCTTCGTCAAGCTCGGCGCCAGCCAATCGATCATGGGCGCGCTTTACAAGGGCTTCATCGCCACCGGCGTGTTGTCTCTGATCGCGCTTTACCCGCTGACCGCCGCGATTTTCCCGGATGGCATGTCGACGGTGTTTGAGGCTCCGGGCATGACCTTCACGGCGATGGACCTGTTCTGGTGCGGCGCCGTCGGCCTGATCGTGACGTCTCTGATCATCGTCATAACCGAGTACTACACCGGCACGGAATACCGCCCGGTTCGCTCGGTGGCCGAGGCGTCGATCACCGGCCATGGCACCAACGTCATCCAGGGGCTCGCTGTCTCGCTGGAGTCGACCGCCATGCCCGCCCTCGTGATTATCGGGGGCATCATCGTCACCTTCCAGCTGGCCGGCCTCTTCGGCATCGCCATCGCGGTCACCACCATGCTGGCGCTGGCGGGCTTCGTCGTCGCGCTCGATGCGTTCGGGCCTGTCACCGATAACGCGGGCGGCATCGCTGAGATGGCGAACCTGCCTTCGGAAGTCCGCTCCACCACCGATGCGCTGGATGCGGTCGGCAACACCACCAAGGCGGTCACCAAAGGCTACGCCATTGGTTCGGCCGGTCTGGGCGCTCTGGTGCTGTTCGCGGCCTATACGGCGGATCTGGAGTTCTTCGCGGCCAATGCGGCGCCAGGCAGTTATTTCGAAGGCGTCACGGTCGATTTCTCTCTGTCCAATCCGTATGTGGTTGTCGGCCTTTTCTTCGGCGGGTTGCTGCCCTTCCTGTTCGGCGGCATCGCGATGACGGCTGTTGGACGTGCGGCAGGCTCTGTCGTCACCGAGGTGCGTCGGCAGTTCAAAGAGAAACCGGGCATCATGGAAGGCACCGAAAAGCCGGATTACGGCCGTGCGGTGGACATGCTAACCAAGGCCGCGATCAAGGAGATGATCATCCCCTCGATGCTGCCGGTCCTCTCGCCTCTGTTCGTGTACTTCGCGATCAATGCGATTGCGGGCAAGGGAGAGGCGTTCTCGGCCCTCGGCGCGATGCTGCTGGGCGTGATCATCACCGGGCTCTTCGTCGCCATCTCGATGACCTCGGGCGGCGGCGCGTGGGACAACGCCAAAAAGGTCTTTGAGGACGGCTATACCGACAAGTCTGGCGTCAAGCACGTCAAGGGCTCCGAGGCGCATAAAGCGGCCGTGACCGGCGACACCGTCGGCGATCCCTACAAGGACACCGCTGGCCCGGCGGTCAACCCGATGATCAAGATCACCAACATCGTGGCGCTTCTGCTACTGGCCGTTCTGGCCCACTGATCGCGCTATATTTGATCTGAGAACTCCCCGGCTTTACGGCCGGGGCGTTTTCGTCTCTGGCCAAGGCGGGCGTCACGCGGTAATCGGCTAAGAGTCGAGAAAGAGACGCCCATGTACGCCGCCCTGCCGAAACCTGACGCCTACCTCGCTGCGCCGCGCAAGCGGATTGCGTTGATTGGCATGTCCGGCGTAGGCAAGACCCGCATCGCAAAGCTGCTGCGCGATTCGGGGGACTGGTTCCACTACTCCGTCGATTACCGGATCGGCACCCGGTATCTGGGTGAGAAGATTGTCGACAACTTCAAGCGCGAGGCGATGAAGAACCCGTTCCTGCGCGATCTTTTGCGCTCGGACTCCGTCTATATCGGCTCAAACCTGTCCTTCCATAATCTCGCCCCGCTCTCGACGTATCTGGGCAAGCCGGGCGATCCGGCCAAAGGCGGCGTACCGTTCGAGGATTATCTCGCCAGACAGCGAGAGCATCGCCAGGCGGAGATCTCCGCAATGGCCGACAGCGCCCATTTCACCAGGCGCGCCGAAAGCCTTTATGGATATCCGAGCTTTGTCTGCGATACGTCGGGTTCGATCTGCGAAATAGTGAATCCGGACGACCCTGCCGACCCGGTGTTGACCGGATTGACCGAAATCGCCCTGCCAGTGCTGTTGCGGGGCACGGAGGAGCATCGGGAGCAGCTCGCCCGGCGCTTCGATGCTGCGCCCAAGCCGATGTACTACAACGAAGAATTCCTTCGAGAGAAATGGACCGAGTATCTTGCGGCCAAAGGCTGCGCGCCGGACGAGGTCGATCCCGATGCTTTCATTCGCTGGGGCTATCGTGAACTGCTTTCACACCGCGCGCCGCTTTATGACGCCATTGCGCAGAACTGGGGCGTCAGCCTGCCGGCGGACGCCGTGGCCCATGTGGCCAGCGCTGATGAGTTCAATGCGCTGATCGCCGACTCGCTTGAACGAAAGCGCCAGAACGCGAAAGCGTGAGCGTCCCAGTCTTGCGAGCCCGGTGTTTGGGGCTTAACTAGCGGCCTTCAACCAAAATCTCAGGATCACGGCATGCCGATCAAGATTCCCTCCTCCCTTCCCGCCCATGACGTGCTTGCGCGCGAGGGCGTGATGGTGATGTCTGAGGAGACGGCGCAGCGGCAGGATATCAGGCCGCTCGAGATCGCGCTTTTAAATCTGATGCCGAACAAGGTGCGGACAGAGACGCAGATTGCGCGGCTGATCGGCGCGACGCCGCTGCAAATCAACTTCACGCTACTGCGGATGACGGAGCATCGTTCGAAGAACACGCCGCTGGAGCATATGGAGGCGTTCTACACGACGGTCTCCGAGGCGAAGACGCACAAATATGACGGGTTAATCGTCACCGGCGCGCCGATCGAGCTGCTGCCGTTCGAAGACGTGCGCTATTGGGATGAACTGACGCGCGTGTTCGAGTGGACACAGACCAACGTCCATTCGACCTTCGCCATCTGCTGGGGCGGACAGGCCATGCTGCACCATTTTCACGGCGTGCCGAAGCATGAGCTGTCGGAAAAGGCGTTCGGCTGCTTCAAGCACCACAACTGCCGTCCGAATTCGCCGTTCCTGCGCGGGTTCTCAGATGAATTCACCTGCCCGGTCAGCCGCTGGACCGAGGTGCGGGAGCAGGATCTGCCGACCAGCGCCGGCCTCAAAGTGCTAATGAAGGCCGATGAAACAGGCCTTTGCATGGTCGAGGACCCGGCGCATCGCGCGCTCTACATGTTCAACCACATTGAGTACGACACCTCGTCACTGGATGAGGAGTATCGACGCGACGTGGCGAAGAGTGTGCCGATCAAGCCGCCGCATGGGTACTATCCGGGCGAAGACCCGTCCAATCCGCCGGAGAACCGGTGGCGCAGTCATGCGCATCTGTTGTTCGGAAACTGGATCAACGAGGCCTATCAGACGACGCCCTACGATCTGAATGAGATCGGGCTTTGATCTCTGTCTAGGCGGCGCCAAGATCCCCCGCTATCCTCTTATGATTATTAAGAAAGGCGGGGCATGTCGAAAAACGATCACGGTGAACAACCTCTTGACGGCGCGATCTCCAAGTTTTTTGAGAATGAGGCGCCCGCCGATGTGCGTGACGCGATCATGCATGGCGGCAAGCGAGATATTCTGACCGACGGCTATCCCTATGATCGGGCGATGGACAAGGGCGAGTATGAGGAGGAACTGCACGCCCTTCAGATCGAACTCGCATGCATGCAGGCCTGGGTGAAGGAGAGCGGCGCGCGCATCGCCATCGTGTTTGAAGGGCGGGACGCCGCCGGAAAAGGTGGGTGTATCAAGCGCTTCTCGCAATATCTTAATCCCCGTGGGTCTCGGGTTGTGGCGCTCTCAAAACCGTCAGAGACCGAGCGGAGGCAATGGTATTTTCAGCGCTATATCGCCCATTTGCCGAGCGCGGGAGAGTTCGTGTTCTTCGACCGCTCCTGGTACAACCGCGCCGTCGTCGAGCGCGTTTTCGGCTTTTCGGACGACCAGCAGCGCGAGCGCTTTTTCCGTCAGGCGCCGGAATTCGAACATATGCTGGTCGAGAGCGGCATTCACCTGTTCAAGTTCTGGCTGACCGTGGGTCGCGCCGAGCAGTTGAGGCGGTTTCTGGCGCGGGAGAGCGACCCCCTGAAACATTGGAAGCTTTCGCCGATCGATGTGGAGTCGCTGAACAAGTGGGACGACTATACCGAAGCCATCACGGAGATGTTCCAGCGCACTCATCGGCCTCTCACGCCGTGGAGCGTCGTTCAGGCGGACTGTAAAAAACGTATGCGCCTAGCCACTTTGCGAAAGGTGCTGTCCGAGGTCGAGTATGACGGCAAACGGCATGACGTTGTGGGCGCGCCGGATCCGCAAATCCTGGGCTCGCCAGACGTGATGCCGCTGGCGGACGCCTGACGCGGCGCTCTTGCAGCGCGGCGAAAAGGCCCCCACATCGAGATCGAGGTGATGAGAGCGCGAGTATGATGGACGCATTCAGCAACAGTTTTGGAACAGGCGGAGAGTCCGGCCTGCCCCACCCCGTGCGCGACCATCAATTCTATGATGGCGTGCCGATGCGCAGATTCGCCGCGTTTGTGATCGATCTGATCATCATACTTGCCATAGACGCGGCGGCGATGGCGGTGCTGGGCGTGCTCGGACTGGTCACCTTCGGCCTGGCCTGGCTGCTGATCGGCGTCACATGGTTCGCCCTTGGGTTCTTTTATCGGGTGTTCACCTTGGGATCGGGCGCGTCCGCGACGCCGGGCATGCGGGTGGCGGGGATTGAGATCCGAACCGCCTCGGGCCGGCGACTTACCATGAACGAGGCGGCGATTCACACTGGCGGGCTTTATTTCGCGATGTTGTTTGTTCCGCTTCAGATCGTTAGCGTCCTGATGATGGCCTTCGGGCCTCTGGGACGCGGGCTGCACGACCTGCCGATGGGAACCACGGCGATCAACAAACCTGTCTGATAGCTGTCGCAAATCGCCGCTGTCGCGATAAACCCTGATCTCAACTGATGCCAGAACGGCGCTTGTTTGCTAAGATTCTTGGCGGAGGTTAGAGGCCAGAACCCGATATGACTCGCCACGATCATACGCTGAAGCCGCAATTCTATCTGACGGCGCCGCAACCCTGCCCGTATCTGGACGGGCGGTTGGAGCGGAAGCTGTTCACGGCGCTGCGTGGCGCTTCGGCCCCGACGATCAACGATGATCTGACCCTCTACGGGTTTCGGCGCAGCCAGGCTGTCGCTTATCGCCCGGCCTGCGCGGGCTGTTCCGCCTGCGTGTCGGTGCGTATTCCGGTTAGAGACTTCCAGCCATCGCAAAGTCAGCGACGCATCCAGCGCAGAAGCGCGTCGATCGAGAGCCGCGCGGTCGATCCATGGGCGACCGAAGAGCAATACGCGCTGTTCAGGTCCTACCTGTCCGATCGCCACGCCGATGGCGGCATGGCGGATATGGACGTCTTCGACTTCGCCTCGATGATCGAGGAAACACCTGTCCGCACGCGGGTTATAGAGTATCGCGATCCTGAGAGCGACGACCCGACGGCGTTGGTCGGGGCCGCGCTGACTGATTT
Source organism: Paracoccaceae bacterium (assembly GCA_963669315.1). Lineage (GTDB taxonomy): Bacteria > Pseudomonadota > Alphaproteobacteria > Rhodobacterales > Rhodobacteraceae > SZUA-547. The sequence continues at coordinate 3,785,328 of OY770021.1, read as the reverse complement.
CCTCATCGACGGTCTTTCCATGGTCTACAGCTTCTTCGACCCGGCCTACGCCAAGCGCAGTCTGGGCGCCTACATGATCCTCGATCACGTCGAGATGGCGCGCAAGGCGGAGCTTCCTTACGTCTATCTGGGGTACTGGGTCGAGGGCAGCCGGAAGATGGACTACAAGGCCCGCTTCCGCCCGCTGGAGGGACTTATCGACGGTCAGTGGCGACGGATCAACTCGGCGGAGTGACGCCTGAGCGGACCCGCCTGAGCGCCGGTCTGTTGCGTCCCCCACGCGCGGGTGATACCTCGCCCAAACTGTTTCCCAATTCCATCAACTGACGATCGGAGCCGCCGATGATCCCCCGCTATTCCCGCCCTGAGATGGCTGCGATCTGGTCGCCGGAATCCAAGTTCCGCATCTGGTACGAGATCGAGGCGCATGCCTGCGACGCGCAAGCCAAGCTGGGCGTCATTCCGGAGTCCGCAGCGCAGGCGGTCTGGAAGGCGAAGGATGTCGAGTTCGACGTCGATCGCATTGACGAGATCGAGCGGGAGGTTAAGCACGACGTCATCGCCTTTCTGACGCATCTGGCCGAGCATGTCGGCCCCGAGGCGCGTTTCGTGCATCAGGGCATGACCAGCTCAGACGTGCTGGATACCTGCTTCAATGTGCAGCTGGTTCGCGCCGCCGATCTTCTGCTGAAGGACATGGACGCGCTGTTGGAGGCGCTGAAGCGCCGGGCCTATGAGCATAAGGACACGGTCTGCATGGGCCGCAGCCACGGCATTCATGCGGAGCCGACGACCTTCGGCCTGAAGATGGCCCAGGCCTATGCGGAGATGGAGCGCAACAAGAACCGGTTGGAAAAAGCCCGGTTCGAAATTGCGACCGGCGCGATCTCGGGCGCCGTCGGCACCTTCGCGAATATCGATCCGGCGGTCGAAGAGCATGTCGCAGAAAAAATGGGGCTTCAGCCTGAGTCGGTCTCAACCCAGGTGATCCCTCGCGACCGGCACGCTGCCTTCTTCGCGGCGCTCGCCATCGTCGCGTCGTCCGTGGAGCGTATTGCGGTGGAAATCCGGCATCTGCAGCGCACCGAGGTGCTGGAGGCGGAGGAGTATTTCTCCCCCGGTCAAAAGGGCTCCAGCGCCATGCCGCACAAGCGCAACCCGATCCTGACCGAGAACCTGACCGGCCTCGCCCGCATGGTCCGGTCCTACGCTCTGCCCGCGATGGAGAACGTCGCCCTCTGGCACGAGCGCGACATCAGCCATTCAAGCGTCGAGCGAATGATCGGGCCGGACGCGACCGTGACACTGGATTTCGCGCTCGCGCGCCTCACTGGCGTGATCGACAAGTTGCTGGTCTATCCGGAGAACATGGAGCGGAACCTGAACCAGTTCCGCGGGCTCGTGCACTCGCAGCGCGTTTTGCTGGCCCTGACCCAAGCGGGCGTCAGTCGGGAGGACGCCTATCGACTGGTGCAGCGAAACGCCATGAAGGTGTGGGAGCAAGGCGCAGATTTCATGGCGGAATTGAAGCTCGATGCCGAGGTATCAGCCGCCCTTTCGGAAGAGCAGATTGAATCAATGTTCAATATCGGCCACCACAAAAAACATGTGGATACGATCTTCCGTCGGGTATTTGGCGAATAGACTCAATTACGGGGGCGATCGCCGCGCCCCCGCATCCGTTCAGGATCGAGCCCTGAATATCAGTTGGCTTCGTTGAAGACCTGCTCTTTGGCCACGCCAACGAATTCGACCATTTTGGCGCGAAGATCCGATTCTGAGACCATGACGCCCTTTGCGTCGAGATCGCCTTTCACCTTGCGATAGACGTCTTCGTCGCCGGCTTCCTCCAGATCCGAAACAACAACGTCCCTCGCGTAGGAGTCGGCGTCTGCGCCGCTCAGGCCAAGCTTTTCCGCGGCCCAAAGGCCCAGCAGCTTGTTCCGGCGCGCATTGGCCTTGAACTGCATCTCCTCGTCATGCGCGAACATGCTCTCAAAACCTTTTTCGCGTTCGTCGAAGGTGGTCATGGCTCGCTTATCCCTTCTGCAGCCCTAGTTTTTGTTCCAATTTGCGAGAGAATCGCTTTGGACGTCACCGCCCGTATTGATAGGGGAATTTTTGGTGGTTCGACAATTGCTGTAACGCCGCGACATGGTCGCTAAGTTTTATACGCTGTCCTTCCTGCCGCTTGCGGGATCGCGCGCGGCGCCCTATAAGCCGCCGCCTGCGTCCGCTGGATTTTCCGCGGCGGCGCTTCAATCTTCGGAGAACCCCATGGCCCGGCGCAGACTGGTCTACGAGGGCAAGGCCAAGATCCTTTACGAGGGGCCAGAGCCCGGCACGCTGATTCAGTATTTCAAGGACGACGCCACCGCGTTCAACGCGGAAAAACGCGACGTCATTGATGGAAAGGGCGTGCTGAATAATCGCATCTCCGAACACATCATGACCGCGCTGAACTCGATCGGCGTACCGACCCACTTCATTCGTCGCATCAATATGCGAGAGCAGTTGATCCGCTCGGTCGAAATCGTTCCCCTTGAGGTGGTGGTCCGCAACGTGGCCGCCGGCACGCTGTCCAAGCGCCTGGGCATCGAGGAAGGACAACCCCTGCCCCGCCCGATCATCGAGTTCTACTACAAGGATGACGCTCTGGGTGATCCGCTGGTGACCGAAGAGCACGTCATCGCCTTCAACTGGGCGACGCAGCAGGATATGGACGACATGGTCGCGCTGGCGCTTCGGGTCAATGACTTCCTGTCCGGCCTGTTCCATGGCGTCGGCATCAAGCTGATCGACTTCAAGATCGAGTGCGGGCGTATCTGGGATGGCGACTTCCAACGCCTGATCGTTGCGGATGAGATCAGCCCCGACAGTTGCCGCCTCTGGGACGTAAAGACCGGCCAGAAGCTGGACAAGGACGTGTTCCGCCGGGATCTGGGGTCTCTTTCCGACGCCTATGCCGAGGTTGCGCGCCGTTTGGGCATTATGCCAAAGAATGGAAGCAAGCCGGGGTCGGGACCTAAGCTGGTCCATTGATCTAGCTGCGGGGAGGTTGCCGGTGGGTGAAGTCTTCAAAGCGCTGTTCTTGGGATGGTGCGCGCTGATCGGGCGCACCAAATGCTACATCCTCGGCTCTCTGCTGATATTTTTTGCAGTTCTTTGCTGGATCAATCTGATTAAAGGCTTCTGGCCTGACGTTTTGTCGATCCCCTTCGCGATCTTCGGCGGACTCTATATTCTCGTCGCGGCATTCTGGAACCATCTGGAGCGCGATTAGGCGCCTCCCCCTGCACGCTCGACTGGTCTATTCTGGCGTCCTGCGATCGATGGGTGAGACAGGCGATGGTGCGTAGAGTTGGATTTGGCGATTCCCGGCGCGATAGCGTTGTTGGTAGGCGGCGCAGCGTGTTGGGACGCGACCGAACCGCTACCGAGAAACGGGAGAAGTCGGTCGCGGATACGTTTGAGATTAGCGATGCGCCAAAGAAGCGTCGCACTCCCAGATACCTCGCATTGTTGTTTATCTTGTTTCCGCTGATTTTCGTCGGCGTTGGCGGGTATATGCTGCTGGACGCCATCCGGTTCAGCGGAGTTGCGGTGGGCGCCGTCGGTACGGTGGTCGATGTGGATGTCCACTCGGATTCCGACGGAACCACCTATACGCCGATCTTCCGGTACACGGACCAGGACGGTCGCGATCATCAGGCCCCGACCCACATATCGTCCAGCGGCTACGACTACAGCATCGGTTCGCAGGAATGGATCCTTTACGATCCGGGCGCTCCGAATGACGAGGTGCGCATCGATGGAGTATTCTCGCTATGGGGTCTGCCGGTGATCTTCACCTCCGTTGGCCTGATGGTGTTTTTCGGCTTCGCGTTCGGGTTTCGCAAACTCCGTCGCAATCACGCGTAGGCTTTTATCCGGGGGAGTGAAATGGCGCGGAAAGTTGGATTTGGCGGGCGGCGACGCAGCGTGCTGGGGCGCAAATCCGTGGCCGAGCGCACCGTTGAAAGCGACTTGGAACTGCCGTCCGGCGGCGGCGGCGGAAAAGCGGCGATCTTCCTCGGTTTCGCAATGCTCTACGGGATTCCCCTGCTGTTCGCGGTGATCGGCGCCTACCCGCTGCTTGGCGCGCTCAGCTTCCCCGAACGCGCGCTTGAAGCACAAGCGGAGGTCACCGGAAAATCTTCGATCCAGAGGCCGGGAGAGGCGGAGCGCGTAACGTCTGTCACCATCAAATACGAAACGCAGATCGGCGCGCGCCTGACGACCGACATGCCGACGGATCAGGATCGGGAGATCGGCGAGACCCTGGTCATTTTCTATGATCCGGATGCGCCACGTTATGTGCGCCTCAGCCGGGAGGTCTCCTTCGACCAGGCGTTGGATCGCGTCGGCGACCGAATCTATTTCAGCTATTTCGCTCTCGGCTTCATGACGCTCGTTACAGTCATGGTGATCGTCATATTCGCCGGCGGCCGAAAGGCCCGCTAACCCTCGACCTTGGACCCTCGCTGCGGTATTTCGCGGGAACCGAAGCTTGAAGCAGGATTCGCCCATGCGCGCCCGAGTAGACGTCACCCTGAAAAACGGTGTTCTCGACCCTCAGGGAGAGGCCATTCGCCAGGCTCTTGGCGCCCTTGGTTTTGACGGCGTCGGCGGCGTTCGACAGGGCAAGGTCATCGAGATCGAGTTGGACGAGACCGATGCGGCGACCGCGGAGGTCAAGGTCAGGGACATGTGCGAAAAGCTGTTGGCCAATACGGTGATCGAGCAGTACTCGATCACGATCGGCTAGTCTGGTGGCCAAGACGGTGGGCAAACGCAAGGGCGGCAAGCCGCCCAAGTTCATATGGCTCATCTTCCTGATTCCGGCGCTATTGCTGTTCTTTGGCGTTCGCTCCGCCATGTTCCGCTACGATCAGGTCGCGGCATCCGAGCAGACGACCGCTACAGTTTTTGAGGTCGAGCACGAGACCTACAGCTATCGCGACAGCGACGGGCGAACCCGGACAGGCGAGCACTGGCGCTATTCGGTCGAGGTGGAGGCCGATGGCAAGGTGCACAACCGCTATATCGTCGAACCGAATTTCGATCTGGAGATGGTCTGGCACAACTCCGACGCCATCGATCCGGAGGTTTATGCCGAGGGCGCGCGCATTCCCGTGCTGCTGCGCCGGGATCTGAACAATGCGGTCGCCCATGACGATTTCTGGGCGATCTATCTGACCCCGGTGTTTTTGATCGGTTTCGGCCTGTTCTGGCTGCTGATGTCACTGCCCGTGATCTTTATCATGAGGGACAAGTCGCCGGCGTTTGATCAAGGCAAGATCGATGAGTTGAAAGCAAAGATGCGCAACAAGGATTCGAAAATATGAAATCCGCCGTCATCGTCTTCCCTGGCTCAAACTGCGATCGCGACATGGCGGTGGCGTTACGCCAAGCGTCCGGCCGCGAACCTGCGATGGTCTGGCACAAGGACGCCGCCTTGCCGGATGGGCTGGACATGATCGCCCTGCCCGGCGGGTTTTCATTTGGCGACTACCTGCGCTGCGGCGCCATCGCCGCCCGCTCGCCGATCATGCGGGCAGTCGCCGATTTTGCTGGCAAGGGCGGGCTTGTTCTTGGCGTCTGCAATGGATTTCAGGTGCTGATCGAGACCGGCCTGTTGCCCGGCGCGCTGATGCGGAACGCCGACCTGAAGTTCGTCTGCCGCACTGTCGGCATGACAGTGGGAGAGGCGCAAAGCCCCTTCCTGCAGGGCTATGCGACTGGCCAGACCGTGCGCTTCCCTGTCGCCCATCACGACGGCAACTACCTCGCCGATGACGCGCTGCTGGAGCATCTGGAAGGCGACGGCCGCATCGCATTTCGCTATCTGCCGGGCGAGAACCCGAACGGCGCGACACGCGATATCGCCGGGATCGTCAGCGCCAATGGCCGGGTGCTCGGCATGATGCCCCACCCCGAACGCGCTGCGGAGCCTGATCATGGCAATACCGACGGCGCAGCAATGCTCAGCGGCCTCGTCAAATCGCTTGAGACTGTCTGAGCAATCTTCAAAGACAAATCGAAATCACAACTCACTCGACCGGACCGCATATGCATCAAGAACCGCAAGTCGATCAGGCGCTCGCCGCCGATCACGGCCTGAAGCCCGACGAGTATCAGCGTATTTTGGACCTTCTGGGCCGCACGCCGACTTTCACCGAATTGGGCGTGTTTTCGGCGATGTGGAATGAGCATTGCTCCTACAAGTCATCGAAGAAGTGGCTGCGCACTCTGCCGACCGAGGGACCACAGGTGATCTGCGGGCCAGGTGAGAATGCCGGCATCGTCGATATTGGGGATGGTCAGGCGGTGGTCTTCAAGATGGAGAGCCACAACCATCCCTCTTACATTGAGCCGCATCAGGGTGCGGCGACCGGCGTGGGCGGCATCCTGCGCGACGTCTTCACCATGGGCGCCCGTCCCATCGCCGCGATGAACGCGCTTTCCTTCGGCGAGCCGGACCACCCGAAGACCCGCCACCTCGTCAAGGGCGTCGTCGAGGGGATCGGCGGATACGGCAACTGCTTCGGCGTTCCGACTGTGGGCGGCGAGGTCCGCTTTCACCGCGGCTACAACGGCAACTGCCTCGTGAACGCCTTCGCGGCGGGATTGGCGGACGCGGACAAGATTTTCTACTCGGCGGCCAGCGGCGTCGGCATGCCGGTCGTCTATCTGGGCGCGAAGACCGGGCGCGACGGCGTCGGCGGCGCCACCATGGCCTCGGCCGAGTTCGATGACACGATTGAGGAGAAGCGCCCGACCGTGCAGGTTGGCGACCCCTTCACCGAAAAACGGCTTCTGGAGGCCTGTCTGGAACTGATGGCCTCCGGCGCGGTGATTTCAATACAGGATATGGGCGCGGCGGGTCTGACCTGCTCTGCGGTCGAGATGGGCGACAAAGGCGATCTCGGCGTCGTGCTGGACCTCGAAAAGGTGCCTGTCCGCGAAGAAAACATGTCCGCCTATGAGATGATGCTGTCGGAGAGCCAGGAGAGGATGCTGATGGTGCTCCGTCCCGAGCAGGAGGACGAGGCCAAGGCGATCTTTGACAAATGGGATCTGGATTTCGCCATTGTCGGCTACACGATCGCTGAGGATCGGTTTTTCATCCGCCTGAATGGCGAAGTGAAGGGCGACCTGCCCCTCAAAGCGCTTTCAGGCACGGCGCCGGAATACGACCGGCCTTGGGTGGAAAGCCCGGCCCCTGCCCCTCTGGCCGATGTGCCGGCCATCGATCCGGCCAAGGCGCTGCTGGCGCTGATCGGATCGCCCAACTACTGCTCGCGCCGTTGGGTGTGGGAGCAATACGACCATCAGGTCATGGCCGACACGACAATCGGGCCGGGTTCGGACGCCGCTGTGGTGCGCGTGCATGGCACGGACAAGGCGCTGGCCTTCACCGCCGACGTCACGCCGCGCTATTGCAAGGCGAACCCGGTCGAAGGCGGCAAGCAAGCTGTGGCCGAGGCCTATCGCAACCTTTCCGCCGCCGGCGCGCGCCCCCTCGCCTCCACAGACAATCTGAATTTCGGCAACCCTGAAAAGCCGGAGATCATGGGTCAGTTCGTGGGTTGCGTGAAAGGCATCGGAGAAGCCTGCGCAGCGCTCGACATGCCGATCGTGTCTGGAAATGTCAGTCTTTACAACGAGACGGACGGCGCAGCGATCCCGCCTACGCCCACCATCGGCGGCGTGGGGCTTGCGCCTCATGGGCGCCATCCAACCCCGATGGCCTTCCAGAATGGGGGCTCGGAGATCTGGCTGGTGGGTGAGACCGCCGGCCATTTGGGCCAAGCCGCTCTTTTGAAAGAGCTGTGGGAACGGGAGGAAGGCGATGCGCCCGCCGTCGATCTGGAGGCGGAGGTCCGCAACGGAACCTTCGTTCGCCGCGCGCCTGAAAACGGCCTAATCGTCGCGTGCCATGATCTCTCTGACGGCGGTCTCGCCCTTGGCCTCGCGGAAATGGCGGTCGCCAGTGGCATCGGCGCCTCTGTGGAGCCCGACAGCGCCCTATCGCCCGCAGAATGGTTCTTTGGAGAGGATCAGGCCCGTTATCTGGTCGAAGTCCCGGCGGACGCCTCAGAGGCGTTCCAGAGGGCTGCTGAGAACGCCGCCGCGCCTGCTCGACGGATCGGCGTCACAGGCGGCTCAGACCTGCAGCTGGGCGGCGCCTCCATGGTCGCCGTAGACGCGCTCGCCGCGGCCTATGAGGGCGGCTTCAAAGCGTTCATGCGGGAAGACGCCTGATCATCTATGCATCGCTGCGGCGCTTGTCTCTTGCGCTGAGGCGATCTACATCGAAACACATACGGAATCTCAGACAGCGGGAGCGTCCCTATGGCCATGGCCATGTCCGACATCGAACACATGATCAAAGAGGCGTTGCCGGACGCCAAAGTCGAGATCCGCGATTTGGCTGGCGATGGAGATCACTACGCCGCCACGATCGTGTCCGAGCAGTTTCGCGGCAAGAACCGGGTGCAGCAGCATCAGATGGTCTACGCTGCGCTAAAGGGAAAAATGGGCGGGGAGCTTCACGCGCTCGCCCTGCAGACCAGCGCCCCTGAATAAATCCTTCGGATGAAGGCGGGAGACTAGACTATGACAGACGCAAGCCATCAGGCCATCAAAGCCGATATCGACGCCCATGACGTGGTGCTTTTCATGAAAGGCACCTCTTCGATGCCGCAATGCGGCTTCTCCAGCCGGGTTGCGGGAATCCTGACCTATATGGGCGTGACCTATAAGGACGTGAACGTCTTGGCGGACGATGAACTACGTGAGGGAATCAAGGTGTTCTCGGACTGGCCGACGATCCCGCAGCTCTATGTTAAGGGCGAGTTCGTTGGGGGCTGCGACATCATCACGGAAATGACGCTGTCAGGTGAACTGGACTCGCTTTTTGAAACTAGCGGCGTTGGGTTTGACAAGGATGCGGCGGCGAAAATCCGCGAGGCGAACGGATAAGCAACCTGCGCTAGCGTCCCGCCGCCCTGGCTTTTTTCGCTGCTTTTCTAGCTGCGCGCCGTTCAGCTCTTGCTGCGCGCCGAGCTTGCTTAGCGGCCTTCCTCTCCGCCTTCTTCCGGGCTTTTTCTTCTTTTTCTGCCGATCCGATGCTGGCCATTTCTGCTGAAACCTGGCCGCTCAATGGCGCGACGCCATCCGAGAATACCGCCCAAATGACGGCAAGCCCTAGAAGCGCAGCGACGCCAATTAACTGGGCAGCCTCACCTGATTGGTCCGGTTTGAATGTTAGTGCATCACTGGCCTGGTTTCCATTGGGACGATGGATTCTGGCGCCGGTGGCCGATAGCCGAGTGCGCTGTGGGGCCGTTTCGTGTTGTAGTGCTTTCTCCAGCCCTCGATGATGATCTGGGCCTCTCTCAGCGAATAGAAGATCTCCCCGTTGAGCAATTCGTCTCGGAACCGGGCGTTGAAGCTTTCGACGTAGCCGTTCTCCCACGGCGAGCCTGGCTCGATGAAGGCGGTCTTCGCGCCAACGGCGGCGATCCAGTCCCGGACGGCCTGGGCGACGAACTCGGGGCCATTGTCGCTTCGGACGAATTCGGGCGGTCCGCGCAGGATGAAGAGATCGGTGAGCGCGTCGATCACGTCGGTCGAGTTCAGCTTTCGCTTCACCCGGATCGCCAGGCATTCCCGGCTGAACTCGTCGAGGATGTTCAAAGTCCGGAACGCCTTGCCGTCATCCGTCCGGCAATGGACGAAGTCGTAGCTCCAGACATGGTTCCGATACTCTGGCCGAAGCCGCACACACGAGCCATCGTTCAGCCATAGCCGTCCCTTCTTCGGTTGCTTCGGTGGAACCTTCAAACCCTCTCGCCGCCATAATCGCTCGATCCGGCCGTCGCTGACCCGCCAGCCTGCGTCTCTCAGCAGCGCAGCGACGCGACGGTATCCGTAGCTGCCATATTGCCTGGCAAGTTCGATCATGTCGGCCACAAGCCGGTCTTCGTCTTCTCGGCCGCGTGGCTGATGTCTTTGCGTTAATCGATGCTGCCCCAGCACCCGGCAGATTCGGCGTTCCGACACCTTCATCTCACTGCGGATCAGCTCGATGCAGGCGCGGCGACGGGCGGGGCTCAAAAGTTTCCCCGTGCAGCTTCCTTCAGGATCAGCTTGTCCAGGGTCAGGTCCGACACGGCCTTTCTCAGCCGTTCGTTCTCCTTCTGAAGCCGTTTGAGTTCCTTCAGTTGGTCGGTTCCCATGCCGCCATACTGCTTTCGCCATCGGTAATAGGTCTGCTCGGTGATACGAACCTCCCGGATCGCGTCCACACGCGTCATCCCCTGCCCGACAAGCACATCAACCTGCCGTAGCTTCCGAACAATCTCTTCGGGCTTGTGCCGCTTGTTCGCCATTCTCTGTCCTCCGTTTCCTAAACATAACGGTGGACCAATTCAGCGGGGGCACTCCAGCCTTCAGAATAAATCGCGTACAGTACCACCATGCCCGTTAGCAGTGCCGCAGCCGTAAGCGCGACCCAGTCAACCGTAACCGCGCCGCTTTCATTGCGGAAAAATTTAAGGTGGAAGAACCTTGACGTACCCATCTCAACCACCAAAAGCGCCAACGCAAAATACACGACAACAGCGACTCGCAATCGAATATATTGTGAGTCATAGTATCAAAATAATAGCATATTTTTATTATACTTACTAATTAAACTTCGTGTTTTAACTAAAGTTGGCGGCGGACATTTCGGCTATACCTCGATATTAAAGGGAGCTCAGAATAAGTCCTGACGCCATTTTTCAGCGTCGTAATCGCCGGACGCGCCTTCGCTTGAGCTTCCCGTTGGGTCCGGCGCGCGCCCGTCTGGCGAGCTATCCGAGCCCATCCCGCCTGAGATAGTATCAGGGGTTGGCTCATAGTAGCCATTGCTAGCAACAAGCTCCGCGCTCTTGTCGTTCATTGCGTTTGAAACTCCAGAGGCTAGCGGCGCTACGCCTTCCTCATAGATCATACAGACTGCAATTATGCCCAGCAAGACAATGCCTGCCGCCAATGCGACTTGATCAGAGGTGACAAAGCCTCTGTCATCACGAATGAAGAAATGGGGGGAGTTTTTTGGCGATTTCATTACACGAACAACGTTTTCTTACACTTCACGCAGCCGCGCCGACTAACCCAAAGACAGCGCTGAATCTCGAAATTTTGTCATATATTATAGTGTTACAGGCACATCTTCGCATGTGGGTTTGCCATCGGCGCAGGCCGGCCCCAAACATCAAATCGTCGGGTGTTGACCTCGCGTAGACGGGGATATAGTTACGCAGCCGCTGCTGCCGCTGGGGAATAGTTTAACGGTAGAACAGCGGACTCTGACTCCGTCGGTCCTGGTTCGAATCCAGGTTCCCCAGCCAATTTCCGCGAAATTCGAAGCGCCGAAAATGGGCGTATCCAGCGCTCCTTAAAGCAAGCCCCCGAGATCCGACTTCTCAATCTCTCAGAAGTCGATTATTTGGGCGCCTGGCGGCAGCGCCCAGATCAGATTAGCGAAGCGAAGCTTTCGCTGCGCCTCCGCCGTTATTCGTCGCGATAGACCTTTTCTCGACGCTCGTGCATCTCCTGCGCCTCCAGAGAGAGGGTCGCAATCGGACGCGCGTCAAGACGACGAAGGCTGATTGGATCGCCTGTCTCTTCGCAGTATCCGTAAATGCCCTCTTCGATCCGGCGCAGCGCAGAGTCGATTTTTGAAATCAACTTGCGTTGCCTGTCCCGCGTTCGGAGCTCCAGGGCGCGATCCGTCTCTGCCGACGCCCGGTCGGTCAAGTCAGCAAGACTGCCTGTATCCTCCTGAAGCGTAACAACAGTTTCCCTGCTTTCAGACAGGATGGAGTCACGCCAATCCAGCAATTTCTTACGGAAGTACTCGCGCTGCCGCTCGTTCATGAACGGCTCGTCCTCTGACGGCTTATACGCGCCGTTGAGCACGTTTTGTGTATTCATGCCCGTACACCTTTACCATCGACTCGAAGTGGCACGGCTTATAGGGGCAAGCGCCGGGATTGTCACCAATAGCTGTGCAATTTTTACGCGCATTTTTTTGTCGTCGAATTGGCGACCACGGTGAGTGCGCCTTTTCGGGACTAGCTGGCAGTTCGCCGTGCATGTGCCGTGGATCTGAGTGATTTGCGCTTCTCAAATCAGTTTCTAGCGGCCCAGGCGCCGCATTTTAGTCACACAGGACTCATTGGCGACACATTTTTTTGCCGTGTTTTACTTCGTGTTTTCAACAGGTTGAATCAAAGAGCTAAGGCGCTGAATCAAAATAGGGTTTCGCGAGACTCCGAAACGAGATAATCTAGCATTAATAGAGTTTTACGGGGGCTCTTTAATATGAGGTTTCAGGCAGTGCTTGGCTTGCGGTCAGGCGTATTGGCTGGCGCATTGTGCGCGGTCGTCGCCGCGTGCGGTGGCGGAGAAGTCGAAACCACTTCAACTTCGCTGGCGGACAAGCCAGCGCTTCCGACGACTGGCGCGGCGCTCGTCGATGGCGCGGTCACACGCGCAAACACTGATATCGCGCATGATTTTGTTGAGCTTGTATTCAGAAATGAACAGGGGCGCACGCGCCCCAAACTGTCACGGTGGGAGGATCCGGTTCGCGTACGGCTGGAAAGCCCGCAGCTTTCCGGATACGCGCCTTTCGTCGATTCTTTCCTGAAGCGGCTCAGAACAAGCGCGAAGGTAGACATCGCGCCAACTGCTTCTGATGACGCCAACCTTCACGTCCGGATGGTCGATCCGAAAGAAATGCGTCGCGCGCTTGCGTCCGCTTTCTGCATCGTTGTTCCGACCAATGCGGAGTGGCGAGAATTCGCGCGGTCGCATGATGAGAACAGATTTCGCTGGAGCAACAAGACAGAACTGTCCGAGGCGACAGTCTTTATTCCCGCTGACGCGGTTCCGTTCGAAGTCCGCCTGTGCCTGATGGAAGAGATCACCCAGGCGTTGGGTCCGGGGAACGATTTGTTCAGGTTGGCCGACTCCATCTTCAATGACGACAACGCTCATTCCGCGCCAACATCTTTCGACATGCTGATCCTGCGTACATTATATGACGACCGTATGCGTTTGGGCATCGATGAGGGAACGGCATTTGAAGTCGCGTTAAACGTTCTTGATGACGTAAATCCGGTCGGCCGGTCTATCGAATCCAACGACATGGAGGCGGGAGGCAGCGCGGCGTGGCGCCGCCTGATGGTGCTCAGTTTTGATCGGCGCTTTTCCACCCAGGAACGCGAGAGTTTCGCCAGGCAGGCCTTGGCTCGTGCAAAGGCGTTTCCCGTAGGCGACCATCGCCTTCCCTTTTCTCGTTACCGTTTGGCGTTGGCTGTCTCTCTCGATCGACCGAACGAAGCGGAAGTGATGTTGAGGCTCGCTATTGATGAATACGGGCAGACGCTTGGGGATGACGATATTCGGGTTGCGAGCGCCCGCCTTTACTACGCAAAGCACCTGAACAGGCGCGACGCGCATGACGACGCCCTTCGCGAAATCGAAGCAGCCCTCCCCGTTCTCGCCGCGCATGAATCGGAAAGCCGCATCGCCGAAGCGCTCAAAGAAAAGCATGACGCGCTCTATGGTCTGGGTCGGGATTCGGAGGCGATCGACGCCGCGATCCTGTCCTTGGATTGGAGCCTTTACGCCCTTGGACCAGAATTCGGCGACCTCGCTGCAATTCGCAAGCAACTTGGACAACTCAAAAACTAACACCCTTCGAATCAGTAAACTTAAGCCCACAATTCACCTGAGTTGTGGGCTTCCTTCTTTTTATGCAAATGTGAACCGCTAGATTTTGGGTATGTGAAGCCGGCGAGCGTCGGCGCATTGGAGCCAGTTGATGCGCATGACGCGGTTTTCCTCTTTCATCTCGGCGACGTTAGCCTGCTTTCTTGCGGCCTGCGCATCCGGGAGTGTGCGAACCACGCCTTACGCCGTCGCGCCCAAGCCTGCGCTGCCTTCGACCGGAGCAGCGCTTAATTCTCCGATCTATGGTTCGAACGCGGACTACACGGATTATATGATCAGCCTCTACTACCAGACGGAATGGGATGCGATACGCGTCGGGCTCGCCAAGTGGGACGCGCCCGTCACCGTCTCGATCGACAGCTCAGCGTTGGACGCGTATCAGCCGTTTTTGGAGCAATATATCGATCGCCTAAGGAGTGAGGGCGGGGTCGATATCCGTACGGCTACAGCAGGAGCCGGGGCGATCTCTGTCGCCGCAGCGCCGGCGGACCAGATGCGCCGAACCTTCGCAACGGCGTTCTGTTTGGTCGCGCCGGGGCGCTTGAGTTTCGAGGAACTCATCTCTGCGCTGGCCGATCCCGATGATATCGATTGGACACGCGTTCAGCGCATCGAGGCCGCCACCATATTCATACCAGTCGATGCTTCGCCCTATCAGGTGCGCGCATGTCTGATGGAGGAAATCGCGCAGGCGCTCGGACCCGGCAACGACATTTTCTATCTCGCCAACTCGATCTTCAATGACGACGGCGCCCATATGCGGCCGACATCCTTCGACATGCTGGCGTTGCGCGTGCTTTATAACCCGGCCCTCAAGCCCGGAATGGCGCAGTCGGACGCTGAGCCGATCGTGCGCGACGTGCTGGACATGCTGCGCCCTGAAGGGGCCGGGGTGCCGCGCGGCCCAAGCTTTTCGCAAGCGCCTGAGTGGAAGGACGCGATTCTGGCAAGCAGCGCGCATGGCGTTCCCGCAGCCAGTCAGCTGGCTATAGCTGAAGAAGCCGTTCGCTTGTCGCGCAGCTTTTCATCGGTCGATCCGCGCCGGGGGTTTTCCTTTGAAAGGCTTGGGCGCGCGTATCTGGCCCACGGAAAGGCGCTGGAGGCGGAATCGGCGTTTCGGCGCGCTATCGCCGCATATCAGCTTTCTGTCGGCGATCAGGACGTTCGCGTCGCATCGGCGCGTGTTGGCCTGGCCATAGCGCTGAACGAGCAGGGCAAGAATGGGAAAGCGTTGACCCAGGTCGATCTTGCGCTTCCGGTTCTGGCCGCCCATGACGCAGAGGACCGGATCAGCGCCGCGTTCAAGCAGCGCCACGACGCCCAAACCGCGCTTGGCCACGAAACCGAGGCGCTCAATACGGCGCTGATTGGCGTGGACTGGGCGCTTTACGCGCTCGGCGCGGATTACGGTGAGCTTGCTGAAAGCCGGAAGAACATCATTAAGGTCTACGAGGGAGGCGAAGGATGATCCCCCTCGCCGCTTTCGCGCTTGGCTTCGGTCTTGGGTATTTCCGCGTTGCGCGCGCAGGCGGTTCCCTGCCCGATCGGCTTCACCGCGCAATCGTGATGGGGCTTGCACTCGCTCTGTTGTCGCTGGTTTTGGGCTTCTTGTTCGAGGCGATTGTGAGGGCTTAGTCGGGGACGGCGCAGATCGGGCGTGGAGTTTCCCCGTGTGCGCCCCCATATTCGGTCTATGTCACTGCTCCTCAAGCTGCTGCCGGTCCTATTGATACTCGGATACGCGCTCGCCATTTGGCGCGGCTCGCGCTGGCGGCTTGAGAAGGAGCTGAACGCGAACTCCACGCCGCTAGACGATCCTGAGGTCGCCGATCAAATGGCCAAGTTAGGTGAAGCGGTCGACATTCCGCAGCTTTCAGCACGTGTTTATGAGATCCCTGCGATCAACGGCCTGGCCTCGCCTGACGGTCGGATTTTTATCACCCGAGGCCTGTTGAACTGGCGCCGGTCGGGTCTGTTCTCCGCCGATGAGATCACGGCTGTGGTGGCGCATGAGTTGGGCCACATCGCGCTGGGTCATCACACAAGGCGCATGGCCGTCTGGGCCGCGCAGAACGCCGCGCGCTACGCCTTGATCCTTCTGCTGGCGCGGTTTGTGCCGATCATCGGCGTGTTTATCGCCAATCTTCTTGGGAGCCTGATAACCGCGCAACTGAGCCAGGCGGATGAGTTTGAGGCGGACGCCTACGCCACCGCGCTGTTGATCCGCGCCGGACTCGACCCCACCGCACAAATGCGCATCCTGCGCAAGCTTGAGAAGATGGGGAACGGCGCCGCCGCTGGTCCCGCATGGCTGCTCAGCCACCCATCTTCGGAAGAGCGCGCGAAGCGCGTCGAGGCGCTGATCGAGAAATGGAGCGGCGGCCCCGTAAAATCGCCGCCAACGATCACCTAGTCAGGTCGCTCGCCTTCCGCCTCAGTCGCCCAAAGCTTTGCCAGCCGTGGCAGGCTCGCGCGCTTCAGGACGCGCCGGAAATCCTGCGGGTCGCGGCCGTCCGCGCGCGTACCGGCGCGGACCCGATTGAGCACAGTCACCAAGGTGTCGTCATGCTTCGCCCAAAGCGCCCACAGGAACGGATCGGGAGCGATCCGTTCTATCCCGTGACCGGCCAACCTGCGACGCGGGAAATCCTTGATGTTCAGAGTGAGGATCAGATCCGCGCGTCCTTCGATCGCGGCGGCGAGGACATGGACGTCATCCGAATCGGGAAGGTAAAGCTCCGGCGCGTGACGTTCCCAGCCCGCTATGTCGCCATCAGGCCAACGCGCGCCCATCAGAGCAATGTCTCCGCGTGCGCGCATCTCGCCTTCTTCGCCATCCAGACGCCTGGCCGCACGCGCCCATTCCTCAAGAATTCGTCGGTTCCAAAGCGGTGTGAAAAGCCCTTCGGCCGCCGCGCCCAGAACTACCTTTCGCAAAAGAGGCGGGGTCAATACGCAGGCGTCGATCAGCACCCGCCGGGTCATCAGTCCAAACCTAGAAACAGCGTTTTCAGATAGCCGCTTTCGGCCAGCATGGGATGGGTTGGATGATCGGGCCCTGCCCGTCCCGTGTAAACAATGGCGCCCGTCCGTCCGGCGGCGGCGACGCCGCGCGCGCTGGCGGAGCGAAAGCTTTCAAGATCAGCCGCGTGGCTGCAGGAGCAAAGCCCCAGCCAACCGCCGGGTCTCACCAGTTTCGCGGCCAGACGCGCGGTTTTTTCGTAAGCCCGCAACCCATTCGCCAGAGCCGACTTCGATGGCGCGAAGGCCGGAGGGTCGCATATCACGACGTCGAATAGCCGCCTTTCGTTCGCCAGATTGCGCATCGCGTCGAACGCGTCGCTGCGGAGCGTGGAGAATCTGTCGGATACACCCGTCCGGTCCGCGCCTTCCTCCGCCAATTCCAGTGCGCTCGCGGATCCATCGACGGCAAGCGCAGACCGAGAGCCTGCCGCAAGCATGGCCAGCCCGAACCCGCCAACATGGGAAAACATGTCCAACGTCTCAGCGCCGCCATCGACCGAGGCGGCGAGTTTGGCGGCAAACGCATGGTTCGGCCTCTGGTCATAGAACAGGCCGGTTTTCTGTCCGCCGATCAGGTCGGCCATATAGGTCGCGCCATTCATCGCCACCGGGATAGGCCCGTTTAGAGAACCGACCACGACGCGCGTAACCTCATCGAGCCCCTCAAGCGACCGGGTGCGCGACCCGGCGTTGACGACAACGGTTGATGCGTTGGTCACACCGATGAGCGCCTCGATCAGCGCGTCCAAATTCGCATCGGCCCATGCTGCGTTCGGCTGCACCGCCGCGACGTCGCCGAATAGATCGATGACGACACCCGGCAACCCATCCGCCTCTGCGTGAACAAGCCGATGATAGGGCGCGTCGTAAAACGGCGACCGCAGCGAGGCGGCCCGGCGCAGTTTGTTCGCAAACCATGTCGCATCAATCTCAGCGGTCGGGTCTTTGTCGATCAGTCGCGCCGCCAGCGTCGCGCCGGAATTGACCGCGACCAGCCCCAAAGGGCGGCGTTCCGCATCCTGCAACTCCGCCAGCGTACCGGGGGGTAGCGCCTTTGTGCGTCGGTCCAGAACAAGCTCATCGCCATAAACCCATGGCGCGCCTTGTAAAAACCGGGCGCCGCGTTTTGGGCGCAAACGCACCACCGGTCGAGCGTCGGGGTCGCGCGTTTTGATTTGAGCGGGTTCCGGCACGGCGGGTCTCCTTGTCCCAAGCAGGTGGGATTCTGTCGGGTCATAGACGCGCAGCGTCCAAAGCGAAAGGGCGGTACGCCAAGGCTCGGCCCAAACACTCTGATCGGGCTGTAACCCGGCGTTGCGGCCGGTTATATCTGCATCCGAGAATTCTCGGAGACTCCTAGTGACACTATTTTGGATCGCCGCCGCGTTTGTCGCACTGGCCGCCGTCTCGGCAGTGGCGTGGCCATTGCTGCGTCCGCCGAAAGCAACCCGGTCGCGGGCGGCCCACGACGAGCAGGTGTTTCGGGACCAGTTGGCCGAGCTTGATCGTGATGTCGAGCGTGGTGTGCTGAGCGAGGATGAGGCGAAGGCGGCCCGTATAGAAGTGTCGCGCCGTCTGCTGTCTGCCGCGACGGAACGGGAACGTATTGAAGGGCCGGGTCCGGCGCCTCGCCGCGTCTCGCGCATTCTGGCGGTCATATTGGCGCTCGCCGCGCCAGCCGGGGCCACCGCGCTCTATTTTTCCATGGCCTCCCCAGGCTATTCGGACCGTCCGCTTGAGAAGCGGCTAGCCGAAGCGCGAATGCGAACAAGCCAGACGGAGGTCGAAGAAATGGTCGCGGCGCAGGGGTATGATCCCCAAGCTGAGGCTTTGGCCGCAGACCCCTCATTGGCCGAGTTCACGCCACTCGTCGGCAAGCTGGAGCTAGCCATCGCAACCCGGCCAGACGATCTGCAGGGCGCGCGCTTGCTGGCCAATTCGCTGAAGCGACTGGGACGATTTTCCGAGTCCTGGCGCGCCTATGGGCGCGTGATAGAAATTCTGGGCGAGTCCGCAACCGCTGAAGACTACAACGTACAGGTTGAGGTCATGATTTATGCGGCGGCCGGGTTTGTCAGCGACGATGCTCTGGCGGCGTCGGAGGCGACAGCGCAGAAGTTCGGTCCGTCCGGCGTGACCTTGTATGTCGAGGGGCTTCACGCGGCGCAAAGGGGCGATCCCAGCCAGGCGGAGGCGAAATGGACCGAGGCGCTTCAGCTTGAACCGGGCGAATCTCCCATAGCTCAGGCGGCGCGTCAGCAACTCGCCGCACTAGGTGATGCTGGGCAGGCGGTTGAGGCGCCGCCGGGGCCAAACGCCGACGATATGCGCGCGGCGGCGGATATGAGCGCGGAGGACCGCCAGGCCATGATCGAAAGCATGGTCGCCGGGCTTGAGGACCGTCTGCGTTCAGAAGGCGGCGACGTGAACGAATGGGTAAGATTGATCCGCGCCTTGAACGTTTTGGAGCAGTCGGAGAAGGCGCAGGCGGCATATGATGAAGCGGTTGCTATTTTCACAACCGATCCAACCGCCCTCGCCTTCCTCAAAGAGCAAGCCCTTCTGTCTGGTCTGGCGGTGGAATGACGCTGATCTTCGATGACGTCGCCGCTTTCGCTGCCGCCGCGCCCGCCGGCGCCTTGATCGGACTGGACCTGGGAACCAAGACAATCGGCGTCGCAGTTAGCGACCCACTGCGTTCAATCGCCAGCCCGCTCGAAACGATCCGACGTTCGAAATTTACAAGCGATTCCGCGCGACTTGAGGAAATCGCTGCTGGCCGTCAGGTGGTCGGCCTGGTCATAGGTCTGCCGCGCAATATGGATGGTTCCGAGGGGCCGCGTTGCCAGAGCGCCCGCGCATTCGCCCGGAATTTCGTCGCGCGCTGGCCCCACCCTGTCACCTTCTGGGATGAGCGCCTGTCCACTGTCGCTGTCGAACGGACTTTGTTGGACGCCGATACATCACGCAAGCGAAGGGCCGAAGTGGTGGACAAGATGGCCGCCGCCTTCATCCTGCAAGGCGCGCTCGATCGGCTTTCTGTCCTGCGTCGAAATTCCGGATTCTCGGCATAAGAGCGACAGCGTTCCGCGATGCGACGCATGCATCCCGCCTGCGTCTTCCTTTGCATGAATCGTTCTAAAGCCAGACGAAGCATGGATCGACGCCGCTGGCCGAATAGAACAACCGCCCAATTGAGCCTTTCGAAAGCAGATAGGTGGGCTTTGACGACAGACATTTTCAGATGAATTGCCAGTCCGACAATTCGTCCAGACCGACCCTAACGCGAGAAAAAACGCGGTAACGCATCATAAATTGTATCGCCTGCGGCGCAATTGAATCGAAGCGGTTCATGATTTGTTAATCATGGTTTTTCCATAACTTATCTGTATTGAGCACTTGAGTGATTCCGGCGCCCTCCCATGGCCCGGTCAATTGCAAACAGGTTCGACCGTTGATTCGCGTACCCCGTACGAGTTGCTTGCTTCTAAACCGACAAGATTCGCCACTTGCTGCGTGCTGACGCTGGATCGCCGTCACAAATAAGGCTGAAGGCCGCCCAAATTCAGTGTGACTGTGCAACTGATTCAGTTCGAGTAGCGATTCAAAAAAGACAAACAAACGACGAGCAATGAAGTATATTTACACACCGTTGATTCTAGCTGCAGGATTGTTAGCTTTAGTCGTCATGTTGACGGATATGTTCCCATACGCCGTGCATGGAAGTCACGACCAGTTGCGCCTTGTCGTGCTTGGATTTCTGCTGGGCGCGCTGCTGGTTAGTCTGATCAGTGATTTTCCCGCCATTGCACGGAACATTGCACGACGAGTTTCGTTGTGGTCAGCGGCTCTGTTCGGCGTGCTGATCGCATACAGTTACCGCGATCACGCCCCCGAAATATATGAACGCTTTCGAGCGCAGGTTTCACCCTCAGTTGCGGTCGCAATTTCGGAAGATGCCGTCGAATTGCGCCGCGGTTGGGATGGCCACTATCGCGCCTATGCGGACGTGAACGGCGCTGAAGTTGCGTTCCTTTTTGACACAGGCGCCTCCGTCGTCGTCCTTCGCTATGAGGACGCCGAACGCATCGGCCTGCCTATGGACGAATTGAGCTTCTCAATTCCGGCTTTCACCGCGAATGGACGCAGTGAAGTGGCGGAGGTTGAGTTGGATCTGATTCAGTTAGGAACGGTGAAATTTGATGATGTCGTCGCCTATGTCAGCCAGCCCGGTAAAATGACCCAGTCGCTTCTGGGAATGAACGTTCTGAACAGGCTGGATACCATGACCTTCACGGGCAACCGGGTGGTCCTGCGGCAGTGACAACGCCGGTCTGCGACGCATCGACGGTTTCTGGCGCCGCGACCTCAGACAACGCTTGATCGAACAGAGCCAGCCCCGCACCGGGTAAATGCGCGCCCTCGCTCAGAACCCTACGCCAACGGCGTGCGCCTGGCCGGCCTGCGAACAACGGCAGCATATGGCGGGTGATCTGGGCGAGCCGTACGCCATTCTCCAACTCACGAGCGATATAGGGGCGCATCGCGCGAGCTGCGTCATCAGCAGTCGAATCGACGGCCGACTGTCTGAAAATTCGCCGATCTGCAGATCCCAGGATTGAAGATGGATCGTGATAGACGGCGCGTCCGATCATCACCCCGTCCAGACCGGCGGTCAGAAATTCCTCCGCCTGATCCAGCGTCTCGACTCCGCCATTGACCGTAATCGACAGGTCCGGCCGGTCGGATTTCATCTTCAGCGCCAGCGCATAGTGAAGTGGCGGCACCTCCCGGTTCTCTTTCGGACTTAACCCCTGCAACCAGGCTTTGCGCGCATGAATGGCGAATGCGTTGACTCCCGCCTCTGCAATCCGTGCGATGAAATCGGGTAGCACCTGCTCCGGATCCTGATCATCCACCCCGATTCGGCATTTCACTGTGATCTCGGGCCCGCCCTCGCCCGCCGCTTCGATCATCGCGGCCACACATTTGGCGACCCGATCCGGCGTCTTCATTAGGCAGGCGCCGAATGCGCCCGATTGAACACGATCCGACGGACAGCCGACATTCAGGTTGATCTCATCGTAGTCATAGGGAAGCGCGATCCGCACGGCTTCGGCCAACTCGGCGGCGTCGGACCCGCCCAGTTGCAGTGCGAGTGGGTGCTCCTCAGCCGAGTAGGCCAATAAGCGCTCTCGTGGTCCATGCACCAATGCGGCGGCCGTCACCATCTCGGTATATAGTAGCGTGCGCTTACTGAGGAGGCGGTGCAGATAACGGCAGTGCCGATCCGTCCAATCCATCATGGGAGCGACAGATAAGCGTCGGTCAATCGGGTCGCGCATTTGTTGCATCCCCCCCCGCCCAAATACTACTTCATAGCGCCTGTCGAGGCATCCGGCGGCGGCGCTGGCTGGTCTGGATAGCCCATAAAGCCTTTCACACGCCAAATCTGATAGGCGTGCGCGCGGTCCGCATAGGTTTGATCGTCTCCTTTGGCTACGAACTCGGATTCCCGAAAGGCTTTCGCAATCTTCCCGCCCTTGCTGCTCTGAAGGATCAGCAGCATTTCTCTATTATCCCCCTGCGTCAGTGAGGCGACCATTTCATAGTGGTTTCGCGCGCCACCCTTGGGATTCCAGACGGCGATTCGTTCCACTCCGAACCCGCCATGCCACATGCATTCAGCCAGCCGCCTGCGATTGTTTGACACCAGAACGCCGATGCCGGTCTCTTCCATCGCATTGATAACGTGACCGCAGAATTCAGAGGCTGGTCTCGATTTCTTGAACGGATCATAGCTGCGCTTCAGCGCTATCGCCCGGTCCGCATAGAGCGCGGAGACGGCGAGAAAGGCGAGTGCGACGACGGCGCCGATGGCACCATGAACCACCAGCCATCTTCGACGCCCCAAGTCGAGGAGCCAAGCGGCGATCATCAGAGATCCGCCCACATAGGCCGGCGCCGCCCAATTCGGATTCGCTCCGCCCGACAGCGCCTTGAGCGCGATTACCGCAACCAGAGGCGCCGAGAGCCACATGAGCAGGCGATAGCGCCACTCGTCGATCCAGGTGTGCTTGTGAAAGAACATCAGGATGAGCGCTGCAAAGGCCACCGGCCCGAACACACCGAACTGCGCGCCCAGAAACTCAGCAAAGTCGCCGGGCGTAATGGGATTCTTACCCAGCGCCGCGTTCTCTCCCACATGGGCGATCGTCGCAAACTGGTTCATCGCGTTCCAGATCAGATTGGGCGAAAGCACCAGGAGCGCGGCGATCAAGGCCGCGAAGGCGCCGTCCCACCGCATCGGACCCCGACGCGAGAACAATGCATAGCCCAGTCCCGTGGCGAAGAATGCGACGCCGGTATACTTGCCCATCATTCCCGCGCCGACCGCCGCGCCGCAGAGCGCCCACCATTTGAGTGACGTCCGCCCTTCCTCTTCCTCGGTCAGCGCGCGGACCAAAGAGTAGAGAGCCGCCGCCCAACCGGCCATCATGACGGGATCCGTGCTCATGATATTTGAGGAGATAACGACGCCGGGCGCCGCCGTGTAAACCAGCGCCGCCCAAAATCCGGTTGGAGCATCAAACATTCTCCGTCCGGTCGCGAATAGTAGCCAACCGATCCAAGCATGTAGCAGCGGAACAACCGCACGCAAGCCGAATTCATTCTGGCCGAATATTTCAGTGGACAGGCGGATCAACCAGGCCGCAAGCGGCGGCTTCGAGTAGTAGGAGAACGCAAGCGCCTCGCCATAGGTCCAGTACTGCGCCTCGTCAAAATGTACGGGGGCGAGCGCCAGCGCGTTGATCGCCTCTCGGACCGCAAAGACGCCGACGAGCAGCACGATCGTCCAACGTCGCCATGTCGAGTCGGTGATCATCATACTGGTGGCGGTCGCGTTCATTAGGATTGCGTCCTGTACTGGCTCAGTTCTCTGGATGTCGAATGCGGTGGCAGTTCTGATCTATTGATAGCGCGTGCGCAACTGAATGCGGGCATGCCATCACGATTCAACTATATGCTGACGCAATGATTGAACCGCTGTAGTGAAGGTGGGATACTCTTGAGAGCGTGCGGAAAGTTGGATGCCTTGCCTGTTGTGCAGGCTGGATTGGCGTCGGGTGACGCGGTGTGGTTGTATGAGTGGTTCAAGACCTCAGTCGGCGGTTAGCGTATCGACGGGGCTCGTAGGGTCCGCCGGGCTTGCCGTCACGCTATTACTAATCATTGTCTTCGAAATACCCGAGGTCGCCGCGGTTCTCGCTCTATTGGCGGGCATCGGGCTGCCGATGGCGGCGTGGGAGCTTCTGGTTCGCAAGACATATCGCAGCCCGAGCGCGGGAATGGACTTTACGCTTCGCCGGAAAAGTTCCGAGACGCTCTCGCTGACAGTCACGAAGTTCATCGGGTTTCTGGCGACGATAGCTTCCATTGTCGGGTTTTACTCACTTTTTAAGTATTACAGAGGAAATGATTTTAACAGTTACTTCACATACTTAGAGTTGTTCACTCCGTTATTTGTTCTGTCTGCGCCCGCATATTTCTGGTTCACGACAAAGTTTATGACCGAACCAAAAGACGGATACTGGCTAATCGGCCGGCTGCTTTTATTCAAACCTGAGAAATTCGACGCTGAGGTTCTTCTGGATCATTTTCGAGGCTGGTTTATCAAGGCGTTCTTCCTCGCATTCATGGTCATGGTGATCCCAAGCACCTTGAACTCCATTGTGAGCTTGGATGCTTCAGCCATTTTCGAGCAGCCCCAGTTCATCTTCATATTTCTAATTAACTTTTTGTTTTTGTTTGATATTTGCTTTGGCGCAATCGGGTATGTTTTGACCCTTAGGGTGCTGGATTCCCATATCCGTTCAGCCAACCCCTTTGTAAGCGGTTGGGTCGCAGCGCTGATCTGCTACCCACCATTTGTCGTCATGTCTTCCGACGGCGTGCTGAATTATCGTAGCGGTGGCCAACTTTGGCATGTCTGGTTTGAGGGCAATACCGTCTTACTGATTCTATGGGGAACGATCCTTACGATCCTCACATTCTTCTATGCCTGGTCGACGGTGATTTTCGGCGTCCGTTTTTCAAACCTGACGCATCGTGGAATTATCACCAACGGACCTTACAGCATGTTCAAGCACCCCGCCTATTTGTCGAAGGGGTTGTTCTGGTGGTTGCTTTATCTGCCGTTTCTATCACTTGAGGGCGCGGATACCGCGATCAGAAACACGATCCTGCTATCCATTGTATGTGCGATTTATCTGTGGCGCGCGAAGACGGAAGAACGACACCTGATGGCCGATCCAACCTATCGGCAATATTCCGAATGGATTGGTGAGCATGGCGTGATTCCTAAGTGTAAGCGCGTTTTGCTCAGTCGTTTCGCCGGACTAGCCTAGCCTCTATCGCCATCCGGTCGGCATGCCAGACTTCGTGGTCGCCCAAAATGTGGCGCATGTGCTTTAAGTCCCTCACGTAACGGACTATCTCTGACCGAATTGGGGCAGAGGCGAGCGACCATGCGCACGGAAGAACAAGTAGCAAGAAATGGCGCGGCAGTACGGCTGGCGGACTATCGGCCGCCGAACTGGCTAATCGATGATGTACGGCTAGTTTTCTCCCTCCACCCCAGCGAGACCAGAGTGCGCGCCCGACTAGCGATCCGAAGGAATCCGGCCCGCGCTTTGGAAGGACCTGTAGATCTCTTTCTTCATGGCCGCGCGCTAAAGCTTGTCTCGGCCGCTATCGATGGCGAGGCGTTTGATCGGAGTACCCTGTCACTGACCGATGCGGGCCTGGCGGTTGCCGCGGACGACCTGCCAGACGGGCCTTTCATCTGGGAATGCGAAACAGAGTTGGACCCGGCGTCCAATACGGCGCTTGAGGGGCTGTATCTGTCGAAAGGGGCCTTTTTCACCCAGTGCGAGGCGGAGGGGTTCCGCAAGATCACCTACTACCCCGACCGTCCCGACGTGATGAGCGTATTCCATGTTCGCGTCGAAGCGGACAAGGCGACCAGCCCGGTGCTGCTGTCGAACGGGAATCCAGTCGCGTCAGGCGATCTTGACGGCGGGCGTCACTTCGCTGAATGGGACGACCCGTTCTCCAAGCCCTCTTACCTGTTCGCGCTGGTCGCCGGAGACCTCGTTTCGGTCGACGACAGCTTCACCACCATGTCCGGGTGCAATGTCGCGCTGCGCATCTTTGTGCGCAAAGGCGACGAAGGGAAATGCGCCTACGCGATGGATGCGCTGAAGCGGTCCATGCGCTGGGATGAAGAGGCATATGGCCGGGAATACGACCTCGATCTCTTCATGATCGTCGCCACCGACGATTTCAACATGGGGGCGATGGAGAACAAGGGCCTGAACATCTTCAATTCAAAGTACGTGCTGGCGAGCCCTGAGACGGCGACCGACGCGGATTACGAAGGCATCGAAAGCGTCATCGCCCACGAGTATTTCCACAACTGGACTGGCAACCGCATCACATGCCGCGATTGGTTCCAGCTTTGTCTCAAAGAGGGACTGACGGTTTTTCGCGATCAGCAATTCTCCGAGGAGATGCGGTCTGAACCGGTGGTGCGCATCAGAGAGGTGAAATCGCTTCGGGCTCGGCAGTTCAGAGAGGATGCGGGCCCCCTCGCCCATCCAGTCCGGCCGGAACAATATATTGAGATCAACAACTTCTACACCGCGACGGTCTACGAAAAAGGCGCGGAGATCATCCGCATGCTCCGCTTGCTTATTGGCGCGGACGCCTATCGGCGCGGATGCGATCTCTATTTCCGTCGTCACGACGGAGAGGCATGTGCGATCGAAGACTGGATCGCTTGCTTTGAGGAGGTGTCGGGCCGCGATCTGTCCCAGTTCAAACTTTGGTATTCGCAGGCCGGAACGCCGCGCCTTCAGGTGGTGGAGAAGTACAATGCGGACAGTCGCACCTACACGCTTACCTTCCGCCAAACCACGCCGCCCACGCCGGGTCAGCCGGCGAAGAATCCACTGGTGATTCCGGTCGCCTTCGGATTGTTGTCGCAGGACGGGTCGCCGATCGCGCTGGTCGATGACGCGGAGGATGCGGACCCCTATACGCGCGTGTTGGAGTTAACCGAGGCGGAGCAGAGCTTCGTCTTCGAAGATGTGGCTGAGGAGCCGGTGCCTTCTCTGCTCCGCGGGTTCTCCGCCCCCGTGATCCTGGAGCGCAATGTCTTGAATCAAGAGCGCGCGTTCCTGCTGGCGCATGATCCCGACCCGTTCAACAGTGGGAGGCGGGACGCGCCTATGCTCTGGACGTCGCCTTGACCATGGCCGCCGCGATTGGGCGCGGAAGTCTGAAGCCGGTCGATACCGACTTCATAGATGCGATGCGTGCGGCATTGTCTGGTCAAGATCTGGATCCCGCCTTCAAGGCGCTGGTGCTCGACCTTCCGTCCGAGGATGAGATGGCCAGCGAAATGCACCAACGGGACGGCGCTGCGAATCCGGAGACGATCCATGCGGCGCGTGAAGCTTTGCTCGGCGGTCTGGCTCAGGCGCTGTCGGGGGATTTGCTGGACGCCTATCAGGCGATGACCGAGACAAAGCCCTATACGCCAAACGCGGCGGATGCGGGTAGGCGCGCGTTGAAAAACCGCGCACTGCACTATCTTGCGCGGCTTCCCAACGACAGGGCGCAAAAGCTTGTCGCCACGCAGTTCGAGCAGGCGGACAACATGTCCGATTCCCTACCGGCGCTGACCGCTCTCGTGCATACAGGCGCGCCGGCCGCCAACGCTGCGCTAGACGCCTTCTTTCAGCGTTGGCGGGGCGACTCTCTGGTGATCGACAAGTGGTTGGCGACGCAGGCGATGGCGCCTGGAACAGATACGCTTCATCGCATCAATGCTTTGATTCGGCATGAAGCCTTCGACTGGCGCAACCCCAACAAGTTCCGCGCCTTGATCGGAGCGTTCGCCACCGGCAATCCCAGCCGGTTCCACGCTGCCGACGGTTCGGGATACGCATTCTTCGCCGATTGGCTGCTGAAACTCGACCCGGTGAACCCACAAACCGCCGCGCGACTGACAGGCGCGTTTGAGACCTGGCGGCGCTATGACGCGTCGCGGCAGGCGTTGATACGGGCGCAGCTTGAACGGATCGCCGGGACCGAGGGTCTGAGCAAGGATACGGGCGAGATCGTCGGCCGGGTGCTCGGCGATTGATACCGGTTTACTAACCGCAAGCCGAAGTCAGAACTTGCCGTTGTCGTTTTTCCAAAGCTCTTTGGGCGCGATTTTCTCGACCGTGTCCCAGTGTTCAGCGATCTTGCCATCGGCGATTCGAAACAGGTCGTAATAGGCGGTGTGGACGCCCGCGCGGCGGCCTTCGCTGACGGCGAGCGCGAAATTTCCTTCGGCCAGAACACGGTGCAAACGCTCGTAGAGGATAGCTGGCGCGCCCTCCTCTACCGCTTCCAACGCAGAACGCAGCGCAGGCGACCCATCTCCGAATTTTGGGTTGTGATCGGCGAAATTATCCCTGTCGATGAAATCCAGCAGCCGGTCCAATGCCCTCCCAATCAGCACATTCTCTACAAATGACTGAGCCAACGCGCGGTTTTGTTCGGTCAACGCCAGGTCCGTGGCCTCGGACGGCCCGTCGACCATCGAGCGACCCGCAGGATTGGGTCCCTGCCGTTCCTGAATATTGTCCCAATGTTCGACCGCCTGCCCATCCTCAAAGCGGAACACCTCGAACCCAATCT
This sequence comes from Paracoccaceae bacterium, assembly GCA_963669315.1. Taxonomy (GTDB): domain Bacteria; phylum Pseudomonadota; class Alphaproteobacteria; order Rhodobacterales; family Rhodobacteraceae; genus SZUA-547. The sequence goes on along the minus strand of OY770021.1, from coordinate 3,756,714 downwards.
TCCGGCTGGCGAAGTCGTACTCAGTATGCGCGAAGACGAAATCGCCATCCTCGAATGCGCGAACGATATTCACCTTCGGATTTGTGAGAGACAGACGCTTGAACAGCGCGGCAAGCCCCTCGCTGCCCTCATGGGTCTGAGGATTGTGCTGGATGTACTTCGCTTCGTTGACGACGGCGACCGAATCCGGATCGCCGGTTTCGATCCCTTTCAGCAAGGCGCGGATCTTGTCCTTGTTGCGAAGCGTCACTGATGAAATCCCTCCTCTGTTGCTCGATCAAGAAGCCAAGCGAGCCGCCTCTTCGAACATGATTGCGTGGCGTTCGGCGACTGCGCGCTTGTCGTCGCCATAGCCGCCGCCGAGCACCCCGACCACCGGTATACCCCTCGCGCGGCAGGAACTGAGCGCCAGCCTGTCCCGTTCTCTCAAGCCGACATCCGACAGCGCCAGCCGCCCGAGCCGGTCATCACGATGCGGATCGACGCCTGCATTGTAGAAGGCGATGTCATATGGCCCCGCGGCGAAAGCCTGCCTCAGACCCGCCCGAAAAGCCTTCGCGTAGTTCGCATCCTCGACCCCGTCCGGCAAAGCAATGTCCAGATCGGAGTTGGGCTTTCGCACTGGATAGTTTTTTTCCGCATGGATCGAGAGCGTGAACACGGCGGGATCATCCGCGAATATTTCCGCTGTTCCATCACCGTGATGAACATCCGCATCGATCACGAGCGCTCGGCGAATCGATCCGGCGTCCAAGAGCGCTTGAACCGCAACCGCCACGTCGTTGAATGTGCAGAACCCCGCGCCACCATCCGGCCCCGCGTGATGCGACCCACCGGCGCCATTGCAGGCGATACCGTGTTCCAGCGCCAGTTTCGCCGCAAGCGCCGTTCCGGCCGATGCGAGCCGCGCGCGGCGAACGACCCGCTCCGTTCTTGGCAATCCGATGCGCCGTTGCTCATCCTCCGACAGGCTGAGGCTGAAAACGCGCTGAACATAGCCGGCGTCGTGAACGCGTGTCAGAGCCGGAGCGGAGATCAGATCGGGGGAGACCCAGCCGCCCTCTTCGATCAGACCTCTCGAAACCAGAGCGTCGCGCACATATCCGTATTTCGACATCGGAAACCGATGATCCGGCTTCAACGGCGCGACATAGTGCGGGTGATGGACGATGGGCAAGGCCACTGGCGACTCTCAAGTTGGTTCTATCCAATGATGGCCCGGAAACGGTCTCTGACCATCTCCTGCGCCTTCGCCAAACGCTCCACCAAATCGGCAAAGTCCTTGGACCCCGTCGCCTTGGTCAGCGTCGCGCGCAGACCCTGGCTGGCGGTTTCAGGAAGAACCATGTTTCCGGTTGCGACTCGAGCCGTTTGCTGAGTCGTCGCCTGAAGAGCGAATGCAGCGCGAAGATCGGCCGAGTCATCGGCGCTCAACCAGCCAATTTCACCGAGCTTTTTCAGCTTTCCAACCGTATCGGTCGGTTCGCTCATCCCGTTCACCAGTGCGCCCGCCTGCGCGATAAACTCGATGTCGACCAATCCGCCGCGCACATGCTTAAGCGCCCAGACGTTTTTCAGGAGCGGCGCTTTCGCCTCATCGATCCGCGCGCGCATATCCAGCGCGTCCTTCAAGACATCTGCGGCGACGCGAGGCGTTGAGAGCACATCCACCACGGCCGCATCCACATCGGCGGCAAGCGCCGCTGGGCCAGCCACAGTCCGCGCGCGGCTGAGCGCCATATGCTCCCATGTCCAGGCTTTCTCCGCCTGATAGCGCCGGAAGGCGTCCAACCCGGTGGCGACTGGTCCTGACCGGCCAGAGGGGCGTAGTCGCATATCGACTTCATAGAGCCGTCCTTCGGCCGTTGGCGCAGTCAAAGCAGAGATAAGAGCTTGGGTAAATCTCGCGTAATAAGGAGTAGAACTTAAGGGGCGTTTCCCCTCCGATGCCTCAACCCCCGCCGCATCGTAGATGATGATCAGGTCGAGATCGGATGTGGGCGTCATCTCCCGCCCGCCAAGCCGACCGAGCGCCAGTACGGCCGCGCCCCGGCCAGGCGGCGGGCCATGGCGGCGCGTAAACTCCCTCGTCACCAGCGGGTGAAGCGCCCTGACCGCCGCTTCGGCGATATCCGAATAGGCGTGCCCTGCCCCTGCCGCATCCAGATGGCCACGCAACACCTGCACGCCGACCTGAAAACGTCGCTCCTTGGACCAGCGGCGAATTGCGTCTAGCTGGGTCTCATAGTCCTCATCTTCGTCGTCGAGTAGCGTCGACATCTCCGCTTCCAAGGCTGGTAACGGCGGCGGAGGCGCAAAGAAATCGGTGGTCAGCACCGCCTCGAAGACCGACGCGTTCTGCGACAAGTACTCGGCCAGATGCGGCGCGGCGGCGCACACCTCGATCATCAACTCTAGAAGATGCGGGTTCGCCTCGAAGAGAGAGAACAACTGCACGCCGCCGGGCAGACCCGAAAGGAACCGGTCGAACTGGGCCAGCGTTTCATCCGGATTTATGAAAGTTCCGATCTTCGCAAAAATCCTTGGGGCCAAACGGTTCAGCCGGTTGCGCGCGCGATCCGACCGCGTGGCCGGAATCGCCCCGGATCGCCACCTCTCCAGCGCCGCGGCCGCCCGGTCCTCTTCCTCGAATCCGCACGCCTCGATCTTCGCATCCGAAATGTCGTCCCCGCCACCGCCTCCACCCGGCCCTGTCTGGTCGTAGAACGCGTTGGCGCGGGCGTGCACCTCCTCCATTCGTGACCCGACTTCTGAGACAAAACTTTGCACATTGGGCCAACCGCCCAGAGCGGCGATGCGGTCCAGCCCCTCCTCCGAACTCGGAACGATATGCGTCTGCGCGTCCTCAAGCATTTGGATGCGATGCTCGAGCTCGCGATGCGCGATATAGGCTGCGTCCAGCGTCTCCCGAAGATCCTCATCGATCCAACCGCCTTCGGTCAGCGCGCGCAATGCGCCGCGCGTGGTCGGATCGCGCAAAGTCGGCTCCCTGCCGCCCAGGATAAGCTGCTGGGTTTGGGCGAGAAATTCGATCTCGCGGATGCCGCCGGCGCCGATCTTGATGTCATGACCGGGTACCTCCAACCCCCCATGGCCCTTGTGCTTGCGGATCGCCTGACGCATCCGCATCGCATCTTCGACCATGGCGAAGTCCAGATGGCGCCGCCAGACGAATGGTTGCAGATGCTCAAGGAACCGCTCGCCGGCTGCGAGATCGCAGGCTGCGGCGCGCGCTTTGATGTAGGCTGACCGCTCCCATGTGCGGCCGAACACCTCGTAGTATCGCTCGGCCGATTCCATCGCCATACAGATCGGCGTAGCCCCCGGATCCGGGCGAAGACGCAAATCGGTGCGAAAGACGTAGCCGTCTGCCGTGTTCTCTGAAAGCGCTTTGACGACGCCTCTGGTCGCGCGCACAAGGCCGGTTTTCACATATGCGTAGTCGGCGGGATCCCACTGCGTTTCGTCGAACAGGGGAATGACGTCGATGTCGGATGAATAGTTCAATTCGCGCGCGCCATGCTTGCCCATGGCGATCAAGACATAGCCCGAATCTTCCGCTTCGCCGTTCGATGGCGGTAGCCTGTCAGTCGCCCGCTGAGCCCGAATATGGACCCTCGCCGCCGCCTGCATCGCCGTGTCGGCAAGATCCGTCAGCGCATCGGTGACGGCCTCGAAATCCCAGACGCCGCCGAGATCCGCCAATGCGATCAGCAACGCCCCGCGCCGCTTGGCCTGCCGTAGAATGGGGTCGAGCGCGCGGGCCTCACCTTCCTCCGCCTCCCGCATCCATGCAAGTATGGCTGCAAACGCATCCTCAGGAGCGTCGGAGAGCGCTGCAGCAGCCCATTCAGCCTCCTTCTCCATCAATCCGGCCAAATAGGTCGACGATCCTGCGGCGCCGCTTAAAACCGACGCCAGGGGTGAGTCGCCAACCGCATCCGCCAAGCCCTCGGCGGCGACCAGATTGGCGGATTCAGAGCCTTTTTCCGGGTCGAATGCGCGCGGCGCGCGCGTGATGCGGCTGACGAAAGAGTTTTCTTGCGACATGACTGCAGGCTTCCCTCGCCCGGCCCCGCTGTCAACCGGCGGGCGCCGCCTGCGGCGTTGGCGCAGTCTCGACAGACGGCTGATGTATCGCCGCCACGAGCGTAAAACTGATCAGCATCAGCAAATACCATGAGCCGAACTTCTCGATCGGGACGACCTTCCAGCCCCCAGTCTGATTGGGATAGACCCAGGCCCCGGCGAAAGTGCCGATATTCTCCGCAAACCATATGAACAGCGCGACCAGCGCGAAGCCCAGCAGCAGCGGCATGCGCAGGCGCATCTTGTGGGGTGTGTAGTAGATCCAGCATCGGCCCCACAGCAGAAAGGCGACCGCGAACAGGCCATAGCGCAGATCCCACCAGTAGTGGTGGGTGAAGAAGTTCAGGTAGATCGCGACGGAGAGCAGCCCGATGGCCCAGATCGGCGGATGACGCGTGAAACGAAAGTCGAAGATTCGCCAGACCCGCGCCAGATAGGATCCGACCGCCGAATACATGAAACCTGAAAAAAGCGGCACGCCGCCGAGCCTTATCAGGTTTTCCTCCGGATAGGCCCAAGACCCGACATGGGTCTTGAAAATCTCCATTGCGGTTCCGACAATGTGGAAGACGAGGATGACCTTCGCCTCCTCCCATGACTCTAGCTTGAAGGCGAGCAGCGCGCCCTGAATGGAGAGCGCCCCGAAGAACAGGAAGTCATAGCGCGCCAGTGCGGCGTCCTCAGGCCAGAACAGATAGGTCGCCAGAATCAGCGCCAGCAGCGCCCCGCCAAAAAGGCATGCCCAAGCCTGTTTCAGGCCGAACCACCAAAACTCTAGAATCGCAGCTTTCATGGAGAGTCGTCAGACACAAAGGTTGCGGCGATGATGTGGCGGATGGCCGGCGAAGGTTAGTCTTTCAGCAACGCGTCGAGTTTGCGTTGTTCGTCTTCCGACAGCGCCTCGGCGGCAGGCCCGGCGACGGCGCGGGCGCCTTGTCGCGACATGACCCGCCAGACGACGAAGCCCCCGATCAGCAGCAGCAGTGGCCCGCCGAACCAGAGAACGGCGTTCTTCGCATCCAGGATCGGCTCGAGAAGCACGAACTCGCCATAACGGTCGACGATGTACTGCACGGTCTCGTCATTGCTATCGCCCGCAACCAGGCGCTCTCGGACCAGAAGGCGCAAATCGCGGGCGAGGTCGGCGTTGGAATCATCGATCGACTCGTTCTGGCAGACCAGACAGCGAAGCCCTTTGGAGATCTCTCGCGCGCGCTCCTCAAGCACTGGATCGTCCAGCACCTCGCTTGGCTGTACCGCCTGAACTGCTGGCGCGGCGAAGGCGAAAGCCAGTGCTAGTACAAGTACTCGGATCATTCGCCCTCTCCTATTCCGCCGGAACAGCGCCGGCCGGTTTGCGCTTGCGCACCGCTGCGCCAACGCGATACCGCCGGTCGGCGACGCTGAACAACCCGCCAGCCGCCATGATCAGAGAGCCGAGCCAGATCCACGCAGCCAGCGGCTTCACATAGCTGCGCACGGCCCATTCGCCGGTGCCGGCCTGTTGATCGCCCAGTGTGATGTAGACGTCCCGCATCAAAGTGGAATCGATCGCCGCCTCGGTCGTCGGCATCTGAGCGACCGGATAAAAGCGTTTGTCCGTTGTCAGTTCTGCGATTTCCCGCCCATTTTGGCTGAGCGTGAAGAACCCTCTGCTGGCGGTCCAGTTCGGGCCTTTCACCTGCTCGACGCGGTCGAATGCGACCTCGTATCCGGAAAGTTCAATCACATCACCCGGCTTGGCGAGCCGGATATCCTCCGCCTCCCACGCCGAAACGGCGGCGATGCCCATCACCGTCAAACCAAAGCCCATATGAGCAATCGCCTTGCCCCAATCAGAGCGCGGAAGGTTGCCTAGCCTGCGCAGGCTATCGCGAGCAGGGATGCGGCCCAACCGCACGCGCTCGGCAAGATCCGTGAACGCGCCTAGGATCAGCCATGTCGCCATCGCGAGGCCCACGGGCGCCAGCGGCGCGCGCCCAACTTGCATGGCGAAAACCGCCGCCATCACCGCCAGCGACAGGCCAAGCGCCAGATAGAGTTTCGGCATCACTTTGCGAAGATCGCCGCGTTTCCAGGGCAGCATGGCGCCGACCGGCAGAACAAGGATCAACAGCACCATCATCGGCGTGAACGCCTGATCGAAGAACGGCGCGCCGACCGAGATCTTTTCGCCCGTCGCCATCTCCAGCACCAGCGGCCAGAGCGTGCCGATGAAGACAACGCCGCAAGCCACTGTCAGGAAGAGGTTATTCAGGATCAACGCCCCTTCCCGACTGATTGGCGCGAAGACCCCGCCCGACCGCATCTGTGGCCCGCGCCAGGCGTAAAGCGAAAGCGACCCGCCGATGGCGGCGAACAGGATCAGCAGAATGAACATGCCGCGTGTCGGGTCGGAAGCGAAGGAATGCACCGAGGTCAGCAGACCCGAGCGCACAATGAATGTGCCGATCAGGCTGAGCGAGAAAGCGAGGATGGCGAGTAGAATCGTCCAGTTCTTCAGCGCGTTTCGTTTCTCGACGACAACGACGCAGTGCAGAAGCGCGGCGGCGATCAGCCATGGCATGAAGCTGGCGTTCTCAACCGGATCCCAGAACCACCAGCCGCCCCAGCCCAGCTCGTAATAGGCCCAGTAGGATCCGAGCGCGATGCCGATGGTCAGCGTAATCCAGGCCAACAGCACCCAAGGTCGCACCCATCGCGCCCAGGCGGCGTCGACACGCCCTTCGATCAACGCGGCGACGGCGAAGGAAAACGCGGTCGAAAGGCCGACATACCCCAGATAGAGAAACGGCGGATGGAACGCCAATCCAGGGTCCTGCAAAAGCGGGTTCAGATCTGCGCCGTCGACCGGCGGACGCGCGAGTCGCTCGAACGGGTTCGATGTGAACAGGACGAACCCCAAAAAGGCCGCCCCGATCATGGCCTGCACGCTGAGCATTCGCGCTTTCAGCCCCGGCGCCAGTTCCCGTCCAAACAGGGCCACCAGCGCGCCGAACAGCGCCAGCACAAGAACCCACAGCAGCATTGAGCCTTCGTGATTTCCCCAGACGCCCGAGACTTTGTAAAGCATCGGCTTCAGCGAGTTTGAATGTCGGGCGACTAGCGCCACGGAGAAATCCGACGTGACGAACGCCCGCGTCAATGCCGCGAACGACAACGCGATTAGCGCAAATTGCATGCCTGCGGCGGGGCCGGCCATCGCCATCCAATCGGACCAGCGCTTCTGAGCGCCAACCAGTGGAACGACCGACTGAACCAGCGCGACCGCGAAGGCGAGAATCAGCGCGAAGTGGCCAAATTCGGCGGTCATCCGACCCGGTCCCTATGCATTATGAGTTTGGTTGCCAATGGCCTGCATCCTCCAGGGCGTCCTGAACCTCCTTAGGTACATAGGACTCATCGTGCTTGGCCAAAATTTCATCCGCTTCGAAGACGCCGTCCTTGTAATAACCGCGCGCCACCACGCCCTGCCCCTCACGAAACAGATCCGGCACGATGCCCGTATAAGTCACTGGAATAAAGGCGACTGTATCGGTGACCTCAAAGGTATGGGTGGCGCCTTTGGTCCAGGTGCCCTCCGCCACGAGACCGCCGATACGCAGATAGGTATCCGCCGCCGGCGGCGTCTCTGCGATCTCCGTCGGGGTGCGGAAGAAAGAGGCCGCCTCTTGCGTGCCGATAACCGCGAAGGCCGTCGCCCCGGTCAACAGGGCCAGCCCTACGCTCACCAGAACAATCCGGTGTTTCTTTTTTCGCGTCATTACCATGGTCTGCGCACTCCAAGCGTCTTTTGCGCCGCCTGTCTAGTTAGCGTCGGCGTCCGCGTCTTTGATTGCGCTCAATTTCTCCGCCTCTCGCCGTTTCGCGACGCGAACGTGATACAGTGCGGAGTTCAATTCGGCGCCAAAGATAATCGCTGCTCCCGTCACGTAGAAAAACAACAGCGTGATGATCACGCCGGCCAACGCGCCATAAGTGATCGTGTAGTTGGGCGCGAAGCTGAGATAAACCGAAAACAATGATGCGGCGACCAGACAGATTGCTCCGGTCGCGACCACGCCTGGCCACAGAGACCCCACTTTCAGGCGTCGTCCCGGCAGCGTTCTGTGGAGCAGCAACAGGAACGCCGTCAACACGATACCAGCGAACCCATAGCGCAGCGTGCTGCTGCCGATCGGGATGTTGATGCTCAACTGGCTTTCCAGAAATCTCACCAGAGTCGGGCCGACGATGATCGCCGCTCCCAGAACCATGAATACGATCACCGCAAGAAACACGAAGATCACCGCAATCCCGCGATTTTTCCAGAACGGGCGGCGATTGATGGTGTCATAGGCGCGGTCGAATGCGATCCGAAACGCCTCGAATCCGGTGGACGCGACCCAAATGGCGCCGACGGCGGATAGTGTGATCAACCCGCCCCCCGTCTTGCCCAGCACCTCTCTCGCCACGGGCAGGATGGTCAGGGCGATATGTTCTGGCAAAAGGTTGAACAGCGTTTCGATCAGATACTCGCTCTGTTCAGGGCCGATCAGCATTCCGGCCAGCGCTGATGCGAAGATCAGAAACGGGAAAAAGGCGAGCAACGAGATATAGGCGATATACCCGGCCATGGCGCTGCCGTCGTTGCGAAAGAACCGACGCAGCGTCTTGCCTATGATTTTCACGACGAAGCGAAGCTTGCCGAACATGATGCCTTTTGTCCCGTCTGCCTGGCCGGGACAATCTAGCAAGCGCATGCGGCGATTGGCGAGCGCGCAAATCCGCCCGATAGTCGCGGGTCAGGGAAAAAGCGCCGCTGCCTCCAACCCCATCGTCTCAGGCAGATCCAGCATGAGATTGGCGTTCTGCAACGCCTGTCCTGACGCGCCCTTCATCAGGTTGTCCAGCGTTGACAGGATGATACTCCGCCCCGGCCTGCGATCAGCGACAACACCGATATGACAGAGGTTTGAGCCCCGAATCTCATGTGAACGCGGCGCTTTGCCCAGCTCCCGAACATGAATGAATGGCTCATCTGAGTACTTCGCCGTAAGCGCTTGATGTATGGCCTCGGCTTCACCCTGGACATAGATCGTGGCGAAGATCGCGCGATTGATCGGAATTAGATGCGGTGTGAAGGCGCAAACCACGGACCTCCCCGCAGCCTTGGACAATTCCTGATCCAGTTCGCCCATATGCCGGTGACCGCCGACGCCATAGGCCGAGAATCCCTCGGACACCTCCGTGAACAGCATCGCCTCTTTCGCGGCCCGCCCGGCGCCGGAGACGCCGGATTTCGCATCGATCACGATATCATCCGGGTCGATGGTCCCGGCCTGAAGCAGCGGCAGCACCGCGAGAAGTGACGTCGCCACGTAGCAGCCGGTGTTTGCCACCAGCCGAGCGCCTTTGATCTCATCCCGATAAAACTCAGGTAGGCCGTACACGGCGGTTTTTTGCAACTCCAGCGCCGTGTGTTCCAGCCCGTACCATTTTTTGTACGCCGCCGGGTCGCGCAGCCGGAAATCGGCCGAAAGATCGACGACCTTCACGGACTCGGGCAGTTTCGACACAAGGTCCTGCGTCGCGCCATGCGGCAATGCGCAAAAGATAAGATCCAGCGCCGTGAGATCGACTTCCTCGATCCGCTGAAGAACGGGCAAGTCCAGATGACCGAGATGCGGAAACACTTCGGCCATGGTCTTCCCCGCCTTCCGGTCGGCGGTCAGCGCGCGGATTTCCATGCCTGTGTGGTTGGAGATCAGACGCACCAGCTCCGCGCCCGTGTAGCCGCTGGCTCCAAGAATCGCGATTTTGTGTGGCGCGTCCGACATTTTTTTCTCCATCGAGGTCCGGGGCGACCGCCCGTTCAGCCGCGCGTCTCTAACCAAAAGCGACTGGTTCGGCAATCTTACGTGGTTGGCTTCGCTAGCTATGGCGCCGCAGAGTCACACCCGTTCAGGCTTTTTCGAATGGTCGGTGCGCATTCAACAGCGACCGCGCCTGCGCGGTGACCAGGCCCGGATCGCCCGTGGTGAGCCGATGCTCCTCTCCCACCGCGCCGGCGAACTCCGAGTGGCGCCTCAGATAATCGGCCAGGCTGTCCGCCGCCAAAGCGGGTTGAGAGAGGATCCTGGTGTTGTCCGGCAGAACATCGCGAAACGCGTCTTCAACCAGCGGATAGTGGGTGCAGCCCAGAACCGCGGCGTCGGGCCGCGGCATGGTTTTAAGGGCGTGGTGGACAGCAAGCTCCGCGATCTCTTCAGCCAGTCCCCTCTGCCCCTGCTCTAGCGCATCAACAAGGCCCGGACAGGCTGTCTCCAGCACCTGAACGCCGGTGGCGCGAAATCCCAGCTCTCGCGTGAACGCTCCGCTGGCGACCGTCGCCTCTGTGGCGAACAACGCAATGCTGGAAACGCTCGCCGGCCCCGGCGCGCCCATATGACCCCAGGGTCGCCCGGTCAGCGCTTCAATCGCCGGCACGAACACGCCCAGCACGCGCTGCTCGGGCCCAGCGAAGGGCAGCCATTTTTCCTGCATCCATCGTAGCGCGACGGCTGAAGCGGTATTGCAGGCGAGAATGACCAGATCGCAGCCCTCATTAAACAGCCGCTCAACCCCGGCGACGGTCAGCTGTTTGATCTCCTCCGCTGAACGGTCGCCATAGGGCGCATGGGCGTTGTCGCCGAGATAGACGAAAGCCTGATCCGGCAACCGGGCCTGAAACGCCTTCAGCACGCTCAGTCCGCCAAGCCCAGAATCGAACACGCCGATCGGGCCGGGAGCAGGGCGGATGTCTATATCTTGATTGGCCAATTCAGCGACCGTGCCGGTGGAGAACAATGGAATAAGTAAGCGATAGGCTGATTTGATCAGAGAATCTACGCGCGCTTTGGCGACTTGGCGCCGGTCGCATGATCTTTTCCTGAAATGCTCACCAAAAAAGAAAAGGCCGCCCCGGCGGGACGGCCCTTCGAAATTGTCGGCTGGTGAGGCTTAACGCTTCGAGAACTGGAAGCTGCGGCGGGCCTTGCGCTTGCCGTACTTCTTACGCTCGACCACGCGGCTGTCGCGGGTCAGGAAGCCTGCCGCCTTCAGCGAGGGGCGCATTTCCGGGTCGTAAAGGCTCAGCGCCTTTGAGATGCCGTGCTTAACCGCGCCAGCCTGACCAGAGAGACCGCCGCCCTTGACGGTGGCCATCACGTCGAACTGTCCATCGACATTGGCGACCTTGAAGGGCTGGCCGACGACCATCTGCAGCACCGGGCGCGCAAAGTACTTGTCCAGTTCTTTGCCGTTGACGAGGACACGGCCAGAACCTGGCTTCACCCAAACACGGGCGACGGCGTCTTTCCGCTTGCCGGTGGCGTAGGAGCGGCCAAGTTCATCACGAACTGGCTCACGCGCGATCGCCTCTTCAACGACGACGCCTTCCGCACCCTCGACGGCGCCCTGAAGCTCTTCCAGGGATTTGATCTCTTCAGCCATGGTCAGGCGCTCCGCGTGTTCTTGGGGTTCATGGCTTTGACGTCCAGCGCCTCGGGCTGCTGGGCCTCATGCGGGTGCTCGCCGCCGGCGTAGACACGCAGGTTCGACAGCTGTTTCCGGGTCAGCGGTCCGCCCGGCATCATGCGCTGCACCGCCTTGAAGACGACGCGCTCAGGGAACTTGCCCTCCAGCAGCTGCTCCGCCGTGCGGGACTTGATGCCGCCCGGATAGCCGGTGTGCCAGTAATAGACCTTGTCGGAACGCTTCTTGCCGGTCAGCTGGACCTTGTCGGCGTTCACGATGATCACGTTGTCGCCCATATCCATATGGGGCGTGAAAGTCGCCTTATGCTTGCCGCGCAGGCGGGTGGCGACAATCGAGGCGAGGCGGCCAAGCACGACGCCCTCAGCGTCGATGATGATCCACTTCTTTTCGATGTCGGCCGGTTTGGCGGAGTATGTCTTCATCTCTTCCGTCCATCCGTCGCTGGGGCGCGCCCCAGACTGTTGAAAACCATTCGCGCGGACGGGAGGCCCGCCTTGCGCTTCGACGCGCCTTCTACTCGGCGCAGGCGTCAAGTCAAGTCGAATAGGTTCTGAAAACGCTAATATTCTCAGATAGGTGGATGTGAGGTATTTGAATACCGCGTATTTAGGTTCTCCCGCTAGAGATCTCTTGCCGGGCCGGATACGCCGCCTCAAACCGCGCTCGCAGAACCAGTGCAAACAGGGCTAGCGAGACCGCCTGATGAATGGCCGCCCAGTGCAGAGGAGCGGCGTTGAGGACGGTGACGATCCCGAAGGCCACCTGCGCGAAACCCGCAACCATCGCCCAACTCGCCCAGTTCTTCAGCGCCGTCAGGCCGGATGCGCGGCATTTCAGCCAGAAGAGCGCAAGCGCGAAAAAGACCAGATAACCGCCGACGCGGTGATTGAATTGCACCAGCCCCGCATTCTCAAAGAAATTGGACCAGGCCGGTTCATAGGCGAAAGCGTCGGACGGAAAAATTTCGCCCCCCATCAGCGGCCAGTCGATATAGCCGCGCCCGGCGTCGATTCCCGCAACCAGCGCTCCCAGCAGAATCTGCACGAACAGCAGCAGCAGCGCCGCGCCGCCCAACGTCGTCAGGCCGCTTTCTCGTCGGCGTCTCGCTTGGATTAGCTCCCAGCCATCGCGCAGCAATTGGTTCGCGTACCAGATCAGTATCCCGAACAATGCGAAAGCGAGGCCAAGATGTATGGCGAGGCGATAGGAGGCCACTGCGATCCGCTCCGTCAGTCCGGATGTGACCATCCACCAGCCGATCACGCCCTGAATGACGATAAGCGCGCCCACGGCGAAAAACCGGCTCCCCCACCCTTTCGGGATACGCCTGGTCGCCGCGAAAAACAGGAACGGCAAGAGCCAGACGAGGAAGATGAACCGGCCAAGCTGGCGGTGCCCCCACTCCCAGAAATAGATGGAGCGGAACTCCTCCAGCGTCATGTTTGGGTAGACCAGCTGAAACTGGGGAATCTCCTGATATTTCGCGAACTCTGCGGCCCAGGCCTCCGCCGATAGCGGCGGCAGGACGCCGGTCACTAGATTCCATTCGGTGATGGAAAGACCGCTGTCGGTGAGGCGGGTCAGGCCGCCGACAAGCACCATCACCGCCACCAAAACCGCAAGCGCAATCAGCCAGCGGGCCGTCAGGCGGCGATCTGCGCGCTGTTTCGCCTCGGCGGCGTCGGGCGCGGGGCTTGAGCTTTCAGCCGGAGCCTCGGCGCCGACCTCCTCGAACACAAGTTTTTTCGACATGGGAGATCCCTGAAATCCTGCGCCCCGCATGTAGCCCGCGGCGCGGAAGGCGGCAAGCCTAGCTGCGCTTCCGCTTCACAGACAGCGCGCGGATGACGCCCCTGAGCGTGCGCACGTCCTGATCGGTCAGCGGCGCGCGGCGAAAGATGTTTCGCAGATTCGCCTGCATCGAAGCGCGCTTGTGCTCCGGGAAAAAGAAATGGGCCTCGTCCAGTTCTTCCTCCAGATGGACCAGCATTCGGTCGACATCATCGGAGGTCGCCGGTTCCGTCCGCCCCATCGACTCGAATTGCGGTTCCGCGTCGCCGGTCAAGCGTCGCCACTCATAACTGAGCAGCAACACGCATTGACCCAGATTGAGCGAGGCGAAGGCTGGGTTCACCGGCACGCTGACGATGGCGTTGGCGCGAACCACGTCGTCATTCTCCAGACCGGTGCGCTCTTTGCCGAACAGAATGCCGACGCTCTCCCCCTGCCCGGTTTTGTCCCGCATCACCGCGCAGGCGCGCTCCGGCGTGTAGACCGTCTTGATCATCTCTCGCGGGCGGGCGGTGGTGGCGACGACATAGTGCAGGTCGGCGATCGCCGCGGCTGTGCTGTCAAAGATGCGCGCATTGTCGATCACCGGTGTCGCGCCAGAGGCCATCGCGATCGCGCGCTCATTGGGCCAGCTGTCGCGCGGCGACACGATGCGCAGATCGCGCAGGCCAAAATTCCACATCGCCCGCGCAGCCGCGCCGATATTCTCGCCCATCTGCGGTTCGACGAGGATGATCGCGGGGCCGTCGGAGCTCCACTCGGTCGTATTGCTGCGGTCTGTTCCTGCCATGCCGGGCGTCTAACTTCACAAGCGCGTGGGGGCAAGCGCGAAGCATTGCGAATATTCACCAATTGGTTAACATTCTTGCGTTCAAGAGGGAGATTCGCGATGACCGAAACATTGACCGGCGGCTGCCTGTGCGGCGCCGTGCGATACGAGATTTCCGCAGAACCGATGATCGCGCTGAAATGCCATTGTCTCGTCTGCCGAAAAATCTCCGGCGCGGGGCACTCGCCACTGGCGGCGTTCCCGGCCAACGCCGTGAAAATCGAAGGTGAGCTCAAGGGTTTTCAGGGAAAGGCTGACAGCGGCGCCGAGACGACCAGCGAGTTCTGCCCCACGTGCGGCGCGCCGGTCTTCGGCCGCAATAACCGGATGCCGGACATGGTCGCCGTGCGGATCGGCAGCCTCGACGATCCGAACAAGGTGACGCCGTCGCTCGAGATCTATACGAAGCGGACTCCGGATTGGGACAAGATGGACGATCAGTTGCCCGCCTTTCCCGAAATGCCGCCGATGGGTTAGATGCTGTCTAGAGCCGCCGCAACCACAGGCTGGAGCTTGGAGCGCCGGTTGTGGGCAAGGCCTCAATGGCGGGACGTTCCTCGGCGCCCATCCGGGTGGCGGCGTAGCGGCTGGAGAAGACGATCTCCGCCCCCTTCCCCGCGATCCATCCGCCAAGGCCGCTCTGCTCCGCATAACCGCGCCATTTCCAGTCCGCCGGATAGGGATCGGGCAGAAACACGTCATGAATGTGAACCAGCACGCCAGGCTTCAGCGCCGGAAGAACGCGGTTGAGTTGAATATCGACATCCGACCCCTCTGCAAGGATATGGCTGGAATCAAATATCGCCACATCGCCCGCCTCCAACTCTGCGAACAGCGGCAGGTGATCTTCGGTCAGCACCTCATTTCGCCATGTGACGGACAAGTCCAACAGCGCGGCCCGAGGCGCGGGATCGATGCACAGGTGATCCGAAGCTGCGCCAGCGTCTTCTAGCGCCCGCGCGAGGAAACGCGTCGAATGCCCCGAACCGACTTCAATAACTCGTTTTGGAGGCGCGGAGCGGACCAATGTATAGGCGGCGGCCGCGTCGAGCCTCGGAAACCAATCCTGCCGCCAGCGCGGCTCTGGCGGCGGACCCTCCAGCGTCGCGAGCGCATCGCCAAACCGGTCAATCTGCGTCAGCACCTGCTCGAAAGCATTACGCCGGGCATCCATAACCAATTCAAGTTCAGCGTACCGGCCGGGCGCGTCAGGCAAGGACTCCGCATATCGGTAGGGAATGAATATCCCCTGCCTGCGCAGACCAAATACGGTCTCAACACCCATTCGAAACCGTCGCCATTTTTGTCGTCGGCGCATGTCAACTCGGTCTCCGGAATTACAGAATACGCGGTTTCGATGGGCTAATCGTCCGCCGCCGTAGGACCGGCCGGACTGAAATCCAGTTCGCTGCGCAGATCTGTGGCCGCTTTGCGAAGATGCTCTCCGATATTCGGGTGCAAGCTGAACATGTGTAGCAGGTCATCGCGATCCAGAACCAGCAGACGGGTATCGGCAGTCGCTTTCGCCAGTATCTGACGCCTCCCGCCCGCCAGGAGGTCCTTTTCGCCGAAAAAATCCCCGTCGCCCATATGGCGAATTTCTTCGCGACTCGCCCTGATCTCCACCTGTCCCTGATCGATAAAGAACATGGCCTGCGCCCTGTCACCTGGCGCCATGATAACTTCGCCGGCCCGGACAGAGCGCGATTTCAGCAAGCGCATCACCGTGGCGACCTCCGCCGCATCCAGCTTTGCGAATAGTGGCGCACGGGCGACCATTCCCCAAGTGATAACGAAATCGCGTCGCTTGATTTCTTCCGCGAACCCGTTGGCCAGTATGCCGATCGGCAACGCCGCCATACCCAGGCCAAAGATCATAACCGCCGCGCCGATCACCTTGCCCAGCACCGTAACGGGAGTGACGTCGCCATATCCGACAGTCGTCAGCGTCGCCAGCGACCACCACATCGCGGCCGGAATCGAGGCGAATTCCTCCGGCTGAGCATAGCGCTCCACATGGTACATCACGGTGGAGGAGGCGATCAGCAGCCCGGCCATCACGACGAGAGAGGCCATCAGCGATCGGCCCTCGCTGATCAAAACGTTGCCGAGCGTGGTCAGCGCGCGCGAGTAACGCAACAATTTGAGAAAGCGCAGCAGCCGGAAAATCCGGAGAGCGCGCAGATCGAACGGCGCGATCAGCATGATGTAGAATGGTAAAATCGCGATCAGATCGATGATCTGATAGGGCTTGGCCATGAACCGGATGCGCCCCCAGATGGGTCCATGCTCGGCTACAAAGCGATCGGCGGTCGACGACCAGATTCGGACGACATACTCCACTGTGAAAATGGCGACCGAAATCACCTCGAAGATCCGAAAGGCATACCCGTATCGGATATAGATCGCGTTGACCGTCTCCAGCATCACCGCTGCGACATTCGCGACGATCAGCGCCGACAGAGAGAAATCCAGCGCACGGCTGGCCGGGTCGCGTCCCCGACCCAACTCAAGCAGTTCAAAAGCACGTTCGCGCGCGGATATATAAGTCATGGGTGCGAGAATAGGACGAAGCCGCGCCGCGAAGAAAGGGCGACGCGACAATGCACTACGAATCTACTCCGCCGCTACGGCGCGCTCAGCCACAGCCTGCTCCACCGCCGCGATGGCCTCATCCGCTTTGGACGGATCTGCGCCGCCCGCCTGCGCCATATCCGGTCGGCCTCCGCCGCCTTTGCCTCCCAACGCGGCCGCGGCGACGCGCACCAGATCTACAGCGGACACAGAGTCAGTCAGATCATCGGTGACGCCTGCAGCGACCGCCGCTTTGCCGCCCGCATCAGCGACCAGCAGAACGACCCCGGACTCGAGCCGAGTCTTATGTTCATCGATCAGGCCGCGAAGGTCCTTGCCGGATACGCCGGAAAGGCTTTGCGCCAGAAACTTGACGCCGCCGACATCCTTGGCTTTGGGCTCCGCTTTGCCGCCGCCACCAGCAAGCGCCAGTTGTTTGCGCAAATCGGCGATCTCATTCTGCAGCGACTTGCGCTCGACCAAAACTTCCCGCACGCGGATCGGAAGTTCAGCGGGAGCCGTCTTTAGCTCCGCCGCCGCACGGGAAAGCAGCGCATCCCTGCCGGACAGATGCGAAACCGCAGCGGCGCCGGTCAGCGCCTCAACCCGACGCACGCCAGAGGCGGACGCGCTTTCGGCCGTAATCGCGAAGAGGCCGATGTCGCCGGTTCGCGCGACATGCGTGCCGCCGCAAAGCTCCAGCGAGTAGACGCGCCCGGCCGGTCCGGGCTCGCCATCGGGCCGTTCACCCATCGAGACCACACGGACTTCATCGCCATATTTTTCGCCGAACAGCGCCCGTGCGCCCATATCCTGCGCCTCATCCGGCGTCATCAGGCGGGTGGAGACCGGCGTATTCTGCCGCACAAAGGCGTTTACCTTGGCCTCGATCGACTTCAGCTCATCTTCGGCCATCGACTTGGGGTGTGAGAAGTCGAACCGCAGCCGGTCCGGCGCCACCATCGAGCCTCGCTGAGCCACATGATCGCCAAGCGCGCCGCGCAACGCCTCATGCAGCAGATGCGTCGCCGAGTGATTGGCCCGAATCTCGCCGCGACGGGACGAATCTACTATCAGCTCCGCCGCTTCGCCCTGAACGATTTCGCCCTCGACAACCTCAATCTGGTGCGCGAACAGATCTCCGGCCCGCTTCTTCACGTCCAGAACCCGCGCTTGCCCGGTTGCAGTGCGCACCTGTCCCTGATCTCCGACCTGACCGCCGGATTCCGCGTAGAACGGCGTCTGATTGACGACCAGCCAGGCCTGTGCGCCCTTTTGCGCCGAGCCGATGCGCTTTCCATCGGCGACAATCGCCTGAGCCACGCCTTCGGCCTGCTCTGCGTCATAGCCGAGGAACTCTGTCGCGCCGGTCTCATCGCGAAGGTCCAGCCAGACGCCCTCCTCCGACGCATCGCCCGAGCCGGCCCAGGCGGCGCGCGCTTTCGCCTTCTGCGCGTCCATCGATCGGTTGAAACCGTCCACATCGACGGCCCGGCCGCGTTCGCGCAGCGCATCCTGCGTCAGATCGAGCGGGAAGCCGTATGTGTCATAGAGGCGGAACGCTGTTTCTCCCGGCAAAGCCGATTCCGAAGGCAACGACGCCATCTCATCATCCAGTAGACGCAAGCCGCGCTCCAAAGTCTTGCGAAAGCGCGCTTCTTCCAGCCTCAGCGTTTCCTCTATCAACGCCTCAGCGCGCGTTAGCTCCGGAAAGGCCTGACCCATCTGCGCGGCGAGCGCTGGCGCCAGCTTCCACATCAGCGGCTCATCAACGCCCAATTGGTGGGCGTGACGCATCGCGCGGCGCATGATCCGGCGCAACACATAGCCCCGCCCCTCATTCGAGGGCAGAACGCCATCGGCGATCAGGAAGGCCGTCGACCGAAGGTGATCGGCAATCACCCGATGATGCGTCTTGCCGGGGCCGTCCGGGTCGGTTCCGCTCGCGTGCGCCGAGGCCTCGATCAGGGCGCGAAGAAGGTCCGTATCGTAATTGTCATGCTTGCCTTGCAGAATTGCGCCGATCCGCTCCAGCCCCATGCCCGTGTCGATTGAAGGGCGTGGAAGCGCCTCGCGCCGCCCATCCTCGAACTGCTCGTATTGCATAAAGACGAGATTCCAGATTTCGATAAACCGGTCTCCATCTTCATCGGGTGATCCCGGAGGCCCGCCCGGAATATCCGGGCCGTGATCGTAGAAGATCTCAGAACAAGGTCCACAAGGCCCGGTGGCGCCCATGGACCAGAAATTGTCCGATGTCGCGATCCGAATGATCCGGTCATCCGAGAAACCGGTGACCTTCTTCCAGATATCCGCCGCTTCGTCGTCATCATGGTAGATCGTGATCAGCAGTTTTTCCGCCGGCAGGCCGTATTCTTTGGTCAGCAAGTCCCACGCGTATGGAATCGCCATATCCTTGAAATAGTCGCCGAAGGAAAAGTTCCCGAGCATCTCAAAGAACGTATGATGACGCGCGGTGTAGCCGACATTGTCCAGGTCGTTGTGCTTGCCGCCGGCGCGAACGCATTTCTGGCTCGTCGCTGCGCGAACATAATCCCGGTGCTCCTGGCCCGTGAATACGTTTTTGAACTGCACCATACCCGCATTCGTGAACAGAAGCGTCGGGTCGTTGCGGGGCACGAGCGGTGAGGAGGCGACCTCCTCGTGCCCGTGCTTCACGAAGAAATCCAGAAAGGTCCGGCGGATCTCATTGAGGCTCGCCATGGCGCGCGCATCTCCGAAAGTCGGCCCGGCGTCCCGGGCGGTTGTTGCGATCGCGGCAGGTCTTAGCGTCTGCCCGAAGCCAAGTCCATAAACGCGCAAACGGCCCTCGCCAGAGGGCCGTCTTCATCGCCGGATTTAGGGCGCCGAGGTAAGGCGGTCTACGCCTCGATTACGTCCATATCCTCGGAGCCTTCGCCTGTTTGAAAGTCTAGACCATGGGCGGCGCGAATCTTGTCTTCAAGCTCCAACGCGATGTCAGGATTATCCTTCAGGAATTGTTTGGCGTTTTCTCGCCCCTGCCCGATCCGGCGGTCGCCATATGAGAACCAGGAACCTGATTTTTCGACGACGCCCGCTTTGACGCCCAGATCCAGCAACTCTCCGGTTTTCGAAACGCCCTCGCCATACATGATGTCAAATTCGACCTCGCGGAATGGCGGCGCGACCTTGTTCTTGACGACCTTCACGCGTGTAGCGTTGCCGACCACTTCATCACGGTCCTTGATGGCGCCGATGCGGCGAATGTCGAGCCGGACGGAGGAGTAGAACTTCAGCGCATTGCCGCCCGTCGTCGTTTCCGGGCTGCCGAACATCACGCCGATCTTCATGCGGATCTGGTTGATGAACACCACCATGCATTTCGACCGGCTGATTGAACCGGTCAGCTTGCGCATCGCCTGGCTCATCAACCGCGCCTGCAGGCCGACTTTCTGGTCGCCCATATCGCCTTCCAGCTCGGCCCGCGGCGTCAGAGCGGCGACTGAATCAACCACCACGACGCTGACTGCGCCCGAGCGCACCAGCGTATCGGCGATCTCCAAAGCCTGTTCGCCCGCATCCGGCTGCGAGATCAGAAGTTCATCAACATCGACGCCAAGTTTGCGGGCGTAGACCGGGTCCAGCGCATGCTCCGCGTCGATAAAGGCGCAGACGCCCCCGAGCTTTTGCTCTTCAGCGATTGAATGCAGTGCCAGTGTCGTCTTGCCCGAGCTTTCCGGCCCGTAAATCTCGATGATCCGGCCACGCGGCAACCCGCCGATGCCCAATGCGATGTCCAGCCCCAGAGAGCCTGTGGGGATCGCATCGATCTTCATCCCCGCATCCTGTTGGCCGAGTTTCATGATCGAGCCCTTGCCAAAGCTCCGCTCGATCTGAGCCAGGGCGGAATCCAACGCTTTTTGCTTATCCATGTTCTTTCCGTCGGTCAGTTGAACCACGTTCCGCGCCATCGCACCTGTTCCTTATTCCATACGGCCATAA
This sequence comes from Paracoccaceae bacterium, assembly GCA_963669315.1. Classification (GTDB taxonomy): domain Bacteria; phylum Pseudomonadota; class Alphaproteobacteria; order Rhodobacterales; family Rhodobacteraceae; genus SZUA-547. Next base: position 3,735,908 of record OY770021.1, on the reverse strand, counting down.
GCTCTGCAATGCGATGTATGTTCTTTTGATGTTCACGGTTTGTCAAGAACTAAACCAGAACACAATTGCAATTATCCGTTAACTCTTGCGGACATAGCCGCGGTTCCTTCACGACATCCTGTCGCTGTTCAGCGCCTGCTTGACGGCGCTTGCCAGTTCTCTGAGCGCGAAGGGCTTCGTGAGGAAGATATCAGTCTCGCGAACGCGGCCCTCGCCGCCGAACATATCCTCCGCATAGCCCGACATGAATACGACGCCCATATCTGGGCGCTTGTCCCTCACCCTGTCCACCAGCGTCGGACCGTCCATATCTGGCATCACAACATCCGAGACCACGACATCCACCTCGACGTCCATATCCAGAAGCAGGGCCAGCGCGGCGGACGGATTGTCCGCCTCCGTCACCTGGTATCCCCGCTGGCGCAGGGCGCGCGCCGCCAGCATGCGAACCGGCGCTTCATCTTCAACGATCAGAACCGAGGCGCTTCCCGTGAGGTCCTCGCGAGAGGCTGTGGCCGCCGCGGGCGCTTCAACCTGTCGGCTGCAACGCGGCAACAGGATTCGAAATGTGGCGCCTTCTCCCGACTCGCTGTCGCAGAAGATAAATCCACCGGTCTGTTTGACCACTCCATAGACGGTGGAAAGGCCCAGCCCCGTCCCCTCGCCGACTGGTTTCGTGGTATAGAATGGCTCAAATATCTTTTGGCGCGCGCGTTCATTGATCCCGACGCCTTCGTCCGAGACTTCGATCTCCACATAGTCGCCGGGGGCCACTGTCGCGCCGTCGCGTTGAATCGGATCACCCAAGCGCCGGTTCCATGAGCGGATCAGAACTTCGCCGCCGTCGGGCATCGCATCCCGTGCATTGACGACCAGATTGACGATGGTCTGCTCAAACTGGCCCGGATCGACGTTGACCCGCCAAAGCGTCTCATCCAACTCCAGCCGCACGCGCACACGTTCTCCAACAAGCCTCTTCAGCATTGTCGTCAGATCACGAACCGATTCTCCCGGATCAACCGCTTGCGGCTGCAACATCTGACGGCGGGAAAAAGCCAGCAACTGTCGAACCAGATCAGAGGCGCGAAGACCCGTTTTGTGGATCTCCGACAGCGCCGCATAGTCTGGGTCGGCGACGTCTCGGGCCAGCAGAATCATCTCAGTTTGCCCGTTAATAACAGTCAACAAGTTATTGAAATCATGCGCGACTCCACCTGCGAGCTGTCCAACGGCTTGAATTTTCTGGGACTGAACGAATTGCTCCTCCTGGGTTTTCAGCCGTGTCGCGTCGGTCACCGAAGCGATCAGTGCGGCGTCGACGTCGGATGGCGAGACGAATTGAGCCAGCTCGATTCGAAAGAACCGTTGGCGGCCCTCAATCTTCGCCTCCGTCAGTTCCCACCCCGCATTCGCGCCTTTCGCCCCAAAAGCCGACAAAGCTTGTGTAAAGCGTTCCTTCATCGGCCGACCCAGGCCCTTTAACACCACCGCCAGATCGGTTCCCGTCTCCGCCAGCGGCCCCAGGATGCGCCGGGCTTCCGCATTTGCGCGGCGCGCGCGCCCTCGCCTGTCCAGCACCAACAGAGCAACCGGAGCGCCTTCAAAGACCGGGTCGTCGCGCAACCGACGCGGCGACGGATCGACGGCCGACGGCGCGAGCGCAAAGCTCCAAAGAACTTCACCATCTCCGCCGGGTCTGGCGGACACCCCGCGCAGCTCATTTCGCGAACCCGCGAGGTCTTCGGCGAAAGGCGCGCCCGCCTCCGCCAGACGCAGGCCGCGATAGACCATCGCCGCAGGCTCTGGCGCATCGTCCAATAGCCCGACGATCCCCGCAGGCGCGCCGCCGGACGCACATCCTCGCCGGCCCTGATAGTTCAGCATGGCTGCGTTCATTCTAAGAGTTTGGCCGTCCAGATCGGTCACGACCATCGGTGTTTTTGCGAGATCGAAGCCGCTGCGCACCCGGTAAGCCTTCCGGCAACGACCCAGGTCGAACCGAATTCGCTGACGCCCCGGCCCCTGCCGGTTCGCGCCCAACGGCGTTGACCGTCGCCTGATTTTCCCGCCCCGCGTCCTCATTGCGACGCCACCGTTGCGCCGATCTGGTTAATGGGGCGTTAAAAACATCGCCAAAAAGGTTTCTTACGCGCGCCTCTGAAACGCTGCGGCGTAGAACCCATCGCCCTCCTGCGCAGCGGGGTGCAGGCGAAGGCCGGGATCAGTCAAGACGGCAGCGCCGTTAGAAAGAAGCAGGTCGACTTCCAAAGCTGCGGTTTCATAATCCATCATGTGGCGCGCTAGGAAGCCGGTCGCCGTGTCCTCGTTCTCCGCCTTCAAAACTGAGCAAGTGGCGTAGACCAGTCGCCCGCCGGGCTTGACCAGTGCGGCCCCCAAGTCCAGAGCCTCCGCCTGCGCCCGATGAAGCGCCTGCAGGCGCTCCGGCGTGAAGCGCCATTTGGCGTCCGGATTGCGCCGCCAGGCACCGGACCCCGAGCAGGGCGCGTCGACAAGAACGACATCCGCTTCGCCGTTGAATGCGCTAAGATCCGCCGTTGCGACGATTTCGGGGATCACTCCAGCGCGCGCCGCCCGCGCAGGCAGGTCGCGCATCCGATCCGGCGCGACGTCATGGGCGACGAGACGCCCAATTCCCTGCATCTCCGCTGCCAGCGCCAGCGTCTTTCCCCCGCCCCCGGCGCAAAGATCAATGACCATCATCATCGGACCAGCGCCTGCGAGCCGCGCGACAGCCTGACTGGCGGCGTCCTGTATCTCAACCAGCCCCTGCTGATAGGCGGTGGATCGGGCGACCCGGCGCGCGCCCTCTGTGACCCGCAGACACCACGGAGAAAAGGGGCCGGGCGCCGTATCGATCCCATCCGCGGCCAACGCGGCGCTCGTGTCATCGACATCCGCTTTCAAGGCGTTGACGCGCAGATCTAGCGGAGCACGGTCCCTGAGCGCCAGAAGTGCTGGCTCAAAATCTACGCCCAGCGACTCCCTCAGCGGCCCCTCCAGCCAGTCAGGGATATCCAGCCGCTCCGCGTCCGTCATCGGTGACTTCGTAGAGAGTGCATCAAGTTCCATGGCTGAAAGTGGTGCCGGGGCATAACGATCCCCGGTAAACAACGCGGCCACATCGCCGAAATGTTCATGCGCATAGGCCGCGACCATGGCGCGCCCGGATGCCGCTCCGCCCTGCGCCGTCAGCGACCGTCGTTTCCTAAGGCACTCGTAAACAATATCGGAAATCGCCGCGCGATCCTTGGAGCCCGCATACCGATTCTCCCGTCCCCATCGCGCAAGCAGGCGGTCCATGCCCTCATCGGACTCGCCCCAGCGATCCAGAATCTCAATGGCGGCGGAAAGTCGGGCGGCGGGGGTCACGTTTCCGCCCTTATGGCTGATGAATCAGGCAAACCCTGATGCGTCCGGCGTTGTCGCCCAGCGAGCTGTCAGCGTCGTTGATACGCAGCTCAATCGAACCGATGCCGCTGATCTCCCGTCCCGAAGCCTGACCCAGCCACAATCGGGTCGCGAGATCCGCGAAAGAGCCGACTTTTCCGTCCGGCCCGCGATACAGCATCGCGCCAAACGGAAAGGACTGGTCGAATTTATAGCCATTCCAGATCGACAGCTCATCGGCGGCCTGGCCGAGATGTCCCTTCAGGTTCACCGGCGCCTGAGACGCCTTCAGGACAGTCCACTCCCCATCGGCGGAAAGATCGAATACCTGGCCCTCCGGCGCCGGCAACGCCTGCCAACCTTGCCGGGAGTCCACATAAAGGCAGTCGCGGCTGGCTTGCGCAGCGGCGCTGCTCGCGCCAAGCAATGCCGCCAGCGCTGCGATGCTAGCCGACGCGATAATTCGGCGTTTCGCGGGTGATCTGAACATCATGGACATGGCTTTCCTTCAGCCCGGCGCCCGAAATTCGAACAAAACGGCAGTTCGTGCGCATCTCCTCGACCGTCCGATTTCCGGTATACCCCATGGCAGCCCGCAGACCGCCCACCAGCTGATGCAAAACGCTCGTTGCGCCGCCCTTATAGGGCACCTGCCCCTCGACGCCCTCAGGCACCAGCTTATGGGTCTCAGAGACCTGTTTCTGAAAATACCTGTCGGCGGAGCCTCGCGCCATGGCTCCGACGCTGCCCATTCCGCGATACGACTTGTAGGACCGGCCCTGATAGAGGAACACCTCGCCCGGCGCCTCGTCCGTTCCAGCAAGCATTGATCCGATCATGGCGCAGTCGGCGCCCGCCGCAATCGCCTTGGCCAGATCGCCCGAAAACTTGATGCCGCCGTCCGCGATCACTGGCTGGCCTGTTTTCGCGGCCTCGTTGGCGCAATCTGAAATGGCGGTAAGCTGCGGCACGCCCACGCCCGCGACGATGCGGGTGGTGCAGATCGAGCCCGGCCCGATGCCGACTTTCACTGCGTCCGCGCCTGCATCCAGCAGCGTGCGGGTCGCTTCGGCCGTCGCCACGTTGCCGGCGACCACCTGAACCGAGTTTGAAGTGCTCTTGATGCGCTCGACCGACTCGCTGACCAGATCCGAATGGCCGTGGGCGGTGTCGATCACGATCAGGTCCACGCCGGCGTCAATCAGCGCTTCGGCGCGGGAAAACCCCTCATCGCCAACGGTGCTGGCCGCAGCGACGCGCAACCTACCCATCTGATCCTTGCAGGCTTGAGGGTTCAGCACCGCCTGCTCGATATCCTTCACCGTCAGCAGACCGACGCAGCGCCCGGCCTCGTCAACGACCAGCAGCTTCTCGATACGGCGCTGGTGCAGCATTTTCTTCGCGGCGTCCAGATCCACCGGCTCGCGCACCGTGGCCAGTTCCTCTGACGTCATCAGCGCGTGAACGGGAGTCGCCGGATCCTCGGCGAACCGCATGTCGCGATTGGTCAGAATGCCGACCAGAGCGCCGTCGCCGTCGACCACCGGAAACCCGGTGATGTTGTGCCGGTTCTGAAGTTCTTTGGCATGCGCCAGCGTTTGGTCAGGCCGCAACGTGATCGGGTCGTAAACGATTCCAGATTCAAACCGCTTCACCCGCCGGACTTTCGCCGCTTGCTCCGCGATCGTCATGTTGCGGTGAAGCACGCCGATCCCGCCCGCCTGCGCCATGGCGATCGCCATTTTCGCCTCGGTCACGGTGTCCATCGCCGATGAGATCAGCGGGATGTTCAGGGATATGGTCTTGGTCAGACGCGCGTTCGTTTCAGCCTCGGCCGGCAATACATTTGACCGGCCGGGAACCAGCAGAACGTCGTCGAAAGTAAGCGCCTCGCGAATCTCCATGGGGTCTCCTGCCTCCGGAGTCGGTTTGGCGCGTCTCTATTCCACGCCCGGGGACGATTGGAAAGCGGGAATCTCGAAATCAGAACGATTACGCGTCAGATCACCGGTGCTCGAAACAGTTCACCCGCCTTGGCTGCGACCACGAAACGCCAGGTGACGAAGAACGTGATCAGCGTCGCAGCCGCCAGCGCGCCGGCTGCAACCGCATCCCAAGCCGCGCCCATCCGGTTTTCCACCATTACGCCCGCAGCACCGGCGTAGGCGGCGAACGGAAAGGTGAAGGAAGCCCAAAGCGGCGTAAAACCGCCTTCTGTCAGCCAGGTCGCGCGGATCAGCAGAAACACCGCCGTCAAGCTGGCTATAACAAACAGGATCAACTCCAGACCGGTCGATTGAAGCGCTGGCGGAAGCGCATGATGCGCCACCAGTCCGATGGCCGGCGGCGCCAGTAAGATCGCCAGCGGCGGTCTGACAGGGGGTTGTGGCGCGGCCTTCGACAGCCGCGCCAAAATCGGGCCGGTCAGGCCGATCCAAATAATTATCGAAACCACGAGAATCCCGGCCGAAAGCGCTTCATAACCCAGCGGAACGCCGCCCATCGGCGCCACAATCTGCCCGACGAAAGGCACGTAGAGCGCAGGCGTGGCGGGCCGGGTTCCGCGCGGCAAGTGAAGCATCAACTCGATCAGCAGCGCGGCGAGAACAAGGTGCGCCACCAACCCGCTTAACCAAAGCGCCCGCGCCAGCCCCTCGGCGATGTCAACAAATCCAAAACCAAGCAGCATCATGGTCATAGACCCGGCGGACAATGCGCCCCGTCCCGCTGGCGTACGCAAATCGTCCAGCAGCGCGATTGGCCTGGCCGCCAGTTTACGTAGATAGAGCAGCAGCGTCGCTGCGAAGAGCACTGCGGACATGCTTAGCAGTGTCTCGCCAACACCCGCGTGAAACCCTAATGCGTCCGACACGCGCCGCCACGCCAGCGCGAGCCCGACGAACCCTAGGCAAAGCGGGAACAACGCCGGAGGCGTTCGGGCGTAGAGCGGCGATCGAGGCGGCAGAATCGGTGCGGGCATTGCAGGCTCTCTAGAAGCCAATCGGGCTTTAAGAAACGTTTATAAAGTGTTCTCCGTCGCGCGAAACCCCGTCGCGATCACATACATTTCAGACGAATCCTTGCGGCTGGCGGGCGGCTTGAAATGCTGGACCTTGGCGAAGCGTTGCTTGAGCAGTTTCAGCAAGTCGCTTTCCGCCCCTCCCTGCAATACTTTCGCGACGAACACGCCGCCCTCGGTCAGCACGTCGAATGCAAAATAGGCCGCCGCCTCGCACAACGACATGATGCGCAAATGGTCCGTCGCCTTGTGGCCGGACGACGACGCCGCCATGTCGCTTAGAACCACGTCAGCGGGCCCGTTCAGCGCATCCTTGACGACGTCGTCCGCCCCTTCATCCAGGAAATCGAGTTCCAGCAAATTTGCGCCGGCAATCGGCTCGACCTCTTGCAGATCGACACCCAGCGTGAACCCAACCGGTTTTCCTTTGCGCTCTCCGTCGGAGTTGACGCGGGGGATCGCAACCTGCAGCCATCCGCCGGGCGCGCAGCCGAGATCGACAACCCGTGCGCCCGGCTTCAGGAACCGGAACTTCTCATCGATCTCAAGCAACTTGAACGCCGCCCTGCCCCGATAACCATCCTTCTTTGCGCGATGGACGTATGGATCATTAAGTTGGCGCTCCAACCATTTGGTGGAGCTTAGCTTTCGGCCTCGGGCGGACTTCACCCTCTGCTTTAACTCGCGTTGCCCACGCCCAGACGCGCCGCGTTCACGCGCCATTGCCGTTCCCTCCACGCTCTGGCCGGGCGCCAGTCGTCTGCATCAGGCTGTAAAGCAGCCCCTCTCGCAATCCGCGATCGGCCACACGGACACGCGGACTGGGCCAGGTCATCATTATGGCGTTCAGAATCGCCGCGCCCGACATCAGGAATTCCGCCCTGTCGGCGCCTATGCAGGGAATGGCGGACCGCCCGGATATCCCCGCTGTCAGAAGTTTAGAGGTCACGTCGAACAGAGATTTGGAGCCAACCCAAAGCCCATCGACCTTTGTGCGGTCGTAACGCGGCAGGCCCAGATGCACGCCCGCAAGAGTGGTCACCGTGCCAGAGGTGCCGAGCAACTGCAGGCGCGACAACCGGTCTGGTGTTGGGGCGAATCCGTTCGCAGCGAAGCTCTCAAGCCCATCCGAAAACGCTTTGCGCATCTTTTCGAATTGGGCGTATTCGTCGCCAAACCCGGTAAACTGATCGTAAAGCGTCGCGACTCCCAAGGGTATGGAGATCCAGCCCGCGATATGCGCCTCGGCTGCGCGGGCGCGCGCCGAATCCTTCGGCCGGCCTCTGCCCGCCGGTGCAAGCGCCCTGACCAGACTGCGCCGGCGCGAGGGCGGGACTGTCGATAAATTCACCCAGATCAGCTCAGTCGACCCGCCACCGATGTCGAACACCAGCAGATGCTCCGCCTCGGGATCGGTGAGTGGCGCGCACCCGGCTACGGCGAGCCTGGCTTCATCCTCAGTCGAGATGACGTCGATCCGCAGGCCCGTTTCGCGACGTACTCTGTCAACGAATGCGCGTCCGTTTCTCGCGCGGCGGCACGCCTCGGTCGCCACGACCCGGACCCGGACCCCCTTGTGGCGACGCATTTTTCGGGCGCATATCCTGAGCGCCTCGATGGTCCGGTCCATCGCTTTTTGCGACAACTCGCCGGTCAACGCGACGCCCTCTCCCAGCCGGACGACGCGGGAGAACGCATCGATAACGTCGAAATCGTCACCGGTCTGCCGTGCGATCAGCAACCTGCAATTATTGGTGCCGATATCGATCGCCGCCAGAACTTGTCCGTCGCTGCTCTCACCAGACCCATTGACCTTTTGATGGGCTGGCGCATTGCTCTCCCCCTCCAACATCCCGGGGGCGTCCGCGGTATTGCCGGGTTCACGTGACGCGCAATCCGACCCTGCGCGCCGCCGCGAGTTGTCGCGGTGCCGTTTCGGTGTAGGCGTGTCGGGGGCGTCCGCAGTCACGTGATCAATCTCCGGAGGGTTCAGAGTCCCAAACGTAACAGAGCAGCGCGCGCCCGCAAGCGTGGTCCGCACTCCGAAACTGTGTCGTTCGCGCTCACCGCGCGCAATTGCCCATGGTCGTTCCGACTTGCACGGCTTTGCCCGTTCGTGGTTCTCCTAGAACAGACGCTCGCGAAGTTTTGGAAAGTTGCGTGATGGAAGCGACCGAGACGATACCAACTCTGCGTCCAGCGCCCGTGTCCTGTTACATCCGGACCCTGAATGAAGAGCGCATGATCGAGCGCGTGATTCGAGCCGCCTTTCTCTTCGTCGACGAGGTGGTGATCGTCGATTCCGGCTCTACCGACCGAACCAAAGAAATTGCGGAAGCCGCCGGTGCCACGGTGGTTGAACAGCCCTGGCTGGGGAATGGGTGCCAGAAACGAGTCGGTGAGGAGCGATGCCGCAACGACTGGCTGCTGGATCTGGACGCGGATGAGATCGTCACGCCGGAACTGGCCGATGCGATGCGCGCGCTGTTTGCAAACGGCGTCCCGGAGAAATCAGTTTATGAAATCGAATTGGTGACCGTGCCGCCCTACGGCGAAAGGTGGAGCAATTTCTCCCTCGCTTACCGGCGAAAGCTTTATGACAGGCGTGCGATTCGCATGCCGGACCACAAGGCGTGGGACCAGTTGGAAGTTTCGAAGGACACGCCAATCGGTCGCCTGAAAGGCGCGCTGGATCACTACTCATTCAAGAACATGGCCCATGTCATCAGCAAGTTGAACAAAGTCAGCGGCGTGAGAGCAAATGAAAGTCGACTCAAATCCCGCCTGTCGGTCACGCTTCGTGTGCTGTTCGCGATGCCGATCTACTTTTTACGTCACTATTTCCTGCGGGGGCTTTGGCGCGGCGGGCTATACGGATTCGCCATCGCCTGGGCCGCAGCGATTGGCCGTTGGCTGCGCGATGTTAAAATGCTGGAAATGCACTTAAGGACCGAAGGCAAGGCCTGCGCATATTACGAGGACGGCTGACTTCAAGCTCTCTTAGGGTCATCGATATCGGCCAGGAATGGACCGATACTTTCCCGCCAAACCGATTTCGCGCCGCGAGATCTGGCGGCATCCCCCAATCTCTTGCGCAGATTAGCGTCATCGACCATCCGACCGATGGCGGCTGAGACCGCACTTGGATCGTCGCCGTCGCAAAGAACGCCCGTTTCGCCATCCGCCACCGCGTCCGCCGATCCCCCGGCCTGTCCCGCGACAGCAGGAACGCCAAAATAGGCGGCTTCGGGAAAGACGATGCCGAATGTCTCGGCATAGCCGCTAATCGGTCGGGTCGGCATGACGAAAAGGTCAGACGTCGCATAGAGGGCCGACTTGCGTGCTCCGTCGACCCGTCCAGCAAACCGCACCAGCTTGCCGACGCCGATTTCCTTCGCCAGCGCTTCAAGCCGGTCCCGGTCGCCCCCAGATCCCGCAATCACGTATCGGATGTTAGGATGACCCAAAGAAAGATCAGGCAAACAACGGATCACCGAGTCCAACCCCTTTCGCGGATCGAGGCGAGAAACGCTGACCAGTCGCGGGCCCTGGGCGCCCCACAACTCCTCAGCCCACTCAAGATCGGCATTTTCTGGCTGATCTGGAAGATCAGTCGGCGGATGGCGCAGAACCACATCGACGCCATCGGGAACGAACTCAGCGATGCGAGCCCTTGTGTAGGCTGAGTTCGCCAGGATTCTGGTTGCCGCCGACAAGGCGGCCACGATGCGCCTGCGCTTTGCGGGTGTCGGGTTCGCCGGATACTCGTTCCCATGGGACCAAACGATAACGGGCGTTCCGGCTTTTCTCAGGACCGCCCTGTTCAGCATTTCCAGGCTTTTCCAGCTATCGGCGAAGACGCCGTCCACCTCGTCATTGCGGATCAGTTGAGACGCCGCACGCGCTTTCAATCGCCTGCGCAATGGTTTCACGCCGCCAAAGCGTTTGATGGAATAGCGCTCCCGGATCGAAGAATCGAAGGCGTCCGCCTGCTTGTGGGCGTCCGCGAAGACCAGAACGTCCCGGCCCGCCGCGGCCAGTTCCCTCGCAAGGCCGCCCATCAATCCCTCGATCCCGCCGGACGTCGGCGGGAAACACTGGGTGAGAATCAGAATCATGCGCGCCCCCAGGCTTGGCGGCCGGTTGCGTCGGCGGCGGTCTGGTCCGTTAACCCGCCGCTGCGGCGGCGTTCCCATTCGCAGGCTCGACACCCAGCGAACGGCAGACCGTATAGCAGAGATCCGGCTTGTTCAGCGTGTAGAAATGAATATGCCCACAGCCGTGATCAAACAGATCATGGCACTGCTTCCGAGCTACTTCGACTGAAAGCTGGTCGGCATCCTCCGGGGTTTCGACCTTTTCGTAGAGATCGCCGAGCCAGTCCGGCACGGATGCGCCGCAGCGGGCGGCGAAATTGCGCATCTTGGTGAAGTTCTCGATTGGCAGGATGCCCGGCGCGATGGGAGCGTTTATTCCCGCCTTCTCGCATTTGTCGAGAAAGCGATAAAACTGCTCATTGTCGAAAAAGAACTGCGTGATCGCCTTGTCGGCGCCCGCGTCGAGCTTGCGCTTCAGATTCTCGATATCGCTTTCGGCGGAGATCGACTCCGGATGCGTCTCTGGATAGGCAGCGACAGCGATCTGCAAATTGACCGTATCGCGCAGTCCGGCGACGAGCTCCGCCGCGCTGGCAAAGCCATCGGGATGCGGCTCAAACTTTTCAGCGCCTGCCGGCGGGTCGCCACGCAGCGCAACAATCCGGCGCACGCCCAATTTCGCATAGGTGCGGGCGACGTCCAGAGTCTCCTCCCGCGTCGCGCCCACGCAGGTCAGATGTCCGGCCACTGTCAGATGCGCCCGGTCGCGGATCGCCTGGATGGCGTTCATCGTCCGCTCTCGCGTCGATCCGCCGGCGCCATATGTCACGGAGACATAGCGCGGACCAAGCGGCGCCAGACGCTCGACCGACCGCCAAAGCTGCTCGGTTGCTTTGGGGCTTTGTGGCGGGAAGAACTCGAAAGATATCGACGGGGCTTTCGCCGTCGTCTCGGCGGGCGCAGACATCAGGACGCTCCGTTTGTGCTAAAAACCGCCGCTTAATCTATCATCCGTGCGGCGAGGCGCGGAAGATAATGGCTTGAACGTAGTGTAACAACCGCTAAAACCAGTCCGGCCCGCCCCCCTCTGCAGCGCAGATCGGAGTCTCCCATTGCCCCAACTCATCATCGTATATTGGCGGGATATCCCTGCCCAGGTCATCGTCGGAAAAGGCCGTCGCGCGGCCAAGATTCAACTGCCTGAGCGGTTCGAGCAGGCCATCGACCGATGCGCGATGAAAGTCGGCGCTAAGGACGGAGACGCTTATCTGGCTGAATGGCGCAAGGCGGCAGAAGGTGAAATCGATGGCGATCCGATGGAGATCGCACGTGCAACCGCGGAACGGCTGGAGCGAGAGTATGACAGGGACAGGATCAAGGCTCTGATAGCAGCCGACGGCTGGGCGACCGACGCCGCAGGCGACTGACGCGCCTTTCCACTGGCGCGCCGCCGGTTTATAGGGTGACGCCGCATTTCCACGGACCCGGCCCCCAAGGAACCATCATGACCCGCACCGTCATCGAATCCAAAACTAAGACCGTCACCATCGGCTTTGATCAGCCGTTTTGCGTGATCGGAGAGCGGATCAATCCGACGGGCCGAAAGAAGCTCGCGGCTGAACTTGAGGCCGGAGACTATTCGACGGTCGAAAAAGACGCGCTTCAGCAGGTGGCCTGTGGGGCGTCGATGCTCGATGTGAACGCGGGCGTCGTCTATAACTCCAACCCCAATCCGAACGAGACGGAGCCGCCGCTGATGCGGAACCTGATCGGGCTGGTGCAAGGGTTGGTCGATGTGCCGCTTTGCATCGATTCCTCGGTGCCGGACGCGCTCGAGGCTGGACTGGAGGCCGCCGAAGGCCGGCCCCTTCTGAACTCGGTGACGGGTGAGGAGGAACGGCTGGAGCGTGTGCTGCCTCTGGTGAAAAAGTACAGTGTGCCCGTGGTCGCGATCTCCAACGACGACACTGGCATTTCTGAGGATCCGGAGGTCCGCTTCGCCGTCGCAAAAAGGATCGTCGAGCGTGCGGCGGATTTCGGCATCCCCGCCCATGACATCGTGGTCGATCCGCTGGTCATGCCCATCGGCGCCATGGCGAGCGCGGGCCAGCAGGTCTTCGCTTTGGTGCGCAAATTGCGGGAAGAGTTGAAGGTGAACACCACTTGCGGCGCGTCAAATGTCTCATTCGGCCTGCCCAACCGGCATGGCATCAACGCCGCGTTCCTTCCAATGGCGATCACCGCGGGCATGACTTCGGCGATCATGAATCCAACCCGCCCGCAGGAAATGGAGGCGATCCGCGCCGCCAACCTGTTGATGAACAACGATCCGCATGGGTCCGCATGGATCGCGGCGAACAAGCCCCCGGTCGCTGAGGGCGAGGCCCCCGCCCGCGGACGTGGCGGGCGCGAGGGACGGAGGCGGCGTCGCGAGCGCGGCTGAACTGAAAGGAACCCGCCCGATGGAGCAGCGTATTTCTCTAATCACGCTCGGCGTCGAGGATCTGGCGCGGTCGCACCGTTTCTATGTTGAGGCGTTCGGCTGGAAAGAGCATCCGGGTCCAAAGGGCGTCGTCTTCTTTCAGCTGAACGGCGTCGTGCTCGGCCTGTATCCGCGGGTTGAACTGGAGAAAGAGACCGGCGAAAGGCTGACTTATGCGCCCGGCCCCACCAGCATTTCGTGGAACGGGCGCAGCGAGGCGGAGGTCGACGAGGCCTTTGAAAAAGCGGTCTCCGCAGGGGCTCGCGCTGTGAAAGCGCCCGAAAAGGTGTTTTGGGGTGGGTATTCTGGCTATGTCGCCGACCCGGACGGCCATCTGATCGAGCTGGCCTATAATCCTTTCTGGACGATCGCAGAGGACGGCGCGGTCTCGATTAGCTGACCGGTTGCTGAGAACGCATGAAGATCATCGAACAGTCCAGCGATCGGTTGGTGGTGCGCCATGTCCCCTGGTTTCTGGGCGGTTTTCTGACTCTGATGGGCGTCGCCGCTCTCTATGCTGCGATCTTCAAGCCCGAAACCTTCACCAGCACCGCCGAGGCTGTTCTTGTGCCTGTGCTCGGCGTTGGCGCTTTGGCGGGGGCGTGGTGGTTCGCGCCCGTCGTCACGCTGACATTCGACCGATCCGGGGGAGCGGTAGCGTTCCGTGAAACCCGCCTGTTTCGCCCCGGCACGCGAGCGTTTGATTATTCCAAGGTTGAGCGCGTCCAATTGCAGTCGCATTGGAGCGACGGATCCCGGCTGACGCGCCTCGCCCTGCGCACCAGCAGTGGCGTCGTCCCTCTGGAGACTGGCTACACCAGCGCCGACCGCGAGCCTGTGATGAAGGCCATCAACGCCTGGCTGGCGGGCGAGAAACAAGAGGGTCCTTCCCCTTCCCGTGAACCGACCGTAAGACGATAGACATGTCTGGAAACACTTGGATCGAATTCGCAAGCCCAGAGCGGCTGGAAGTGAGGCACAGAGCGGGACGGCTCCAGTCTTTCCTGTATCTCACCTTTGGCGGCTTCGCGGCGGTCTATGCAATTATTGAACCCAGCAATGTCCGCTGGGCGGCGGCGGTGTTGGGGGTGCTCAATATTTTCGTCGCCTGGCACAAGACGTCGCTGGTCACGATATCGTTTGACCGCGCCTCGAACACGGTTCAATGCGGAGAGCGACGACCTTTCCTCAACCACCAGGCCTCATTGCCGCTAAAAGAATTCTTGGGAACCGAACTCAGGCCGTCCGTCGCAGGCGGCGGCAAGAAGTTTCTTGGGCTCGCCACGCGCGACGGCGTGTTCATTCCGATTGATCCGAAATTCTCACCGGAAGACTCGCGTGAGATAACAAAAACTATTGATGACTGGATCGAGGGGAAAGTCGACGTCGAGCCCATGAGAAAAGCGCCGTGAAAGACCTCACCTGGATTGACGCGCAGGACAGGTAGAGCTTGGTGATCAAGCACACGCCCCGCGTCTTCACGACGATCTTCTTCGCCTATGGCGCAATCGCCACGATCTATACCACCCTGATGATCATATCACCTGGCAGCACATTTGAGACGTGGCTTGGATTGCAGCCGAATTCGACGCCTGGCTGGCGATAGAATCCAAGGGCGGGTAAGCGCCGGATCAAGCTGCCACTTAGATCAGTATTCGTCGTGTAACCGCACCCAGTTCATGATGCCGTTGCTCTCGTCCCGCCCGATGCTGGTCAGATCCAACAGTTGATAAACCGGCATCATGGGGTCCAAGCCTCGAGCATATGTCGAATAATGGTAATAGACGGCTCCATCGTCCCCTTTTGAAAAACTGGATAAGCCGGGCACCTCCGACACCGGGAACCGGCACTCGCGATAGTTATAGACCGCAGTTCCCGCTTCGCGTCGCTCCTCTGACAGTGTGACGCCAAAGTCATCGTTGAACTCCGAGTCGCCCGAAGATGCGAAGGGAACGGACCACCCCATCCTGTGGCGAAACGCATCGATTTTCTCAAAGGAACCACGTGCGACGGCGACCAACGCGGTGTTGCGCGCAGCCAGATGAGGAAGCGCGCCGTCGATGCCGTCCATACACAGCGAGCAGGATTTACAGCCCTGCTCCCATTCATTCGGGAACATGAAATGATAAATGAGCAACTGGCGATGTGAGCCGAACAATTCGTCCAAACTTCTGCGGCCGTCCTTCGTGTGGAACGAATAGTCTTTTGAAACCTTCAGCTTGGGAAGATTTCTTCGCTGCTCAGAAAGCTCATCCCTGAGCTTGTTGAGCTCTTTTTCCCTTCGGAGAAGCTCACTACGAGCCGCTAGATGCGCTTGATCCTGGGCTGCGGGGTGCGCTTGCATCGCCGATCTCCATATTTATTAACCTTGTGGTTAACATACGTCATCGACGATGGGCGCGCAAGTCCAGACCAAGTCACGCGAAAGGGTCGTCAGTTGGCGTTCGCCGTCGGTAGGAGTGCGTTGGACCAACCCACCATGCTTTCAGGATAGAGCTTCACATTCTCAATTCCGGCGATCTCACTTAACGCAAACCAGTTCGTCGCCGCCCAATGACCGGTATTACAAAAGCTGACCAGAACCTCGCCATCGTCCTTTTCGCCGTCATATCCCGCGTTGCGCGCGATCGTTTCCGCCGTCTCGGGCGTCGAAATCATTTGGTTCTTGTGATCGACAAACCAGTTAGAGTGGACAAGATTCAGGGCGCCTTCCAGTGTGCCCGCATTTTTAGCGGCGCGGTGTTTCGCCTTGCCCTCAAAAAATGCCAGCGGACGGGCGTCCACCAAACGTGCTTCTGAGCGCCCCTCAACCACATCCAGAACGCCTTCACGCGTCAGCATCCATTGGTCCGACAATGATGCGTGAATATCGCTGCGCGCGGGCTTCACCGGCTCATATGTGAGTTCCAAGCCAGCATTGCGCCAAGCCTTCAGCCCGCCGTTCAGTATCGCAATTTGCTCGACGCCGGCCGATTTGAGGGTCCAGTAAACGCGCGCCGCCGACCCGAAATCCGTCGCATTCTTGCCAGCATAGGTAATGACCACCGGCTTTTCGCGCTCTACGCCCAGCGACTGTAAAAATACTGTCAGGTAGTCTTCGGTCAGCGCTTGCCCCGGATTATCGCTGGGGCCGCGCCACATCGGATAAGGCGCATTGACCGCGCCCGCCACATGGCGTTGCGAATAGGCGGTTGAACCCCTGATATCGAGGATCAATATTTCGCCGGTGTTGATCTCTGCAAGTTCGCCGGGCGTCAACAGTTTGCGCCATTCCGCTGCGGAGGCGGGAACAGTCGCGACCGCCAGAAGGACGGCGAGCGTAAGGGCGCGAAACATAAAATTCTCCTGGATGAGGGATTCGCCCCCAACATCGGCCTTTCCAGCGGCTAGTCCAGCCAATTCGCCGTTACCGTTCGGAAACCAGCCCTCTCGTCATCGAGAGTCTCATGCGCTAATCACGTCGCAAGAAACGAATTTTGTGAGAAACTATGGCCGATGCGTCCGATGCGCTGGTGATCTTTACCCCCTCCGGCAAGAGGGCGCGCTTCGCCGTGGGCACGCCGGTATTGCAGGCAGCGCGAGAACTTGGCGTCGATCTCGATAGCGTTTGTGGCGGTCGCGGCATCTGCTCAAAATGCCAGGTGACGCCGAGTTTTGGCGAATTTCCCAAGCATGGCGTGACGGCCCGGGACAACGCGCTCAGCGCATGGAACTCGGTCGAAGAGCGCTACAAATTCAAACGCGGCCTGACCGAGGGCCGCCGCCTCGGCTGTCAGGCCACGGTTCAGGGCGATGTCGTCATCGACGTGCCGCCCGAAAGTCAGGTTCACAAGCAAGTTGTTCGAAAGCGCGCTGAAGCGCGAGAAATCGTGCTCGATCCCGCGACCCGGCTTTACTATGTCGAGGTCGAAGAGCCCGATATGCACTCCCCCACCGGAGACCTGGAGCGCCTACAAAAAGCGCTTGAGGAGCAGTGGGGTCTGGTCGGGATCACCGGCGATTTGCGCGCCGTTCAGGGGCTGCAAAAGGCTCTGCGGGACGGCGCGTGGAAAGTCACTTGCGCGGTATTCGCGGGCCGGGGGCTGCGACGCGGCCGGATCATGCATGTCTGGCCCGGATACTACGAGGGCTCGATCTACGGGATCGCCGTTGACGTGGGATCGACGACCATCGCCGGGCATCTATGCGATCTTCAAACCGGCGAGGTGCTGGCCTCCTCAGGCCTGATGAACCCGCAGATCCGCTTTGGCGAGGATCTGATGAGCCGGGTCAGCTATGCGATGATGAACCCTGGCGGCGCTGCCGAGATGACGGCGGCGGTTCGCGAGGCGCTGAATACGTTGATCGGTGACGTCGCCAAAGTGGCGGGCGTCGAGCGCACCGACGTGTTCGAAGGCGTCTTCGTCGGCAATCCGGTCATGCACCACCTTTTGCTGGGCCTTGATCCCGTTGAACTGGGGGGCGCGCCATTCGCTTTGGCGACGTCCGATGGATTGACGCTTTGGGCCAAGGAGTTGGACCTGCGCATGCATCCTGACGCGCAGGTCTATGTGTTGCCCTGCATCGCCGGGCATGTGGGCGCCGACGCCGCCGCCGTGGCGCTGTCGGAAAGCCCGCACCGGCAAGACCGCATGACGCTGGTGGTCGATGTTGGCACCAATGCGGAGATCATGCTCGGGAATGAGGACCGGCTGCTCGCCTGCTCCTCACCCACCGGCCCGGCTTTCGAAGGCGCCCAGATCAGCGCGGGCCAGCGCGCCGCTCCAGGCGCCATCGAGCGTGTGCGAATTGATCTGGAGACCAAGGAGCCGCGCTTTCAGGTGATCGGCTCTGATCTCTGGTCCGATGAGGACGGATTCACGGACCACATCAGCGACGTCACGGGCATATGCGGCTCAGGCATTATTGAAGTGATCGCGGAGATGCGCCTCGCTGGGATCGTAGACGAGGATGGGGTGATCGGCTCGGCCAAGCAGACCGGGACGCCACGCAGCGTCCCGGATGGGCGCACGCACGCCTACATGCTGCATGAGACGCCTTCCGGACGGCGCATTCTTGTCACCCAAAACGATATTCGCGCGATCCAGCTGGCCAAGGCTGCGCTCTATGCCGGCGCGCGCCTGCTGATGGACCAGATGGGCGTCGACACGGTGGAGCGTGTGGTGCTGGCTGGCGCCTTCGGCGCGCATATCTCACCCAAACACGCGCTTGTTCTGGGCATGATTCCCGACTGCGAGCTGCAGGATGTGTCGTCTGCGGGCAATGCGGCGGGCACAGGCGCGCGAATCGCGCTGCTCAACGCCTCCGCCCGGCGTGAGATCGAAAGCCTCGCGCGGCGCATCGAGAAGGTCGAGACGGCCGTCGAGCCACGCTTTCAGGAGCACTTCGTCGCCGCCATGGCCCTGCCGCACAAAACAGCGCCCTACCCGCGCCTGTCTCAACACGCTTTACTGCCGAGCGTCGCCTATGGCGGTTCAGAGTCGGAGAGCGGCGGCAGACGGCGCAGGAGACGGCGCTAGATCACGCGATCTGCTAGGCCGCCAAGCCTACGCTACGGCTGTTTCCAGAACGCCGGCCTCGTCGTTTGCAGTGAGGTCGCGCGGCGCGCCGTCAATCATGATCGGTGCGGGCGAACTGGATCAATACGTCGCCGTCCTCACCGAGCAGCGCCAACACCAGATGGGTGGCGACCGCGATCTTGGTTTGCGCGAGCGCCGCCAGAATCCGGCTCTCCAACTCCATGCTGGGACCGGGACAGCCGCGCCGCGTCGTCGCCAACGGCCCGAGCGACAACGCGCCCTCAGTCTCTTCGGTATACTGGCCGGAGACCTGATTGCATCCGGCGTTTCCGCCCATGCGTCCATCCGATTTGAAGGCGATGCGGGCCTCGCTCTCCACGAGTTCTGCGCCGATCCGAACGACACGCCATTCCGATCCGGCGAGGCTGCGGAGGGTGCCTCCGCCCCGAAAGCTGTCCGGCGGGCCGTCCTCGGCCAGATATCGAGCGGGCGCCCAGCCGACCGCGCGATCATATCCGGTCAGCCGCCACGCCGCATCGAACGCGGCCGAGCGCTCCGCCTCGGTCATCTCCTCCCACTCCACGATGTTTGGCGCGGTGTCGCGCTCGAAATTCATCAAGCCGTTCGCCTGCGCTGGAAGTCTCATGATCGCCGGCACATCGGGGGACGGGCCGGTCCGAATGCTCAGCGCCTCCGCCAATTCTCCTTCGATGACGCGGTAGAATTCCGGGCCGGAGGCGTCAGCCATCGCAGCGGTCGCCAGCAGGCCGATCGCTAATCCGGCGCAAGCCGATTGCAGGCGCCCGGCGAGCCAAACCATGTCACTCGCTCCCTTCTCACCTGTGTGACTTCGCGTGATTCACGCAGGAACTCGCGTCTAAGTCTAGAAACCAAGAAGATGGCGCGCGTATGACGCGCGTTGATTTATAAATTTCTGAAGATTTGGTGGGCCCGGCAGGACTCGAACCTGCGACCAAACCGTTATGAGCGGTCCGCTCTAACCAACTGAGCTACAGGCCCCTGAAGCCCCGCAAAGCGTGCGGTGCGCCACCGTCATTACGTGGACGACGCGGCAGGGTCAACGCGGGATGCGCAAAGGCTGTTTCACCACGCGCGCGACTGCGCTAGGACAGCTTCTGAATTCATCCGAACTAGGGAGCGCCCCCGCACATGACCGACCGCCGCAACGCCCTGACCTATAAGGACGCAGGCGTGGATATCGACGCGGGCGACGCCTTGGTCGATGCGATCAAGCCCGCCGCCGCCGCCACCACCCGACCCGGCGTGGCCTCCGGTCTTGGCGGGTTCGGCGCGCTGTTTGACCTGAAGGCCGCAGGCTACGACGACCCGGTTCTCGTGGCCGCGACCGACGGCGTCGGCACCAAGCTTCGCATCGCCATCGACACCGGTCGCGTAGAGGGCGTGGGGGTAGATCTGGTGGCCATGTGCGTCAACGACCTGGTTTGCCAGGGGGCCGAGCCCCTGTTCTTCCTTGATTATTTCGCCACCGGCGCGCTGGAAGTCGGCGCCGCCGCGAAAGTTGTCGAGGGCATCGCCAAAGGATGCGAAGAGGCCGGCGCGGCCCTGATCGGTGGCGAGACGGCGGAAATGCCGGGCATGTACGCGGATGGCGATTTCGATCTCGCTGGCTTCGCCGTCGGCGCCATGGAGCGGGGGACCGCCCTGCCCCAGCCCGCCAGGCCCGGTGATGTGTTGCTGGGCCTCGCGTCATCTGGGCCGCACTCCAACGGCTATTCGCTGATCCGCAAGATCGTGGAGCGCTCGGGCCTTGGCTGGGATGCGCCCTCTCCATTCGGCGAAGGGACACTCGGCGAGGCGCTGCTGACTCCAACGCGCGTTTACGTGCCCGCCGCGCTGGCGGCCGTCAAGGCCGGCGCCGTGTCCGCATTCGCGCACGTGACCGGCGGCGGATTGACCGAGAACCTGCCCCGCGTGTTGCCCGATGGCATGGCCGCAGAAATCGACCTTTCCGCGTGGACCGTCCCGCCGGTCCTGAAATGGCTCATCGCGGAAGGCGGGATCGAACAGGCCGAAGCGCTCAGAGTCTTCAACTGCGGCGTCGGAATGATCGCCGTTTGCCCGCAAGGCACCGTGGCAGCCGCTAGAGCAGCCTTTGAGGGCGCAGGCGAGACCGTCTTCGATATCGGGCGCATCGTCGAGGGTGACGGCGTTTCTTATTCGGGCGCGTTGTCGTGAAGCGCAAGATCGCCATTCTGATTTCCGGCCGCGGCTCCAACATGGTGGCGCTGCTAGAGGCGTGCGAGCGCCCCGATTTCCCGGCCGAAGTCGCGCTGGTTCTCTCCAATGAGCCGACAGCCGGTGGTCTTGCCAAGGCCGCCGCCATGGGCATTCCCACCGAGGTCGTCGATCACCGTGATTTCAACATGGATCGCGAGAACTTCGAAATTGCGATGGAGGAGAAGATCGCCGATTCCGGCGCTGATTTCATCTGTCTCGCCGGTTTCATGCGGTTGCTGACGCGCGGCTTCACCGAGCGCTGGCGCGGGCGGATGGTGAATATCCACCCCTCTCTCCTGCCCTCTTTCCCGGGACTAGACACCCATGCCCGCGCGCTGGAGGAAGGCGTGCGTATTCACGGCTGCACCGTGCACTATGTCAGCGCCGAGATGGATGCGGGCCCGATTATCGCCCAAGCGGCTGTACCGGTCGCGCCCGATGACTCGCCGGACTCGCTGGCGGCGCGCGTGTTGGGCGCGGAGCATCGGCTCTATCCGCATGCGCTACGACTGGCGCTAAACGGGACGGCGCGGGAAAAAGACGATAAAGTGACTCTGTCAGGGGACGTGGCGGGCTCGGCGCTGCCGGATCCGATTATGAATCCATCCGACTGAACAGGCGACGCCATGCGACTGCTGTTGCGCAAGGAAGTAAGTCCGACGGATGTAAGGGCGCCGATCGCCCCCGCCGCCACAGCTCGCCTTGTTGAAGCAGGTTGGCGCGTGTCGGTAGAGCGTAACGTTGCGCGGGTATTCGGCGACGGCGAGTACGGAGCTGCGGGTTGCCAACTGGTGGAGCCGGAAAGCTGGACGGACTCAGACCCAGGCACGTTAGTCCTCGGTTTGGGGCCGCTGCCGGGCGAACCTGACCGGCTGGGAGCGTCCTATGCGCATTTTTCCCGCCTTTATTCCGAGCCAACCGGATGGCGAGACGAGATGCGCCGCTTTCAACGCGGCGGCGGACGTCTCTACGATCTCGACAGCCTCACTGGAAAAGATGGCCGCAAACTGGTCGGCCTTGGCCGGCTTGCCGGCTGGTTGGGCGCGGCGATCGGAATGGGAAGGTTGCTGGGCCGCCAGCAACGCAAGCCGGGGCCGGAACAAGGATTGATCCCTTTTGAATCCCGCGACGACTTACTGGAACTGTTGTCGCCGCTCTCGCGGCGCGCCGGCCACGTCTCAGCCGTGATCGTGGGCGCCAATGGCGACGCGGGTCAGGGCGCGGTTGCGTTGATGAATCAGTTGGGCGTGACGGCGACACTCTGGGACCGCGCACAGACGGCGGAGATGGCGAAATACCGGCGCCTGCGGGACGCGCTGCTCGGCCACGATCTACTGATCAATTGCGCCTCCCCCTCAGAAACTGGAGCGAATCTGGTTTCACTAGAGGATCTAGGATCACGCGCCTGTAGGTTAAGGCTGGTCGTCGACGTTACATGCGACCCGGACAGTCCGCGAAATCTGCTGCCGATATACACCTCGCCCACCGAGTGGGAGACGCCGATCCGGGCGCTCGGCATGAATGGACGTGGCGGGTTGGTCGAGATGGCGGCGTTGGAGAATTTGACCGCGCTATTGCCGCGCGAGTGCTCGTTGGCTTGTTCCGACCGGCTGGTAACGCAGTTGTTGAACTATCCCGACGGCGAACCCTGGCGTAAGGCGTCTGACGCGTTCGACACCGCGCTGGCGCGCGCGGCCGGAGCCTGACGCGCGCCAGCAAAGTGTAGGTTCGACCTTATCCGACCAGTTCAAGGCCCGAGAAGAAGAACGCGATCTCGACCGCCGCGGTCTCCGGCGCGTCCGAGCCGTGCACCGAGTTTTCGCCGATCGACAGCGCGAACTCCTTGCGGATCGTGCCCTCATCCGCCTCGGCCGGGTTGGTGGCGCCCATCACTTCACGGTTCTTTGCGACGGCGCCCTCGCCTTCCAGCACTTGCACGACGACTGGCGCGGACGCCATGAACTCGCACAGCTCGCCATAGAACGGGCGCTCGGCGTGCACCTCATAGAATTTGCCCGCCTGCGCGTCCGTCAGGTGAATGCGCTTCTGCGCGACGATGCGCAGGCCCGCGGCCTCGAACTTGGCGTTGATGGCGCCGGTCAGGTTGCGGTTGGTGGCGTCGGGCTTGATGATCGAAAGCGTGCGCTGCGTAGCCATGGGGCGGTCCTCTTCAAATGTACGGATTTGCGGACCGAACGGCCCGAAGCATGTTGCGGCGCGCAATAGCACAGGGTTTCCCGCCATGAAAGCGGATATCCTTGCGGGCTTGACGCAGCTTCGCGCGACTGCCACTTCCCCACCGGTCCGCAAAATGGAAAGTTCCGCCTCCGCCCATGCTTTCGATCCGCGATATAAGCTTCTCGATGGAGGGCCGCCCATTGTTCGAGGGCGCCTCTGCGCAGATTCCCACAGGCAAGATCGTCGGCGTTGTGGGGCGCAACGGCACAGGCAAGACCACCCTCTTTCGGACGATCCGGAGTGAGCTGCCGCTGGATGGCGGAGACATCGAGACGCCCAAGCGAGCCCGTATAGGCGGCGCCGCACAGGAAGCGCCCGCGACTGAAGTCAGCCTGCTGGAGACCGTGCTGACGGCGGATGAGGAGCGTGCGGCGTTGGTGGCGGAAGCGGAGATCGCGGCGGATCCGCACCGTATCGCCGAGATACAGACCCGGCTTGTCGATATCGACGCCCATTCGGCTGAGGCGCGCGCCGCGGCAATCCTGAACGGTCTTGGGTTCGACGCTGAGGCTCAACAGCGCGCCTGCGCGGAATTCTCCGGCGGTTGGCGCATGCGGGTCGCGCTGGCCGCAGTACTGTTTTCTCGCCCCGATCTGCTGCTGCTCGATGAGCCGACCAACTATCTGGATCTCGAAGGGACAATGTGGCTGGAGAGCTTCCTCGCCCGCTATCCGGCGACGGCGCTGGTGATCAGCCATGACCGGGACCTTCTCAATCGGGCGGTCGGTGGCATCCTGCATCTCCATAATCGCAAGCTGACCTACTATGCCGGCGGTTATGACGCGTTTGACAAGACGCGGCGCGAAAAGCTGGCCAATCAGGCTGCGGCGGCGAAAAAGCAGGACGCCGCCCGCGCGCATCTGCAAAGTTTCGTTGATCGGTTCCGCGCCAAGGCGACGAAAGCCAAACAGGCGCAGGCCCGGCTCAAGATGTTGGCGAAAATGGAGCCGATTGCGGCTGAGGTCGAAGGATCCGTCGCGCCGTTCCAGTTTGAAAAGCCTCAGGAACTCGCCCCTCCCATTGTCGCGCTGGAGGACGCAAGCGCGGGTTATGGCGGAACGCCCGTGCTGTCGAATCTCAGCCTGCGTATCGATCAGGACGATCGGATCGCCCTGCTCGGCGCCAATGGCGAAGGCAAATCGACGTTCGCCAAGCTGATCTCGAACCGGCTGGCCCCTATGACAGGGTCTCTGCGCGCGTCCTCGAAGCTTAAGATTGGATACTTCGCGCAGCATCAGCTTGATGAGCTGACCCTCGGCGAGACGCCAATCGACCACATTCGTCGCCACCGGCGCGACATGCCCCCTGCCAAACTGCGCGCGCTTCTGGGCGCTGGGGGAATCGGCGCCGATACTGCCGAGTCGCCCGTCGAAACGCTGTCAGGCGGCCAGAAGGCGCGTCTGTTGATGCGGCTGGCGACGCTCGACGCGCCTCAGATGATCATCCTTGATGAGCCGACCAATCATCTGGATATCGAAAGCCGCGAGGCTCTGATCCGTGGTCTCAGCGATTATGAGGGGGCGGTGATCCTGATCAGTCACGACCCGCATCTGGTCGAAGCGGTGGCGGACCGGCTGTGGCTGGTCCGCAGCGGCAAGGTAGAGCCGTTTGATGGAGATATGGCTGATTACCGCACCCTGCTTCTGTCAGAACGCGGCGGGGCCTCGAAAAGCGAGAAATCAGCGGGGCGCACAAAGAAAATCCAGCGCCGCAGCTCCGCTGACGCCAGAAAGGCGCTCGCTCCATTGAGGGAAGAAGTAAAGGCAGCCGAGCAACGCATTCAAAAAATAGAGGAAATGCGCGATAAGATTGATGTTCTTCTGGCGGATCCGACCCTCTATCAAAAAGGGCCGGATGAAATATCAAAGCTCCAGAAGAAACGCGCGGAGATCATGGATGGCCTCGACCGCGCTGAATCTATCTGGATGGACGCCGAAAGCCGGTTGGAGGCCGCGCAAACCGAATTGTGATCGACTCGTTGTCACATTGGGGCGAAACCCCCTCGTCCAAGACGGCGTTTGAGCCTATATGGGAATGATGCTGTTAATACTCGCCCATTAATTTTTTATCATGTTTTCTGATCCGGATTCCCAAGCGCGCTTCTTTTATTTGGCCATTCTCGGCCTCGTGGTGGCCGCTGGCGTTTTTCGCGCTTATCGCGGCCGTATGGGCCAAGCGGTGCAACATTCCATGATCTGGGTTCTTATCGTCGCCGGGCTTGTCCTCGCTTACGGTTTTAAGGACCAGCTGCGACTTCAGCTATTGCCCGGCCAGACCGTGAACCTGTCTGAGGACGTGGTCGCCCTCACCCGCCGCAATGACGGGCACTTTCACGTTATCGCGCTGGTCAACGACGTTGATGTCGAGTTTATGGTCGATACTGGCGCCACGCATATTGTGCTGAGTGCTCGCGATGCGAAGCGCGTGGGCATCGACCCGGAGCAGTTGAACTACACACAACTCGCCTCGACGGCCAACGGCGTTGTTCGCGGCGCGCCTGTAAAACTCGACACCATTAAATTCGGCCCCGTCTCAGACGAGAATGTGCGCGCGACGATTACCGAAGGTGATCTTCGAGTGTCGTTGCTGGGTATGGGTTATCTTTCCCGATTCTCACGCATCGCGATCGAGGGCGACCGGATGATTCTTACACGGTAGGCCGCAGCGCTTGACCTGCGCGATCATCGGGCGGAAGTTCATGCGCGATGTTGGAGATTTTCCTCACCTCATTTGCGACGCTCTTCGTCGTCATCGATCCGCCCGGTCTGGCGCCGTTATTCGTCGCTTTGACCGCAGGCGTTTCCAATGACAGACGGCGCGCATTTGCGATCCGGGGCGTGGCGGTGGCGGCCGGTGTGTTGCTGGTGTTCGGATTGTTCGGCCAGTCCGTGCTGGATCTGATCGGCGTCGGCCTGCCTGCCTTCCGCATCTCGGGCGGATTGATGCTGTTTTTCATCGCCATGGAGATGCTTTTTGAGAAACGAGAGGAGCGCCGGGCGAAAACTACCCATGATGATGTCGAAAACGCCGACCCCGGCCACGATCCATCTGTTTTTCCATTGGGCACGCCGCTGATCGCCGGCCCCGGGGCGATGGCCTCTATGATTCTGCTGATGGGCCAATATTCCGGCGATGTGGCGGCGCAGGCCGCCATCTACGCGGCGCTGGGCTGCGTGCTGGCATTAACCCTCGGACTGTTTATGGCTGGTGGTTGGATGGAGCGTATCCTCGGCCAAACAGGGATCAGCGTGATCACCCGCTTGCTGGGCGTCCTGTTGGGGGCGCTCGCCGTGCAATTTGTGCTGGACGGATTGAAGGCCTATGGCGTCTTCGCTGGCGTAGGCTAAAAGTGTTGGAAATCATGGACAGAACGCTGTGACACACCACTATCCTGATCGTTGATTATCAAGAGAAACAGCAACGCAGACTGTGAGGTGCGGAACAAATGCTCTGGACGCTGATCTACATCGCAAGCCTGGGCGCTTCGCTCTATATCGGCTTTCTCTATTTCCGCGATCTCGGCGATGTCAGCCAGATGGTGCTGAACGTGAAGCGCGAGAATATGATCCGCTTCATCCGCAACGAATATCGCCTGCTGGGTATCGGCCTGGGGGCGTTCGCCGTCTCCGCGGCCATGTTCCTTTTCTTCAGCGTCGTGCCGGGATGGCTTTTCGTTCTCACGCTGCTCCTGATCGCCCTGCTCTATGGTTTTCCTTGGGTCTGGGTGCATCTGGGTTTGAGGAACCAGAAAGGCACGGCGAATTACTACTCGATCGCTGAAGCGAAGGAATGGGTCGCCCCCCATAACAGCGTCATGGTGATTGAGAAGGGCGGCGTCGCCCGCGCCCATTCCAATGACCAGTTGATGCGCCCCCATCTCGCCGGAAACGACGACGGCCTGAACGGCGAGAACGTGGTGATGACATTCTGCGCCATGACCAATCTTGGACTCGGCTACACGCCGGTGGTCGAAAACGACAAGTTGGATCTGGAGGTGCTGGCCCAGCACGGCAATAACCTGATCCTGCGGGACAACAACTCGGGCGAACCCATTCAGCAGATTTATGGATTTCGCGAGCGGGACAAGGATACGTCGCAAGCCGGCGCAGTCTGTCCCCTCAGACCGACATTGGCGATGAAACCGTGGCCCACTTTTCGGATGACGTTCAGAGGATTTGAACGGGCTTATCCGGACGGAACCGTGTTTCTGAACAAGCCGTCGTCCAATCCGATTCTGAAGGTCTTCGACCTGTTCACGGATGTGATGTTCTCCTGGGGCATCGGACGCCAGCATCGGGAATCGAAACCGGTGATGGGCGAAATGGAGCTTTCGGACAATCGCCTGCCGAATAAGGCGTATATCTGGGGCCTCAATATCGGCGAAGACGCGGTTTGCTTCACCGATGATTTCGTCATGTTCCATGATGGTCCGGTCAACACGACGGTCGGTGAACGGTCGATCGTCCTCGCCTGGCATCCGCTCTATGAAAGCCTTGGCGCATGGTGGAACGACAGCGGTTCGCCGGTCACGGAGATCGACTTCTTCGGCAAGTCGGATCAGGGCCAGTTGGAGCGTGTTGAAGCCTTGAAAGCCGGTATGTTCTGGCATGTTTGGGCCGAGTTCTTCCCGCACACAGATATCAATCGGGTCGATGAACCGGATCGGACTCCGGCCGCCGCGCCCGTCCCCGAAACCACAGACAAAGAAACGAATGAGGAGCAAGACCAGTGAAGAGAATCTGGACATTCGCAGTCGCGCTGATAGCGACCACCCTATCCGCCTCGGCGCAGGAGAAGATCGTCGAGTTTTCCCCGAACGAGCCCTACCCGGTCCGCGACGTCTATTACCCGGGCACCGAGACGCTGGGTGCGGATGAAATGCGGGTGATCGCCTGCGGCACCGGCATGCCTCAGCCGCGCCTGAAACAGGCCGCCGCGTGCTTCCTCGTCGAGCTGGGCAACGGCGACAAGTTCATCTTCGATATGGGCTACGGGTCCTACGACCGGCTGTCGGCGCTCGGCATTCCCATCGACTTTCTGAACAAGGTGTTCCTTGGCCACCTGCATCTCGATCACGCCGGCGATTTCCCGATGTTCTACTACACGCGCGGGATCAACTCCGGCCGCTCAAAAACGAGGCTGTTCGGCCCGAACGGCGTCAAACCGGAATGGGGCACCCAAGCCTGGTTCGACAAGACACGCGAAGCCTGGGCTTGGGAAGAGGCGAGCCGCGGCGCCGCCGTCGACGCCCGTGCGCTGGAAATTGAAATCACTGAATTCGATTGGACCGCCGAGAACGCAGTGATCTATGACGAGAACGGCGTGCAGGTCCGCACCATTCCCGCTGTCCACGCCGATCAGTCCGTCAGTTTCATCCTCGAATGGAACGGTCTTTCCTTCGCGTTCTCAAGCGACACCAGCCCCAATCGCTGGTGGGTGGAGCACACCAAGGGCGTCGATCTCGCAATCCACGAAGTTGTGCTGCCGGTTGAGATGTGGATCACCAAATATAATCTCGATCCGATTGGCGCCGTGCTGGCGGGCACGCAAGCGCACACGCCGCCGCAAGCTTTTGGTAA
Source organism: Paracoccaceae bacterium (assembly GCA_963669315.1). GTDB lineage: Bacteria > Pseudomonadota > Alphaproteobacteria > Rhodobacterales > Rhodobacteraceae > SZUA-547. The sequence continues at coordinate 3,707,307 of OY770021.1, read as the reverse complement.
GGTTATGGACATGACGCGCCCACGTCTGGCGGTCGCCTATCACTTCCAGAACGATGCGGAGACCGCGCCCGTGGTGCTGGAGGCGATCCGCGAGACCTATGACGGGCCGCTGAATCTCTCCACCGACTTTATGACCTGGAATGTCACAAAGGACGAGATTCGCACCCGCATGGCCATTCCAAATGAGGAGCGATACCCTGAGCCTGCACAGAGCGCCTTCCAGCGAAATACTGAAGCCGAGGAGTACACGTACACAGAGACGACTTTGGACGGGTACGAGCCGGAGACTGCGGCGGTGATCAACAAGCTGCTGGACGCATTCAACGAAAAATTCGGGACAGACGTAAAGCCGACGACGACGGCGCCGCGCTGATCTAGGTCGGTTTGAATTCGAGAGCGGCGGGTCTATCCGCCGCTTTCCGCTTTTTTAACCCAACCGCCTGTGTCGTCCTGCGCCCAGTAGACGGCTTTCAACCCCGCGTCTGAGACCGCTTTCCAGTCGCCCCGCGCCTGCCCGACCGCCTGTTCGTCGTGACCGTCGAACATCAGGATCACCCGCTCGAACCGCTTGAACTCATCGACAGAAGCCTCAGCGCTATCGACCAAAAACAAGAGTTGCGGTTTGTTGGGAGTCTCGGTTCCCGCGGTCAGATAGATCGGCTGGCGGTCGCCGGGCCCGTCCGAGGGGCCGCCATGGGGCAGAAACCCGTCATCGCGATAAGTCCAGAGATGCCCATTGAGCGCCTCTGCCCGTTCCCGCGAGCCCGTTCTCACCACCGCGCGCCAGCCCCGCTCCAGCGTTTTTTCCAGAAGGCTGGGAAGCGCCTGTTCCAAGGGGCGTCGCGTCAGGTGATAAAACAGCACCTCGGTCAAAGGCTTAGGTCTCGAACTTGTCGCGCACCAACTGGTCGAGCGCCATCACGCCCCAACCGGTCGCGCCCTTCGGCGAGAGCGGCTTGCCCTCTTTCGAGGACGCGACGCCGGCGATGTCGATATGAATCCAGGGCGTCTCGTCCTTCACGAAACGCTGCAGGAATTGGGCGGCTGTGATCGCGCCCGCCGGGCGTCCGCCGACATTCTTCATATCCGCCACGCGCGATTTCAGAAGCTTGTCATAGGCCCTGCCCAGCGGCATCCGCCAGGCGCCCTCGCCCGCCGCAGCCGCCGCTTCACCAAACGCCACCGCAAGATCGTCGTCATTCGAGAAATATCCGGCGTTCTCTGACCCAAGCGCGATCACCATCGCTCCGGTCAGTGTGGCCAAGTCGATCATTGCAGCGGGTTTATATTCTTCCTGCGCATGCCACAGAACATCGGCCAGCACCAGCCGCCCCTCGGCGTCGGTGTTGATCACCTCAATCGTATCGCCCTTCAATGAGCGCACCACATCGCCCGGCCGCTGCGCCATACCATCCGGCATATTCTCCACCAGGCCGACAATGCCAATGACATTGGCCTTCGCCTTGCGTTTCGCGAGCGCCTTCATGACGCCGGCGACGACGCCTGCGCCGCCCATATCCATGGTCATCTCCTCCATACCGCCCGCGGGTTTCAAAGAGATGCCGCCAGTGTCGAAGACGACACCTTTACCGATCAACGCGAGCGGCGCTTCGTCGCCCCCGCCCATCCATTTCATAACCACGACCTTGGACTTGGACGGAGAGCCCTGCCCGACCGCGAGCAGCGCCCGCATGCCCAGCGCCTCTAGTTTCTGCTCGTCCAGAACCTCTACCACCAAACCCAGAGACGCCATCGCCGCCAACCGCATCGCGAAGGCGCTTGTCGTCAGCACGTTCGCTGGCTCATTGATCAGGTCGCGAGTGAAGAATACGCCTTCGGCCGTCGCCAGCAGCGGCTTGGCCGCCTTCGCCGCCAAATCGGCGTCGGGACAGCGAACCCTGAGCGATCCGCCTATATCCTCGTCATTGTCGTCGGTCTTGTGGTCGACGAAGGCGTAGCGTCGCAGCGCCGCTCCCAACGTCGCCTGCGCCGCCAGATTCGGTCCACCCAAACCGTCGGCAAGGAATGTCGTCTCCTCGCCAGCAGTGCGCGCGCCTATCGCGCCGCCGATCTTGCGGGCCGCTGCCGCGTCAGGAGCGTCCGCACCGGTTCCGACCACGAGGATGGCGTCCGCGCTTAGGTCCGATGGAAAAAGCAGTTTCTCCACATCGCCAATTCGCGCCTTGAACCCTGCCGATGCGGCTAGGCGAGAGATTGCGCCGCCGCACACCTTGTCGAGCGCTTCGCCCGCCGGTGACAATTGGCCGCCCTCGCCCACGGTTGTCACCAATGTACCCGCCAGCTTGGTCAAATCCCCGAAGTCTGGGTCGGAAAAGGTGATCTCAATCAGTCGCGTCAAAGTCTGCCTCCGCCTCGGCACCTTGCGTTTCAACTGACCGACAGGTAACGCGATACTTGTATCGGCGCCAGCGCCTCGGCGCCCGGAAGTCGTTGAAACGGGCGAGTCTTGATCGAAATCGACAGATATCTCTTCCGTTCGTTGCTCGGGCCATTCGCGTTCTTCGCGATCGTGTTGACCGGGCTGGTCTGGCTGACCCAATCGCTCAACATCATCGACACGGTCGTAAACCGCGGGCAGAGCGCGCTCGTATTCGCGGAATTGACCGTTCTTCTGTTGCCGCTCGTCCTTTCGGCGGCGCTGCCGATTTCAGCCTTTGGCGCAGCTCTTTATACGCTGCACCGGCTCTACGCCGAATCCGAGATTGTGGTGATGCTGTCCTCGGGGATGAGTGCTATTCGCCTAGCTCGGCCTATCGCATTGTTCGGCGTACTGGTCACTGCCGTGATGTATGTGGACACGCTCTACCTGATGCCGACTTCGTCGCAGCAAATGAAGTCGCGTGTAGCGGAGATGCGGGGAAATCTCGCCACCGCCTTTATTCGCGACGGCCGGTTCCTGAATCCTTCCCATGGTCTGACCGTGTACATCCGCGAGATTCCAAAGACCGGAGAGATGCTGGGGGTCTTCGCCCACGACCAGCGCGATCCGAAACAGGAAGTGACCTACTCCGCAGAGCGAGCAGCCATGCTGACTTCGGAGGAAGGGCCGCGTCTCGTCATGTTCGATGGCATCGCCCAAACCAGCGATCCGGAAACCGACGGATTGTCGGTTCTGCGATTCGACAGGTTCGTTTTCGACATGTCTTCTTTTGCAAGCGACCCGTCGCGGCGAGGCAAAAAACCAAGTGAACACTACGTTACGGAGCTGCTGAATCCACCCAATAAGATAAAGGGCAAGAATCGCGCTAAATGGCTGACGGAAGGCTATGAACAGCTGACAGCGCCGTTATACGGACTTGCGTTGCCTCTCGTCGTATTGGCGGTTCTGCTGGGCGGCGGACACCGTCGGCGCGGTTATGAGCGTCGGATTGCTGCGGCCGCAGCCATCGCGTTGGCGGTCCGGTTGTCGGGATTTGCGATTAAAGGCGCCGCGACAAGCGCAGCCTGGATGGCGCCGCTTCTCTTTGCGCCGCCTTTGATCGCTACGATCATCGCATGCCTCGTTCTGATGAGCGGCTCACGCGCCAATGCCCGGCCTGCCCCTGATGCCCGGGGGGGCCACACCGCATGAGCTGGACGCTGTCCCGATATATAGCGAGTCGGTTTTTTAGCGCTCTGATCATCACGATAATCGCGGTTCTCGTGATAATAATCCTGGTCGATCTGATCGAACGTCTGCGGGGTGCGGATGCGGGATTCGCTACTTTACTATGGCATTCCACGCTCGTCGCGCCGACGATCGCGGCCAAAGCTCTGCCATTCGCCGTGATGTTGGCCGCGATGATTTCGTATTCCCGCTTGGCCCGCAGTAGCGAGCTAACTGTCGCCCGCGCCGCTGGATTGTCGACATGGCGCTTGCTGGCGCCAGCCGCAGTTACAGCGGTTTTGGTCGGGATTTTTGCATTTACAGCCTATAACCCGATCGCAGCCGCGATGGCGGATCGCTACGACGTCTTGACCGCGCGATTGAAGGGCGATGTCAACCGCTTGGCGGTTTCCGCAGAGGGTGTCTGGCTCCGCCAGGGCGATCACGAAACCCAGACCGTTGTTCACGCTCGGTCGGCCAGCGCGACAGCGACCGAACTGTTTGATGTTACGTTCTTCGAATTCGCCCGTGGCGAAACGCTTGTGCGAAGGATTGACGCGGAAAAGGCGGAACTGGCCAAAGGCGCTTGGCTGCTCAACGAGGTCGATTACTGGGATCTTACTCTGGACGAGTCGGTCGCGCGCGTGCCGCTGGACTTCCACCAGGTGCCCACGACCATTACCCCCGATGAAGTGATCGAAGGCGTGGCCAGCCCTGAGACAATTTCGTTCTGGAAGCTGCCGCAATTCGTCAAGTCCCTTGAAAGTTCGGGATTTTCCGCTCGACGACATCGGATTCACTGGAATGCTCTTTTATCGACGCCATTGGTATTCATCGCCATGATGCTGCTTGGCGCTGCATTCTCTATGCGACCGGCCCGATTTGGCGGATTGGGACTAATGGCTTTAGGGTGCGTTGTTACCGGTCTTGGCTACTATTTTGTCGCTGATCTTAGCCTCGCATTCGGGTTCTCGGGCGGAGCTCCAGTCATCGCCGCCGCCTGGGCGCCGCCTGTTGCGGCGCTGTTTCTGGCAGTGGGATTGCTCCTGCATCTCGAAGACGGGTAAGACTGTCTTGAGGCAAGGGACGGAGCTAGGAATGATGGTGGCGCGAATAGCGGCACGCTGGGGCATTGTTGCAGTCATCTGCTCTGCAATTCTCGGTGTAGCGGCGTCCCCTGCTCATGTCATGGCGCAAAGCTCCCCGCAATTGAGCGGAGACATTGATAAGGAACGGCCCGTGGCGCTGGTCGCGGACGAAGTCACTTTTGATTCGGAAACCGGAATTGTAACGGCCCGCGGCTCGGTCGAGATCTTCCACGGCGACCGGACCTTGACCGCCAAGACGATCACATATGACACAAACCGTGATGTTTTCTCAGCCGAAGGGAGTATTGCAATCCGCGATCAGGCCGGCGTGGTGATCTACGCCGACATCGCTGAGATGGACGGTCAACTGCGCGATGGGCTGGTGCGCGGCGCGCGCGCTGTCATGGCAGATGGTTCACGAATGTCAGCCGTCGCCGCCCGGCGCATCGATGGAGAGACCAACGCTCTGTCCAAGGCCGTATACAGCGCCTGCCAGGTATGCGCCGATGACCCCGAACCACTCTGGCAAATCCGGGCTCGCCGCGTCGTTCACGATCAGGTCGAGAAAAACATCTACTACGAGGACGCCGTATTCGAAGTTGAGGGCGTCCCGGTCTTATGGCTCCCCTATTTCAGCCACCCCGATCCGACCGTGAAACGGCGAACCGGATTTCTGACTCCGTCAATTCAAAGCTCGACCACCTACGGTTACGGGATGAAGTTTCCATTTCACTACGTCATTGGTCCGGATCGGGACGTGACGCTGACGGCGTTTGGAACGACAAATGACGGTCTTATTCTCGAGGGCGAGTATCGCGCGGTAAAAGAGACTGGATTCTACGATTTTAGCGGCAGCGGAACCTTTGCCGACTATGACGGCGATAACAAGTTTCACGGTCACGTGTTTGGCAGAGCGTTGTTCAAAGCGCCTGAGGATTTTCGGTACGGAGCGCGAGTCGCTCTTTCCACCGATGACGCATATCTCAAGCGTTATGATTTCTCGGATTCCGACCGCCTGACCACGGAGTTGTTTCTTCAGCGGTTCCAGAACGACGGATATACCTCGCTAAGCGGTCTTTATTTCCAGTCCAACCGAGAAGACGAACCCCAAACCGAAATTCCCGTCGTGCTGCCCGAGTTTCAACTTCAGCAGCGGTTCGACACGCCGTATATCGGTGGCGACCTCTTTGCAAACGGCGACTTTCTTGCACTTGCGCGCGAAGAAGGGCGCGATGTTGTGCGCCTCTCTGCCGGTCTCGACTGGGAACGCGGAATGTTCTCAGACACCGGCTTCGCATTTCGCGGCTTTGCCGAAAGTCGGGCCGACTACTACTTCCTGAACGATGATCCAACCACAGACGATTCGAGCGTAAGCCGCATTCTTGGTCTGGCGGGGGCGGAAGTCAGGTATCCCTTTGTGAAGCATGGAGATCGCAATACCCAAATCTTCGAGCCCATCGCTCAGTTCATTCTAGCGAATGAGGGCGGAAACCCATCGAACATCCCGAATGAGGACAGCCAGGACATTTCGTTCGACGTAACCAATCTATTCGCCACTTCCCGCTCTCCCGGCCTGGACCTGTGGGAGGAAGGATCCCGCCTCAACATTGGCTGGAGATACGAACTTCTGTCGGAAGGCGGCCTCGATCTTGGCGCTGGCGCGGGCCGCGTTCTTAGATTTGATGAGGCGGACGAATTCCCGGCCGGGTCGGGACTAACCGATACAAACTCTGACTATGTCGCCGCTTGGGGTATCGGCTGGGGAGACAATTTCGGCCTGACCAATCGATTCAGGTTAACAGATGACTTCCAGTTCGCGCGCAATGAATTTCTGGCGGAGTTCGACTACGGGCGATGGAGCGCCGAAGCATCATACGTGTTCTTCGAAAGCGACATCGACGCCGACATTTTCGAAGATCGGGAAGAAATCAGATTTGACGGCGACGTTCGCATGTCCCCGGCCTGGAAACTGTCGGCGGGATTTCGGTATGACGCGGCCGACAGTGAATTCCTGCGAGCTGATTCCGGATTGGTATACGCCAACGAGTGCATCGAGGTTGACTTCAGCCTCGGCAAGCGCTTCACCGAGAGCAAAGGTGCGCCCTCTGCGACATCTTTCGGCCTTGAGGTCCGACTATTGTCGGTCGCCTTGTCAAACGAAGAGCGTGCAAACCGCAGGGCATGCGGAAACTGAACTTGGATCGATATATGAACATGTTGGCCAGAATTCGCAGAGTTGTCATCGCCGCAGCCGTCCTCGCACCTGTGGTTTTCAGCCAGCATTCGGTTGCGCAAACGCCATTCGAGCCCGCAGCTGTCGTCAACGACGATGTGATAACGCGCTTTGAGTTGGATCAGCGCCTGCGTGCGCGGGCAGCGTTCTCGGGCGCTCAGATATCGCCGCAAATGGCGACAGCCGTGCTCAACGCCTTGATCGCCGAGAAGTTACGAGTTCAAGCCGCGACGAATGCCGGAATATCCGTATCCGAAGAACAGCTTGCGGAGGGGGTCGACGCATTCGCGCGCAGACGCGGCCTGACTGTGCAGGAACTTAACGGCCGTCTGAAGAAAATCGGCGTCACTCCGATGACGGTTCGGAGACTTGTGGAAACGGAACTTGCCTGGATCGAATTCATCAGACGGCGCTATGGATCTCGCGCACGCGTTTCCGACGCCGATGTCGAGCGCGAATTGAATCTTCGGAGCGGCAGCGAGATCGACGGTGTCGACGTCACCTCAGAAAATATCTACGAAGTTGGAGTTCTGGCTGTCGCAACCCCCGCCAACGCATCGGCCTCGGAGGTGACTGAAGCCAGGGCGACGCTGACGGCGGCGCGCGAAGAGATCCGCAATTGCGATCAAATCGCGTCGCGCGCGGAAGAATTCGGCCCTGGCTCCGGCGTACGATCGGACCTGAAAATCAGCCAGTTGCCGAAGCCACTCGATGAAAGCGTCGCTGCCCTTGCCCCTGGTCAGTTCACGGACCCGGTCCGGCTTGTGAACGCTACTGTAATGGCATTGCTGTGTTCGGTTGAAAGCTCCAGCGAGTTGGATCAGCAGCGCGAAGAGTTGCGCCGGGAACTCGTAAAGCGCAATTTCGAACGGTATGCAGAGGGGTACCTGCAAGAACTGACACGCGATGCGGTGATCGAAATTCGATGAGCGCTGGGGTTCGCGCCGGCGCCCAAGCGCCAGTCGCGCTGAGCATGGGCGACCCCGCGGGAGTCGCCGCTGAAATCACCGTTGGCGCGTGGCGGGCGCTAAAAGAGACCGGGCCGGTCTTCTTCTCGATCGCCGATCTTGAACATCTTTGCGAAGTCGGAGATGCGCCAATCGCTGTTATATCAGACCCAGCCGAAGCGGCGGACGCATTCCGAAGCGCGCTACCGGTCATTCCAGAGGCGCTGACTGTACGCCCGGTTCACGGCGCGCCCTCGCCGAAGAACGCCGCTGCGGTGGTCAAATCGATCGAGCGGACAGTGGCTCTCACCCAATCAGGGCAAGCCGCCGCCATCGCAACACCTCCGATCAGCAAGAAAGCGCTCTATGACGGCGCCGATTTCAAATATCCCGGACATACCGAATTTCTTGCGGCGCTCTCCGGAGTCGATCGTTCCGTCATGATGCTCGCATGCGATGAACTGCGAACTGTTCCCGTGACGATCCACGTGCCCCTTTCCGATGTCAAAAAATTGCTGACCACCGGGCTGATTGTTGAGACCGGGCTGATTGTTAATAAGGCGCTGCGTCGCGATTTTGCGATCGACACGCCACGGATTGCGATATCGGGGCTGAATCCCCATGCGGGCGAAGGCGGAGCGATGGGACGCGAGGACATCGAAGTCATCGAGCCCGCCGTTCAGGCCCTGCGTGCGCAGGGAATCGACGCGACTGGCCCCCTGCCAGCCGACACGATGTTTCACGCAGCGGCGCGCGCGCGATATGATGCTGCGCTGTGCATGTATCACGATCAGGCGCTGATCCCGATCAAGACGCTGGCCTTCGATAAGGGAGTGAACGTGACGCTTGGTCTTCCGTTCATCCGCACATCGCCTGACCACGGCGTCGCCTATGACATCGCAGGGCGTGGTATGGCCGATCCGACCAGCATGATCGAGGCGATCCGGCTGGCCGCCACACTGGCTGCGAATCGGGCCGCTGCGTGACCGGCGTCGCCGCAGATGGTCTGCCGCCGCTTCGAGAGGTGATCGCTCGCCACGGTCTGGCGGCGAAGAAATCTCTCGGCCAAAACTTCTTATTGGACCTGAACCTGACAGCCAAAATCGCCAGAGCGGCTGGGAAACTGGACGACGTGGAGGTGTTTGAGGTCGGCCCGGGTCCGGGCGGATTGACCCGCGCATTGCTGGCGGCTGGCGCGAAACGCGTTGTCGCTGTCGAGCGCGATGAGCGGTGCCTGGAGGCGTTGGAGGAGATCTCCGCGCATTGGCCTGGCCGCCTGACGGTGATTGAAGGCGACGCGTTGCAAATCAATCCGGCGGATCATTTACAGGGGCCCGCCAAGATCGCAGCCAACTTGCCATACAATATCGGGACCGAACTTTTGGTGCGCTGGATCGGTACAGAGGCTTGGCCGCCATTCTGGCGCTCGGCCACTCTTATGTTTCAAAAAGAAGTGGCGGAGCGCATAGCAGCCAAACCGAACACCAAGGCTTATGGCCGGCTTGCGGTGCTCGCCCAATGGCGATCGACGGTCGAGATACCGTTCACTGTCTCTCCCAAGGCGTTCACGCCACCGCCAAAGGTGACCTCCGCTATTGTCCGCATCACCCCGCGCAAACATCCGGTTGCAACCGCAGATTTGCGAACGCTGGAGCGCGTCACCGCCGCCGCCTTCAACCAGAGACGAAAGATGCTGCGCCAATGTCTAAAGGCGTTAGGCGGCGATCCGAAGTCGCATTTAGCCAAGACCGGCATCGCGGAACAACGTCGCGCCGAGACCCTTTCTATCGAGGAATTCTGTTCTCTGGCGAGAAGTTACGCCATAACTTGACCTGCAGCCGGCCAGATATTGCCGGTCGATTTCGTCAAAGTCATGTTCGAAATATCAAGCGCCTTTTTGCGCCGTTTCTTCAACCGGCTGTTCGGCCTCCACCGTCTCATTGACAGCGGGCTTGGCCTCTTCCCGCACCGCTTCCGCCGGGGCGTTGCGTCCGCCCCTCGGCCGACGGCCTCGTGCGCCGCCCTTCCGGCGTTCGGTTTCCGGCGTATCGACCAACTGGGTGTTCTCGGCCCCGTCAATCGTGGCCATACCGTTAACGTCTCCGCGACCGTCCTTCGCCTGAGCCTGCGGCTGCGGCTGAGCGGCCAGCTCACTCTTACCAGAAGATTGCTGCACTGGCTGTTGCGCAACCTGCGGCGCAGGTTGTTGCGCATGCTGCTGCGACCCGTTCGCCTGTTCACGGCGCTCCGCCGTGGCGGCCACAGCCGCTGACAATAGTCGAAGGTAATGCTCGGAATGTTGGAGGAAATTCTCCGCCGCCACCCGGTCGCCCGAGGTTTGCGCGTCCCTCGCCAAAGCATTGTATTTGTCGATGATCTGCTGCGGCGTGCCACGGACTTTGCCCTCTGGCCCCGCGCTTTCATAAACGCGGTTGATATTATTGCCGGTATTCTTGCGATGGCTTTTGCCGCGCGAGCGGTTCGATTTTTGCGAAGGTCTCATTCTCTATTCTCAGTTGGTCGGCGGTCTGCTTTATCTGAGACGCGCGCGACGCCAACACCTGCGCTTAATCAAATTCGACTAGCGGACAGGAAAATACGGGCCTCTCTACGAGAGCGCGTCGCCCCTTGGTTGGCGGTATCGAACATCGTCGCTCCACCCGAACGCGCAAAATAAGCCTATACCGCACTTACAGCGTACCTCAACAGTAAATCTTGGTTCAGAGCGCTTCAGGTCGGTATTTCGTGGACCTTGTGCAACAAGATACAGCGATCTCGTCCGTCAAAGTCTCGCCATCTCCCTCCGGTCGCCAAATCCGCCTTGGCGAAAATCGCCTCTACTGCATCAGCCTGCCCTTCTCCGACTTCCAGCAGAATTCTCCCGCCCGGCGACAGCCGGTCCCCTGCGCCAGAGGCGATCGCACGATAGGCGTCCAGCCCATCCCCTCCCGGAGACAAGGCGAGGCGCGGCTCAAATTCGCGCACCGAGAGGTCGAGATCGCACATTTCGGTTTCGGAGATATAGGGGGGGTTCGCGACAATCAAATCGAAGGGCCCTGTCACGTCAGCGAACCAATCGCTTTGGCTCAAATCCGTGCGGTCGGCGACTCCCAAGCGGACGGCGTTCTCTCGCGCAATCGCAAGAGCGCCCGCGCTAAGATCAACACCCATACCTGTCGCCTGCGGCCATTCAGCCAGAAGCGTCGACAGGATGCAGCCCGATCCCACTCCTAGATCAAGGATGCGTTTTGCAGGTCCGCCTTCCAATGCCGCGGCGATTATAATCTCAGTCTCCGGTCGCGGGTCCAATACATCGGAGGAAACTTTGAACGCTCGTCCCCAGAATTCCCGCTCACCAATGATTTGCGAAACGGGGCGGCCCATGCGGCGCAGTTCAACCGCCGCCTCGAATCGCTCGGCTTCCAGGCCCACATGGGGATCCGTCAGAGAGGCGCTCAACGACGCGGCCTCCAATCCAGCGGCCCAACGCATCAGCAGGCGCGCATCGCGGCCGGGATCTGAAAAATCAGCCTTCCTTAGTCGCGTGGTGGCGGCCCTCAACGCCTCCGCGCGGGTCACGCCTCTTCCAACGCCGCCAGCTTGGCCGCCTGCTCCGCTTCGGTCAGGGCGCTCACAAGTTCATCCAGATCGCCTTGCATCACTTGATCGAGCTTGTAGAGCGTCAGGTTGATCCGATGATCCGTCACGCGGCCCTGCGGATAGTTGTAGGTGCGAATGCGCTCCGAGCGGTCGCCTGAACCGACCTGCCCTTTGCGCTCAGCCGCGCGCGCATCTTCGGATTCGCGCCGCTTCTTGTCGAACAGACGCGCACGAAGAACTTCCATCGCTTTGGCGCGGTTCTGATGCTGAGATTTCTCTGATGCGAGGACGACGATCCCGGTTGGCAAATGCGTCACGCGGACGGCGGAGTCTGTCGTATTCACATGCTGCCCGCCAGCGCCGGAGGCCCGCATCGTATCGATCCGGATCTCATCGGACCTGATCTCAATATCCACTTCTTCGGCGCGAGGAAGCACCGCAACGGTCGCGGCGGATGTATGAATGCGCCCGCCGGATTCCGTTTCGGGAACCCTCTGTACCCGATGAACACCCGATTCGTGCTTCAGGGCGGCGAAAACGCCGTCGCCTGTCACCTCAGCCACGACTTCCTTATAGCCGCCAAGGTCCGACGCGCTTTCTTCCAGAATCTCCACCCGCCAACGTCGCCCTTCCGCGAAGCGCTGATACATTCGGAACAAATCCGCAGCGAAAAGCGCCGCTTCGTCTCCACCTGTGCCTGCCCGAATCTCCAGAATGGCCGGGCGCGCATCCGCCGCGTCTTTCGGAATCAGCGCCAGGCGCAGCGCCTGCTCCGCCTCCTCCTGACCGGCATCGATCTCTGCGATCTCCGCCTGTGCGAGTTCTCGCATTTCGGGATCATCGAGCATCGCCTCAGCGGCGGCCCGGTCCTCCACCATCCTCTGATAGGCGCGGATTCGCTCTACGACCGGCTCTAACTGCGCATACTCGCGCGACAGCGCCACATAGGCGCCCGCCTCGACGCCTTCCGCCATCTGCGCCTCCAAAAAAGCGAAGCGGCCCAAAATCTGATTCAGAGTATCCGTTTGGATCATTGCGCTCGTTTCGCGCGCAACACGTGTCAGGTCAAGGGGCGGCGACCCGGTCGAACCTGCCACCCGCGATCAATCTATGCTATAATTGCGGCATGTGGAAAATGATCGGCCTATCGGTCTGCGCGGTTCTAGTGACCACCGCCGTGACTGCGGCGGATGAGCGCCGGCCAGCGAGCCAAGCTGCGACCGAGACTGAAGCCGCGGCTGTAACCACTTCAGAAAAAACGACAAAATCATGCTCATGCCGTCATCCCGATGGATATGTTCCTTTGGGCGGAACGGTATGCATGAATGGAAGTGGCGGGGCCTATCTGGCCAGATGCGAGATGGTGCTGAACAACACCGCCTGGAAACGCGTACAGGACGGATGCGGACCGCCGGACGCCCTTTCGTCATTGTCTGCGTTTCAGCGACTCGCCAAGCTCGCTGAGCCAAAGGTCAACCCGGCGCTTGTTCGCGCCCATATCGTTCAGCCCGTAAACTGACTGCGAATAAACCGCCAATGTCGCGCCGCCATTCGGCCTGCAGATGGCGACGACCGAGATGTAATCGGGAAATCCAAAGAAACTGCTCCGCTGGACATAAGTCACCCAAAGCTCGGATGGAGAGCCCGCCGCCAGGCTCGTGCCCGGTTGAGCCAGAGCGACTGAGTTGAACGCCTCAATCGCCTCTCTCGGCGTGGCGCCGAAAACGGCGACGTCACGCTGAGGCGCCGCAATCGTCGTCGCAGCGGGCGCGGCGAGATACGCAATATCGGTATCGACTGACGAAACCGTCGTCGGATCAACATGATAGTCAAAAGGGTTTTCACCGACTAGGTACAGTTGCGCGGCCAACAATCCGTAGGCGAATAGCGCCAGGCAACCAAACGCAAGCGTTCCGCGAAACAGCAACTGAGGAAAAGACATCTGCAATCGCCTGAATTCAATAAATTAGGCGACTTGCATACAACTTTTCTAATTGATCGACAATTAACACAATGAGGCCGGGCCGGATGAAGGCGCCGCCGCGTCATTGGAACGATGCGCGTTATTCCGCTGCTTGTGTCGATGCTTCCGCCGCATTCAGGGCGTCCTCTCGCTCAAGTTCAGCCGCCTTCTCTTCGACCAGCTCGACGATATGATCGACCATCTTCTCATTCTCGATCTTATGGTCCTGGAGCCCTGACAGATAAATCATGCCGGAACCCGCGCCGCCCCCGGTAAAGCCGATATCCGTCTCTCTCGCTTCTCCCGGTCCGTTCACCACGCAACCGATGATCGAAAGCGTAAGCGGCGTATGGATGTGCGCCAGTCGCTCTTCAAGAATGCCGACGGTCTTGATGACGTCAAACCCCTGCCGGGCGCAGGACGGGCATGAAATCACGGTGACGCCACGGCGGCGCAGGCCAAGGCCCTTAAGGATTTCATAGCCGACTTTCACCTCTTCGACCGGATCGGCAGAAAGAGAGACGCGCAGCGTATCCCCGATTCCCGCCCAAAGCAGAGATCCCATTCCGATCGCCGATTTCACCGTGCCCGATTGCAGTCCACCCGCCTCTGTAACTCCGAGATGAAGCGGATAGTCGCACGCCTCGGCGAGGCCGTGATACGCAGCGACGGTCAAGAACACGTCCGACGCCTTCACCGAGATCTTGAATTCATAGAAATCGTTGTCTTCAAGAAGCCGCGCATGATCGAGCGCGCTCTCCACCATCGCTTCGGGGCAAGGTTCGGCGTACTTCTCGAGCAGGTGCCGTTCCAGAGACCCGGCGTTGACCCCGATCCGCATCGAACAACCATTGTCCTTGGCGGCTTGAACGACCTCACGCACCCGAGACGGGCTTCCGATGTTGCCGGGATTGATGCGCAGACAAGCGGCGCCTGCCTCAGCCGCTTCGATGGCGCGCCTATAGTGGAAATGAATGTCGGCCACGATCGGGACCGGAGATTCCCGGACGATCTGATGCAGCGCAGCGGTAGAGTCCTCGTCCGGGCAGGAAACGCGGACGATATCCGCGCCGGCCTCGGCGCAGGACTGAACCTGCGCAATGGTCGCGGCGGCGTCTGACGTAAGCGTATTGGTCATCGTCTGAACGGAGATCGGCGCATCGCCGCCGACCTCGATCGATCCAACCCTGATCTTCCTGCTTTGGCGACGCTCTACATCGCGCCACGGACGAACGCTCATGACGGTCCCCAATATGCCGAAGGGGTTGCTTGACTACTGCTGATATAGTCGGGGCCTACACAGATGTCGACGCCAAGGCGCTTTCCCTAGTGTATGAATTCTGGCCTGAATGCGACGCCGGTCGTTAACCTCTCGCGTCGCTCAAGATCGCCGCGCTGCGCATATCTACAGAATTCAGAGAACCATTTGCGCTGGGGTAGGACGCGCGGATCACGTCTGGATCAAGCGCTATGCCGCTCTGCACGACGCCCTTCGCCCCCATCGGACCAAAAGGAGCGCCGTTCACCAGAATGATCACGCCGCCGGCGTTGCCGACCTTTAGAATCGCATCTCGCTGCCCATCAGGAACGTCGAAGGTTTCCCCCGGCGACAATAGCCCGCTGAACAGAACTCCTGCGCTCGGCGCATCAACCCGAACCCACGCATCCTCGACCGCCTGTATGGTCACTTCGCTGTTCTTGACCACTGCCGGCGACGTCATTTGCGCCTTGGCCGCGGCGGCATAGGCGTAAGGAACCATCATCGCCTGCTGCGCGGAAGCCGTGACGCCTTCCTGCATCAAACCATCTGACGCGCCAAGCGGTTGTGGTGTGAGCGACCGGGCCAGCGTAACGGCAGCGGTTGGCGGATTGTTTCGCGCAAAGACGCCCGCCGTGTGCGGATCGATCGCAGCGATCGGACCATCTGCAGGAGAGAACCCCAACTGAGCCGCATCATCGTTGCGATAGAGTTGCGCAAGTACGCCGTCATCTTCGTATACAGACGGATCGACTATGGCGATCGCCTCCGGCCGGCCCGTGATCTGGGTCATCGAAATAACCGCAGCGGCTTCCTGCGATTGCGGCGCCGATGTGACCTGTTGAATATTCGTCAGGAACGTCCATGCGCCGTAGCCAATGCCGCCAATAAGGGCCGCAACCGCGATCACAGAGGCCGCAGCGCTGATCATGGGGGCGTAGTCGACGCCAGGCTGACGATCAAGCACAGAGGCGACGGTGCCTGACCCAAAAGGATCCGGCGCGCCCGTCATCTGCTCGGTCGAAGTCTTGGCTGATTGCTGGGCGATCCGCTGGCGCGCGGGCACAAATCCAGATTCCTCGCAGAACCGGCGATACACTTCATCCGCATCCAGCTTCAGATAGCGCGCGTAGGACCGGATATAACCAGCTACAAAACTTTGATTTTCGATTGTCGCGGGATCGGAGTTTTCAATCGCGTCGATATAACAGGCCTTGATGCGAAGATCACGCTGCACATCAAATAAGGACTTGCCGAGACATGCGCGCTCGCCACGCAATTCGTCGCCAAGCCTTAACTCGTAGGAGTCAAATCCCCTGAGTTCACGCTTCTGAGGTATCGTCATCGACTGCTCTCAAGCCGGGCCTGCATCCGGCGTTACGCATTTGTGTTTGTTACATTCACTCGTCATCAACAATACTATGCGAAGACGGCGCTTTAAGAAACCCCATTCCGCCGGGTAAATAACCGGGATACCGCGAAAAAATGTGATCCCCGTTCATGTAGCGTGCAGCTTTGAGGCCGAAAGATGGCGGCAAATTGGCGTCAGGGACGCCAGTTTTGGAGTGAAAGATTCGAATTCCACACCAGTTCGCGGCCTTCATCGCCGCATATCTTTCAGTAGATAAACCGGATCTGATCGACCCAGTATTGCTCCAATTGCTTGAGCTCGGCGTTCATCCGGGTCATCTCGGCCGGACTCAACAGGGCCAGCCGACCAATCTCTTCATGGTGCCTTTGAAACAGCGTCCCCACGACCTGGCTTACCGCCCGTCCCTTGTCCGTCAGGCTGACCCTGACGGAGCGTCGATCCACTTCGCATCGTTTGTGATGCATGTAGCCTGCATCGACCAGTTTCTTAAGATTATAGGAGACGTTTGAGCCCTGATAATACCCGCGGGATTTCAGCTCTCCGGCCGTTACTTCATTCCCACCAATATTGAACAGCAAAAGCGCCTGCACCGAGTTTACATTGATCTGTCCGATCCGCTCAAACTCATCCTTGATGACATCCAGCAGCAGGCGATGAAGACGCTCAATCAGCGCCAAAGATTCGACATAGAGCGGCAAAAGCCCATCGACTTCCTGAAACGGCGCCGCAGGCAGAGCGACTGTCGCAGCCATGATTAGAACTCCCGCATCCACATTCCCTGACTTGGATTACGGCGGGATTTGCAAAAAAATTGTTAAAATGGCGCCTGACTGCGCGTAAAACGCCGAAAACTAGCGCTTCATCAGCAGATAAATTGACGAAAAGTCGAGGTTTCCGCCGCCTTGCTCATTCGCGTACTCGTACATCTTGGTGGCGATCTCGCTCAGCGGCGCCGTACCCTTGGCGTTCTTCACGGCGTCCATGGCCAGTCGAAGATCCTTCAGCATCAAAGAAGCGGCAAATCCGGGCTCGTAGTTGCGGTTCGCCGGTGACGTCGGCACCGGCCCTGGCGCGGGGCAGTATTCGTTCAGAGGCCAGCACCGTGCAGTCGACACGGACGAAACATCGAACAGCTTTTGCGCGTCCAGACCCAGCCGGTCGGCCAGCGCGAAGCCTTCGGCTACGCCGACCATCTGGACCGCGAGCATCATGTTGTTGCAGATCTTCGCCGCGGCGCCTGCGCCGGATGGCCCGGCGTGCAGTATGTTGTCGCCTAATATCTGCAGGATCGGACGGGCGAAATCGACATTCGCTTTTTCGCCACCGACCATGAATGTCAGCGAACCGGCCTCCGCGCCCGCGACGCCGCCGGACATCGGGCTGTCAATCATACGGAACCCGCGCTTCGCGGCATTTTCTGAGAGGTCTCGCGCGGACTCGACATCGACCGTAGAGCAATCAATGAACAAGGCGCCTTTGGGCGCGACATCAAACGCGCCCTGAGAGCCGCCCTCGCCCAAGCAGACAGACCGCACATTCTTCGCCTCGGGCAGCGCTGTAATGACGACAAACGCCTGATCCACCGCATCGGCGATGGACTTCGCCGGCGCGCCGCCCATCTTGGCCAACGCCTTGCGCGCATCGTCCGACGGATCGTAGCCGGATACTTGCAGCCCCGCTTTCACGAGGTTTCGCGCCATGGGCCGGCCCATGTTTCCCAGACCAATGAATGCAATTTTCGTCATCGCGCCCTCTTCGGCGGTCTTTGATTTCGGGTGGCGGTGGAATGGCCTACAGCGTCACGCCGTGAAACTGGCGAACCCGGTCGAGCGTAGGCCGCACATCCTCTGGCGTCTCAACGCGCCCGATGAACCAGGCGTAGAGGTCCTGATCGTTCTCATTCAGCATCGTTTCAAAGGCCTCAATCTCCGCGTCAGTCAGGTCGGCCAGCGCCTTGTCCGCATAGGGGCCAAGCAGAAGGTCCATTTCTTTCATGCCCCTCCGCCAGCTGCGAATGCGAAGTCGTTTGATGCGCGTTTCGTCCGTCATGGCCCTAGCCCTCCCGGCGCGCATCCTAGCGTTCGCGCGATCCGTCGCAAGGGCCGGTCTCAGGCGGGCTTCGGAAGACCGAACAGCGCGCGGGTCGCGGCAGAGCATTGATCTGCGAGGGCGTTTAGATCTTCGCCGCGCAGATTGGCGGCAGCGCGGGAGATATGTGGCAGGAAGGCGGGTTCATTCCGGTTGCGAGAAGGTTTCTTCGCCCCCTCCCCGTCCAGTGGCCACTCGAGGTCTCGCGGATAGAGAAACGGTGCGTCTGTCTCGAGCAGCAGCCTGTCAGGCGGGATGATCTTCACGGCCTCGCGCAACGCGTTCCCGCGCCTCTCATCGCACAGCCAACCGGTGACGCCCAAATGCAAGCCGCGCTCCAGATAGGCGCGCGCCTGATCCGGTCCGCCGGTGAAGCAGTGCAGCACGCCTTTGGGCCGCCCTGCCGCATCCAGCATCTCCAGCGTGCGAATATGCGCGTCCCGCTCATGCAGGAACAGAGGCAGGCCGGTTTCGGCGGCAATGGAAAGCTGCGCGGCGAAGGCGCGCTCCTGATCCACGGGACTTGAATAGTTGCGGTCGAAATCGAGTCCGCTTTCGCCAATGGCGACGACTTCGGAACGTTCCGCCAACTCTTTGATCGCCGCCGAGGCGTCATAGGACCAGTCTTTGGCCTGATGCGGGTGAACGCCAGCCGTCGCGAACAGTTTGCCCGGATGCGTCGCAGCCAGATCAGTCGCAGCTTCTGAGGCCGCCAGGTCCGTGCCAGTGACGATCATCTGCCGGACGCCAGCCGCCGCGGCCCGTTCAATCACCTGCGTTCGGTCGCTGTCGAAACGACCCTTCGTCAGGTTTGCACCAATGTCGATCAGGTCCATATTCACACCATTTCGCCCGAGGCCGTTTAGCGGCTTGCGGCCCGGCGGCGCTGAGAGTAGGACGGCTAAGACCCTTTCGCCAATGGAGAACAGCGATGGCATTCCTGTCCGACACACTCGCCCGCGTGAAACCCTCCGCCACCATCGCGGTCACCACGAAAGCTGCGGAGCTGCGAGCGGCTGGTAAGGACGTGATCGGCCTCGGCGCAGGCGAACCCGATTTCGACACGCCGGACAACATCAAGGCGGCGGCGAAAGCGGCGATCGATGCGGGAAAAACCAAATACACCCCGGCCGACGGCATTCCTGAGCTGAAGCAGGCGATCGCAGCCAAGTTCAAACGCGACAACGGGCTGGAGTATTCGCTAAAGCAAATCTCGGTCGGCACCGGCGGCAAGCAAATTCTCTATAACGCGCTTATGGCCACGCTCAATTCGGGCGACGAGGTGCTGATTCCGGCACCCTATTGGGTCAGCTATCCCGATATGGCGCTGCTCGGCGGCGGTACGCCGGTCATCATCGAGACCTCGCTCGAGACGTCTTTCAAAGTGACTCCGGCGGCGCTCGAGGCGGCGATCACGCCAAAGACCAAATGGCTGATCTTCAACTCGCCCTCTAATCCTTCGGGCGCCGGCTATACCTATGATGAGCTGAAGGCGCTGACGGATGTGCTGATGCGTCATCCGCATGTCTGGGTGATGTCGGATGATATGTATGAGCACATCGTCTATGAGCCTTTCAAGTTCGTCACACCTGCCCAGGTGGAGCCCGGCCTCTATGACCGCACGCTGACGGTCAACGGCGTGTCCAAGGCCTATTCTATGACCGGCTGGCGCATCGGCTACGCAGGCGGCCCTGAAGAGCTGATCACGGCGATGCGCAAGATCCAGTCTCAGTCCACTTCGAACCCCAGTTCGATCAGCCAGTGGGCCGCGGTTGAGGCGCTGAACGGCGATCAAAGCTATATCTCGGAGTCCCGCAGGCATTTCCAGCGCCGCCGCGATCTGGTTGTCGGGTTGCTGAACGAATGTCCGGGAATTGAATGTCCGACCTCCGAAGGCGCGTTCTACGTCTACCCGTCGATCAAAAACCTGATCGGCAAGAAGACTCCCGGAGGCGCTGTGATCTCGGACGACCAGACCTTCTGCACCGAGCTTCTGGAAGCCGAGGGCGTCGCTGCGGTCTTTGGCGCGGCGTTCGGAACCAGCCCTAATTTCCGGGTGTCCTACGCGACTTCGGATGAAGCGCTGACCGAGGCTTGCGGACGGATCAAGCGGTTCTGCGAGGGTCTTTCCTGACCCGAGAAACCAGGTGAATTGACAGCACACCCTGACTGCATGGCGGACGGGGTGTGTTGACCTGTCGCACCTGTTTCGGGCAAAACCCTGCAAAATGGTTTGCGGCGCAACATGCCGCGGGGCCGAAAACAATCTCGGGAGACAGCGCATGGAACTGGCCGCGACGACCTCCGAACCGGCGATGACCGGTGCGCAGCAAGGGCCGCGGCGCGACTGGATCCGCGAGGAAGCACAGGCGATCTACGACGCGCCGTTCAACGACCTCCTGTTCCGCGCCCAGACCATTCACCGCCAGAATTTCGACCCTAACAAGGTTCAGATGAGCCGGTTGCTCTCCATCAAAACCGGCGGCTGCCCTGAGGATTGCGGCTATTGCAGCCAGTCGGCGCGCAACGGCTCCACCCTCTCCGCCTCCAAATTGATGGAGGTTCAGCGCGTTCTTTCAGAGGCGAAAAAGGCGAAGGACGCTGGCGCGACCCGCTATTGCATGGGCGCTGCCTGGCGCAGCCCGAAAGAGCGCGACATGGACGCCGTCCTCGCCATGGTCGAAGGCGTCAAGGCGATGGGCATGGAGACCTGCATGACCCTGGGCATGCTGGATGACAATCAAGTGTTCCGCCTGAAAGAAGCCGGGCTCGACTACTACAACCACAACGTCGACACGTCCGAGCGCTACTACAAGGAAATCATCACCACCCGCACATTCGCCGACCGGCTGGATACGTTGGATCGGGTTCGCGAGGCGGGCATCAATGTCTGCTCCGGCGGCATCATCGGCATGGGCGAAGAGAAAATGGACCGCATCGACATGCTGGTCACCCTCGCCAACCTGCCCGAGCACCCGCAATCGGTGCCGATCAACATGCTGATCCCGATTGAGAACACGCCGCTGGCCGATGTGGAAAAACTTGAGCCGATCGAGTTCATTCGCACCATCGCGACCGCACGGATTCTGATGCCTGAAAGCTATGTGCGCCTGTCGGCAGGTCGCACGGATATGAGCGACGAGACGCAGGCGCTGTGCTTTTTCGCCGGAGCTAACTCAATTTTCGTCGGCGAAACTCTGCTGACCGCCGACAACCCCGACGAAGATCAGGACACCGTCCTGTTCTCTAAACTGGGCGTACAGCCAATGGCGCTAGACGAGCACGCATGAACGGACAACTAGACCGATTTCAGCGAGTCCTCAGCGGCCTTGAGCGAAAGAGCCGTCGCCGCTGTCTGATCTCTCGCGCCGGAATCGATTTCGCCTCGAACGACTATCTGGCGCTGGCCAATTCTCCGGCGCTGCGCGGCGCCGTCTTGCATGCTGTGGAGCGCGGCGTTCCAGTTGGCGCCGGCGGTTCGCGGTTATTACGCGGCAACGATCCTGAGCATGAACTGCTGGAGGAGGAGGCCGCGAAATTCTTTCGGTCCGAGCGGGCGCTCTACTTCGGCGGCGGCTATGTCGCCAACTTCGCAATCCTCACGACGCTGCCGCAAAAGGGCGATCTGATCGTCTGCGACGAGTTGATCCACGCCAGCTGTCACGAGGGGATCCGGGGCGGCCGCGCCGACTTTTCGCTGGTTTCTCACAATGACGCCGGCGCCTTTGAGGACGCGATCGTCAATTGGCGCAAAGCGGGAGGAACCGGTCGCCCATGGCTGGTGGTCGAAAGCCTTTATTCAATGGATGGCGACCGCGCGCCTTTGGCGGCGCTAATCGAGATTGCCGACCGCCACGACGCCTTCCTGATTGTGGATGAGGCGCATGCGACAGGCGTATACGGCCCGGACGGGCGCGGCCTGTCAGCGGAATATGAGGGACGCGAGAACGTCGTCTCGCTCCACACCTGCGGCAAGGCGATGGGCGCATCGGGCGCTCTGGTCTGCGCGCCGGCGGCGCTCTGCGATTTCATCATCAATCGCGCCCGCCCCTTCATCTACGCCACCGCCCCCTCGCCTCTTATGGCCACCGCGGTGCGCGAGGCGCTCGTCATCCTGAGAACCGAGCCCGAGCGGCGCGCCCGGCTGGAAGCGCTGGTCGCCTACGCAAGCGCCGAGGCTGAGTCCCAATGCGGAATCACGCCGAGCGGATCGCAAATCTTGCCAGTGATGATCGGTGACAACGCCCGCGCGATGGAGATCGCTACGGCCATGCAGAATCGTGGTTTTGATATTCGCGGCGTGCGCCCGCCGACTGTGCCCGAAGGTACTGCTCGCCTGCGCGTCGCCATTACATTGAACACAGATCAGCAGACGATCTCGGACATGCTGACTGCTCTCGCGGAAGAGCTGAATACGGGGGCGGTATGACCCATCGGGTCGTCGTCACAGGCACCGACACCGGGTTGGGAAAAACCGTCTTCGCCGCCGCCCTGACCGGCGCTCTGGACGGATGCTATTGGAAACCGCTGCAATCAGGAACCGAGGACGGCACCGATTCCGGCGTTGTGCATGAACTCTCCGGCCTGTCGGCGGAGTGTGTCTTGCCGGAAGGCTATGTGTTCAAGACGCCCGTCTCGCCCCATCAGGCGGCGGAGATCGATGGCGTTTCGATCGACCCCAACTCACTGAATCCTCCACCTTCCGACCGGCCGCTGGTGATAGAAGGCGCCGGTGGCCTGATGGTCCCGCTCACGCGTGATACCTTGTTGATCGATATTTTCGCTCGATGGGCTGAACCCACTGTTCTGGTCTCTCGAACCGCTTTGGGAACGATCAATCACAGCCTTCTTTCCATCGAGGCGATGCGTAGGCGCAATATCCCGATCCTCGGCGTCGCCTTCATCGGCGATGAATATGCGGAGACAGAACGCGTAATCTGCGACTTCGGCCGTGTCACACACCTCGGCCGTTTGCCTTCGCTCGATCCGCTGAACAGCGATACGCTGGCCGCCGCATTCTCTGCGAATTTCGACATGGCTGACTTCGCCGACGGAGCGCCCACAACATGACCCGATCGATCATTTGGCACCCGTTTACGCAGCACGCGATTCTGCCGGAAATGGTCGAAGTCACCAAGGGCGAAGGCGCGTGGCTGGAGACCCCGGATGGGCGGCGCGTTGTGGACGCGATCTCATCCTGGTGGGTGGTGACCCATGGCCATCGGCATCCGCATATCGTGCAGGCGATCAAGGATCAGGCGGACGAGCTGGACCAGGTGATCTTCGCCGGCCATACCCATGAACCGGCGGAGAAACTCGCCAAACGTCTGGTCGAGATCACGCCGAGAACGCTGGAGCATGTGTTCTTTTCCGACAGCGGCTCCACCGCGGTGGAAGTGGCGATGAAGATGGCGCTCGGCTTCTGGCGGCACACCGGCGGCGACCGCACGCGCATTGTGGTGATGGAAGGCGGCTATCACGGCGACACGATCGGAACCATGTCTGTGGGCGAGCGGGGTGTATTTAACCAGCCCTATGAACCGCTTCTGTTCGACGTGGATACCATTCCCTTCCCGCATGCGGGCAAGGAACAGGCGACGTTCGATGCGCTGGAGGCCGCCTGCAATAAAGCGCCCGTCGCCGCGTTTCTGGTCGAGCCACTAGTGCTCGGCGCCGGTGGAATGCTGATGTATCCGCCCGCCGTCCTCGCCGAGATGAAGCGGATCTGTGAGGCGCATGGCGCTCTGTTCATCGCCGACGAGGTGATGACGGGTTGGGGCCGCACGGGGACGATCTTCGCGTGCCAGCAAGCTGGCGTTGAGCCGGACATCGCCTGTTACGCAAAGGGCATCACCGGCGGCTCCCTGCCCCTCGCCGTTACCATGTGTCGGTCGGAGATATTCGACGCTCACTATTCGACCGATCGCAGCAAGACATTCTTTCACTCCTCCTCTTACACAGCGAATGCGATCGCATGCGCCGCCGCCGTGGCCAATCTGGAGGTTTGGGACCGCGAACCAGTGCAAGACCGCATCGGCGCGCTCTGCGCGGCGCATGAGGCTCGGCAGGCTCGCTTTCGGGATGATCCGCGGTTCACGAATATCCGCCGCACCGGAACCATCGCCGCCATGGACCTGAAGGTGAAGGATCAAGGCTATCTCGCTGAAGTCGGACCAAAACTTTACGCGCACTTCCAAAGCCGGAACCTGCTTCTCCGCCCGCTTGGCAACACGATGTACGCAATGACGCCCTATTGCGTGACCGAGGCGGAACTGGATTCGATCTACGATGCGTTCGAAGAGGCGGCGGACTTGTTCGCATGAAGTTCGGCGGCTCACGCATCATCGGATTCGGCCACTCGGCGCCCGACCGCGTGGTACCTAATTCGGAGATTGAATCGCGACTGGGGCTGGACCCCGGCTGGATCGAACGCCGGACCGGCATTCGCGAGCGCCGTTACGCCGCGCCGGATGAGGCGCTGACTGATATCGCCGCGCCAGCCGCCGAGATGGCGCTGCGAAGCGCCGGGATCGACCGATCCGAGATTGGCCTGACTCTGCTCGCGACGTCCACGCCCGATCATCTGCTGCCGCCCTCCGGCCCTCTCCTCGCGCACAAGCTGGGCCTGCCCAATTCCGGTGCAATCGATATGGCGGGTGCCTGCGCCGGATTTCTTTATGCGCTGGCGCTGGCCGATAGCCATGTTCGCGCGCGCGGAGAATCTGTGCTCGTGGTCGCCGCCAACATCCTCAGCCGCCGCATCAACCCGGCGGAGATCGCCAGTTGCGTCCTGTTCGCGGACGCCGCGGGGGCCGTCGTTCTGACGCCAGATGAAAACCCGGAGAAAGGCGCCATCGCCACGGACCTCGCCGCCGAGGGTGCCCACTATGATCGTATCCGCATCAAGGCGGGCGGCAGCCGAAAACCCTTCGCGGCCGACCTCGCGCCGGAGGAACTGCTGATGGAGATGGAGGATGGCCGCGCCGTCTTCGCCAAGGCGGTCGAGGTGATGACAGAAAGCTCTTTGAAGGTTTTGGCCGAGGCCGGAATGGGCGCGGATGACGTGGACCGCTGGGTGCCGCATCAAGCGAATTCGCGGATTTTCGGTGCGGTGCGACGCAATCTGGAGCTAGACGAGGACAAACTCATCAACACGGTCGCGACCTATGGCAATAGTTCCGCCGCCACTATCCCACTGTCGCTGTCCGTGGCCAATCAGCAGACGCCGTTCCAGCCGGGCGAGCGGGTTCTGATGTCCGCCGCTGGCGCCGGATTCGTCGGCGGCGCATTGGTCTACGCATTCTAGGCTATCGTCTGGCCAGCTTGACCTTGCTGTCATCTGGGCCTAGCAAGTCCCCCGACGCGGGCGTAGTTCAGTGGTAGAACGTCAGCTTCCCAAGCTGAATGTCGTCGGTTCGATCCCGATCGCCCGCTCCACTTTTTCTCAAGCTATTCAAGTAGGTTAGTCCGCAGGGCTGAACTGCGCAGATCACTGCTTGAGGGGACAAAAGCGGGAACAAAGGGCCGACTCTGGACACAAGAGTCCCGAAATAGTCCCGAACGGTGTTCGTCGGACGTTCTGGTCGATCCACCCCCAGAACGAAGAACCGCCGCTCCTGTTGGCGCAGGGAACGGCGGCTCAGTAGTTCTAGAATGTGTGCATGACAATTATACACCGCACCGCCGAATCCGGCAAGTTTTAGCAGCTGTATCTCAAGCTGACCCGGCGCACCTCGCGGCCGCCTTCTCTGCAATGGGAGGGCTGGCGCAATGAGAGCAGTTAATCGGGCCAGCCCGTTAAAACGTCGGCGTCGGACCAAGGCGCAGGTTGTGCAGCTGGAGCGTCAGATTCACGACGTTCTTCGTGAGGACCAGCCGCAGTCGATCCGGCATGTCTTCTACCGCATGACCGATCCCCGTCTGCCGGAACCGGTGGAGAAGTCGGAGCGCGGCTATCGGCATGTGCAGGAGCGCTGCACCGTCATGCGGCGCGAGGGCCGGTTGCCCTATGGCTGGATCAGCGACGCCACCCGGCGCGGCCATCACGTCGCCACCTATGACGACGCGGGAGATTTCCTTCGGTCGGTGGCGGGAATGTATCGCGCCGACCTCTGGGCGCAGGCCGACACCTATTGCGAGGTCTGGACTGAATCCCGCTCGATAGCTGGCGTGATCCAGAACGACTGCAAAGAGTTGGCCGTCAGCCTCTACCCGGCGGGCGGCTTCTCCAGCCTGACCCTCGCCTACCAGGCGTCGACGCATATCAACCACTACGCCGCTGACCGGGGCGCGGTGATCTTCTTCATCGGCGACTACGACCCGGCTGGTGTTCTGATCGACGTCGCCATCGAACGGGAATTGCGGTCGCATCTCGATCCGGGCCTCGACCTGACTTTCAAGCGCGTCGGCATCAACCCCGATCAGATCGAGGAATACGATCTGCCGACAAAACCCCGGAAGGCGTCGGACAAGCGGGTCTCAGACCTAAGAGAGACCGTCGAAGCCGAGGCTATGCCAGCGGCGCTCCTGAGGCGTCTCCTGCGCTCTGAGATCGAGGCGCTGCTACCACCACGCGCACTGGAGATCGCCAGGGTCGCCGAAGAATCCGAGCGAAGCATCCTCGCCGAGTTCGCAGAAATGCGGGGGGATTGGTGATGGGTGTTTTTGCACAGTTCGCCCCGATCTACGCGGACGCGGGGCTCGCCACCTTTCCGGTCGATACAAGACACAAGCGCCCGGCTGTCACGAACTGGCAGCGCGGCGGACTGCCAGCAACCCGCGCATGGGCGGAGAAGTTCGGCGACGCCGACGGCCTCGGCCTTTGCATGGGAGAGCGCAGCCGGATCGTCGAAGTTGATATCGACATGGCGGGCGACGCTGCGTTGGGCGCTGCATTGGAGCGCTTCGGCGATACTCCGATCAAGATCCGCACGGCGAGCGACAAGTCGAAAGCCTGGTACCGCCACAGCGGCGAGGGGCGGCGCACACGACCGTTCAAGGGGCTGGCGATCGACATTCTCGGCGACGGCTACACCATCGCCCCGCCCAGCTACCGGCCTGATTTGGGGCGTCGCTATGAGTTCCTGACAGGCTCGCTGGACGACCTTGATCGCTTGCCCGCCATCAGGTCCGACGCGCTCGACGCCTCCTGTCATCGGGCCGCTGAAGCGGTGCGCGAGGGCGAGCGCAACAGGTCTCTGTTTATGTGGTGCATGCCAGAGGCGCGGCATTGCGATGACGTGGATCAGCTGATCGATGCAGCGCAGACCTGGGCGTCCGCAATGCCTGATCCTCTCAGCATTCGAGAGATCGAAGTCACTGCGCGAAAAGCATGGAAGTACCAGGTTGATGGGCGCAACTTCGTTGGCATTCGCCGCCCTCAAGTCACTCAGAGGGACAGGACGCTGGACGATCTGAGAAACGCGCCAGACGCTTACTGGTTGCTGGATCACTTCCGGCGCTTTCACAACAGCAAGCAGTCCTTCGCGATTGCGCCTGCTGCCATGTCAAAGGCGGGCAATCCACCGTGGGACAGGAGACGGATCGGGCGCGCGCGCGATGTGCTGATCGAGCGTTCCTATCTGGAGGTTGTCTCGCCGCCGAACGCCCAAAAACGTGCTGCTGGACAGTACCGCCTGACTAGGCCGTTTGACGGCCACTATCACTATACCCCCCCTCCCCCCTTCTCAGGGCAGGAGGCGTTGTCATGAGCAAAGCCATCCAACGCGAGACCGCAGCCCTTCGCCGCTACGTCGAGCGCCGAATGGACAAGGGCGTCGAGCCTGAAGACCTCGCCGTCGCCCTGATCAGCGTCAGCGACGAATACAGCGACCTGGCCCCAGCCGACCGGGGCCGGGACGAGATCGATTTGCATGGAGACCAGTGGTGATGACCGAAGAGGAACTGGAAATCGAACTTGAGCAGCTGTGTCGTGAACTCTGCGAACACGGTGACGCCATTCTAAGCATTCGCACTGAAATGAAGGCGTTCCTCAAACAAGCAAAGGGCGGACGCTATGAAAAGCGGGCGTGGTTGAACGAACGCCTTCGCTGGATTCGTTGGCACCGAGCCTGCGCTGACAGCCTTTTGGAGCAGGTCAGTGCAACTACACGATCTGCAACCGCCGACATCCCCTACCACCGGGCGCGGGCGATCTGGGACCGGGTGCGAACAACAAAACATCCGACCGAGCAGATTCACTGAAAAACGAAAGAGGCAGAGCAATGAAAGACGATGTGATCAAAGACCTCAAGGCTGGTGCCGATAAGGCGATCGAAGACGTAGCGCAACTAGAGAAAGCCTTCCGCCATTCCTGCCGGAAGGCGGCGGACATTCTTCGTCGACAGGGGAAGAACGACGAAGAGATCTCCAAGTTCATTCTGGACGCCGGTTACGGGGCAATTCTGAAGGCTGCGCCGCCCGAGGTCAGGCGCTTCATAGAAATGCGCATCGAGCATGGCGCGTCTCGCGAACAGGCGTTCGACGATGCCCACCGATGCTTTCCGAACTGGGATTAATACAGAAGGAGTCGAGCAATGACTGAACAGCCCGGAAATCGCATCGACGCCGCAGCCTTCGCGCTGATCGGCGCAATGGATGACGCCCGGCACGCGCTGTTGGCGACGATGGCGAACGCGGAGATTGACCGCCTCGTCACGGAAGGCCCGAACCAGGCACATGAGGCGATCGACAAGGCGGCCGGGGATTACATCCTCGCCGTCTGCCGGCGGGCCAATGCGATCATGGCCGAGCGCAATACGGGGAGGCTGCAATGAGTGAACCACTGGAGAGCGTCAAAGCCCTATCGTGGCGCGCGTCTCGGAGTGAGGGCTGGATACGCGCGCGGATGCGTGACGGCGGCCTGAAATGGGTCGAAACCTATGATGGCCCCAAGATCGTCGTCGGCTCATACGAAAAGCTGATGGCGTCCTGGCGGAAGGTCACGCACGATGAGTTCGAAAGCGAGTTGAACAGTCTCTTCCGTCGGCGCGCCTCCAAGGCTGAAACTGACAACGAGATCGAGCGGCAAATCTGGGAACTGTTCAACAGGGTGCTCGTCTACGGCGCCCATAAACAACCTTAGGGTGACCTCCGCGCGAGAGATCGAGAGAAACTGCGAACGATCAGCGAACATAGGCGAAATTTCGTATAATGTTCGCATGTTTAGCTTTTTATCAGATTTGTTCCGGCGCGAGGAATCGTTGCCTCTGGAATCCGCTCAAGAACCTTCTGAAGAGAAGGCGCTGACCTATGCGGATCACCAGTTCCTGGTTCTTGGCCCTGAGACCGCAGCGGGCGTCTCTGTGTCGCCCGAAACCGCGCTCCGCTGCGCGGTGGTCTACGCCTGCGTAAAAATCATCAGCGAGAGCGTCGCCCAGCTTCCTTTGCACCTCTACCGGCGCAACGAAGACGACTCGAAAGAGCGCGCGCGCGATCACCCGCTTTACCGGCTTCTCCACGATCAGCCGAACGAATGGACCACGGCGTTCGAGTTCCGCGTCGACATGACAGCGGACCTGCTGCGCTACGGTGAGGCTTTCGCGTTCATCAACCGGAATACGGACGGCGAGATCGTTGAGCTGATCCAGATTCCGACGCCTTCGGTCACGGTCGAGCGAAACGCGCTGACGATGGAACCCTCCTACCGCGTCACGCTTGGCGACGGCCGACAGGTCAACTATCGCCGCGATCAGATTCTTCACCTTCGCAGCATGCTGGGTCTCAGCCCGGTCATGCAGGCCCGCGAGGCGATCGCCCTGTCGCTGGCGCAGGAAAAGCACGCGGCCAAGCTCTTTGGAAATGGCGCGAGGCCAAGCGGCGTGTTGAAGCATTCAGGCCGCCTTGGCGAAGGTTCGGCTGAGAGATTGCGGGCCAGTTGGCAAGGCGCTCACGGCGGCGGCGAGAACAGCGGACGAACCGCCATTCTCGAAGAAGGAATGGATTTCCAGGCGCTCACCTTCAACAGCGTCGATCTCCAATTTCTTGAGCTTCGCCGCCATCAGGTCGCAGAGATCGCCCGCGTGTTCCGCGTACCGCTCAGCCTGATCAACGACCTCGAACGCGTCACGCACGCAAACGCGGAATCCATGGGACGGCAGTTTCTCAGCTTCACGCTTCTCCCATGGCTGCAATGCTGGGAACAGGCCATCGCCCGATCGCTGCTGACGCCAGAAGAGCAAGGCGTCTATTTCGCCGAATTCCTGACCGACGAGTTCGCCCGCGCCGATCTGGCCGCGCGCTTCGAGGCCTACGCAAAGGCGGTCACGAACGGCCTGCTCAATCCCAACGAGGTCCGCGCCGCAGAAAACCGCAGCCCATACGACGGCGGCGACGAGTTCCGCCTTCCAATGAATACGGAGCCGCCCAATGCAAACGCTGAATCTTGAGGTCAAGTTCGCCACCGACGAGGCCGGAACCTTCGAGGGTTACGCCAGCCTCTTCGGCGGTAAGGCGGACAGTCAGGGCGACGTGATCGCTCCCGGCGCGTTCCGCACGTCTCTGGCCGAACACAAAAGCAATGGCAGCCGCCCCGCCCTTCTCTGGCAACACGACCCCTCTGAGCCGATCGGCACGTGGGAGATCGTGAGGGAGGACGCGAAGGGCCTCTTCGTCAAAGGGCGTCTCACCATCGAGACAGGCAAAGGCGGCGACGCCTACGCCCTTCTGAAATCCGGCGCGCTGAACGGCTTGTCGATCGGCTATCGCGTCGACGCTTCAACGGCGAGGCCCGGCGGGCGTCTGCTGACCAAGCTGGACCTGATCGAAATCTCTCTCGTCACGCTTCCGGCCGCGAGCCGGGCGCGCGTCACGAATGTTAAATCTGGAGTACCTCTAATGGAACAAGACGATATCGAGAACGAAGTGGACGTCCTGGAGCGCGTGGAAGCGCTTGAAGGCGGCGTCAAAGACATCAACGAAAAGCTGGAGAACGTCGATGACGGCATGACCGCTTTGAAGAAATCGGCGGGCCGTATCGAGGTCAAGCTGAACCGCCCCGGCGCGATCGAAACCAAGTCGGAGAAGGAAGAGAAGAAAGAGGCCGAGACCAAGGCTTTCACCTCGTTCATTCGGCGCGGCGACGACAAGATGAGCGACGTCGAAAAGAAAGACCTCTCAGTCGGCGTCGACGCAGAAGGCGGCTATCTCGTCCCGGAAGACTTCAGAGCCGAGCTGATCAAGAACCTGACCGAGATCAGCCCTGTCCGACAGGCGGCGCGTATCATGCGCACCGGTCGCGATGAGGTCACATTACCAACCCGCACCGACACGCTGACAGCGGCCTGGGTGGCCGAGAAATCGGCGTCCAGCGAGACGCAGCCCGTCTACGGCCAGAAACAGATTCCGGTCTATGAGAGCCGCTGCTACGTAGACGCAACAAATAAATTGCTGGAAGACGCGGCCTTCAACATCGGCTCCGAGCTGTCCATGGACTTCGCGGAAGAATTCGGAAGGCTTGAAAGCGACGCATTTTTCAACGGCACCGGCAGTGGCCAGCCGACCGGCTTGCTTCAGGCGTCGGGCGTCCCGGAAACCACGGCTGCTTCCTATGGCGCGATCACCTATGACGAGCTGGTTGATCTCTTCTACGCGCTGAAGGCCTTCTATCGCCGCAACGGCGCTTGGATGATGAACGCCAGCACGATCGCCGAAGTTCGCAAACTGACAGACAGTCAGAACCGTCCGCTCTGGACGGAGAGCATCGCAGACGGCAGCCCGGCCACCATCCTCGGACGCCCGGTCATTGAAGCCCCGGACATGCCATCGATCGACCTGACCGTCTCGCCGACGCCGTCGATCTCGCCGATTTTGTTCGGTGACTTTAACCAAGCCTATCGCATCGTCGATCGCGTCGATCTCAGCGTTCTGCGCGATCCCTTCACACAGGCGACCAACTCGATGGTGCGGTTCCACGCCCGCCGCCGTGTCGGCGCGGATGTGGTGAAGACCGAAGCGATCCGCAAGCTGACCATGACACCGTAATTCGGGGGAATCCTCGGTGGGCTTGTGGTCAGTCCGCTTCCCCAAACTCCTGTCGCGTCCCCCGGCTACTCATTGCTGCGCGGCAGGAGACGACCACGCCAACACAGGAGGTGAACCATGCCTACGAAGCCAAACCGGATCTGTCGGTGCGGAAGGGTGGTTCCAGGCGGCCAGCGCTGCCCGGACTGCTCCGCACAATGGCGACGGGCAAGCGACGCACGGCGTGGTTCATCTTCTCAGCGAGGTTACGGCAGTAAGTGGCAAAGAGCGCGCGCCGAGTTCCTGAAGCATCACCACTGGTGCGTCACATGCGGCAAGCCCGCCAACGTGGTGGATCACATCAAGCCGCACAAGGGCGACCAGGCGTTGTTCTGGAACCGATCCAATTGGCAGCCGATGTGTGACCACTGCCATAGCTCCACCAAGCAGCGAGAAGAGAACCGGGGGGGATCGGATATTTCCAAAAGGCGACCCCAGACCGGCCCCCAAATCTTCTGTTGATCGTAATGAAATTGGGCTTTTTTTGAAAATGACCCCGACTACCCCTGATAACTTTGAAAATGGCAGCGCTGAGAACGCCTTAGCGGGCGCTCTTCGCGAGCTGCTGCCTCAGAGCGACGCGATCACCTTCGATCCCAGGCATTTCGTGAACGTCTACACCGAAGCGGGCGGCCACGGCGCGAATCTGAAGGTTCTGGACGCCGTGATCCACGTCAGAACGCCCCAGAACGGGTTTCTGGAAGCGAAGCGGCTTGCGGTTCGGGTGCTGGCGTCGGTGGTCGGTCAGCAGGTCTCCGTTGGCCACTGGAACATGGATTTCACGTATCGGCCTGAGCAGAAATTCGCCCGCGAGGGCCGGAAGGACCACGGCATCGTCATTCTCAGCGCTTTCATGGAGCCAAACCCATGAAGGGCCGCAAACCGGATCTGATCGCCGTAGACGGCGGTCTGACGAACGCCCCGCCGCCGCCCGCATGGATGAGCGACGAGGCGAAGGCCGAATGGAACCGCGTCGCGCCTGATCTGATCGAGCGCCGCATCCTCAATGAAACCGATCTTGGCGGCCTTGAGGCTTACTGCGTCGCGATTGGTCGCGTGCGCGAATGTGAGCATTTGTTGCAGGCCGCTGATCTTGTCGTGGAGACCGACAACTTTCCAAGAAAACACCCAGCATTCTCAATGCAGATGGAGGCGATGAAAACCGCACGCCAGTTCGCGGCGGAACTTGGATTGACCCCAGTCAGCCGAACGCGCGTCAGCGTCGCGGCCCAAAACGAGGATGAGTTCGCTGGACTGGTTGCAGGATAGTTCCGCTTTACCGGACCCGCACGATAAGGGCGAAAGGGCGGTGCAGTTCGTGAAGCGTCTGAGGCTTCATGAAGGCGCGTTCGCTGGACGACCGTTTCCGCTGGCGTCATGGCAGGAACGGCTGATCCGGCGCATCTACGGCGACACGAAAGAGGACGGCACGCGGCGCATCCGCAAGGTGTTCATCCTGCTGCCCCGCGCCAACGGCAAAACCACGCTATGCGCGGCTCTGGGCCTGCTACATCTTCTGGGGCCGGAAAGCGAAGCGGCGGGCCAGGTGGTCGCGGCTGCGGCCGACCGGGAACAGGCGTCGATCGCCTTCAATGCGGCGACGGCCATGATCCGCAATTCGCCGACGCTCACCAAGATCACCAAGGTGGCGGAATCCAATCGACGGATCACGCACCGCCGATCGGGATCGAGATTCACCGCGATCAGTCATGAAGTCGGAGGAAAGCACGGGCTGTCGATCTCCTGCCTGATTGCTGACGAGATCCACGCATGGCCGAAGCGGGCGTTATGGGACGTTCTCACGCAGTCCATGGGCAAGCGTGAACAGCCGTTGACGATCGCCATCACGACGGCCGGTTGCGGCGTTCACGGCCTCGCTCACGAGCTTTACGACTACGCCAAGAAGGTGGCGTCGGGAGAGGTGGAGGACGAAACCTTCCTGCCGGTGATCTTCGAAGCGCCCGCCGATTGCGACTGGCAAGATGAGGACGTCTGGAAGGCGGTCAATCCGGCGATCGCATCCGGGTTCCGGCGGATCGAGGAAATGCGCGAGACCGCCGACATGGCGGCTGAAATCCCGGCGCAGCGCGAGGCGTTCAAGCGGTTCTATCTGAACATTTGGAGCGACGGCGCGCCCGACCCGTGGCTTGACCTGTCGGTCTATGACGATGGCGCGGCCCCCGTTGAGGTTCAGGACGGAGATCCGTGTTGGGTCGGCGTTGATCTGGCCTCTGTGGAGGATCTTGCGGCCGTTGTGGCGGCTTTCAGGACCGATCGCGGCTATGAGCTGATCCCGCGTTTCTATGTGCCGCAGGAGACGCTGAGAAAGCGCCAGGAACGCGATCAGATCCCGTATCTGACATGGGCCGAAGAGGGCTGGATTACGCCCACGCCGGGCAACGTGGTCGATTACACGATCATTGAAGACGACATCCTGAAACTTGCCGAGCGGTACCGGGTTTTAGAGGTGCCGATCGACCGCTGGAACGCGACCGGCACGATCAACCGGCTCACCGCCGACGGGCTGCCGGTGAATCTCTTCGGACAGGGCAATCGCAGCATGACTCCAGCCATGAAAGAGGTCGAGCGCGCGGTTCTCTCACGGCAGATTATCCACGGCGGAAACCCGGTTCTCAGATGGTGCTTTGGAAACGTAGCGGCCGACGTCGACCCAGCCGGAAATATCAAACCGAACAAGGCGAAATCGGCAGAGAAAATCGACGGCGCGGTGGCGGCCATCATGGCCATCGCCCGCGCATCTTCCGACGAAATCCAGCCCAGCGTCTATGAGGATCGCGGGTTTATAACCCTATGAGGCAGAGCGACGTTCCTCTGTGCATGGCAGGCGGGGCGAATATGCCTACCAAGCTGTAGGATAGAGAAGATTGATCCTGTTGCGCCTCGCCATGTCTGCTTTTGTGGGGAAAGCAGACGCCGATCTCAGCCGGACTTTTGCCTGCTACGCGCCAAAAGGAGATGCTCTAAATCTCGGGCGCACATCGCCGGTCTCTGTGAATTCCTGAGATTGATCTGGCTCAATTACAACTGAATGTAAAACATGCACCGTATTTTAATCTACCGAGGACTGTGCCCCTTTACTGGGCTTGGTAGGTCGAATTGAGCCGGAGCAGAGACAATCGTCTCTGAACAATTAGAGTCGGCAATGCAAGTCGTTCGAATGCCGCAACCTCCGGAGGACAATTAATTCCACCTTGATAAAAGGTGAGATGAATACAGGAGAATAGGCGATGGCGGTTCTGTACGGGGACTTCGACAGCAATTTTGGCGACAACCTGATTGCTGGAAGCCAGACTCTAATTTTAGACGATTTCGTTGGAGGACAGGCTTACGGTGATGCCACAGGATGGCAGACAGAGTCCGCCGAAGGTGGCGACGATTTCTTGTATGGCGGCGACTACGCGGCGCTTAACCAGCTCTATGGAGACTCATGGTTAATGCTCGATTCGAGCGTTGGCGGCGAAGACAATCTTTACGGCGGCGATTGGGCGGACCTCAACCAGCTCTACGGCGACTCGCTTGTGTTGACGGACTCGTCGACGGGGGGCGACGACTTCTTGGTCGGCGGCGAGCGGGCGACTCTCAATCAGCTCTATGGCGATGCTGCGTCAATGTGGGATGCGGCTAAGGGTGGCGACGATCATTTGATCGGCGGTGACTACGCATCACGAAATGAACTCTTTGGAGATGCGAGTCTATTTAAAGACCGCAATATTGGCGGTAATGACACGATCGAACTCGGCCTTAACGCAACCATAAATGAAGCTTACGGCGACGCCCTACAAATGGAATGGCGATCGATTGGAGGCAATGACACGATTTTAGGTTTAGTTGATGCTGGCGGACGGAACTTCCTTTACGGAGATGCAAAGGAGATGTTCGATTGGGCCGTTGGCGGAGATGACCACATCGAGCTGTCTCGCCTTGGCCGCAATGAAATATTCGGCGATGCGCAGGTAATGCACGACTCTACCGTTGCAGGCCACGATACTCTTATCGGCGCTGATTACGCCCGAAATACGATATACGGCGACGCTTATGACTTGTTGGATCGCTCTTCTGCCGGCAACGACGTGTTAATTGGCGGCGACTTTTCTCGCAATAATGTCCTTTACGGCGACTCTCAAACGGCAGACGCGGGTGTAAAATTTGGTGACGACGTTCTGATCGGGGGAGATTCAGATCCAGCTTCTCTGATCTCGACATTCAACAACATGTGGGGTGATGCTTGGAGTCTACACAGCCGCATGTCAGGCGGTGATGATGTTATTAATGGTGGCGATGGCGTCGGCTGGAACATCATTTATGGTGATGCCAATTATATGTCCGACAACTCTCTCGGGGGCGACGATGTACTTGCTGGCGGTAATTACGTTGCAAACCACCCGAGCGTAGGCGGCGGTGGGAACTCCATACGCGGTGACGCATTCCAAATGCTAGGAAGCGCTCACGGAGGAGATGACCAAATTACTGGAGGCGATTTCGGCGCACAGAATACTTTGATTGGCGACTCATTCTCCATGGGTGAAGCAGCAAGCGGTGGCGACGATGAGATCATCGGTGGAGAAGGCACTTTGAATTTTATCTACGGTGACGCTTGGAATATGTTCGATCAATCTTCCGGTGGGAATGACGTCCTAATTGCCGGATCCAATTCGGTGAACTTTCTCTTTGGTGACGGCCGCGAAATGTACGGTGAGTCGGTAGGGGGAGATGACGTTCTGATTGGCGGCAGCGGCGTTGACAATATGACCGGCGACGGGAGAAACCTTCATGATGATGCCATCGGCGGTTCGGACAGGTTCGTGTTCGGACCGTGCGGTGGCGATGACTTCATTAATGACTTCCGGCAAGAAGACGGCGATTTAATCGACGTATCTGAGTACGGATTCACTGGCGTTTCTGATCTATCAATCTCGGACCTAGGTGACGATACCCTGATCGACTTCGGGTTGTCGGGCGACAGCGTTACATTAGTAGGATTCGACAACTCTGATCTGTTGACCGGCGACGACTTCGTTTTCGCCTAAGCTCATGGGGAAAGGTAGGTCGGTAACTTGAAGCAACGCCGACGCTCGTGTGCGTTGTCACGTCTACTTCGGGTCAGCACCGGTCATTGCGACCAGGTTTGGCAATGGCCGCTTCGCGAGGAATAGCAGACTCTCACCCCGAAAACGGATCACCAGTCTCAGCCTTCACCGTTTACGAGAACGCCGCAGGGTCGCACCTATGGCTTGATAAAGATCAGGCATGGCCGACGACCTACGACTGCCGCGACGCCGTGCGTGTGACTCTGACAGCCGGTTACGGCGACAACATGGCCGACGTGCCGGAAGACATTCGCCTCGCGATCTCGCATACCGCCGCGCATTGGTTTCATATCCGCAAGCCGGTCGGCAATGGACGGCTGTCAGAGATCCCAGTGACGGCCGACGCGCTGCTGGAGAATTACAGGCGGAGGATGTTTTGATATCCGAAAACATGACGCACGATTACCCGAGATTCCCGCGTTAAGATGGATTTCATGTTGCTGGAATAAGGGAGGCTCTCATGAGTTTGAGAATTTGCATCGTCACTGCGGCGGCAATCGCATTGATGACGCTTGGAGGATGCGCTGCGGGCGCGCGGCAGCAAGCGATGACGGCCAGCAAAGATCCTGGAGTATCAAAGCCCGAACCTGGCGCGCTCTACGCCGTTGGGGGGGTGGGAGGCGGTGAAGAAACCAATCCCCTTTGGACGTCAGAGATTGATAGCGCCGCATTTCGCGAAGCGTTAATCGCTTCAATGATCAACTACGGAATATACGACGCGTCGAGCGACATGAAAGTGCTCGCCATTCTTGAAGAAGTGGATCAGCCGCTCATCGGCATCTCAATGACCGTTACGAGCAGAGTAAACTACCGGGTCACTGATGAAGACGACCAAGTGTTGTTCGAGCGGACGGTAACGGTGCCCTACACGGCGGAGTTTTCGGATTCATTCTATGGCGTTGAGCGCCTGCGCCTGGCGAACGAGGGCTCAGCGCGCGCGAATATCGATCGCTTTATTGGGCTTTTGATCGAAGCGGATATCGTGGAAGATGCTGACGTGGCTCCCGGCATCTCGTAAGCGCCCAGCGGCGAAGCTAAGAATGGGCCAGCGTCGGCGACATTTGACTGGCGCTGGCCCAAACCGTAACTCCGGCTGCTAACTGGTAAGCGCGGCTCGTATTCGTCTGTCTTCGATTTCCTGAAATTTCTTCACGCGCGCCCTCTCAGCCGCCTGCAGCTGCTCATCACACAAAGCTTGATCGTCTCCGCATTTGACTTTGATACGCGCAATGGTCTGCTCATACTGCACAAGAAATTCGTCGCGCATGTCATCAAAGAATTCGTCGCGTTCGATTTCATTTTCGAATTCCTTTGGGACCAATGTGATCGTGACGATCGGCGGGTATTCATTCAATGCGCCCGACCCCGCGTCAACGGCGACTCCGATCAATCCGCCGAAAAGGATATTCCCGAATGTCATCGCCTGAAATTCCGATCCGACGACACCAACGGCATCCTCGAACTCTTCTTTTTCGCAGCGGACGTTGATGTCGTATTTGCTCTTGCTAACAGAGATTGAGCCGGGCGTCGGGTTGATGATCGCAATTGTTTGCCCGTCGCGCTTAAGTTCACAAACAGCCCCGGGCGGGCGCGTATCTACGGTTACGGTGTCGCTTGACCCCTTAACAATCGTTGCGCACCCTGACGCCGAGAAGGCTATCAAGATGACAGTTATCGCAATTCGCACTCTCAAGGCGCACCTCTCTAATTCATTTTGATTAACAAGCGTCTCAAGTGGTCAGCTTGGCGAAGCTGAAATGCAATGTGTCATGTTGCCTGCCCGGAAAACGGATCACCCGTCTCGGCCTTCACTATCGACAGCCCAGGACGACCTTGACGCCTACACACGCGGCATCGAAAACGAGCTAGCAGAGCTTCCAGCGACAGGCCCCTGACCGCTATCTCTGCGCCTCTCACGCGCCCGCTGTGACCGCACCAAGGCAGTCGCAGTAGATGTCATAGAGGCGCAGGAGATCGGGCGGCATTGCCGCGCTGTAGCACGAGGGGAAAAGCGGAGGTCAAGCGACTGCGCGGCTCTTACAGGCCGATCTGCGGCTGCACGTTGTACAGATCGATCTCCGTTTCTTCTGGTGGGGTCGAAAACCCGCCTTCGATGCCGGCCTGCATTGCGGGCATCAGAATATCGTCGCGAAATTTTTCCCAACTCTCCTTGGTGTCGTGCGCCGCCATTATGGTCCACCCGCCTGACGATGAGCCCGCAGCATGGAAGAGTTGACCCTCTGGCAGGCCGCCGTCGCTTGGGTGCACGGCGGCAAGAACAGCGTCGTACTGCTCTTTCGTGCCGCCCGCGAAGAAGTGAATGATCCCGTACGCCATATTTCGTCTCCCCCTGTCGTTTGCATTGTTGAGCGTGGCGCATTCTATCACAGGGCCCAGACGGAAAGGGGGATGGCGTCGGCGCGAGAGACGGAGCGGTTGATCTAGCCATCCTGTGCGAGCGGAACAATCGTATTCATAACAAATAAGACTGCGAAGAGACCTCCCAATACCCATATCACAGAACTTGATCTCCAATACATTGAGTCGAATACTTCTTCGTCTTTTTTCCTTTTTGACTCAGCCATCTTGAGTTTAGAAAAGCTTTTGTATCCCGTGTGGTGTATTACTTGCCAGGCAACGCATAATAGAATGCCAGCTATCGATGCTGCAGTCTGAATGGTTCCTTGGTCCGTAGCGGCGGCTCCAGCAAATACAATCGATGCAGAAAAGGCCATCGATTGGAACCTTTTCCAAATTGCGGATTTCTCAACATCCGAAGATGGAGATTTTATTTTAATCGCTTCACCCCCTCGACCGTAGTCTCACCCCTGCGTCACCGCCGTTTTCCATTATGAACTGAACGCCCAAACCACCCCGCCAATGATCAATAGCACGACGACCGTGCCAACAATCTCCAAGCTGCGCTGACAGGCCCATCCCTCAGCGCGTTCTAACCATGTGCGTTCGTCTTCCATCGCTACGATGCCTTTAATCTTGGCGGTCGCGAAATCTTACACCAACGCCGCCGCCATTTTGAGGAACAAACTCTACGCCCGCTGCTTCGAGGGCGGTGCGTAGCGCCAGGATCGTCGATTGCTTGGCATCGGCGCCATTCTCGATTCTTCTGCAGCACGGCGCTCCGAAGGGGGCGCTTTCCTTGACATTTGGATTTAGTTTTGTTAAATTGAAAACTAATAACAAGTGTATGAGGCAGATCATGTTTGCAGTATCCGAGTTGATCACCGACGTCGCCGACGTCATGGAAGTTCCCCGCGAGACCGTTAACGCTTATGCGCGCGCGTTGATTGACGCGGCCCTTCTCCCAAAGAGCCGTGGGCGTGCGGTGGCGATAGCCGAACCCGTCCACATTATTCGCCTGTTCATGGCGGTGGCTCTTGCACCGAAGATCCGCGAGACGGCGGAGGTCGTAGAGCGCTATGGCGCACTGAAGGCGGGCGGCATTCCTGACGATTGGCCGATCAGTTCATCTGACCTGGAGTCCTTTCTCGTCGATATTTGGACGGTCGTGATGACCAACGACGACGAGGCGGCCCGCCCCGTCTACCGGGAAGCCAATATCGAATTCGTCGAGAACTGGGATGAGGTGACGGTTCGCTTCCCCGAGATCGACAAGGTGGTTCGCTTCACGGCGTCAAACGATCACGGCACGCATTGGCATGGGTTCTTCAAGCGCTCTGGCCTGCTTCACGCCCGCGCGTTTGTCATGCTCGGCGACAAGGCCTACCGCGATTACGCCACGGGCGTTCAAATCGAGCGAAAGCGGGCCGAGGGGAATGGCTAATGAGCGCCCCGGCAAGCGACATTCTGCGCGGCGCACGCGCAATCGCGGATCACCTCAAACTCCCGGTCGGCGTCACGTATCGCCTTCTCGAAACCGACGCCCTCCCGGCCCATCAGCCGGGCGGCAGCGGCTGCCAATATATAGCCAGCCGTCGGGCGCTGGACGCGTTCTTCGGGAGAAAAAAGTGAGCGAGAGGCACATTTTGTGTTTGACCGGCCTCACCACACCACGCATGGTAGAGATCCCTGAACATCGCTGGGCCGCGCTAAACGTAGCCCAAAAAAGGCGTCGAGTGACACAGTCGACCATACGTTGGTCGGCGAAGTACGAGGCCATGATGGTTTCAGGTAGACTAGCCGCCCCCACTAGCGGCCGACAAAAACAGAGCATCCGCCAGAGATGCCAGAAACCACCAACTCGGCGAGCTGCCGAAACGCAGCCCCCAGTTGACAAGGGAAAAACAGTCACCTCGTCGATTCCCGGCGTGGGCTGTTCCTGTCGGGTTGGTTGTCATGGCTGAAAAACTCCTCACAGATCCGCAAGCGGCTCGCATGCTTGGCGTCTCCATCAAGACCATGCGCCGAATTCGACAATCCGGCGCCATTCGATGGGTGCGCGTTGGCAAGCGCGGCGTCCGATACAAGCTCGCAGACCTTCAGGAATACATCGAACGCAACCAGCGGAGAGAGACCACATGTCCGTCTACAAGCCGAAAAACTCGCCGTTCTGGCACTATGACTTCCAATTCAAGGGTCGTCGCTTTCACGGCTCTACAGGACAGACCGGCAAGACCGACGCGAAGCGCATAGAAGCGGCGAAACGCCGGGAGATTGCGCAGGGGCCGCAAAAGGTCGAGATGACGCTGGATGACGCCTGCGGCGTGTATTGGATGCATGTGGCGGAGCGCCAGCCGTCAGCGCGCACTACCAGCTCGCAGATCAAGAATTTGCTGAAAGGCATCGGCGTGTCGGTCCTGCTTTCGGAGATCGATGCTACGGTGCTGACCAACTTCTCATTCAGACGCCGGGCCGACGTATCGGACTCGACGGTCAACCGCGATCTTCAATGTCTGCGCCGGATCGTCAAATGGTGCGGCGAAAACCAGAACGTAGCCGTCCCGTCGATCACGTGGCGTCCCCTACTCTTCTCCGAACCCGAACCCCGCGTTCGCGAACTATCAGATGAGGAAGACGCAGCGCTATTCCAACACCTCAGTGATGACCTCCAGCCGTTCGTGTTGTTCAGCCTCGGAACGGGTGTTCGCCTTTTCGGCTGCCGCACCCTCAAATGGATCAAGGTTAACTTTTCCAAGCAGACGGCGGAGGTGAGGATCAAGGGTGGCCGGACACTCGACGTCGCGCTCACGACGGAGATGATTGCGTTGATCGCCAACCAGCCGCGCGTCAGCGAATACGTCTTCACCTATGTATGCCGGAAGAACGGAAACGGACGCCGTAAAGGCGAGCGATACCCAATCACCCAAGACGGATTTCGCAAACGCTGGAAAGAAGCGCTGACAGCGGCAAAGATCGATGATTTCAGGTTCCACGATCTACGCCACACCTTCGCTACACGCATGCGCCGCGCAGGCGGCGATCTCTTTGTTGTCCAGAAGGCGCTGGGACACAGAGATTTGACGTCAACACAGCGCTATTCGCATGTCACGCAAGATGATATCCGGGAGGCCATGGAGCGCATGGAGTCCCGAAATAATCCCGAACCAAAAAAGAAAGAGGCAGCTAAATGATTGGCATAAAACAGAGAAGTGGCGTTGGTGCGTACGCTTCCCAAGCTGAATGTCGTCGGTTCGATCCCGATCGCCCGCTCCACTTTTTTCCTCAATGCTTGACGTCGGATCCTAGCAAAGAGGGCCAACAAGTTTCGCGCACGGCATCCCAGCCAATACCAACATCGGCGAACTGCGACAAACTAGGTAAGTCCAAATCGCCTCTTTCCGAACCGAGGCCATCCATTCATGATAATATACAAACTGCGCGGCGCTGCGACGCGATATGGGCTCGAACGCTTTAGCCACGACCGGAGGGCTTGGCGACATGAATGAATTCCACAAACGGAACGCGCAAATTCCCAAACAGGCGTCCAAAAGCGGGCATTTCGGGCGGGAGTGGCTCAGGGCTCCGCTCCAGGTGGGCGCCCTCGCGCCATCCAGCACCGGCCTAAGCCAGGCGATCACGGAAGGACTGGCGGAGGAGCATGGCCCGGTCCTCGAACTCGGCCCCGGCACCGGCGTGATCACTGGTGCGATTCTGGATCGAGGCGTCCCGCAGCAGCAGCTCTCGATCATCGAAGCGAGTGAAGGTTTCGCCGCTGCGCTGACCGACCGCTACCGGGGAGTCAATGTAATCCATGGAGATGCTGCGCGCGTGCGCCATTTGTCCCCATTTGGGCCAGCCGGGGCCGGATCGATCATTTGCGGGCTTCCGCTCGTATCGATGACGCCGGGCAAAATTTTGCGCGTGCTCGCCGGGAGTTTTTCTTCGCTGCGGTCAGGCGGAGAATTCCGGCTCTTCACCTATGCGCCTTACTGCCCGGTGCCGGACGCCATACGCACGCGCCTGGGTCTGGTCGCGCGGCGCGCTGCATTTGTCACTCTGAACATGCCGCCAGCGACGGTGTATATTTTGGAGAGAAAGGCGGCGCCATGATCCGAACAGCTTGCTCATTCGACATTTCATCAGGCCCAACAGGCGATGTCGCGCCAAGGCGAGC
Source organism: Paracoccaceae bacterium (assembly GCA_963669315.1). Taxonomy (GTDB): domain Bacteria; phylum Pseudomonadota; class Alphaproteobacteria; order Rhodobacterales; family Rhodobacteraceae; genus SZUA-547. The sequence continues at coordinate 3,663,492 of OY770021.1, read as the reverse complement.
CGGTGCGGAACCGCCAGAGAATACCGTTGATCACCCGCCGGTCATCGACCCGCGGAACGCCCCGAGGCTTGTTCGGCAAGTGCTTCTCGATGACGGACCAATCGTAGTCGCTCAACTCATGACGACGCATCGCACGCTCCCTTTTCGGAAGCTTAAATCACGCAAGGCGCGAAACCGAAAGTCCGTTTAAGAGTTCACTGCCTAAAATGAAAAAGCGAATGCCGCATTCATCTCTGCGCGTTGATCGTCCCACCCCGCTGGGACAGCCCTCTCAAGGTCTTGCTCGCAGCGATTTGGCCTTCCGCGATCAGCAGCTCATGATTTCGCTCCGCCGCGTTCAGATCATAGAAATAGTTGACCATAGCACCGCCCGAGCGCGCCAACCCCACCTCTGAGATGTCGGCATTGGCGTGAACGTCATATGCGATCGCGCCATTGCTCAGATGAAAGCGCGCAACCGGATCGAGCGGCAGACCTTCCCCGTTCTTGACCTCCAGCACATAGTGCGCCGCCATCTGGCGGAGCTGATCGGGGTCCGCGTCGTCCGAAAGGATGCCTTGCGCGGCGGGCAGGCCGCCCAGCGTTTTCAGCCATGCGCCGAAAGTTGGAATAGGCGACAACGTCACAAAAGTTCCAAGTTGAGGAAGCTCCTGAAGCAACTCCCGCGCCACCTGCTTGATCAGGAAGTTCCCGAATGAGATTCCCTGAAGGCCGCACTGGCAGTTCGAAATCGAATAGAACACTGCCGTCGTGGCGTCCTCGGCCTCAATCGGCTCCCGATCCTCCGCCAGAAGCGCCTGAATGGATGAAGGTATCGACGTTGTCAGCGCTACTTCGACAAATATCAGCGGCTCGTCCGGCATGGCCGGATGGAAGAATGCAAAGCAGCGCCGGTCCGCCGGATAGAGCCGTCGCCGCAAGTCATCCCAATCTTCGATCGCGTGAACCGCTTCATAGGCGACTATTTTTTCGAGCACCGACGCGGGTGACCGCCAGGTGATCGGCTTCAGAGTCAGGAACCCCCGCAGGAACCAGCTGCGAAACAGATGTGTGAAATCCAGGTCCGTACGTTTGAGTTCGGGCTGGCTGGCGATCAGTTCCAACAGATCGACGCGCATGCGGACCAGATCGGCGGTCACTGCGCTCCGCTGATTCAGGCGGCGAATAAGCTCCTGACGCCTCGGCTCCGCAGCCAGTTCGAGCGCTGCGAGATTCGCCGCCGAGCCGTCGCGCGCATAGGCGCCAACCAGATCGGACACAGCTTTCGGATCGATATCCAGATCGTTGTTCAAAAAATCAAAAAACGCGCGCTTGCCGCCTTCGTCGAGCGACTTGTACTGGCGGAGGATCAGCAGCGCGAGTTTGCGCCCGGAAATCTCCCCCTGCGCAGAAAGAAGCGCCAGACACAGCTCATGGATGTCGCGTTTATCGGCTCCGTTGCTTTTCCTGCGATCGAAGAGCGACGACAGGATCTCGCTGATTACCGTGCTTCCATGCATGGCGGTCTCAGGCGAGGGTTACGGTCTGTTCGCTGAGGCCGATCTTAACAGAGAGTCCGCCCTCATTGATCATCCACCGCCGCAATACATAGCTGCGCGCGCCGGCCTGATGCATGGGATCGGCCTCGGCCAACGCTTTCGCCGTTTCGAAGCTTTCGGAGCGATAGATGATCATGCCCATCCCCTCCATCATCTCGCCGCTCTCATCCGAAAGCGGTCCGGCGAAGACAAGCGCGCCGTCGCGTTCCAACTGCGCCTGATAGGCCAGATGCTCCGGCAGAATTTCCGGAAGTGGCGGGCCTTCACCCGTCGGCGTGGAGACGACGCAATACAACTCGAATGCGAGCGACCCCCGTTCGCGCGCGTGAGTGAGATATTCCGACCATTTGGGCATCTGCGGCTCCCGAGAGAATAATATCGATATTATTTGACATCCTAGGATATTGTCGGCAATTTGTCAGGGCAAAAAACGGGGAGGCGTCGAATGCGGTTCATGTGCGGAATGGTGGATGGTCAGCCCGCCCCCTTTCTGGTGGATGGAGAGAACGCCCACAATCTCTCGGCGGCGGATCTTTCATTCGCGACCGATCTGCTTAGCGTTATCGGGCGAGAGGACGAGGCCAAGGCCGCCGCGGCGCGGGTGGAGCCTGTGCCGGTCGCCTCCGTCACGCCGGCCCTTCCGATCGCGCGACCGGGCAAGATCATCTGCCTCGGCCTGAACTATGTCGATCACATCAAAGAGGGCGGCTACGACGTCCCGACCTATCCCGCATTGTTCATGCGGAGCGCGACCTCGATGATCCCGGCTGGCGCGCCCATGGTGCGGCCATCCTGTTCGGAGCAGTTGGATTATGAAGCCGAAATGATGGTGATCATCGGCCGTGGCGGAAAGCACATCCCCGAAGCAAGCGCGCTATCGCACATCTTTGGCTATACGCTGTTTAATGATGGCTCCGTGCGCGAGTACCAGCGCAAGACGCATCAATGGACGCCGGGTAAGAATTTCGACGCCACGGGCCCCGTCGGTCCTGTGGTCGTCACGCCGGATGAGCTTCCCGAAGGCGGGACAGGGCTGAAGATCGAAAGCCGCGTCGGCGACGAGATCCTGCAGAGCGCCAATACGAGCGAGATGCTGTGGTCGGTCGCGCGCACGATCTCGACGATTTCGGAATTCTCAACCCTGCAGCCGGGCGATCTGATCGCCACAGGCACACCGCCGGGCGTTGGACATGCAAAGACTCCGCAGCGTTGGCTGCGCCCCGGCGAGACGGTCGAAGTGGAGGTCGAGGGCATCGGCGTCCTCCGCAATCCGATCGTCGCGGAGGAGGATCTGGAGGAGACGGCGGCCGCATGAGCGCACACGACAATACCCTTCGCGCCGACGCGCAGCAGGTCGTCCGCTCGCTTCGCGCGCGGATTGGCCGGTTGGGAGCCGACGAGATCGACCTGATCCTGCGCGAAGCGCGGTCCCACTATGCATGGACCGACCGCCCCGTGCCGCTGGAGACGTTGCAGGAAATCTATGAAATCACCGCGGCAGGGCCGACCAGCATGAATTCCTGCCCTGCACGGTTCGTTTTCATCACCTCTCAGGATGGCAAGGATCGCCTGGCAAAGTCGCTGAAGCCGAAGAACGTGGACAAGATGATGAGCGCGCCGGTCACGGCGATCATCGCCCATGATCTGGAGTTCTGGCGCGAGTTGCCCTTTCTCTTCCCGCATGAGGACAGGCGACCGCATTTCGCGGGCAAGGCCGCGCATAGCGAGATCACCGCCTTTCGAAACGCCACGCTTCAGGGCGCGTATTTCATGATCGCGGCCCGCGCGTTGGGGCTGGATGTCGGCGCCATGTCGGGGTTCTCGAACGACATCGTCGATCAGGAGTTTTTTGCGAATTCGACGCTTCGCTCGAACTTTCTTTGCAACCTGGGCTACGCGGATGAATCCGCGCTGTTCCAAAAGCTGCCGCGCTTTCCGTTCGAGCGCGCCTGCAGTTTCGCATGACGTCGCGGTTCGCCGCGAATGAACTTGAACTGGCGCAAGCCAGCAAAGGATCGGCGCCGACGCGCTGAAAACATGGGAGGATCAAAATGACCAAACTGACGCGCAGGACCCTGATCAGCCTCGCGGCCGCCGCCTGTATCGCAGGTCCGGCCTCCGCCACTGAGACGATCAAAGTCACCGTGATCGACGGCTATCCGGCGAAAGCGATGTGGGTGAAAGAGTTCTCGGGTTTCTTCATCCCGGAGGTGGACAAGCGCCTCTCTGAGAAGGGCAACTACAAGATCGAGTGGCAGGAAAGCTATGGCGGCGCCATCGTCAAGCCGAAGGGCGTGCTGGAAGGCATAAAGCTCGGCCTTGGCGATATCGGCATCGTGACCACGATCTTCCACAGCTCGAAACTACCCAGCCAGGCGATTTCGGCGGTCACGCCCTTCGTCTCGGCCGACGCGCGGGTCGTCGCCAAGGCGGTGGATGAGATCGCCAAGGAATTCCCGGCGATGCAGAAGGAATTCGAGGCCCAGAACCAGGTCTATCTGGCGACCGGCGTTGCGCTTGACAGCTATCAGGTGTTCAGCCGCGATCCGATCTCGTCCCTCAAGGATGTCGAGGGCGATAAGGTCGGCGCCGCGGGCATGAATATGCGCTATGTCGAGGGGATTGAGGGCGCGGCCGGCGTGCGCGGCGGCCTGACCGATTTCTACAACATGCTGCAGACCAAGGTGACCGAGCACGTCATCATCTGGCCGGAGGCGGCGAAGACCTTCAAGATCGTCGAAGTCGGCCCGCACATGCTGAAGGCCGATATCGGCGCGGTGAACACCAAGACGGTCACGGTGAATAAGGACTTTTGGGACGGCCTGCCGGATGAGGTGAAGGGCGTGCTGAAAGAGGTCGCCGTCGGATACCGCGATCACATTGCGGGCGTCGCCATGGATCGCGCCGCTGCCAGTCTTCAGGCCTACAAGGATGCGGGCGGAACCGTTGTCGATATGTCGGCCGAGGACCGTGCGGCCTGGGCGAACTCCATGCCGAATATCTCGCAGGAATGGGCGAGCGGCCTGGACGAGCAAGGCATGCAGGGCTCTGAGATGCTGCAAGCTTATATGGGCAAGCTGAAGGACGCCGGCCAGACACCGGTTCGCGACTGGGCCGCCGGCCTGGCCTCGAACTAGGCGCGGAGGAGGCTGAGCGATGCGCGATGTGATCGCCGGCCTGACTCGCGTTCTGAGAGCGATCGCCATAGCGGCCAATGTCATCGGGACATTGGTCGTGCTGGTTCTTGTGGCTGTCCTGAACTACGACGTCATCGCGCGCGGCGTCTTCAACGCGCCGTTCAAGGGCGCCTACGAAGTCATCCAGTTCTCAGTCGTCCTGATCGTCTTTTTGCAATTGCCGGATGTGGTGAGGGTCGGTCGCCTGACCCGCTCGGATGGGTTCCTGATCATCGCCGGCCATCGCCGGCCCAGGCTTGGCCACACGATGCGCGCGATGGCCAACGCCATCTCCTGCGTGTTCATGTTGCTGGTCGCGATTGCGATCTGGCCGGAATTCGTCGAGGCGTGGGTGCGCAACGATTTCTTTGGCGTGCCGGGCGTTTTCACCGCGCCTTGGTGGCCGGTGAAGCTGGCGATCTTTTTCAGCGCCGCGCTCTGCACCGCGCTGTTCGCGTTGAAGACGGTGTTCGGTGAAGCCGCCGCCGCGCGCCGGCTGGCGAGCCGGGAGGACGAGACCTCATGACTCCGTTCGAGATCGGCCTCGTCTCGGTCGTCGCCATCGTGCTGCTGATCTATTTAGGGCTCTACATCCCGATCGCGCTGGGCGTGGTCAGCTTCGTCTCGATCTGGCTGATGCGCGACAATTTCCAGCTGGCGCTGAACCTTCTGAAGATCGCGATTGGCGACAGCGTGATGGAGTATGCTTTCGCGACCATCCCTTTGTTCACATTTATGGGACTAATAGTCTCAAAAGCCGGACTCGGAACAGATGTCTACGACGTTATGAACTCCTCGTTCCGGCGGGTCAAAGGCGGGTTGGGCATGGCGACCGTAGGCGCCAATGCCGTCTTCGCGGCCATTACCGGCTCTTCCATCGCGTCGGCGTCCGTATTCTCCAAAGTCTCGGTGCCTGCGATGCTGCAATACGACTACAACCCGCGCTTTGCGGTGGGCGTTGTCGCCGGCTCCTCGGTTCTGGGCATGATCATCCCGCCCTCCGCGATGCTGATCATCTACTCATTCGTCGCCGAGCAATCGGTGGCGGAGATGTTTCTGGCGGGCATCGTGCCGGGGCTGATCCTTTCCTTCTTCTTCATTGTCGCGATTGCACTGATGGGGCGCTTTTCACCGGGTTTCGTGGGCGGCAAACCCTATGCGGGAGGCGCATTGCCATGGAGTGACATCTTCGCCAAGGCCGCGCCAATCGTGTTTCTGATCCTCGTGGTACTGGGCGGCATCTATACCGGCTGGCTAACGGCGGTGGAGGCCGGGGCCGCGGGCGCGCTGGTCGGTCTGCTGATCGCAGTAATCCGAAGGCGAATGACCTTGCGCGGCTTTTGGGAGGCGATGGTCGAAACCGGCCATATCACCGCCGCGATCCTGTTTCTGATCACCGCCGCATCGATCTACAGCAGGATGCTGGGCTTTGCTGGCCTGCCTAACGCGCTGAGCGATTTCCTGGAGGCGAACCAGTTCGGCTTCGTCTGGGTGATGGTGCTCTACGTGGTGCTGATGCTGTTCCTCGGAACGCTTCTGGACACCGCCTCAATCATCCTGATCGTCGCGCCTCTATTCCTGCCGCTAATGGAGCAGATGGGGATGAGTCTGGTCTGGTTCGGCATCGTCACGGTGATCGTCGCCGAGATCGGACTGCTGACGCCACCACTTGGGCTGTCGTGCTTCGCGATCAAGGCGACCCTCAACGACCCCAGAATCAAACTGAAGGACGTATTTCTGGGCGCTCTGCCCTTCGCTGGCGTCATGCTTCTGGTGTTGATTCTGCTGATCCGCTTTCCTGAACTCAGCCTCGTCATGACCCGATAACGGAGGCGCCAATGCGCAACGTGACCAAAGACAACATCACAGAGGCCTTCCTGGGGTATTTCGGACCCGACACCGATCCGCGGCTCAGTTTCCTGATGGAGCGGTTGGCGGCGCATCTGCACGATTTCGTGCGAGAGACCCGCCTGACTCACGACGAGTGGCGCACGGCGCTGGAGTTTCTGGTGGACGCCGGAAACATCACTACGAAGGAGCGCAACGAATTCGTGCTGCTCTCAGACATTCTCGGCCTGTCGTCTTTGGTCGACATGATCCACTCTCCGGAGAACGGGACCAGCTCATCGGTGCTGGGTCCGTTTCACATCGCCGGGGCGCCGCCGCTTCCCGTCGGCGGCGATCTGAAGAAGGATTTCGATGGCGAAGTGGTGCTGGTGGAGGGAACGGTTCGAACCCCCGAGGGCGCTCCGATCGAGCGCGCCGAGGTGGATATTTGGCAGACCGCTCCAAACGGTATGTATTCCAGCCAGGATCCGGATCAGGACACCTATAGCTTTCACGCGCTCATCACCACCGGAGCGGACGGCCGCTATGCGTTCACGACGGTTCGTCCGGTCTCCTACACCGTGCCGACGGACGGGCCGACCGGGCGTCTTCTGGACGCGACCGGACGCCACGCTTGGCGGCCTTCGCATCTGCATTTTATCGTGTCAGCTAAGGGATATCGTACTCTGGTGACAGAGGTCTTCCCGGATGACGACCCCTATCTGGACGAGGATGCAGTGTTTGGCGTGCGCGAGGATCTGGTGATGCGCTATCAGCCGCAGCCCGCCGGGACGTTTCCTAATGGGTTCGAACTGTCTGGCGCAGTCGAAGGGCCGTGGAGCAAGGTTGCGTTCGACCTCACCCTGACATCGGATGTCAGCTAGACGCAGTGCTCAGAAATCGTCCGGTGCGGTCATAATGGGCGACCAGCAACTCGACCGCCTTCGCCGCATTCCGGTCGAGTGTTGCTTCTACGATCGCCGCATGCTCGGCTGAAACGTCGCGTGAGGCGTAACCCTTGGTTCTTGCCGCCAAGAAACGGTAGCGCACGTTCAAATCGTATAGTTCACTACAATAGCGCAGTACGATTTCCGAGCCGCAGGCGGCGATCAGAGCGGTGTGAAATTCCTTGTGCAAGCGTTCCCAGGACCCGAGCGCAAAAGGATCGGCGCCCTCGCCACGGTCGGTTCGGCTTAGGCGGTGATGCGCCAGAACCAACCGCTCCTCCCACTGCGCATCGCCATGCGCGATCGACTCTTCCAGCGCCTTTCCTTCAAGCCAGCACCGGGTTCGCAGGATGTCGTGAAAATATTCGTCATCGGCCGGCGCAACCCGAAATCCGCGCTGATCCTGTCGCTCCACGAGCTTGTCTGAGGTCAGCAGGCTCAGCGCTTCTCTGATAGGCGTCGCGCCGACGCCGAGCTGAACCCGCAGTTCCTCGATCTTCAGCTTTTCGCCGGGTTTGCGCTCTCCGACAAGGATCGCGCGCCGCAGCTCGTCAGTCACTCGGCTGGTTGCCGACAGGGGCGAAACCGACGGCGAGGATTCTTCAACAATTTTGTTCATATTGAGAAAATATCGATATTTCGAACAACCCGCAAGAAGAGTCAGTTCTGTAAGCGGTGTGTACAATTTCGCTCACTCTTCAGAGAGGCATCCCGATCGCTCTCCCTACTCTCTTTCTCACACGATCTCGTCATAGGCTGGCCCGTTGCGTTGACACCGGTCGCCGTGAACATCACGCTTAGCCTGATCAAATTTCGAATAACGAGCGCAGAATGAACCGCCCCGATACGCCGTTGGCGGAGGCTAAAAGCCTCGCCCCCTTCTCTGACTCGGACTGGACCGCGAATGGCGAAAGGCGCGCAGGTGTGACGTTGAAGGCGCTGGAGACGCTCTGGTTCAACACCGGCACGCTTTGCAATATCGAATGCACGCATTGCTACATCCTCTCCAGTCCAACGAATGACGATCTCGTCTATCTGACGGCTGCCGAGGCCGAACGCTATCTGGATGAGATCGCTGATTTGGGTCTGCCGACGCGGGAGATTGGGTTCACCGGCGGCGAGCCATTCATGAACCCGGATATGTGCGCCATGGCGGACGCCGCCCTGAAGCGCGGCTTCGTCGTTCTGATCCTCACCAACGCCATGCGTCCAATGATGCGCCCGCGCGTTCAACAGGCGTTGTCGGCGTTGATTGACGTCTATGGCGAGAAACTGACCATTCGCATATCGATGGACCATCCCGCCCCCGCCAAGCATGATGACGAACGCGGCAAAGGGTCGTTCGCGGCCTCGCTGGACGGCATGCGCTGGCTGCGTGATCAGGGCGCAACGATGGCCGTCGCAGGCCGCACAATGTGGGGCGATGCCGAAGCAGACATGCGCGAAGGATTCGCCAAGCTCTTTCGTGATGAAGGGTTTGAAATCGATCCCTATGATCCGTCGCAGCTCGTGCTGTTTCCCGAGATGGATGAGACCGCGGAAGTTCCAGAAATTACAGAGTCTTGCTGGGGTATCTTAAACAAGTCGCCGGACACGGTGATGTGCTCCAACGCGCGCATGGTCGTGAAGCGAAAAGGCGCTGAGCGACCTGCGGTTCTCGCCTGCACCCTTCTCGCCTATGACCGGCGGTTTGAGTTGGGCGAGACGCTGGCGGAGGCCGCGGGAGAAGTGAAGCTCAACCACCCGCACTGCGCCAAGTTCTGCGTTCTTGGCGGCGCGAGTTGCTCCGGCTAACGTTCTCAGTCCCTTTTGGCGAACTCCACCGGCCCGCCACCGCGTACCCAGCCCGTGAAACCCTCGCGAAGGTGAGAGGCCTCGAACCCCATATCCTGCAAGGTGGCCGCTGAAAGCGCCGACCGCCAGCCGGACGCGCAATACAGCACGAATGTCTTGTCCAATCCGAACACGGATTTGAAATACGGGCTTTGCGGATCGACCCAGAACTCCAACATGCCTCGCGGGCAATGAAATGCGCCTGGTATGAAGCCTGAGTGCTTGAGTTCTCTGATGTCGCGAAGATCGACGATCACAACGTCCGGATCGCCGACCATGCCTTTGACATCAGATGTTTCCAGCTCATTGATGCGAGCCTTCGCAGCGGCGACCATATCGGCGACTGAGATCTTCAGATTCGGCATTATGGCGCACTCCTCTCAGTTCAGAGCTTAGCGTTCCGCCAGCGCCTCCTCCAGCACCGCTTTCGCCTCGTTCGGGTCAATGTCTCGCGCGACGAAGGCGCCTCCAATCCCGCGAAGCAGGATAAACACGACCTTTCCGGCGCTGACCTTCTTGTCGCGCCCCATCAGCCCGACCAGAGTGTCAGCGTCCGGCAACTCACCGGAAATGTCGCGAAGTCGCGCCTTCATGCCCATCTCGTCGAAATGGGAGCGGATGCGGGTCGGCGTCTCCTGCGAGCAGAGGCCCAGCCGTGAGGACAGGTCCGCCGCCAGCCCAATGCCGATTGCGACACCCTCGCCATGCAGCAATCGATCCGAGTACCCCGTCGCCGCCTCCAGAGCGTGCCCGAAGGTATGACCAAGGTTGAGAAGCGCGCGGACGCCCCTCTCCTGCTCATCCTCAGCCACAATCTCGGCTTTCATCTGACAGCTATGCCGCACAGCGTGAATGCGCGCCGCCCGGTCGCCGGCTTTCAGCGCCGGGCCATTGGCCTCCAGCCACTTGAAGAATTCTTCATCCCCCAGCGCGCCGTACTTCGCCACTTCGGCGTATCCGGACAACAGCTCGCGCTCAGACAACGAGTTCAGCGCGTCCGTATCAGCCAGAACAAGCTTGGGCTGGTGAAACGCGCCGATCAGGTTCTTGCCATGACGCGAATTAATACCCGTCTTGCCGCCGACGGAGCTGTCGACCTGCGCGAGCAACGAGGTGGGAATCTGAATGAAGTCGATGCCGCGATTTATCACGGCCGCGGCGAACCCGGCGAGATCGCCAATCACGCCGCCACCCAACGCGATCACCATGTCGTCGCGGTTAAAGCGCTGTTCCAGAAGGCTTTCGACGACGTGCTCCAGATTGGCGATGGACTTGGTGGATTCGCCCGCCTTCAGCACCACCGGGATGATCGAGACGCCTTCCGCGGCCAAAGCGCGCTCCAACGGCGCCAAATAGTCGCGCGCCACGGTTTCGTCCGAGACGACCCCGACACGGTTTCGCTTCAGGAACGGACGGCACAGCGCACCTGCATTTTCGATCAGGCCGGGGCCGACATGGATGTCGTAAGATCGCGCTCCTAGCGCGACGTGAAGCGGCGCGTCCGTCATATCACTCTCCATCACCCACTGGCAGGAACGCGCGACTGTCGCTCAGCGCACCGATAATCCGCGCAACCATCGCCTCATGCGGTTCCCCGCCCAGACTGTCCACCGTGTAGTCGGCCTGGCTGTAATACGGCGTCCGCTGATCGATCAAATCGCTGAGAATCTGGCGCGGATCGCCGGTCAGCAGCAAGGGGCGGGTTTTGCGGCGAGACGTCCGCTCCACCAGCACATCCAGATCGGCGCGCAGCCAGACCGTAACGGCCTCTCGCTTCAAAAGCGCGCGTGTTTCGTCATTCATGAAGGCGCCGCCGCCAGTGGCCAGAACGCAAGGCCCCTCACCCATCAAACGGGCGATCACTCTGCGCTCACCCTCTCTGAAATGCGCCTCGCCATGATGCTCGAAGATTTCTGCGATGGGCATTCCCGCCGCTGTCTCGATCTCTTCATCCGCATCGAAGAACACGGCGTCGAGCGCGGCGGCCAACCGTCTGCCGACCGAGCTTTTGCCCGCGCCCATAAGGCCGATCAGGACGATCGTGCGCGCCAGCGGTCGGGGCGCGGCGTCGCCAACCGGGGTCGCCGGTTGTGTGCGCATTCCTTCCGTGCCTCTGGCCGTCACGATTGGACCCTCCGGATATTGCGGCGGCGCGCCGCGCCCGATAGGCTAATGGCGACCGAGGTCAAGCCGTCTCCGGCCGGACCGTCCGGCTCTTTAGACCAGCTTCGCGCCAGAGGCAAAGAATGGACGCTCGTTAAACGGGCGATGCGACAATGGGCAGGCTTCTTAGATTTCTACTGCTTCTCGCGGTTCTGGCGATGATCGGAGGCGCGGCGTATGTCTACATCTTCGATCTGCCTCCTCCGACGCAGGCGGTCGAAAAGGATGTCAGCGATGCGCTGGCGGACCGCTAGCTTCATTCCAGTGGCAGTTGCGGCGGCGCTGTCCGTGGCGCCGCAGGCACGTGCTGAGCCGCGCAGCGTGATCGACTGGCTCAGCAAGGCCGCGAGCGAGACGCCTCCACCGGAGACGACCCCATTCGAAGGACTTGGACCAGACGGCGAGTCCGCCGCGCCCGCCGGCGAATCGAGCAGCCCGACTTCTGTCCTGGCTCCCCTGACACCCCAAGAGATCGATGTCGCCCCGGTCGCGGGCGTCGTGGCGGATTCCGCTGGCCTGATAACAGCCGATGACGGTGGATTTTCTTTCGACCTCTGGAACGGAGTCCCGGCCGATCGGGCGCGCGCGCTTTTACGGAGGGTTTCGCCCAGCGATCTGCGTTCTGTAAACCAGCTGACCCGCGCAGCTTTGCTGACAGCCGCCTCCGCCCCGGCTGCGGCGGATCAGGACGGAGAGATCATCACACTTCGCGCGCAGGCCCTGCTGGAGCTGGGCCTGCCTCAGGATGCGCTGGATTTGCTGCAAGCGTCGGGCCTGCGTTCTCCCGTAGCAATTTCCTTGCAGTTGGACGCCGCCGCGCTGGTCGGCGTAGACAGTGAGGCCTGCGCCATTGCGTTGAGATCCGGCGCGCTCGCCGATCTCGCCGCACGCCGGGTCTACTGCCTGACCCGGACGGGCGCGACGCAGGAAGCGGCGCTCGCCCTGTCAACCGCTCGGGATCTTGATCAGATACGCGAAGCCGATGGTTTGCTGCTGGAGGCTCTGATCGAACCGAACTGGGCGGAATACGCGCGCGCGCCCGATCGTGTGGAAGACCTGACCCCGCTGCGGCTGGCGGCGCTTGACCAGATTGGCGTCGCGCGCCCCGCCGACTTCAACCGCCTCGCGCCGCTATCCATGCGGTGGGCCGATATGGATGAGGATTCCGCACCGCGCGATCGCCTGACCGCGGCCGAGCAACTGGAGGAAGCCGGGGCATTGCCGACGGAGACGCTGCGCGAACTCTATGAGGCCTACGCGCCCGCGGAATCGGGTGGCGTCTGGGGCAGGGTCGAAGCGTGGCGCGGCGCCCGAGACGCTCGCGGCTCGACAGCACGGGTCACCGCCGCCGCCCTCGCCTATGAACGCGCCACCGTGCAGGGGCGTGGGGGATCAATGTCCAGGCTACTGGCGCCGTTGATCGAAGGAGCCCGGCCGACCGCCTCCACCGATACGCCGGAGATTCGCCGCGCGCTTGCTGAGGCCGGGAACCATGCGGACGCTGCGTATTGGTTCTCCAGCCCGCCAACGATCGGCCAGCGGGCTGCGGCCAAGGTCGCCGCACCGGAATCGGCGGGATCGCTTGGCAAAGCGCAGGTTGCTGCGCTTCAGGCCAGGGACGCGCTCGGCGACCGGGCCGCCGGCCAGCAACTGGGGGCTCTGACCGCGTTTGGGCTGATCGAACGCGAGTCGCGCTTCGCGACCACTCGAGAAATGGAGTGGGTCATCTCAGCGCTTGAGAGCGAGCAAAAGGCCGAAGCATTGTTTGCTGCGCTTGCCTATCTGGAGCCGGGTCATGAAACCCGCCCGGAACCGTTCAACGCTGCGTTGACTGCGCTGATTGCGCTGGGCCGGGAAGACGACGCGCGCCGCATCGCGTTGGAAACACTGGCGCCGACACTATGATCGACCGACGAGCGGCTGGAAGATCATGACGCCGAAATCACGAGACTGGATTGCGCCTTATCTGGATTCGCTGGTCGCCGAGCGTGACGCCTCGGTCAACACCCTGAAAGGGTATGCGCGCGATCTGAACCAATACGCTGAATATCTTTCGCAGCGCAGAACAACCCCCGAAACCGCCACCCGCGCCGATTTGGAAGCCTATCTGGCGGACCTGGAGGCGATGGGCCTCGCCCCGGCGACTCGCGCTCGTCGTCTCTCGGCCATCAAAGGTCTGCACCGTTTCGCGTTTGAGGAAGGATGGCGCGGCGATGATCCGGTCGCTCTCATTTCTGGTCCGTCAAAACAGCGCCGCCTGCCCAAGACTCTGAGCGTCGAGGAAGTTGACAGGATGTTGCTGGCCGCGCGTGAAGCGCCCGTCAACGCTGGCAAGACCCGGCTGATCTGCATCATAGAGCTGCTCTACGCAACCGGCCTGCGCGCATCGGAGCTTGTCTCTCTGCCCGTGGCGGCGGTGCGCGGGGATCCGAGGATGATCCTGGTGCGCGGCAAAGGCGGAAAAGAACGCATGGCGCCCCTTTCAGATCCCGCGCGCGACGCCTTGGCCGAATGGCTGCGCCAGCGGGACGCCGAAGATGATAAGCGCGTAAAGAAAGGCGCACGGCGGTCCCCACATCTCTTCCCTTCAGGTGGAAAACTGGGGCACCTGACGCGTGAGCGGCTGTTTCAGATCATCAAGGATCTAGCGGCGCGTTCCGGCGTTGATCCTTCCCGGGTCTCGCCCCACACGCTTCGCCATGCATTCGCCACCCATCTCTTGGCGAACGGGGCTGATCTGCGCGCGATTCAGCAGCTTCTAGGTCACGCGGATATCGCGACAACCGAAATCTACACCCATGTGATCGAAGAGCGTTTATCCGAGCTGGTGCTTACCAAGCACCCGTTGGCAAAGAAGTAGTCTGATGGAGTTTTACGTCGGCACCGCCGCACGCGCCCCGCTTGATGCGATCGGTTCAGACGCTCATAACGGGCTGAGATTCATTCGTTCCTCAAGGAGTCGGGTATGGACCCCTCTATCTGGTGGACTGTTGCGTCGATCTTCGCGCTGCTGTTGCTATCAGCCTTTTTCTCAGGTTCCGAGACCGCACTGACCGCGGCCAGCCGAGCGAGCCTGCACAAGCTTGCCGATGACGGCTCGCACGGCGCGGCGCGTGCGCTTGCGTTGACCGAGGACAGCGAGCGTCTGATTGGCGCGATCCTGCTGGGCAACAATCTGGTCAACATCCTCGCGGCCTCTCTCGCGACCAACGCGTTTCTTACGGTCTTCGGCGAGTCCGGCGTCGCACTGGCGACCATTGTGATGACCATCCTTGTGCTGGTCTTCGCTGAGGTCGCCCCCAAGACCTACGCCATCACCTACCCGGAAAAAGCCGCGCTGCGCGTTGCGCCGGTCATCGCCATCATTGTGCGAATATTCGCTCCGCTCGTGGCTTTGGTGCGGTTGGTCGTACGCGCCTCTCTGTCGCTTGTGGGCGTTCGCACCGCCGCCGACGCCCGTATCCTGACCGCGCATGAGGAGATCCGAGGCGCCATCGACCTGCACCATTCGGAAGGGGCGGTCGAAAAGACGGATCGCGACCGGCTTCTGGCCGCTCTCGATCTGCGCGACCGTGAGATCGAAGAGGTGATGCGGCACCGGCGGAATATCGAAACAATTTCGGCTGACGCTCCGCCGGATGAGATCGTGGCGTTCTGCCTGTCCTCTCCGCACACCCGCATACCGATCTGGCGGGACGAGCCCGAAAACATCATTGGCGTCCTGCACGCACGGGATCTGTTGCGCGCCGTCGACGCCTCCATCCGCGCAGAGGGCGATCTGGAGAAAGGCATGGCCGCGCTCGACATCGACTCTATCGCCATGGAGCCCTGGTTCGTGCCAGACACGAACTCTCTGGAAGACCAGATGAAGGAATTTCTCCGCCGGCGCACTCACTTTGCGCTGGTTGTGGACGAATACGGCGCCCTGCAGGGCCTCATCACGCTTGAGGACATTCTGGAGGAGATTGTCGGCGACATCACCGATGAGCACGACATCGCCGTCGATTGGGCGGAGCGGGCCGACGATGGCAGCCTGACCGTTGATGGATCAACCACGATCCGCGACGTCAATCGCCTGTGCGACTGGCGTCTTCCGGACGATGAGGCCACGACAATCGCTGGCCTTGTGATCCACGAGGCGCAATCGATTCCGACCATCGGACAGGTCTTCGTGTTCCACGGATTCCGCTTTGAGATTCTGGAGCGCAAGCGTCACCAGTTAACTCGGTTGAAACTGAAACCTCTCCAGAGATGAGACGAGGAATCAGGGATTGAGACGCGTCACCGTCCAGTCGCTGGCATCCGGGTTGTCCCGCGTCCAGCGAAACCGGTCATGCAGACGAAATTCGCCATCGGCCCAGAATTCGAACTCCACGGCGCGAATGCGAAACCCACCCCAATGCGGTGGCAAGGGCGGATCCATGGGATGACGCGCCGCGACGCCCGCAACTTTGGCTATCAGCGCAGCGCGGCTTTCAAGCGGCTGAGACTGCGCCGAGGCCCAGGCGCCAAGTCGGCTTTTGAGAGAGCGGGATTTGAAATAGGCCTCTGACTGCTCAACCGACACGCGCTCGACCGGGCCGCGCGCACGAATTTGCCGCCGCAGGCATTTCCAGTGCAGGACCAGAGCCGCCTTACCGCTGGCGGTCAACTCTTCCCCCTTGGCGCTTTCGTAATTGGTGAAAAAGACCAGCCCATTGGGCTCGACCTCCTTCAAAAGCACCATGCGCACATTCGGCAGACCGCTCGGATCAACGGTCGCCAGCGCCATCGCATCGGGATCGTTCGGTTCAGTCTTGGCGGCCTCGTCCATCCAGGCCCGCGCCAGATTGAAAGGATCGTCGCCTGCAAACTTGCCGCCTCGGCCGCCAAAATCGCTGATCACCGTCATTTTCAAGTTCTCACCCAACGCCTTATCGCCATGCGCGGCGGGTCGCCACGCCCCACTTCGTCTTGCCTGATCCCATGATATAACCTAAAGCCCAATAATTAGAACGCTGTCGAACCGGCGGTTCTTGAGTGGCCAGGGGAGAGGTTGATGAGTTCGTCGAACGGATTGATGGCGGGAAAACGAGGCCTGATTATGGGTCTCGCCAATGACAAGTCCATTGCGTGGGGCATCGCGAAAGCCTGCGGCGACGCGGGAGCCGATCTGGCGTTCACATATCAGGGCGACGCGTTGAAAAAGCGGGTCAAACCTCTCGCGGAGCAGTTGGGTTCCGACATTGTATTGCCCTGCGACGTCACTGACACCGAGTCGATGGATGCGGTCTTCGCAGCGCTTGAGGAGCGCTGGGGAAAGATGGATTTCCTGCTCCACGCCATCGCTTATTCGGACAAGTCCGAGCTCAAGGGCCGGTATGTCGATACGTCCTTCGACAATTTCCAGCTTTCGATGAACGTCTCCTGCTACTCATTTACTGCTCTGGCTCAGCGGGCTGAAAAACTGATGACTGATGGCGGCGCGATGGTCACCCTGACCTACTACGGCGCTGAAAAGGTCATGCCCCACTACAATGTGATGGGCGTCGCCAAGGCGGCTTTGGAAACGTCGGTGCGATACATGGCCGTCGATCTCGGCGGAAAAAGCATTCGCGTCAATGCGCTCTCAGCCGGTCCGATGAAGACGCTCGCGGCGTCGGGCATTGGCGATTTCCGGTATATCCTGAAATGGAATGAGCTGAACTCCCCGCTCAAACGCAACGTATCGCTGACTGACGTAGGCAATGCGGGCCTGTACTTGCTGTCCGATCTCTCGTCGGGCGTCACCGGCGAATGCCACCACGTCGATAGCGGCTATCACGTCGTTGGTATGAAGGCTGTCGACGCCCCCGATATCGACGCAGTGAACAAGGGCTGATGCTTATGGCTGAGCGTCTGCCGCACGAGAAGGGCTTCCACGTTTCGTGGGATCAGATTCATCGCGATTCGCGGGCGTTGGCTTGGCGACTGGATCACCAGGGACCGGGTGTGGACGGATCCTGGAAAGCCGTCGTGGCGGTTACGCGAGGCGGTCTTGTGCCTGCCGCAGTCGTCGCGCGGGAACTGAATATCCGGGTCGTCGACTCGGTCAGCGTGAAATCATACGACCATCAATCTCAGGGTTCTGCGGAAATCCTGAAATCGCCGGATTCAAAACTCGTCGGCGACGGCGAGGGCGTTCTGGTGGTCGACGATCTGGTGGATTCGGGCCGCACGCTAGAACTGGTGCGCACGCTCTATCCCAGCGCCCATTACGCGGCCGTCTACGCCAAGCCGAAGGGCCGCCCCATGGTGGACACCTTTATTACTGAGGTGAGCCAGGACACCTGGATTTTCTTTCCGTGGGATATGGCGCTGCAATATGTGCAGCCTTTTCGCGGCGAGGACTGATCCCCTGAAAACGAGTCAGCCCCCGCTTCCCTTGTGTGGAGAAGAAGCGAGGGCCGACCCTTAGTCCCGGTGTGTGTGTCGCAGCGGGAGTAACTCGCGTTGGGTGGTGGTCCTAGCGAGATGGAAGTCTGTTCGTCGTGGTCCAGCGACCGCGCGAATCAGGCGGAACCTGAATGACGCGGGTCGGAGCCTGACGCTCACGTCGGGCGTTCGGATCGCGCCGGGCCGCGTCAGCCCAATCGAATGCGATCGCGCGGGCATGGGCGGAGATGCCACGAAGCTCTTCGCCGAGACCCGCTTTGAGACGGGTGATCAGGTCCTTCGCTATGTCGCCCCGATAGCCGCTCAGGGGCTGCGAGCCGAGCGCGTTGTCAAAGTTCATGATCTGCTCTTCGGCGGCCCAGCGGAAATCTTCGACCGCCGATTGTTTGCGCTGTGCGATCAGGTCCGAGATGATGCGTGAATAGGTGCGAACCACAGGCTCGGAGCGCATTTTCTCAGGCAGTTCAAAAACCGAGAACTGCACGCCGTCGGACTCGCCATCTACTCCCGGCATATACATGATATTGTTGGAGAAATCGACGCGGGCCTTGCGAAGGCCGCTCTCCGCCGGAGGATTGATGGCGAGCGATTCGAAGTCACCCGTAATATCGATCACGGCCGGATCAGCGAGTTCCGAGACAATGGAGAACGACGTGCGCAGCGCGTGAACATCGCTGGCGGTGATCATGCGGGGCCGACTTCCCGACGCCTCACGATCCATTGCGAAATCGGTCTGAACTTTCACCTGCGCCTGTTCGCTTTCGCCGAGCGCATGCTCGCCAATCCAGGCCAGCGCCTCTGGAATAGAATTGAAAAAGCGCTCCGCGACTTGCTTCGGGCCTTCTTCAGAACCATCGACTTTCTCATTCAACGTGGTCGCGAAGCGGGGGAATGCGCGTCCTTGGGTGGCATGAAGAAAATCCGACAGCGCGCGGTCGAATCCGGCGTAGATCACCTTCGAAACTGTAGCAACGCAGCAGGTAAGAGCCTCTCGGCCGGGGGCTTCGAAGCCGACTTCGATTAGCGGTACGCGAACGGAGTCCTGGGAAACAGGGCCGGCGATCAGTTGGTCAATCTGTGTCATCTTTGGGTCTCACGCGTTGGGGGCGTTGACCAAAGATTGTGATAATTCGCATCGAGTTTGAGCAAAATCGCTCTGAAACCTATATAGTGCGATATATACTTTATAAACTAATCCCGCTTAATCTTATAACTAATTGTTTTCAAACGGATTTTCTCGTTTTTACTTTAAGATTTCGGCGTAACCGACTGCTATTTCCCGCGAAACAGCCCGCCCAGCACCCCGCGAACCAAAGATCGCGCCATCTGCGTGCCGACACTCCGAGCGACCGACTTGGCGAAGGCCTCTCCGACAGATTGGCGGGAAGAGCGGCGTCGCGCGCTCTTGCGCCTGGGACTTGAAGCGGGTTGATAGCGCCTCGCCTGTCGATACTCACGCTCCTTCGCCACAACGGCGCGCTCCGCTTCGTCGGCCTTCTCTCTCGCCGCCTCTTCCGCCTTGGCCTGCAAACGTTCAAAAGCGGACTGTCGGTCCACCGTATTCTCATAGAGCCCTGCGATCGGAGAGGAGGCGACTACAGCCTTCCTCTCCTGTGCATCGGCCGGACCCAACCTTGACGATGGCGGCCGGATCAGCGTCCGCTGCACCATTGACGGCACACCCTTGGCCTCCAGCGCCGAGACCAGCGCCTCGCCCACGCCGACCTGCGTGATCGCCTCCTGCGTATCGAAGGCGGGATTTGGCCGGAAGGTCTCCGCCGCCGTTCTCAAGGCCTTGCGATCACGCGGCGTATAGGCCCTGAGCGCGTGCTGCACCCGGTTGCCGAGCTGCCCGAGAATATCATCCGGAATGTCCGCGGGATTTTGCGTAACGAAGTAGACGCCGACGCCTTTCGAGCGGATCAGCCGCGCAACCTGCTCAACCTTGTCGACCAATGCGCGCGGCGCTCGATCGAACAAGAGATGCGCCTCATCAAAGAAAAAGACGAATTTCGGTTCGTCCGGATCACCCACCTCCGGCAAATCCTCGAACAACTCCGACAGCAACCACAACAGGAAGGTCGCATAGAGCCGCGGCGCCCGCATCAACTCGTCGGCCGCCAGGATATTCACCCTGCCCCGTCCGTCCGCTTCCGTCGCGATCATGTCTGAGAGCTCCAGCGCCGGCTCTCCGAACAGCCTGGCCCCACCCTGATTCTCAAGCACCAGAAGCCGCCGCTGAATCGCACCAATCGAAGCCTTGGAGACATTGCCGTATCTGACAGACAGCTCCGCCGAGTTCTCGCCTGTGAAATGCAGCAGCGCGCGCAGATCCTTCAGGTCGATCAGCAGCATTCCCTCGTCATCCGCCAGTCGGAAGCAGATGTTCAGCACGCCTTCCTGCGTGTCATTCAACTCCAGGAGACGCGCAAGCAACAGCGGCCCCATTTCGGTGATCGTCGTCCGCACCGGATGACCCTGGCGCCCGAAAAGATCCCAGAAGACGACCGGAAAGCTGTCATATCCATAGTCGTCCAGCCCGATCTTTTCGGCGCGCGCAATCAGCTTGTCATGTAGCTTGTGCTGCGGTGAGCCCGCCTGACATAGCCCGGAAAGATCGCCTTTCACATCCGACAGGAAAACAGGCACGCCGGCATTGGACAACTCTTCGGCCAGGATCTGCAGTGTCACGGTCTTGCCGGTGCCGGTCGCGCCCGCGATCAGACCATGACGATTTGCGTATTTCAGTAGAATGGACTGCGGCCCGCCATAGCCGTCGCCATTTGCGGCGCCGCCAACAAAAATCCGATCCGCTTTGTTCAAGTTCGCCATGTCATTCCTCGTCGTAGTCAGCACGCCTAAGGCGATAACACTCGGCAGGCTGGAAATCTTGCAAATATCGACGTGTCATATGCCTAACAATGAAACTCTCATTAACCTTTGTTTGGAACAGTTGGGAAGCGCCGCGACTGGGAAGTGTCGGTGGCGCATCTCCTCCCTGTGGACTGTCGCGCCGCGCATTGGCGCGGCTTTTTTTTGCCCACCGCCAAGACAGTTACACAACCGACTTCCAGCGCGGTCGAAAAGACTTGACCACCCCCAATTCGATTGAATAGCGTCCCAATCGAGATTGGCTCGGCCAGTCCGACAGGGAGACAAATCCTTATAATGAAGGGCGCTTCGCGAGAAGCGCCCTTCTCAATTCCGCGGCAAGTCGGCGAGAGCGGGTTGATTTCACCGCCTTGGTCTAGGACAAGAGGGCTGAACGCTGCACGAAGGCGCCTAAGCACACCCCAGGAGCACCCATGAAGTTTTTCAGTAGACTTTTGATTATCGCCGCTGGCGCAATGTTGGCGACGGCGTCCGCCAGCGCGCAGGACGCAGGAACCGTGACGGCGACACACGGCGATTGGGAAGTCCGGTGCTCCTCTGACGCTGAAAAAGTTTGCGTGATGAGCCAGTCGTACAAGGACGCAGAGGGTCGTCCAATCGCCTTCGTCAAACTGCTGCGATTGAATGATCGCTCTCTTTCGAACGGCACCAAGATCCCGGCGCAATGGGAAGTCGTAGTTCCGCTGGGCGTGGTTCTGACCGAAGGCCTGAGCATGCAGATAGATTCGAAAAAGGCGCGGGTCGCGCCCTATCGGTTCTGCGTAAAAGCCGGGTGCCGGGTGCTTGAACCAATCACCGAAGGCTTCGTGTCGGAACTCAAAGGGGGCGCCAATGTCGTTCTCGCATTCCAGGCGATCGACGGCAAAAAGCGACAGGCGACGATCTCGCTGAATGGTTTCACCAAGGCCTATAACGAATTGCCGCCCGCGAACTAAACAGTTGGATTGACAGTTTTCCGGGCCCACCTGGTGTCAAGGTGGGCCTATCCGATCAAACCTTCCGAAACGCGAGCACCGCGTTCAGACCGCCAAATGCGAATGAGTTCGATATAGCGGCGTCGACTTTGACATCCCGCGCATCATTCGGCACCACATCAAGATCACAGTCTGGGTCAGGCTCCGCATACCCGATGGTCGGCGCGACAACGCCCTCTTTAAGCGCCAGAAGCACAGCCAAGCTCTCCAGCGCGCCTGCGGCCCCAATGCCGTGTCCATGCATCGACTTCGTGGACGACACCATCAGCTTGTAGGCGTGGTCGCCAAACGCATCCTTCAGCGCCACGCATTCACTGCGATCGTTTGCGGCCGTCGCTGTTCCGTGCGCATTGATATAGCCAACATCCTCTGCGGACATCTCGGCGTCCGCAAGAGCGATCCTAATCGCCCGCGCCGCGCCATCGGGGTCGGGCTGCACAATATCTCCAGCGTCAGACGTCATGCCGAACCCGGCGATCTCTCCCCAAATGTCGGCGCCGCGGGCCTTGGCCATTTCCATCTCTTCGAGGACCAGCACCGCCGCGCCTTCGCCCTGAACCATGCCGTTGCGCGTCTTGCAGAAAGGGCGGCACCCGTCCTTAGACATCACGCGCAGCCCCTCCCACGCCTTGACGCCGCCGAAGCAGAGCATGCTTTCGGCCCCGCCGCTGATCGCAACATCGGAAATGCCTGACCGCACCAGATGATAGGCTTGCCCGATCGCATGATTGGACGAAGAACACGCAGTCGAAACTGACCAGACCGGCCCCTTGATGCCATGCGCCATCGATAGCTGGCTGGCGGCGGCGTTTGGCATGGAGCGCGGAACGACGAACGGATGCACGCGGTTCTTGCCCTCTTCAAAAACCGACCTGTAGCTGTCGTCGAGAGTGCCCAACCCGCCAAGGCCGCTGCCTATGACGACCGCGGATCGTAAGCCAATTGCTTCAGTGATCTCCAGCCCGGAGTCCTCGACAGCCTCCCTGCCGGCGATCAGCGCCATCTGCGTGAACCTGTCGAGCAGCGCGATCTCCGACCGTCCAAAATAATCTTCGGATTTGAAAGCCTTCGCCTGCCCGCCAATCGAAACGGACAGCCGTTCAACGTCGCGGAACTCCAGCTCTCCGATTCCGCAACGGCCCTCTTGCAGCCCTGTCATATGAGCCTTGCGGCCAACGCCTAGGGCCGAAACGACCCCGACGCCGGTAATGGCGACGCGCCTCATTCGGTCTCAGGCCTCTGCCGCAATAAGCGCATCAAGCGCTTTCACGATCGCGGCGACGCTGGAAATATCGAATTCCGTCGAAGTCGGATCGTTCGCGTTAAATGGAACCGAGATGTCGAACTCCTCTTCGATGGCGAAAACGATCTCGACCATCGAAAGCGAATCGAGTCCCAACTCCTCAGGCGTCGATTCAGGTTTCACCTGGTCGACGTCCAGAACAGCCTGTTCGGCGATGATCTCTCGAACCTTCAGCTGAGTATCTGAGGACATTTCAGGCTCCCTCAATTAGGTAACGTCACATCTAGCGTGTGGGATCGACCTCGGAAAGACGTTTCTTCAGTTCCCGCACAGTCTGGAACAAGTCAGGCAGCCTTCTTTGGGCGGCGACGATGCGCGCCGTCTCCGCAGCGGGACGCGCCGGCAACCCCAGCAGGACAGAGCGCGGCGGAACATTCGCGCTGACCGCGCTGTTCGCGCCTATAACGCTGTCTTCTCCTATGGTGATGTGATCGGCGATGCCGGCTTTGCCCGCCAAGACCACTCGATCGCCAATCTCCGCGCTGCCAGCGATTCCAACTTGCCCGCACAGCATGCAGTGTTCGCCCACCTGAACATTGTGTCCGATCTGAACCTGGTTATCGATTTTGGTCCCCGATCCAACGCGCGTATCGATCAAGGTGCCGCGATCAATGGTTGAGCAAGCGCCGACTTCGACGTCGTCTCCCAACACAACCGCGCCGAGGGAATGAATTCGCGCAAGCTCGACATTGCGAACTTCGTCCGTAATCGCCCCACCCTCTTTCGCCGCCTCGACAGAGCCCTTTTCCGGAGTAACGAATGAAAACCCATCCGCGCCGATCACCGCATTTGGCTGGATGATCGCACGAGCGCCGATCGTAACGCGAGCGCCGATTCTGACGCCGCTATGGACAAGCGCGGCATCTCCGACCGTCGCATTCTCTCCAACTGTGACACCTGCCAGCAGCCGACCGCCTGCGCTGATCTCAGCGCCGGGTCCAATAACGCAGAGTGGGCCGATGGAAACGCCCTCTCCCAATTTGGCGGCGTCATCCACCACCGCGCTTGGATGTACGCCCGCCGGCGCATGCACTGGATGCGCGAAGGCCGAAGTGAGCTTGGACAATGCGTATCGAGATCGTCCCACGAAGACGGCGGCGTCCAGCTCCAGCTCCTCCCAAGGCGCGCCCTCTGGCAGGATGGCGGCTCTCGCCCGGCTGGCCTTCAGAGCATCGAAATACTTGGCGTCCATGGCGAGCGCGATGTCACGCTCTCCGGCCTTTGCCGGATGCGCGGGACGTTCGATTGCTAGGGAAAGATCGCCCGCCGCTTGCGTCTGCAATGCAGCCGCGATCTGCGAAATTGTAAAGCCCATGACGCGCCCTGAAATAATTCAACGGCGTGCTTAGCCGCGACTGCTGATCCGAAGCAAGGTTTAAGCCCGATGATTGCCTGATTACGGCCGCTGGACCTTTAGCGCAACTCGACGCCCTCCGCCTCAAGCGCTGCGGCGACAATGGCGTCCCGACCATATACGTCAGGCAGGAAATCCAGCGTGCCTTCGGCGTTTAGCGAAGCCGTACGATAGGTCAGGTGCACGGGAATCGGTTCTTTGATCGTGATCCACTTCTCCGACGAATAGGCGAGCATGCGACGCATATACGCGTCCGGATCCTCTGTCTGCCAGCCAAGAATCAATTCGGCGAACTCAATCGGCTTCTGCACGCGCACGCAACCATGGCTGAAATCGCGGCGCTCCCGCAGGAACAGTTTTTTTGAAGGCGTATCATGCAGATAGATCGAATGCTTGTTGGGGAACAGGAACTTCACGTCACCCAACGCGTTTCCAGCGCCAGGATTCTGCCGGATCGTATAGGGAAAATGACCGCCGGAATAACGTTGCCATGGATTGTAGGGCGTCGCGTCGGTGCCCCCGCCCTCATCAGAGGTCCCATTCCCCGCGCCGGCGGATCGCGTGGACACCGGCCGATACGGCGCGTTGACATCGTTCTGCGCCAGCACCTGCCCCGGTTCGATCGGCGCAGATTGCGCAGGCGCGGGAGGCGGCGAATAGCCTTCCCACGGCGTGGCCGTCATATTATTGCGCGACAAATACGACGGATCGTTCTTCAGTAGCGGCAGAATTTCGTCACGCGCGATGCTTTTCGGCACGTTCCAGTACGGATTGAAGACGAGATACTCCATCTGGTCGCTAAACTCCGGCGTACGGAACTTCCTCGCCTTACCGACAACAACACGGGATTCCAGCACCGGCGTATTGTTCTCAAAAACCGTCATAGAGAATGAAGCCTGGTTCACCAGAACATGGCGCCAGCCCAAATCCCGATTGTGCCAGCGCAACCGCTCCATATTGACCGCGATCTGCGCCAGCCTGCCCCTGGGCGACTGATTCAGCGCAGCCAGCGTACGCGATCCGACGACACCATCATCGACGAGGCCTCGATCCGCCTGAAACCGGATGATCGCATCCTCTAGATTGCGATCGATGCGCAACGGATCCGCGGCTCTGTCGTCAGCGGTCGTTGAGGGCGCAAAACCGAGGGCCGTCAGACGGTCGCGAAGCGCCGCCACTCTCTTGTCGCGCATACCGTATTTCAGCGTTCGCCCAGCGGGCACCTCCGGCCCCCAAGCGTCGGGATCGATGGTTTTCACATCAGCAAAGGCGAGCCGCAAAGCCCAATAGGCGTCGTGCTGCGGAGCCAGACCTCTCAGGAATCCGGGCAAATCATCCGTCACGCTCGCTTCGCGCAGCAACGCACCGGCCGATGCGCGCTCGGGATATATCTCGATTTCCCGACTGACCCGAACGGGACTAAGCAAGCCTGAGGAAAGATCCCGGGCGTATGCCGTGAAAACCGCCGTGAGATCAGCCTCAAATTCGGCCCGCTCTTCATCGGTGAATTCATCAATCCGGGCATGGCGCGCGTTCAACGCCAGGGCACCATAGCGCTCTTGCGGCAACGCATGCGTTTCGGTTTCGCTCAATGCAGCGATCAGAACCGAGGCGTTGTCATCGGCCAACCAGATCGATTGGCCGCCCCGCTCTTCATAAAGCGCGATGACTTCGACGGTGGATTCTTCGCTCGCCCCAGAGCCCTTTAGAGCGTTGCTCAGAGCAATTGCAATGGGCGAACCCGAGAACGCCTCAGCCTGCGTCGAAGATGAAGGCTGCTCAAGCGATGCGACTTCGGTCGGCCTGACCGTTTTGGCTGAGATCGGAACCTCAGACACGGCGAATGCAGCGGACGGACACACCAACAGCGCGGCCAAAACAATCGCCGCGCGAACTGAATCACCTGAGCGCACGTTCAACTCCTTGGGGAATGCCCCTATACTCACGTAATATCTAGCACGAAAATGCGCATATCGAGCATTTCACCCGATTCCGAGCGCCAATGCTGACGTTTTTTCACCATATCGTGTGATAAACGCCTCAGATTCAGTGCGAATCAGCGACCGTGAATAGGGCTTAAAGTGACCAAATCAGGTCAATCAAAATTCCCGATTCAGACTATCATTAAAGGGAAAAGTGTGGCATACACCGCGCCATATTAGGCCCCATTAAGCGGGCTGAGTGAGATGAGGGACGGAAGTGTCGAGCAGGAACTCGATTTCTCCGCGTATTGCGCGGCGTGAGGCGCTTAAGCTTATTGGCATAGGATGCGCAACCGCAGCCGTGGCTACGACGCCTACGAGCCTGCGCGCTGCTGCGCCCGCCATCCTGACTGGCGCCGGCGATGTTCGACACCTTGATCTCTTCAACGCCCGCACTGGCGAATCACTTCGCACCATTTTTTGGATCGAAGGCGAATACATTTCGGAAGCCTGCGCCGAGGCGAACTGGTTCCTGCGCGACTGGCGTGAGGATGTGGCGACCAAGATCGACCCAAAAGCGCTCGACATCATGGCCGCGGTTCACAAGACACTCGACACGTCAGATGCGCTGGAGGTTCTCTCCGCCTATCGCACGCGCAAAACCAACAACATGCTGCGCGCGCGCAGCCGCGCCGTGGCGCGGGACAGCTATCACACCAAGGGTATGGCCTGCGACATCAAGATGAAAAGCCGGTCGCCCTACCAGATCCGCCGCGCCGCTTTGTCGCTGCATGGCGGCGGTGTTGGCGGCTATCGCAACTTCGTCCACATCGATAGCGGGCCGGAGCGCAGCTGGGGCCGCCGTTAAGGCGGACCAGCGCTAGGGGCGCGTCGCGCCGTCCCCTTCCACCAGATACTTGAACGAAGTTAGTTGCTCGGCTCCTACGGGGCCGCGCGCATGCATCTTGCCTGTCGCGATGCCGATTTCTGCGCCCATTCCGAATTCTCCGCCATCGGCGAACTGGGTCGAGGCGTTGCGCATCAGGATCGCGCTGTCCAGACGAGAGAAGAACGTCTCGGCCGCCTGGTCATCTTCCGTGATGATGCAATCCGTGTGGTTCGAGCCATAGGCAGAGATGTGCTCAATCGCGCCTTCGACGCCATCGACAACTTTCGCCGCAATGATCATATCGAGAAACTCACAACCCCAGTCGCCCTCGCCCGCCGGCACGATGCGCGGATCAAGCACCTGAATCTCTCCGTCTCCCCGAACCTCGACGCCAGCATCAAGAAGGTCACCGACGACCGCCCCGCAAGTTTCCAGCGCCTTGCGATCTATCAGCAGACACTCGGCCGCCCCGCAGATGCCGGTGCGCCGGGTCTTGGCGTTGACTGCGACGCGCCGCGCTTTGGCAGCGTCCGCCGCGCCGTCGATATAGACGTGGCAGATCCCCTCAAGATGGGCGAAGACCGGCACGCGCGCCTCGGCCTGCACCCGGCCGACCAACCCCTTGCCGCCGCGGGGCACAATCACGTCAATAGATTCAGTCGCGGTCAACATCTGGCCCACAAAGGCGCGATCTCGGCTGGGGGGGCGCTGGACAGAATCCGCAGGCAGGCCCGCTTTCTTCAGCCCTTCCTGCAGGCTTTCGAGGATCGCGCCTGAGGAATGGAAGCTTTCTGACCCGCCACGCAGGATCGCGGCGTTGCCCGATTTCAGGCACAGGCCAGCGGCGTCGGCCGTCACATTCGGGCGGCTTTCATAGATGACGCCAATGACGCCAAGGGGGGTGCGCACCCGCTTGATATGAAGGCCGTTGGGTCGGTCCCATTCCTCCATCACCGCGCCAACGGGATCATCTTGCGCGGCCACGGCGCGCAGCCCCTCGGCCATCGCGGCGACCCGCTCTTCATTCAGCATCAGCCGGTCGAGCATCGCCTTGGAAAGGCCCTTGTCGCGGCCATAGGCCATGTCCCGATCATTGGCGGCGACGATCTCGGCCGTGCGGTCGATAATGGCGGCGGCGGCGGCCTCCAGCGCCTTGCGCTTGGTCTCCGCGCTTGCCGAGGCGAGCACGCGCGATGCCGATTGGGCGCGCGCGCCGATCTCGGCCATCACCGCTGCGGCGTCCTCTGTCGTTGCTTCAGTCGCGATGTTCATCATGCGCCTCCCCATAGCACCAGATCGTCCCGGTGCGCCATCGCCGCCCGGCCAGGATACCCCAGCAATTTTTCAATCTCACCACTCTGCCGACCGCTGATCGCCTGCGCCTCCCGCGCATTATAGCCCGCCAGCGCCGCACCAAGCGCAACGCCGTCCTCAGTCTGGATCGTCACCGGGTCGCCGCGCTCGAAAGAGCCCTCAACACCTTTCACCCCGGCCGGCAAAAGCGAATTGCCGCGCCCGAGCGCGCGCGCCGCACCCGCATCAACGATCAACGCGCCCGAGGGTTTCATGCCCGCAATCCACTGCTTTTTGGCCCGGGCCGGATCCTGCTGTGGCAGGAACCAGGTCGCCGTCGCGCCATTCTCCAGAGCCTCCAGCGGATGATCCACCGCGCCCTTGGTGATCGCCATGGCGCAACCGCCCCGCATCGCCGTCTTGGCCGCCATCAGCTTGGTGACCATGCCGCCGCTTGCGCCTTCTGATCCGGTGCCTCCCGCCATGCCCTCGATCGCGGCGGTCACTTCATGGACGACGGGAATATGGCTCGCGCCTTCGAAATCGCGGGGATTCTTGTCATAGAGTCCATCCACATCCGAAAGCAGGATCAGCACATCGGCGCCGGCAATCTGCGCCACGCGGGCGCCCAGCCGGTCGTTGTCGCCATAGCGAATCTCATCTGTCGCGACCGTGTCGTTTTCGTTCACCACCGGCGTGACGCCATTAGCCAGCAGCGCCTTCAGCGTCGCCCGCGCATTCAGATATCTTCTTCGATTTTGGGTATCGTCCAAGGTCAACAAAAGCTGCGCGGAAATGACTCCGTGAGGCGCCAGCGCCTCCTCATAAGCGCGCGCAAGGCGGATTTGCCCCACCGCGGCGGCGGCCTGACTTTGATCCAGCGTCAGAGCGCCCGCAGGAAGATTCAGGGCGCGCCGTCCCAACGCGATTGAGCCAGACGAGACGATCACTACGTCGATCCCTCGTTCGCGCAACGACGCCACGTCAGCCGCGAGACTCGCAAGCCAGTCGCGACGCAGAGCGCCAGTCGCGGCGTCGACGAGCAGTGAGGAGCCGATTTTGACCACCGCCGTGCGGGCGGATTTCAGTCGCTCCAGGCCAGTGGGAGCCGATGCTGTTACGGACGCCATGTCTCTGGCTCCGTCATCGCATCGCGCGCCGCCTGCCTGTCGCCTTCAATCTGGGCGCGCAACGCACGCAAAGTCTCGGTGACGCCCTCGCCCGCAACTGCAGACAGCGCGGCGACATCCTCTGCGCCCGCCTCCCGTAGCGCGGCGATCTTTTCGGCCCGCTCATCCTCGGAAAGCGCGTCGCCTTTGTTCAGGCGCACGATGCGGCGCTTGTCCGCGAGGCCGCCGCCATATTCGGCCAGTTCGCCGCAGATCACCCGATAATCTAGGGCCACATCCTCGGAAGTACCGTCCACCAAATGCAGCAGCACCGCGCAACGCTCTACATGACCGAGGAACCGGTCTCCAATCCCCCGCCCCTCATGCGCGCCTTCGATCAGACCCGGAATATCCGCCAGCACGAATTCTGCGTTATCGACCCCCACGACGCCCAGGTTGGGATGCAGCGTCGTAAACGGATAATCAGCGATTTTGGGCCGCGCGTTGGAGGTCGCCGCCAGAAAAGTGGACTTGCCCGCATTGGGCAGCCCCACCAGTCCGGCGTCGGCGATCAGCTTCAGGCGCAGCCAGATCGTGCGCTCGACCCCCGGCTGTCCGGGGTTGGCGTTGCGCGGCGCGCGATTGGTCGAGCTTTTGAAGTGCAGATTGCCGAATCCGCCATTGCCGCCCTTGGCCAACTGCACGCGCTGGCCAAGCGTGGTCAGGTCGGCGATCAGCGTCTCCTGATCCTCATCCAGAATCTCGGTGCCCACCGGCACCTTCAACGTCACGTCGTCGCCGCCATGCCCCGTGCGCTGGCGGCCCATGCCATGCTGGCCATTCTTGGCTTTGAAATGCTGTTGATAGCGATAGTCGATCAGCGTGTTCAGCCCATCGACCGCCTCGGCCCAGACTTCGCCGCCCTTGCCGCCGTCGCCGCCATCGGGGCCGCCATACTCAATGAATTTCTCACGCCGAAAGCTGACGCATCCCGGGCCGCCGGACCCGGATCGGATGTAAACCTTGGCGAGGTCGAGAAATTTCATGGCCCATTCCTTCAGCGCGCCTTGATAGGCGCGCCCCGGCGCTACTGCAACTCGCTCTGTTTCAGGCGTAGCCACGCAACGCGATCCAGCTCGCAATGCTGCGAGGCGACCGGTTCCCCGCGCGCCGGGCAGAATTGCTCGAAAGTCTCGCCAAACTCGAAGCCGGATTTGGCCAAAACCCGACGCGACGCGAGATTGTCGAGGAATACGTCCGACGCGATGCGCTGGACCCCATCATCAGCGAAAGCCTCGTCGATGACGGCGCGCACCGCTTCGGTCCCGACGCCCCGCCCCCAGGCGGGCGCGCCTAACCAATAGCCGAGCCTTTTCACGCCCTTGTCACGATCCTTTAAGCTAACCACGCCAACCATATCTGTGCTGTCCGTCTGCAAGATATCAATGGCATATACAGCTTCCTTCAACCGTCCTGACAATGCGGTCTCGATAAAGGCTTCCGCGGCGCCGGGTGGATAGGGATGCGGCATGCGCGCAAGCATACGCGCAACTTTGGCGTCGCTGGCGTGTAGCGAGATCGGACCCGCATCCTCAGCCTTCAAGGGCCGCAGTGTCAGTCTTTCAGTTGTCAGAACGTCGCGCATCTTGGGCGCTCCCCTCTCTGGGGGCCGGGCCAGAGGTCCCAAAATGAAAAGGGACCGGCCGGCGGCCGATCCCCCTGAATTCTTCAGTCCGGCCTAAGGCTATTCAGCGGCCTCCTGCGCCGGCAGGACCGAAATAAAGGTCCGGCCTTTGAGGCCCTTGTGGAATTTAACGGCGCCCTCGGCGGTGGCGAAGATCGTGTGATCCTTGCCCATGCCGACATTCTCGCCCGGCCACCACTTGGTGCCCCGCTGGCGGCAAATGATGTTGCCCGGAATGACAGCCTCGCCGCCATATTTCTTCACGCCAAGACGGCGGCCTGCGGAATCGCGGCCGTTACGGGACGAACCGCCTGCTTTTTTATGAGCCATGGGTCGGCCTCCTTACTCGGTTTCGTCGTTGGCTTCGGCGGCGAACTGTTTCGCCTGATCGATCCAGCCATCGCGCGCGATGCGCCCTTTGAACGAAAGCTGCTCGTCAATATAGGCGACTTCGGCGTCCGTCCACTCTGCGATCTGCCGGAAATGGAAGATTCCGTTGGCGTTGAGCTTCTCAAGCAACTTCGGACCCACGCCCGTGATCTTGTTCAGCTCGTCGGCATCGCCCTCGGGCGCGTCCAGCAGGTTGGCGGGCTTCGATGCCTCGATCGCGGGCGCTTCCTCGGCCTTCGCCGCTTTTGCAGGTTTCTCGGCCTTGGTGGGTTTTTCGGCCGGCGCTGCGGCCGCCACCGCGGCAACGGAGACCGAACCGGCGCCCAGCGCCGCTTTGACGCCCGACGCATCCGCGCCAGAGGACAGAATATCGGTCACCTTCACCTGGGTCAGGTCCTGGCGGTGGCCTTTCTTCCGACGAGAAGAATGCTTGCGGCGGCGGCGCTTGAGGTTAATCAGTTTCGGCCCGCGGGTTGCCCCCACGACCTCGGCCTGAACGCCCGCGCCATCGACAAAGGGCGACCCGACGGTCACGTCGCCCTCGCCGCCCAGCATCAGCACGTCGTTGAATTGAATGGTGTCGCCGGCCTCGGCGGCCAGCTTCTCGACAACCAGAACATCGTCTTTCGCGACTTTGTACTGCTTGCCGCCAGTCTTGATGACTGCGAACATTGTTTCGTCCTTTTGCGACTGCCGCGTCCTGTGGCGCCGGTCAGGCGAGCCGCCTTCCCGGTCTTGTGCGCGAAATGCGCGCCTCGAACAGCGCGCCCTGTTGGGCGTTATTCAATACAGACACCGCCCACGGACAAAGCCCGCCGACGGAGCGCGGTTTATGCGCGCGGGAATCTGTTGTGTCAAGGGGATCGCCTCGGCTTTCGTTAGGCCGGCAGAGGGGGCCTTGCGCCTTACCCTTCGCACCGCTAAACATCGCGCCGCGTCGGCCAGACGTCAGCCTGCGGAGAGGTGCCGGAGTGGTCGAACGGGGCGGTCTCGAAAACCGTTGTGGGGGCGACCCCACCCAGGGTTCGAATCCCTGTCTCTCCGCCAAACCCCTATTTCCTTGAATTTTCTAGAGTTTTGTTAAGTAGCTATTTTTGTTGATTTTTCTGAAAGTTAGCTTCACCCTGAAGAAGATTCAATTTTCTTGAATACCGCTATATCGCGTTCACTGTGTGGTATGTTAAGAGGTATAAATCTTAACAATAATGATTTCTGGCAAGCTCACAAAAAGAATCATCAGATCGTTGGGGCCTGGCAGGCACAGCGACGGCAACGGCTTGTATCTGGTCGTTGACCCTTCGGGCGCGCGTCGCTGGATCGTCCGCCTCACCGTCAGGGGGCAGAAAAACCGCAACGGCAAGCCACTCCGAACCGATCTTGGTTTGGGTGGTGCGGATTTGGTGCCGCTTCAGGAAGCGCGAGACCGAGCGCTCGAATACAGACGCTTGGCGAGACAAGGCCTCAACCCTCGATACAACGCGGTAAAAGAGATACCGACCTTCGAGGAAGTGGCGCACCAGGTGCATATAGAACGCTCGCCCACATGGAAGAACCCCAAGCACGCGCAGCAATGGATTAGCTCGCTGCGCGACTATGCCTTTCCTAAGATCGGCCGACTTCCGATCTCCGATATTGGACAGCCTGAGGTTCTCGCCTGCCTGTCTCCAATCTGGACCGTAAAGAACGAGACCGCTCGACGGCTCGCTCAACGCATCAAAACCGTTCTCGACGTGGCGCGATCCAAAGGACTTCGAGAAGGCGAGAATCCGGTCACGATGATCCGCGATGCTGGCGTCATGCCGACGGTGAAGGCCAAACCAAAGCATCATCACGCAATGCATTGGAAAGATGTCCCCGCTTTCTATGCGGACCTTCGTAAGAGACGCGCGATGGCCGCCCAGGCCTTGATGTTCACTTGCCTGACAGCGTCGCGCACTGGCGAAGTGATTGAAGCGCGCTGGGAAGAATTCGATTTCGAGAACCGACTCTGGACAGTCCCCGGCGAAAGAATGAAGGCGGGAGAGACGCACCGCGTCCCACTAACCGACGAGATGCTTGCGATCATCGAACCTTTGAGAACATTGCGCTCCAAGTATGTGTTCGAGGGGCAGAAACGCCACCATCCGCTTTCGAACATGGCGATGCTGATGCTGCTTCGACGCATGAATATCGAGGACGTCACCGTTCACGGGTTTCGTTCAGCTTTCCGGGATTGGGCCGCGGAGGCCGCCAATGCGCCACGCGAAATTGCGGAGATGAGCCTGGCGCACAAGGTCGGCTCTAACGTGGAGCGTGCCTACGCCCGATCCGATCTTCTGGAGAGACGCCGGAAACTGATGGAGGCTTGGTCAGACTACGTCAGCGGTGCTGAGCGCAAGGTGGTCAAGCTTGTCGCTACGCAACGGTCGAAAGAAAAGTAATGTCAAAAGGCTCCCCGAAGCCTGCCATTTGACTCGTGGCGACAACTGAAACAAATCCAGAACAAGCGATTGAAGTGACGAAAGGGTCCTGATAAAAGACCTTTTGATGGAAGAGCAGGACATAGATGCGCGTTTGCGCGAGATAGCGGGTCGTTTTGGTTGGGTGCCGGGAAAGGGGTTGCTCAACGCATTTAGCCCTCCATTCGATACGTCCAAGCCAAATTTGCACGACAGTAAAGCGGAGTTCTTAGAGGAGAAACGCGCCGTAGAGGACGCGTTGGAGCATATCGGTGCTTTAGTAAGGTTCGTAGCTTCCAGGTTTCGTGAAGACGAGCCTAACCATCTGCCCGCTTCGAGAGTTAGCAAGTATATCGACGAAAAAGCGCGACAGGATTTAAGCCGCGAGCCAAGCAAGAACATTGTCGAGTTGATGCTTAAGAATGCGACGGATTATGGCCTCTCCTTCGTCACGGGCATTCTTCTGCTCAAAGTCGAGTCTCAATTAGAAAATAGAAAACAAGAACTTGCCGATCAAGAAGCGACTTATTGGAGCAGTCCACACCGCGCACCAAATCACTATGCAAGGACGATCGCGCTGCGATTGGCGAAGTTGGTTGCGCGAGAGACTGGCCAGAAACCGACATTCGGCACATCACGCGACGGTGGCCATCCCTCCACAGAATATGGGCGCGCGCTTGAGGAGATATTTGAGCTCCTCGGCATTAAGGCGCATGTTCGTCATCCGGCGAAATGGGCGATTGAGCAAATCACTGAGAGCGATCTGAAGCCGGAACCGGTCGGATCGCTGTTCAAGCTCGGAAAGCGTCTCGAATTAGAGTCGCAGCAGTCGAAAAGCGCCACGGATAAAATTTTCGAGGCCCTCGAAAAACCGTCAAAAAAATAGACCTTTTGCCCTACGTGATTTGGGATTTCCTTCAGTCTTTCATGGTGCGCCTCTCTCCTTCCTACTGTCGCTAGTCAAAACAAGCGAAAGACTAGAGCAGTGAACAACCTCTTTGACCAAAATCGCACTTACGTGCTTGGCGACCCCGAACTCGACCTCATCGGCGATCGAGCAAAACTGGCGCAGTGGCGTCATAAGGGCGTTGGGCCCGCATATTACAGGCTGGGTCGAAAAATCATCTATCGCGGCGCCGACTTGAACGCCTGGGCCGAGGCGAACAGGGTCGAGACCCGGATCGGGGGGCTCGACTAGTGGCCCGCCGCATCAGCGGCGCTCGGCTGAAGTCGAACCGGGCCTACACGGTCAGGGAAGCGGCCGAGATTGTCGGCGTGACTCCCCCGACTGTGCTCGGCTGGATCAGGCAGGGTCTTCACGCCCTCAGGGATGAAAAGCCCTTCCTGATCCTCGGTTGCGAGCTGAAGGCGTTCCTCGCAAAGACCAAGGCGAACCGCAAGCAGCCGCTCGGCGTTGGGGAACTCTATTGCCTCCGCTGCAAGACGGGGACGCCCCCTGCCCTGGCCATGGTCGAGTACGCGCCGATCTCTCCCCGGCACGGTCGTCTGCACGCCTTCTGCGCCGTCTGCGAGGGCCCGTCCAACCGGATCGTCAGCGCCGCTTCGCTGCCGGACTGGGCGGCGACTTGCGAGATCAGCGGCAACGGCGTTCGGCAAGCCTAACGGAACCCTTCCGACTTAACTGAAAACAGCACACTGGAGGCGACGAGCAACATGCGGAAATTCAACGCGCAGAATGAGCGGATCAAACGCGCCTACTTAATCTTTCTGCGAGAGGCGGAAGGCCAGGATGAAACGTCGCTCGACAAGGTCGCCGCGGCCCTTCTCGACTTCGAAGTGAGCATCGGTTTCAAGCCCTTCAAATCGTTTCACCGGGATTGGGCGACGCGCTACAAGCGCCACCTTGAGTGCCGCCGGAACGCTCGCACCGGCAAGCCGCTGGGCGTTACCACGCGCGACGCCACGCTGCGTTTGGTCAAGGGCTTCATCAAGTGGCTGGCGACGCAACCCGGCTACAAGTCGCGCATCACCTATTCCGACGCCGCCTACTTCAACAACAATGCAAGGGACGCTCGCGCCGCCCATTCCCCTCGCCCGGCACAATATCCATCGCTTGAGCAATGCGCTCACGCCTTCCGTCGGATGCCTGATGGCGATGACGTTGAACGCCGCGACAAGGCGATCTTCGCCTTTCTGATGTTAACCGGCGCGCGGGATGGCGCAACGGCATCGCTGCGCCTTGGTCACATCGATCTAGTCGAGGCCAAGGTTTTTCAGGATGGCCGCGAGGTGCGCACCAAGAATGGCAAGACCATCGAGACTTGGTTTTTTCCCGTCGAACCAATGTATCGGGAGTGTTTTGAGGCATGGGTCCAATACCTCCGCACCGAGCGCTTGCACGGCCCCGCAGACGCCCTGTTCCCAAAGGTTGAAATCCGAGTCCGAAACGGGCGCTTCGCGTCGGCCGGGTTGTCACGAGAGCCCTATTCCAACGGGCAGAAAATCAATGCTGCGGTGAAAGCGGCGTTCCGTGCCGCCAATCTGCACCCGTTCACGGCGCACAGCTTCCGCAAAACGCTAGCCAAATACGGCGACCGGGTCTGCGGCTCGCTGGAGGAAATGAAGGCCTGGTCGCGGAACCTCGGCCACGAGCATCTCGCGACGACCGTCAACTCCTACATCCCGGTCACGCGAGAACGGCAGCGGGAATTGCTGGAGAGGATGCGGTCAAAGCGGTTTGGAGTTGATGAGGTGCACGAGTGATTGGAGATTCGGAGGCCAGCCACGCAACTGAAGATCGTTAAAGCGAAACGGGCGGTCCGAAGACCGCCCGAGAAGCTCAAGCGACGTTAGATTTATACAGTGATCGTCGATTGTTGATCTGTTGTGCCTGTCTCGTCGTATTGCACCATCACGGCGACCACATCTGCCGAGAGACTAGCGATCGTGACTTCACCGCCAGCGACGCCGTCGCTGTCGACAACCACTTCCACGTGCGTACCGGACGAGTCGTCAAGCCAGACAAAGTCACTAAGATCGCCGCCACCGATATTCAGGAACTGAAGATCGATGATATCCGACCCAAATGTGTAGTCGGTGATGTCGTCATACAGTCCGTTGTCCACAGCATCGGTCAGCGCCGCCGCGTCGAACACAAACACGTCGTCTCCGGCGCCGCCGTCGAGGATGTCAGCCCCTAGACCGCCGGTGATGACGTCGTCGCCATCGCCGCCAAAGAGTTGGTTGACATCCCCGTCGCCAGTGATCGTATCCCCATTCGCTGATCCGATGACGTTTTCAAAGGTCGAGTTATTCGCCGATTCATTGGTAAAGACGTCTACCTTCCCAAAGCCATCATCGGCTACGCTACCGCTGGAGAGATCGACCTGCACTGAACCCGTGGACTGAGTGAAAGCGAGGGTATCGTTGCCAGCACCCCCTGCGAAAACATCAATTCCGTCTAGCCCCTCAACGTATCCGCCGGTATCTCCGATGTCGATCTGATCTGCCGAATTTGAGAGGATAAATCCGTCGATATTGGCGTAGGTATCGCCAGCCGCTTCCCCCGCCTCCGGACTGAAATCGGTAAGGTCGATCTGCACCGGTCCGGCGGCATCCGCATAACTCACCAGATCAAACCCACCATTGCCGTCGAACGCATCTGCACCCGCGGTCGAGACGAGCACGTCGTCATCCGTCGTGCCGGTGATGGTCTCACCCGTCGGATGCAAGTTCACGGTGATCGAGCCCGTGGCGGTGTCGCCGCCCGGTCGCCTGCGCCCAGTTCGGAGCCAGAGAAGGCGATTATGAGACAAACTCTACGACCTGCGGACTCTAAGACCGCAGCGCCTTTCACGCCCGTTTGAAAGCAGTTGGCTGCGCCATCTATCGCGAACAGTAATTGGTCGCCATCGACAGTTCTCTGGCTGTTCGATTGCGGATGACGGCATTCGAAATTTGCCGCCAGGCCCAAAGAAAACGGGCGACCCGAGGGCCGCCCGAAGAGTAGAGGGACGTTTGGTTAAAGGATTACCGACTGCTGGTTGACGCCATCCGGGTCGTCGGCGTCGCTAAAGATTACGCCCACAGCTGTCATGTCCAAGCCGAACTGAGCAATGGTGACGAAATCAGCTTCATCAGAGCCACCATTCGCATCGACCTGCAGATACTCAACCCCGCCTTCCGACACCAGCCGGACGAAGTCGCTGACATCATCTCCATCCGCGCCATTCGAGTTATCAACGGTGAAGAGGTCGGTTAAATCGACATTATCGAAGCCCTGGCTGAAGTCAGTTAGCAGATCGAACACGCCGCCGAAACCGGAGGTCGCCTCGGCCAGCTCAGCAGCATTGAACACAACAACGTCCGCATCCGCGCCTGTGGTGATCGAGTCGGCTCCAAGACCGCCAGCGAGGATGTCATCACCCGCGTCGCCCGAGATCGTGTCCGCCCCGGCGTTGCCAGCGATCAGATCGTCGCCAGTCGTGCCGTTGAGAACATTCGCGCTCTCGTCGCCGACAATGTTGTTCGCGTCATCGGGCACCACAGTGACGTCGATGTCACCTGGGATCATATCGCCATCGGTGTCGGTTCCGACGACATCGAACGTCAGATCGATCGGCTCGCCCGCCTGGCCTTCAAGCAGGAAGGCGAGGTCAGAGATATCGAACGTGTTGGCGAAGTCGCCATCGGCGAAGGTGCCGCCGCCAGGCCGGTTGTCGTCCGAGCCGTTGGTGACAGCCAGCCGGGTGAACGGATCGCTGGCCTGAACGCCGACCACGTCGCCTTCAGTCAAGCCGGTAATGTAAACCCCATCGATATCGCCACCGACATCGACCAAGTAAATCAGGTGACCGTCGGTGCCGATCGGGTCGCCATTGGAGAACAGGCTGACGTCATAAGTTTCGCCGTTCAGGACAACGTGGGTGATTTCAACCGCGGTCTCGGTCAGGAAGTTAGAGACGTCGCCCGCCTGATTGTGATCGAACTGACCGCCCGAGAACGAGAAGCTTGTGTTCATCGCCTCGATCAGCACCACCGCCTCTTGCCCGTTCGGGTTGGTCTGCGAGATGCCAACCGCGGCTGTCGTCACCATTTTTGCGCCGGTCGTTGTGAACGACCCGGTGCCTGATCCGGTGTTCGACCGGACGAACTCTTCACCGAAGTCAAAGCGGATCGTCTGATCTTCACCGACACCCTGACTGCCGATGCCGGTGCCCTGTTGCGAGATGTTTGTCGATTCAAGCCCGGTGTCGGCCTGATCGGAACCGGAGACGAGAATGTCGATCTCATCATCGCCGACCGTCAGGTCGTCGATCTGGTTGAACAGGAATTTGCCCGGGTTCTCAGCCTCGTCAAAGATGTCGATCGAGGAGAGCACCGTGCCATCGTCAAAGGCGATCTCACCAAGATCAACGGTGTAGGTGTCACCAGTGATCGTGATGACGAACACGTTGCCCGTGGCCGTCGTGCCGGTTAGCACCGTCCCACCGCCAGACAGAGCCAGAGTGATCGACTCGCCGCCCGCAGTGACGGGTCCACCGTCCGCGTCGGTCAGCGTGATGCCGTTCAGCGAGCTGTCAAACACCACATTGCCAATTTCGTCCGCGCCAACCGCCTGAGCAAAGTTGATCTGGAACGGCCCATCGGCATCACCGCTGCCCGAGACCCCGTTATTCACCACGTAGGCGTGCTCGGGGAAAAACGGCACTGGCGCGTCGTTCTCGATGTTCACCACTGCCGAACCCGCATCCAGCGTGATCGAGTCGCCGTCGCCGTCGGTGGCGATGAAAGCGGCCGAAACATCGACGCTTTCGACATGGCTCTCGCCGTGACCCGTGGTCAAATCAGCGTCGCTATCGTTATCGACCTGATCCAGCAGTTCGAACATGAACAGTTGGTCGCCGTCGGTGAATGTCAGATCACCCGAATTGTTCAGGTAGTCCGTGTACGCAGCATCACCCTGCGGGATCTCCACCAACGTGAAGATGACATCCGATCCAGCGACACCTTCGAGAGTCGAACCATTGACGTTCCAATTGATCGCGACGTCCTTGGACGTCAAGCCAGTCGGATCGCCATTAATATCGACCAGGTCCAGCGAGAACGCGCCCGCGCCATCCGCGCCGAAAGCGACAAGCGCCATCAATGCGGTGGTCGTGAAATAAGCGGTCGTGGTCTGGTTCGGATTTTCACGGTTGCCGACGGAGTCGCCGTTGTCCAGCGCATCCTCATGAACCAGCACCGTCTCAGTCGCGTTATTCTGCGCAGGCCCGTCATCGGTGAAGGAGATCTTGCCGCCGATGTCGATCTGGTCGAAGTCGCTGTCGCCGTCGCCGTCGGACAGCGTGCCGCGCAGATAGACGATGCCGCCGAGGCTGTCGACGTCGTCGCTATAGGTCGGCGCCGTCTCGTCCACATCGTGATCGATCGCGCGCTCCTGAAGCAGCGTGACCTCGCCGGTGCCGCTGTTGATGGTCAGCGAGAACACCAGATCATTGGTGCCGTCCGTGCGGCCCTCGATCACGCCGCCATTGTCGACCAGGACGATGTCCTCGCCGGTCAGCGTGTCCACAAGATCGGTCGAAACGTCGGCGTCCAGATGCAGCGAGTACACCGTGCCGCCGTCGCCATCCGCGCCCGGCTCCTCGGTCGTCACCGTGAACAGAGTGGAGCTCGACGCGGAGTCCGTGCCGGACCCGTCGCCCTCATTGCCGTCCTCAAGATCGCCGTCATCCGTCTGAAGCGAACCAGCGCCCAGAGCAAGCTGGATATCCGGCCCGTCATCGGTGAAGGAGATCTTGCCGCCGATGTCGATCTGGTCGAAGTCGCTGTCGCCGTCGCCGTCGGACAGCGTGCCGCGCAGATAGACGATGCCGCCGAGGCTGTCGACGTCGTCGCTATAGGTCGGCGCCGTCTCGTCCACATCGTGATCGATCGCGCGCTCCTGAAGCAGCGTGACCTCGCCGGTGCCGCTGTTGATGGTCAGCGAGAACACCAGATCATTGGTGCCGTCCGTGCGGCCCTCGATCACGCCGCCATTGTCGACCAGGACGATGTCCTCGCCGGTCAGCGTGTCCACAAGATCGGTCGAAACGTCGGCGTCCAGATGCAGCGAGTACACCGTGCCGCCGTCGCCATCCGCGCCCGGCTCCTCGGTCGTCACCGTGAACAGAGTGGAGCTCGACGCGGAGTCCGTGCCGGACCCGTCGCCCTCATTGCCGTCCTCAAGATCGCCGTCATCCGTCTGAAGCGAACCAGCGCCCAGAGCCAGCTGGATATCCGGCCCGTCATCGGTGAAGGAGATCTTGCCGCCGATGTCGATCTGGTCGAAGTCGCTGTCGCCGTCGCCGTCGGACAGCGTGCCGCGCAGATAGACGATGCCGCCGAGGCTGTCGACGTCGTCGCTATAGGTCGGCGCCGTCTCGTCCACATCGTGATCGATCGCGCGCTCCTGGAGCAGCGTGACCTCGCCGGTGCCGCTGTTGATGGTCAGCGAGAACACCAGATCATTGGTGCCGTCCGTGCGGCCCTCGATCACGCCGCCATTGTCGACCAGGACGATGTCCTCGCCGGTCAGCGTGTCCACAAGATCGGTCGAAACGTCGGCGTCCAGATGCAGCGAGTACACCGTGCCGCCGTCGCCATCCGCGCCCGGCTCCTCGGTCGTCACCGTGAACAGAGTGGAGCTCGACGCGGAGTCCGTGCCGGACCCGTCGCCCTCATTGCCGTCCTCAAGATCGCCGTCATCCGTCTGAAGCGAACCAGCGCCCAGAGCAAGCTGGATATCCGGCCCGTCATCGGTGAAGGAGATCTTGCCGCCGATGTCGATCTGGTCGAAGTCGCTGTCGCCGTCGCCGTCGGACAGCGTGCCGCGCAGATAGACGATGCCGCCGAGGCTGTCGACGTCGTCGCTATAGGTCGGCGCCGTCTCGTCCACATCGTGATCGATCGCGCGCTCCTGAAGCAGCGTGACCTCGCCGGTGCCGCTGTTGATGGTCAGCGAGAACACCAGATCATTGGTGCCGTCCGTGCGGCCCTCGATCACGCCGCCATTGTCGACCAGGACGATGTCCTCGCCGGTCAGCGTGTCCACCAGACCCGTCGATGTATTCGCGTCCAGATGCAGCGAGTACACCGTGCCGCCGTCGCCATCCGCGCCCGGCTCCTCGGTCGTCACCGTGAACAGAGTGGAGCTCGACGCGGAGTCCGTGCCGGACCCGTCGCCCTCATTGCCGTCCTCAAGATCGCCGTCATCCGTCTGAAGCGAACCAGCGCCCAGAGCAAGCTGGATATCCGGCCCGTCATCGGTGAAGGAGATCTTGCCGCCGATGTCGATCTGGTCGAAGTCGCTGTCGCCGTCGCCGTCGGACAGCGTGCCGCGCAGATAGACGATGCCGCCGAGGCTGTCGACGTCGTCGCTATAGGTCGGCGCCGTCTCGTCCACATCGTGATCGATCGCGCGCTCCTGGAGCAGCGTGACCTCGCCGGTGCCGCTGTTGATGGTCAGCGAGAACACCAGATCATTGGTGCCGTCCGTGCGGCCCTCGATCACGCCGCCATTGTCGACCAGGACGATGTCCTCGCCGGTCAGCGTGTCCACAAGATCGGTCGAAACGTCGGCGTCCAGATGCAGCGAGTACACCGTGCCGCCGTCGCCATCCGCGCCCGGCTCCTCGGTCGTCACCGTGAACAGAGTGGAGCTCGACGCGGAGTCCGTGCCGGACCCGTCGCCCTCATTGCCGTCCTCAAGATCGCCGTCATCCGTCTGAAGCGAACCAGCGCCCAGAGCAAGCTGGATATCCGGCCCGTCATCGGTGAAGGAGATCTTGCCGCCGATGTCGATCTGGTCGAAGTCGCTGTCGCCGTCGCCGTCGGACAGCGTGCCGCGCAGATAGACGATGCCGCCGAGGCTGTCGACGTCGTCGCTATAGGTCGGCGCCGTCTCGTCCACATCGTGATCGATCGCGCGCTCCTGGAGCAGCGTGACCTCGCCGGTGCCGCTGTTGATGGTCAGCGAGAACACCAGATCATTGGTGCCGTCCGTGCGGCCCTCGATCACGCCGCCATTGTCGACCAGGACGATGTCCTCGCCGGTCAGCGTGTCCACCAGACCCGTCGATGTATTCGCGTCCAGATGCAGCGAGTAGACCGTGCCGCCGTCGCCATCCGCGCCCGGCTCCTCGGTCGTCACCGTGAACAGAGTGGAGCTCGACGCGGAGTCCGTGCCGGACCCGTCGCCCTCATTGCCGTCCTCAAGATCGCCGTCATCCGTCTGAAGCGAACCAGCGCCCAGAGCAAGCTGGATATCCGGCCCGTCATCGGTGAAGGAGATCTTGCCGCCGATGTCGATCTGGTCGAAGTCGCTGTCGCCGTCGCCGTCGGACAGCGTGCCGCGCAGATAGACGATGCCGCCGAGGCTGTCGACGTCGTCGCTATAGGTCGGCGCCGTCTCGTCCACATCGTGATCGATCGCGCGCTCCTGAAGCAGCGTGACCTCGCCGGTGCCGCTGTTGATGGTCAGCGAGAACACCAGATCATTGGTGCCGTCCGTGCGGCCCTCGATCACGCCGCCATTGTCGACCAGAACGATGTCCTCGCCGGTCAGCGTGTCCACAAGATCGGTCGAAACGTCGGCGTCCAGATGCAGCGAGTACACCGTGCCGCCGTCGCCATCCGCGCCCGGCTCCTCGGTCGTCACCGTGAACAGAGTGGAGCTCGACGCGGAGTCCGTGCCGGACCCGTCGCCCTCATTGCCGTCCTCAAGATCGCCGTCATCCGTCTGAAGCGAACCAGCGCCCAGAGCAAGCTGGATATCCGGCCCGTCATCGGTGAAGGAGATCTTGCCGCCGATGTCGATCTGGTCGAAGTCGCTGTCGCCGTCGCCGTCGGACAGCGTGCCGCGCAGATAGACGATGCCGCCGAGGCTGTCGACGTCGTCGCTATAGGTCGGCGCCGTCTCGTCCACATCGTGATCGATCGCGCGCTCCTGAAGCAGCGTGACCTCGCCGGTGCCGCTGTTGATGGTCAGCGAGAACACCAGATCATTGGTGCCGTCCGTGCGGCCCTCGATCACGCCGCCATTGTCGACCAGGACGATGTCCTCGCCGGTCAGCGTGTCCACCAGACCCGTCGATGTATTCGCGTCCAGATGCAGCGAGTACACCGTGCCGCCGTCGCCATCCGCGCCCGGCTCCTCGGTCGTCACCGTGAACAGAGTGGAGCTCGACGCGGAGTCCGTGCCGGACCCGTCGCCCTCATTGCCGTCCTCAAGATCGCCGTCATCCGTCTGAAGCGAACCAGCGCCCAGAGCAAGCTGGATATCCGGCCCGTCATCGGTGAAGGAGATCTTGCCGCCGATGTCGATCTGGTCGAAGTCGCTGTCGCCGTCGCCGTCGGACAGCGTGCCGCGCAGATAGACGATGCCGCCGAGGCTGTCGACGTCGTCGCTATAGGTCGGCGCCGTCTCGTCCACATCGTGATCGATCGCGCGCTCCTGAAGCAGCGTGACCTCGC
This sequence comes from Paracoccaceae bacterium, assembly GCA_963669315.1. Classification (GTDB taxonomy): domain Bacteria; phylum Pseudomonadota; class Alphaproteobacteria; order Rhodobacterales; family Rhodobacteraceae; genus SZUA-547. Next base: position 3,618,870 of record OY770021.1, on the reverse strand, counting down.
CGGTGCCGCTGTTGATGGTCAGCGAGAACACCAGATCATTGGTGCCGTCCGTGCGGCCCTCGATCACGCCGCCATTGTCGACCAGGACGATGTCCTCGCCGGTCAGCGTGTCCACAAGATCGGTCGAAACGTCGGCGTCCAGATGCAGCGAGTACACCGTGCCGCCGTCGCCATCCGCGCCCGGCTCCTCGGTCGTCACCGTGAACAGAGTGGAGCTCGACGCGGAGTCCGTGCCGGACCCGTCGCCCTCATTGCCGTCCTCAAGATCGCCGTCATCCGTCTGAAGCGAACCAGCGCCCAGAGCAAGCTGGATATCCGGCCCGTCATCGGTGAAGGAGATCTTGCCGCCGATGTCGATCTGGTCGAAGTCGCTGTCGCCGTCGCCGTCGGACAGCGTGCCGCGCAGATAGACGATGCCGCCGAGGCTGTCGACGTCGTCGCTATAGGTCGGCGCCGTCTCGTCCACATCGTGATCGATCGCGCGCTCCTGAAGCAGCGTGACCTCGCCGGTGCCGCTGTTGATGGTCAGCGAGAACACCAGATCATTGGTGCCGTCCGTGCGGCCCTCGATCACGCCGCCATTGTCGACCAGGACGATGTCCTCGCCGGTCAGCGTGTCCACAAGATCGGTCGAAACGTCGGCGTCCAGATGCAGCGAGTACACCGTGCCGCCGTCGCCATCCGCGCCCGGCTCCTCGGTCGTCACCGTGAACAGAGTGGAGCTCGACGCGGAGTCCGTGCCGGACCCGTCGCCCTCATTGCCGTCCTCAAGATCGCCGTCATCCGTCTGAAGCGAACCAGCGCCCAGAGCAAGCTGGATATCCGGCCCGTCATCGGTGAAGGAGATCTTGCCGCCGATGTCGATCTGGTCGAAGTCGCTGTCGCCGTCGCCGTCGGACAGCGTGCCGCGCAGATAGACGATGCCGCCGAGGCTGTCGACGTCGTCGCTATAGGTCGGCGCCGTCTCGTCCACATCGTGATCGATCGCGCGCTCCTGAAGCAGCGTGACCTCGCCGGTGCCGCTGTTGATGGTCAGCGAGAACACCAGATCATTGGTGCCGTCCGTGCGGCCCTCGATCACGCCGCCATTGTCGACCAGGACGATGTCCTCGCCGGTCAGCGTGTCCACCAGACCCGTCGATGTATTCGCGTCCAGATGCAGCGAGTAGACCGTGCCGCCGTCGCCATCCGCGCCCGGCTCCTCGGTCGTCACCGTGAACAGAGTGGAGCTCGACGCGGAGTCCGTGCCGGACCCGTCGCCCTCATTGCCGTCCTCAAGATCGCCGTCATCCGTCTGAAGCGAACCAGCGCCCAGAGCAAGCTGGATAACAGGACTATCGTCATCCACGTCGATATCAAAGGATGCAGTTCCGGTGTTGCCCAGATCATCCGTCGCCAGAGCATTGAAGGTCAGCAGGATGTTGTTTTCGAACGACGTGCCGGCTGGCGGCGCGTCGTGCTCCAACGCCTCCAAAAGCGCGAAAGTGTCATTCCCGCCATCGACCGTCAGAGTCGCAACCGTCGTGCCCGCGTCTGGGTTGGCGCTGGTGCTCAGCTTGCCGTCGCCCGATCCGGTCGTCGCATCGCTGCTGTCCGACCAATGCCAGTAGAGTTGCTGGCCATCGGCCGTCGTCAGCCCCGTCACGGCCTGACCGCTCGAGAAAGTGTTCCCGTCATAGGTAAGCGTGATGTCGACCGAGGCCAGGTCGGAGTCGGTGACGTCCAGGAGTTGCTGAACGACAGTATCAGAGTCCGGTCCATCCGGATCATTGTCGCCAGCTGCATTGTCGTCAGCGTCATCGTCCAGACCGTCCTCGTCGACCTTGCCATCAGCCGCCGCAAGAACCGGCGCGCCGTTGGTGATCGTGATGGTCAGCGATGCGGCGTCAATGTCGCCGTCCCCGTCCGTGACCTGATAAGAGAAGACGTCGTCTACGGTCGGTTGCCCGCCAAAGTCGATGTTTTCATTTGGGTCGTAGGAATAGTCGCCATTGGCGTAGATTGTCAGCGTGCCGAACGAGCCCGAGATTGTCTCGACACCATCCTCGCCATCGTCGAGATTGATCACCAAGCCAGAAGCTGTGATCGACTGGATCGCGATCACTTCGCCTTCGCCGTCGACGCCGAAAACATCCGCTGTGCCATCGGTGTTGTTGGCCGGGTTGTCCCCGTCTGGGTTTTCGGTGCCGGTGATCACATTGCCGGTCGCAACCGCGGACGGTCCGGTTTCGGTCGAGTCTGTATCGTCTTTGGCTTCCAGCCCGTCATCTTCGAACTTGATCACCGAGCCAAGCTCAATTTCATCAGATGCGTTGTCCGCGTCACCGTCTGTCAGGACGACCTTCAGGCCAATCAGATCTGGCGGCATCATCTCAGGATCTGCCGACTCGTCGAAGTCATCACTCTCATCATGCTTAATCGCGCGCAACTGCGTGACGGTGACAGCGCCCGTATCCGGGTTGATCGAGATGGTGAAAACGGTCTCGCCATTCGCGTCGGCGTCATCCGCATCCGTTCCATGCTTGGCGGTGATCAGCGTGCCGTCATCGTTGATGAACAGGAAGACGCCTTCCATCGTCGCGGTGTCGACGAGCGTACTGTCGGCGCCATCCTCATCCAGCGTCAGTGAGAAGACGCGGCTCGCCTCGCCATCGGTGCCAGCGTCGAATACGTTGCTCGCCTCAACGGTCAGATCGTTGAGCGTGACAGTATTGGTCGCCAGAATGCCTCCGACATCGCCGTCATCGGAGTCATTGTCGGTTTCGTCCAACCGGATTTCCGCACCCGTATCAGCGACCAAGTCCACGCGCGGCCCGTCATCGTCGAAGGAAAACGCATCGCCGCCATCTTCGCCGTCTTCGGTGATCAGAGTCACATCGTGCGAGCCGGTGACGGAATCGTCATCATTGTCAGTCAGCGTCACATCGAGACGCAGCGAGACCGATAGCGGCGTCTGATCGCTGCCATCAACCAGGCTGAGGATCGCCTCGGTATCGAATACCGTGCCGTCGTCGTCGTGATCAAGCGCCAGGAACTGTTCAACCGTCAGCGACTCATCGCCCAGCACATCCGCAGCGCCTTCATTCAAGGTGATGCTGAAGGCCAGCGGCCCTGACGCGTCATTGCCCACGCGGCCTTCGATCACGTTGTCCGAAACGAAGAGATAGATTGTCGCGTTCGCGTAGGGCGCACCTGGATTTCCCCCCGGTGCCGGTTGGGTCGCCGACATCGTGGTCTCGATGCCGTTCGCGTTCGAATCCGCCTCGCCGTCCTTGACAACGAACTTGAAGTCGAACGTGCGCGACTTCTCACCGTCGGTGCCCGCGTCCAGCGCGCCCACCTCGAACAGGCCCGCGATCGCGCCTGGATTGTTCGCATCGCCTGCCGCCACGGTCAGACGTCCGATCGCAGCCGCGCCTGGATCGTCCGAGTCCGCGTCATCGACATCGCCGTTGTTGTCGAACGGCGCGCTGTCGCCGGAGCCATAAACGTCAACGCCATCGGGCGTGCCGTTTCCATCCGGGTTGGTGGTCTCATCCAGATTTACGCTTATGGGGGAGCCGTCGCCGGCACCTACGCCGTCATCTTCGCCATCGACATCGCCGATGACCGGCCCGTCATCCTCGAACTTGATGATACCTTCCGTCGGCGGGACGGAGCCGGGGTCCTCGCCCGCAATCTCGTAGAGCGCCGTCGCGGACGCGACGTCCGAGTCGCCGTCCGTCGCGGTGACAGTGTAGAGGATCGAAAGGCCGTCGATCTGAACGTCGCTGTTCGCGGCGCCCACAATGGCGAGAGTCTCGACGGAGTCGAAGTCATTGTTGTCCGAGTGCTCGAACGGCAGAACCTGCTCGATCACCAGTTCGTTGTCATCGTCAAGGTAGATGCGCAGCGCGACAAAGCCGTCGGCCGTCTTGCCGATCAGGCCGCCGGTATTCGCGTCCGCGGTCAGGATAACCGCGCGGTCGCCCGTCACGCCGCTGAGCGCGGTGACCGTGAGGTTGGTCAAAACGCCGCCGTCCGGGACATCCACCGGCTCGCCGCCAGAGGTGAATACAAGATCATAGGACACGTCCGGGGAGCCGTCTGCGAGACCGTCCGATCCGTGATCGACGCTGTTGGTGAACAGATCGGCGACCGAACTGACCAGCCCGTCATTGGGATCACTGTTCGCGCCGCCGGTGCTGGTCTCGCCAAAATGTTGAGCATCGTCGGCGGTGCTGACGACAGGCCCGTTGACGCCATTCACGTCGTCATCGGTTCCATTGTCATCGATTCCGGAACCATCCGGATCGTTGCCGATCGACTCGTCCAGCACCTGCATTTCAAGCTCGGTGACGACGGTCGTTTCGGTTTGCGTAACTTCGCCGATAACAACGGTTTCTTCCGTGCGGGAGGCCTCCACAATCGGTCCGTCATCGTCGAACTTGAAGAGTTCTGGGGCATCGTCACCAGGCTGAGTGATCAGGTCGATCGTGTCGGACGCGGTATCCGTATCCTCGTCGCTGTCTTCGACGGTGATGCTGCCCTCAAGCTGGACCACACCAGCGGCGCCAGAGCCAAGGAACAGCGAAACAACCTCGTCAAAAAGGTCGTTTGCGGCGCCATCTTCGGTATTGCCGCCGAAGGAGAGATCGTGATCGATCGCCTCATACTGCGTCAGGCGCAACTGATAATTGACGCCCTCCGTCTCATCGACATCAACGATCTCGATTGTGAAAACAAGCGTGTCGCCCGCCATGCCGCTGAGGGTCTTGCCGTCGCCACTGATCACCAAAGCGATCGCGCCCAGGCCGGTGGCCACCAGGCTGGACGGAATCCCACCCTGCGGCACGTTTGCGGAGTAGACGAAATTGACATCGACGATATCGTCTTCGCCCTGCTTGTCCGAGCCATAATCGCGGTCGAAATTGAACAGGCCGGCCAGGCCCGGATCGTCGTCCGTGCCTACAACTGAGGTTTCGACCACACCGAGGTTCGGGTGCCCGTCTTCGTCATCCGTGTTCGCGTTCGAGCCGCCTTCGGTCTCGGCGTTCGCCGCATTGTAGCGATCGTCGTTCTCTTCGGCCGGTTCATCCCCGTCGTCCTGCGCGTCGGTGGTCTCATCGACCTCCAGGCCCAGTTCGCCGCTCAGAACCTCGATATCGCTCGTCGCGGACGCATCGACGACCGGGACGTCATCGATGAAGTTCAGCACCTGGCCCAGTTCGATCGACGCGCTGGCCTGCGAACCGTCACCGTCCGTGACCGTGATCTGAACTTCCAGAATATCATTCTCGAGCGAGATCTGCTCGTCCTCGCCCGCCGACTTGTCGTGGAGCAGCGCGCGATACTGGACCGCCACGAAAACATCATTGCTGGGATCGCCGTCTTCGACGGAAACAATACGGATCGCGAATACAGTGACTTCCTCAAACTCGCCGGTCGGTTCGTCCTCGTCATCCAGAACAGGGACATAAATCACGCCGCGAACGTCGCCGTTCTCATCCTTGACCAGCGATATATCCAATCCGGTCTGAGAGTCGCGAAGGTTGGTGTTCACATTGGCGAAAACGTCGAAATCGATGCCGAACTCTGTGACGTCATCCGCGCCCGCCAGGAAAAAGCCATCGACTTCGAAGTCGAGGATGTCCTTCAACTCCGAGGCGCTGGCGCCCAGCACTTCGCCTTCTTCTTCATCACCGCCCGGAACTTCGTTCGGCGCCAGACCAGCGAACAGAATCTCGGCGTCCACCTGCAAGCCGGCGCCCACGACCTCGAAGTCTTCGTCATTTCCGCCATCGTCGCCGACGGACTCATTGATGAAGCGCTCACTAAGATCATCGCCGAGCACTAGGATCGGCGAGTCGTCAACAATCTGAACCGCGAAATCGGCCGAAGCGCTGTCGCCCTCAGGATCGGTCACCGTCGCGGAGAACTCATCGGGAATAGGCTCGCCGCCACTATGATCCAGATTGGTCGTCAGCTGGTAGACCCAGAAATACTCTCCGTCCTCCTTGAACACGGTCAGCGTGCCATAGTCGCCTTCGACCTCGACGCCTCCGCTCGGCGGGGCCCCGGCGCCGACAACCTCGACGCCGTTGACGACAAAGCTGGCTACACCATCCGGCGAGTCGATGTTGAAGAAGCCGGATGCGAACTCCAGCGAACTCCCATTAAGAGGATCGCCGTCCTCATCGACGGCTTCGGCTGCATCCGCTGCGGACAGGCCCAGCGCGATTCGCTCAAGATGCTCGGCGGTGCCCGGCGGGCTGTTTTGTGGCAGGCCAGCTTCCGAGACCTCGCCTGGTCCAACCTGGAACTGCGGCAGATTCTCATATCCTTCCGGCGGCTCGTCCGTCGGCGGGTCGTACGTAACCGTGATCGTCGGTGCGAGGTTCGGCTCGTCTTCTTCAAAAACCTCCTCGACGATCTCATTCTCGGGAAGTGGGAACCCCAACAGAGTCGGATCCAGAAGCTCACGCTCTTCAATGCCGGGACCAATATTGCCCTGGACGATCGGCGCCAGAGTGCCGCCCGAGGAATCCGCGTCGCCGCCGGGCTGCTCGCCGCCGGTCTCCGGCCCGGCCGCCGGCGCGGTCTGAGAGTCGGATTCAAACACCTGGGCCGCCACCGCGACTTCGCTGAGGGGCACAGGGACGCCGCCAATATTGATCACCGCCGGGCTGTTAGCGCCGTTGGTGATCACGACAGCCGAACCGTCGGGCTGAACAAAGTAAATGTCATTGCCGACGATGATCGGATTGGTGATGTCCGTACCTTCAGGCAGATCGATCGACGCCACGTCCGTCGCATCGATCTGGGCCGCCACGTCAAAAGCCGGGGTCTCAGACGCAAGCTCCGTCGGGGGGAGGGTCGGAGTCATCGCATCGCTGCCAGCCGCCGCCGCAGCCCCGCGCAGGTCGTCGAGGGTGATCACCTCACCGTCTACACTGACTGATCCATCCGCACTCGCCCCGCCAATCAGAAGAATCGCAGTGCCGTCCGGCTGGACCAGAGCCAGATCTTCACCCGCGAAAACAACCTTGGCCACAGAAGCGCCGGATGGGAGCTCGGTTACGCCGCCGCCGCTAACGTCGAAACTGTCAGACACCTGAAGCGCCGTAGTTGGGTCAACCGAAGCGGTGCTTTGCGCGAGGCGCACGCCTTGTGCGTCGTCGCTCGCGTCATAGTTGGCGGTGTCTTCAAACGAGGTGTCGGTAATGCGGTCCATAACGCTGGTCTCCATGGCAAAACGGCGAGCACGCACGGTGAATGCGCGCATTTGACTCAAAGATGAGAGAAATTTGCCCAAATTTGATGCTCGGCCAACCCCAAGCTATATACTTAGATATATACATCCCGGATTTAATGGAGCGGGTACGTAGCGATCAATAAAATCTGAGCGCCTCTAAATACCTCGCCCTTCCGGCGCATTCCTGATTCATTCGGTTGGGACGGAATGGGGAGAATTGGATGTCCATGCAGCCGGGTTTCTTCGACGTTGAAGGCCGCCTCAAGCGGTTGAGCGACATTGGCGACCAGTTGGAGGCGTACGCCTCGGTCGTGGATTTCGAGATGTTCCGTCCTGCTTTGGAAGCCGCGTTGAACTACAGCGATGGCGCCAAGGGCCGGCGGCCGCCGCTCGATCCGGTGACGATGTTCAAGATCCTGATCATCCAGGCGCAGAACAATCTGAGCGTTCAATTCCTTGTCGAAATTTACTTAAATATTCCTTCGATTAAGCACTCGCGAAATCGTGTTTTTATTCCATTCGCGCCCCTGGGCAGTCTTGAGGCCCTTCCTGTTAGCAATTTCCGCGAGAGCGGAATGGCTTAGTGCTTTACCATCTTGAGTAGTCGCATCTCGCAACTGCCGAATTACTTCGTACACATGAATGGCCCGCTCGCGGCGACGGCTTAATGACTTTTGTCGAGCGCTTGCACTTAGTCCGAGAGGCGCGCAATTGGTTAGCGCAGCGGCTCTAAGTTGGCCATTGCGCTCTAGTTGGCGTTGGGCGATTGAATGCAATTCGTCTAGACTTAGTGCGGCTACGCGTGTTTGTCTTGAAATATCGAACAGCGCGCGACCTCGATCAGCCACCGCCTCCAACATTCCGGGGAAGTTCGACTCGACTGTGGAATAGAACAGACGCTCTACTCGGTCCAGCGCTACCGTTGATCGACCATTTATTGCAATTGTTTCATCAAGCGCATTAAATAAATTTGGATACGATCTTGGCCCGACATCGCGTTTCACAAAGTCCCAAATCCACTGAAAATTTTCGTCATCGTACCCAGTGAAAAACGCTCGGACTGCCCGAACTTGCGACCTTGCACGTACATCAGCAACAACATCCTGATCAAACCAAACAGGTCCGTGTCTGATGACAACGTATGCCCTGAACTTCAGTCTTATAGCAGTGAAACCAGCTCTTTTAGAAACAACCTACAACTTTAGACCCAAAGTATCGCGGCTGCCATTGCAATCGTCGGTCGTCAGTAGAACAACGTCAGGCCGATTCGACGATGTGACCAGTGCAATCGGGAGAGATTGCAGGATCCACTTGAGGTATAAAATGTGGTATGATTAATATTTGATGGTGATTATTTTATTTATTTCAGTGTGTTGTTATCTCTTTTAGGCGGATGTCTCTCCGCCATCATGCCAATCATCCCTTTTTCTTCAGTAACTTACTGATCATTAAGGGTTTCTTCTTCCCGCTGTTCCAGCAAAGTGTTACAGTGGAGGTATGGAAAAGATGCCCGCCCACCCTCGTCTCTATCGCCGTGGAGCGACCTACTATCACGGGGCCGCGATACCGCGAGACATCAAGGATACCTATCCAAAATCCGAGGAGACATTCTCGCTCAAAACCAAGGACTATCAGACCGCGTAAAAGAAGGTACGGATCAAGACCGTCGAGATTGATCGCCGGTTTGAGCAGCACAGGTGTCAATGCTCGCGGATAAGCGCGCTATAACTGTTCAAGTACTTAAAATGCCTCCCAATACTATCCATTGGCCATCACGTTGTGATCGTCTCGCTGGATCGCCTGAATCGAGGCATGGGCTTGATCGACGCAAGCCTGAACGAGCAGATGAACCTCGCACTGTTGCTTGTCGTCTCTGCGGAAGGGAAGAACGAAGGCGGCAGGGCTATTCCGCCAAACCTGAATTTCACCAGACGGAATCATCTTTGGTCCGAATTTCTATGCGGCCGTGCTAGTCTAGCGCGAAACAACAATACTAAGCGCGCAAGCGCTAACCAGGGAGAGGAACATCATGAATAACCTCGTCTTTGCGGCGATCGCCGTATGCGCTATGAGCGTTGTGTCTCCGACGATTATCAACGCGCAAGAGCATATTCCCACCGAAGCGCAGGCCAGCGAGCTGTATCCGGGCAAGACGTACTCGCCTTACGCCCAGCGCGCATTCCCAAGTCATGTCTATTGGGGTGACACGCACCTGCACACCGGATTGTCGCTGGACGCGGGTCTATTTGGAAATACCGTCGGGCCTGAGGCGGCCTGGAAGTTCGCCCGCGGCGAAGAGATCATCTCCTCCACCGGACTACCGGTAAAACTGGGCCGCCCATTGGATTGGATGGTGTTGACGGATCACACTGACCTGATGGGCTTCGCGGTCGATCTTCAGAATGGCGATCCTTTCGTTTTGACCGATCCGAAGGGCAAGGAATGGTATGACGGTTTTCAAAAGGGCGGCGAGGAAGCGGGCAAGGCGGCCTTTGATCTGATCACCAATTTCGCGCAAATGACGCTGCCTAAAAAATTCCTCAACGGCTACAGCTCGGGCGCGCAACGCTATGATAACGTTTGGGAACGGATAATCGACGCTGCTGAGAACGCAAACGAGCCCGGTGAGTTCACGGCATTTATCGGGTTCGAATGGACCTCTGTGCCCAAGGGCTTCAACCTTCATCGAAACGTCATGCTGCGCGATGGCGCAGTTCAGGCGCTGCAGGTATCGCCGCCGACGACACAGCCGCCGGTTGGGGACACTGACCCTAATTTTCTGTGGAAATGGCTTGAGGATTACGAGGCCCGCACAGGCGGAACCGCCATGGCGTTCGCCCATAACGGCAATCTGTCAAACGGTTGGATGTTCCCGACGACAGACACCTATCATGGCGGCAAGGTCGACGAAGAATACGTGATGAATCGCGCAAAGTGGGAGCCTCACTACGAGATTACCCAGATCAAGGGCGATGGAGAGGCGCATCCCTCATTGTCGCCCGATGATGAATTCGCCGACTACGAGAACTGGGATGTCGGCAATCTGGATATCACAGAACTCAAAGAGCCGGAGATGTTCGCGGGCGAGTATGCTCGAGAGGCGTTGAAACGTGGCCTTGCGCTTGAGGCCAAGTTCGGCGTGAACCCCTACAAGTTTGGCGTCGGCGGCGCCACGGACAGCCATACGTCGCTGGCTACTGCTGAAGAAGAGAATTTCTTCGGCAAATCGGTGAGTGTTGAGCCGTCCCCAACCCGGATCGAGCACCCGTTCATCGCCAACGATCTGGGCCGGATCGAGGGCTACAAGCTCGTCGCCTCTGGCTACACAGGCGTTTGGGCGTCCGAGAATACCCGCCGCGCCATTTTCGACGCCATGAAGCGCAAGGAGACATACGCCACCACCGGCCCGCGCATGTATCTGCGTTTTTTCGGCGGCTGGGATTTCAACGAAAGCGATCTGCGCTCTCGCGTGCCGGCCTTCGCCGGGTACGAAAAAGGCGTGCCGATGGGCGGAGACATTCGTGCGATGCCCGAGGGCGCGACTGCTCCCAGCTTCATGGCAGTCGCATTGCGTGATCCGATCGGCGCGAATCTCGACAGGGTTCAGGTTGTCAAAGGCTGGCTGGATGCCGATGGCGAGACCCATGAGAAGGTTTTCGACGTCGCTTGGTCGGACGGACGCGAACCGGATTCGAATGGAAAACTTCCGCCGGTCGGAAATACCGTCGATCTGGAGGCCGCCACCTGGACCAACACGATCGGCGCGTCCGAGTTGATGGCGATCTGGACCGATCCGGAATTCGACCCTTCCGAGCGCGCTTTCTACTACGCGCGAGTTCTGGAGATTCCGACGCCGCGTTGGGTTGTCTATGACAAGCTCCACTTTGGTGTCGAACTGCCGGAAGAGGCCGAATTGATTGGTCAGGAGCGCGCTTATTCATCACCGATCTGGTTCACGCCGGAAGGCTAGCAGGGATCGCCTCAGGTCTATTCGTGAAACAGGGAGACACACGCGATGTGGATATCGTCAGTAATGACCGCCGCCAGCTTGCTGTTCATCGCTTCGGCGACTTCGTCGAATTTGGCGTCAACCGACACCCAGATCAAAGAGCCGGCGCAATCCCGGATCCTTCTGGCGCAGACTCAAGGAATGGAGCGACGTCAGGACCGGAGAGACGTCGTTCAGGACGGCCGAGACGACGTGCAGGATAATCGCCACGATCGTCGCGATGACCGGCAGGATTGCCGACGCGAAGAGGGCGTCGGTCATGACAAGCGCGAGTGTAAACAGGACGAACGACAGGACCGGGTCGAGGGCAATTGAGTCGCAGCCGCTTCCGAGTGCTGATCGCGTGTCTTGGTCGTTTTCGGTCGCGGTGAATTGCGGCGCGGCCTCTATACAGCGATATTTGATCGGCTCAATCATTGGCGTCGCCGATCGATCTTCGACAAATTGAAGCGAAAACCTGAAATCGGAGCCTGCCCCATGATTACGACCGGTTCTCTCCATGCCGCCGCCTCCACCCTGGCGCTCGTCTTGGTTGGCGCAATTGGTTCAGCGGCGTTGGCCGAAGGCGCTTCCAACGGCGGGCAAGTCGGCGAGATGTCGTTGAGCGGCGACGACGTCGGTATATTCAAGCGCGATGATTTCTTGCCCTATACGGGACGGCGCTTTCCAACCAGGGTGTTGTGGGGCGATACGCATCTGCACACGTCGAACTCGCTGGACGCGCGCGCGTTCGGCGTGACGCTCAGCCCCGCCGACGCTTTTCGCTTCGCTCGTGGTGACGAGATAAAGACCAGCCACGGATTGAAAGTCCAACTTTCCCGACCGCTCGACTGGCTGGTGGTTTCGGATCATTCCGATGGCTTGGGCGCAATGAACGAGATCATCGCCGGCAACCCCTTGCTGATGCGCGATCCCAAAGTCCGAGATTGGAATTCGCGCCTCAATGCTGGCGGCGAAACCGCAATGGGCGCGACCATGGAGGTGATTGAGACATTCGCCGGCATAACAGGTGAGGCGATGCCGGCTGCCGTGCTCGATCCACGCTTCGTGCAGACAGTTTGGGACGAGTATCTGGAGACCGCCGAAGAGTTTAACGATCCCGGGCGCTTCACAAGCATCATCGGCTACGAATGGACCTCGACGGAAGGGGGCAACAATCTTCACCGCAACGCCCTCTATCGCGACGGCATCCGTCGCGCGGAGCAGGTATTGCCCTTCACTGCCGAAGCCAGCTTCAACCCGGAGGATCTGTGGACTTGGATGGAGAACTACGAAACGGAGACTGGCGGAAGGGTGCTGGCGCTCGCCCACAACGGCAATGTTTCGAACGGAATCATGTTTCCGGTCGAAACCAACCCAGCGACCGGCGAACCGCTAAACGGCGACTACGCCGAGCGTCGCGCGAAATGGGAGCCGCTCTATGAGATCACCCAGATCAAGGGTGACGGTGAGGCGCATGCCTTCCTCAGTCCGAACGACGAGTTTGCCGACTACGAGACGTGGGACAAATCCAATCTTGGGCCGGTTCCGAAAGAAGACGACATGCTGCAATACGAATATACGCGTGAAGCTCTGAAAAATGGTCTGAAACTGGAGTCTAAACAGGGGGTCAACCCTTACAAGTTCGGCCTTGTCGGCTCGACCGATAGCCATACCGGGCTGGCCACCGCCGAGGAGGACAACTTCTTCGGCAAGCTTTCCGCGGTGGAGCCAGAGCCGGAACGCGCCGAGCACCTCGTCGGCGAGTTCGGTCCGACAAAAATCCTTGGTTGGGAAATGGCTGCATCCGGATACGCAGTGGTCTGGGCTACGGACAATAATCGCCGCGCGATCTTCGACGCCATGGAGCGGCGGGAGGTTTACGCCACCACAGGCCCGCGCATCACTGTGCGCCTGTTCGGCGGGTGGGACTACTCCGACGAGGACGCCGCCAGCCGACTGCCTGCTGAAATCGGTTATTCCAAGGGTGTCCCAATGGGGGGCGATCTTGGCCCTGCATCGGACGGCGCGGCCGCACCAAATTTTTTGGTTGCTGCATTGAAAGACCCATACAGCGGCAATCTTGATCGCATCCAGATCATCAAAGGCTGGCTCGACGCCGATGGCGCGACGCACGAGGAAGTGTTTGACGTCGTTTGGTCGGGCGATCGTGAACCCGGAGCGGATGGCAAACTGCCTCCGGTCGGCGACACGGTGGACGTCGCACGCGCCACCTTCACCAACACGATCGGCGCGCCGGAACTGATCACGGTTTGGACCGATCCTGAATTCGATCCAGCGCTGAGGGCGTTATACTATGCACGGGTTATCGAAATTCCAACTCCACGTTGGACCGCCTATGACGCCCTGCGTTTCGGAGTGGATATGCCATTGGAGGCTGATATGAAGACGCAGGAACGCGCCTATACCTCTCCCATCTGGTACACGCCGGAGTCCTGAGTGAATTCGATATTTCCGAGACTTCTGAAAGAGCCCGTCCTCCAGTTCCTGATCTTGGGAGGCGGGCTTTTTGCCGCCTACGCAGCTTTCGCGCCGCCGGAGGAGCCGCCGCGCGAAACGATCGTGGTGACGGCTGAACGGGTCGAGAGCCTGTCCGCCAATTTCGAGCGGACCTGGCGCCGCTCGCCGACCGGTCAGGAACTGGATGGCCTGATCGAGGATTATCTTGCGGAAGAACTGATGTATCGCGAGGCCCTTAAGATCGGGCTTGACCGCGACGACCTGATCGTCCGCCGCCGGATGCGCCAGAAGATGAAGTTGTTGCTGGCGGACGCCCTCGCCCAGGCGGCGCCGGATGAGGATTTGCTGCGGGCATTCTATCTTGCCGAAAAGGAACGGTATCACGCCCCTGCGCTGCTAACGTTCCAGCAAATTCATCTGAAGCAAAACGGTGATGTAAACTGGCCCGACCTTCTGAACAGGATTAACGACGATCCCCTGTTTGACCTTGCAGCCTTCGCTTCGCCCAGCCTGCTGCCCCCCGCCATGGATGACGCCACTACGCAGGATATCGGCCGGTCCTTCGGCGGCGACTTCGCAGACGCCGTGGTTGAACTGCCGTCCGGCGAATGGAACGGTCCTGTCGAGTCCTCCTATGGGTGGCATCTGGTCCGTGTTGAGCGCGCGACCCCCGGCGAAGCGCGGCCATTCGAGGAGGTTCGAGAGATGGTCTCTCGCGACTTTGAATATCAGAGGGAGCGCGAGACGCGGGCGGAGGTGCTAAAGCGCCTGAAGGAAAATTACGACATTACGATCGAAAGCCCGCAGCCGTGAACCGGCGCACGCTTCTTTATCTGTTTGCGGTCGTTCTGTTCTGCGCGCCGGCCGTCGCGCATGAGGTTCGACCGGGCCTGCTGCAGTTGCAGGAAACTGAGCAGGGCGAGTTCAAGTTTCTTTGGCGCAAGCCGGTCAGAGCCGGGCAGGCGCTCGATATCGAGCCTGTATTCCCGCCCGACTGTCGGGAGTCCGGCGCTCCGGTTTTCAAACAGACCGGCGTATACGCCGAGAAGCGGTCGGTGCTGACCTGTGAGAACGGATTGCGAGACGCCAGTTTGGCGATCGAGGGGTTGCAGTTTCTGCGCACCGATGTGCTGGTGCGCGTGGAATACCTGGGGGGCGGAAGCGAAACGCAAAGGGCGACGCCAGAGACGCCGACGGTGTCGGTGGCCGGACCCCAAGGCCTTGCGGAGGTTTCTCTAGCCTATCTCTCTCTCGGCATCGAACACATCCTTCTCGGAATCGATCATCTGCTGTTCGTCACAGCTCTACTGATGCTTGTGGCAGGATGGCGACGTTTGGTCGGAACAGTAACCGCGTTCACGCTCGCCCACTCGATCACACTGGCGGGGGCGACCCTCGGCATTCTTTCGGCGCCGCCCCGACTCGTCGAGGCCTTGATCGCTCTGTCGATCGTATTTGTCGCGGCCGAAGTCGTACATCGCCAAAGGGGCGTGACCACGCTGGCGATACGCAAACCCTGGGTCGTCGCCTTCGCATTCGGCCTTTTGCACGGCTTTGGCTTCGCTGGCGCGCTCAGCGAGGTTGGATTGCCCGGGGACGCCGTGCCGGCTGCACTTCTCTTCTTCAATGTCGGGGTTGAGATCGGTCAATTAATCTTTATTGCTGGGGCGTTAGTCGTCGTGCAAATTCTGGGCCGGATAGGGCCCTTCCGTTCATTCGCGTGGCCCGCAGCCATCGCGTCAGCGATTGGGGTTCTGGCCGCATTCTGGACATTCGAACGGATCGTGGCGATTTGGGTGTAGTGGACCGTTTAGAAAAATGGGTATCGCGGTAATTCGTAGTCACTCAATTTCAGCGAACCTTTGAGACGGGCACTTCATAGTCAGAGGCGGTTCGCTTGGCCGTGTCGACGGATTTAACCAATTAAAGCCACCAAAAAATACGCCGTCTTCAAATTTTCGAATTGCTGAAACATGCGAGAAAATCACCTCTCTGGTCTGCTCTGATTGCGCGGTTAAGCCGCGCCGCGCGTCGACAGTGACACATTGATCAGACAGCGGTTTGACAGTTCAAGTTTTTACCTTGCACGCGGATTGCGCTAAAGCAGCGCGCGCCAATGGGTTTCGCCTCGCGAAACTTGACATTGAAACCAAAACGGGGCGCTTTGTTCCAACGGGCGGGCGCCGCCCGAAAATCAAACGGCCGCAACGGGCCGAAAGCAGATAATCTTTGGGAGTGAAACATGGTCGAGATGCGCCAGCCGCCGGCAAACCTCGTGGCGAACGCCCACGCCGATGATGCGAAATATCGCGAGATGTACGAAGCGTCGGTCGCCGACCCAGAAGCCTTCTGGGGCGAACACGGCAAGCGGCTCGATTGGATCAAGCCATATACCAAGGTCAAGAACTCGTCCTATGACTACGACAACGTGTCGATCAAATGGTACGAGGACGGCGTTCTGAACGCCTGCGCCAACTGCGTCGATCGCCATGTTGCGACCCGCGGCGACCAGACCGCGATCATTTGGGAGGCGGATGAGCCCGGCAACTCCAAGCACATCACCTATCGCCAGCTTCAGCAGGATGTCAGCAAGTTCGCAAATGTCCTGAAGGGCATGGGCGTCGGCAAGGGCGACCGGGTGGTCCTCTATATTCCGATGATCCCTGAGGCCGCTTACGCCATGCTGGCCTGCGCGCGGATCGGCGCGATTCACTCTATTGTTTTCGCGGGCTTCAGCCCGGACGCGCTCGCCGATCGCGTAAACGGCTGCCAGGCCAAGGTGATCGTCACCGCCGACGAAGCCCCGCGCGGTGGTCGCAACACCCCGCTGAAAACCAATGTCGACAAAGCGCTGGCCAAATGCTCGGACGACGTGAAAGCGCTCGTCGTGCAGCGGACCGGTGGCGACATCCCGATGGTGGATGGCAGAGACAGCTACTATCACGACCTCGCCGCAAGCGTCTCCGCGGAGTGCGCGCCTGAGCCGATGAACGCAGAGGATCCGCTCTTCATCCTCTACACCTCCGGCTCGACCGGCGCGCCAAAGGGCGTGCAGCACTGCACGGGCGGCTATCTTGTCTATGCGTCGATGACCCACGAGTATGTCTTCGATTACCATGACGGCGACATCTACTGGTGCACGGCGGATGTCGGCTGGGTCACCGGCCACAGCTACATCGTCTACGGCCCGCTCGCCAACGGCGCGACCACCGTGATGTTTGAGGGCACCCCGACCTACCCCGACGCCGGCCGCTTCTGGGCCGTATGTGAAGAGCATAAGGTCAACCAGTTCTACACGGCGCCAACCGCGATCCGCGCTCTGATGGCCAAGGGAGACACGTTCGAGAAAGAGCACGACCTTTCCAGCCTCAAGATCCTTGGATCGGTGGGCGAACCCATCAACCCGGAGGCCTGGAACTGGTACGATCAGGTGGTCGGCGGAGGCCGCTGCCCCATCGTCGACACCTGGTGGCAGACCGAGACCGGCGGCATCCTGATTACGCCCCTGCCCGGCGCCACGGCGACGAAACCCGGCTCGGCCACCCGTCCCTTCTTCGGCGTGGAGCCTGTGATCCTTACCGATCAGGGCGAGGAAGTGCACGGCGACCCGGCTGAGGGCGTGCTCGCCATCAAGACCAGCTGGCCTGGCCAGATGCGCACGGTCTATGGCGACCATGATCGCTTCGTCTCGACCTATTTCGAGATGTTCAAGGGCTACTACTTCACCGGCGACGGCTGCCGCCGGGATGAGGACGGATACTACTGGATCACCGGCCGTGTCGATGACGTAATCAACGTCTCCGGTCACCGAATGGGCACGGCGGAAGTCGAAAGCGCCCTCGTCGCGCATCCCAAGGTCGCCGAGGCGGCGGTGGTCGGCTACCCGCACGACATCAAGGGACAAGGCATCTACTGCTATGTCACTCTGATGGAGGGTGAGGAGTACACCGACGATCTGCGCACCGAACTGCGCAAATGGGTGCGTGGAGAGATCGGACCGATCGCCAGCCCGGACATGATCCAATGGGCGCCGGGCCTGCCGAAAACCCGCTCCGGCAAGATCATGCGCCGCATCCTGCGCAAGATCGCCGAGGACGATTTCGGGGCGCTGGGCGACACTTCGACCCTCGCCGATCCGAGCGTCGTGGAAGAGCTGATCGAGAACCGAATGAACAAGTAACCGTAAACGCGCCAATCCGGTTTACGCTTCGCCGCTGGGCCTGATGGCCCGGCGGTTTTTTTGTTTTGCAGCGCCCCGACCCTCTTGACCAATTGCGACATCAGCGCATCGTATGGGCTGCAACCCCGGAGCCCGCATGGACCAGACCACGACAGCCGACCCGACCGCGCTCGACGCCGAGATCTCGGCGCGCGAGGTCGAGATCATCGCGCTCTGTCAGGATCTGATCCGCATCCCCACCATCAACCCGCCCGGCGACGCCTATGAGCCCTGCGCCCGGTTGCTCGGCGACCGGATGGCGGCGCGCGGCTTCGACGTGGAGTATGTCCGGGCCACGGGCGCGCCCGGAGACAATGACCGCCACCCGCGCATTAACGTCATCGCCCGCCGCGAAGGCCCGTCGCCTGGCCCCTGCGTGCATTTCAACGGCCATATCGACGTGGTTGAAGCTGGCGAAGACTGGACCGTCGACCCGTTCGGGGGTGAGGTGAAGGACGGCAAGGTCTGGGGCCGCGGCGCTTGCGACATGAAAGGCGGGATCGCCGCGATGGTCGTCGCCGTCGAGGCGCTCGTCGAGCTAGAGCCGGACTTACCCGGCGCGATAGAAATTTCGGGCACTGTGGACGAGGAATCGGGCGGCTATGGCGGCGTCGGCTTTCTGGCCGAACGGGGATATTTCTCCCCGCCTCGCGTCGATCACGTCATCATTCCCGAGCCGCTGAACGTCGACAGGGTCTGCCTGGGCCATCGCGGCGTCTGGTGGGCGGAGCTGGAGACCAAGGGGCGCATCGCCCATGGCTCCATGCCCTTCCTGGGCGATTGCGCGGTTCGGCATATGGGGGCGGTGTTGCATGAGATCGAGACAAACCTCCTTCCCCGTTTGGCGGCCAAGCGCACCTCGATGCCCGTGGCGCCTGAGGGCGCGCGCGCCTCTACGCTTAACATCAACTCCATCCATGGCGGCTTGACGGAGGACTATGACGGGCTGCCCTCGCCCTGCGTGCCGGACAGTTGCCGCATGGTGATAGACCGGCGTTATCTGATCGAGGAGAACCCGGAGGAGGTCAAAGCCGAAATCGCTGAAATCATAGAAAAGTTGAGGGCGTCTCGGAAGGGTTTTAACTGTGATCTCAAAGACGTTCTAAGCTTTCTTCCCACGATGATCGACGCCTCAGCGCCAGTTCCCCGCGCCCTGTCGGCGGAGATCGAGCGGGTGCTGGGTCGCCCAGCGGAGCCCGTCGTCTCTCCCGGCACCTTTGACCAGAAACATGTTGTGCGCATCGGCCATTTGCAGGATTGCGTCGCCTACGGACCGGGCGTGCTGGACCTCGCCCACCAGCCCGATGAGTGGGTCGGAATCGACGATATGGTCGCCTCGGCCAAGGTGATGGCGGGGGCGGCCAAACGGCTGCTACAACGTCAGGTATGACAACAACGCTGCAAACCGGCCCGCATAACCTGATCACCGACGTCGCCGGGCTCACCGTTGGAAACGCCGAGGGCCACGCGGTCCGCACAGGCGTCACCGTGATCCTGCCGAATGCGCCCGCGGTCTGCGCCGTCGATGTGCGGGGCGGCGGCCCCGGAACGCGGGAAACCGACCTTCTCGATCCGGCGACCACCGTGGAGCGAGTGGACGCAATCACCCTGTCCGGCGGCTCCGTTTTCGGTCTGGACGCGGCAGGCGGTGTTGTGAACTGGCTGGCGAGTCAGGGACGCGGTTTCGCCGTAGGGCCCGCGCGCGCGCCTATCGTCCCCGCCGCCATCCTGTTCGATCTGCTGAATGGCGGGGACAAGGACTGGGGCGAGGCCCCTCCCTACCCTGCGCTCGGCCGCGCCGCAGCGGCAAGCGCGGCCACTGATTTCGAGCTTGGCAGTACGGGCGCCGGGCTGGGCGCGACCGCGGGCGATCTGAAAGGTGGGCTGGGATCCGCCTCTGTGATCTGGGAGACCGGCGAACGGCGCATGACCATAGGTGCACTGGCGGCGGTCAATCCGAATGGCTCGGTGCTGATCCCCGGCTCGAACACGTTCTGGGCCTGGTCATTCGAACGCGATGGCGAGTTTGGCGGTAAGCGCCCCGCCAACGCGCCGACGGAGCTGGATCATGTCTTCCCGACCGAAACTCGCGCCAACACGACACTCGCGGTCATCGCGACCGACATCGCCCTGACACAAGCTCAGGCGAAACGCGTCGCAATCATGGCGCAAGATGGCGTGGCGCGTGCGATCCGGCCCGTGCACACGCCGCTGGATGGAGACATCGTCTTCGCTTTGTCTACCGATGCGCAGCCCTTGGCTGATCCTGTGGCCGATGTCGCGCGCATTGGCATGCTCGCGGCCGACTGCGTGGCGCGGGCCATCGCCAGAGGCGTCTACGAGGCGGCGACGCTGGGCGACCTTATCAGCTATCGCGATCGTTACGGCCTAGCCTGAAACGTGCATGTTGCGCCAAGGCGCAACCTGTGGTTTCTTGCGCCCGATCCCCGCGCCTTCCGCCAATCAGAGCAAAGACATGACCGAATTCCTCGCCATCGAGAATATCGCCAACCTCGCCGTGCTGATCTTTTTGCAAGCGGTGCTTGGGTTTGACAATCTTCTCTACATCTCGATCGAATCGAAACGTGCGCCCATTGAAGACCAGGCCCGCGTGCGCCGGCTCGGGATTGGCATCGCCGTCGCGCTGCGCATTGTGCTTCTATTCGCAATGATCGAACTGATTTCCCGGCTGCAGGCGCCGTTTTTCTCGATCGATTTGCCCGGCATCGTCGAAGGGTCGTTCAATTTCGCCACGATCGTCTTTTTGGGCGGAGGCCTGTTCATCATCTACACGGCGATCAAGGAAATCACCCACATGCTATCGGTCGACGATATCGAGCATGAGGGCGAAGGCGAATCGCGCAAATCGGCCGGACAGGTAATCTTCATGATCGTCTTGATGAACCTGGTTTTTTCCTTCGATTCGATCCTGTCCGCCCTCGCCATCACCGAGGTGTTCTGGGTGCTCGCAACCGCGATCCTGATCTCAGGCGCGGCGATGATGCTGCTGGCCGATCACGTCGCAGCGTTCTTGCAGAGGAACCGGCAATTCGAGGTTCTGGGCCTGTTTATCCTGATGATCGTCGGGGTCGTGCTTTTGGGTGAAGGCGGGCATCAGGCCCACCTCATGTTCTTCGGCTTCCCGGTCGAGCCGATGGCGAAAACCACCTTCTACTTCGCGGTCGCGGCGGTGGTGGTCGTCGATCTCCTTCAAACGCGATACCAGCGCAAGCTTGAGCGAGAGCGCGACGACTTCAAGACCTATTTCCCGGAGGCTTAGGCGCTATTCAGGCAACTCGACCACCTGATAAAGCTTGATGGCCAGATCGCTGAGACCGACATCGCCGAACGCCGCAGCGAGATGAGAATGGATGGCACCTGAGCGGTAAATCTCGCTCAGCGCGCGATCGACCTCCAGACGCAGGTCGCTTTCACCGCGTTTCATCGTCAGCGCGTAGGGCTCGAACGACAGTTGCGCACGGGAAAGTTTCACCGGCGTATCGGGCCGCAGCAGTCCTAGTTGATAGATCAGGATCGCCTGATCGCCGAAATAGGCCGCGACCTCGCCGTCTATCATCGCCTTCAGGCCCGCCGCGTGGTCATCATACAGCTTCAGGGGCGAACCAAGGCCCTGTTCCGCGATCAAATTCTCAACAACTTTCACCGTCGTCGTGCCCTTAAGCACGCCGATCGGCGCGTTGTTGCTGTCCGCCAGATTATCGGGGGAGTCGCCCAGCAGCACGGCGCTGGCGCCATCGATAAAATAGGGGATGGAGAAATCCAGCGCCTCACGCCTCTCAAGAGTCGCCGTCGTCGGCCCACAGTGCAGGTCGGTCTTCCCCTCCTGAAGCGCATCGAAACGCGTGGTCGCGGACACCGGCACGTAAGTAAACTTCAACCCTTCAAGGCCAAGCGTTTTCTGGATACTTTTGGCGACGTCCTGACAGAGCCAAACGGCGAGTCCTGTCGGCGCGCCGTTCATGTCTCGGAAGGAGAATGGCGGCGCATTCTTGCGAAACCCAATGCGAATCTCGCCCCTGTTTTTGATGCCATCAAGAACACTATCCGCCTGCGCCTGCGTCGCTCCGCCGAAAGTCATCAGCGTCAGCGCAGCGCTCATCGCAATTTTGCGAATCATTACCGTCTCCTCACCCTTGTTTTCTTCTGCAGCAAGCCTAGCCACGCCGGTCGGAAAGACAATGATCTCCGCCGCTCTTGCCGCGCGCGCGCTGCCATCCTAGAAACCCCGCGACACATACGCGGAGCCCCCTGATGACCGAGCTTGCCTATAAAGAGCCGAAGCCGAAAACCTACCATGGCGCCAAAGGCGATTGGGAGGTCGTGATCGGGATGGAGGTTCACGCCCAGATCGCCTCGCAGTCCAAGCTGTTTTCAGGGGCGTCCACTGAGTTCGGAGCTGAGCCGAACTCGAATGTCAGCCTCGTTGATGCGGCGATGCCGGGCATGCTGCCAGTAATTAACGAGTTCTGTATCGAACAAGCGGTGCGCACCGGGCTGGGTTTGAAGGCGGAGATCAACACGCGCTCGGTCTTTGACCGAAAGAACTATTTCTACCCCGATCTGCCGCAGGGCTATCAGATCAGCCAGTTCAAAGACCCGATCGTCGGCGAAGGCGAGGTGCTGGTCGATATAGAGCCTGGCGTCGCCCGCAAGGTTCGGATCGAGCGCATCCATGTGGAGCAGGACGCCGGCAAGTCGATCCACGACATGGACCCGGAATACTCTTTCGTCGATCTGAACCGCACCGGCGTCGCGCTGATGGAGATCGTCTCTCGCCCCGACATTCGCGGCCCGGAAGAAGCGGCGGAATATGTGCGCAAGCTGCGCCAGATCATGCGCTATCTCGGCACCTGCGACGGAAACATGCAGGAAGGCAGCTTGCGCGCCGATGTGAACGTCTCCGTCTGCCAGCACGGCGCTTACGAGGCGTATAAGGAAAGCGGCGACTTCTCGCATCTCGGCACACGCTGCGAAATCAAGAACATGAACTCCATGCGCTTTATTCAGCAGGCCATCGACTATGAAGCCAACCGCCAGATCTCGCTGCTGGAGGATGGTGGATCCGTCGATCAGGAGACCCGTCTTTACGATCCGGGCAAGGGCGAGACCCGGTCAATGCGCTCGAAAGAAGAAGCGCATGACTACCGCTATTTCCCCGATCCCGACCTGCTGCCGCTGGAGATCGAGCAGGCATGGATCGACGGCATTGCGGATACCTTGCCTGAGCTTCCAGACGACAAGAAAGCCCGCTTTGTGGGCGACTACAACGTGACCGAATACGATGCGTCTGTGCTGACCGCTTCCAAGCGAAACGCCGATTTCTATGAAGAAGTCGCGAAGGGCCGAGACGGTAAGCAGGCCGCGAACTGGGTCATCAATGAGCTGTTCGGCCGCCTCAACAAGGAAGGCCACGGCGTTGAGGATTCGCCCATGTCCGCCGCGCAGCTTGGCGGGATCATCGATCTGATCGGCAAAGGCGACATCTCTGGCAAGATCGCCAAGGATCTGTTCGAGATCGTTTATTCCGAGGGCGGCGACCCGGCCGAGATCGTCGAGGCCCGCGGTATGAAACAGGTCACCGACACCGGCGCGATCGAGGCCGCCGTCGATGAAGTGCTTGCCGCGAACCCTGAAAAGGTGGAGCAGGCCAAGGCCAAACCCTCAATGGCGGGCTGGTTCGTCGGTCAGGTGATGAAAGCGACCGACGGCAAAGCGAACCCGAAAGCGGTCAATCAGATGGTGCGGGACAAGCTGGGCGTCTGACGCCGCGCCTAAGGGATCACCGCGCTGACCGCCCCTGTGGTGACATCGACGCCGGTCTCCACGACATCAGCGGTGACGGATACGGCCGTGTCCGCCACCGAATAGACGACGCATCCCGACGCCCCGAATAAAAGCGCCAGAGCCGTGGCGCACAAAATCAATCTGCTCATGGAGCCGCTCTTCACCTATTCTCGTGTTCTTATTGTGGCGGGCGAGGACAGCGCATCCACGGATTCAGTCACGTCACCCCTCGCCCGGCGCCTTCAGCGTCAGGCCAAGCGCATGCACCCTCTCCTCCAACTCCGCCTTCAATGTAGCGTAAACCGCGCGTTGCCGAGCCACGCGATTCCGGCCATTGAACGCCGCCGAGGTCATGCGCACATGGAAATGGGTCTCGCCCCCTTCGCGCCAGCCGGAATGGCCCGCATGGCGATGGCTTTGATCTTCAACCGCCAGCTCGACGGGATCAAAGGCGGCCTCAAGCTTGCGCTGAATACGTTCGGCGATGGTCTCAGTCACAGCAATGTCCACCTTAATTTGCTTGGCCTCTGGCGTGGAAGGTTTAAAATGCCCGGTCGCCCGAGCCAACGACTGACTTAGGAAGAACCGCAGAAATGTCTCGCCGATCGCCCTTGGATTTTGACGTCAGCGTCAACGCAGACAAGCGCCGCCGCACCCGTCGGCGCGGCATGTCCGGCGCTTTCGAGACCAGCACTCGGGTCTGCGAATGGCCGGATTGCGATGCAAAAGGTGCATACCGTGCGCCGCGGTCGCGCGATCGACTGGATGAATTCTACTGGTTCTGTCTGGACCATGTGCGCGAATACAACCGATCCTGGGATTACTTCTCTGATCTGCCGGATGACGAGATCGAGCGTCGCCTGACCGACGAGAATGTATGGGAGCGTCCGACCTGGAAGTTCGGCGAACAACCGAAGGAGCCGCAAGGCGCCAGCCCGCATTCGGGCGGCGAGGCCTGGAAACGCTTTGGCTTCAAGGATCCGCTTGAGGTTCTGGGCGAGAACGCAACCATAAATCCCGGCCGCGTTGACGGACAGCCGCCGCCCCGCCGCCGCGCCCTGCCCCCGACCGAGCGCCGGGCTTTGGACATCCTCAGCGCCAAGGACACCGCCACCAAATCCGAACTTCGGCAGACATTCCGAGAGCATGTGAAAGCGGTGCATCCGGACATGAACGGGGGCGACCGGTCTGAGGAGGACCGGCTGCGCGAAGTCCTGTGGGCGTGGGAAATCCTGAAGACGAGCCGAAACTTCCGGGACTAGCTGGGGCCGAACCGCCCGCCCCTCGCCCTTGCGCCCAGAGCGCTTATGTATCAAAAGACGCGGGTTTGCGACGGGTGGTCGCATGGGCTCGGATCGACGGCTGATCCGACGCCCGCCACGAAGGATTTCTCTGATGGCGGATGGTGCTGCGATGGATGTGGTGATGCGGGAACCGACGGTTGAAATTTCGGTGCGCGACACTTTTAGCATCGACTCGGATATGGTGGTTAAAGCGTTCCCCGAGCCAACGGAACTGACGCCGGACATCGACCCGACCTATCAATTCGATCACGATACGACGCTCGCGATTCTGGCCGGATTTTCCTTTAACCGCCGCGTGATGATCCAGGGCTATCACGGCACCGGAAAATCCACCCATATCGAGCAGGTCGCAGCGCGGCTGAACTGGCCCTGCGTGCGGGTGAATCTGGACAGTCATATCAGCCGGATTGACTTGATCGGCAAGGACGCGATTACTCTTAAAGACGGCCAGCAGGTTACTGAATTCAAAGAGGGAATTCTTCCCTGGGCGTTGCGCAATCCGGTGGCGATCGTCTTCGATGAGTACGATGCGGGCCGGCCGGACGTCATGTTCGTGATCCAGCGCGTGCTGGAGGTTGACGGCAAGCTGACGCTGCTCGACCAGAATGAGGTGATCCGCGCGCATCCCAGCTTCCGCCTGTTCGCGACCGCCAACACGGTGGGACTGGGCGATACGACGGGTCTCTATCACGGCACCCAGCAGATCAATCAGGGACAGATGGACCGCTGGTCGATCGTCACGACGCTGAACTATCTGGAGCATGACGCCGAGGCCGACATCGTGCTGGCCAAGCTGCCCGGCTATGACACGCCGGAGGGACGCCAGACCCTCGCCCATATGGTGACGGTCGCCGATCTCACGCGCTCCGCCTTCATGAATGGCGACCTGTCGACGGTGATGAGCCCGCGCACCGTCCTGACATGGGCCCAGAACGCCGAGATTTTCGGCGGCGATATCGGCTTCGCCTTCCGCCTGACCTTCCTCAACAAATGCGATGAACTGGAGCGCCAGACGGTCGCCGAGTTCTATCAGCGCTGCTTTGGCGAGGAACTGCCGGAAAGCGCCGCCAGCGTGAGCTTGGGCTGATCCAAAGGCGGTAGATGTCCAACCAGCCCGAAAACCCAACCGAGGCCTTCAAGAAGGCGCTGGCCGAGACCACGCGCGCCATGGCGAATGAGCCTGAGTTGGCGGTCTCCTACACCGCCGATCCGCCGGGCGTGTCGGGGCAGGTGGCGCGCCTGCCGATGATTTCCCGGCGCATGCCGCGGCGTGACGTGTTGCTGGCCCGCGGAGAGGCTGACGCAGTCGGCCTGCGCCTTCGCTATCACGACGACGCCACCCATTCCCGCTACGCCCCGACGGGAGAGGTCGCTCGAGCGATCTTTGACGCGGTGGAGGATGCGCGGGTCGAGGCGCGCGGCGCGCAAGCCATGCCCGGCGTCGGCGACAACCTCGATCATCGGCTGGAGGATCATTGCAAGCGCCGGGGATACGCGGACATCACTAGCCCGACCGACGCCCCTCTCGCCGTCGCCGCCGGTTTTCTGGTGCGAGAGATCGTCAGCGGACGTCCCTTGCCCGACGGCGCACAGAATGTGCTGGACCTGTGGCGCGGGTTTTTTGACGAGAAGGCGAAGGACCGCATCGCGCAATTCACCGAATGCGCGGCGGATCAACAGGAGTTCGCCCGCCTCGCCCGCGATCTGATCTCCGACCTCGGCTATGGCGATCAACTGGGCGAAAGCCCGGACGATATGCAGCCCGACTACGAGGATGGCGACGAGGACGAGTCCGAAGACAAAGAGTCCGACGGCGAAGATAGCGCGGGCGACGAGGACGATCAGGAATACCTGCCGGACGATTCCCGCACCGAAACCGCCGATGACTCCTCCCTCCAATCGTCACTTGAGGATATGGAGGACGACGACGCGGACGCCGAGTTCGAGCTGGATGAGGATGGCGACGAACCGCCGATGATGTACCCGCCGCTGGAGCATGTCAGCGACGCGGACCCAGGCTACACGGTGTTCTCCACCAAGTATGACGAGGTGATCTCAGCCGAGGATCTCTGCGATCAGGAGGAACTGGAGCGCCTGCGTGGATTTCTGGACAAGCAGCTTGAACCGCTGAAAGGCGCGGTCTCTCGCCTCGCCAACCGGCTGATGCGGCGCTTGCAGGCACAGCAGAACCGGGCTTGGGATTTCGATCTGGAGGAAGGAACCCTCGACGCCGGGCGGCTCGCGCGCGTGGTCGCGAACCCCCTCACCCCGCTCAGCTTCAAGCAGGAGCGCGACACCGAGTTTCGCGACACCGTCGTTACGTTGCTGATCGACAATTCAGGCTCGATGCGCGGACGGCCGATCTCCATCGCCGCGATCTCGGCCGACGTGCTGGCCCGCACGCTGGAGCGTTGTCAGGTCAAGGTCGAGATCCTGGGCTTCACGACCCGCGCCTGGAAAGGCGGACAGGCCCGCGAGGACTGGTTGCAGGCCGGGCGCCAGCCAAAACCGGGCCGCCTGAACGATCTGCGCCATATCATTTACAAGGGCGCGGACGCGCCGTGGCGTCGCGCGCGGCGCAATCTGGGCCTTATGATGCGCGAAGGGCTGCTGAAGGAGAATATCGACGGCGAGGCGCTGGAATGGGCGGCCCGCCGCCTGTCGATGCGGCCGGAGGCGCGCAAAGTGCTGATGGTGATCTCGGATGGCGCGCCAGTTGATGATTCAACGCTGTCGGCGAACCAGTCGAACTATCTTGAGCTGCATCTGCGCAATGTGATCGCGATGCTGGAGAAGCGCAAACAGGTGGAGCTTCTATCCATCGGCATCGGCCATGACGTCACCCGCTATTACCAGCGCGCCGTGACCATCACCGATGTGGAGCAGCTGGCGGGCGCGATGACCGAGCAGTTGGCGGCCCTTTTCGATGCGGACCCGCACGCCGCCGAACGCGCCCAGCGTCGGGCGCGCTCTGCAGCGAAAAGCCGGGCCCGTTACTGAACCGCGCTCAGGCGGTCGACAGGCTCAACTCAGGCGGCGCGATGCCCTGCGAAAGGGCCGAAACACCCGCGACCCGGCGCAGTATTTCGGACACCACCTGAAACGCGCGCTCGATGCTGGTATGGGCCAGAGCGCGGATATTGCGGACGAACCGCTCCGCCATGCGATCCAGCTCGCGCATCTCCTCCTGAAACGCGGCTTCGTCCAGATCGCCGGCGGCGTAGGCCTCTCCGGTCAGCAGCGCATACTGCGCGATGGCGCGCGCCTTTACGGTGGAGTAGCCGGACGCCAGCATCGCATCCGTTCCCAGCACGCGGCTGAGCATATCGGCGATTTCGACGGTGATTTGATTGATCGTGTCATTCATTTGGCGGCTCCTGTCAGCGGCTGCGGTTGAGGATGGTGCGCTCGTAGAACAGCGCATCGCGAAGCGCGTCCTCCATGGCGAGTTGCGCGAGGACGGGGATTGATCTCGGCAAGCCTCGCGCATCGGCCGCGCGATCGCGTTTGCGCAGGCGCTCCAGCGCACGGAGGAAGTCAGTCATATACGCGGCCGTGGCGTTTGACAGGTCGCGGATTACCTCGCCTTGGGGCGCTCGGCCGATCAATTCCACGACGCTGTCCTCCGCCGGTTCCGTAAGCGAGCGAATGCGGTCTGAAATCGGGCTGGCCGGCGCGGGGCGGGCCTCGGCCAGCAGGCGGATGGCGGAGGCGCGGGCAACGAGTTGCGAATAAGCGTCCTCCCGCTCCGGCAGAGCTTCGTGCGCGAAGCCCTGCCCGTCTGCAAACAGCGATTGTGTGTCGATCGCCAACGCCTCCAACTCAGCGACGATGCGCGGATCATGGGCGGGTTCTATCTGAATCGCGCAGGCGGACAGCATGACTGCTGAAACCACCGCGAACATCGCGCGCGCCACCGAAAGGCGGCGTCGAATATTGGGCATATTTTCCTCGGAAACGTAAAGCCGGCGCCAGTCGCGCGGGCGCAGGTACTCTACGTCGCCATGGTTAACACTCGGTTCGACGAACCGGCGCTATTTACCCGCGGTTTAGACCAGCGGCCTTCATGCGGTGCAGGAACAGTAGGACAAAGCCAGAAACGGCCAACACCGGCGCCAATGGCCATGTCAGCAGAGTCAACATCACCGGATCCCATAGCCAGACCGCCACATGCCGCTCCAACGCCGGTTGAAGCAGTTGAAGACTGTTAGGATGGACCTGAAACCAGATTTCTCCGACGGCGCGCAGACGGAACCCGTCATCCGCCGCCCAATAGTCGAAAAATAGGGCGGTTGCCGCCAGCAAGATCAGGAAGAGTCCAAGCACCCGTAGCAAAACATTTCTCCCAAACTACATAATGGACAAGTGAACTCAGCCTGACTGCGCGCCAAATGAGTTGAATGCGCCAAGAATGCTTTCGCCAACCGCCTTCGGACCAAATTTTTCCTCAGCGACAGCCGCACCCCGTGCGCCCATCGCAGCTATTGCGTTTCTATTTTTGCTCAACTCGCCCAATCGATGAGCTGCTTCGACCGGGTCGTCAATCGGCACGAGATAGCCTGTTTGGCGATCCTCAATGATTTCCAGCGCGCCATCTGTTTTTGTAGCGACAACAGGCAATTGGGCTCTCATCGCTTCCAGAAAAACGATCCCAAACGGTTCAACTCGACTGAGAAGACAGAAAATATCAAGCTTGGACAAAAACTCGGCCGGCTTCACCCAACCTTCAAAAAACACATTCTGGGACAAATTCGCGCTATCAGTATAAGCCTTTAAGGATTCTTCTGCTGCGCCCACGCCGCCAATTCGGAGTTCAGCATCAATTCCTTTGTCTCTCAATATTCCCATCGAATCTATAAGTGTATCGAGGCCTTTTTGATCCGTCAGGCGCGCGAGTGTCCCAATGGTTACTTTTTTGCCTGCGGATGCGATCTCGCGCATTGGCTCTGAAGGGAGGTACCCGTTCTTGATAACTTCCACCTTCGGGGCCTTGCGCCAATACGTACGCTCCAATCTCAATCTCTGGGCGTGTTGCGAAGACAGTGCAAGCCAGTGACTATAGAACCTGCGCGAGCCGATTTTTGTGTGGTGAAAAACAACCGCGTGTCGCGCACCTGGCCAAAATAATTGTGCCCACAGCCTAGGCCGCGCGCCTTCATGTAGAACTAAATCGACGTCTCGGAAACTTAGGCCCGCTCGGATGGATTCTTTTGAGAGAACTGGCCCATAAGTCGTTCGAATTGGCGGGGCAAGTATCGGTTTTAAGCCGATGGACGCAGCAACGTCCGCCGCTGCTGGCGATGCAGTCCAGAATTGCACATTTACTCCTACCGCCTCCAACCCGGCCGCATGGGTCAAAGCAGCGTTCAGAACGCCACCGCGTTCATTGGTGGTTGGATGCAATACTACTGCGCGCATTCCCGCTCCAGTGATTGGCTATATAATCCAGTGAATCGCATGAGCGTCCGCAAACGAATTTGAGTTTTCGCGATTAAGGTCCCATGTCGGAAATTTCAGTAAAAGCTTAAAAGTTCGGCTCGCCACCTTCTACGCCCTGGGATCACTAATTTCACGAGCGACGTGCATACGCCGATCGACGCTTGCGCCCTACGGGGTGTGATGTATAGATGGCGCCGCTTTTGCGGAGGGGTGGCCGAGTGGTTGAAGGCGCACGCCTGGAAAGCGTGTATAGGGGCAACTCTATCGCGGGTTCGAATCCCGCTCCCTCCGCCACCGACCCGGGCGATTTCCCGTCTCACACATTTCGCTGAATTTTCCCGCGCAATTCCGGCGGGTTGCTCGGGCGCATCTCCGACAGAGACGCGCCGGGTTGAGGATTCTCGGCCCATTCATACCAGTCGTCTCAGATGGTGGATTTCGCCGGTGGCCTTTTGCGCCGATTCCCTGATCAGGGTCGATTTACAGCGTATTCTGTCGTTTTTGCACCGAACCCCGGGAGGAGCGCCTGGAAATTAACCGTGGCTTCAAGGGCTTAAGCACGAATTCCCTACGCGGCGGAACAGGGAACTTTTTATGCGGATCAGGGTATTTTTCCGAGCGAACAGGGAACGGTTCGAGATAATAGGGAAACGCGCTATGCGATGAACCCGAACAGCTTTTCCTGCTCTGACCAGTCGAGGGGAATCGTCGACCGGATGACGGTCTCCAGCGTCAGCGCCAGAGGCTGAGCGCCGTCGATGATCGCTTGCTGGATTCGCGGCGAAAGGCAGGCGAGCGGAATTACCCGGCCGGCATAGCTTCTCGAGACGCCGTGCATTTCGGCGATCTTTTTCAGCGGATTGCCTATGCGCATCTCACCCGACCAGAGATGGGCGTTTTGGAGGGCGCGGATGAGAGCGGCGTCCGGCGCGGCCTCACGCTCGCCAGCGACGATCTTGGTCTCGACGCCGCGCCGGCGATGAGTGAAGGGCGCGTCGATCGCGAGAAGATCCGGGGCGAGATCGTCGGCGCTGATCTCCAGCGCTTTGGCGAGCGCCACGCCGTCAAGGCTGATGCGGAGGCGCGCGGGGGCGATCTCTCCGGTAACGATCAATGGCGCGGCGGCGCGGATCCCGCTGGCGCTGATTTTTTCCGCGAGCGCCGACGCGCGGCGCGACAACTCATCTGAGACGACCGCATCTGGCCGCTTCAGAACCGCATGGCGCCTCGCATGGTTCGCCAGATGCTCGGCCACCGCCTTTGCTGTCGCCGCCTCGAATCCCGGCGCGGGCAGGCGCCAGGCTTTGGGATCGCCGCCGCGGGCGATCAGGCGGTTGGAGACATAGTAGGGGCTTGTCAGAAGAATTCGGCTTGAGGCACGGAGGGCACTCCCCTAGCGTCCCCGGATGAGTAAGAGTAACCCGTTCAAGGGCTTCCACAGCAGCCCTGACGTCATTCGCCTCGCGGTGATGATGTATATTCGCTTCCCGCTCTCGTTGCGGAATGTGGAGGATCTGCTCCACGAGCGCGGGATCGATATCAGCCACGAGACGATCCGGTTCTGGTGGCAGCGGTTTGGTCCGATGTTCGCCGCCGAGATCAAGCGCAAGCGGGTCGATCGGATGCGCGCATACTCGAACTGGCGCTGGCATCTGGACGAGGTGTTCGTGAAGGTCAACGGCGAGCAGCGCTATTTGTGGCGCGCCGTGGATCACGAAGGCGAGGTGCTGGAGACGGTGGTCACCAAACGCCGGGACAAACGCGCCGCATTGAAATTATTGAAGAAATTGATGAAGCGGTTCGGCGCTCCGCGTGAAATCGTGACGGATCTGCTTCGTTCGTATCGCGCCGCTCTAAAGGAACTCGGAGCTGCCGATCTTCAGACAACGGGCCGTTGGCTCAACAATCGCATTGAGAATTCGCACCTGCCATTCCGACGAAGAGAACGAGCCATGCAGCGCTTCAGGCGCATGCGAAGTTTACAGATGTTCGCCGCCGTCCATTCCTCCGTCCACAACCTGTTCAACCGAGAGCGCCACCTCTACTCCAGACGAAATTTCAAGCTTTTCCGAACCGCCGCTCTCGAAGAGTGGCGGCTGCTCGGCACGGCCTGAGGAGCCGCGTCCCAGAGCATTCGGAGACTGGTTCGAAAGTGTCTGACAGCTCCCTCTCACTGGCGGGAACCGAGCTTTATCCCCGCCAGTCGACACTCGTCCATTGCTCGCCGAACCATCAATCGGACAGGTTCGGCTAGCGCAACGGCGACTCTTGCTAATTCAGCGCTTTGTCCGTGATCGCGTGGGTCCAGGCCCCTTCAGGCGCCTTGGTGATCACCGGATCTGAGCCGCCGTCCAGCAGCGAGATCACCGTCCGGGCATAGTCGCGGAAGTCGAGCGCGCCTTTCGAGCCCGCTGTCAGCTTGGCGATTTCGCCCATCATCCGCTTTTGGTGCTTTTCGGTCTGGGCGCCAGTGGCGTCATTGTCGAGCACAATCTCCGCGGCGGCGTCCGGGTTCTCCTCGGCCCATTTCCAGCCCTTCATCGAGGCGCGGACGAACCGCACCATCCTATCGACGAAGGCCTCGTCCTTTAGGTTCTCCTCAAGTACGTAGATGCCGTCCTCCAGCGTCGAGACGCCCTGATCCTCGTATTTGAACACAACCAGATCATCCGGGGTCAGCCCGGCGTCGATGATCTGCCAGTATTCGTTATAGGTCATGGTCGAGACGCAATCGGCCTGCTTCTGCAGGATCGGGTCGACGTTGAAACCCTGCTTCAACACGGTCACGCCGCCATCCGAGCCGTCGGTGGGGATGCCAAGCTGGCTCATCCAGCTCAGGAACGGATATTCGTTGCCAAAGAACCAGACGCCTAGAGTCTTGCCGCGAAAGTCCTCTGGCGACTTGATGCCGCTGTCCTTGCGGCAGGTCAGCATCATGCCGGAACTTTTGAAGGGCTGGGCGATGTTCACCAGCGGCAGGCCTTTCTCTCGGCTCGCCAGCGCCGACGGCATCCAATCGAGCACCACATCGGCGCCGCCGCCCGCGATCACCTGCGGCGGAGAGATGTCGGGCCCGCCCGGCTTGATTTCGACCTCGAGTCCCTCCTCCTCGTAGAAGCCCTGATCGGCCGCCACGTAATAACCCGCGAATTGGGCCTGCGTGACCCATTTGAGTTGCAGGGTAACCTTGTCCGCCGCTTGCGCGAATCCCGCGCTCGCCGCCAGCGCCGCCGCAGCGACCACCAAGAGTCTCTTCATCTTGTTCTCCCTGTTGTAGCGAGGCCCCGTTGCATCGGGATTTGCCTCAGGTTCTCATCGAAGGATGCCAGAATGTGGCCGACCGCTCCAGCAATACGACAACGCCGTAGAACACCGACCCGGCGAGCGAGGCGACTGTGATCTCGGCCCAAACCACGTCGAGCGCCATACGGCCGATCTCCGTGGAGATGCGAAAGCCCATGCCGACGATCGGGGTGCCAAAGAACTCGGCCACGATCGCGCCGATCAGCGACAGCGTGGTGCAGATCTTCAGCCCGTTGAAAATAAAGGGGGCCGCGGCGGGTAGTCGAAGCTTCAGAAGCGTTTGCCAATAGCTCGCGGCAAAGGTGCGCATCAAATCGGCGTGCATAACATCCGCAGCCTTCAGGCCCTGCACCGTATTCACCAACATGGGAAAGAAGCACATGACCACCACCACCGCCGCCTTGGACTGCCAGTCAAAGCCGAACCACATCACCATTATCGGAGCGATCCCAACGATAGGAAGCGCCGCCGCCA
This sequence comes from Paracoccaceae bacterium, assembly GCA_963669315.1. Taxonomy (GTDB): domain Bacteria; phylum Pseudomonadota; class Alphaproteobacteria; order Rhodobacterales; family Rhodobacteraceae; genus SZUA-547. The sequence goes on along the minus strand of OY770021.1, from coordinate 3,584,623 downwards.
GATTCCCGATGGGAAGAATACCCCGCTGCAGAAACGGCGTCCGATCGATCACAATCGCCACCGCGAATGCCGCCCCGCAGCCCATCAGGTAGCCCGGTATCACTGAGCGGATCACCGTCTGCACGAAATCCGCCCAAAGGATCGGCCCGTTGACGCTGATCGCGACTCCGATATCCGTCGGCGCCGGCAGGATCACCAGGGGAATGCCAAACCCCCGGACGGCGCCTTGCCAGAGCGCGAGGATCGATAGGCCGAAAAGGGTCGGCACGACAAATCGCGCCCAACGGGGCGAGCGCCCGCGAGTCAGCCAGATATTCGCGCCCCAGGCGGCTAACCAGAAAAGAACGGCGCCAACGAACACGCTCATCTCGCCATCCCCATGTTTCGGAGGGTGGTCCGCTGCGCCAGCCCGATCAGCCCGACCATCAGCCCGGCGCAGATCGCAGACCCGATAAGCGCCGACCAGATGATCAGCACTTGCCCATAATAGCTTCCGTTCAGCATCCGCGCGCCAAACCCGCCTTGGGCGCCGGTGGGCAACTCGCCGATAATCGCGCCGACCAGCGCGATTGCGATGGCGATTTTCAGCGAAGTGAAAAGGTATGGCGTCGCCGCGGGCCAGCGCAGCTTCCAGAAGACCTGCCAGCGCGAGGCGTTATAGGTGCGCATCAGGTCAAGTTGCATCGCGTCGGGCGAGCGCAGCCCCTTCACCATCCCGACGACGACGGGGAAGAAGCTTAGATAGGCCGAGATCGACGCCTTCGCCACCAGCCCACTGATGCCGATATTATAGAGCACGACAATGATCATGGGCGCGATGGCGAGGATCGGCACTGTCTGACTGGCGATCACCCAGGGCATCACACTCATATCCATCGCCCGGTTATGGACGATGCCGACCGCCAGCAGGACGCCCAGCAGCGTTCCCATCGCAAAGCCGACCAGCGTGGCGGAAAGCGTAATCCAACCGTGATAGACAAGACTGCGTTTCGAAGTGATCCGTTTCTCGGCCGTAGTATCCCAGATTTCCACCGCCACCTGATGCGGTGCGGGCAAAACAGGCCGCTTTTGGCTCATCGTGTTGGAGATCATGGTCGACAGCGCGACCGGCTCCTCCGCCCGCGCCGATTGATCCCGCTCCCACGCCAAATTCAGCCAGATCGCGCCCAGATACCAGAGCACGATCAGCACCGCCGAAACCACCGTGACCGGAAAGGCGACGCCGGAGGAGAGACGAGTGATCACACGTCAATCCTCATAGCTGTGCCCCGCCCTGAGCCCCTCGCGCACCCGGTGGGCGATGGACAGGAATTCCGGGGTCTCGCGGATATCCAGCGGTCGCTCCTTCGGCAGTGTGGATTCGATCACATCCGTCACCCGCCCTGGCCGGGGCGACATGACAACGATCTTGGTCGAGAGATAGATCGCTTCGGGGATCGAGTGGGTGACGAAGGCGATGGTTTTCTCGGATCGCGCCCAGAGCTCCAGAAGCTGCTCGTTCAGATGATCGCGCACGATTTCATCCAGCGCGCCGAACGGCTCATCCATCAGCAGAAGATCGGCGTCGAAGGCCAGCGCGCGCGCGATGGAGGCGCGCTGTTGCATCCCGCCTGACAATTGCCAAGGAAATTTCTTCTCGAACCCGGTCAGGTTCACCAGATCGAGCACCCGCGCGACGCGCTCCGCCTGTTCGGACTTTGAGACGCCCATGACTTCCAGGGGCAGCGCCACATTGCGCGCGACGCTCCGCCATGGATAAAGCGCCGCCGCCTGGAACACATAGCCATAGGCGCGGGCCAGCCGCGCTTGCTCCGGACTGGCCCCATTCACCGTGATCGACCCGCCGGTCGGCTGCTCCAAGTCAGCGACGACTCGAAGAAAGGTGGTCTTGCCGCAGCCCGACGGCCCGATGAAAGAGACGAACTCGCCCTTGTTGATCGTCAAATCGACATTGGAGAGCGCGTGCACCGGCCCGTCATTGGTTTCGAAGGTCAGACTGAGGCCTTTCGATTCAATCACGGTGTTCGCTGAGGCCGCAGGCGCATCGGCCGGCCTAGCCGCATCCTCGATGTGCACCGACGCCATAGGCCTAGCCACCTGATTTGAGTAAACTGACCGGCATCACACCCCGCTGGCGGGAATACCGGTGCGCTGCACCTTGCGCGGAGCGGTGACTTCTTTCCACTTGGAAAGCGCCTTGTTCACTTCTTGGAACGGATCGCGCTTGACGTATTCGCCGTGGCCGATCTCCGCCTTCACATCATTTTCCTCGATCGCGACCAGCCCACGCGTCAAAGTGAAACGCGGCAGGCCCTTTACATGCTTGCCCTCGAAAACGTTGTAGTCGATGGCGCTCTGTTGCGCGTCGGCGGAGATGGTCTTCTCGCGCTCCGGGTCCCACACCACGATATCCGCGTCCGAGCCTTCCAGAATAGCGCCCTTTTTCGGGTAAATGTTCAGGATCTTGGCGATATTGGTGGAGGTCACGGCCACGAATTCGTTCATCGTGATGCGGCCGGTACCGACCCCATTGGTCCAGAGCATCGGCATCCGGTCCTCAAGCCCGCCGGTGCCGTTGGGAATCTTGGTGAAGTCGCCGACGCCGGAGCGCTTCTGCTTGGTCGTGAACGCGCAGTGATCGGTCGCGACCACCTGCAGGCTGCCCGCCTGCAATCCGGCCCAGAGCGAATCCTGATGTTTCTTGTCGCGGAAGGGCGGCGACATGACCCGCCGCGCCGCGTGATCCCAGTCCGGGTGCGCGTATTCGCTGTCATCCAGCGTCAGATGCTGGATCAGCGGCTCGCCATAGACCCGCATACCTTTCTGCCGCGCGCGGCGGATGGCCTCATGCGCCTGTTCGCTGGAAGTGTGGACGACGTAAAGCGGAACCGCCGCCATGTCGGCGATCATGATCGCGCGGTTTGTGGCCTCGCCCTCCACTTCGGGGGGGCGCGAATAGGCGTGCGCTTCGGGCCCGTCATTGCCTTCCGCCAGCAGCTTCGCCTGAAGCTGGGCGACGACGTCGCCATTCTCCGCATGGACCAGCGGCAGGGCGCCCAATTCGGCGCAGCGCTGGAAGGATGAGTACATCTCGTCATCATCCACCATCAGCGCGCCTTTGTAGGCCATGAAATGCTTGAACGTGTTGATGCCCTTGTCGCGGACGACGTCCTCCATCTCGTTGAAGACCTGCTCGCCCCACCAGGTGATCGCCATGTGATAGGAATAGTCGCAATTGGCTCGGGTGGACTTGTTGTGCCACATCTGAATCGCGTCCAGCAGGCCCTGACCCGGGTTCGGCAGCGCGAAATCCACCACCATCGTCGTCCCGCCCGAAAGCGCCGCGCGGGTGCCGGACTCGAAATCATCCGAAGAGTATGTGCCCATGAACGGCATCTCCAGGTGGGTGTGCGGGTCGATCCCGCCGGGCATCACGTAGCACCCGGTCGCGTCCAGTTCCCGCCCGCCAGAAAGGTTCTCGCCAATCTCGGCGATCACTCCGTTCTCGATGCGGATATCCGCCCTATAGGTCAGATCCGCGGTGACGATGGTGCCGTTCTTGATGGTGGTGGTCATGGTCGCCTCCCCGCGCTAACCAACTATCTCCGCCGTCTCCACAACCGCGTGGAACAGCACATCCGCCCCCGCCGCGGCCCATTCCTTGCTGATGTCCTCGGCTTCGTTATGGCTGAGCCCATCGACGCAGGGGCACATCACCATGGCCGTCGGCGCCACCCGGTTGATCCAGCAGGCGTCATGCCCGGCGCCTGAGATGATGTCCCGGTGCGAAAAGCCTAGCCGCTCGGCGGCGTTGCGGATCGCGGCCACACAGCCCTCATCGAAGGCGGGCGGATCAAATTGGCTGACGATCCTGCTTTCAAAGCTTACGCCCAGCGCCGCACAGAGTTTCGGCGCTTCGTCCTCCAGCCTCGCGACCATGCGTTGCAGCCGATCCAGCTCATGCGAGCGCATATCGACCGTGAACACCACCTGGCCGGGGATGATGTTGCGCGAGTTCGGATAGACGTCCACATGGCCGATGGCCCCCACGGCGTTCGGCTGGTTTTCCATGGCGATCTCATGAACCAGTTCGGTGATCTGCGCGAGGCCCCGCCCGGCGTTCCTGCGCATGGGCATGGGGGTCGAGCCGGTATGGCTCTCCTTGCCGGTCACCGTGCATTCGATCCAGCGCAGGCCCTGTCCGTGGGTCACCACGCCGATATCCTTGCGCTCGGCCTCCAGGATCGGGCCCTGCTCGATATGCAGTTCGAAAAACGCATGCATCTTTCTTGCTCCGACCGGCTCATCGCCCATCCAGCCGATGCGCCGCAACTCGTCGCCGAACTTGTTACCCTCGGAATCCTCGGCGGCGTAGGCGGCATCTTGCGTAACAGTCCCGACGAAGACGCCAGAGGCCATCATCGCCGGGGCGAAGCGCGTGCCTTCCTCATTCGTCCAGTTGGTGACCACGATCGGATGCTTCGTCTTGATGTCCATGTCGTTGAGCGTGCGGATAATCTCCAGCCCCGCCAGCACGCCGAGAACACCGTCATAGCGGCCGCCCGTGGGCTGGGTGTCGAGATGCGAGCCGACATAGACGGGCAGCGCGTCAGGATCGGTCCCTTCGCGGCGCATGAACATGGTGCCCATCTGATCGACGCCCATGGTCAGTCCAGCGTCCTCGCACCATTGCTGGAACAATCTGCGGCCTATGGCGTCATCGTCTGTGATCGTTTGGCGATTGTTGCCTCCCGCCACGCCGGGGCCGATTTCCGCCATCTCGTGAATGCTGTCCCATAGCCGATCGCCATTCAGTCTCAGATTTTCTCCTGGCGCGGGCATTCAGCGGGTCTCCTTCAGTTCGATTTCGACATAACGCACGGGCGCCCGCCGGCATTGAACAAATGGTATTCCACCCCTTCGGGACAGGCGTAGGCCTCAGCCGGCGCCTCGGTCACATTGGTGGGCCAAGGTTGGGCCGCTCCTTGCGTCGTCAGGCTCTCCATTCGTACGACGACAAATGTTTGACCATTTGGTCAGGATCACGCTACCACGGGTGGGAAAGAGGTCAAGAACCAATGGCTCTTGAACCGCTCAAACGGGGAGGCAGGAATGGCGGCGCCCAAACCGCGTACGCGGATTCAGCAAATAAACATCGCCGCCATTCTCGAGGCGGCCTTGGAAGTGTTCTCGCAAGCAGGGTTTCGGGGCGCAACGCTGGACCAGATCGCGGCCGAAGCGGGGATGTCCAAACCCAACCTGCTCTATTATTTCCGCTCTAAGGAGATCATCCATCGCGAATTGATCGACCGCCTGCTCGACACCTGGCTTGATCCGTTGCGCGCGCTCAAGCCGGATGGCGAGCCCATCGCCGAGATCGTCGCCTATATCCGCCGCAAGCTGGAGATGGCGCGCGAATTCCCCCGCGAGTCCCGACTGTTCGCCAACGAGATTCTACATGGCGGGCCGCACATTCAGGACGAGATGAAAGATCTGAAGGTTTTGGTGGATCGTAAGGCGGAGGTCATCCGTGGATGGAGCGCCGCTGGGAAACTGGCCGAGGTTGATCCCCATCACCTGATATTCTCGATCTGGGCGACGACACAGCACTACGCGGATTTCGACGCGCAGGTTTGCGCAGTGTTGGGCGATGATGCGCGCGCCGCAACACGGTTCGAAGACGCGGCCTGTTATCTTGAGCAGCTATTCGTTAACGGGCTGAAGCCCTGACTCCACTCACGAATCCGGGGCCAGCACCATGATCAGCAACGCTGCGGCGGTCGCGCCCGCACCGGCGAAGACCGACGCCGAGGCCCAGCCGTGACCGATGAAACCTTCGATTAAGATCACGAAGACGGGCGTCAGATAGCCATAGCTCAGCACTTTTGAAGCGGGCAGGCGCACCGAGGCGAATTGCACCAGAAAAAATGTGGCTGCGGTGGCGAAGATCGCGAGGTATGCGATGGCGACCCATACGATGACGGGCAGCGCGGCCCAGCGGGTTTCGATCAGGTCGCCCGCGCCAACCAGCACAGCCCAGAGCCCTCCGGATGCGACGGTCATCAGTGTGAAATAGAGAATAGGCTCGCCGGAATTGAGTTTGCGCACCAGCGGCGCGTAGGCCGCATGGGCCACGCATCCGACGAAAAAGATCGCCTCTCCCCGTCCTAGCCGCAGCGCGAGTATGGCGTCGATATCGCCATTGAAAATCACCCAAACCGCGCCGCAGGCCGCCGCCAACAGGCTGATCATCACAATCGGCGTGGTGGTCTGGCGCAGAAAAAGCCATCCGAATCCGACCGCCATAAGCGGGATCAACGTAATCACCGCGCTGGTAGAGACCGGCGTCGATATCCGCAGCGCCACAAACATCAGGATCAGATAGGCCGCCATCAGGCCGCCCAGCAACAAGTAGCGCCACACCCGGTCGGGTCGCGGCGGCGCGGACTTGAACAACGCGACATAGGCCGCCAGCAGGACGAGGAATGCGATGAGATATCGGACCGCGTTGAGAGCGGCTGGCGCAAGATGCGGCGCGGCCAGATCGCCCAGCGAGAAGGACCCGGCGATTAGAGCCGCAAACAGAAGCGCCGCCAGATGTCCCAGCGCCCTTTCGCGCCCGACGGCATGATCCGATGTCACGCCTGGCCCGCCGCCACTGGTTGCAGGCGACCTATTCCGCGGCACGCGCCATCGGGTTGTTCGGATGCGTCGTCCAGTTGCCGTATTGGTCGCTCACAGGCTCTCCGGTGCGCGCATCGACGGCGCCCGCCGCCAGCGGCTCCATGGTGATGCAGCCTTCAACCGGGCAGACATTGACGCAAAGATTGCAGCCGACGCATTCCTCGTCGATCACCTCAAATCGCCGCTCTCCATTGATCGTTTGCGTGATCGCCTGATGTGAGGTGTCTTCGCAGGCGATATGGCAGCGCCCGCACTTGATGCACTTGTCCTGATCGATCTTGGCCTTGGTGACGTAATTCAGGTTCAGATATTGCCAGTCGGTCACATTCGGCGCGGCGCGTCCGGTGAAGTCGTCCAGAGTCCGGTGGCCCTTTTCGTCCATCCAGTTCTCAAGCCCGGCGATCATCTCCTGCACGATCTTGAAGCCGTAAGTCATCGCTGCGGTGCAGACCTGCACATTGCCCGCGCCGAGCGCCATGAACTCCGCCGCGTCCCGCCAGACCGTGACGCCGCCAATGCCCGAGATCGGCAGACCCGCCGTTTCCGGATCGCGCGCGATCTCAGCCACCATGTTAAGCGCGATGGGTTTGACCGCCGGACCGCAATAGCCGCCATGACTGCCTTTGCCGTCGATCGAGGGCTCGGGACTGAACGTATCGAGATCGACGGAGGTGATGGACGAGACGGTGTTGATCAGGGAGACCGCATCCGCGCCGCCCGCATGCGCCGCGCGCGCCGGATAACGGATGTCGGTAATATTTGGCGTCAGTTTCACGATCACGGGCATGCGGGTGTTCGCCTTGCACCAGCGCGCCACCATCTCGATATATTCGGGCACCTGCCCGACGGCCGAGCCCATACCGCGCTCGCTCATGCCGTGCGGACAGCCGAAATTTAATTCGATCCCGTCGGCTTCAGTGTCCTCGACCAGCGGCAGGATCTTCTTCCAGGCCTCCTCCTCGCAGGGCACCATCAGCGAGACGACGACGGCCCGATCCGGCCAGTTTCGCTTCACCTCTTTGATCTCGCGGAGATTGACGAAAAGATCGCGGTCGGTGATCAATTCGATATTGTTCAGGCCCAGCAAGCGCCGATCCGCCCCCCAGATCGCGCCATAGCGCGGGCCGTTCACATTGACGATTGGCGGGCCTTCTTCGCCAAGGGTCTTCCAGACCACGCCGCCCCAACCCGCCTTGAAAGCGCGCTCCACATTGTACGCCTTGTCCGTTGGCGGGGCCGAAGCCAGCCAGAACGGGTTCGGAGACTTGATGCCGACAAAATCGTTGGAAAGATCCGCCATGGGTTCGCTCCTTATGCGCTCAGGGTCGAATGGATGCTCTCCGCCGCGTCGCGCCCCTGCGCGACCGCCGCAACGGTCAGATCCTCGCCCGAATTGGTGCAGTCGCCCCCCGCCCAGACGCCGGAAAGCGATGTCCGGCCCTCTTCATCCGTATTGATCCTGCGCCCATCGAGATCTAGCCGCGCGTCCGGTTCGGCCAATCCGTCCAGCAGCAGAGTTTGCCCGATGGCGAGGAACACCTGATCGGCGGCCAGCTCCAAAACTCGACCGGTTCCGAGCACTGCGCCGTTTGTCTGCTCAGTGTATTCAAGCTCAACGCCAGTTAGCGCGCCGCCCGAAATCACGAACCGCTTCGGCTGCAATCCTGTGCGGATCACTACACCCTTGGCGGCGGCCAGTTCCTGTTCATAGGCCGACGCGTTCATCTGCGCTTGTCCTCGCCGATAGCAGATTGTGACCGTCTCCGCCCCGATCAGCTTGGCCTGCACCGCAGCGTCGATCGCTGTCATGCCGCCGCCGATCACCACAATATTTCTCCCGACCGGGATCGCGCTCTTGTCCTCAGTCTGCCGCAGCCTGGCGATAAACTCGACCGCATCGGCCACGCCTTCGGCGTCGGCGTTCACAAAACCCAGGCCATTGACGCCGGCGAGTCCCATACCGAGGAACACGGCGTCATAGTCTTCCCGCAGCGACGCCAACGAGATCGACTCGCCTAGCTTTTCGCCATGTCTGATCTCGATCCCGCCGATGGCGGTCAGGTACGCGATCTCGGATTGTGCAAACCCATCGACGGTCTTGTAAGCGGCGATGCCGAATTCGTTAAGGCCGCCCGGTTTGTTCCGCGCCTCATAGATCACCGCGTTGTGGCCGCGCATCGCCAGGCGGTGAGCGCAGGCGAGGCCCGCCGGACCGGCGCCGATGATGGCGACAGACTTTCCGCTTTCCGCTCCGCGTGCGTAGAACTGCCGTCCCGCCGACATGGCGTGATCGGTCGCAAATCGTTGCAGCAGGCCGATCCGCACCGGTTCTCCCTCTGCGACTTCGCGGACGCAGGCTTCCTCGCACAGCGTCTCGGTCGGGCAGACCCGCGCGCACATGCCGCCCAGAATATTCTGATCGAAAATCGTCTTCGCCGCGCCGATCGGGTTATCCGCCGCGATTTGCCGGATGAACATCGGGATGTCGATCGCCGTTGGGCAAGCGGTCATGCAGGGCGCGTCATGGCAGAAATAGCAACGATCCGCAGCGACCAGCGCTTCATGCTGACCGAGAGAAGGATGAAGATCCTGAAAATTGTCGGCGACTTCCGCGGCGCTCAGCCTGCCAGAGACAACGCCGTCATCGAGCCTGCTCGCCTGCCCGGTTCCGTCCATCTCCATCTCCTCCCGCAGTTCAAGCTTTTCAGAAAAAAGACTAGGCGGGATCAATTATTTTATCAAATGGTAAATTTTATGCAGCCCTGGAGAACCTAGGCAGTCATGCAGGTACGCCGGTCGTCATCCTCGACTGACACACACGACCGGCCCTGGTGTGGGCGCGCCCAACTATCGCAAGGGTAACAGGTCCGCTCTGGGTCTTGGCTGTGTGAAAACGTCTGGTGATTTCGCCGTTTTGATCGGCCCTGAGCGCCGACTGGATCTGGCGCGGTTCTCAGCGCTGATTCCGCTGGTTGCGGTCTCTGGGTGGCCTGAAGGTCCGGAAAACCGGGCGCTGAAGCGATTTTGGCGTAATTTCGGGGTGGATGGGCTCTCAGGCCCCGATTGCGGCCATCAGCGGGCGGACGCCGAGGATGTTCATAACCCGGGTCAGGTTGTAGGCGAGCACGCTGAGCGCCATCTCGGATCGGTCAGCGAGATCTGGCCGTCGGGTTCGGCCAGCCGTCGGGTCTCGAGCGCCGCCAGGCGCTTCATCTCGTCCCGAAGCTTCGCGATCTTCTCGGTCAGCCGGGTGGTCTTCATCGACCGGGCGCGAGACGGCTCCTGCCGGTCGGCGCTGTCCAGCTGATCGAGATAGCGCGTCACACTCGTCTCGATCTGCGCCATCCGCCGCCGTATCTTGGCCTGCGTGAAGTTCCGGTCCCGGTTGTTCACCGCCTTGAACTTCGAGCCGTCGATCGCCACCGACGCCACAGAGAGAAGCCCGATCTTGCGGCAAAGCTCGACGAATTGCCCGCAGACCTTGCGGATCGCCGCGCCATTGTCCTTCCTGAAATCCGCGATCGTCTTGTGATCCGGCGCAAGCCGGTCCAGCAGCCACATCACCTCCACATTGCGCCCCGCCTCGCGCTCCAGCCGCCGGCTCGATTGCACCCGATTGAGATAGCCGTAGATGTAGAGCTTCATCAGAACCGACGGATGATAACCTGGACGTCCCGTTGCTTCCGGCGCCGCACGATCAAAACCAAGGCCGAGAAGATCAAGCTGATCGACAAACGCGTCGATCACCCGCACCGGACTGTCCGCGTCTATCCAGTCCTCCAGATGCTCGGGAAACAAAGTCCCCCGATCCTGGTCCGCGCCTTCAATGTACCGCTTCATACAAACCCTCGCCTCAACTCCGAGGGAATCGTAACACCATGTGCGTTTTCACACAGCCAGGGTCAGGAACGGTCGTTGAGACCAAATTTCATGAAGTCGGCTTTAGGCGCGAAAGCGGACGTTGCTGGCGACGCAGACACTCTCAGTCAGACGAGCCCATCCGACTATTCGCCACTCCCAAAAAAGGAGCCATCCCGAAAGGCGGCCAAGGACAGGGAGGAGAAAGGCGCCTGACCCCAAGAAGAGGGGAGATGGGGCTAGGCGAAGTTTGATGCCGCGGATGCCGCAACAGGCGGCGCAAAACGCGACGGCATCAGGTGAGCGAGATAACTTGGGGCCATCCCGCTTGTGATACCGATATGGGGGAGGGCTTAGCTGGATGCTTGCGAATTGACGTCAAGTCGTTGAGCGCAAGCGCCATATCACTTCGTCGAATTGGCGCACCGACCCGTTATCAATCGGGATTTAACCGCCGCCGCCGCTTTTCTTGTGGCGAAAACTGGGCGATCAGGGAAACCGTTGAACGTTGAGGCAATGAAGAAACGACAAAGCCTACTCAGTGTCGCCTAATCCCCCAGCCCCCCGGGAGATTCTAGATAGGACTCGCAAAAGCACGAGTACGGGGCGCGGGGGAGTCAGTTCTGCAAGTCATTGATTTCACTGAAATTCGGCGTTTTCGTCCTTGCCTCAAGAACCTACATTGGCCGCCCGTACTCGCAAAGCAGGGGGGTACGGTACTCGCAGTTTTGGGGGTCTGAACTGACTTTCGCTGTCGCCGGGCGGCCTTGGACTTTGCGCGCTCCGCTTTCCATCGTTCGATCCACTCCGGTGTCGCTGCCTTCCAGTCATTGGTCGGGTCGCGACGCTGGCCGTCGCGGTTCCACCATCCCATCCAGGTCAGGCGATAGCGGTTGGGCTGGTTGCTCTCGGCGTAGCGCCCGCCCTGCTTCACGCGGAGAAGGCCGAAGGCGACGGCCTCCTCGATCGCGCCCCGGATCGAATTGCGGGAGAGGCCATAGGCCTCGAACTGCGCATGGGTGACGATCAGCCCGCCGTTTTCCTGCCCAGAATGATGCGCTCTCTCGATCACCAACCGATCGATCAGCCGTCGACCATTGACCGAAAGCGCGCGCCAGGCCTCGGACTCGACCAGTTCCAGCGGCAACCAGACGAACTGCTCGACCCCGCATTCGCGTGGCCCGTTCTTCAGCCCCTTGTTGCGGAGAACCTTGGTCGAGTCCCGCCCGTTCTTCAGGACCTTCTTCGGGACGTGTTTTCGGACCATTACGCGCGCGGGCGCCCGTGGAACGGGTTCACGCCCATTCGGAACGGCCAGAGCGGGCAGGAATAGCAGACGCACTTCCTGACCTCGCTCAGCTGTCCCCCGCTGCAATCGGCGCATTTTGACCGGATTGCTTTGATCGGGCTTTCCGGGTGTCCTAGGTCGCGCAAATCCTCAAGCCGGATTTTTCCCGGCGTTTTGCCCACTTTTTCGCCCCCGTCGGCGGCAAATGGAGAGGGTTCGAGAAAGCGCGGATCGCAGCCCCGCCTGAACGCAGGTTTCGTCATCGCGCGCCTCCCCGAAAGGCGAGCGCCGCCACCAGATCGGCCAGCGCGGGGTCAAGGCCGAGACGGCTGAGGCGCCGCGCCTGCATCCGGTGATGCAATGGCGAGGGAGTGAGGCTATATCCGAAGCGGATGTGAGACTGAGCATTCAGATCCGCTTGAGCCCCGCCAGGCGCTGCAACGCCGGCGGGGTTTCTCTTTGCCCCCATAATGTCAGGCCCTAATGGCGCGGCTGGAGAGCCAGTCGGCGATGGCGCTTTCCGCCCAGCCGACGGCGCGCTTGCCGAGCAGGACGGGTTTTGGGAAAGCGTCTTCGGCCATCATGGCGTAGACTTTTCTCCACCGATAGAATGTCACTTCCGCGATCCCAGTTCGGCGCGGAGATCGATCCACCGAACCAATCGCGGACCGCTTGAACTCCGGCAAATCTCGCCGATCGTAGTTCCCGCCTCCGCCTGTCTCAAGGCGAAGGCGATCCGTTCGTCCGTAAAGCGTCTCTTCGGCATCTGGGCGCTCCTCTCAGCCAGGATCGGCGCCCGTGTTTTCGCACTCAGACCGGATCAGTTTCGAGGGTCGAGTCCACAGAACTCCTTTAGCCACATCACCGGATGACGTGAACCGAGCAGGAAGCGTGGCGCATTACCCGCGCCGCGGTCGATCCGATCAGATAGTCCTCCAGCCCCGGACGGTGCGACGCCATGACGATGCAGTCGACGTTCATGGCGTCCGCCTCATCCACGATCGTGCGGTTGGCGTGTCCACGGACTACCTTGGTCTTGAACTCTGCACCTGCATTCTTCGCAATCTCGCCGAGAGCGGCTTCTGAGCTGGCGCGATGCTTCGCAGCGATGCCGTCGGGCAATTGCGACGCGACGAACCCGGGAACCTCCTCGACAACGTGCAGCAAGGTGATCGAACCGCCCTCGCCTTGAAGCGTTTTGGCGACAGAGATCGACGCGGCGACGTTGCTTTCGCCGTCAAGGGCGACGGGAACCATGATATTTTTGTACATTGACCTTCCTCTTTCCTAACGCGGCCGCAGTATTCCCGATTCAGAACGCCCGCGGCATTGACCAAGATCAGGCGCCCGAATGTTACAAGCGCTTCCAGATGCGATCGCTGTCGCCCTTCTGGACGAGCTGGCGAGACTTCTCGAGGCTCTCGCTTAGGCTGGCGACGATATAGGCGCCCCGCTTCATTGTGCTGATCAGTCGTTTTTCGAACTTTTTCTGCAGCTTCTCGTCACTGAACGGACGGTAGAAATAGATCACGTCAAATCCGCCATAATCGAATTTGAAGGCGTCCTCGACGAAGATGTCATCGTCCATATCGAAATAGCGCCGCCCCGCCTCGACATATTCCGGAACGATGTCAAACCCGGAGATCTTTTCGAAACAGAACCGGTCCGTTGCTCTGAGGACATGCAAGTTACGACCATGGCCGCACCCGACTTCGAGAAATGAAACAGGCCGGTGAGGCTTGTCGGTGTGGCGATAATCGGGATCGTTCTTCAGGCAGTTCTCCAAGCTGTAGATCATATCGAAAAACTCATCGAGATCAATCGCGATATAGGAATACGAACCTTCCTGCGTTTCGACGTCTGAAACGGCGGACTCGCCGATCTGGCTGAGCGCCGAGCGCAGTATCTTCGCTTTCTCTTGCGCCTGCTCCGCGATGCCCACAAAACCGGAAATCTCTTCGAGAGCGTTGCTGAGCGCGAAATCGTCGGCGATGTCTTCAAATCTCTCCATATCGAACCAAACCTCTGAACATGCATTGTGCGACTAGGGGCGACGCTTCGAGTCGAAATTAACTTTGACCAAACCAGACCTGACTCCGCCACATGTTTTTCGCCGCGCCCTACTGTGCCGCAGTGCGATGTCGATGGGCGGCGAATGAAAGAATTCGGCGCGAAGGATTGCGAAAAGGCTTTTCACCACGATATGCGGTGAATCAACACTTTCGCCGCCACCATTTTAAGAAAGGTTCAGCCGATGAGCTTCAAGGCCCTGATTGTCGACAAGGACGAAGACGGAACGACCCAAGCCGCCATTCAGGAGATTGGCGAAGACCGGCTGCCAGATGGCGACGTTACAGTGGCGATCGAGTACTCCACATTGAACTACAAGGACGGCCTTTGCCTGACCACTGGCGGCGGACTGGTTCGAAACTATCCGCATATCCCTGGCATCGATTTCGCCGGCGTCGTCGAAAGCTCGGATGACGCGCGCTATGCGCCCGGAGATCGCGTTGTGTTAACCGGCTGGCGCGTGGGTGAGGCCTGGTGGGGCGGCTACGCAGAAAAAGCCCGCGTCAAGGCGGATTGGCTGGTTCCCCTGCCCGATGGCTTGTCGACGCGGCAGGCGATGGCGGTCGGCACCGCCGGTTTCACCGCAATGCTCGCCATCATGGCGCTGGAGGATCATGGCCTTAAACCCGGAAGCGGCCCCGTGCTCGTGACCGGCGCCGCTGGCGGCGTCGGCTCGGTCGCGACTGCGATCCTCGCGCATTTGGGCTATGAAGTGGCGGGCGTGACCGGCCGTCCGGACACGGCGGACTATCTGCGCAGCCTTGGCGCGACGCAGATTGTGGCTCGCGAGGAAATCGCCGAGACAGTCAAGCGCCCTCTGGAGTCCGAGACATGGGCCGGCTGTGTCGATGCTGTCGGCGGCCCAATGCTTGCGCGTGTGCTCGGCCAGTTGAAATACGGCGCTTCGGTCGCATCGCTTGGTCTGGCCGGGGGCTCCGCCCTGCCCGCCACCGTGATTCCGTTCCTGTTGCGCGGCGTGAATCTTCTGGGGATCGACAGCGTTATGCAGCCCTATGAAAACCGCCTTCGCGCCTGGGGCCGCATCGCCAGCGACCTGCCCTTCGATAAGCTTGAAGCCATGATCCAGCCCGCCGGTTTGGAAGAATTGCCAGCTTTGGGCGAAGACATTCTAAAAGGCCGGGTGAAAGGACGAGTCTTGATCGACGTCAAACGCTCGGTCAATGCTTCGTGATAGTGGAAATATCGCAAGGCGTTATACTGCGCTGCAATATAACGCACTGAAATTAACTTTGCAGGGGATGCGTCCGGACAAAAATCCGGATAAACAGACAAAAAAGCAGCGCATTCAGGTAACCTGTAACGCCCGGCCGGAGATCTGATCATGGACTACGAAGCCTTCTTTCAGAAGGAGCTCAACGGACTTCGTGACGAAGGCAATTATCGAGTCTTCGCCGATCTTGAGCGTCATTCCGGTCAATTTCCCAATGCCACGCGCTATAAAGACGATGAAGTTCATGACGTAACCGTCTGGTGTTCCAACGACTATCTGGGCATGGGGCAGCACCCCAAGGTTACGGGCGCTATGCGGGACGCCATAGAACGCTGCGGCGCCGGCGCTGGCGGCACTCGCAACATCTCAGGCACCAATCACTACCATGTGCTGTTGGAGCAGGAACTGGCGGACTTGCACGGTAAAGAATCCGCGCTCCTGTTCACCTCTGGCTATGTCTCGAACTTCGCGGCGCTTGGAACGCTCGCCTCGCGCCTTCCCGGCTGCGTCGTGTTCTCTGATGCGCTGAACCACGCATCCATGATCGAGGGCATTCGCCATTCGCGCGCCGATAAAGTGATCTGGAGGCACAACGACCCGGAGGATCTGGATCGCAGGTTGGCCCTTGTGGA
Organism: Paracoccaceae bacterium; assembly: GCA_963669315.1. GTDB lineage: Bacteria > Pseudomonadota > Alphaproteobacteria > Rhodobacterales > Rhodobacteraceae > SZUA-547. The sequence goes on along the minus strand of OY770021.1, from coordinate 3,568,860 downwards.
ACCCAGCCGACCAAAACTCGTGGCGTTTGAGAGCGTCTATTCGATGGATGGCGATATCGCCCCCATCGCAGACATTTGCGACGTCGCCGACAAGCACGGCGCAATGACCTATATCGATGAGGTTCACGCGGTTGGCCTTTACGGGCCGCGCGGCGGCGGTGTGGCCGAACGCGAAGGTCTGATGGACCGGATAACCGTCATTGAGGGCACGCTGGGCAAGGCGTACGGGGTTCTGGGTGGATATATCACCGCCTCCGCCGCCCTGTGCGACTATGTGCGCAGCTTCGCCAGCGGGTTCATCTTCACAACCGCTCTACCGCCGGCCGTTGCGGCCGGAGCGCGCGCTTCGATTCAGCACCTGAAGCAAAGCGAAATGGAGCGGTTGGCCCAGCGCGCGCGGGTGAAATCTCTGCGCGCCAAGCTTGATGCGCGCGGCATCCCGCATATGGACAATCCCAGCCATATCGTTCCGGTTATGGTTGGCGATCCGGTGAAGTGCAAATTCTTGTCTGATGTCCTGCTCGACCAGCACGGCATCTATATCCAGCCGATCAACTATCCGACCGTCCCCAAAGGCACCGAGCGCCTGCGCATCACGCCATCGCCTGTCCACTCGGAAGACGATATCGACAGGCTGGTGAGCGCGCTGGAAGGCCTGTGGCGTCAATGCGCGCTGGCCCGCGCAGTCGCCTGAGCAAGTCTTGACCAATATGGCGTCCGACGACCGCCAGATCACGGCGGTCGCGCCGGACGGAAGTCTCTATCCGATCGACAAGATGGAAGCGCACCGGATCGGCGCACTGCATCTGGCGATCTCCGCCTTCATCTTCGCTCCTAACGCACAAGGCGATGACGAGTTGCTGATCCAACGTCGTGCGCCAGGCAAGTATCATTGCGGAGGTCTCTGGGCGAACAGCTGCTGCTCCCACCCCGATTGGGGTGAAACGGTTGCGGACGCCGCCCATCGCCGCCTGTCAGAAGAGATGGGCCAGCGCACAGAGCTGACGCAAACAGCCGTGATCGACTACCGCGCTGAAGTCGGCCAAGGTCTGATCGAGAATGAGCGTGTGCATATTTTCATCGGCCGCCTGCCCTCGCAGAAGGTGAAGCTGGCGCCCGATCCAATGGAAGTGTCCGAAACGCGCTGGGACTCTGTAGAGAATTTGATGCAGGACGCCGCGGACCACCCCGAAAACTACGCGCCGTGGTTCCGCATCTATCTGAGCCGCTGGAATGAGCTGGAACTCTCAACCAAGGCCGCGACAGCTTGAAGGTTTGATGTCAGAGCGCGCGCGATGGTATTTTTTGCTTTGTCCGAGCGGCGTTCGAACCAATACTTGCATGGCGTCCCTGCGTTGCATTCTGAAAGCGCTTTGAACGGGACGCGCCACCTGCGGGGACGCCATGAACCTCAAAGAGCTTTCACAGATTCTGAGCTTGTCTCAGACGACCGTCAGTCGCGCGTTGAACGGATATCCCGAGGTCAACGAAAGCACCCGCCAACGCGTGGTGGAGGCGGCGCGCGAACATGGCTACGCCCCGAATGCGGCGGCGCGCAGGCTCGCCACGGGCAAAGCCAACGCCATCGGTTGCGTGATTCTGATCGACAATGGTGGACTGGACCCGCAGTTCTTGGAATTTCTCGCCGGCGTCAACGAACAGGCGGCGAAGGAGAAACTCGATGTCGTCCTCGCCTCAACGGACGCCAATGGAGATGAAGCCGCATTTCGCAGACTGGCCAGCCACGGGCAGGTGGACGGAATCTTCCTGTTCGCGCCCGGTCGCAGCGATCCGCGCATTAAGCTGCTGGAAGAGTTGGATCTGCCTTTCATCATCTATGGAGGAACGCCTACTTCCGACACCGCCTTCCCGCATCTCGACATCGATAACGACGCCGCTTTCAACAACGCTGCTCGGTTGCTCACGCAAATGGGCCACAAGCGGATTGCGCTGCTCAATGGCGTGAGGAGCCACGCGGCCTCCGCTCAGCGTGAGAAAGGCGCGCGCCGCGCCATGAAGGCGGCGAAAGGCGACCTGCCCAAAACGATGGTTCAGCATGGCGACTTGTCTGAGGTGAACGGCTATGAGGCGGCAGGCAAGCTGCTTGACGGCGACCAGCCGCCAACCGCCCTTTTATGCGCAAGCCTGTTTGCCGCTATGGGCGCGGAACGCGCAGCAGTCGAGCGTGGCGTAGAGGTCGGCTCGGGTCTGTCGTTGATCGCCCATGACGACGGTTTCCCCTATCTGAAGCCGGAAACCTTTCGCACGCCGCTGACGACCACACGCGCGCCGCTACGAAAAGCCGGTATGCGAGTCGCCGAACGTCTGAATGCTCGCATCAAAGGAACTGAAAAAGACCCCAAGGCGGAAATCTGGCCTGCTGAACTGGTGCTTCGCGCATCGGTCGGCCCGCCAGCCTAAGGCCGCTACTTCCCGAACTTGTTTAGCGGCACCTTCAGATAAATCTGCCCGTTATCTTCCTCTGGCGGCATTTCGCCAGCACGCATGTTCACCTGGATCGACGGAATGATGAGACGCGGCATGCCAAGCTGAGCATCACGCGCCTCCCGCAACTTCACGAAATCTTCCTTGGTCGCGCCGTCGCCCACATGAACGTTGTGCGCTCTTTCTTCGGCGACTGTCGTCTCCCAGGCATAATCATCCCGCCCCGGCGCCTTGTAGTCGTGACACATGTAGAGGCGCGTATCATCCGGCAGGCTCAAAACCTTCTGGATCGAGTCGTATAACTGCTCCGCCGAACCACCCGGAAAATCGCAGCGCGCAGTGCCGAAATCCGGCATGAACAGCGTGTCGCCGACGAAGCCGGCGTCGCCGATCACATAGGTCAGGCAGGCGGGCGTATGCCCCGGCGTGTGCAGCACAAATCCGCTGAGACCGCCGATCTGGAACCTGTCCTGCTCCTTGAACAGCTGATCGAACTGGCTGCCGTCACGTTCGAACTCAGTCCCCGCATTGAACACCTTGCCGAACACGTTCTGCACAACGGTGATGTTCTCGCCTATGCCGATCTTGCCGCCCAGCTTGTCCTGTAAGTAAGGCGCGGCGGACAGGTGATCCGCATGGACATGCGTCTCTAGAATCCACGCGACTTCAAGGCCTTCTGCCCGAACATGGTCGATGACCACGTCAGCGGAAGCGGTTGAGGTTCGTCCCGCATCCGGATCGTAGTCAAGAACAGAGTCAATGATCGCGCAAGCCGTCGAGGCCGGATCGCGCACGACGTACGAGACCGTGTTGGTCTCAGAGTCAAAGAAGGCCTTCACATCCGGGTTCATCGCCACACTCCCTCTTCAGGCGGCTTGCCGCCGCCATTCTCAGATGTGGGGATCGCCGTCGGAATTGTCACCCGTTTCAGGCGGCTGACACCGCCCGCTGTGTCAACACCGCGACAAGGTTCGCACGATATTCCGGCGTTCCATGGATATCCGCGATCATACTGTCCGGATCGACCGACATCCCCGTCAACGCATCGGCCGAGAAGTTGGAGGACAGAGCAGCCTCCGCCTCTGTCCACCGGAACACACCGCCCTCGCTTGCGCCAGTGGCGGCGACGCGAACGCCGGCCCCGAACTTGGCGACAAAGACGCCGGTCAGGGCGAACCGGGACGCCGGTTGCAGAAACTTCTGATAGTTGGCCCGTTCGGGAACCGGAAAGCGTACAGCCATCACGATTTCTCCGTCGTCCAGCGCCGTGTCGAACATGCCTAGGAAGAAATCGTCGGCTGTGATCTGGCGCACATTGGTAACAATGGTCGCGCCCAAGGCCAGACACGCCGCCGGGTAACAGGCTGACGGATCGTTGTTGGCCACCGAGCCGCCTATCGTGCCCAGATTGCGCACCTGCGGATCGCCTATGCGCCCGGCCAAAGAGGCGAGCGCGGGAATGGCGCCTTGCACATCAGCTGAACTCGCAACCGCATCATGGGTCGTCGCGGCCTTGATAGTCACATTGTCGTCTGACGCATCAATTCCCTGCAGTTCAGCGATTCCGGTCAGCGAGACAAGCTGCGACGGCGCCGCAAGCCGCTGCTTCAGGGTGGGAATCAGTGTTTGCCCGCCAGACAGCGCCTCTGCGTCCTCGACCTTCAGCGCCTCAATCGCTTCGGCCAGCGAGGCGGGGCGAATGATCTCAAATTCATACATCGCGTATCCTCCTTACTCGGCCGCAGCCGCTGGTTTCGCATCCTGAATCGCCTGCCAGACCCGCGAGGGCGTGAGCGGCATATCGATCTCCGTCACGCCATGGGCCGCAAGCGCGTCGAGCACGGCGTTCACCACCGCTGGCGGCGCGCCGATCGCTCCCGCCTCTCCGCAGCCCTTCACGCCCAACGGGTTATGGGTGCATTCGGTGAAGACTGAATGGTCCACGACCAGACTCGGCAAATCTTTCGCGCGGGGCAGCGCATAGTCCATGAATGAGGCGCTTAGAAGCTGACCGGAATCGTCATAGACCGCATTTTCCAGAACCGCCTGTCCAATGCCCTGCACGACGCCGCCATGCTGCTGACCCTCGACAATCATCGGATTGATGACGACGCCGAAATCGTCCGCCGCCGCGAAGGATACGACCATCACCTTGCCGGTTTCGGGATCCACCTCAACTTCGCACCCATAGGCGCCGGATGGATAGACGAAGTTGACCGGGTCGAAAAACGCCGTCTCCTCCAGCCCTGGCTCCAGCGTTTCGGCCGGATAGTTGTGCGGAACATAGGCGGCCAAAGCCACATCGCCCCACGCCACCGACTTGTCAGTCCCGGCGACGGTGAAGTGCCCATCCTTTAGTTCAACATCGGCCTCCGCCGCCTCCACCAGGTGCGCTGCGAACTTCTTGGCCTTCTCAATCACCTTGTCCGTCGCGCGCGCGATCGCGGCCCCGCCGACAGAGCCGGAACGAGAGCCGTATGTTCCCATGCCGAACGGCACCTTGCTGGTGTCGCCATGCACGATCTCGACCGTATCTGCGTCGATGCCCAGCTTGTCCGCCACGATCTGCGCAAAGGCGGTCTCATGCCCCTGCCCGTGCGCATGGGTTCCGGTGAAAACGGAGATGCCTCCGGTCGGATTGACGCGCACCGTCGCGCTTTCATAGAGGCCCGCGCGGGCGCCAAGCGCGCCGATCAACTGAGATGGCGCAAGTCCGGAGCACTCCACCCAGGTCGCGCAGCCGAAGCCGCGCAATTTGCCCTTGCTGGCCGACTCCGCCTTTCGTGCGTCCAGTCCGCTGTGATCTGAGATTTCAAGCAACCGATCCAAGATGGCGTGGTAGTTTCCGGAATCGTACTGGACCGCCAAAGGCGTCTGGTACGGAAATTCATCCGGCTTGATGAAGTTCTTGCGGCGGATCTCCACCGGGTCGATCCCCATCTCGCGCGCCGCCTTATCGACAAGCCGCTCCAGTTGATACGAGCCTTCCGGCCGCCCCGCCCCGCGATAAGCGTCGACCGGAACTGTGTTGGTGAAGACGCCTTTCACATGCACGTAAGCCAGCGGCGTGCGATACGGCCCGCCCGCGGCAGGGCCATGCAGATATGTGGGCGTAACCGTGGCGAACAACCTGAGATATGCGCCAAGATTGGCGTAGGTTTCGGTTCGGAAGGCCTGGAACATTCCGTCCGCATCCAGCGCCAACTGAATCGTTGTGACGTGATCGCGCCCCTGCGCGTCCGTGACGAAGGCCTCTGACCGCGTCGACGTCCATTTCACGGGACGACCCAGAACTTTGGACGCGCGCGTAACGAACGCCTCCTCGCCGTAGTGATAGATCTTGGACCCGAACGCTCCGCCCACATCCGGCGCAACGATCCTGAGTTTCGTCTCAGGAATGTTCAGCACGAACGCGCCCATCAACAGTCGGATAACATGCGGGTTCTGGCTGGTGGTGAACAGCGTGTACTCGTCTGTGCCAGCGTCAAACTCCGCAACCGCGCAACGCGGCTCCATCGGATTGGCGACGCAGCGATTGTTCACCAGATCAAGCGTTGTGACGTGATGCGCGCTCTCAAACGCGGCGTCCACAGCAGCCTTGTTGTCCTCAAGGAAGCCCCAGTCAAAGCAGAGGTTTGAGGTCAAATCCTCATGCACTTTCGGCGCGCCGTCCGCCAACGCGTCCTTCATGTCGAGAACCGCCGGAAGCTCTTCGATCTCAAGCTCGATCGCCTCGGAAGCGTCCTGCGCGATTTCCAGAGTCTCGGCGACGACGGCGACAATGGCCTCGCCGATATGGCGAACCATGCCTTCGGCGAGGATCGGGTGCTTCGGCTCCTGCTGAGCCGATCCATCGCGATTCGTCACCTGCCAGGCTGTCGGCAATCCGCCCGCATCGGCGAAATCCTCAGCCGTAAAGATGCTCAAAACGCCGGGAATGGTGGACGCAGCCGCTACATCCAGCAGCTTGATCCGGCCATGCGCCACGTCCGAACGCAGAAAATGCACATAGGCTTGTCCTGGTCGGTTGATGTCGTCGGTGTACCGGCCGGCGCCCGTTAGAAATCTTTGATCCTCGCGCCGCTTCATGCTGGCGCCTATTCCATGATGCTTTGTCATGACCATCCTCCCTGTTGTTGGCTGGGCCTGCGGCTTATTCCGCCGCTTGAGCCTCTCCACGCATCACCGCGGCGGCCGCGAGGATGGATTTCACGATGTTATGGTAACCGGTGCAGCGGCAGAGGTTGCCTTCCAGCCATTCGCGCACTTCGGCCTCGGTCGGGTTGTTGTTTCGCGCCAACAGTTCGGCGGCCGACATCACCATGCCCGGCGTGCAGAAACCGCATTGCAGACCGTGATTGTCGCGAAACGCCGCCTGAATGACGCCCAGCGAGCCATCCGAATTGGCCATCCCTTCGATGGTGCGAATCTCGGCGCCCTCCGCCTCGGCGGCAAAAACGGTGCAGGCCTTGACCGAGGATCCGTTCATGTGAACAACGCACGCTCCGCATTGCGACGTGTCGCAACCCACATGGGTTCCGGTCAGGCGCAACCCTTCGCGCAGAAAATCGACGAGCAGGGTGCGCCCTTCGATCTCGCCCGAAACGGCGACGCCGTTCACGGTCATTGAAACTGTTGGCATATCTCTCTCCCAGTTGAACATCGCGATCCTGACTGGATCGTCATTTTATTTGTTCTCAAGATGTTGCGGGCGTTAGCCCAGAATACGCTTCAGAAAACCCTCCTTTTCTGCCTTTTCGGCATCAGGCGCCTCGCTTTCCGCTTCTTCTTCCTCGAGTTCAACGCCTTCGACGCGCGCCTTAAAGTTCACAAAGAATTCTTCAGCCAATTTCTTCGATACGCCGCCAACCAGTCGGGTTCCAAGCTGCGCCAGCTTGCCGCCAACCTTGGCGTCAACGTCATATGATAGTTCAGTTCCGGCGGATGTCTCTGACAGCCTAACCCGAGCCGAGCCTTTCGCAAAGCCGGCCGCGCCGCCCTTGCCTTCACCAGACAAAAGGTAGCGCTCCGGCTCAACGATTTCTGAAAGCTGGATCTCTCCTTTGAACGTGGCTCTGACCGGACCGATCTTGGCTTTGACCTCAGCCGTCAATTCCGTGTCCGAGATCTTCTCAAGGCTTTGGCAGCCCGGAATGCTTGCGGCCAGCACGTCGGCGTCATTCAGCGCCGCCCACACATCCTCGCGGGACGCGTCGACCACATATGAGCCGCTCATGTTCATGCCAGCAAGCTCCCTGGACGCAGGCCCGCGAGAAAATTCTCATGAGCTATAGTCAGCTTAGGCGCGGGAACGATTGGCGCCAAGTTCGCTGAACCGGAAATTCCGCAGACCGGGTGTCAGGGCATAGGCAACGGGTCGGTTCCGCTGGGAACCTGAAAACCCGCCTGAAACGCCGGCCGGGCGGCCAGCGCCAGATACCAGCGCTTCACTTCCGGGAAATCGTCCAGATCAACCATGTGACGCTCAAACCGGCTGACCCAGGGCCAGAGAGCGAATTCGACGATGGACATCTCATCTCCAACCACAAATTCGCGCCCCTCCAACCGCGTATTCAGCACCCGATAAAGGCGCTTCGTCTCCTTCTCGTATCGCGCGCGCGCTGGTGGCGACAGGTCTGGATTGTAATAGCTGAAGTGATGCGCCTGACCGAACATCGGCCCCGGCCCGCCCATCTGCCACATCAGCCATTGCACCGCCTCCCAGCGAAGATCGCCCTTCGGCATATAGCGTCCGGTCTTTTCCGCGAAGTAGAGAAGAATTGCGCCTGATTCAAAAAGAGTTATTCCCGTTTCATCATCCACGATCGCGGGAATGCGGTTGTTCGGGCTGAGCTTCAGAAAAGCCGGGTCATGTTGCTCTCCTTGCTCGATATTCACCGGGTGAACCTCGTAGGGAAGGCCCAGTTCCTCAAGCATGATGGAGATCTTGCGCCCGTTGGGCGTATCCCATGTGTAAAGATGGATCATGGCGTGACGGGTCCACAAAGCTGTTTGGGAAACGGTCGAACAGAGCGTGGTTTTAGTGGTCTGATCGGAAAAGGCCAACCCGGCGTGCATTGACCACAAGTTACACGCGTCCTTTAATCGGCCGACCGGAAACCAAGGAGACCGCAAATGAGATTGCTGCGCTACGGCCCAAAGGGCGAGGAAAAACCGGGTGTTCTGGGCTCGGACGGGCGTATCCGCGACATCTCCGGCGCTATCGGCGACCTTGCAGGGCCCACCGTTTCGCTGGCCGAGCTGGACGCGCTCAGAAGCTATGATCTGGATCAGTTGCCCATCGTCGAAGGCGACCCGCGCATTGGCTGCCCGCTCGCCAGGGTTCCCAATTTCTTCTGTATCGGGCTCAACTACGCCAAACATGCGGATGAGACCGGACTGGCGCGCCCATCGGAGCCGGTGCTGTTTTCCAAGGCCGCCTCTGCTCTGGCCGGACCTTATGACACGATCACACTGCCCAAGGACTCGCAAAAAGGCGATTGGGAGGTGGAACTGGGCGTTGTCATCGGCCGCGACGCACACAATGTGTCCGAAGCCGAGGCGCTCGATCATGTCGCGGGATACTGCGTGGTGAACGACGTCTCCGAGCGGTCGTTCCAGATGGATCATGGCGGCCAGTGGATCAAAGGCAAGTCCTCGCCCGGTTTCGGCCCTATCGGCCCCTACATTGTCACGACGAGCGAAGTGCCTGATCCGCAGCGCATGTCGATCTGGCTGGAGCTGAACGGCGAGAGGGTGCAGAACTCAAGCACGGAGGACATGATTTTCTCCATTGCGGAGATCATCTCCTATCTCTCCCGATTTCTGGCGCTTCAGCCCGGCGATGTGATCGCAACCGGCACGCCTTCGGGCGTCGGCATGGGAATGCGGCCGCAGCGGTTCCTCCGGGATGGGGACGAATTGCGGCTCGGCGTCGGAGATCTTGGCGAACAGCAAACCAAAGTGGCCACCTATCCCGGTTGAGAGGCCGCGGCGTCGAAAGCCGCCAAGACCTTTTCAGCTGCCTCCCCCACCTGCTGAGCCGTCCAGCCCGGCTTGTAGAGGCAGGAGCCTAGCCCGAAGCCGGTCGCCCCGGCTTTGAAATAATCGGCGAAGTTCTCCGGGCCTGCTCCGCCGGTCGCGTAAAGCTCCGTGTCCGGCGGCATCACCGTGCCCAACGCGCCAACTCCTGTCGGTCCCAACAGAAAGGCCGGGAACAGTTTCAGCCCATCTGCGCCAGCTTGAAGCGCGGCGAAACACTCGGTCGGCGTAAACACGCCGGGATAAGATCTAAGGCCAAGCGTTTTGGTCCGCGCGATGACATCGACGTCCAGATTCGGCGACACAATAAATTGCGCGCCGGAAGCCGCGGATTTTTCGACGTCCTCTGTCGTCAATACGGTGCCAGCACCTATTTCCGCCGCTTCGCCGACTGCGCTGGCCATCTCGGATATCAAGGTGAAGGCGTCCGGCTGGTTCAGCGGCGCCTCGATCCGGCATATTCCAGCTTCGCATAACGCTGTGGCGACAGTGGCCGCCTCCGCCGGTTTCACCCCGCGCAATATGGCGATGATTGGTGGATTGCGTTGCATCTCTCTATCTCCGTCGTCTATGTCGCGAACTGACGCTCGAAAGCACCAAAATTTCTGATTTTCAACGTCGCGTTGTGGACGAAACCCGCGCCCGCTTGTATGAATCGAACGCCCCAAAACTCAACAGGTTCCCATGAGCAATCGCCCCACAAACGCCCGTACTGACGACGAGAATGAGGGCTTAGGCCATGGTGTTCCTGTCCTTCACTGCGAATCGATAGGCGAGAGATGCGCCCAGAACAACTGGAAGATCGACGCGCACGCCCGCGGCAGTCTGAGCCAATTCCTTTGGATCGGGTCCGGCGGCGGCCGTGCGGTGATAGGCGGCGCCCGTTATGCTTTGGCTGCGCCGACCGCGCTTCACGTTACGCCGCGCACCGCCCACGAATTTACCTTTGAGCCCGACACCAAGGGCTGGATCGTCACAGCGCCGGAACGACGGGTAAACGGTTTGTTTGCGCATGAAGCGCAGCTAGGCGGTGATTTGGCGACACCGACAGTGTTTCGCCCCCACGATCCTGAGGCGCTGGGCGGGCTGTTCGCCAATGTCGCGTCCGAGCATCAGTCGCCGCAAAGCGCTCGCGAGGATGTTCTTGGCGCCTGGCTGACGCTGATCGTATGCGCCTTCACCCGGGCGGCGGAGGCGCGGCGCGCGCAGGCTGAAGCAGGCGCGGATCGCCGTCTGGTCCTGGTGCGCCGCTTCCGCAAGTTGCTGGATGGCCTCGATGGAAAAAAAGCGCCCCTGACCGAGATTGCAGAGAGCCTTGGCGTCACGACCACCCACCTTACCCGAGTCTGCCGGGAGACCACCGGTCGCCCCGCATCAGCGATGATCGAAGCAAGGGTGATCGCGGCGGCCAAACGCGACCTTGTCTTTGCGCCGATTACAGTGGCCGAAGTTGGATATCGCCTTGGCTTCGCGGATCCGGCGCATTTTTCAAAATTCTTCTCCCAAAGAGTGGGATCGACGCCAAGCGGCTTTCGCGACATGATGCGGCGGCGACTCGAGGCCGAAGCACCCGCCGAAGCGACCGACGCGCAAAACGCGTAACCGCGGCTCATGCAATCCGGACCCCTAAGTGGAGAGCGTCAGAATGGATGGCCAAGATCGAGGCGGCGCCTTCGACTCCCGAGCCTTTCGCGATGCGCTGGGATGTTTCGGCACCGGTGTCGCGATCGCAGCGACCCGCGCCGAGGACGGCGCGCCAGTGGGGCTGACAATCAACTCATTCAGCTCCGTCTCGCTGGATCCGCCGCTGATCCTGTGGAGCATTGATCTGAACTCTGGCTGTTTGCCGGCTTTCCGGAATACCGCCGCGTTCTCGATCAATATTCTGACGGAAGATCAAATCGATATCGCCCGCCTGTTCGCCGTTCCGGGCGTATGCCGCTTTGGCTCCACACCGCACTACGACGGAGAGTTCGGCGCTCCGGTGATCGAGGACGCCCTGGCCTCCATAGAATGCAAGGTTGAGGCGCGGCATCCGGGCGGAGATCACGAGATCATCGTCGGTCGCGCAACCCGGATCACCCATGCGATCGGCGGCAAACCGCTGCTCTACTGGCGCGGCCAATTCCGCCAGTTGAGCGGAGATTTTCTGTCCTAGCCGCCCCGCCGACGAAAATTCGCACGAAAGCCATTGCGTAATCCTGTCGCAGCCTGGGCGCGTTTCGTTGACGCGCCTGCAGTGCTGACTGCGTTGGCGATAAATCAACGCGTGTAACAGTTTGAAGATCAGACTACCCAAATAGACAGTACTATGTCGTGAGAACTTCGCGCACACATAGAATCTTGCAAGACCATCGACAGGCTTTGGCGTTATCCAGTTCGCCCGCGCCACATCTGCAATGTAGTTGATTTTTGATTTTTGATCAATATTGTTTTCCAGACAGTTCTTGTGCGCGATGACAAATGGAGAGTTAAAATTTCCGGGGACAGCGGGCGATTGCCAGATCACCGACAGAAATGTGCGTCATATGCACACTATGCGCAGTCCTGAAGCTTCGCTAGGATCGCGCGCGAAATTCAATCTGGGACCGCTCATCCCGAACCAGATCAACGGCGTACCGCCAACGCATCGCCAAAAAAACGAAAAGACGACGGAGGATCTCATGACGGACGCTTCTGACAGGCCCGATCTCGACCCGACCGAAACAAAGGAATGGCTTGAGGCCATCGAGGACGTCATCAATCGGGACGGGCCGGAGCGCGCGCATTACTTGCTGGACAAGACAGTGGCGAGCGCTCGCGCCAATGGCGCCACTCTGCCGTTTGGCGCCAAGACGCCTTACCTGAACACCATCCCCGCCGACCAGCAGCCCCCCTATCCCGGCGATCTGGACATGGAATGGCGCATCCGCACCATCAATCGCTGGAACGCGATGGCGACGGTCGTGGCCCGGAACAAGATCAGTTCCGAATATGGCGGCCACATCGCATCCTTCGCCTCGTCAGCGGTGATGTACGATATCGGCCTGAACCATTTCTGGCGCCCGCGCACGAAAGATCAAGGCGGCGATCTGGTGTTCTTCCAGGGTCACGTCGTTCCCGGCATCTATGCCCGCTCGTTCATGGAGGGCCGCATTTCGAAAGAGCGGTTGTCCAATTTCCGTTCTGAAGTCGATGGCAACGGACTAAGCTCTTATCCGCATCCCTGGTTGATGCCGGATTACTGGCAGTTCCCGACGGTCTCTATGGGCCTTGGGCCGCTGACCGCGATCTATCAGGCGCGGTTCATGAAATACATGCACAACCGCGGCCTGATCGACATGGGCGACCGCAAGGTCTGGGCCTTCCTCGGCGACGGCGAGATGGATGAGCCGGAATCGATGGGCGCCCTGTCCATCGCGGCGCGCGAGAATCTCGACAACCTGATCTTCGTCATCAACTGCAATCTGCAGCGTCTCGATGGCCCTGTTCGGGGCAATGGCAAAGTGGTTCAAGAGCTTGAGGGCGAGTTCCGCGGCGCTGGCTGGAACTGCATCAAGCTGCTTTGGGGAACTGGCTGGGACGACCTTCTAGAGAAAGACGAGTCCGGCAAACTCATCCAGTTGATGGAGGAGACCGTCGATGGCGACTATCAGGCTTTCAAATCTAAAGGCGGCGCCTATACCCGCGAAAACTTCTTCGGCAAATATCCCGAAACAGCCGCGCTTGTCGCGGACATGTCGGACGAAGACATCTGGCATCTCCAACGTGGCGGCCACGATCCTCTAAAAGTTTACACCTCCTTTGACCGGGCCGTGAACACCAAAGGCCAGCCCACGGTCATGCTGATCAAGACCGTCAAGGGCTACGGCATGGGCGAGGCTGGCGAAGGCCAGAACATCACCCACTCTCAGAAGAAGATGGGGCACGAGGCGCTGGTCGCGTTCCGCGACCGCTTTGACATTCCGGTCTCGAATGATGAGATCGACAAGGCGCCCTTCGTTGAACTCAATGAGGAGCAAAAGGCTTATCTGACCAAGCAGCGCGACGCGCTGGGCGGTCCGTTCCCGCAACGCGTCTACAAGGACGCGCCGAAGCTGGAAATCCCGGACCTCTCCGCCTTTTCCTCGATCATGGCGGATACCGGAGAGCGCGAAGTCTCCACCACCATGTCCTTCGTGCGCACCATCAATACGCTTTGCCGCGATAAGAAGATCGGCAAGCAGATCGTGCCGATCTCTCCCGATGAAAGCCGCACCTTCGGCATGGAAGGCATGTTCCGACAACTCGGAATCTATAACCCCGCCGGACAAATCTATAAGCCCGAAGATGCCAATCAGCTGATGTGGTACAAGGAGTCGAAGACCGGCCAGGTGCTTGAAGAGGGCATTAACGAGTCCGGCGCGATGTCCAGCTGGATCGCCGCCGCGACCGCCTATTCGGTGCATGGCGTGCCGATGATCCCATTCTACATCTTCTACTCGATGTTCGGTTTCCAGCGGATCGGAGATCTGGCCTGGGCGGCGGGCGACAGCCGCGCCCGCGGCTTTCTGATCGGCGCCACCGCCGGCCGGACGACGCTGAACGGCGAAGGCCTGCAGCATGAGGACGGCCACAGCCATATCCTTGCCGGCACGATCCCGAACTGTATCAGCTATGACCCGACCTTCGGCTACGAGCTGACTGTCATCATCCACGACGGCTTGCGCCGGATGTATGTGGATCAGGAGGACGTGTTCTACTATCTGACGGTTGAAAACGAAAACTATCACCATCCGGCGATGCCCGATGGCGCGGAAGAGGGCATCATCAAAGGCCTCTACCAGTTCTCAAAGACCGCTCGTCCGGGCAAAAAGCACGTCAACCTGATGGGTTGTGGCGCAATCTTCCGTCAGGCGATGGCCGCCAAAGACATGCTGAATAAAGATTTTGGCGTCACTGCCGATCTTTGGGCAGCCACGTCGTTCAACGAGATGACGCGCGAGGCTCAGGATTGCGAGCGGCATAACCGCCTCGACCCAACCGCCAAGCCGAGGGTTCCGTTTGTGACCCAGACGCTGTCCAAGGCCAAGGGTCCGGTTATTGCGGCGACCGACTACATGAAAGGGTACGCCGAACAAATTCGCGCTTATGTCGAGCAGCCGTACCACGTGCTCGGCACCGACGGTTACGGCCGGTCGGATAGCCGCGTGAATCTGCGCAGACACTTCGAGGTGGATGCGAACCACATCGCCGCGGCGGCGATGTACGCGCTCTACAAAGAGAAGGCGATCACGGCTGCGACGCTGAAGAAGGCGTACGCAAAATACGAGATCAACCCGAATAAACCCAATCCGCGCACGGCCTGATCGGCGCAACGACAAGATAGGGATGGAAAATATGTCGACGATCGAAGTGAAAGTGCCGGATATCGGCGATTTTGATGACGTGCCGGTGATCTCCGTGTTCGTGTCCGTAGGCGACGAAGTGGCCGAGGAAGACGCGCTGATCGAGCTTGAATCGGACAAGGCGACCATGGAGGTCCCCTCGCCCGCCGCAGGTAAAATCACGGATATTAAGGTGAAAGAAGGCGACTCTGTCTCCGAGGGTTCCGTTGTGCTGACGCTGGAATCCGCCGCAGGCGCGGCCGCTCCGGCGCCTGCTGCACCCGCTCCCGCCGCCGCGGGCGGCGTGCTGGAGGTCACGGTTCCCGATATTGGCGATTTCGACGACGTGCCGGTGATCTCGGTGTTCGTCTCCGTAGGCGACGAGGTGGCCGAGGAAGACGCGCTGATCGAGCTGGAATCGGACAAGGCGACCATGGAGGTCCCCTCGCCCGCGTCCGGCAAGGTGATTTCTATCGCAGTCAAGGAAGGCGACAACGTCTCGCAGGGAGCGCTTGTGCTGGAGCTCGAGTCGGGCGATGTCGCCGCTCCGGTCGCAGCGCCCCATCCCGGCGGCGTGCAGGAGCCTGAGAGCTCTTCACCGTCCTCAGCGCCCACTCCGGCCGGAGAGAAAACCGGCGGCGTGCTGGAGCAGGTCGACGAAGGCGCTTTCGCCAAGGCCCACGCATCGCCCTCAGTCCGCGCCTTCGCGCGCCAGTTGGGCGTCGATCTGGGCAAGGTCGCAGGCACAGGCCGCAAGGGCCGTATCCTGCGCGAAGATATCACCGCCTCGTTTAAATCCACCGCCGCCCCCGCCGCGAGCGCGGCCGCCCCGGCCGCCGGCGGCATGGGCATCCCTCCGATCCCGGCGGTGGACTTCTCCAAGTTCGGCCCGGTCGAGGATGTGGAGATGCCGCGGATCAAGAAGATCTCCGGCCCCGCCCTGCATCGGTCCTGGCTCAATATTCCGCATGTCACGCTGAACGAAGAGGCGGACATCACGGAACTGGATGTCTATCGCAGAGAATTGGATGCGGCCGCGAAAGAGCAGGGTTATCGCGTCACCCTGCTCAGTTTCGTGATCAAGGCGTCCGTCTCGGCGCTCAAAGAGTTCTGGGAGGTCAACTCCTCGATCCATCCGGACGGCGACAAGCTGATCAAGAAGGATTTCTACAATATTGGCTTCGCCGCCGACACGGCGAATGGCCTGATGGTTCCGGTGATCAAGGACGCCGACCGCAAGGGCATCGTCGAAATCTCGAAAGAACTAGGCGAGCTCAGCGCCAAAGCGCGCGCTGGTGAGTTGAAGGGACCCGATATGCAGGGCGCCACCTTCACCATCTCCTCGCTTGGCGGCATCGGCGGCACGACTTTCACGCCGATCGTCAACGCGCCTGAGGTCGCGATTCTGGGCCTTTGCCGCGGTAAGATGCAGCCGGTTTGGAACAAGGCGTCGGGCGAATTCGAACCGCGCCTTATGCAGCCGCTTTCGCTGTCCTTCGATCATCGCGCCATCGACGGCGCCCTGGGCGCGCGCTTTAACGCCAAGCTGGCCCATCTGCTCGGCGATGTACGCCGTCTGATGCTGTAAGGGGACGAATGAAATGGCTGTTATTGAGGTCAAAGTTCCCGACATCGGTGATTTCGATGAGGTGCCGGTGATCGGCGTCTTCGTCTCCGCCGGCGACACCGTCGCTGAAGAAGACGCGCTGATCGAGCTGGAATCGGACAAGGCGACAATGGAGGTGCCTTCTCCGGCCGCCGGCAAGATCGTCGAGCTTAAGGTCAAAGAGGGCGACGACGTCTCGGAAGGAACAGTAATCCTGACGCTTGAGGCTGAAGGCGCTGGCGCTGCGGAGGCTCCTGCAGCAGCCCCTGCCCCGGCGGCAGCTCCAGCGCCCCCTGCCGCACCCGCCGTGCAGGCGACCAAAGCGTCGGTCAAAGGCGACCACCACGCGTCTGTCGTCGTGCTCGGCTCCGGCCCGGGCGGTTACACCGCCGCGTTCCGCGCCGCTGATCTCGGCCTCGACGTCATCCTGATCGAGCGCGACTCGTCTCTCGGCGGCGTCTGCCTGAATGTCGGCTGCATCCCCTCCAAAGCGCTTTTGCATGCGGCGAAGGTCATCACCGAAGCCGAGGAGATGGAGCACTTCGGCGTGAAGTTCTCCAAGCCGAAAGTCGATATCGATGCGCTGCGCGGCTGGAAGGAAAGCGTCGTAAACAAGCTGACCGGCGGTCTGTCCGGCCTGGCCAAAGGCCGCAAGGTCAAGGTCGTGAACGGCTATGGAAAATTCTCCGGCCCGAACATGATCGGGGTCGACGACGGCGGCAAGAAATCCACCGTCTCCTTCGACCAGTGCATCATCGCAGCGGGTTCTGAGCCGGTGCAACTGCCCTTCATCCCGCATGACGACAAACGGGTGATCGATTCCACCGGCGCGCTGGAGCTGGACGGCGTTCCGAAGCGTCTGCTGGTTCTGGGCGGCGGCATCATCGGGCTTGAGATGGGTTGCGTCTATGACGCGCTCGGCTCGAAAGTCACGGTCGTGGAGTTCATGGACCAGATCATTCCGGGCTGTGACAAGGACATCGTCAAGCCGCTCCATAACCGCATAAAGAACCGCTACGAGAACATCTTCGTCAAGACAAAGGTGACTGCGGTCGAGGCGCAGAAGAAGGGTCTGAAGGTGACCATGGAGGGACCGGACGGCGAGATGACGGACACCTTCGACAAGGTGCTGGTCTCGGTCGGACGCCGCCCGAATGGCAATCTGATAAACATCGAAGCTGCGGGCGTGGCCGGGGACGAGCGGGGCTTCATTCCCGTCGACAACCAGCAGCGCACCAATGTCGGCCATATCTTCGCTATCGGCGACGTGGTCGGCCAGCCGATGCTGGCCCACAAGGCGGTGCATGAGGGCAAGGTCGCGGCCGAGGTCGCGGCGGGCCACAAGCGCGCCTTTGACGCCCGCGTGATCCCCTCGGTCGCCTACACCGATCCTGAGGTCGCCTGGGTCGGCCTGACCGAGAGCCAGGCCAAGGAGCAGAAGGTCAAATACGGCAAGGGCGTCTTCCCCTGGGCCGCATCCGGCCGCTCGCTCAGCCTTGGCCGCAGCGAGGGCGTCACCAAGGTTTTGTTTGACGAAGAGACGGAGCAGGTGATTGGCGCCGGAATCGTCGGCCCCAACGCTGGCGATCTGATCGCCGAGGTGGCGCTGGCCATCGAGATGGGCTGCGACGCAACTGATCTCGGCCACACCATCCACCCGCACCCGACCCTCTCCGAGACGGTCAACTTCGCAGCAGAGATGTTCGAGGGCACAATCACCGACCTCATCCCGCCGAAGAAGAAACGCTGAAAATCTAAAAAGCGGACGGTTACCGGCGCGGCCCTTGGGCCGCGTCGTTTCGTTTTAGAGCCAAATATGGTCAGGGTCGCCATATTCGAGAGACCGTACGTAGTGGTAAATGCTGGCGTCCCAGCGCCTAATCAAGATAAGCCACACGTAAAATTGGCGCGCGAGGGGGAAAACGACCGTGCAAAACAGCGAAAAGCCACGGGTTTTGGTGCTAGGCGGCGGCTTTGCCGGCATGTTCGCGGCGAAAGAGATGTCGAAACGGATCGGCGGCAATGCGCAGATAGAATTAATCAACGAAAACAACTACTTCGTCTTCCAACCCTTGTTGCCCGAAATCGCCGCCGGCAGCATCTCAATCCGCGACGCGGTGGCGCCGCTTCGTCAGCTTTTGCCAGGCGTGCGCGTCCGGCAGGCGCGAATCTTCGATATCGATTTCGACCGCAAGATCGTTAACGTCTTTCTGGGTCAGCAGCGCCGCATCACGGAACTTCCCTACGACCATCTAGTTCTCGCACCGGGCCAAGAAGTTGATCTGTCGCGCATGCCGGGCCTCTCGGAACATGCGATGACAATGAAGAACCTCGGCGACGCGATGAAGTTGCGCAATCATGTCATCGACAAGCTGGAACACGCCGACATCACCGGATTACCTGACGTAAAAAGCGCCAGTTGCTGACGTTCACGGTGATCGGCGGCGGCTTCTCAGGGGTTGAGACTGTCGGTGAGATGCAGGAACTGATCTCTCGCTCGCTGAAATTTTATCCAAATATCGTTCCTTCCGAGGTCAACATTCTGGTCATCGAGTTCATGGACCGGATTTTGGCGGAATTGCCTGAATCGCTCGCCACGTATGCGCAGACCCGCCTTGAACGAAAGGGCGTGAAGGTCTTGCTCAAGACCGGGGTCAAATCGGCGACAGGCACTCAGATCACCACGACTAGCGGCGAGAAAATTGAAACGCGCACCATTGTCGCGACCATTGGCAACGCGCCGTCCGCCCTAGTGAAAAAGATCGACCTTCCGAAAGAGCATGGGCGGCTTAAGGTCGACCGGACAATGCGCGTCGTGGGGCGCGAGGATATCTGGGCTTTGGGCGACGCCGCGCTGATCCCACTGGTTGATGAACCGACCGAACGTCGGCACTATGCACCACCTACGGCGCAGTTTGCAGTGCGTGAAGCGCGCACGCTGGCCAAAAACCTCCAGACAAGCCTCGCTGGCGGAACGCCGGAGCCGTTCGCCTATAAATCCAAGGGCGCGCTCGCTTCGCTGGGCGCTCGACGTGGGATCGGTGAGATTTTTGGCGTTCGCGTGACCGGGTATCTGGGGTGGCTGATCTGGCGCGCCTACTATCTGTCTTTTTTGCCCGGTTTTGCGCTGAAGGTTCGGGTTGCGATGAACTGGCTGCTCGACGGTATAGTCGGGCGAAACACTGTCCAGACCAATCTGCCCAATACCGGGTCCGCCCAATATGCGTATTACTCGGCTGGGGACCGCGTATTCGAGGTCGGAAACCTGGCGCACGGGTTCTTCGTCGTGACCGAGGGCCGGTTCGAAATGCGCGTGCCCAATACTGATGGAGGCGAGGAAAGAATCATCTCGCTGGGCCCCGGCGAACATTTTGGCTCCCGCGTCCTTTTGGGGAATGCGCTTCGCACTGGAACCGTAAAGGCGATCGAAGATTCTCGCGTTCTGATCGTGCAGTCCGAGGACTTTTCCCGCATCGCGAAGGAACTGCCGGTCGCTCGCCAGTATTTCGACCGGTTTCTTCGAAAGACCTTTAATCAGGAAGGCGACAATCCCTGATGCTTGCTGCTATCGTCGGCATCGATCCGGTGCCGAATTGACGGTTGCCGGCGCTGCCTCGGCGGTTTAACTACAGAACCATGAAGAACTCGCGGAATATGCTGTGGTGGTGGACGTCCTGACGGGCGGCCCTCGGCTTTTTCGCGCGCGAAATTGGATTGAGACAGCCGCCTTGGGGTCCCCGGGCGGCTTTTTAGTATTCTCACGCCCCGCCCCAAGGCGGCCGGATAGGAGAACAGAGCCATGAATGCGGCTCAGGCGAACGAAGAGATCAGCTTTGTGACCGATGGCGGCGTGACCGTGACGCGCCGACGCGAGCAGATCGCCTATGACGGCGCAATCGAAACCTTCATCGACGGGCTGGACTCGCGGCGCGGCGCGGTTTTTTCCTCCAACTACGAATATCCCGGCCGCTACACCCGCTGGGACGCCGCGGTCATCGACCCGCCGGTCGCCATCGAGAGCCGTGGGCGGAACATGCGCATCCGCGCGCTGAACGAGCGCGGCGGCCCCTTGCTGACGATGATCGGCGAAGCGCTGGACGCCTGCACGGACATCGCGGAACGAAGCGACGCGCCGGGCGAGATCAGCCTGACCGTCCGCGAGCCGGACCGCATTTATGCGGAGGAGGAACGCTCCCGCGCGCCCACCGTCTTCTCCGTCCTCCGAGCCATCACCGCTTTGTTCCACACCGAGGAGGACGCCGACCTCGGCCTCTATGGCGCATTTGGATACGACCTCGCCTTCCAGTTCGACCCCGTCGACCTGCAACTGGAGCGGCCCGAGGACCAGCGCGACATGGTGCTGTTCCTGCCGGATGAGGTGGTGATGGTCGACCACTACTCGGTAGTGGCGTTCCGCGACCGGTACACCTTCGCCAAGGCCGGCGAAACCACGGCTGGCAAGGCGGGCGGCGGCGAAGAGCAGCCCTTCACGCCCGCTGAAGCCACGCCCGGACGGGGCGACCACAAACCTGGCGAGTACGCCGATCTGGTCCGCCACGCGAAAGAAAGCTTCAAGCGCGGCGACTTGTTCGAGGTTGTGCCCGGCCAGACCTTCTACGAACGGGTTCCCGATAGCCCCGCTGCAGTGTTCCGCCGCCTCCGCGCCATCAACCCCTCCCCCTACTCATTTTTCATCAACCTGGGAGAGGACGAGTATCTGGTCGGGGCCAGCCCCGAGATGTTCGTGCGCGTTCAGGGCCGCCGGGTGGAGACCTGTCCGATCTCCGGCACCATCAAGCGCGGCGAAGACGCCATCGAGGATTCCGAGCAGATCCTAAAGCTGCTCAACTCCAAGAAGGATGAGAGCGAGCTGACGATGTGCTCGGATGTAGATCGCAACGACAAGAGCCGGGTATGCGAACCGGGCTCCGTCCGTGTGATCGGGCGTCGGCAGATTGAGATGTATTCGCGCCTCATTCACACCGTCGATCATATCGAGGGGCGGCTGCGCGATGGCATGGATGGGTTCGACGCCTTCCTCTCGCACGCCTGGGCGGTCACGGTCACCGGCGCGCCCAAGCTCTGGGCCATGCGGTTCATCGAGAGCCATGAGAAATCGCCCCGCTGCTGGTATGGCGGCGCCATCGGCATGGTCCACATGAACGGCGATATGAACACCGGGCTGACGCTGCGAACCATCCGCATCAAGAATGGCGTCGCCGAGGTGCGCGCCGGGGCGACTCTGCTGTTTGATTCCGACCCAGAGGATGAAGAGGCGGAGACGGAGCTGAAAGCCTCCGCCATGCGCGCTGCGATCCGGGGCGGCGCGAACGCCATCGGCGCGGACACGGCGCGAGAAACGGAGAAAGCAGGCGTCGGCGTCAAGGTGCTGCTGGTCGACCATGAGGACAGCTTCGTGCACACGCTGGCCAATTATTTGCGTCAGACGGGTGCCGAGGTTGTCACCATCCGAACGCCTGTCCCCGATGCGGCATTCGACGAGATCAAGCCGGACCTCGTGGTCCTCTCACCCGGCCCCGGCTCTCCGCAGGACTTTGGGACAGAGGCGACCATCAAAGCCGCGCGCGCGCGCGATCTCCCGATGTTCGGCGTCTGCCTTGGCCAACAGGCGATCGCCGAGGCCTATGGCGGCGAGCTGGGCCAGCTCGACATCCCGATGCATGGCAAGCCGTCGCGCATTCAGGTGACCGAGCCGGGTCGCCTGTTCAACGGCCTGCCCGAGGAAATCACTATCGGCCGCTATCACTCGTTGCACGCCACGCTGGGCGCGCTGCCGCCCGAGCTTAAGGCGACGGCGGTGACCGATGACGGGATCGTCATGGCGATTGAGCATCGCGAGGCACCGGTCGCGGCGGTGCAGTTCCACCCGGAATCGATCATGTCGCTGGGCCGCGATGCGGGCATGCGGATCATCGAGAACGTGATGGCGAGTCTGCCGAAACGGAACCTGCCCTAACCGGCTGATCTGAAAGGCGCTTGCGGGAAGACTCGACTCTTCTCGCGCCGCCGCTACAATAAGAACATTACAGGAACATTTACGTGAGCCGAAAAAGCCATGCCCCGGCGCATCGCCTCTCTCTGGCTCCCGCGGCTGGCCGCCGAGCGAATGGCGCGCCGGGCCGGTGGGATCGACGCCCCCTTCGCCGTCGCGGCGGAGGAGAAAGGCGCGCTTGCGCTGATTTCCCTGAACCGGGCGGCGGAGGATGCGGGGCTGGCGCGCGGCATGGCGCTGACCGACGCGCGGGCCGTTCAGCCCAACCTCATCACCCGCACGGCTGAGCCGCAGCGCGAGACCGACTTTCTGGCCGCCCTCGCCCGTTGGGCGACGCGCTTCAGCCCCTGGGTGGCGCTGGATCAGGCCCCGCCGGGAACCGGCGCGCTGGCGCTGGACGTGACCGGCTGCGCGCATCTTTTCGGTGGAGAGGAAGCGATGCTGGTCGAGATGGAGGCGCAGCTTGACCATATGGGGCTGACGGGGCGGGCCGCGCTGGCCGATACGCGCGGCGCGGCATGGGCGCTGGCTCGGTTCGGCGGATTGGCGGCCGCCCCGGCGCGGGATGGGGACGACATCGCGCAGGACGCCCACGCCACGCGGGTGCGCGCGCCACGGCGCAAGAACTGGGCGAAACAGGTCGCCGCGCAGGCGGAGCGGCAAAACGCCTCCGCCTCCCGCATCGCCCCGCCGGGGGGAACGCGCGCCGCGATCTCTTCCATGCCCGCCGCCGCGCTTCGCATCACACCAGAGGCGGCGACCGGCCTCTCTCGCCTTGGCCTGCGCGCCATAGGCGATCTGGCGCTGCTGCCCCGCGCCGCGTTGGCCCGGCGGTTCGGCGCCTTCACCGTCCGGCGGTTGGATCAGGCGCTGGGCTCGGAGCCTGAGCCGGTCTCCCCCCTCAGCGCGCAGGCGCCGCTTTCCGCCCGGCTGTCGCTGCCCGAGCCGGTCGGCCAGACGAAAGATATCGCCGCCGCGCTTGACCGGTTGCTGCGGCGGCTCTGCAAACGGCTGGAGGACCGGCGCATGGGCGCCCGCCGCTTGCGCCTGAGCATCAGCCGCGTCGACGGCGCGGATCAGAGCGTTGAGATCGGCCTCGCCCGCCCCTCACGCGACGCGATGCGCATCGCCCCCCTCTTCGACCGCAAGATTGGGGAGTTGGATTCCGGTTTTGGCGTCGACGCGGTGCGCCTGATCGTAGTGGACGCCGAACCGCTGGCCCCGGTTCAGCATAGTGGTCATATGGAGGCCGGGGCCGAAGGCCGCGCCCGCCTCGCCGGACGGGGCGAGAGCGAGGCCTTCTCCGAGCTTTTGGGCCGGATCGGCAACCGCATCGGTTTCGAGCGGATGACCCGCCCCTTGCCCGCCGACAGCCATATCCCGGAAAAGGCGTTCTCGATCGCCGCGGCGGCCTATTCCAGCCCGGCCGAGGAATGGCCCGCCCCGCCCGGCCCGCGCCCGCTCTCTATCTTTCGGCCAGAACCTTTGGATGTGCCGAAACCCGCTAACCCACCCCGCTCAACGTTCCCAAAGGCCTTTCGCTGGCGCGGGATGGAGCGCCGCGTCGCCGCCGCCTTCGGCCCTGAACGCATCGCCCCGGAATGGTGGCTGGACGACCCTGAGTGGCGCTCCGGACCCCGCGACTACTGGCGGGTGGAAACGGAGGCCGGCGCGCGCATCTGGATTTTCCGCGCCCTTCGCGCGCCACGGGCGCCATACTGGTTCGCACATGGGGAATTCGCATGAGGAGGCGAAGGTATGGAACTGCGCGACGCGACCGAGGCGGACCTGCCCGCGATCATGGGCATGCTGGCCGACGACATGCTGGGGCGCGAGCGGGAGAGCGTTCCCGCGCCGGGGGAAGCCCCGGACGCGTTCTATGTCGCCGCTTTCCGCAAGATGCGCGCGCAGGGCGGCAACCGCCTGCTGATCGCCGAGCAGGACGGGGAAATCGCGGGCTTCCTGCAACTGATGCTCCTGCCCGGCCTGTCCCTTCGCGGCATGACCCGCGCACAGATCGAAGGGGTGCGCGTCAGCCGCGCCTTTCGCGGCCAGGGAATCGGCGAAAGGATGTTCCGCGCGGCGCTGGATATCGCGCGCGCAGAGGGCTGCGGGCTCGCCCAACTGACCGCCAATGCTCGACGCGAGGACGCACACCGCTTCTACGAGCGGCTGGGTTTCACAGCGAGCCATGTGGGAATGAAGATGGCGCTGTGACTCGGCGGCGGGGGGCGTGAGCCATGCCCTTCGCCGAGCTTTCCGCCACCTCCAACTTCACCTTCCTTACCGGCGCCTCGCACCCGGAAGAACTGGCCGCCCGCGCCGCTGAACTGAGGTTGGAGGCGATCGCCATCGCCGACCGGAATTCCGTCGCGGGAGTGGTGCGCGCTTTCTCCGCCCTCAAAGAGATGGGCCGCGCGCAGGAGGAAGGCGAAGCGCCGGTGCTGGCAATGCGCGAAACCTCCAATCTGGGATATGAGGATGTGGTCGCGCGCGCGGAAGCGTTGCAAGTTCAACCGCGCAACAAGAGCTCTCGCCGCGATCCCCATGACGACAGTCCCGCCCGGTGGGCGTATAAGGCCGCCGAGTCGCCCCCTCAAAGCGCCTTGAACAAGGATGGACCGACCAGGCCGGACCCGCCAGCCCCCCCGCCGCCCGTTCAAGGCCCCCTGCCCCGGCTTATTCCCGCCGCGCGACTGGCCCCGACCGATGGGCTGGAAATCACCGCTCTTCCCACCGACCGGCCCGCATGGGGGCGGCTTTGCCGGTTGCTGACCATCGGCAAGCGTCGGACCGAAAAAGGTCAATGCCTGATCCACAAAGCGGATATCGCCGATTGGGCCGAGGGAATGATCCTGCTGATCCATCCCCCCGATCCGCTGACCGCGACGGCGCCGGAGAAACGCCAGGCAAGAGACGAGATCGCCGAATGGGTCAGGCGTTTCCCGGAGCACGTCTTTCTCGCCGCCGCGCCCCGCTATGACGGCAGGGATCAGGAACGGTTGACCCGGCTGACGACGCTGGCCGAAGCGACTGGCGCACGCCTGACCGCCACCGCCGAGCCCCTGATGCATATCGGCCGCCGCAAGGCGCTGGCCGATGTGCTGACCTGCATCCGGCAGGGTGTGACCATCGATCGGATCGGCAAGGGCGCGCTGGTCAATTCCGAACGCCGCCTTCGACCCGAGTCTGAGATGCGCCGCCTGTTTTCCGATTGCGAAGACGCGGTGGACCGCGCGGCGGAAGTCGCCCGGCGCTGCCGCTTTCGCCTTGATGAGCTGAAATATGAATACCCTGATGAGGTGGCCGCCGGCGAGGATCCGCAAGCAAGGTTGGAGCGTCTGACCCGCGAGGGGCTGACCGAACGCTATCCGGACGGCGTCCCGCCCAAGGTAGAGAAGCTGGCGCGTCATGAACTCGCGCTGATCGGAAAGCTGGACTACGCCCGGTATTTCCTGACCGTGCGCGACGTCGTCGCCTTCGCCGAAGATCGCGGAATCCTCTGCCAGGGCCGCGGCTCAGCGGCCAATTCGGTGGTCTGCTACGCCCTCCGCGTCACCGCCATCGGGCCGGAAATCGCCTCCATGGTGTTCGAGCGCTTCGTCTCGGAAGCGCGCGATGAGCCGCCGGACATTGATGTCGATTTCGAACATGAACGCCGCGAGGAGGTCATCCAGCACATCTATGAGCGCTATGGCCGCCACCGCGCCGGGCTTTGCGCCACCGTGATCCATTACCGCGCCCGCCGCGCGATCCGCGAAGTCGGGAAGGCGATGGGCCTCTCGGCCGACGCCGTCTCCGCCCTCGCCTCTCAGATCTGGGGTTGGTCATCTGAATCCGTCCGCGCCGATCGCATCCGCGAGGTCGGACTGGATCCCGACGACCCGCGCCTCGCCCTGACGCTGACGCTGGTGGATGAGATCATCGGTTTTCCCCGCCACCTTTCCCAGCATGTCGGCGGCTTCATCATCAACCGCGGGCGGCTGGATGAGCTTTGCCCGATCGAGAACGCGGCGATGGAGGACCGTACCGTCATCGAGTGGGACAAGGATGATATCGACGCGCTCGGCATTCTGAAGGTCGATGTGCTGTCGCTGGGCATGCTAACCTGCATCCGCAAGGCCTTTGACCTGATCGAGCATCACCATGGCGCCCGCTATTCCTTGGCGACGCTGCCGCCCGAGGACCCGGCGGTCTACGACATGTTGTGCGACGCGGATTCGGTGGGCGTGTTTCAGGTCGAAAGCCGGGCGCAAATGAACTTCCTGCCCCGGATGCGCCCGCGCAAGTTCTATGATCTCGTCATCGAGGTCGCCATCGTCCGCCCCGGCCCGATTCAGGGCGACATGGTGCACCCCTATCTCCGCCGCCGCCGGGGCGAGGAGCAGGTGACCTTCCCCTCGGACGAGTTGGGTGAGGTGCTGGGCAAGACGCTGGGCGTGCCCCTGTTTCAGGAGCAGGCGATGCAGATCGCCATCGTCGGCGCAGGGTTTTCACCCTTGGAGGCCGACCGCCTGCGTCGCGCGCTCGCCACCTTCCGCAAATCGGGGACTATCCACACCTTCCGGGAGCGCTTCGTCGGCGGCATGTTGGCCAAGGGCTATGAGCAGGATTTCGCCGAGCGCTGCTTCTCCCAAATCGAGGGGTTCGGCGAGTATGGCTTCCCCGAAAGCCACGCGGCGAGCTTCGCGCTGCTCGTCTACGCTTCCGCCTGGATCAAGAAACACCACCCCGGCATCTTCGCCTGCGCGCTGCTGAACGCCCAACCGATGGGCTTCTACGCCCCAGCGCAGATCGTCCGCGACGCCCGCCAGCATGGGGTGGAGGTGCGCCCGGTCTGCGTCAACGCCAGCTTCTGGGACAATGTGATGGAGCCGGATGGTATGGGCGGCCTCGCCCTGCGCCTCGGTTTTCGCCAGATCAAGGGCATGAAGGAGGAGGAGGCGCGCTGGATCTCCGCCGCTCGCGGCAATGGCTACCGGGAGGTGGAGGATGTGTGGCGCAAGGCCGGCGCCTCCCCCCGCGCGCTGACTCTGCTGGCCGAGGCGGACGCGTTTCATGACCTTGGTCTCTCGCGCCGGGATGCGCTGTGGCGGGCCAAGGCGGTAAACGGCGATCAGCCCCCGCCTCTTTTCGCCGACCTGCTGGAAGGCGAAGGGATTCAGGAGCCGGCCATCACCCTGCCCCCCATGACCGAAGGCGAAGAGGTGGTGGAGGACTACGTCTCCATGCGCCTGACGCTACGCGCGCACCCGGTGGCGTTGTTGAGAAAGCGGCTGACCGCCGCGGATCAACCTGGGCCGTTCCCCCGCCCCCCATCCGCACTGCCTTGCGCCCGGCTGTCCGAACCGCCCAATGGCGCAAGGGTGACCGTGGCCGGGCTGGTCATCGTCCGCCAGCGCCCCGGCTCCGCCAAGGGAGTGATCTTCGTCACGCTGGAGGACGAAACCGGCATCGCCAATATAGTCATCTGGGCCAAGATCTATGAGCGGTTCCGGCGTCAGGTGATCGCCGCCCGGCTGATGCGGGTGACCGGGCGTATCCAGCGCGAGGGTCAGGTGATCCATGTGGTCGCCGATCTGGTGGAGGATATCTCACCACTGCTGGACGAACTCACCCACTCGGACCGGAAGCTGAACGGCGCGGAGGCCCATGCAGACGAGGTTTATCGCCCGGTTCCAGAGGGCCGCGAGCCTGGCGGCCATCGCGCCCGCGCCCGCCATCCACGCGAACAGGCGAAAGCGCTGTTTCCGGAACGCCCGGAATAGAAGCCAGAAAAAATGCGAAGGGCGGCGCCCCCGCTCCGCCCTTCGCGCCGCCCCGTAGGCGGCTAACCCGGCGCTGACCCAACAACAGCAGCCGAGCTATGGTGATGTTTCAGCGCGTGACGTCGAACGACGCCGCCTTGCCAGTCAGAGTCGCTCGCGCATCCGCCAGGCCCTGCTTTAGCCAAACCGGCACGGCGACCGCCACTCCATAGGCGCTCGCGTCTTGCGGTGCGTCACAAGGCAAGAAGACGCTCAGATCGTTGACAAACCTCGTTCGTGACGAGTCGCGATCCACGAATACGCGCCCGCGCACATCATTGACGCTGTCGCCACGCTTCAGCGACTTCGCTTTCCAGTGAGAGGCCTTCTCGGCTCCGCAGCCGAACCTAATATCGGCCGAGTCCCGGATCAAGACATGATCGGAATCGCCAAATAGGTAAAACACACGCGCCTTGTATTCGTTGCTGCGGCAGTCGGCGCCCTCGCAAAAGGACGAGACCGCCAGGCCGCGAGATGAATCCAATCGCCAAAAATCAAACATCTGAACACTGGCGACAATCGTAAAAAGCAACACCCACGCTCCGATGACAAACTTGGTCATGGTGGGGCTCCATGGGTCAACTTGGGTGATTAAGACTTTGCCAAAATTTAAATGAACCTGGAATGAAATCGGCGCAAAACTATGCACGCTAATGCATAGTTGATGAGTTCATGGTCGAGCTTACGCTGCTAACCATCGGAAATTTAGGACGATACTCAATGCATAAGGCCCGGCGCAATTATGCCGGGCCTTATG
The DNA here is from genome assembly GCA_963669315.1 of Paracoccaceae bacterium. GTDB lineage: Bacteria > Pseudomonadota > Alphaproteobacteria > Rhodobacterales > Rhodobacteraceae > SZUA-547. The sequence goes on along the minus strand of OY770021.1, from coordinate 3,539,846 downwards.
ACATTTTAGTTGGACAGACGGATCACTCGTCGAAAGGAACACCCACGAAGCGCAGATCGCCCCCCGAATTGAGCAGCAGGATGACCGGCTTTGAGCCACCGTCTTCTTTTGCGCCCGTCTCACGCGCCTGTTCGATCTTCTCCAGCGCGTCGGCAGGGCTTGTCACTGGCTCCTGCGCGACCTCAACCAGAACGTCCCCTGCGCGCACACCTTTTTCGGCGGCGGAGCCACCCTCCTCGACCGCGGCGACGAGTACGCCTTCGACCTCCCGATCGATCCCAAACCGGCTGCGCACCTGATCCGTCAGGCTCTTGAGCGTCATACCGAGAACATCGGCCCCGGCGTCGTCGCCGCTGCGCAAGGAGGCGTTTTCGATCCGGGTCTCGCCCTCTTCCAGCAAACCTACTTCGACCAGCACAGTCATCGTCTGACCGTCGCGCCACAACACGACGCGAACCGACTCATTGACGGGCGTTTCCGCGACGATCCGCGGCAGATCGCGCATTTCCAGGACTTCCTTGCCGTCAAAGCGCATCACCACGTCGCCGGTCTCGATGCCGGCTTTGGCGGCCGGTCCATTCTCGGACACACCGGCGACCAGAGCGCCGGACGGCTCTTCCAGCCCCAGACCGTCGGCCAGTTCCGGCGTAACCGTCTGAATCCGAACGCCAAGCCACCCGCGTCTCGTCTCGCCGAACTCCTTGAGCTGAGCGACCACATTCTTCGCCAGCGCGGACGGCACGGAGAAGCCGATACCGATCGACCCGCCGGATGGGGAGATGATCGCAGTGTTCACGCCAATCACTTCGCCCGCCATGTTGAACAACGGTCCGCCGGAATTGCCCCTGTTGATGGCGGCGTCGGTCTGGATGAAATCGTCATACGGGCCGGCGTTGATATCGCGATTGCGGGCCGAGATGATTCCGGCTGAAACCGACCCACCCAATCCGAATGGATTACCGATCGCCAGCACCCAGTCGCCAACACGGCTGATTTCACTATCGCCAAACGACACAAACGGCAAAGAAGACTCCGTCTCAACCTTCAGGACAGCGATATCGGTCTTTGGGTCTCGTCCAATCAGGGTCGCCGGCAGGGACATACCATCAGGGAAATTGACGGTGATTTCATCTGCTTCTTCGATCACGTGATTGTTGGTCACAACGTATCCGTCAGCCGAAATCACGAATCCCGAACCGAGCGATTGAACTGAGCGCGGTCCACGCTGCTGCGGGAGCTGCTCAAAGAAATCTTTGAAAAGATCCTCAAATGGCCCGCCGGGCGGTATTTCCGGTCCGCCTTGGGGCGCATCGACCCTTTGCGCAGTCGAGATATTGACCACCGCCGGACTCAGGTTTTCAGCAAGGTCCGCAAACGTTTCGGGCGCGGAGGACGCTGATGCGCCACCAACTGCCGCCGGCGCGGTGCTTAACACGGCCGCCACAAGTGCGGCGGCGCGAACGCGAGAGCGTATCAGATTGAGGTTAGACATCCGAAACACCTGACTCTCCTTGTATTACATCCTTGATCTTGCGGGATTTCCCCGTTCAGCAAGGGTGACGAAACCTTGCAATTCGCAGCGTCGCGCTGCCGTCGCAGCTAGGAATAGGATGAATCGCGCCCGAATTATGGCGCGCACCTGTCGCTCGCGACGCTGTGATCGTATCTCGTTGAATGTCATCCTCTCACGAACCACAACACAACGGTGCCGACAAGCGCAGCCAGTAATCCGACCACCCGCATCAACTCAGGGTCGGTGCGCGACACCTCGAACGCCGCGCGCCGCATGAAATCCGGAAACAGGCCGTAGGCGACTCCTTCGAGAATCAGAATCAGTCCGATGGCGGCGAGGAGATCGCTCATAGGCGCGCACCCCTTGCCATCACCCGAAGGGGCACGACTACTCGCTGCCGCTTCCGGATTTCAGATACTCGAAAAACTCGGAATCGGGAGTGATCACCAGACTCGACCTGTCTCCCTGGATCGACTGCAAATAGGCCTGCATCGAACGATAGAACTGGAAGAACTCCGGATCGGCGCCGAAGGCCTGCGCGAATATCGCATTCCGTCTGGCGTCAGCTTCACCACGGATGATATCCGATTCCCGCTGCGCCTCGGACACAAGCTCAACCGCTTGACGATCTGCCGAAGCCTTGACCCGCTGCGCCGCCTCTCGGCCGCGCGCGCGCTCATCCGCCGCCTCCCGCTCACGTTCGGCCTGCATACGGTCATAGGTGGCCTGCAGGTTCTGCTGCGGCAGGTCAGCGCGCCTGATCCGCACATCGACGACATCCACTCCCAAGGCCAACGCATCTCGCCGCGCAGTGTCACGAATTCTCTGCATCAGGAAGACGCGATCAGCAGATAATACGGCGTCGGAAATAACCGAGCCGAGCACTTCGCGCAGCGACGCGTTCAGGATTGACCGCAGACGGGAAAGCGCCGCGATCTCGGTCTGCACCGACTGGCGGAACTTCACCGGATCGGTGATGCGCCAACGCGCGAACGCGTCAACCACCAAACGGCGATCATCGGCCGGCGTGACCTCCAGCTCCAGCGTTTCGAGCGAAAGGATGCGCTTTTCAAAGTACTCCACCGTATTAAACGGCGGCGGCAGTTTGAATTTCAGGCCCGGATCGGCCTCCACCCGCTCGACGCGACCGAAGGCGAGAACCAGAGCTTGCTGGCGCTCGTCCACAATGAAGACGCTGGACAGGGCGGCGACAACCAGCAAGCCCAGAGCGCCAAGAATAATTGGAGCGCGTTTCATCAGTTGCTCTCCCCTGACCGGCGAAGTTCATTCAACGGCAGATAGGGCACGACGCCTGATCCTGAGCCGCCGCCTGTATTCTCATCAATGATGATCTTGTCGGTGTTCCGCAGCACTTCTTCGATGGTTTCCAGATAGATGCGCTTGCGCGTCACTTCTGGCGCGTTCGCGTACTCCTTGCGGATAGAGGTGAAGCGCGCGGCCTCACCTTCCGCCTCGTTGACGACGCGCGCGCCATAGCCTTCCGCCTCTTGCAGCAACTGCGCCGCCTCGCCTCGGGCGCGGGCCAACGTCTGGTTGGCGTAGGCCTCAGCCCGGCTTTCCTCGGTCACACGGTCCTGCGCGGCTGCCTGTACGTCGCGGAACGCATCGATGACCTGACTGGGCGGATCCGCCCGGTCGAAGTTTACGCGCTCGATGAAGATACCGCTGTCATAACCATCCAGTGTCAATTGAATGAGTTCGCCCACATCCTGGCTGACAAGGGCGCGATCACGGTTGAGGATCGGACTCAGCTCTGATCGGCCGATCACCTCTCGCATCGCCGATTCTGACACGGCCTGAATCGTGGCCGAGTGATCGGCGAGGTTGAACAGGAACTTCGCGGGGTCAGCGATCTTCCACACGACCTGAAAATCGATGTCGACGATGTTCTCATCGCCGGTCAGCATCAGCCCACGATCCGACGCGCGAGACGCGGAGGTGTTGGAGCCTATATCGATGATGTTTTCTCGGGTGACCGGCAGAACCTCAATGGTCTGGATCGGCCAAATTGCGACCGCCAGTCCAGGCGGTTCGGTCTTCTCATAGCGCCCGAGGGTCAGAACGACGCCCGCCTCATCCGGCTCGATGCGATAGAGGGACGCCACCGCCCAACCGACGAACAACGCGGCGATCGCCAAAAGAACGCCAGCACGGGATATACCGCCGCCACCGCCGGACGACGCAGGGCCGCGACCACCGCCGCCACCACCGCCGAAGATACCTTTCAGTCGGTCCTGGCCTTTTTTCAGAATCTCATCGAGATCGGGTGGTTGTTGACCACCGCCGCCGCCGCCGCCGGACGGGCCGCCACCCCACGGACCGCGATCTCCGCCGCCGCCGTTCTTGCCGCCGTCGCCGCCGCCCCCCCAGGGGCCGCCGCCGGGTTTATTGCTCCAGGGCATTCGGTCTCCATCCTTGCACTGACCGCCAAGAGGCAGATTGACGGGTCGGTTTACTCTGCGCCGCCGCGCGGCGCAAACCGGTTCTCGCCTTTTCTAAGTGGCGCTGTGGCTGCGCGCATCAAGTCAGCGGCCAAACCTGCGCAATTCTTGCGTCCACCCGCACTCAAGAGATCGGATCCCGCATTGTGACCAGCTCTTCAGCCGCAGTTGGATGCACCGCCACGGTGCGGTCGAAATCTTCCTTGGTCGCGCCCATCTTAACCGCGACTCCGGCCAGCTGAATCATCTCGCCTGCGCCATGGCCCACGACGTGAAGCCCCAGCACCCGGCGCGACGCCTTGTCGACGATCAGCTTCATCAGCATTTTCTCGTCCCTGCCCGAGAGGGTGTTGAGCATGGGCCGGAAGACGGAGCGATAAACCTCGACGTCGTATCCCGCCCGCGCCGCCTCCTCGGTCAGGCCGACCGTGCCAATTTCGGGTTGCGTGAACACCGCCGTCGCGACGTCTGAATGGTCCGCCTTGGTCGGATTGCCGGCGAAAACCGTATCTGCAAACGCCGCGCCTTCGCGGATCGCCACCGGCGTCAGGGCGAGCCTGTCCGTCACATCGCCGACCGCATAGATCGACGGAACCGAACTCTGCGACCATGCGTCGACCTCGACCGCGCCATTTGCGGTCAGCCTGACGCCTGCCGCCTCCAGCCCCATACCCGTGGTATTGGGCCGACGGCCTGTGGCGTACATAACGAAATCGGCCCCAACCTCGTCACCATTCGTCAACTTTGCGGCGTAACCATCTGGAGTCTCTGAAATTTCAGAGATGTCCGAGTTAAAGAGAATATCGATTCCCTTCGCACTCATCGCCTCGGCCATGTGCTTTCGAACATCCATATCGAAGCCGCGCAGAAATACATCGCGCCTGTAGATTTGCGTAACTTTCGCCCCCAGTCCCTTGAAAATGCAGGCGAACTCGCACGCGATGTATCCTCCGCCGACGACGATAACTCGCTTCGGAAAGTTCTCCAGATGGAAGGCGTCGTTCGACGTGCCCGCATATTCGGAACCGGGGAGATCGGGGACGAAAGGCCCTCCGCCGGTAGCCACCAATATGTGCTTGGCCGTCACTTTTCGGCCGTCTGACGCCAACTCAACTGTGTGCGGATCGACGACAGTGGCCCGAGAGCGGTAAAGCTCAACGCCAGCGTTTAAGAGGTTGGATTGGTAAATATTCTCCAGTCGATCAATTTCCTGGTCTTTGGCGGCGATCAACTTGGCCCAGTCAAAACTGCGCTCACCGACGCTCCATCCAAAACCTTCCGCATCCTCGAAATGCTCGGAAAAGCCAGAGGCGTAGACCAGCAATTTCTTCGGCACGCAGCCGCGGATCACGCAGGTGCCGCCAAAGCGGTATTCTTCGGCCAATGCAACCTTTGCGCTGTGATTGGCGGACATGCGGGCGGCCCTTACGCCGCCGGAGCCGCCACCGATGACGAACAGGTCATAGTCGAACTCAGCCATCAGAATCGCTCCCGGTCATGCGTGATAGGCGATCATTCATCGCGCTGGCGATTAATCGCTGTCCTCATCATCGACATATTCAATGATGTCCGAGGTTCCATCCTCCCGCCCGATCACGACCACGTCAGCGACGTTAATGAACAGACCCGTCTCGATCACGCCGGGAATCAAGTTCAACGCCGCCGCCAGATCTTCCGGGTCACCGATTCGCCTCAGATGAAGATCGAGAATGAAATTTCCCTCATCAGTGAGAAACGGCTCGTCCTTGAACAGACGCAGAGTCATTTTCTTGCTATCGACGTCATAGTCGTCGAGGGTTTCTGCGATCAGCGCTTCGGTCACCTGCCACCCGAAAGGCACGACTTCGACCGGCAGAGGAAAGGCGCCCAACTCACGCACCTGTTTGGAGAGATCGCCTATTACGATCATCTGATCCGACGCGCAGGCGACGATCTTCTCCTGCAGTAACGCGCCCCCGCCGCCCTTGATCAAACGAAGCTCTTCATCAAACTCGTCGGCGCCATCAATGGTGATGTCCAGCCAACCCGCCTCGTTCAGCGTCGTCAGCTTGATCCCGCACGCCTCGGCTAATTCTCCCGTCCGGATTGAGGTCGGGACGCCGGTAACCTTAAGCCCCTCGTTCCTCACCCGCTCTCCCAGAAGTTTCACGAAGAGGGCCGCGGTAGACCCGGTTCCAAGACCGAGCTTCATGCCCGACTCGACGAAAGTCAGCGCTTCTTCAGCGGCGACTTTTTTGGCGAGATCTTGCGGCGAGAGCTTTCGCGTCATTTCCGGATCCTTTTGCCGAAATTCGTGGCTGCGTTGGTCCTACAACGGCGGGTGGGCGAGGTCACGGAGGAAATCTGATCCAATCGTCCGAAAACGACGCTATAGAATACGGCGACGGCGCCCCAAGGAGAGGCCATTGTTTCTAAGCGTATTCGAAATATTCAAGATCGGAATCGGGCCGTCCAGTTCCCATACGATGGGGCCGATGTCGGCCGCCTCGCATTTTCTGAACTTGCTCAGGGCAGGCGATGCGCGAATTCCCGGCTCTGGGCCGCCCGCTCATTTAATGTGCCGCCTACACGGCTCACTCGCCTTCACCGGCAAAGGTCACGCAACCGATCGCGCTGTCACGCTGGGACTGGCGGGACTAACGCCTGAGACGCTGGACCCGGATGAGGCCGATGCACGCCTGAAAACTTTGGCTGCAGAAAGGATAGTCGCGCCGGAAGGACTACCGAATATCGCTTTCAATTCCGAAACTGACATCGTTTTCGACTACGGCCCGCCCCTGCCCGGCCACGCCAACGGAATGGTGCTGGAGGCGAGAGACGCGGCCGGACATCAGGTTCTCAAGGAGACCTACTACTCTATTGGCGGCGGCTTTGTTCTGACCGAGAAAGAGCTGGAAGCGACTCGACGCGAGTCGGATTCACTTGGCGCGGCGCAGGCGGAGGCCGGTTGCCCATACCCGTTCGGCTCAGCTGAAGAGATGTTGAAGATGGGCTGCGCCGCCAGCCTTTCGGTCGCTGAGATGAAGCTGGCAAACGAATGCGTCGTCATGCCCCAAGCGCGGCTTAAACAAGGCCTCGACCGCATCTGGAGCACGATGAACGCATGCATCGACCGGGGGCTGAATGGTGAAGGCGAGCTTCCCGGGGGTCTCCGCATCAAGCGGCGCGCCGGAGCGATTCGCAAACAGCTGGACGAAGAGCGCGGCCTGAACGCCGCACAACCGCATGTGGCGAACGATTGGCTCAGCGTCTACGCCATGGCTGTGAATGAGGAGAACGCCGCCGGCGGGCGCGTCGTGACCGCGCCGACCAATGGCGCCGCTGGCGTTATTCCGGCGGTGGCGCGCTACTACCTCGATCACTGCGTGGGAGCGCGCGAGGATAAGTTGCACGACTATTTGCTGACCGCGGCGGCGATTGGCGGGATCATCAAGCACAACGCCTCGATCAGCGGCGCCGAGTGCGGTTGTCAGGCGGAGGTCGGGTCAGCGGCGGCCATGGCGGCGGCCGGATTCTGCGCAGTGCTTGGCGGATCAAACGCTCAGATCGAGAACGCCGCGGAAATCGCGTTGGAGCATCATCTGGGCATGACCTGCGATCCGGCGCAGGGCCTTGTGCAGGCGCCCTGCATCGAGCGCAATGGCCTTGGCGCAATCAAGGCCGTCTCCGCCGCGTCGCTGGCGCTGCGGGGCGACGGGAGTCATTTCATGCCGCTCGACAATTGCGTAGAGGCGATGCGCCAAACAGGGCGCGACATGAACCATAAATACAAAGAGACGAGCCTGGGCGGCCTGGCGGTCAATCTTCCGGCCTGTTGAGCGCACTGTCGACCGCGGCCCCTAGAAACCGTTTCTCAATCATAATCGCCGCGCCATCCCCATCGAACTCCACCATCACATCTTTCGAGGCGGCGCTATTCGACGTTCCAACACGCTCGCCCATCGACATACGCAACCCTTTCAGCGGGTATTCTAGCCCCTCGGAGAGTTGCGCTGTCACTGGCTTGAGCGGCACGATGGAGACCCTTGCGCCGGGCGCAAGTCGCGCACGCCAGATACGCGGCGCCAGAAAGATCACATCCTCTTCCGCGATCAGAGCCGCGCGACGCTCGGCTCGGCGCAACAGCACATGCAGCGCGGCCAGCGAGTGGTCAAAGCGTCGTCCCATGAAACCGACGCCCAAGTAAAACGGCGCGTCCGTGGCGTAGAGGCATTTTTCGAAATCAGTGGTGTCCTGCTCGGACAGGTGTCTGATTTCGGCGCCCGCCGAGCGATGGCCCTCCAGATGCTCAACGGAATCCATATCGCCGACAACCGCATGCGCGGCCACGCCCCAGGCGCGCAGGGCGTTCGCGCCGCCATCTGCTGCGATGATATGCGGGGCGTATGTGAGCGCAGCCTCGAAATCGGCTCGATCAATCGCGCCGCCGCCCACTAGGGTCGCCGGGCCGGGAAAACTGATGACGTCGCTCATCCCCCTAGCTGCGCTCCCGCGCCATCATCCGTCAAGCGGCGACTGCGGTTTCGGCTGATCCACGATGCTACTAGATGGTTAGGACCGCTTGATTTCACGATTCCTCGGCAATGCGATTTCTCTGACGAGAAAAGTGCAGCGTCACGATACCCGATTTGGGAAATGGCGGGCGGATCTGGGTCGCCTGCCATGTCGATGGCGAGCGGAAAGGCCGCTTATCACCCTTGTTCAGATTCCCCGAACCTCCTCTACCGCGACGTCACTGGCGTCCCGTCGATGATCTGGTCGTTCGGATACCGCACCACCGTTTCGTCTTTGGCGAGCCCGTCCAGAATCTCCGCCTCCAAATCGGTCCGTCGTCCGACCTCGACCGGGCGAAGCGCCGCGACGCCCCCGTCGACCGCAAAGACGGACCATTCGCCATTGTTTCGGAACAGTGCGGTGAGCGGCGCCTTTAAAACCGTCTCATGCTCCCAAAGCACCACACGCGAGACGATTTCGAATCCGTGCCCCAGGCGGCTCCAGGTCTTGGGCGGATCGGTCAGATCGATGATTACGTTGACGCGCTGCTCCTCAATCCCAAGGGCCGAGATCTTGGTGAAGCCGTAGGGCTCCACGCGGCGAACAACGCCATTGAGAACCTCCGCGCCGCCCCATTCGTCGATCATTACCCTCTGGCCAGGTTCAATCTGGACGGCGTCGGAGGAGAGGTAGTCGACCAAGATCTCCAATTCAGTCGGGTCGCCGATTTCGATCAGCGGCTCTCCTGCGGCGACCACCCCTGCGCTCTCATGCAGAACTCGCAACGCCCGGCCGCTGACAGGCGCGCGGATCGGAACACAGGGACAGGCGCCGGCGCGCTCAAGCGCCTCGCCCGGTCGCAGCAAGCGCACTTCGCTCGCCTCCAGATCAAATTGGCGCATTCTGACCGCGGCTTCGGCGGTGGAGACGGTGGCCTCGCGGGTTTTGTAAAGCCGTTCGGCGTCTTCCAATGCGCGGGCCGCAATTGTATTGCGATCTCTCAATTGGCGCATGCGGGCCAGTTCAGCTGTCGCGAAATCCAACTCTGCGCGCGCTTCAATCAATTCCGCTTCCGCCAGGGTAAGCGCCGCGCGGGAGGTCTCCACTGCGGCGCGCGCCTCGGCTTCGCTGCGGGCGTCGAGAAATTCCGGATCGATCGGCTCGATCTCGGCGACCACTGTTTCGCCAGCGATCACCTCGTCGCCCTCTTCGATCTCGATCCGTAGCGCGCGGCCTCTGAGCGGCGAGGAGACGACAAAAATGTCCTTGATCCGGGTCTCGCCTTCTTCCGCGACAGTGACGACGAGCGGCCCGCTTTCGATCGTTGCAATATCGACCTCAATCGCCCGGGGCGTGAAGGCGATCCACAGGCCCGCCGCCAAGGCGGCCGCCAGCACGCCCCAGAGTGCGAGCCTGCTATTAGGAACGGCCATCGTCCTTACTCCCTCGTTTTCAGAGCCGCGATCATGTCCAGCTTGTCGATGCGCCGCCGAGCCAATGCGGCGGATGCGACGCTGGCGGTCAGTGCGATCAACACCGCAGTCCCGTAAATGTCGGGGGGGATGTTGAATGGAATGCGGAACAGTTCGGTATCGAACGCGTCGAGCATCAGCAGCACCAAACCTGCCCCAGCCAAGCAGCCAAGCGGCAACGCCACAAACGTCAGCAGCGCCGCCTCGCCGAGCAGAATGTACGAAATCTCCCACCGAGTGAATCCAAGCACTCGCAGCGTCGCGAGATCCCGACCACGTTCCGATAGCGCCACCCTCACGGCGTTATAGGTGACGCCATAGGCGAGCGCGCAGGCGAAAAGCGTGAAAAACGAGACGAAGATCAGGACCGATTCGCCAATCGTCTGGAGCATCTTCTCGGTCGCGTGGCGCTTGATCGCTAAGGCTGAGAGGCCGGGAATTTCTTTGACCGCCTCGAAAAAGCGACCCTCTTCAGCCTGATCGAGCAATACATGCGCCAGTTCAAATACGGCGGGATCGTCCATCGCTCGGTTGAGCGCGCCGAGCTCCATATAGGCGGGCATGTCGATATAGGTTTTATGCACGCCCGCCACCGGCGCCTCGAACCGAACCTGTCGGCGGTCGAGCGTTTCTACAGTGACTTCGTCTCCAACGCCGACGCCCAGCTTGTCCGCCAGTTTCACACCCAGAACCAACCCGCCCTCAGGTGTCGGCAACTCCCAACCGCGAGCGTCGTGAATCACCTGCAATTCAGCGTCGCGCGGTAGGCCGGTGACACCGCCGCGATGAACACGCGGCCCTGCGCTGAGATCCGCAGACACGACGCGGCCCGGCTCAACCGCCAGCACGCCGGGCATACGCTCAAGCATAAAGCGCCCCTCCATGGCGATCTGCTTGTGAAAGCCGAGCGTCGCGTGTTGGCGCTGAGTCTCGGCGAAGTGGCTTTGGATCAGAGCTGTAATCGCCTCCTTCCACTGAAGCGCCATCACCAGCACAGCCACCGAAAGCGCCACGCCGATCACCGTTTGCGCCGCGCGGCCCGGCGCGCGTACGATTTGGCGAAGGATGATCCGGGTCGGGGCATCCAGCCGCGCCATCAGTCGTTGCGCGCCCTCCGCACTGCGGAAATTCTCGGGCGAAGGCGGGCGCATCGCCTCGGCGGGAGGAAGGATCACCGCGCGGCGCACGGCTGACAGCGCGCCCAGCAACGCGGCCCCCAGGCCAACAGCAGCCGATAGTATGAATTCCATGCCGCTGGGGCGGAAGAGCAGAAACGGAAACTGAAAGAACTCGGCGAAGACCGAGGTGTAGATCTGACCCAGCCCCGCGCCGATCACCCAGCCGAGCAGGATGCCGAGCGCCGCTATGGACAGCGCCATTTTCGCGTAGTGGCCGCCGACCTGAAGATTCGAGTAGCCGAACGCTTTCATCAGGCTGATCTCAGGGCGCTCGATCGCGATCAGGCGCGCCAACACCGAGTTTGTCAGAAAAGCGGCCACGGCCAGAAAGATCGTGGGAAGAATGGTCGCCGTGGTTTTAAGCTGCTCCAACTCGTTCATCAGAAACCAATGCGAGAGATGATCTGCGCGCGCTATTGCGCCGGCTCCGCCATAGCGTTCGAGCATCGGGTCGAGTCGCTGCAAGACAGCTTCTGGGCTAGCGCCGCGCAAAAGGGCGAGGCTGACCTGGTTGAAGGCCCCGTCCAGGTCGTAGGCGGCTTCCAGCGCCTCCCGGTTCATCCAGATCACACCAAACCGCGCCTCGTCTGGCACCAACCCGCCCGGCGCGATCGCGTAAATAAATTCCGGCGACAGCGCGACGCCGACAATGCGAACCCGCCGTTTGGCGCCGTTCATCAAAACGCTGATCTTATCGCCAAGCTGGAGGCCGTGCGCCTCAACGAACGGCTCCAACGCCACCGCCTCGTCTCGGTTGTCGGGGCGGGGCGCGCGGCCTTTGCGCATCGCCAGCTGATTGAGAAGTGGTTCGCCCAGCCGCGGTAGTGAAACAAGCTGCGCCGAGATGGGTTCGGACACACCCGCCACCTCAACCGTGGCGACGGCCGAGATTCTGGTTTCGACCGTCTGCACGCCGGGTATTTCGCCAATTTTGGCGGCGAGTCGTTCTGGCGCGCGCTCCAATCCGGCGAAGACATGCGCGAAGCGATGACGCTCGTAATAGGCGTCCGTCGTCTCGCGCAGCGAGGTGAGCGCGGAAAGAGACATCACCAGCAGCGCCGCGCCCGAGGCGACGACCACCGCCACTGCGATGACCTGGCCGCGCATCCGCCAGAGATCCCGAAACAGTTTTTTGTCTAGCGCGCGCATCCCGGTCACCACGATATGTCGGCGGGAGCGAGGCGGGTCTCGTTAATCTTGGTCTTCGCGATGCGCCCGTCGGCCATATGGATCACCCGGTGCGCCATGTTCGCGATCGACGCGTTGTGGGTGATGACGACTGTGACCGCGCCCAGTTCCCGGTTAACGCGGTCGATCGCCTCCAGCACCACCACGCCGGTCTTGCTGTCCAGAGCGCCCGTGGGCTCGTCGCAGAGCAGGACCTCAGGCCGCTTGGCGATAGCGCGGGCGATGGCGACCCTCTGCTGTTCGCCTCCCGACAACTCGGCTGGGAAATGATGGATACGTTCGCCCAGCCCGACCAACTCCAACGCCTCCGCGGGCCTCAGAGGGTTTCTAGCTATTTCGGTCACCAGAGCGACATTCTCCTCCGCGGTTAGCGAAGCGATCAGGTTGTAGAACTGGAAGACGAAGCCGACCCGGTGCCGCCTGTAAATCGTCAGAGCGCGTTCGCTGTAGGCGGTGACCGTCTCTCCGTGAAAAAAGACCTCGCCATCGGTCGGCGAATCCAGTCCACCCATGATATTCAGCAGGGTGGACTTTCCACTGCCCGATGCGCCGAGCAGAACCGCCAGCTCTCCCGCCGCGAAATCGAGATCGACGCCACGTAGCGCCCGCACCTCGGATGCGCCCTCGCCATAGACCTTGGTGAGACTGCGCGCCGAGAGCACCGAATTCTCACCGAAGTTTGGCTGCACAGATGCTTCCATCGCTGACCACCCGGTAGACTAGGGGGCGGCTCCACCTAATGGAGCGTCGCCGACGTCTCGTTCAATTAATAGACCACAACGCGTCGCGAATGGATGACGTGGATCAACGGAGGCGCACTATTTGGTCAGGGCGATTTTTTTGGCCCAAAGCGGACGCATTGCTCAGTGGTGCAATCGGACCACATAGGGTTTATTCCGTTGAAAAAAACGTCTGATTGGCGTGACTTTGCGGCTGCGCTATCAGCCAGATTGCGGTTTCAACCTTGCCATTCCACACCCAGCCAACCCCATGATGGGCCGCGCGAGCCCGAAGAGAACATAGGAAACCTCAGGTGCCGATATCGCTCAATGGCCAAGCTGACACCATTGACACATTAGAGAACACAATCGGAGCATAGCAGTCGATAGGCTTTGCCGATCTAACAATTGAGCCGCGCACGGGTGGCAGACGTGGTTGCACAGACACCTTGAGATGACTGCGTCTCCCTTCCGGGTGACGGTCCACAGGCATCGGCAATCAGAATTAGAAAATGCCGTGTCGGGAGGTGCAAAGATAAGCTGCAAGGCGCATGATGTGTCCCACCCGTGTGGCCCACCTGCGATATACACAGACTAAGTCTTTGGTCTAGAAGGAAATGGTGGGCGGTACTGGGACGCCTGCCGTGCCGATAAACCATTGATATTGCTGCATTCACAAAGTGAGAGAGTTGCGATTTGTCCCACCTGTGTGGCTCACCAAGCGGTCAGATTCAACGCCGATTCTACAGAGCGAAGCGAAACTCACTCAAAGCGCCTGCTGATTGGCTGCGGCTAGTGGCGATTGGCGATCTCGGCATCGAGCTCTTCGTTCGTCATCTCGTAAATTTCTTTTTTCAAGCTGCGCCTCCGCTCTTGCCGCCGGCGAACATCTTCAGCACCTCGCGCGGGTTCATCCGATTCTCGTTCTCCGCCTCATCGCCATCAGGAGCGGCGCTGGCGTCCCTGCCCGCGCCAACCCAGTCCAGCATGCTCGCAAAGCGCCCTGGCGGCCGCCACACGGGCGCTAGCGCTGGCCTTCTCGTCTTCACATACGCGCTTCAGCGCTCGCAGCCCGATCGCGCCAGAGCGCGCCTTGGACCGGGAAGGTGATCCAGCACGGCTCGTGCGATGTGCGGTTTTCCAAGCAGCTGTCGGCCCTGCTCATGAGCCGTGACCATTGAATAGCCGGCGTTTTTCGCCGCCTGCGTAGCATTTGCGCAGCTTACGTACTCAGCGACGAACCGTTTCTGCTTATCCGTCATCTCCACGGGCATCTGCTCAGCCTCAATTTTGCTATTTGTTATATTGTAACATAAGCGAATTGAGCGCCGCGGGCAAACGGGGAAAAGCGGCTGATCGAACGGCGCTGAAGCGCAGCAACGCTGTCAAAGTCCTTGTCGCGGTCCCAGGCGACCCATGCGTGGGAAATATGAACACAGGGTTCTCTCAATGCTTCACAAGACGGTTGGCGGCCAAGGCGGCGATAGCGGGGGCGTCCGGATCGCGCGGAACACAACGCCGAGCGCCGTTGCAGGCGCTGTTGGGGCTCAACAGCGCCTTGTGCTACACCATTAATTGAATTCGCGCTCGGATCGTGAATTTGTCAGACATCAGTTTTCGATGGGTGAGCGCCGCAGTCGACCTGCCCAAACCAGCATAATGCGGTCATCGCCTTCCGAATGGGGAAAGCGCACTCTATGGCCAAGAAATCCAAGGAAGACTGGAAGAAGGAAGGCGTTGCGGTCAAAGCCCTGTTCGCTTCTGCGAAGAAGAAAGAGCACAACTGCGCCGTGGTGATCTGCGCCGAGGGATTGGCCATCGAGGCTGACCCACGGCTTCCGGCCAAGAACCTGAAGAAGAAGGCAAAGAAACGCGTCGGCGCTACGCCAAAGGGGGTCATGGGAAAACTCAAGGTCAACGGGACAAATATCGAGATTACCTGCCTCGAAGAACCTCCCGGTGGCATGGAGACCAAGTTCAAACAGTATCTGACCAAGATCGGCGTCAAGATGAAGCCGATTCTCATCGTGCCGCAATCGGAAGAGGCGCCGGTCGACGAAGATGCGCGCCCGGAGGAGGTTGCGGTTGAGGAAGACGCCGAAAGCGATATCGGCGAGATTCTCCAAAAAGCGCGAAAGAAGCCCCACAACGCCGCCTGGCTGCTGGGCGACAAGGGTCTTGTTCTCAAAGCCCACCCCCGCCATCCCATCGAGAAGCTCCGCCAGCAGGCGAAGTCCGACGGCGGAGGCCCGCGTGGCGCGTGTGGCATGATGACCGTCAGCGGAAAGACCGTCACGCTCACCTGCCAGGAAGAGCCGCCCAAGAGCTTCCCCCGTCTCGCCAAGGTGTGGATGGCGGACCAGGGTTATGCCTACAAGGTCAAGGTCGTGCTGCCGGACGGGTCCGAGATCGACAGCGACGAGGATGCGGCTCCGGTGGGCGAAGGCCAGGAGTTGTCGAAGGACGCCCTCGCAGCCGATCTGAAGCATGTCGCGGCAGTGTTCAGACTACGCTTCAACGGAATGGCGCCGGATGAAGTCAAAGCGCTCAAGGGCGCTCTCAAGGGGGTCGCCGTCTCGATCGCCGGCGGCAATCTCGTCGCGGCCCAGAACGCGCTCAACAAGATCGCGCTCCTCACAGGGGTGACCGCCGATACGCCGGTTGAACCGGCGCTAGCAAAGGACCAGCCGGCGGAGGCCGGGGATGTCGGCGATCAAAAGACGGCGTTCACCAAGCGGTTGGCGGTGATGAAACCGCAACTGTCGCGCTACTTGGCGGTGGCAAAGCCGATCCATGTCGAGGACGTGCAGGCGCTGGTAAAGACATTCGGCCTGGCGATGAAGCTCGGCGATATGACGCGCTCAGAGAGTCTGCTCTCAGAATTAGGCACCTTGATCGAACCCGGGCGCGCCCAACTGGTCGCTTTCCCGGCGCCAGGCGATGAACCGGTCTCGGAGACGACCTTTTTGAAGTTCGCAGCGGCGGAGCCTGAGGCGGCGTCGCTCGAGAGCCGAGCCAGCGCGAAGGCGTCCCCTGGCGCCAAGCCAGACGAGCCCCGGCGCCCGCGCGTCAAGGGGCGCAAGATACCCTGCGTCGTCAAAGTGACCAAGCCGATGTCGAATCTCGAGTTCAGCATTCTTGTCGACATGGTCGCAGCGGGAATGACTCGGCAGGAGGCTATTGAGAACAACAAGAACCCTGCGAACCGCGTCACGCCACTGGAATTCGAGATCACGGAAAAAGAGATCAAAAAAGGCTACGTCGTCGTGAACTACTTCCATCCCGGTCTTTCGGACCAGAGTGCTGACGCGCTCGAACAGGCGAAAGAAGACTTCGACGCAATGGACGGCGCCCAGCAGAACAGCGTCAACCAAGAGGCCGACGCACTGTTCTGGGAGATGACGGAATACAAGCGGGGAGAGCCGCTCGACCCGTCCGATCCGAATTTTAAAGCGATATCCGAGCAATGGCTCAAGATTCGCGCCGACGTCGTTCAGCAGCAGCAACGCGTCGACCGGATTCCGGCCAAGGCGTTACGGTTCCTGAAATTCGGCCAAGGCGGGATACCGATCACCGCCGAGAATATCGACCGGTTGGTGGAGGTCTCGAAGAAAGTAGAGCATCTCAGCGACGAGGCGATGGCGGACTTCTGGAATCGCGTCGACGGCAAGGCGGATACCATGGAGGACTTTGCCGGGTCGGTGGAGCGATATCTTGAGAAGCTGGAGAAGCGCCAAGCGGCGACTGAAACCCGCATGGACGCGCAAAAGACGCTCAGCGGCAAGCGAGACCTCTACAAGCTCTACAAAAAGGCGAATCGCGGCACGAAGCCCGAGAGCACCAGCAGGGGCCGCGACGCCGACTTCAACATCGCCAATAAAAAATACAACGCCGAAACGCTTGCCGCCCAAAAGAAGCTGGCGATCGAGTTGCATAAATGGGGTTATGCCAGCGAGGAGGAATTCAAAAACGATATCAAGACGTTCAAGAAAGCGGTTCAAAACGAAGCAGTTTTGATCGCCGATGAGGCGATGGATCGCCGGATGAACGATCTTTACGAGTTCGAAACGTCGGCCATGTCCGAAAAGGGTCTCGAGGACATGCTGGCCACGCTCGCCAAAGTGCGTGAGAAGCGCGACCGGATGGCCGACGAGATCAAGTACCAGAAGACCGACATCGACCCGATAGATCAGCGGAGCATCCCCGACCTCGTGCCCGACTGGGAGAAGATTCAGAGGGATCTGAAGCCCGAGATCATGGCTGCGATCGAGTCTGACGAGAACCTGCGGCGGCTATACGAGTTGCTGAAAGCGGAGAATCCGAAAAAGGACCTCGACGACGAAATACTGCGCATCATGGTGCGCTCGAACAATCCGGGCGACTTGCATAAAAAGCTCGAACGGATGTTGGAAAAGCGCCGCGACGGAATTAAGGAAACCCGCCAGCTTCTCATGGGACCGCCTCCGGAGGACGCGGAGCCCGAGGAGATCTGGAAATTCGACGCCGCGATGGGGCGGGCGATGGCGGAAGCCCAGGTTGATCCAGACAGCGTCCACAACGACATTCTCCAGGATCATATGGGTGCGATCCAGCGTCGTGAGATTTTGGGTAAATTGGCGCTTGGCGCCGCCGCAATCGTTGCCGGATTGCTGACCTTCGGTCAGGGCACGGTGGCCGTCCTGGGCGGCGCGGCGGCCGTCGGGCTGGGCACGGCCGACGCTTGGGACACCTATGTCACGTATCAGCAAGAGGACGCAGCCAACAAGGCAGGTCTTTCGACGACCGACCCGTCCTTCGTCTGGGTCGTGGTCGCGATAGCCGCAATACCGCTGGATGTTCTCGACGTTGCCTCGGGCCTCAAAACCTTCGGAAAGGCGGCGAGCAAATCGGCGCATATCGCGAAGATCCTCGAGGACGGGTCGGACGTCGCCAAGGCCGTCACCGCCTTCAACAAGGCGCAAGAGACGGTCGAGTCCACCGAAGACGTCGCGGCGGCTTTGGCGAAGCTTGAGAAGGACCTTGCTAAAGCCGACAAGGCGGTGAGCAAGGCGATCCTACGCGCCGCCGAGGCAGAGGCCGCCGCCAACGCCGCCTGGACCGTGGCGCGCAAATCCTACGGCGGCCGCGCCATGTCGGTCATCGATCCGCTGACGCCGCTCATCGACTGGGCCTGGCATTTCGCCTATCCGGTGTGCCTGTCGATGCGCAAGGGCATCTTGCAGTTCGACGCGTTCATGAAGACGAACCACGCCAAAGCGCTTGTTGGGAAAATTGCGGACCTCAAGCCGCAGGCGATCGAGAACCTCAAGAAGGCGCACAGCCTTGGCGTCGAGGATTGGAAGACGGTCTCCAAGCGAGCAAAGGAGCTCAATCTCTCGGAGGATCAGTTTGACGATGCGTTCAAGGTGTGGGGCCGCACGCCGGACATGCGCACCGACGATTTCATCAAGAAGGTGCTGGAGCCGATGGCGGCCGATCCCAAGGCCGCCGCCGTGCGCCTCGATCTGTTTACAGACGCGACGGACAAACAGTTGTCGGCGGTGATCAAGGCGGCACCGAAAAAGAGCAAGACCTCGAAACAATTGGTTGAGATCCGAAAGGAGATAAGGAAAGCCCGCAAGGCGTTCGAGAACGGCGAGATCGACTCGAAGGCGCTGGGCGAGGCGAGGACGCGCCTCGCCGGCGAGCTTGAGAACGTGATGAAATCCGATCCGATCGTGGATGAGGTGATGAACCTGTCGGACGATCTCTTCACCATCGCCGACCCCAAGAAGCGCAAAGCTGCCACCGACCAGATCGACGAGGCAATCTCAGGCGCCTACGAGGATGGCGGCACGATCCTCGATGATTTCGCCGCGCGGCAGCAACAGGCTCGGGCCGACGGGCAAATCGAGCAATCGATCTTCGCGCAGGAGGTCGGCGAGAGACTTTCGAGATCCGGCGAGTGGCAAGGCACGCCCGGCGACAGCCCTTGGAGTCCGAAAGACCCGGAGATGATCAAGAAGACGTACAATCACTATCTTGATCTCATTGAAAAAAATCCGAATCTCAAGATCAGCGTCGACGACGTGACGCATATCCCGCACAAGGATGGCTATCCGGATTTCTCGAAATATGTCGACGGTGGGTGGGAGCCGGACTCGCCTGGGCGGGCGATGATAAAGGAGAAAGATTTCTTTCCTGAGGGCATCGATCCGCAGGCTAAAAAGCTTACAACGGCCGAGGAAGACAAGATGCGAAAACACCACGACCGACTTGCCGACACTGAATATGCGAAGAAAAAAGGCTGGTTCAGAAAGAACGGTAAACCGGACAACCGCCGGGTGGCCAAATTTCGGAAAAAAGCGGAACTCACTTGGCATCACGTCGAGAACTCAACCGAACTGCAGCTGGTGCCGCAATGGCTTCACGGCAAGGTTGGGCATAAGGGCGGATTCGCAACGCGCGGCGGGCTTTAGCGGGTCGCCGAGCGCCACCGCTCTATCGTCATAATCGCGGAGCCCCGGCAGAGGTCGCATCGCGACCATGGATCATCTGCCCAATAGTGGCGATTGTCTGCGTCAACCCAGGTTGGGCGGACGCTTACTCTCAATATCCGATTCTCCGGGACCATTTCCACGGCATGAACCAACGATTCTGAGAGACCCAGCACCAACGCGCGTCTTGCGGACTCGCGGCGGCGTGTCCGCGGAGATTCATGAGACTCAACAGAACCTAAACCCCAAAGAAGCGATTACACAGAACCGATGCTGGATAGTAATTGGCAGGAGTATGAGGAGAGAAGCGGATACCCCCCGCCGGGCCATCAGCGGCCGTCTTCTCCCGAAACTTGCGGAGCAGATCGCCGAAGTGCTCGCGCACATGATCGCGCATGTCATCGTATCTCATAGCGCGGACCTTTGGCCGGGCGAGAACCGATTGTCCAGCAAGTGTTAGAAGGCGAGCGAGACGGCCTGCGTTCTTCGGCTCTCTAGTGCCCAGCGACACCTTAAGATGGCTGCGGCTTCCCGCTGGGTGACAGTCCACTGGCAAGGGGAATCGGAAGTAAAAAATGCCGTGCCGGGAGGTGCAAAGATAAGCTGCAAGGCGCATAATGTGTCCCACCATTGTGGCCCACCTGCGATTCATGCAGCTTAAGTCTTTGGTTTTAAAGGAAATGGTGGGCGGTACTGGGCTCGAACCAGTGACCCCAGCGATGTGAACACTGTGCTCTACCAACTGAGCTAACCGCCCGCGCGGCCGGATATAGATAGGATCAATGGGCGGAGCAAGCGCTTTTCCGCGCGTTGCTCAGGGCTGGCGGATGCGGCGCGAATGGCTTATGGGTGCGCCGCGCGCCGCGAGACGCCGCAACAAATGATGATACGAGTTTGAGACGACCGATGCCGATGACCAAACAAAAATGGGAAGGCGCCGCCTATCTGATCGGATTCATCGCCTGCATTCCGCTGGCGAACTGGATGATCGGCAACGTAGGCGAATTCTGCGTTCCGAACGGTCCTTGCCTGATCCCGGTCGGCTTTGGACTGGAGGCGCCGAGCGGCGTCCTGATGATCGGCTCGGCGCTGGCGCTGCGCGACCTCGTGCAGCGCAGACTGGGAAAGGTCTGGGCCGTCGGCGCTATCCTGGCGGGCGCTGCGCTTTCAGCAGTTGTCGCGCCGCCTGCGCTTGTAGTCGCCTCCGCCTCGGCCTTTTTGTTGTCTGAACTGGCTGACTTCGCCGTCTACACGCCATTGCAGGCCAAGCGGCTGGTTTTAGCCGTCGTCGCTTCCAGCGCGGTCGGACTGGTCATCGATAGTGTCGTCTTTCTCTATCTCGCCTTTGGCAGTCTTGAGTTTCTCGCCGGGCAAGTCGTGGGCAAAGCGATCATGGTGGTCGTCGCCATCCCATTCATCTGGTGGCTGCGAGAGCGTGATAAGAAAATGGGCATGACGCCCGCCTAAGTCACCGACTTCCAGAAACTGGGATCGTCGTACTCTGTCGGATCAGCAACGCCGGCCAGATGCAGCGCCTCTCGCCGCTCAACGCAGGTGCCGCAGCGCCCGCAATGACGCGCGCCGCCCTTGTAGCAACTCCAGGTCTTTTCGAACGACACGCCCAACTCGCCGCCCAGCCTCGCGATATCGGCCTTCGAGCGGTCGATGAAAGGGGTGTAGAGATCAATCTCCCACATCCCCTCCAGCGCTTTCTTTTGCATAGCGCCGAAAGCGTCGGTGAACTCGGGCCGGCAATCGGGGTAGATGAAATGATCGCCCGCATGCATCGCCGCGGCGACTGCACCCGCCCCCTCGCCCGCCGCAACACCGAACGCGATGGTCAGCATGATGGCGTTGCGGTTCGGCACGACAGTAACTCGCATGTTTTCTTCGGCGTAATGCCCGTCCGGCACCTCGACGTCGCCGGTCAGAGCTGAGCCGGTCAGAAAACGGGAAACGCCAGAAATGTCGACCGTGTCGTGCAGTACGCCCAGATCCGCCGCAGTCATCGCCGCGAACTCCAACTCTTTCCGATGCCGTTGCCCGTAGTCGAACGATAAGAGCCGCGTCAGCGTTCGTTCCCGCGCCACCAAATGGGCGAGCGTCACCGAATCCAGCCCGCCAGAACAGACGACCAATGTTCTATCGGCCTGGCTCATCACCGCACCAGCCGGTCGAGCAGCGCAGGCAGTTCGCCAAACCCGTGAAAAATTCCCTCGGGCGCCAGCTCATCCAGCGGCTCTTCCGCATATCCGAATGACGCAAGAGCGCAGGGTGCGCCGGCTGCACGCGCGGCGTTCCGATCCGTCGCGCTGTCACCGATCATCACGGCCATGTTCCGCGCGCCGCCACAACCGTCAATCGCGGCCCATACCGGGGCGGGGTTCGGCTTTCGAACAGGCAGCGTATCGGCGCCAATGATCGCGCCAAACGCATCCGCGACGCCCAGCCGCGCCAGCAGGATGCGCGCAAGGCGTTCAGGCTTGTTGGTGCAGATCGCCAGCCGCCAGCCGCGCTCAGACAGTTCTGCAAGCGCCAGCTCAACATCCTCGAATAACCGGCTGTCCCGGTCGATGCGATTCTCATAAGTTGCCAGAAATTCAGGAAATAGCCGGTCGATCCAGCTTTCGTCGGCCACCTCGCCGGATTCGGCCAACACTGCGCGCAACAGGGCTTTGCCGCCCCGTCCCGCCGTTTTGCGGTGATTGCTAACGACCAGTGGCGACAACTTATGCGCAATGGCGAGATCATTCGCCGCACCGATCAGATCGGGCGCAGTTTCCGCCAATGTTCCGTCCAGATCGAAAATCGCCGCCCGCATATCGCCATTTCACTCATATAAATCACTGCCAACGCAGATATACGCGGTTCGCCGCGTTGCAACAAACCGTAACGCGGTATGACCAATATCACCTTCCCGGCCTCCTCGGCCGCCTGCTATGAGTGGTCCTATGAATCTGGATGTTTCTCCCGACGCCGCCGTGGCTGCCGTCATTCTCGCCGCCGGTAAAGGCACGCGTATGAAATCCGCGTCGCCGAAGCCCCTGCATGAGGTCGGCGACATGTCTCTCCTCGCCCATGCCATGGGATACGCCGAGAGCCTCTCTCCCCAACGCGTGGCCGTGGTGGTGGGCCATGGCGCCGAAGCGGTGGAGGATGCGGCGCGCGCCCTCCGCCCGGATGTCATGATTGCCGAGCAGGAGCCGCAATTGGGAACCGCCCACGCGGTCCTCGCGGCGCGTGAGGCGCTGGAGGGATTTGAAGGCGATGTCTTTGTCCTCTACGCGGACACGCCCTTCATTCGCCCGGAAACGCTGGCGAAAATGGCGGTGGAGCGCCGCAAAGGCGCCGCCGTCGTCGTCCTGGGATTCGAGGCTGCCGATCCAGCCGGGTATGGGCGGCTGATCGTCGAAAACGATCAACTGGAGGCGATCGTCGAGGAGAAGGAGGCGACGCCGTCCGAAAAGTCCGTGCGGCTTTGCAATTCCGGCGTGATGTGCATCGACGGCGTGCAAGCCCTCGCGCTTCTCAACCGCGTGAAGAACGACAACGCCAAGGGCGAGTATTATCTGACGGATATCGTGGGGCTCGCACGCCTGCGCAATCTTCGCTGCGCAGTCGTGACATGCGATGAAGCGGAGACGCTGGGCGTCAATTCCCGCGCAGATCTGGCCGTCGCCGAAACCGCGCTGCAACAGCGGCTTCGCTCGGGCGCGATGGCCAATGGCGCGACTTTGATTGCGGCCGAAACCGTCTTTTTCTCAGCCGACACGCGGATTGCGCCCGACGTAGTGGTCGAGCCCAACGTGGTTTTCGGACCCGGAGTGTCTGTCGAGGCCGGCGCCCGTATTCGCGCATTCAGTCATCTGGAAAATTGCCACGTCGCCACAAACGCCATCATCGGACCATACGCCCGCCTGCGTCCCGGCGCCGAGATCGGCGAACATGCGCGGGTGGGAAATTTCGTCGAGATAAAGAACGCCAAACTGGGTGCCGGTGCCAAGGCCAACCACCTTTCATATATCGGCGACGCCAGCGTGGGCGCAGGCGCCAATCTGGGCGCGGGCACGATCACCTGCAATTACGATGGCTTTCTGAAGCACAGGACGGAGATTGGCGAGAACGCCTTCATCGGCTCGAACTCGGCGCTCGTCGCGCCGGTCAGGGTCGGAGATGGAGCCTATGTTGGCTCTGGTTCCGTGGTCACGCGAGATGTGGAGGAGGACGCGCTGGCGATTTCCCGCGCCCGGCAGGAAAACAAGCCGGGTCTGGCCGCCAAACTGCGCGCCCGGTTGGCGGCGATCAAAGCCGCGAAAACCAAGAACAAGTAATCGCGACAAATTGGGGCGAAAGGTTCAGGCATGTGCGGAATCGTAGGCATAGTAGGCGACAAGCCGGTCTCCGGCCGAATTCTGGAGTCTCTCAAACGACTGGAATACCGCGGCTATGACAGCGCAGGAATCGCGACGCTGTCTGGCGGCCAAATGCATCGCCGCCGGGCGGTGGGCAAACTGTCTACGCTAGCGGAGAAACTGGCCGATGACCCGATTGATGGCGAAATCGGCATTGGGCACACGCGTTGGGCGACTCATGGCGGACCGAATGAGGTGAACGCCCACCCGCACGTCGCGGGCCGCGTGGCGGTGGTTCACAACGGGATCATTGAGAACTTCGCCGGACTTCGCGCAGAACTTGAAACCTCTGGGCGCGTATTTTCGACCGAGACAGACACAGAGGTGGTGGCTCATCTCTGCGACGCCGCCCTATCGCGAGGCCTCGCGCCCGCCGATGCTGTCAGGGAGACGCTTGAAAGTCTCGAAGGCGCGTTTGCATTGCTGTTCCTGTTTGACGGCGCGGAGAACCTGATGATCGCGGCCCGCCGGGGCTCCCCTCTGGCGATCGGGTTCGGTGATGGCGAAATGTATGTCGGATCAGACGCGCTCGCCCTCGGCCCAATGTCCAGCAAGATTTGCTATCTTGAGGAAGGCGACTGGGCCTGCGTCACCCGCGAAAGCGCGCAGATTTTTGACGACCAAGGACGCCCGGCGGACCGGGCGGTGCGCAACGTCTCTCGCTCCTCCTCGCTGGTCGAGAAAGGCGAGTATCGCCACTACATGGCCAAGGAGATTCACGAACAGCCCGCCGTGATCGGATACACGCTGGGCCATTATCTGAACCCCGGCCGGACGAAAATCGCATCGCCAGCCGATCAGATCGACTGGGCTGCGGTGGACCGGCTAACCCTCGTCGCCTGCGGCACCGCCTACTACGCCTGCGCCGTCGCCAAGTACTGGTTCGAAAGCACCGCCCGCCTGCCAGTCGAGTTGGATGTCGCCAGCGAATTCCGCTATCGCGAGCCGCCCATGCCGAAGAACGGCGTTGCAATCGTGCTTAGCCAATCGGGCGAGACCGCCGACACGCTGGCGGCGCTTCGCTATGCGAAGGCCCAAAACCAGACAACGCTCGCCGTCGTCAACGTTCCCGAAAGCACCATCGCGCGGGAATCGGACATCATCGCTCAGACCCTTGCCGGGCCAGAGATCAGCGTCGCCTCAACCAAAGCCTTCACCTGCCAGCTTATGACGCTGGCGACTATCGTCATTTCCGCCGCCCGCGCGAGAAGTGAAATCGACGCCGACACCGAACGGGAAATGATCGGCCACCTGTCGGAGGCGCCGCGCCTGATCGCGGAGGCGATCGCCGTCGAAGACTCGATTGAGCCAATTTGCCTTGAGCTTTCACGCGCCCGCGACGTGCTCTATCTCGGTCGTGGCGCGATGTATCCGCTGGCGATGGAAGGCGCACTGAAGCTGAAAGAACTCAGTTACATCCATGCGGAAGGCTACGCCTCAGGCGAAATGAAGCACGGCCCCATCGCCCTGATCGATCCTTCAGTGCCCATCGTCGCGATGGCCCCAAAAAACGCTTTGTTCGAAAAGACCGTCTCCAACCTGCAAGAGGCGATGGCCCGCGGTGGCAGAGTGGTGCTGATTACGGACCCTGAGGGCGCCGAGGCCGCCAAAGACAGCGTTTGGCGCACCGTCGTCTTGCCGAAGACTGACCCGTTCATCGCGCCGATTATCTATGCCGCTCCCGCTCAATTGCTCGCCTATCACACGGCTGTAGCGAAAGGGACGGATGTAGATCAACCGCGAAACCTCGCGAAATCCGTGACGGTTGAGTAACGTTTCGCGCCAACCATTCCGCCAAGTCTTGACCAAATGCCGCACTTCGGCGACGTTCAGCGATGGCCGTGTTGGGGTTTTCGGCCAGAAGTCGTGTGGCGTGATAGGCGAGGGCCCGAGAATGAAACAACTTGCAATCGCGATTGCTGGAGCGGTGCTTCTGTCCGGATGTGTGACGACGGGTGATGACGCGCCTGTCGCGGCCGCACCGCCTGAGCCGCAATTCGCCCGCACCGCCGATGGCTGGCTGATACCAGCGCCCAATCCGCGGCGCATCGTATCCAGTGCGCCCACTCCCGACCTCACGGCGACGAAATTGGCCGCGGCCGCCGCGGCTGGCACTTTCTCCGCCGCTCAAGCCATCAAACCTGGGCCGCGGATGGCGCCAAAGCCGATCGCCAACGGCGTAGTCGCGCTGGACCCAACCGGATTGACCTATCCGGAACGAGGATCCTGTCAAAGCGTCGTTCTGTTCAGCCAGCGCCCTATTCAGAAAGCGGACGCGACCGTTCCTAAAAAATGGACGAGATTCCTCGGTCACTGGGGCAACGGATCTTGGGACGGAGTCGTCTGCCATGACATTCGTATTGTCGACGTGCGCCCCGACGGCACCGCCGAGGTCGTATCCATGCACGCGCCCTATGCGCCGTGGGGCCAGTTCGCCACCGCCTATACTCGAAATGCGCGCTTCGTCGCGGAGGATAAGCTTCTGGTCAGAAGCGGGATCAGTGAACGGCTTTATTGGATTGGCCCCGACGGCCATATGCGCGCGGTGCGCACCAATCCAAGCGGCTATGTAACCGCGATGCTCGAGAAGAAGAGGCGCCGCTAGGCGCTGCAATACATACCGATGTAATGCGGGCGGGCCGTTGACTCGCCCTTTCTATTGCAAACTCCGGTCATTTTAATGATGGCCTTGTCGGCCAAACTGGAAAAACCGGACAATCTTGTTTGCCCCAACGCCCTCACAGTTCTAAATATCGGCCAAGACCGCTTTCAGCGGCGCACAGGGAGACGACATGCTCACCAAACCGGACGCGGTCCCACAGCTGGTCGACCCGTTTCAGCGGGCGATCACCTATCTTCGGGTATCGGTGACGGATCGGTGCGATTTCCGCTGCGTCTATTGCATGGCCGAGCACATGCAGTTCCTGCCCAAGAAAGAGCTTCTGACGCTGGAAGAGATGGACCGTCTCTGCTCTGCTTTCGTACGGCTCGGCGTGCGCAAGTTGCGGATCACGGGCGGAGAACCACTCGTCCGCCGCAACATCATCTGGTTCTTCGAGCGCATGGGGCGCCACCTTCAGTCCGGCGCGCTGGATGAGTTGACGCTCACGACCAATGGCAGCCAGCTGACCCGCTTTGCGAAGCCGCTGCATGACATTGGCGTTCGTCGGGTAAACGTCTCGCTCGATACGCTGGACGAGGCCAAATTCGCGAAAATTACTCGTTGGGGGCGCTACAGCCAGGTGATGGACGGGATCGACGCGGCGGTCGAGGCGGGCCTCAAGATCAAGATCAACGCCGTCGCGCTGAAAGGCGTCAATTGCGATGAGATTCACCGCATGACCGAATGGTGCGGCGAGCGCGGATTCGACCTGACATTCATCGAGGTCATGCCCATGGGCGACATGGGCGAAGAAGAGCGACTCGAGCAGTATTACAGCCTGAAGCAGCTTCGCCGCGATCTGGAGGCGCGCTGGACGCTGACAGACATCCCCTATCGCACCGGCGGCCCGGCCCGCTATGTCGAGGTCGGCGAGACCGGCGGCAAGATCGGCTTCATCACGCCGCTCAGCCATAATTTCTGCGAAAGCTGCAATCGGGTTCGGCTGACCTGCACCGGGCAGCTTTACATGTGCCTCGGGCAGGATGACGACGCTGACCTGCGCAAACCGCTTCGCGCCCATGCGGATGACGATGCGCCGCTTATCGACACAATCCGCAAGGCGATCGATCGCAAGCCTCAAGGGCATGACTTCGATTACTCCCGACAGCATGTCGGCGGCGAGGTTTCGCGGCATATGAGCGTCACTGGCGGATAAAGCCGCGCCATCACGGAAAGTTTCGCCAAAAAGAAGCGCGTGCGCTTACCCTGACGGTGGTTCCACAGTGAGAGTCGCCATGCGCCAGACGCCTGTTTTCGCACTCCTTGCCGCTTTGACCTTACCTGCCTACGCGCAGGAGGTGGCGTCACCCCAACCCGAGGCGACCTATTCAGTGACGGAACGCGAATCCGTCCACGCCTCCGATTACATGGTCGCGGCCGCGCACCCTATGGCGGCGGAGGCTGGCCGCGCGGTGCTTTCCGCCGGTGGGTCCGCCGCCGACGCCGCGGTCGCTGTCCAGATGATGCTGAACCTGGTGGAGCCGCAATCGTCCGGCATCGGCGGCGGCGCCTTTATGCTCTACTGGGACGCCAGCGCAGAACGGCTGAAGACCTATGACGGCAGAGAGACTGCACCATACTCCGCCAGGCCCGATTATTGGCTCGACGTAGATGGAACGCCAATCAAGTTTTGGGACGCGGTGATCGGCGGGCGCTCTGTCGGCGTTCCCGGCGTGCTGAGACTGCTTGAAGAGGCTCATGTCCATCATGGCCGTTTGCCCTGGGAGACGCTTTTCGAAGCTGCGATTTTGCGCGCCGAAGCGGGCTTTCCTGTCTCTCCGCGTCTCGCCGCTTCCATCCAAAGCGCCATGGAGAAGGGCTTGGACGTTTTCCCGGACACAAAACGCCAATTCTCCCGCGCTGACGGAACGCCGCTGCAAGAGGGGGATCGGTTTGAAAACCGGGACTTCGCGAGAACTCTGCGATTGATCGCAGCGCACGGCTCGGAACCCTTTTACCGGGGCGTATTGGCGGGCGACATCGTCGCGGCGGTCAGAACAGACGATAATCCGGGCGAGCTTACGATGCGCGACCTTGCCGCCTATGACGTTTTGGAGCGGCCGCCTGTCTGCGCGCAATTCCGCGGTTACGAGATTTGCGGCATGGGTCCGCCGTCTTCCGGCGGTTTGACAGTTGGGCAAATCCTTATGCTGCTCGAGACATCCAATTTGGGTAGCGGCCCGAATTTGGATGGGTATCACCTAATCACAGAGGCCTCTCGCCTCGCTTTCGCTGACCGCGCGCTTTACATGTCTGACAGCGATTTCGTTATTATTCCGAAGGGCTTGCTGAACCCGGACTACATCACTGACCGAGCCAAATTGATCAACGCAACGGAAGCCAGCGGCAAAGCGATCGCCGGTCAACCGCCCTGGGACGAATCTTTACTGCTCGCGCCCGACGCCTCAACCGATCGGCCGGGCACCTCTCACTTCGTCATCGTCGATTCCTACGGCGACATGGTCTCCATGACCACGACAATCGAAACCGGCTTTGGCAGCCGCATTTTGACCAATGGGTTCCTGCTGAATAACGAGCTGACCGACTTCTCATTCATACCTGAAAAGGACGGCAAACCAGTCGCCAACCGGGTCGAGGCCGGCAAACGCCCCCGCTCTTCGATGGCCCCGACAATCGTGCTGAAGGACGGCGAACCGGTTCTGCTGATCGGCTCTCCCGGCGGATCGCGCATCATCGGCTACGTCACGCAGTCGCTGATCGGTATTCTAGTTTGGGATATGGATCCGCAGCAGGCGATCTCCCTCGGCAATGTCGTCAACCGAAACGGCGCGACGGATCTGGAGGAGAACACCGAAGCCGCAGGCATGGAATTGCCGCTCTCTGCGCGTGGACATCAGATCAACGTCCGCAACCTCAACTCAGGGCTTCACGCGATTCAGATCACGCCGGACGGGCTGATCGGCGCCGCGGACCCAAGGCGGGAAGGGGTCGCCTTGGGCGATTGATCCTCAGAGCCGCGACTTCACGAATTCGGCCGTCGCCGCGTGGCTCTCATGCGCAATCGGAATGTCGAACATGTCGAATGTGTGGATGCCGCCCGGGTAGACCAGCAACTCCGCCTCATTCCCCGCCGCCAGCCAGCGCTTGGCCATAATCAGCGTGTCATCCAGCAGCGGATCCATGGTGCCGACCTGAAACAACGCCGGAGGCATACCGGAAACATCTGCGCGGATAGTTGAAATTTCCGGCGATTCCCACTTTTCCCGGTCGGGAACAAAATTCTCGGAAAACCAGTCGACCGTGGGTGTCGAAAGTACCAGCTTTCGCTCTCCCCAATCCCTCAATGACGGCGTCTTGCAAAGATCAAAGCAGCCATAGGTCAACACGGCGCCGCGAAAGAGGTCCGCCATCCCATCATACTTCGCCCGCTGCAGCGCGATTGAAACCAGATGCGCTCCGGCGCTTTCGCCACCGATCACGAACTTGTCCGTCCCGAACCGGGCCTTGCCGCTGACCAGTAACCACAGCGCCGCCGCCCATACGTCATCGGGGCCAGCTGGCCACGGGTCTTCCGGCGCCAGCCGATACTCGATCGAGGCCACCGCGACCCCTGCAGCCTTGGCGAGCTTTTGATTGTAGAGGTCGAAATGCGCCGGCGACCCCAGCGTCCACCCTCCGCCATGAACATGCAGATAGACGCCTTCCGGCTCGCCGTCCGGCATGGAGACCCTCACCCGCGCGTCACGGCCGCGATATCCGGGAATGCGCCACCACTCCGAACCCTCCAACGGACCGGCCGGTGGAAATATGCTCTTTCCGTCCTCGCGCGCCTGGCGCGTGACGCTCGGAGGAAGTTCGTGCACCGGCGGCAGGCCCGCGAGGAACTTCTCGAACTTCTTGTTAAAGGCCTTCGTTTCCTCGCTCGGCTCTGCCGAGAAAGGGGAAAGATCGATTTTGCGGGGGGTCGAATCAGCGCTCATGGCGCAACACTAGCCCTGCGCCCAGACGACTGACAGGGCGACTTACGCCCCGCGAAGCAATTGAGCGCGTTTTGGCGGCACAGCCTTGATTTCCACACCAGTAAACACGTGTAACGTGTTGAGATCGTTGTCGATCACAGCGTGGTCGCTGACCCAGCCGCCCAGCAATAGATAGCTGCGCAGAAGCGGCGGCATGCGGCGCATCGCGATTTTTAGGTCCGGCCGTCTGGGTTTCAGCAAGTGACCGAAGCGAAACACTTGCGCTGCCTTCACGCGCGGCAACCAACGCGTCGGCGCCAAGTGCCGCTCTTTCAGCAGTGCGAATGAATCGACATAGTCGTCCGCCTCCACCCCCTCAAAGCTGGAGCAGCCGAATAGTAACTCGATGCCAAATTCATCGACGACCCGGCTGACCTCGCGCCAGGCGAGGCGCAGGATGTTGGGATCCTTGTACTCCGGATGGATGCAAAACCGCCCCATCTCCAGCAAGGGCTCCGAATAGCTCTCCAGATTCGAAAGGTCGTAATACTGGGCGGAATAGCTGAGGCCGACATCGGCCCCGTCTTTAAGCGGCATCATCCGAAAGCAGCACACCAGCTGGCCTGCTTTCTTATCCTCAATCAGAATATGGATACAGCGCTCGTCAAACGCATCGCGATCCAGCCCATCGCCACGCGTGCGCGCATCTTCGCCCATTTCTCGCTCAGCAATAAACGTCAGATACCGCAATTGTTGCGCGCGACGGACATCATCACTCGTCTCCGCCCGCCGGACGACGTATCGACCAAGATTGAAAATCGCCATTGAAAGGCTCCACTTTGAACGGGCGAGCCCTAGATAAGGACTCCTGAATACATATTAATGACGCGGACGAACATTTCCGTCACGCTCCCAAACCAAAGCAGGCGCCCTTAGGAGAGCTAGAATGAGCGAAAAGATAACAAAGACCGACGCCGAATGGCGCGAGCAATTGTCGCCATTGGCCTACAAGGTCACGCGCCGCAGTGGAACCGAACGCGCCTTCACGCATGACGATTTCCCAAAGGCGCCCGGAGAATTCCGCTGCGCTTGCTGCGACGCGCCGCTGTTCGACGCCTCAGCCAAGTTCGATTCCGGAACTGGTTGGCCGAGCTTTTACGAACCGATCGCATCGGGCCGCATCGATGAGAAAGACGATCGCAAGCTTTTCATGCGGCGGACGGAGGTGTTGTGCTCTCGTTGCGACGCGCATCTTGGACATGTCTTCCCCGACGGCCCCGACCCGACGGGTCTGCGCTACTGCATCAACGGCGTTGCGCTAAAATTTGATCCGGAAGAATCGGAGTGAAATTGCCGACCGGATCATTCGACGAGCATCGCCACTCTCTTTCGCATGCCCAAACATGGATATTCGATTTAGACAATACTCTCTACCACCCTGATGAGCGACTGTTTGACCAGATCGAAGCTCGGATGACGGAGTTCGTTTCCCGCCGACTTTGGGTCGATGCGAGAGAGGCGCGCCGGGTCAGCGAAGAGTACTGGGAAGGACACGGCGCCACGCTGACGGGCCTGATGGCGCAAAACGGTATGCCGTCAGAGCCGTTCCTGGCCTTCGCGCACGACATAGACGTCAGCGCGCTGAACGCCAATATTGGCCTGCGCTCGCAGATTCAAAGCCTTACCGGGCGAAAGATCGTCTACACCAACGGTTCACGCCGCCACGCGCAACGGGTGACGGAGCGCCTCGGCCTGCGCGACCTCTTTGATGCCTTTTACGCGATTGAGGATGCGGACTTCGCGCCAAAGCCAACCCTGGACGGTTTCAGGCGTATCGTTGAAATGGATGGCATGGATCCGGAGCGCGCCATCATGATTGAAGACGATGTTCGAAATCTACAGGTTCCAAAAAACCTGGGCATGACGACTGTCTGGCTCACCAATGGGCGTCAGAACATCGACAAACCATCATTCGTAGATATCGCGACGAAAGAACTATCGAGCTTTCTTAAGCAAGTTTGATTGACGTCGTGGCGGAGCGCAGAAAAGCCGCATAGCCTGACAATCGTATAAACGGAAGCGCGGGTCGCATGACGAATAAACCGAAGATGGACGAGGTGGATGTGCTTGTCGCCGGCGGCGGGGTGGCTGGCCTGGCTGCGACCGCGCTTTTCGCTACGGAGGGGTTCCGCACGCTGTGCGTGGACGCCGCGCCCCCTCCCCCCACGGACGCGACGCAGAGCGGCGCCGATTTACGCACAACCGCATTCCTTCAACCTTCGATCGAGACCCTGCGCCGCGCAGGAGCCTGGACCGGCGTGGCCGACACAGCCGCAGACCTGCGGATTATGCGCCTGATCGATGCGGGCGGCCCCGAACCCGTGGCGCGAGAGGTCGCTGATTTTGATTCGTCGGAAGTGCAGGAAACGCCGTTCGGCGCAAATGCGCCCAACACAGCGATCCGGCGCGCCCTCATGGAACGAATCGAGTCACAGGCGCTCGCCGAACTACGTGCGCCAGCTGGCGTGACCCGCATGACGGTCCGCGACAAGAATGCGATTGCGACACTCGCCGACGGCGGTCTCGTTCGCGCAAAGCTCGTCATCGCCGCCGACGGGCGGGATTCCGCGGTTCGGCGTATATGCGGGATAAAGGTGAAACGTTGGGGGTACGGTCAGAAAGGCCTTGTTTTCGCCGTGAGTCACTCACGCCCTCATCAAGGCGTATCGACGGAGATCCACCGCACGGGCGGACCATTTACCTTGGTGCCGATGCCCGATGTCGGCGACAGTCCGCGCTCCAGTGTGGTCTGGATGACTCCCGGTTCGCGTGCGTCAGAGCTGATGCAACTGGATGACGCAGCATTTTCCGAACAGGCGACGGCGGCGAGTCTTGGCGTTCTCGGACCGCTCACAATTGCCTCGCGCCGGGCTGCATGGCCGATCATCAGCCAGTTGGCCTCTCGGTTGGATGCGCCCCGCGTCGCCCTGATCGCTGAGGCCGCCCATGTCGTCCCGCCAATCGGCGCGCAAGGTCTGAACATGTCGCTGAAGGACATCGATACGCTGGCGACACTTTGCATCGAGGCGCGCTCTAAGGGAGATGATTTCGGAGGCTCCGCACTGCTCGCACGCTATCATCATACACGCTGGCCGGATACGGTCGCCCATGTCGCCGGAATAGATGCGCTCAACCGAGCCGCGATCGAGGCATCCCAATCTCTGCGTGACCTGCGTCGTGCCGGTCTGAAAAGCATTCATGGCGTCAAGCCTTTGCGGCATCTAGCGATGAAGATGGGGCTTGGCGTCTCCTAGGGCCTTTTCTGTTGTCTGTGGGGTAAATTCTGCCCAAAGACGAGTCGCCCAAGAGTTTCTTAAAATTTTAGATCTATGCATCGCCTGGTGTGGGGGCGTCCTCCCCCAATTATCCAGCACCGCCACGCCAAGGAGCCTGCGATGTCCGATCCGTACAAGAATTTGGGCCTGTCCCTGTCCAGTCCCGCTGTCAGCGCGCATGAAATAACACCGAATGACGCCACCGACCTCCCCAGTACGTCGAGAGCAATCTGGGTCGGTGTCGCCGGTGATCTCGCGGTGCGGATGGCGAATGGTGAAGAGGTTACTCTGACCGGCGCCATCGGCGTCCTACCGATCCGCGTCGAACGGGTTCTCGCCACCGGCACCACGGCCAGTGCGGTCGTCGCGCTATGGTGACGATTGGGTTCGGGCTCTGTCCGGCGTCCCAGCGATCGCCAGACGATTTCACCCTTTGGTCCCTTTCAACTCACCTGAAGTCAGAGGCGTCGGCGCTGTCGTTGACCGCCTCCTCAGCCGGTGTCGCCTCGCTCAAAACCACGCTTGAGGACGGTATTCTGAAGTTTGGCGCGCATAACCTGTTCCTCAACTCGGCCGTTGGCGTCAGCCAGAGCATTTCAGTCAGATCCGGCGTGACATACCGCGTCGGGTTCCGGGGAACAGGCACGATTACGTTTTCGGGGGGCGCAACCGGCGCGCTCAATGGAAGCAGCGCGAATGATCTGGTCGCGATGACAATCGTCGCCTTCGGGACATCGATCACATGCACGGTCAGCGGATCGGTGACGGAGGTTCGGCTGCACCGTCACCCGGCGGTCGAGACCTATATCGAGACCGCCGACTCAATCGTCTACGCGCCGCGCCTTTGGAACGAACCCCGGCCGTTGCTTGGGCTGGACGGGCCATTTGACTACTACATCGACGCCAAGACCGGAGAAGACTCCAACGACGGCGCTTCCATCGGCACAGCCTGGGCGAGCCTGTCCAAAATATCCTCCGCCCTGCTCACGGATGGTCAAAAAAAACGCGTTCTGGTCAAGGCAGGGCTCTACGACTCCGGCGACTCCGACACTGTGAATGTGACGAGCGCATCGTTTTCTTCGGAGACCAGTCTCGAGATCGTGTTCGAACGCGGCTGCGTCATGAATGGCGCCTCGGTCACCAACAGCTATGCGTTTGAATTTGGCGGAGTCGGCAACCGGGGATCCTACACGATCTACGGCAATGGTTTGCTCGTGACCGGCTTGACCGTGCCGTCTGCGAACTCGATCGGAACGCGCGGCCAGACTACGACGAATGTCCATGATGTGAGAATCGCCGATGGCGAGGACGGCGTGTCCGCGCATCAGAACGCCGCGATCAACCTGCACAACGTCGTCATCGAGGGCGACGTCGTCCGCCCGATGGTGCATGTCGACGATTCGGTGGTGAACGCCGAATACTGCACGTTCCGCGGATTGGTCGACTATCGAGACGACAGCAGAGGTGAACTAAGAGATTGCATCCTCGATCCTGCTGGCGCCAACCAGAACCTTCAGGGCGATGTCACCCTGACCCGCTGTCAGATAGGCGACCTCTCTCACCGTTATGAACTCTACAGCGGCGGCGATATCGTTTTCGAGGACTGCTTCGTCAACCTCTACGCCGACATGATCGGTGAGGATTCGGCGACCCTGACCCGCTGCTTCGGATTGTTCAGCGCCCGAGCACGCACCTATGACCTGACCATCGAGAATAGCGTCTTCACTGGCCCGGCTACCGGTCTGTCAAACACGTTCTTCTCCAACTTCGACCCCGGCGCTGGTGGAGCCTGGATCATTAAGAATAACATTTTCTCCGGCGCTTACACCTTCATGGTTCTGGACCCGGCGAACGCCGGATACATCGCCGCCGCGTCTACGCAGTTCCACAACAACATCCTGAGCGATGGGAAAACCTATGACGCCGACCTGATCGCGGCCGGGGCTGATATTCAAGGCTCGATCCCCGACGATCCCCTCATCGGCATAGCGGACACGCTGCAAATGGTCGACTACGCCTTCACCGCAGGCTCCCCCGCCGAGGCCGCGGGGGTTGGCGGTGGCGATATTGGCTTCGGCGCCGAAAGCGTTTCCGAAAGGCGACCGGCGTCAACAGGCGCCAAGGGCTTGGTGGTAGAGCGGGGAGCGGTCAACCGCTTTCCGCACAGCAACGATTTCACCGCTTCGAACTGGACTAAAACCCGCGCCGTCATCTCGGAGAATCTGCCTGGTCCGGATGGCGAGCACAGCGCCAGCAAGTTCTCAGACAATGACGCGTCTGGGGCCGGCGCGGTATATATGCACGACTCGTTGTCATTGCCTGACGGGCCGGTGACGCTTTCTATTCTTGCGAAGGCGGATCAGTCCAACTGGCTCAGATCGTATAACGCCAGTATGACGACCATCGCGTCTGGGTATCTCGGAATCGGCGATCCGCCCTCGGTAGGAACACTCGATTCGGACGTCGATATGGCCGAAATTTACGAGCTGTCAGACGGCTGGGTTCAATGCTCGATCAGCTGGGATATCGCCGGAGACGCCGACAAAGCCGGGCCGCTTCGATTCCTTCTGGCCGAAGCGGACGGCGATTCGACGGTATCTCTGGATGGAACGAACTCGATCCTACTGTCGCAAGCCGGCGCGCTGGACTCGCCGCACTCGTTGATGCCGATTCCGACGCTCGGCTCATCGGTCGCAACCCAGGACGACGACCTGCGGATTATCAACCCCGGCTGGCTGCAACTCTCGCCCGCCTCGGGCGCGTTCGAGATGGAGCTGCATTTCCGCCGGGCGCGCGGAGGAGAGCTTGTTGGCGGAACG
This sequence comes from Paracoccaceae bacterium, assembly GCA_963669315.1. Classification (GTDB taxonomy): domain Bacteria; phylum Pseudomonadota; class Alphaproteobacteria; order Rhodobacterales; family Rhodobacteraceae; genus SZUA-547. The sequence continues at coordinate 3,503,196 of OY770021.1, read as the reverse complement.
CCCGGTCAGGCCCTGGCGCGGGTAGATCCCAGCGGTGATATCGAGATCGACAATGGGACGACCGCGTTGACCATATCTGGACGCGCCGGATCGGTACTAAACGACGACCATCACAAACTGATTGTCGTCTGGGATGGATCGACGCGCAAAGCCTGTCTGGACGGCGGTGAAGTTGCCGGCGACTCGAACGCCATTCTCGACACGCAGCCGACGGATCTGCACCTTCTGTCGAACAGTGGATCCAGCGCGTTTCCGGACGGTGTCATCACCAGGCTCGAATTCCGGCGCCGATCCGCCCTGCCCTCCGATGTGGAGCTTCAGGCGCGGACGCGATAACCCACGATAAATGCCGCGCTCGCCTTGCCGCGGGCGCGGTCCGCTGTTCCCGAAGGGTCAAACAGCATGTTAACTTCAGAGAAAGGACTTGGGGTGAGGTGGTATATGCGCTGGTTGGTGTTTGGTCTGGCATGCGTCCTTGCGGCATGCACCGTGCAAGAGGTGTCTGAGGAATACTACGGACCGCCTCGTGTCATGGACAAATCGCGCGATACGATAAAAATCTGGGCCGGTTGGCAAATAAACCCCGAACCCATCGCCGTTGAACACTGCTCTAAGATCGGTCTGTCGCCGAACCTGGTAAAGAGTCAGGACTTCAACGCCGGAGTAGAAACCGTTTACTGGTACGAGTGCGTCTGACGAAATTTGAACACAACAAAAAAAGGGGGCGCTGAGCGCCCCCCTAAGTCTTTTTTTGATTGTGATTCAGGCTTCTAATTACTGCTCGGTTTCTCGCCTGCGGCCTGTAGGAGTGTGGACGGCGCAGTGTGGCGCGCCGCCTGGGGATTAACTGCAGCCGGACGTCGCGCCACAAGTGTTGCATTTCATGCAGGTGCCGTTTCGCACGAGGGTGAAGTTCCCGCATTCGCCGCAGGGATCGCCCTCAAAGCCCTTCATCCGAGCCTCGGCCACGCGGTCCATCACAGCCACGCCAGCGGCGCCGACGCTGGATGCGGCGGCGGACGCGCCTGACCCGATCGTCTCGACGACCTGGCCCGCTTCGACGGCCGCAGCGCTAACCGAAGCTCTCGCATCGTCCGCGCCACCTTTCAGCACGTAAAGCTGGTTGGGAAGCGTTTGACGCAGGAACCCGTTCGAGGCGTATTTCTTCACCATCTCGATGGCGGGTTGCGCGGCGTCTTCCGGCGCCTCGGCGACATTCGTCTGGTCTTCGCCCTCGCCAAGCTCATCGAAACGCACGCCTTCCTGCTCGACATGAGCCAGATCGTTGCGCCCCAGATAACTGACCGCCAACTCGCGGAAAATGTAATCGAGGATCGAAGTCGCGTTCTTGATCGAGTCGTTGCCCTGCACCATGCCAGCCGGTTCAAAACGGGTGAAGGTAAACTGATCGACGAAATGGTGCAGCGGCACCCCATGTTGCAGACCGACCGAGATCGCGATGGCGAAGTTGTTCATCATCGCCCGGAAGCCGGCGCCTTCCTTGTGCATGTCGATGAAGATCTCACCCAGCTTGCCATCTTCATATTCGCCGGTGCGGAGATAGACCTTGTGCCCGCCGACGACGGCCTTCTGGGTGTAGCCGCGGCGACGTTCCGGCAGGGTGTTCCGACTGCTCTTCGCCACCTCGCGGATCACCTCTTTGACCACGACCTTTTCGACGATCCGTTCGGCCAGCTTCTCGGCGCGCAACGCGGCCGGCTGATCCGAAGAAAGCTCCTCGGCCAGATCGTCCGCATCCTCATCGTCATCGATCAACTGAGTCGCCAGTGGCTGGCTGAGTTTCGAGCCGTCGCGATAGAGCGCGTTGGCTTTAACGCCCAGTTTCCAGCTGAGGACATACGCCTCCAGGCAATCCTCGATCGTCGCATCGTTCGGCATGTTGATGGTTTTCGAGATCGCGCCCGAAATGAAGCTCTGCGCCGCCGCCATCATGCGGATGTGGCTGTCGACCGAGAGATAGCGCTTGCCAATCTTGCCGCAGGGATTGGCGCAGTCGAAGACCGACAGATCCTGGTCTCTGAGCCCCGGCGCGCCCTCCAACGTCATCGTCCCGCAGACATGCGCGTTGGCCGCCTCGATCTCATTCTTCGAAAAGCCGATCTCTTTAAGAAGGTCGAAGGATGGGTCGTTGAGGCGTGTCGCGTCGAGGCCCAGAGTCTCGGTGCAGAACGCTTCTCCAAGCGTCCACTGATTGAACACGAACCGGATGTCGAAAGCGGAGGCGAGATTCTCCTCGACCTTCTCGATCTCAGCCGGTCCGAAGCCTTTCTCGATCAGCGCGGTGTGGTTGACGCCCGGCGCTTCCGAAAGCGTGCCGAAACCTACTGCGTAATCGATGATTCCGCGGATCGTCGGCTCGTCGTAGCCAAGCGTCGTCAGCGCCGCGGGAACCGAGCTGTTGATGATCTTGAAGTATCCGCCTCCCGCGAGCTTCTTGAACTTCACCAGCGCGAAGTCGGGCTCGATGCCGGTGGTGTCGCAATCCATCACCAGGCCGATCGTGCCGGTGGGCGCGATCACGCTGGCTTGCGCGTTGCGGAAACCATGCTTTTCGCCCAGGGCCAGCGCCGAGTCCCAGGCCGCGACGGCCCGAGCCACAAGGCGCTCATCGGGGCAACCAGCGTGATCGAGCGCGACCGGCTTGGTCGCCAGCCCCTCAAAGCCATCCTCCGAACCCAGCGCCGCGCGGCGGTGGTTGCGGATCACCCGCAGCATGTGGTCGGCGTTCGCCTCATATCCGGGGAACGGCCCCAACTCGCCCGCCATTTCAGCCGAGGTGGCGTACGAGACGCCGGTCAGGATCGCGGTTAGCGCGCCGCAAAGCGCCCGTCCCTCTTCCGAGTCGTAGCTATAGCCGAGGTTCATCAAAAGGCCGCCGATATTGGCGTAACCGAGGCCAAGCGTGCGGTAACGATAGGACAGCTCCGCAATCTCAGGGCTCGGGAACTGCGCCATCAACACCGAGATTTCCAGCGTCACCGTCCACAGGCGCACCGCATGCTCATAGGCCGCGACGTCGAACTCGCCCTTCTTCAGGAAGGTCAGCAAGTTCAGCGAAGCCAGATTGCACGCCGTATCGTCGAGGAACATGTACTCCGAGCAGGGGTTCGACGCGCGGATCGATCCGCTGGCCGGACAAGTGTGCCAGTCATTGATCGTGTCGTGATATTGCACGCCCGGATCGGCGCAGGCCCAGGCGGCGTGGCCGATCTGGTCCCACAGCTCGCGCGCGCTGACTGTCCTGGCGACCTCGCCGTCGGTGCGGCGGACCAGCTCCCAATCGGCGTCGGTCTCCACCGCTTTCAAAAAGGCGTCGGTGACGCGCACCGAGTTGTTGGAGTTCTGCCCGGCGACGGTGACGTAAGCCTCCGAATCCCAGTCGGTGTCGTAGGTCGGGAACTCGATGGAGGCGTAGCCCTGCGCCGCGTATTGCAGCACGCGCTTCACATAGGTCTCTGGAATCGAAGCCCGTCGCGCCACCTTGATCGCTTTCTTCAGGCCATGATTGGCCTTCGGATCGGTCGCGCCTTCTTCCGAGCCGTCCCAAGCGCGGATCGCGCCGAAGATCTCGTTCAGCAGCTTCTCATGCATCTTCGAGCCTGCGACCAGGCTGGCGACCTTCTGCTCTTCCTTGACCTTCCAGTTTATGAAGTTCTCGATATCCGGGTGATCCATATCGCAGATCACCATCTTGGCCGCGCGACGCGTCGTGCCGCCCGACTTGATGGCGCCCGCCGCCCGGTCGCCGATCTTCAGGAAGCTCATCAGGCCGGAGGATTTTCCGCCACCGCCCAGCGGCTCGTTCTCCGCGCGCAGCGAAGAGAAGTTGGTGCCGGTGCCCGAACCGTATTTGAAGAGACGCGCCTCACGGGTCCAGAGGTCCATGATGCCGCCATCATTCACCAGGTCGTCGGCAACGGACTGGATGAAACAGGCATGCGGCTGGGGATGCTCATAGGCGGAGTTGGATTTGACCAGCTTGCCGGACTTGTAGTCGACATAGTGATGCCCCTGGCTGGGACCGTCGATGCCATAGGCCCAATGCAGGCCGGTGTTGAACCATTGCGGAGAGTTCGGCGCGGCCATCTGCTTGGCCAGCATGAACCGCATCTCGTCGTAATAGGTCTGAGCATCGGCCTCGGCCGAAAAATAACCGCCATTCCAACCCCAATAGGCCCAAGCGCCGGCCAGTCGGTCGAAAACCTGCGTCGCCGTGGTCTCGCCCCCGAAGCGCTCCTCCTCGGGCAGCTTATCCAGCTTTTTCTGATCCGGCACAGAGCGCCACAGGAAGGACGGCACGCCCTTCTCGCGCACCTTCTTGGAGGCCGCCGGAATGCCCGCCTTGCGGAAATATTTCTGGGCGATCACGTCGCAAGCCACCTGGCTCCAGGACGCGGGAACGTCGATCTTATCCAGCTTGAAGACGATGGACCCGTCCGGGTTCCGAATCTCGCTCGTCGCTTTGCGAAACTCGATCGCGTCATAAGGAGAGGCGCCTTCGGTGGTGAATCGACGCTCTAGTTTCATGTCGTTCCGTCCCTCTTCGTGTCCGCCGCGCGGACCTGTACCCTCGTCGCGCCCGTTAGATCAGGCGCGGATCACCGACTTTCAGGCGATTGCCGCCATATCGTTGTATGTGCCGCCTAGCTTACGATTTTTCGGGGCGTGACCCCTAGATGTTGTGTCGCTCGCCGTCAGCCACACCACAATGTGGGGCGGACGCCCAAACGTCAAACAAAAAATTAGGCGAAGCGGCCACATTTTGTGCTTGACGAAAGCGGAGCCACTAGCCGTGGACGATTCACGCTGCGGTGCGGAAATTCTATTGCAGCGCAACAACTTGTCGGGGGGTGGTCTAAAACAACCTGAACCAACGGCATTTGGCGCCAGAAACGGCCGAAATGACGCGCAATCAGCGCCAGTTCAGCTATTCAGGAAAACCGCCCGACCGCAGCAAAGCGCTCAGCCTGTTTGCAATCGAGGGGTCACGGTAAAATTCTGTCGATATGAATTCTCTGACATTAAAGCTGGGACCCACGCGAAGCAGCGCTTGCACAAAATTTTTGATCTCTCCTTCGCACTCCACCACCGACGCGGCGCCATACGCAGCGGCCCGTCGAGTCAAATGCGGGAGCTCCGAGATAATCTTGAGATCCGCCGGACCCAGATCCTCGAATATGAGCAGCGCCGCGCGTTTCACCTGCTCGAACACAGCGCGCTGATCGTCACCGAATCGGGATCGGCCGCCGCCTCGACCCGTGCGGCGATATTCACGCCATCGCCTAGATAGTCATCGTCATTGGCGACCACATCGGCCAGAGGCACACCCATGCGCAATTTGAGCGCATCCGGATCGCCGCGCCGTTTCAACACAAGATCCCGTTGAATATAGAATGCCGACCGGACTGCGGCGACCGGGCTGGAGAACTCGACCATCACCCCGTCGCCCGCATGGGAAAAACCCGCCCCCCTGCGTCGGAGATGCGCGCGTTCACGTTGGTCAATACGTCCTCCAGACGCCTGAGCGCATCCTCCTCAGCCGATCCGGCTAGCCGAGAAATCCGACGACGTCCGCGGCGACGACGTCCGCGGCGACGATGGCCGCCAAACGGCGATCCATGCAGTTCCCTCCAACACATTCCTTGCAATTTAGGGCTCCAGACGTGCGGCGCGCGGCGTTCCAACGCTTTACCGCGGCGACGATCTCGCGCTAGCCTGTGGATATATACGGGGGAAGCGCCCCCGCAAGAACGACATATAAGGGAGGATCCCCATGACACGCTGCGTCGCCGTCCTCGGCGCTGCGGGCGTCGGCAAGTCAACACTGGTCGACCACCTCGCGACGCTGGAAGGAACCACCCCGCCCACTGCGGCCTATGACGATCTCAGATGCGTCGGGTTTCAGTATCTCGATGAAAAATGGGTGGCGCTGGATTGCCCCGGCGGGGTTGAGTTCCAGCAACTCTCTCTAGATGCGCTTCTGGTCGCGGATGCTGCGATCATAGTTCTCTCACCAAATCCCGAACACGCCGTTCTGGCCGCGCCCTATATCCGTCTGGCCGAGGCGTCCGGCGTTCCGCACTACTTCTTCGTCAACAAAATGGATGAATCGAGGGGGCGGCTGCGCGATGTGATCTCTGCGGTTCAGGGTTATTCCGCGCAGCCGGTCGCCCTGCGACAAGTGCCGATCCGAGACGGCGAAGACATCGTTGGCGCCGTCGACCTCGTGTCGGAACGCGCCTGGAAATATCAGGAAGAGCAGCCCTCGGCCCTCATCGAGATTCCCGACGACATGCTGGAGCGCGAGATGGAGGCCCGTGAGAGCCTGCTGGAAAGCCTCGCGGATTTTGACGACGCGTTGATGGAGGAGCTGATCGAAGACCGCCAACCTGGCAATGATGCGGTCTTCGCCATTTGCGCCCGCGTGCTGGAGGAATCGCGGCTCGCGCCCGCGCTCTGCGGCTCAGCCCTGCATGGCAACGGGGTCTTCCGACTGATGAAGGCGCTCAGGCATGAAGCGCCTAGCCTTGAACAGACCCGGCAGCGCCTTAACGGAGCCTCGGCGGCGGTGTTTCATTCGCAGCATCGCAAGCATGTGGGCAAGACCACCATCCTCCGCGCCTTGAATGGCTCGGTTGCGGCAGGGTCCGCTTTGGGCGGCAAGGCGATAGGAATGCTGGCCGAGCCGATTGGGGAAAAACCAAAATCCGTTGGCGTGATCGAGGCTGGAGACGTGTTGACCGCGATGAAGGCGGATCATCTCGCGCCCGGTCGTCTCTACACGGATTCGGGCGAATCCGATCCGCCGGAATGGTGGACGCCCCTGCCCCCGGTCTGGGCGCGCGCGGTGGCCCCGAAATCGGATCGCGAAGACGCGAAACTCTCTGAATCCCTGGCCAAGCTGGCCGCCGACGATCCCTCCATCACGGTCAGCCATGATGCGGAGACCGGCGCGCAGGTGTTATCTTGTCAGGGTGGTCAGCATTTGAAACGCGCCCGCACCGTATTGGCTGAGGTCTTCGGTGTTGAAACCGATGAGGCGGATGTCACGCCGTCCTATCGCGAGACAATCACCCGCAGGCTCTACACACACTACCGCCACAGAAAGCAATCGGGCGGCGCCGGGCAGTTCGCTGATGTGAAACTTACGGTCGGGCCAAACCCGCGCGGTGAAGGGTTTTCGTTCGAACAGAAGATTCATGGCGGCTCCGTGCCGCGGCAGTTCATCCCGGCCGTCCAGCATGGCGCCGAAGAAGCAACCCATAAAGGCCCGTTGGGCTTTCCAGTGATTGATCTCTCCGTCACGCTGACGGACGGTCAGTACCACTCGGTAGACAGCTCCGACATGGCGTTTCGGATTGCGGGCCGCTCTGGCGTTACGGAAGCTCTTTCAGAGGCCGGTCCGGTGCTTCTTGAACCCATTTATGAGGTCACCTTCCACGCCCCGTCCACATTCACTGGAGCGCTTAACCCGTTGATTTCACAGCGCCGAGGCCAAATGCTCGGAATCGACCGAGATGGCGCCGCCGAAGGGTGGGACGTGGTCCGCGCAATGTTGCCGGGCGCCGCCCTTGATGGGCTGATCGCGGATCTGCGTTCCGTGACGCAGGGCGTCGGCCGGTTCGAGTCTGAATTCGCGCATTTCCAGGAGATCTATGGCCGCGAAGCGGATCAGGTGGTCGAGGCGCGCCGCAACGCCGACAACCGCCGCTAATTGTTATTTGTTTCGGGGCCGGGTCAGCGCCCGGCTCCGCTCCTCTCGCCGCACCGGCTGAAATCCCCAACGCTGGTAGAGACCCAGCGCCGCCGGATGGTCCAGCGTGCAGGTGTTCACGGTCATATTTTCGATTCCACGATCCCAGGCGCTGTGAATCGCTCCGCCCAGAAGCCACGGTCCCAGCCCCCGTCCGACCAATTTCGGCGCCAACCCGAAATAGGAGAGATCACAAATGCCGACCTCACGAAAGTCGAGTTGATAGAACCCCGCCGGGCCGCCTTTCACATAGAGGACATATAGCTCAACATTCGCATCCGTGACGAAAGCTGCCGTTTCCTCTGGCGCCTGATGCCGGTCGGTCCAGTCATATTCAGCGCCGACCATGTCATAGAGAAACAGAAAGAATTCCGGCGTCGGCTCTTCTGCGCGCATCAGCGTCACGCCGCCGACCAGCGGTGCAGGCGGGATGCCGCGATCGGGCCGCCGCGTCATCTCCAGATAAGTGACGGTGTAAGAGATCACCGATCCGGACAGGATCTCGCTCATGGGATCAACCGGTCTCGATTGGCAGGTCGTCGAACGCGCCCCATTCGGCCCAAGACCCATCATAGAGAGCGTGGCGCGAGTGACCCATCCGCTCCAGCGCCAGCGACAGTATCGCCGCAGTGACGCCCGATCCACAGCTGGTCGTGACCGGTTTAGAAAGATCGACGCCCGCTTTTTCAAAGACCTGACGCATGTCCTCGACATTCTTCATCGTGCCGTCCGGGTTCAGCAACGATCCATACGGCACGTTCATTGAGCCGGGGATATGGCCCGAGCGCAATCCAGCGCGCGGCTCGGGCTCAGAGCCCGCAAAACGGCCTGGACCGCGCGCGTCCACGATCTGCTCCGCACCCAGTTTGACGTTCAGCGCCATCTGACTGGCGTCGCGCACATTGGACATGTCCTTGCGGGCGGTCAGGTGCCTATCGCGCATGATCGGCGGGGAATCGTCCAGCGGCAATCCTTCCGATTTCCATTTGGGCAGCCCCCCGTCCAGCACCGCGACATCCGCATGTCCAAACAGCCGAAACAGCCACCAGACCCGCGCCGCGCTGAAGAGGCCCGCGGCGTCATAGACGACGACCTTGTGCCCGTCGCCAATTCCCAAGCGCCGAACGAGAGAGATGAACTTCTCCACCGGCGGGACCATGTGCGGCAGGTCCGACGCGGTGTCGGAGATCTTGTCAATATCGAAAAAAACGGCGCCGGGAATATGCTCCGCGTCATACTCGGACTTTGCGTCGCGCCCTGCATCCGGCAGATGCCACGACGCATCGATAACGCGCACGTCGGGCGCGTTCAGCCGCTCGGCCAGCCAGCTCGTCGAGACCAGAAGATCAGGCTCACTCGTCATGAAATGCTCCGAATTTCAGCTTCAAGTCGGTATCGGGTCAGCCGCGTTGTATCAAGCACAGAGGATCCGCCGAGACGTTTTAACCCGCATCGGGCGCGGTTTCTCCGCGTATTGCGGCGGCCAGCCGATCGATATCGCGCAAATTGACGTCGCGCTGCGGGAATGGAATCTCGATCCCTTCCTCCGCAAAGCGGCGGGCGATTTCGAAATTGATCGCAGAGCGTGCGGCGATGATCTGATTCACATCACGCAGTATCCCCCGCAACTCGAAATCCAGAGAGCTGTCCCCAAACCCCATAAACAACACCTGTGGCGGCGGATAGCGGCGCAGCAGATGATTAGCGCGCGCGACCTCTTGCAGAATTCGCTCCACTTTTCGAGGATCTGTGCCATAGGCCACGCCAATCGGTGCGATCACACGGCCGATCACATCGTTATGCGTATAGTTGGTGACGGTGGAGGAGATCAGCTCAGAGTTCGGCACGATCAATGTCGTTCGGTCAAACGTCTGAATTTCGGTCGATCGCACATTAATTTTGCGCACATAGCCGTGCTCACCGGCTACCACGACCCAATCGCCAATCTTCACCGGGCGCTCGACCAGAAGAATGACGCCGGAGACGAAGTTGTTGACGACGTTTTGAAGGCCGAAGCCGATGCCGACCGACAGGGCGCCTGCGACGATGGCGATATTCGAAAGATCCAGCCCGGCTGCGCCTATCGCCGCCAGCGCAGCCAACGTGAAACCGACGTAACTAGAGCCCGATACAAGCGAAGCCTGCGCACCCTCATCCAGCTTCGTCCGGGGCAAAATGGTCCCGCGCAAGATTGACTGCACGGTTCGGGTTAAAACGACGCCTATGATGAAAATCACGATGAACACCGCGACATCGATAGGCGAGAATGTGATATCGCCTACGCTGATCCCGTCGGCGATGGAACGATAGGTCGTAAAGAGGTCGTCTTCAGTGACTCCCCAGATCAGTGCGACAACGGGCGCCGCCGCTATGGCGAGGAAGGTGCCGAACACGATAGGGGCCAGTGAGAAATCCGCCGCCCGTGCGCCCTCTTTTTGCTCCGCACCCGAAGAATAGGCAAGCGCATCGACGCCGCTACGCACCGCGGCGTAGAGCATCTTGCAGATGCCGAACAACGCCGTCGTAAGCGCGATATTCTCAATCGTGTAACGCGACAATGCATAGAATCCGGCTAGCGCAGCCAGTGGCGAAAAAATGGCGAAGGCCATTGCGCTCATCCGCGCGAATCGGCCAAGGCTAACCTCAACCGGCTCGCCTTTTCTCTGCGCCTCTTCTTCTTCGTCGTCTAGATCCTCGGCAGGTTTATCCTGCTGAAATTCTTCGCCTTTAGAAATAGCGTCCTGGCGCGGCATGCGGTTGACAGCGACGAACCTCCAGAAAGCAAGCGCGCTGATCGAAACTACGATGAGGTTGGCCAGCGCCAGCGCCTCATCACCCAGCGAGTGCATGCCGGCGAAGGCGATTAGGAGTGTATCCACAGCCCAAATCGCGGCCAGGACGACCGCCCAGTTTGCCGCCCGATTGGCCCTTGATTCATCAACATCCGCCAATCGCAGCGTCGGGTTTCGGGGCGCGTAATAGGTATACGCCAGCGCATAGACCACGATGATTGTCGCTGCGCCCGACAGAGCCGCGTTCAACGCGGTGAGGTCGCCGATTCCGAATTCAGCGAAGCGTTCCAGCGTGCGGTCGATAACTGCGATCGCGACGAGTGGGATGAGCAAACGTGACGCCGCCAACGCCACTGCGACCAGCAATTTACGCATTTGGCTAGCATCACGCGAAACCGACGCAACCAGACGCCGGATAACCACCTTGCGCAGCAACAGGATCAACGCGACCGCCACCCCTAGGCCGACAGAAAACCCAAGCACTGCCGTCGTGAGCAAACCTTCTTCCGACAACCGCCTCACGACGCCAATATGCTGCTCACGTCCCCGATTGAGCGCATCTCCGATCTCAATAATCGCGAGACGGATGGAATGCGGCCAAAGAGGCGAAGGCGAGCGCGTTAACAAGCGTTGGGCGAACTCCCCGCGCCGCCAATCTCGCAGCCGGTCAAGCAATTGCTCGGCGCGCGCGACCATCGCCTCAGCGCGGCGCGCATCCGATTCGTAACTTGCAAACGTGCTTTGAAGGGCGCTGCGCTCTTGCGACAGAGATTCCGCTTCTACTCCGCCATCTTCAGGTAGCGGACCAAGCGCATCTAGTTGCGAGGCGATGGGAGCCGCCAGGTTGCGAGACTGCTCCGCCACATCGCGGACGTCGATGACCAGTTTCTCAAGCTGATCGACCCATCTGTCGATTGTGAATTCAGACAATGTCGGATCGGATAGCCGCGCTTCGGCGCTCTCGATCTCGGCGGTCCACGCCGCGAACTTCTCAGACTTGTCTTCCGTTTGGGCGACCGCCGCCGGCGCCATCGCGGCCACGCACAGCAGAACCCACGCCGACAGCACGGGCCGCAACCAGGGAAAAGCGCGATGAAGTTTTGTGTGCAAACGCGTCATGCGTGAATTTCTAGCACGATCCGACGACGATGCGAGCCGCAGACGACGTCAGGTCGCATCCTCGAACACAACTGGCATGTCGGGATCGCGCCGCTCAAGCCAATCCGGGACCGGCAATCCTTTCGAGCGCAGAAACGTCGGGTTGAACATTTTCGACGCATAGCGCGTGCCGTAATCGCAAAGCACGGTCACGATCGTATGGCCCGGCCCCATTTCCCTGGCCATGCGAACCGCTCCGGCGACATTAATGCCAGAGGAGCCGCCCATACAGAGACCCTCGTGTTTAAGCAGGTCGAAGGCGGCCGGTATCCCCTCGGCATCGGGAATGCGGTACGGCATATCGACTTCAAGCCCTTCCAGATTGGCGGTGATGCGTCCCTGCCCGATCCCCTCGGTGATCGAATCCCCTTCCGCCTTCAACTCTCCATTGGCGTAGTAGTTGTAAAGCGCAGCGCCTTCCGGATCAGCGAGGCCGATTTTCACGTTCGGATTCCGCTCTCGCAGCGCATGGGCCACGCCGGCCAAAGTGCCACCCGAACCGACCGCGCAGATGAAACCATCAACCTTGCCGTCAGTCTGCGTCCAGATTTCGGGCCCCGTCGTCTCGATATGGGCCTGACGATTGGCGACGTTGTCGAATTGCTGCGCCCAGATAGCGCCATTCGGCTCCGTCTCGTTGAGCTTCTTGGCCAATCGTCCAGAATACTTCACGTAGTTGTTGGGGTTCCTGTAGGGAACGGCAGGCACCTCGACCAATTCCGCCCCGGCCAGACGGATCATGTCCTTCTTTTCCTGGCTCTGGGTCTCCGGGATAACGATCACGGTCCGAAAACCCATGGGCGCCGCGACCAAAGCCAAACCGATGCCAGTGTTCCCGGCCGTCCCCTCGACGATGACGCCGCCGGGCCGAAGACGGCCCTTGGCGATCGCATCCTTGATGATGAAAAGGGCGGCCCTGTCCTTCACCGATTGCCCCGGATTTAGAAACTCGGCCTTTCCGTAAATCTCGCAGCCTGTCTCCTCGGACGCGAGGCGAAGACGGATCAACGGCGTGTTTCCAACCGCGTGGGGAAGATCTTGATAGACGTTCATCTGGCGAGTCCCAGGGATGCTGCTTTGGCGGGCGAAAGTAGGCGCAGCAGGCCGCCGCCGCAACCTTGCGCACAAGAGTTTTACGTCCAGCGGTCTCGAAGGCTTTCGCGACGCGCCGCCAGCCACAGCAGAGAGATAATCGCCGGCGCGTTGTCGATCGCCTCAGCGTCCATCAATTCCATCGCCTCGGCGAAACTCAGGGTGAAAACCCGAATATCTTCATCTTCCGAATCCAGCCCGTGCCGACCGCCGGCATTCGAAAGATCTGCGCGGCCAATAAACGCCGTCAGATGCTCAGCAGCGATCCCCGGCGTTGAGTAGAATCCGCCTATACGCTGAAGCTCCGTGACCTTTACGTCGGCTTCTTCCTGCGCTTCGCGGATCACCGTGGCTTCCGGCCCCTCCCCTGGATCAACGCGCCCGGCGACGACTTCAAGGCACCAGGGCAAGCTGTCCCCACGCGACCAAGGTCCCGCCCGCCATTGCTCGATCAGCAAAACCCGATCCAGCGCAGGGTCGTAAGGCAGGATCGTCGCGGCGTCGCCCGAGAAAAAGACGGTGCGCTTCAACTCCGGCGTCATCGAGCCGTCGAACTTGCGATGTCGCAGAACGTGTTCTTCGACTGAGAAGAAATCCATATACGGGCGTTCGACGCTGACCGCCTCGACGCCAGTCCGATCGAGTCCTGCGCGCGGGCCCGGCGCCCCTAGACGCGCCTCCGTCTCGGCCGCCGCCATGATGCGGCTATGCGCGCGATATCCAATGCTGGCCCGTAAGCCCTCCATCGCTGTGACCGAGCGGCTGCCAAACTGACTCATCCAATCGCGAGCGAATTCAATATCGAATGCGCGGCGTTTCTTGGCCCATTGATCCGGCGACCAAGGGTCGCGAGACTGATCTGCCGTTACCCCAGAGAAAGCAATGGCCTCAACCTCTCCACATCCAGCTGCCGAAACGCTGACCGGTTCAGCCTGCGCGCTTTCGCCGAAAAAGAATGCAAAACGATCCGCCTGCACCGCCGAAACCTCCCGCAGCAAAGCGCCCGCAGCCGCTTCTCCATCGGCCATGACCAACGACGGCGACCCACCCACCGATAACCTGATGACGCGCCGCATTGCGCGGGCCGCGACTGGTTCGTTCGCCTCCACAGAGCGGCCTAATACGATTCCCAGCAGCTCAGGATCACAGAGCGGGCCGTAGACAAAGTAATTCTGCGACATTTTGCCAATTCTTGAAGTAGTATCCTACGCCGCGGGATGGTGCAGGCCCGGTTCCGGAGCGACGCCTCGCAGAGCCTTATGCCCGATCGAGCACATGTGATCCACGGCGATCTTTGGCGCGTCTGCGGTCTGGCGGGGATAGTTGGTGACGGGTGGTTTGAGCCTTCCGCCCTTGGGTTGAACGTCTGAATTTAGACTCTTGGCGCCCGGATCGGATCGCCCCACATCCTCTGAAACAGTTCTGCGAAGAAACCAGCGGAATAGGCCAGCGCAGCGCCTACGGCAAAGTCCAACGGATCGAACGTGCCTGTCAGGACGCGGGTCGCAATCTCGGCCATCGCATCAACCGACTCCGCCATCGTCGTGATATAACCGTTACTGATCCGCTGACCCGTCTCAAAGATCGAATAGAAACCGGCGAAGTAAAGAAATGTCAGCGTCGCCGCCCCGAGTCCGAACATGGCCGACTTGTGAAGCGTCGTTCCCAAACGCGGCGCCAGATACCGCCGGGCGACCAGGAAGCTGACGATTAGAACCACGAACACAGCCGGGCGCGTCAATGGAAACAGTGCGCCAGCGTCATGGCGCAAATTCAACAGAATACCGAACGCAATCACCGCCAACAGCAACAGCATTTGCGCGCACAGGCGTTTATGCCAGTCTGTCGATTGGATCGGCCGCTTAGTCGAATGCGTAACTTTGACCACTTTTCACGCCCTTAAAACAAAGCCTTACGCAGTTTTCTTAATGCTCTGCCTTCAGTTTTAACACGATCACGCAAGAAAAGCCACGCCCCTGATTGCGCTCATGCCCCACCTCTCAACTGAGATTTGCCACATTTAGAAGGCGAAATGTAGCATAATCATGGCGCTCGCGCGCCTGTCATTCTTTGTCGCAAAGAACGATTTGTGTGACATCCGTCGTACCGGACCGGAAACTCGCGGCGCAGCAGACAAGATAAAAATTCCACATCCTGTAAAATCGGTCATCGAAACCGAGTTCGGCGATATCATCCCGAGCGTCGTTGAAGCGTTCTCGCCATCGGCGCAACGTTCTGGAATAGGACAAGCCGAATGCTACGGAATCGATCCACTCAAGACCGGAATCCGACACAGCGCCTTTTAAAGCAGTCGGCGAAGGCAATACACCGCCCGGAAAAATGTGTTTCTGTACGAAGTCAACGCTCTTTAAGTAGCCCTCGAACCACTTGTCGGCGATGGTGATGATTTGAAGCGAGGCTCGCGCGCCAGGTTTTAGTCGCTTGCGCACCAAATCGAAGAATGCTGTCCAGTACTGTTCGCCTACAGCCTCAAACATCTCGATCGAAGCAACGCCATCATAGACGCCTCGTTCTTCTCGGTAGTCGCGCATTACAATTTCTGCGCGCTCCGATAGTCCTTGTTCGAACAACCGTTTCTTGGCGAAATCGTACTGGGCGCGAGAGATCGTCAGCCCGGTCACCTTCGCGCCACGAACCCCGGCCGCATATTCTGCGAATCCGCCCCAGCCGCAGCCGATCTCAAGAACATGATCCCCTTCCGATAATCCCATGCGATCGCAGATGGATGCGTATTTCGCCATTTGCGCCATCTCCAACGTTTCAGAGGAGTTTCGAAACAGCGCAGAAGAATATGTCATGCTCTCGTCGAGCCATCGGGAGTAAAACTTGTTACCAAGGTCATAGTGCGCGCAAATATTCCGCGCCGCGCCAGCCTTGGTGTTGCGGTTCATCCAATGGCGAATACGCTCGATCGTCCGCGCCATCATCGCGCCGGGGAATCCTCGTCCAACTGTATCGTTGTTGATCAGCGCGACATCGAGCACCGCCTGAAGGTCCGGCGAGTCCCACCAGCCGTCGATATAGGCCTCGGCGAAGCCCAGATCGCCTTCTCGCACCATACGGGCGAAGAGCCGCGGGTCGTACACATCAATCCGCGCGTCGGGAACCTCTGGCAATCGCTCATGTCCCTGTGCTCGAAACACACGCCCGTCTGGCAAGGCGAACTCCATGGCGCCCTGCTCAATTCGAGAAACAACGGCGAACACGGCGGAAAACCACAACGGCAGGTTCGACTGGCCGCTAGTGCCTGAGAGAACAACCGATGGATCCGCTAAGGACGTCATTCCAAAGCCATAAAGCCCAACTCTGTTACCTCCGATACAATAGATATAGGCCGAAATTATCCGCTTGAAAGCGTCTCTCCCTTTGGCTGTGCAGCCTGCACCTAAATCGCGCCTTACAGACGCAACTCCCGCTCCATGAAAGACTTGCGCGTTAAGGCGCTGACGCTGCCGCGCGAATGCGCTTCCGTGACCCGCCAAATCCGCCAAAACATGCAGCCGACGAAAAACGTCAGACCGCCAGATTTCGAGGATGTGACGCGAAGTCATTGCCGAATAACACGAATTCGGGTTACCCTTTGATCACCGCTCCGCTGCGACGCGCGCCGAAACATGCGCGGGACGAGCGATGGCGCAAACTGTCGAGAAGGAGACGCGACCCCAAGGAGAGTAGTATGCGTATCCGCGCAGATGCGGACTTTATCCAACAGTTGGAGGGCTGCTCGCTGGCGACGGCGGAAATTCTCTATCGCATGCCAGACCATCTGGACCTGCTGCAAACCTATATCTGGCAGGATTACGATCTGGCCCCCAAATTCCCAAAGCTGAAATCTTTTCTGGACTTCTGGACGCAGGAGTTGGACGGCCCACTCCACTCGGTCCGGGTGTCTCACGCGCAACTTCTGCGCCCGGTGGAGTTGAGCTATCGAAATTTCGAGCTGACCATTCACTAGGCGGCCGGACCGCGTCGCTATCGCGATTGCTTTGAACGCTGGCGCAGGCCTATGAGGCAAACCGCGCCCTAAAAAGCGCACGAACTGGCCTGACAATGAATGTATTCTCGATGCAATCCGCCACTATGCTTTGCGGAGTGAATGCATCACGTGCGGATTGGCGACCATGAACAATTTCGGTTTCTCTTTCTTTGGACTCTGCCTCGCAACGGGATTGATCGGTGCCGGATATTTCGGCAGCCAGACGATCGTGAACGGCCACAAGGCGGTCAATCTGGCGACCGTCAAAGGATTGGCGGAACGAGTTGTTCCCGCGGACACGGCGAACTGGTCCATTGGCTTCTCCGCCCATCTGCGCGCCGAGTCGCCACCCGAAACCGAGGGGCTGTTTCGCGACGCTGAAGCGCAGCGCGATGCGATCATGAAAGTGTTGCGTGAAGAAGGATTTGAAGATCGGGAGATTTCGGCGTCGCCGTTGCAGTATCGCAGCTCGGAAAACCGCGACTATGATGGAGTCTATCAGGATACGACCTACAGCGTCGCCGGCGAGGTCCGCCTGAGCACGAAACAGCTGGACAAAGTCGAGACGGCGCACTTTGCGATGTCTGATCTTCCACGGCAGGGCTATCCGCTGGAACTGCATTCGCCCGACTACCTGTTCACTGAACTCAATGCGATCAAGCCGGACATGCTGCGCGACGCCACGGGCAACGCCCGGATCGCCGCGGAGGAGTTCGCCAGGAATGCGGGCGTCGCGGTCGGCGGCATCAAGAACGCCTCACAGGGCGGATTCTCCGTACGGGACATGGGTGCCGAAGGCGGTGAGACCCAACGCCGCGAAAAACTGGTGCGGGTCGTGACGACGATCACCTTCTATCTGGAGAATTGAGGCCACGCCGGCGTCGAATACTTGTCTAATGGATCGCAGCACGGAATTCTGACCCGAACGGCGATTCAGCGATCGTATCCACTGCCCGAAACTGCGTCGGTCTTTACCGGCCGCTAACGACGTCTGAATGATCTTGCTCCCCACATTGCATTTGGTGGGGAGCAATTTGAATGAGCAGTGAGCCGAATATCGAGGCCGGATCACCGATACGCGATATGAACTTTGGTCCGCATGAAGCCATTTCAACAACAATATTCGCCATCGCCCTTCCTGTGGCCGCCTATATCACAGCGACTTACCTGGACAACGCTCCTGCCGGCGTCGCCGCCATCCTGCTTGTGGTGGCCGCCACCGGCCTTTCGGGCGCTTATGTCTATGGCCGGATCGAAAGCCTGGCGAGGGAGATGAACGAAGCGGCCGCGGCGACTCTGCGCCTGCCGCGCATCGGCGACAAGATACCGGCCGCCGGACCTCGCGCCTGGGTTTCCAGCAGAGAGCCGGGAAGACGGTTGTCCGCAGCCATAACAACGGCGGCGTTCCAGATTGAACAGCGCATCGACGCGCTGGAGGCGCGAACGGCGCGGGATGTCGAAACCGGTCTTCTGAACCGCGACGGCCTTCGCATAGAGATTATGGCGGAGATCAATCGCGCGCGTCGCTCCGATCAACCCCTGACGCTGGGAATGATCGATATCGATGACTTTGGCGCCTTCGTCAGCGAGCGCGGCATGATCACCGCTGGCGCGGCGGCGAACACGGCGGCACGGATTATTGGCGGGCAACTTCGCAACTACGACAGGATCGCGCGTCGCGACGGGTCAAGCTTTTTACTATTGATGCCCGGCGTCGGAAAAGAGACTGCGACAGACATCCTCCGCCGAGTGCGCGATGAGATTGAATGCGCGCTCGCCCTGCCCAACGGTGCAAGCGCTGGTCTCGCGTCGCTAGACCGTTCGGATGTCGGTGCGGACCCGGTCCTCGTGGAGTGCCCCCGCTGAATTGGTCCACCGTTATGTTTAGGAAACGGAGGACAGAGAATGGCGAACAAGCGGCACAAGCCCGAAGAGATTGTTCGGAAGCTACGGCAGGTTGATGTGCTTGTCGGGCAGGGGATGACGCGTGTGGACGCGATCCGGGAGGTTCGTATCACCGAGCAGACCTATTACCGATGGCGAAAGCAGTATGGCGGCATGGGAACCGACCAACTGAAGGAACTCAAACGGCTTCAGAAGGAGAACGAACGGCTGAGAAAGGCCGTGTCGGACCTGACCCTGGACAAGCTGATCCTGAAGGAAGCTGCACGGGGAAACTTTTGAGCCCCGCCCGTCGCCGCGCCTGCATCGAGCTGATCCGCAGTGAGATGAAGGTGTCGGAACGCCGAATCTGCCGGGTGCTGGGGCAGCATCGATCAACGCAAAGACATCAGCCACGCGGCCGAGAAGACGAAGACCGGTTTGTGGCCGACATGATCGAACTTGCCAGGCAATATGGCAGCTACGGATACCCTGATTGCGTTGATGGTCTTCAACCGCATGGCCTCCCATTTCGAGATTCTGGACGCGCCTGATGGCGCACGAAAGCTTCATGACCGGCCGACACCATTGACCGGAGGGATCTCATTGCTGGTCGGCGTCTGGATCGGCGCGCTATCCACGACCAACACTCTGGGGATCGACCTCAACGTTCTCGCCCTGCTGGGCATCGTGGTGACGATCCACGCCTTTGACGACCATTCCGGATTGTCCGCCCGCCAACGATTGGCGGTCGATGCGATGATCGCCCTGACCTTCACCATCGTGACCGGCGCCGCGATCGGTCAATTGGGGATGGCTTTCGGAGTCCCGCTGCTTCTCGGATCGCTGGCGATCCCTGTCACGGTCATCGCGTATCTCGCGCTGAGCAACGCCTTCAACATGCTCGACGGTGTGGACGGAGTCGCCATCTCGCAGTTTCTGATCTCGGCGTTTGCAATTGGCGTTTGGAATGTCGCATACGCGCCAAACCATCGAATAGACGGCCTGATCATCGCCGTCGTCGCGGCGGCCCTGCCGATATTCGTCGCCAATCTGGGGCTTCTTGGAGCGCAATTAAAATGTTTCCTAGGCGACTCCGGCGCGCGCTTTCTGGGATTCTTCCTTACCTACACGTTGATTGTAGAGAGTGGGCGCGCGTTCTCTCCTATCGATGGCGCCTATCTGGTCGCCGTTCCACTGCTCGACATGTGCGCAGTGGTGATAGAGCGACTGAAGGCGGGGGCGGGTCCGATGCGCCCGGATCGCCGCCATCTGCATCATCTGCTCGCTGACAGCGTTGGCTCACACAAGCTGGCGGCCGGCGTCATGGCGCTGATTTCAATGGCCTTCATTGCGCTGTTCTGGGCGTTGCAGGCGCTGGAGGTCGGCGATCCGCAATCGGCGGCGCTCTTCCTGGGACTGGCGGCGTTGTACATGCGCTATCGCCGTAAGTTCGTTGCGGTTTTGGTCGGGCTCGCCGAGCGGCGCAACGCCAACCGGATTACCGGGCCGGCGGAGTGACAACCCCCCAAAAACTGCGTCACGTTAACTGTTTTTCTCAAACATTCTGCGGGCAAGAAACATAAAATAATAAATAGGTTGCCACTCTCTTCTCTCGCAAAACCTAAGCGCGCATGATAAATTTGGTTAACGGCGAATTATGCCACCGGCGGCGCTTCCGGGCGAACCGCCCAATAATCATGAGGCGGACGGTTCTCGAATCATCGGGCGTTAATTATGACGCGAGAGGGGATTGATTATGGCCCGCAACAAAGCGCCGACGATTACAAGTTCGCCTACGAACTCAGTATCTGAGAACCAGCTTTTTGCAATAGACGTCGATGCGACGGACAAGAACCGCGGCGACACCCTGACATATTCGATTTCCGGTGGAGCTGACGCCGGCCTGTTCACTATCGATACAGCCACCGGCGAACTTATATTTAAAGCTTCCCCCGATTTCGAGGTTCCCGGCGACGCGAATGGCGACAACATCTACGCGGTGCAGGTAACGGTCAGTGATGGCAGTCTGACCGACTCGCAAGATATCACAATCACGGTCACCAACGACCCAAGCGACGACGGCCCCGACAACCCCGCCTCGATCTCAGGCGACACGTTGGGCGCGGTGACCGAGGACAATCCGGCTACCGCCAGCGGCACGCTCACGGTGATCGACTCAGACCCGGGCGAATCCGCAGCGCAGGTGGATACCGGGAACACGACATACGGCAGCTATACCGTCGACGCCGCCGGAGCTTGGGAATACACGCTCGACAACGCCGATCCGGCGGTGCAGGCGCTTGGCGCCGGAGACAGCGCGACGGATACCTTCGTCGTCACTTCACTGGACGACTCGGCCAGCGAAACCGTGACGATCACCATCAGCGGTGTCAATGACGTCGCCTCGTTCTCAGGCCAGACGGCTGGCGCGGTGACCGAGGACAACCCGGCTGTCGCCGCCGGCGCGCTAACCGTCTCCGATCTGGATGCGGACGAATCCGCAGCGCAAGCGAACGCCGGTGGCACGACCTATGGCGGCTACACCGTCGACGCCGCCGGGAATTGGGAATACACGCTCGACAGCGGTGATGCAGCGGTGCAGGCGCTCGACACAGGCGAAACGCTCACAGACACATTCATTGTCACTTCGCTCGACGGCTCCGCCAGCGAGACCGTCACCGTCGCGATCAACGGCACGGATGAGAGCGGCGGCAACACCGCCCCCAACATCACCAGCGGGGCGACCAGCTCCGTCTCCGAGAACCAGACCTTCGCCATCGACGTCGATGCTACCGACGATGCGGGCGGCCTCGCTTACGCCATCTCCGGCGGCGCGGACGCCAACGCCTTCAACATCAATACGACCACGGGCGAGATCACCTTCAAGACTGCGCCCAACTTCGAGGCGCCGGGCGATGCGGGTGGGAACAACGTCTACAACATTGACGTCATTGTTACCGACGCCGGAGGCCTGACCGACACCCAAGCCATCGCCATCACGGTCGCGGATGTGAGTGAGGGCGGCGGAAACGAGATCTATGGAGCGGCCGCGCTCAGCGACACGCTAGTTGGAACAGCCGATGCCGACACCATCAGCGGGCTCGAAGAAGGCAGCACTCAGAGCGGCCAGGGCACAATCGATACGCTGACGGGCGGAGCCGGAAACGACCTCTTTATCCTCGGGACGTCGGATACCAGATACTACGATGACGGCAACGATCGCTCCAAAAACAACGGTAAAAACGACTATGCGCTGATTACCGACTTTGGCGAAGGCGTCGACCAAATTCAGATCAACGGCGCGACAGATAGCTACATTTTTCAGACACATACCCTCAACGGAGTGACAGGCCTCGGCATCTTTTACGAATCCTCCAGGGGCAGCGACGGGTTCGACAGCCGTGACGAGCTGATTGGTCTTATCGACGGCGTCGTTCTCAGTGATATCAACTTCGGCCCAACGCAAGATGGCGTCGGTTCTCACCTATGCGGGGGTCGTAAACGCCGCCCCCTCCATCACCAGCGCCGCGACCGCCTCCGTCTCAGAGAACCAGAGCTTCGCCATCGACGTCGACGCTGACGACGACGCCGGCGGCCTCGTCTTCTCCATCGCCGGCGGATCGGACTCCGCAGACTTCGACATCGACGCCGCCACCGGAGAGCTCACCTTCAAGGTCCCGCCCGATTTCGAGGCCCCGGACGACGCGAACGCGGACAACATCTACCATGTCGACGTCGCCGTCGCCGACGCGGGCGGCCTCACCGACACCCAGGCCATCGCCATAACCGTCACCGACGTGGACGAGAACGCCGCCCCCTCCATCACCAGCGCCGCGACCGCCTCCGTCTCAGAGAACCAGAGCGTCGCCATCGACGTCGACGCTGACGACGACGCCGGCGGCCTCGTCTTCTCCATCGCCGGCGGATCGGATTCCGCAAACTTCGACATTGACGCCGCCACCGGCGAACTCACCTTCAAGGTCCCGCCCGATTTCGAGGCCCCGGACGACGCGGACGCGGACAACATCTACCATGTCGACGTCGCCGTCGCCGACGCGGGCGGCCTCACCGACACCCAGGCCATCGCCATAACCGTCACAGACGTGGACGAGAACGCCGCCCCCTCCATCACCAGCGCCGCGACCGCCTCCGTCTCAGAGAACCAGAGCTTCGCCATCGACGTCGACGCTGACGACGACGCCGGCGGCCTCGTCTTCTCCATCGCCGGCGGATCGGATTCCGCAAACTTCGACATTGACGCCGCCACCGGAGAGCTCACCTTCAAGGTCCCGCCCGATTTCGAGGCCCCGGACGACGCGAACGCGGACAACATCTACCATGTCGACGTCGCCGTCGCCGACGCGGGCGGCCTCACCGACACCCAGGCCATCGCCATAACCGTCACCGACGTGGACGAGAACGCCGCCCCCTCCATCACCAGCGCCGCGACCGCCTCCGTCTCAGAGAACCAGAGCGTCGCCATCGACGTCGACGCTGACGACGACGCCGGCGGCCTCGTCTTCTCCATCGCCGGCGGATCGGATTCCGCAAACTTCGACATTGACGCCGCCACCGGCGAACTCACCTTCAAGGTCCCGCCCGATTTCGAGGCCCCGGACGACGCGGACGCGGACAACATCTACCATGTCGACGTCGCCGTCGCCGACGCGGGCGGCCTCACCGACACCCAGGCCATCGCCATAACCGTCACAGACGTGGACGAGAACGCCGCCCCCTCCATCACCAGCGCCGCGACCGCCTCCGTCTCAGAGAACCAGAGCTTCGCCATCGACGTCGACGCTGACGACGACGCCGGCGGCCTCGTCTTCTCCATCGCCGGCGGATCGGATTCCGCAGACTTCGACATTGACGCCGCCACCGGAGAGCTCACCTTCAAGGTCCCGCCCGATTTCGAGGCCCCGGACGACGCGAACGCGGACAACATCTACCATGTCGACGTCGCCGTCGCCGACGCGGGCGGCCTCACCGACACCCAGGCCATCGCCATAACCGTCACCGACGTGGACGAGAACGCCGCCCCCTCCATCACCAGCGCCGCGACCGCCTCCGTCTCAGAGAACCAGACCTTCGCCATCGACGTCGACGCTGACGACGACGCCGGCGGCCTCGTCTTCTCCATCGCCGGCGGATCGGATTCCGCAAACTTCGACATTGACGCCGCTACCGGCGAACTCACCTTCAAGGTCCCGCCCGATTTCGAGGCCCCGGACGACGCGGACGCGGACAACATCTACCATGTCGACGTCGCCGTCGCCGACGCGGGCGGCCTCACCGACACCCAGGCCATCGCCATAACCGTCACAGACGTGGACGAGAACGCCGCCCCCTCCATCACCAGCGCCGCGACCGCCTCCGTCTCAGAGAACCAGAGCTTCGCCATCGACGTCGACGCTGACGACGACGCCGGCGGCCTCGTCTTCTCCATCGCCGGCGGATCGGATTCCGCAGACTTCGACATTGACGCCGCCACCGGAGAGCTCACCTTCAAGGTCCCGCCCGATTTCGAGGCCCCGGGAACGCGGACAACATCTACCATGTCGACGTCGCCGTCGCCGACGCGGGCGGCCTCACCGACACCCAGGCCATCGCCATAACCGTCACAGACGTGGACGAGAACGCCGCCCCCTCCATCACCAGCGCCGCGACCGCCTCCGTCTCAGAGAACCAGAGCTTCGCCATCGACGTCGACGCTGACGACGACGCCGGCGGCCTCGTCTTCTCCATCGCCGGCGGATCGGACTCCGCAGACTTCGACATTGACGCCGCCACCGGAGAGCTCACCTTCAAGGTCCCGCCCGATTTCGAGGCCCCGGACGACGCGAACGCGGACAACATCTACCATGTCGACGTCGCCGTCGCCGACGCGGGCGGCCTCACCGACACCCAGGCCATCGCCATAACCGTCACCGACGTGGACGAGAACGCCGCCCCCTCCATCACCAGCGCCGCGACCGCCTCCGTCTCAGAGAACCAGACCTTCGCCATCGACGTCGACGCTGACGACGACGCCGGCGGCCTCGTCTTCTCCATCGCCGGCGGATCGGACTCCGCAGACTTCGACATCGACGCCGCCACCGGAGAGCTCACCTTCAAGGTCCCGCCCGATTTCGAGGCCCCGGACGACGCGAACGCGGACAACATCTACCATGTCGACGTCGCCGTCGCCGACGCGGGCGGCCTCACCGACACCCAGGCCATCGCCATAACCGTCACCGACGTGGACGAGAACGCCGCCCCCTCCATCACCAGCGCCGCGACCGCCTCCGTCTCAGAGAACCAGAGCGTCGCCATCGACGTCGACGCTGACGACGACGCCGGCGGCCTCGTCTTCTCCATCGCCGGCGGATCGGACTCCGCAGACTTCGACATTGACGCCGCCACCGGCGAACTCACCTTCAAGGTCCCGCCCGATTTCGAGGCCCCGGACGACGCGAACGCGGACAACATCTACCATGTCGACGTCGCCGTCGCCGACGCGGGCGGCCTCACCGACACCCAGGCCATCGCCATAACCGTTGCGGATGTCGATGAGACCGTATCGCCACCGCCTGCCAGTTATTCTCCAACCGACACGCTTTATGCCGACGGTTCGCAATGGCACTTCGATTGGCTAAGTCGGTTCCCCGGCGCCATGGAACAGCTCTGGGCTGAGTATACGGGCGATGGCGTCTCAGTGGCGGTCTACGACAATGGCGTCGATTACACGCACGCTGATCTCGACGACAATTACGATTCATCAACAACGGTCAGTGTCGGTGGAGTCATTCTTGATCCTCTGAATCCCCAACCAATATCTGGCGCCACTTATTTCGACCACGCTACCGCTGTCGCTGGGCTAATTGCTGCCGAGAATGATGGGACCGGAACGGTTGGCGTCGCGTTCGACGCGGAATTGACTGGCGTAAACATTTTTGACAATCGAATTCTAGGAAGCGCCACAGACCTGTTGGGCTTGCTCGACGTCCTGAACCAGCAGGACCAGTTCGATATCGTCAACCACAGCTGGGGCGAAACGCCCGCCTACGGGCCTGACAGTTTGCAGAACCCGGGTCCGCCTCTGATTGAGGTAATGACCGGAGTATTAGACGCCGTCGAAAATGGGCGCGGCGGCCTCGGCACATTGATTTTCAAGGCTGTCGGCAACGACGGAGCAGGTGCGCAAGGCGATTCGCTGAACTGGACGCGCCATACCTTCTCCATCGGCGCGATGGATGAAGATGGCGACGTAGCGAGTTACTCGAACAGAGGCGCGAACCTGCTGGTTGTGGCGCCATCCTCTACGACGTTAGCCACCGGAAACATCGTCACGACAGACATTGAGGGTTCTGCCGGATACTCTGGCGGAGATTATACGACTGGCTTCGGTGGCACTTCGGCGGCGACTCCCATCGCAGCAGGCGTCGCCGCATTGATCCTTGAAGCTAATCCCGATCTCGGCTGGCGCGACGTGCGCGAGATTCTCGCTTACTCCGCCCGCCATGTCGGCTCGGATATTGGCGGTCCGCCACAGGGCGACGAAATGTTCGGGTGGGATTATAACGCGGCGACAAACTGGAATGGTGGCGGTCTTCATTTCTCCGCCGATTACGGATTTGGATTGATCGACCCCCATGCGGCGGTGCGCATGGCTGAAGTCTGGTCTTTCTTCGATGAACCGCAAACCTCGGCAAATGAGGACATACTGGAGGGAAAGTTTTTCGCAGGAGCGCCCCTTCTCCAAGTGCCCCCTGGGAGTGTTTACACAAGCACCTACACGCCCACGGACCTTGACGGTAATGGAATAGATTTCGATGTCGATATGCGTATCGAATATGTCGAGTTCTATCTCGAGATCGACTATACGGCCCAGGGCTTTTTCCCGGCCGATATGACCATGACTCTGACTTCGCCGTCAGGAACAAGCGCCATAGTATTCTCTCCAGCATTGACCGCTTACGAGAGCGCCCTCACGGACGGGTATATCTCCTGGACGTTCGGGTTCAACGCGTTCCAGGGGGAAACTCTGTACGGTCCTGATCCCCTGAACAACAAATGGTCGTTTGAGTATTTTGTCGGAACCTTTGCTCAGACACACTATATCGACGCGTTCCAACTCAATTTCTACGGCGAATTCATAGATGGGCACGGGGCCCCAGTGGTCGCTCCAACCGATGACGTTTATCATTACACAGATGAAGTATTCGCTGCGCTGCTGGATGAACCGGGGCGCATGACGTTGTCTGACGATGGCGGATCTGACTGGCTGAACATGGCCGCGATGACCGGCGACCTGAATATCGATCTTGCGGCCGGCGCGACCAGCACTTCTGACGGTGTCGCATTCTTGACCATAGCTGCTGGCATCAGCATCGAAAATGCGGTGACCGGCGACGGCGACGATACGGTCACTGGAAACGCACTTGGCAATTTGCTTGTCGGCATGCGCGGAGACGACACGCTGCTTGGCCTCGACGGGAATGACGTTCTCGCTGGAATGGAGGGTTCGAACATTCTGACCGGCGGGTCCGGACTCGACACGTTCTATTTTGAGGAGTGGTTTGGCATCGACACCGTCACAGATTTCGAACAAGGCGTTGATACGGTCAATGTCTCAAGCTTCGACGAAATCTATGACTTCGCCGATTTCTGGGACAACTCGTACGAGGACGGCGCTGGCAATGTGATCTACGACCTCAACAACGACTCCGTGAACAGGATCGTCTTCGAGAATGAAGACAAAGACGATTTCGACGTGGCGGATTTCGAATTCGGATATGCCGTGATCGGATGACGCGTGCTTTGTGGAAAGCGCTCGCACGCGTGTCTGGCGAGACGGACCGATGTGCCGAGTGAAGCTTTATTCAAAGAACCTGCGGGGCTTTCGGGGCTATGATAGCGGGCGAACTATGCCTTGTCGTTGTCGCCGAATAGTCCTTGGAGGATAGACCTTGAACCCGGTCAAGCGCCGAAGACCCCACGGCGATCGATACAATCGCCATCAATCGAACAGTAATATGTTGATATAATTTAGAATTTTGGCTCCGGCGGTATGCGCCATAACGTGTTCCAAGGCCTTCCCAAGCTTTCCTAATATCATCTAAATTAGAGGCAATTAGGCCCTTCTATTGTCCAAACACTTCCGGCATATTCCTGAGCATTCCCCCATCTATTGGGGGAAGAAATGGAGGAAAGGTTGTCGGGCAAGAAACTCTCGGCCGCTAAGGTGCGCTCGACGTTAGAACCGGGCAAGTATCACGACGGCGGCGGGACTGGCCTTTATCTTCGAGTCGATGCGAGCGGCGGAAAGTTCTGGATCCAGCGCATCATGATCCGCGGCAAACGTCGGGAGATGGGCCTTGGCGGAGCCAATATCGTAAGTCTCGCCGAGGCGCGCGAAGAGGCTCTGGAGAACAAGCGGCTTGCTCGTAAGGGCGGCGACCCGATAGCGGAAAGACGAAAGGCTAAGTCGGTTCTCTCCTTCGCGGAGGCAGCGCGCAGAGCGCATGAGGAGATCGCTCCGACCTTGAAGAACGTAAAGAACCAGAAAGCCTTCCTCTCGGTCCTTGAGCGGTACGCATTCCCGAGGTTCGGGGACGTTTCGGTTGCCGATGTCACAAGTTCAGACATCCGACGAGCGATACTCGATTTGAGAAAGCACAAGCCCGAGATTGCACGAAAGCTAAACTATCGTATCGTCGCTGTTTGTAGATGGGCCGTCGCTGAAGGCTTGCGCACAGACAATCCGGCGACAGCCGATGCGCTCGCCCTGCCCCGGTTGGAGCAGAAGCCGATCCACCGCAAAGCGCTGCACTATTCCGAGGTCTCGGGCTGCATCGAAGCGGTGAACGCCTCCGGCGCCAACCGCGCGACGAAACTCGCCCTTGAGTTTCTTGTGCTGACTGCGGCACGCTCGGGAGAGGTGCGCAGCATGACATGGGACGAAGTCGATATGGAAGGGGCCGAGTGGGAGATCCCGGCGGATCGGATGAAGATGAAGCGCCCTCATCGGGTGCCTCTGTCCGCCCGCGCGGTGGAGATCCTGCGTGAGGCGAACGCGCTCTCGGACAGGGCGGGCCTCGTCTTTCCCGGCGCCAAGCGCGGCCGGCCGATGTCGGACATGACGCTGTCGAAACTCGTGCGCGAGCTTGGCTTCGACGCCCATGTGCACGGGTTCCGCACCTCCTTTCGCACCTGGGCGCAGGAGCGGACCAACTTCCCGCGCGAGGTGGCGGAGGCGGCGCTGGCGCATGTCATCAAGGACAAAGCGGAGGCGGCTTATGCGCGTTCGGACCTCTTTGATAAGCGCCGCAAGATGATGGAGAGCTGGGCGGGGTATCTGGCGGCTCGGCGGGGTGAGGTTGTTGGACTCGAGATTACGTAATGCAGTTTTTCAGACCCGTGGAACTTCCCGCCGATTGTTACTTGCAAGAGGCCGCGCTTTGGGTCGCTCTAGGTCGATTGCCGGAAAGAGAAGAGAGCGAAAACGGCGAAGAATGGAGGCGAAATCAGGGTGCTGAGGACGTAGGTACAATCGAATTGTACAATTGGCTCTATCCAGGATTTCTCGAATCCGAGTTTCGCTCGCACGGCGTCGACATCGACTATGAGCGCTATGCAAGAGCAAAGAATAAATCCCATCGCTTTACCGGCGGTCAATGGCGCGAGCGAGCGAGGGAGCGATACGATAGAGCAGTTGCTATGGGAGCGAGTCCTAGAGCTTTAGAGTCTCACTTACGATGGTTAAACAAGGCGGACGAGGAAGCATGTGATGCCGATTGGGCCTTCGAAATGGAGCGTGTGTTTGAGCCAGCTATGGATTTGGCGCGAGCCAAGGTTTTTGAAGCCGTCGCAACTGGTGATTTGAGGTCTTGGGGATTTCTAAAGGAAGGCATCGAAGAAACGCAGGAAGACGGGTACACTTTCAGAGAACATTTGTTCCGTAGGGTTGAAATTCCAAAGGAAAGGTGGACGTTGCGGCGCTTTGAATGGATGACGTCTCAACTCGCTTATGGCGACGACACGTACTATGGCGTAAATATACGGTGCAGCGATCTAATCTCAAAATTTCCCAAACCAAACGTAGAGCCGAAAGACGTCGCGGGGCGATATTATCCAGAGCTCTTGGTTGTGGACGACGTTGAATACGAGCCAGTTCGCTCCTCCCGACGAGGCCGACCGCGAAAACAGGTGTCGCTTGAACGAGTGATCAGGACGGAATTCAACCGAAGGCTCCAGGACGGTGTTCTTCCGGAGAAACTTGAAGCGGTTTACGCGGATGCCGACGAATTTGCGCAAACAATTGGCGCCGAATTGTCGCGAACGACGGCTCAACGCGCGTTGAAACCAATCCTAGATCGTTTGCCCAAAAAAAATGCCCGAAAATAGATCGTTCTCAGGCGTCGAATAACGGGCGTGATTTCCGCTATTTTGGGCTGTCATTCCTTTGCGAACCCATATGTAGTCCCGCTACCTCCATGGCGTCACGACAACGCCCAGAGAGGTATTCCAATGACCGAACGCATCCTGCGCCGCCCCGAAGTGGAGGCCCGCACCGGGCTCTCCCGCTCCACGATCTACGCCATGATGGCCGAAGACGCTTTCCCAAAACCCGTCCTGCTCGGCAAGCGCGCCGTCGGCTGGGCGGAAAGCGCCATCGCCGACTGGCTCTCCAGCCGCGCCATTAGGGCCTGACATTATGGGGGCAAAGAGAAACCCCGCCGGCGTTGCAGCGCCTGGCGGGGCTCAAGCGGATCTGAATGCTCAGTCTCACATCCGCTTTGAATATAGCCTCACGCCCGCGCTATTGCACCACCGGATGCAGGCGCGGCGCCTGCGCCGACTCGGCCTCGATCCCGCGCTGGCCGATCTGGTGGCGGCGCTCGCCTTTCGGGGAGGCGCGCGATGAATAAACCTGCGTTCAAGCGCGGCTACGATCCGCGTTTCCTCGAACCCTCTCCATTTGCGGCCGATGGGGGTGAAAAAGTGGGCAAAACGCCGGGAAAAATCCGGCTTGAGGATTTGCGCGACCTTGGACACCCGGAAAGCCCGATCAAAGCAATCCGGTCAAAATGCGCCGATTGCAGCGGGGGACAGCTGAGCGAGGTCAGGAAGTGCGTCTGCTATTCCTGCCCGCTATGGCCGTTCCGAATGGGCGTGAACCCGTTCCACGGGCGCCCGCGCGCGTAATGGTCCGAAAACACGTCCCGAAGAAGGTCCTGAAGAACGGGCGGGACTCGACCAAAGTCGTCCGCAACAAGGGGCTGAAGAACGGGCCGCGCCAATGCGGCGTCGAGCAGTTCGTCTGGCTGCCGCTGGAACTGGTCGAGTCCGAGGCCTGGCGCGCGCTTTCGGTCAATGGTCGACGGCTGATCGATCGATTGGTGATCGAGAGCGCGCATCACGCAGGTCAGGAAAACGGCCGGTTGATCGTCACCCATGCGCAGTTCGAGGATTATGGCCTCTCGCGCAACTCAATCCGGGGCGCGATTGAGGAGGCGGTCGCCTTCGGCCTTCTGCGCGTAAAGCAGGGCGGGCGCTACGCAGAGAGCAACCAGCCCAACCGCTATCGCCTGACCTGGATGGGATGGTGGGACCGCGACGGCCAGCGTCGCGACCCGACCAATGACTGGAAGGCTGTGACGCCGGAACGGATCAAGCGCTGGAAGGCGGAGCGCG
Source organism: Paracoccaceae bacterium (assembly GCA_963669315.1). GTDB lineage: Bacteria > Pseudomonadota > Alphaproteobacteria > Rhodobacterales > Rhodobacteraceae > SZUA-547. Next base: position 3,471,824 of record OY770021.1, on the reverse strand, counting down.
CTACAACCAAGGCGGCCCGGCGAAGGCGAAAACAGTTCAGACCCCCAAAACTGCGAGTACCGTACCCCCTGTTTTGCGAGTACCGGCGGCTGAATGAGTTTCCAGACGTCGCGGCAAGATCGGCGGGATTCAATGAAATCAATGACTTGCAGAGCTGACTCCCCCGCGTCCGGTACTCGTGCTTTTGCGAGTCCTATCTAGAGTCTGCCCGGGGGCTGGGGGATTGGGCGACACTGAGTGGGCTTTGTCGTTTCTTCGTTGCCTCAACGTTCAACGGATTCCCTGATCGCCCAGTTTTCGCCACAAGAAAAGCGGCGGCGGCGGTTAAATCCCGATTGATAACGGGTCGGTGCGCCAATTCGACGAAGTGATATGGCGCTTGCGCTCAACGACTTGACGTCAATTCGCAAGCATCCAGCTAAGCCCTCCCCCATATCGGTATCACAAGCGGGATGGCCCCAAGTTATCTCGCTCACCTGATGCCGTCGCGTTTTGCGCCGCCTGTTGCGGCATCCGCGGCATCAAACTTCGCCTGGCCCCATCTCCCCTTTTCTTGGGGTCAGGCGCCTTTCTCCTCCCTGTCCTTGGCCGCCTTTCGGGGTGGCTCCTTTTTTTGGGAGTGGCCAATAGTCGGATGGGCTCGTCTGACTGGGAGTGTCTGCATCGCCAGCAACGTCCGCTTTCGCGCCTGAAGCCGACTTCATGAAATTTGGTCTCAACGACCGTTCCTGACCCAATGGCGACATTAGTGCAGATCGCAACGAACGACTGCATTGAGCCCAAAGGCGACGAACCAAGTTTCGGGGCTGTGCTCATGCAGCATTCAGAGCGAGTACTCCGACCCTGTGGACGTGCTGCGCTGCAGAGGAGAAAGCCGCCATTCGTTATGACTGCAGCATGATCAGAGGCGGTGATTTCCGCTTCGCGCCAGATCCAGACATGAGGCGCAGTCCTTCGGAGCGGCGGCTACGCGGGACAATCCGGACTTGTGCGGGTGCAGTGCGATCAGACGCGGTGGTGAAGGCGTCGCCATAGTGAGCGCGCCGCGACGCATCGCAATTTCCCGAAAGCGGTCGTTCAGGCCAGTTATTTTGCCCCGACCGGAACCGGTCACTCGCTGCGAGTCTCCACAAACGTCAAAAAACGACATCGCGTTCGCGGTGCCATTCCTCGCTCAAGTAGTATTGCCGTCGGCCAGTTCGGTAATATGACCGCTCAGCGATCCGTCGGCCTTGAACTTGTGCATTTCGCCGTCGATCAGCAGGACATCGACGCAACGCAGACGCGGGAGATCCCGCCCCTCCCAGCCGAAGCAGATCTGATTGCGGTCGGTGAAGGCGTGGAAGCCGGTCGCGCTTCCTTCGCTGCCGACCTTACGGCTCGCGGAGTCGTTGCTCTCGCCGTAATACACCAGATACTCGTCGCCGCTTCCCGCCGCGACGAAAGTGACAGTCTTGCCGGTCAGGCGCTCGGAGAGTTCTTCCGAGGTCAACTGCTTGGCGCCGTTATTCAACGCTTCATCGTAAGCTGATCCGGCCTGCGCTTGCGTCGAGAGCGCCGTCGCAGCGAGACCAATCAGCGCGATCCGAAGAAATCTGTTTGTCATAGGTCCATTCCACTTCAGTTGGATGGCACGCGCCGTTCAAGATCGAGCGAGCGACCCTGACGGCCCTTGCCGGGACCTTCACCAATGATAGGATTCGCCGCGACGCGCTTGAGGACCAGTTGAAGATTCCTGAGTTTTTCCTGAATTTCGCCGCGCGGACGGGATATAGGCCATGACCTACCGCTTCGATCGCTTTCAGTTCGACCGCGAGCGCGGGCTGTTTGACGACGGCGCGCCGATCTCCCTTGAGCCTCAGGTGCACGACCTCCTCAGCTATCTGATCGACAACCGAGACCGTGTGGTCTCTCGCGACGAGTTGAATGAAGAAATCTGGGACGGGCGCATTGTCTCGGACGCGGCGCTCAGCACCGGGATCAGGTCGGTTCGCAAGGCGCTTGGCGATGATCGGACCAAACAGTCATTCGTGAAAACCCATCCGAAACGAGGATTTCAATTCGTCGCGACGGTCGAGAACGGGTCGCCAGACACAGCGCCATCAGCGCTTAGCGGCCGTCCGGCGATAGAGAAGCTTCCGCTGCGCTTCGTAGCGGTTGCGCTGACAATCATGGCTGCGGCGGTGATCGGCGCCGTCGTGCTGGTCGACAACCCAGCGCCCACGGACCGCCCGGATCTCTCGATCGCGGTTCTGCCCTTCGACAACCTCTCGGGCGACCCAACCCAAGACTATTTCGCCGACGCGTTTACCGAAGATCTGATCACCGATCTCAGCCGCATTCGGGACGCGTTCGTGATCGCGCGCCGGTCCTCCTTCACCTACAAGGACCGCTCGGTCGACATCAAAACCGTCGCGAACGAACTGGGCGTGCGCTACGTCCTGGAGGGAAGCGTACGCCGCGAAGGGGACCAGGTGCGGATCAACGCCCAGCTGATCGATGGCGAGGCCGACAAGCATATCTGGTCGGACCGTTATGACCGGATGCAGACCGAGGCCTTTGCGCCGAATAATGATGTGACCGGCCGGATCGCCTCGGCGCTTAAGGCGGAGCTGCGAGAGGCGGATTCGCGGCGCGCCATCCCTGATGGCGATCTGGAGGCCTGGGACTACGCGCTTCGCGGCAATGTTGAGCTAGTTCAGCCAGACCGGGACTTTCATGAAGCGAAGGAACTACTGGAAAAGGCCATCGAACTTGACCCGGACATCGCCGCGGCATGGAGCGGGATGGCGTTCATTCACTTCGCGGCCAGCTTCGGCAACCTTGCCGGAATAAGCGCGCCGAACTCCAAGGACTTGTCTCTGGACGCCGCTCAGCGCAGCGTCGAGTTGGATCCGAAGAACGCCGAGGGTCATTGGATGGTCGGGGTCGGCCTGACCAGGAATGGCGAGACCGGGCTGGCGATGGCCTCTTGCAACACGGCGAAGGCGATCAATCCGAACAATGACTGCGCCTATGTCTGCGAGGCGCTGACCTTGATGGCGTTGGGCCGCCCATTGGAAGCGGTTCCCGTGTTTGAGCACTCGATCCGGCTGAACCCGCGGTTCCGTGTCTTCACCAAGTATAAATTTATGGGCGTCGCCTATGTTCAGGAGGGGCGGGACGACAAGGCGATCGAAGTGTTGAATCGGGCACTCGCGGAATCGCCCAAGGACCCGATCTCGCATTTCGCGCTCAGCGCGGCGATGGCGCATTCTGGCAGGCTGGACGAGGCGCGAGCCTCTCTGCAGGCCGCGCTTGAATTTGCCAGTAACAAAGACATTAGAATACACGACTTACGAAAAGCCTTAGGCTGGATGGGGCCGGGCACCGATCGGCTGCTGGATGGGTTGGCGCTTGCGGGATTGCCGGCGACTTAGATCAGATAGCTGGCAATCAACAGCTTGAAACTTATGATGGGTCCGCTTTGAGTTAGAAATGGCTGCTGGATCACCAGTCGCGACGGCGGCTGTGTCCCGCACAGCAGCTGATCAGGGGACTGGGGCTACATGGCCAGTTCTGGCGCGTAGCAAAAATCGCTGCCTCCAATCGCGCTGCAGTCGTGACGAATGGCCGCTTTCGCCGCTGCGGCGCAGCGCGTCCTAGGCGTCAGAGTTTGCGACCTAAATGCTGCGCGAGCACAGCTCCGGAAATTGGCTCGTCGGCAAAGGGCTCGTCGCCTTTGGGCTCGAAACAGCCGTGCGTTGCATGCGGTAATCGCGGCGGCTTTGGGTCAGGAGCGGTCTATTGCAGGGCAGAATGCTCAGCGTCCCGGAGCAAATCGATTGCGGTCGTTCGTGCGGCGCGGATAGCGCCCTGGCATCAGATCGATAGAAGAAAGCCCGGACATTCGGTGATCGGAAGCTGCCGTCAGACGACTTGGGGCGGAACAACCGCAACGAGCCCTAAACCGACATGATCGAGATTCGCCTCAAGGCAGCTGAGTGCCAAAAAACAGACAACTTCAGCACCGCGTCGAATGGTTGCCCAACAGAGCGGATCGGACGTCCACCACAACTTCGATGGTTGCGAAGAGTCAGCCATGCGATCGGGATTTCTGGCGTCTACTCCACAGCCACTCGGCGATGCGCCTGAGACCTAAGCCAGTCCGAATTTCGAAGACTTCGTAGCAAAAGTTTTTCGCACTGACTCCTTGGCCTGAAAGCTGCTCGGAAAGACTGCGCCTCATCTCAGAAGGCCCGCAGAACAGAACTCTGAAACCCGACAAGTCGTCACCAACTAGTTCCGCAATGCGCGAGCCAGTGAGCCGTCCGGATTTGCTGCTCTCCCAAATATGCGCGGTCAGATTAGAATTGGCGGAGGCGAGCCCTTCGACCTCAGCAACGTGCGCGGCTTGGTCAGTACGTTTGACAGAGTAAACAAGGTGGACCGGCTTGTTGTCGCTCTTCAGGCTTCCCGCCAGCGCCAGGAAGGGCGTTATCCCGACCCCCGCCGCAATCCAGACTTGGGGTTTGGACGCCTTGCCTCCGAAACGGCCATAAGGACCGTCAACGCGAACCCTCTGCCCAATGCCGACGAGCTTTTGCAGGCGCTTGGTGAGGTCTCCAAGAGGCGCAATAGTGACCCGTAAGTCCCCTGATTCATTCGGGCTCGAGCTGATTGTGAATGGATGCGGCTCCGCATATCCCGCTCCGACAAATGCGAAAAACCCGAACTGACCCGCCATATGCCTGAGTGGACGCCCCATGGGCGTCAAATCGACCGATATGGTCTCGCCCTGAGCGCTCACATTTTGGATTTCATACTCGAGAGCCCGCCGCATTCCGCGAGGCGCAGACGTATAGGCGTAGGCTGCAGTCCCGAGCGCGCAAACGACCAACATATAGAGACCCAAGGGGTCACCATTGGAAAAGGGCTTCAGGATGAACAAGAAGTGCGTGGCCCCAAAAATAAAGAAGATTCCAATCAGTCGGTGGGTCCATTTCCAAAGGTGGTACGGGATGAAAGTGGCGATCGTGATGACCACGAGGATCAGCAATCCATAAAGACTGATCTCGCCAAGTGTTTCCGCTGTTTCGACCAGCGCGGTCTCGCGTCCCAATCCGCGCATTTCTGCATCAATAGTGTCGTGCAGTAGCAGGACGACCATTGCTCCGACCCCGAGCCACTTATGAAAGCGGTAGCTCTGGTCCATGGGTCCAAAGAGTTGCTCAATGCCGGGCCACCGCGTGGCAATGATCTGCCCAATCGCCATCGCTATCAGGGCGGTCATGCCGAAATACTGGCTCACCAAGGCGACAACGTCTCTGCCCTGCGCAATTCCGGGGAGCCAAATCATGGGGATCAAGAGAGCAATCGCTATGATCGCAAATCCAGATAACCGCATTTTCCCGCTCCCTGATCGCCGCCTTTCGAGTGACTAACTGCATCTCCAACGCGCGACAATCTCTCCGAAGGTGATTGGGCTCGGATTGGCGCAGTGCGGACTACAGACGAGCGCATTGGCGCATTTGATGAATTGGTTCATTGCATCGCGGAAGCATGTCGGCAGTTTTGTCGATAGAACGTACGAAACCTCGTAACCACTCTGCGCAGATCGTCTATTCGCGCTGTGCCGAAGTGTGAGGTCAATCGCGTAAATTCACTGGCCTCTTCTTTTGTCTGCCTGCGTTCGTTCGAACTGATAGCTGCGTTCGCGCTCGGGCCATTTCGATTTGATGAAAGTCAGAATTTCGGAGATGTCCTCGTCGCTGAGCGTATCAGCGAAACCGGGCATCCCGCTTACTGCGGTCTCCAGACCCATGCGCCGCAAGGTCTCGGCGCCGCCGAGTTTGGTGTAGGCGAAAAGCATGCTGTCCGGGTGATGCCAAGTATGCCCGCTCGCATCGTGAGGCGGGGCGGGCAATACGCCGTCTTTGTCCGGCGTTTGCCAGTTCGGTTGACCCTCAAGCTTAGCGCCATGGCACGATGCGCAGGCTTCGGCGTAAAGTTTCTCACCCCGGTCGACCGCGCTCGGGTCAAGAGGCGGCGGCGTCTCAGCAAGCGCGGATGCGGGGAGAAGGATCGCGGTGACTGCAAGCGCGCGCATCATGCCGTCACCCTCAGCCAGGTCTTCATCCCCGCCGCCTGGTGCTCCAACATGTGACAGTGGAGCAACCAGTCGCCTGGATTATCGGCCAGAAACGCGATCTCAGCGGTTTCTCCGGCTGCAATAAGTGTCGTGTCACGCAGCGGACCAAGTTCGCCGTTACTCCCCAATTGGCGGAAATGATGACCATGCAGATGCATTCCATGGGGCCATCCGGTTTCATTCAGAATGCGGATCTTGACCGTCTCACCGCGACTTGCGGTCAGCAGTGGCTCCTTCGGCATACCGGCGACGCCATTTAATGCCCAGACATGGCCGTGGCGGACCAGTTCGCGCGTTGTCATGCGGCGTCCGTTCATGGTCGCGCCAGTCATACCGCCCATGGCGCCGCCTTCCATCAATAGGTCGATGGCCGGAACCGACAGGTCACTAGGTTCCGGAACCGGATTCGGCGGCAACGGACCAGGAGTGGTCGAGCGTCGGGCGCGGGTTCCATTTGAAACGCTAATGCTGGCGATCGCGTATCCACCGTCGCGCTCAAACGAGACGATGTCAGCTTGCTCGCCTGCCTTCGCGGTGACGTCGACGATCACATCGGCCCGTTGCGCCGGAGCCAGGATAAGACGCGACAGCGGCGTCGGTTCTGCCAGCGGTTGCCCGTCCAGCGTGACCACCCATCCGTCCAGCCCGCGTGCCTCGATCGTGAAGATTCGCGCATTCGCGACATTGACGAGCCGCAGCCTCAACCGATCGCCGGCCGTCGCGCGGAATTGAGCTTCGCCGAGACCGTTGACGGTGATCCAGTTGCCGATCCTGCCGCCATGTGACCAGTCCCGCATGGCACCGAAACTATTGTCGATCTCGGCGTTCTGATTCAGACGCCAGTCGTCGATCAAAAGCACGTGGTCCGCGTCCACGTCGGGTGGGTCCGGCTCGTCTATGATCAGGGCGCCGTAGAGACCCCTAGCCATCTGCTCCCAGCTCTTGTTGTGAGGATGATACCAATAGGTCCCGGCGTCAGGGGCGACGAAGTCATAGGTGAACGCCTCACCAGGCTCGACGGCGGCCTGCGTCAGACCGGAAACGCCGTCCATCGCGTTCTCAATGCGCACGCCATGCCAATGGACAGAGGACGCTTGCGGCAGACTATTTTCAAATCGTCGGACGATGCGCTCGCCCTGCTTTACTCGAATTGTCGGGCCAGGCGTCGAGTCCTCGTAGCACCAGACATCCGTTTCGGGATATTTGTCGGGCGCTAGCCGGACCTTGCTAGGCGCGGCGCGAAGCGTAGTAGGTGCTGTCGCTGCCCTGCTTCGTCCCACCAGCGCCGTAGCCGACGCCGCACTTACAAGAAATTCCCGTCGCGTCCAGCGCATCAGTTTACCTCCGGGTGGAAGATGTACTCGGCGAGCGCCGACAAATCGGCGTCTGTCCAATATCTGGTTCCATCGACGACAACTTCAGCCATCGAGCCACCGAAATTGTCGCCATCCGGCATAACGCCTGTTCGGAGCGCATAGATCAGGTCCTCCTTGGTCCAGCCACGCTCCTCCAAAACTGTTGCCGTAATCGCGGGAATCTTCTCTCCGCCCGGACCCTCGCCACCCTCGTATCGCTGGGACTCAATTCGCGCACCAAGTAGATTTCGAGGCGTGTGACAAGCGCCGCAATGCGCAGGCCCTTGCGCCAGAACGCGCCCGCGATTCCACGAGTCGGACTTAGCGGGAACCGGGTCAAGTTCGCCCGCCTCGAAGAACATCCGCTGCCAGACGCCGACGCCCTCATGGAATCCGAAGGGGAAGCGCAGCCCGTGTGGCGGCGGTCCTCCATCGACGGCGGGAACCGACTGCACCGCAGCCCAGAGATCGACGATCTGCTGATCGCCGAGCCGGGTGTAGAAGGGATAAGGGAAGGACGGGAAATAATGCTTGCCATCCGGGTCCAGCCCCAATGTCAGCGCCCGGCTGAAATCGTCGAGCGACCAGTCGCCGATCCCGTCCTCGGGATGCGGCGTGATATTCGGTGGGAAAAAGGAGCCGAAGTCGGTCTCGATCTCGGTGCCGCCCGCCAGCACGCCCCGACCCGACTTCACGTCCGTGTGGCAGGCGATGCAGCCGGAGAGCCGCGCCACATAGGCGCCGCGATCCACGTCGCCTTCCAACCCTGAAAGATTGCGCCCCGCGAAATCAGGACCCTGAATCGCCCAGCCAGCCGTCGCCAGGCCGACGACAAGCGCCGCGAGGCCAGTATAAACCCATTTGCGCTTGAGCATTATTTTTCCTCGCGCCTGAAATCCTTGTGACAGGCCGAGCACGTGTCATTGACGTGGAGGAACACCATGTCGGGCGGCATTGCAGCGAGCATCTCACGTGAGGGCATCTGCTCCTGCCCCCCCATCGTGCCGCCGCCAGACATCATGCCTCCATCTGACATCATGCCGCCGCCGGACATCATCCCACCTGACGGAGCGCCCACTGGCGCACGCTCGTTGTTTGCGGTCTTTTCTAGGGCAGTCGCGTATACGAAGAGATTTTCGGCAAGTTTCGAGAAGCGATCCCAATCGCTCCAGATTTCTTCCCGCGCCTCCGAGGCTTCGAGCGAGCCTTCGGGAAACAGCCTGGTCATGCTCTCGCCGCCATGCGCAGCCATGGCGCGCGCCGCTTCCCTAACTTTTTCAGGATCGTACTCGGTCTTGCCCCGCATCATATCGGCGACGGTTTTGTTGGCGTCCTTGAGCACGACCATAAAGTCCATGCGCTCTTTGACGACGCCTGTGGCCTTGCCGTGGGCGAACGCGCCCAATGCAAACGCGATCGCCGCGCCGCCGGCGAGCAGCCCAAGTCTGGTTGAAGCTTTCATCTGGTCCTTCCTTCACGTGAGACGGGTCGCCATAGGGCGACGGAGAGAGGTCTCAGCGAAGGATCGGAGGCGGGGATGGCGGTGGCTGGGCGGTCAAGGCCGCAAGGAGCGACACCGGCGGAACGACTATGGATTCACACTGCACCGAGGAAATCGATGCGGCCGAGTTCTGGGCAATGGCTTGCGAATGCGCGCCGGAACAATGCGGTGCCGCATCTTCGTGGCAGCAGAGATCAATGGCGTGCAGTTCATGCGACTCGACGCCCGGTTCGGCTGTCGTATCGTGATGACCGCCTTCGTGCGCGGACGCGGCGCTGGAGATTGCCAGCGCCAAAAATCCGCAGAGAAGAAAGACAATCGATCGCATCTGTGCCGTCACTTTCTATTGCTGAGCCTACACGCTTGCGCCCTTTCACGCATCATTGAATGCCGTTCGCCCGCTGAACTTCGCGTACGTATGCGACAATGTATTCGACTTCTTGGTCAGACACGCCCTCGACCGGCGGCATGTCTCTAAACCGCCAATGGTGCGCGCGAACCCCATTGCGGGCAGCCAGGTAAAACGATGCGTCGCAGTGATGACTCGGCTCGTAAATCTCGTGGATGAGCGGTGAACCATTTCCGGTTCCAGCGCCGTTGGCCCCGTGGCAGGCGACGCAATTCTCTTCGAATGCGAGCTTTCCTCGCTTCGCGTCCATGGACAGCGATGGAACCACGATGCGCAACGCCTGTGGCGCAGGCGTATCCGAACCAGCGTCATGCATGGCGGTGTTCCCAATCGGTCTCAGTTCACCCGTTGGCTGCATAAACCACCATGTGGCCGCTCCAAGCACAACGACAACCGCGACGCAAAGATAGCTTCTCATTCACCGTATGCCTCACCATTCAGCATGTGACCGCCTAATCGTTCCTGTGACTGGAAGGTCAAGGGCATTTGTTCGCTGTCTGATCCCGGAAGTGGTGGCTAAAGATCACGAAGGAGTTGGAGCGGGAACCAACTCCTTAAAGTACAGCTATGGAGACCTTCGCACCCCACATCATGCCACGCACTCAGGAGCAAATCTTTCGCGCCCAGATGGCCTCATCAGAGCTGAACGGGTCACAGTCGCTATCAGCAGCAAACCGGCCAGTCCAAGATCGGCGGCGATACACGCAATGATGTACCAATCTGGAACGTATTCGGTGTGACCGAAGTGAAATGCGTCCCAAATGGCGTGGGCGGCGACGCCGAACCAGATCACCCCGATGTAGCGCCGCGACGCGATTGCCAGTCCGACCCAGAAGGTGAGTCCGGCGAGCTCGACCCAGAGGCTCTCGATCGGTCCGCCCCATCGGATCCAATTCGCGACATAGATGGCCGGCAAGCCAGCGAGGAAGAGCCCCATGAGACAGCGAAGCAGGGGCCGGTTCAGATCCCAGCTGTCTTGAATCGCCATAGTCGCGACGACGCCGAGAAACCCAAGAACGCCCCAATGGCTCGGATCGTCGAGTTGGTGAAACGGCAAGTCTGGCACGAAGGCCAGCGCCGCCAATGTCACGAGAAACAGAAACAGAATGCGTGACACGCGGCCATGATCCAGTTTCGCAGGGACAGAGGAGATGACAGGCGCACTCATGGCAGGACACTCCCCCATGAGCCGCGCACCGTGAGACTCCCGGCCGCCAGGATCAGCGTAATGATGTGAAAGCCGACCAGTTGGGTCAGATAGGCCGCTTGTTCAGGCGACGGCAAAAACTCCGCCGGGACGTCCAGAATCCACGATCTGAATATCGTGTAGAGGATGATCTGGCTCATCGCCGCCAGGGCAAAGGCCGCGAGACCAAATCGAGGCAGTAAAAGCAGGCCCAACACGACCAAAACGTCGATGACGAGATAAGCGACGTCGAGCCCTTGCCACTTCAACGGCGCTTCAGACCAGACGAAGCCCGATTGGCCTGCCATGTTTGCGACATGCACGGCCGCGCCGTAGAGATAGGCGAGCGCCAGCAGATACCGCAGCGCGGGGTGAATCAGTTCCATTTTCGATAGCTCCGTTCATGCGGCTCGGCTGGCGAGCTTGAGTACCGCTCGCGCCGCCGCTTTAAGTCTGATTTTGGGTTTCGAGCGGGAGAGGTAGGCGTTAAGGGACTTGGCAGCCATGACAAAGACCGACAATATCCTGCCAATGTCGACGCACCGGATATTCTTCGCTGTCTTTCCCCAATTCGAGATTCTCGACATGTCGGGGCCGGCCAGCGTGTTCACCGCGGTTAACGGATTTCTGGGGTCGAAGGCTTATGAGGCGATCGCCGTATCATCGGAGGGCGGGTTAGTCCGCAGTTGGTCGGGCTTTGAGATCAACACCACACCATGTGATGAGATCGTGCTCACCAATCGAGACACAGTTCTCGCCGTCGGGGGCGTCGAAGACGCGATCGGTGCGGCATGTGCAGACGTTCGGTTGATGGGCTGGCTATCCTCGGCGCACGAGAAGGCCGCGCGCGTCGGGTCCGTCTGCACGGGCGCATTTCTTCTGGGCGGCGCCGGTCTTGTCGACGGACGTCGGGTCGCGACCCATTGGGCGGCGGCGGATATGTTCGCCGATACGCATCCTGACGCCACAGTCGATAGCGACTCAATCTACGTGAATGACGGCAAGCTTTGGACCTCGGCAGGCGTGACGAGTGGCATCGATATGGCGCTTGCGCTGATCGAGGAAGATCACGGCCCGGATATGAAGGCGCGCGTGGCGAAGATGCTCGTGGTCTATGCCCACCGCCCGGGCACGCAGACCCAGTTCAGCGATATTCTTTCGGCGCAGATCACCTCCTCCGGGAGGTTTTCTGATCTCGTCGACTGGCTTCTCAGCAATCTCGACAAACCGCTTCGGGTGGAAGACTTGGCGGAGCGGGCCGGCATGAGCGAACGAACCTTCGTCCGGAAGTTCCAGGCGATCATGCGCCAGACGCCGGGTCAGTTCGTCGAGATGGCGCGATTGGATCGCGCGCGAGCGCTGTTGCTGGCCGGAGAACCGATTAAGATCGTCGCGCCCGCTGTCGGGTATCGATCTGAGGCGGGGTTTCGCACGGCTTTCGAGAAGCGCTTCGGCCTATCGCCGTCCCTCTTTAAAGGAGTGCACGGAACCTAGACGATGTTGAAATCGGAGAAAGCAGCATGCGCGCGTTAATCCAGAGAACGTCAGGGGCAAGCGTGAACATCGACGGCGAAGTCGTCGGTGAAATTGGATCTGGCCTCGTTGTCTTTGTCTGCGCGATGCGGGACGACACCGAGGCGGAGAGCGAATGGCTTGCCCGAAAAGTTGTGAAGCTGCGCATCTTCCGAGACGAGAAAGGCCGTATGAACCGCTCCGTGCAGGACATCGGTGGATCGGCTCTGATTATCAGCCAATTCACACTAGCGGCGGAAACCAGGGGCAACCGGCCGGGCTTTTCCACGGCAGCGGCGCCCGACGAGGGCGAGCGTCTCTACGAGCTCTTCATGGCCAAAGTGCGCGAGTACGGTGTTGCGGTCGCTAGTGGAAGCTTCGGTGCCGATATGAAGGTGTCACTCATCAACGATGGGCCGGTGACGATCTGGCTCGATACCAATCAGAAATGAAGCTTCGGAAGATAACCAATACGGCTTGATCCATTTCTCCAGTCTTTGGCTCAAGTCATCGACCTTCAACACGAAGAGGATCAATGTCCGCGTCGGATCACCACCGATAATCTGACCAAATGACTCAAATGACGGCTTTGTCCGCAACTCGGACGCCCCGCGCGCGTGCAGCGAATGACAGGTTGCGGTCAGAGGCATTCGAGCGGGCTTGAACGACCGCTTTCGGGAAGTCGCGCTGCAGCGCGGCGGGCAGCACCCTGTCGTGCCTTCGCCAGCGCGGCGGATTATGTTGCACCCGCGTCGGGCTGGTTTGTCCGCAACTCGGACGCCCCGCGCGCGTGCAGCGAATGACAGGTTGCGGTCAGAGGCATTCGAGCGGGCTTGAAGGACCGTTTTCGGGAAGTCGCGCTGCAGCGCGGCGGGCAGCACCGTGTCGTGCCTTCGCCAGCGCGGCGGATTATGTTGCACCCGCGTCAGGCTGGTTTGTCCCGCGCAGCCGCCATTCAGCTAGCTGGCACTGAATGTCTGTTCCTGGCGAAAGCAAACATCAGCCCGTCTGAGACCAGCGTCTGCTTTCCCCGCAAAAGCGGACATCGCCGAGAACCTTTTTTGTTACGGTTTATGGTAAGTCGTCAGAGGCTTCCGGTATTCAGTTTGGTGATTCTAGAGATCGAAGTACCCCCCCATTTTCCGAATTGCAGAAGTGTGCGAATAGCGGTGCTTTCCGGTGTTCAAATGGAAGCTCTCGATCGGGGACTACCCCCGGTCCTTTGCGCGCGCGCGGATGAAGTGCGTTCTCGCGACGATTCCTGTGTTAGCAATGACGCCGGCCAGGGGCTTCCGGTGCGCCGGCGACAGGCTCTGGAAATCCAACCACCCCCCATGCTTCGCCTTTCGCCAAGATCAGCGCTTTATTGCCCGCTACGGCGAGGGGGGGTTAGAATGCGTTTTGCAAGCAATATCAATTTGTTGAGTTGACGAGAATCTCGGCGTGCGGGCGTGCGTCCCCACGGGTCGTCCATTAACAAATGGTGAAACAACGGAGGCGAGCATGTTTCGATCGGGCGCGCAGATCAGAGCCGCGCGGGCGCTTCTGGGCTGGACGCAGAAAGACCTGGCCGAGGCGGCGGATCTGCATCCCAAGGCGGTGGCGTATTGGGAGAGGAAAGACAGCATGAGCGCGCGTCGAGAAGAAGTCGGCGCGCAACGAATTCGCCACGCGCTGGCTGATGCTGGCGTCGAACCGATCTCCAATCCAGTTCTCGGAGTCGGATTTATCCCTGAGAGAGAATTTTCAGACTCCAAGCGCGCGCGCGTCATGGGGTCTTAGTCATGGATGCGATTGAACGAGCCTGCCGGATCGTCTGGTCCGGTTTCAAGCGGCGGGGCGTCACCTGCGGCGCGAAAACCCGCAAGGGAACGCCGTGCAAGATTCGTCCAATGCCATGGAGCGAACGCTGCCGACTGCATGGCGGCCTATCAACCGGGCCGAAGACGACTGAAGGCCGTGCGCGTATCGCCGAAGCGCAGCGGAGGCGGTGGGCGAAATTTAGGGCGTCTTCATGACAGATTCCGAAGCATTCCGGTTCATGTAGGGGGAATTAATGGGGGAACATATCATATCCACAGCACTTAAACGGTTGTATTTTATAAATTTTATGACTTGGATTGGCTCCGGCGGTAGGATTCGAACCTACGACCCGCGGATTAACAGTCCGATGCTCTACCACTGAGCTACGCCGGAACAGAGCCGTTCGATGCGGTGCGCGAGCCTATAGCAAAGGCGAGTCTGGACGTCCAGACGGATTTTCGGCTCCGAAAGCGTTCCGCCTGCGCGGACAGGTCGGCCTCAATCCACCTTGCCGCCGAACTCTCTCGTGATTTCCAGCGCCGCTGTCTTGATCATGGCGCCAAAGCGGGGCAATCGGGTCTTCTCAACGCGAGTGACAGGACCGGAGATCGAGATCGCGGCGACTGGCGCGCCGACTTCGTCCACCACTGCAGCGGCGACGCATCTGACACCCAGCGCATTCTCCTCATCATCGATGGCGTAGCCGTTTTTGCGCGCGCCGTCGATTTCGGCGAGCAAACGCGCCTGCGTAGTCACTGTCTTTTCGGTCAGCGCCTTCAACTCCGCGGTCTCCACAGCATGAATACGCCCCGGTTCGGGCAGGCAAGCGATATACGCCTTGCCCGCAGCGGTGCAGTAAAGCGGCGGCCGCCCGCCGACACGCGTAATCGCGCGCATCATCTGGCGCGACTCGACCTGTTCGGCGCAAACGATCTCTCCATCGTTCACCAGATAGATGTTCGCGGTCTCGCCCGATTGCTCCATCAGGCGCTTAAGGATCGGACGGGCGACCCGCAGCACATCTCGAGTGCGCTGAAATCCGGTGCCAACCAGAAACGCCGAAAGCCCGATGCGCCAGACGCCTGCTGAGCTGTCATACTGAACGAAGCGTTCACTCTCTAACGTGGTCAGAAGGCGATGCGCCGTTGATGGCGGCAAACCGGTGCGGGCGACCAACTCGCTAAGCGAGCCTCCATCGTGATCAGAAATCGCGCGAAGCAGATTAAGCGCGCGCGTTAGCGACTGAACTTGCCCGGCCGGCCGTCTGGAGGCTGACTTTCGTGCTTCCTCAGCGTTGTCGTCCTTCGCCATTTCACCTCGCTTTTGTTGTCCCGGCGCCAATCGGCGGCCAGTTTCTAGGATGGACGTAGTTTGCTCTCGGCGAGGGGCAAGCCTCGGCTTGTTGACCGCGTGCGCCGACAGGATGAAACGAAGTCCTGCGGAAGCAAGCTTGTCGATTGCGCGATGTAACTCAGGTTGTTTTAGCAGGTGTGCCGAAAATCAGCGAGACGCGCCTTGTTTACGCCCAACTGAATGCGCAGATGCACGAACCATGAAGATGCCGAAACTGACCGCACTCGCGCCCGCCGGCGCATTGGCCCGCGACAAGGCAAGTATTCCGGCCACTCTTGCGCTTCTGGTGGCGCTAGCGCTTTTCCCGCTGGGCCTGACGCTGCCGGCGCTGCGCACCACCACCCTGTTCGTAATCGAGGCGGACTATTCGATCCTCGATTTCGGCGTGGGTCTAGCCAAGGCTGGCGACTGGTTTCTGGCCGCCGTGGTTCTGACCTTCTCGGTTCTGTTCCCGGCGCTGAAATTGTTGATGCTTGCGCGGCTGCATTTTCGGCCAATCAAGCGGGTGACGGCGAAGTCGCTCCGCCGGCTAGAGTCGCTGGGCCGCTGGTCGATGACCGACGTCATGGTGCTGGCCCTCGCGGTTTTCAGCATCAAGGCCAGTGGGCTTGCCGCGGCCGCCGCCCTGCCCGGCGCATGGCTTTATGCCGGATCGGTCATCGCGGCGATGATCGCATCGGCGAAAATCACTTTGCTTTTGCACGAGGTGGTCGACGCCGATCGCCCCTAACCGGATGCGGCCGCCCGCGCCTCGGCGATATAGATCTCGCGCAACCGCCCGGCGACCGGGCCTGGCGCGCCCTCTCCGATCACAGCGCCGTCGATCTTCACCACCGGTGTTACAAAGCTGGAGGCGGAGGTGAAAAACGCCTCGGCGGCCTGCTGCGCCTCGGCGATGGTGAACGGACGCTCTTCGATCCGCATCTGCGCTTCTTCCGCCAGCTTCAGCACCGCCGCCCGCGTGATGCCGTGCAGGATGGCGTTAGAGAGGTTCCGGGTCACGATGGTTCCTTCCCGCGTCACGATATAGGCGTTGTTCGAGCTTCCCTCGGTCACAAAACCGTCCTCGACCAGCCAGGCGTCATCTGCGCCGGCCTCCTTCGCCGCCTGCTTGGCCAGCGACGGGGCGAGAAGCTGAACAGTCTTGATGTCTCGCCGGACCCATCGAAGGTCGGGCAAAGAGATTACAGTCGCACCACGCGCAGCCAACAGCGAAGCCGACAGGTTCTTCACCTGCGTGAACATCACCAGCGACGGCGTCGCGCTATCCGGAAAGTTAAAATCCCGGTCCGCCGCGCCGCGCGTGACCTGCCAGTAGACGACGCCCTCGGTCAGATCATTTCGGGCGATCAAATCCGCCTGCACCTCCAAGAGCTCTTCGTCCGGACAAGGCGCATCGATCTTCAGCTCGCCCAGTGAGCGGTGCATCCGGGCGATATGGGCGGCGTTGTCGATCGGCTTGCCATCCAGCACCGACGAGACTTCGTACACGCCGTCGGCGAACAGAAAGCCCCGATCGAAGACTGAGATCTTCGCGTCCTCCTCGGCCAGATATTCGCCATTCACATAGACAATGCGGCTCATCCCCTACCCCCAAAGCTTAGGATCTGGCGGATGGACGCCCGCCGCGTCATAGGTCAGCCCGTGCGCCCGATCTTCAGCCAGCAAAAGCGGTCCGTCCAGATCGACGATCTCCGCGCCCTGCGCCAGCAAAACCGCGGGTGCCATCGACAGGGACGAGGCGAGCATGCAGCCCACCATGACGCCAAACCCCATCTCCTCGGCACGGCGGCGCAGGCGGATCGCCTCACTGAGGCCACCCGTCTTATCGAGCTTGATGTTCACTATATCGTACTTGCCTCGGAGCGCGCGCAGCGAGGCGCTGTCATGGCAGGATTCATCGGCGCAGACCGGTAATACACGCTCCATCGTCGCCAGCGCGCCGTCGTCGGACGCAGGCAGCGGTTGCTCGACCATGACCACACCCAGCGCGACCAGTTCCGGCGCCAACTGAGCGTAACTCTCTGCCGTCCAACCCTCATTGGCGTCGACGATCATGCGCGGGTTAGGCGCACCATCACGAACCGCTCGGATACGCTCCAGATCGCCCTCGCCGCCCAGTTTCACCTTCAGAAGTGGCCGCTGGGCGTTGCGAGCGGCGTTGGCGCGCATCTCGTCCGCTGTGTCCAGAGAAAGCGAATAGGCGGTTTGCAGAGGTTGTGGCCGGGGCAACCCCGCCAATTCCCATACCGCTCGCCCCGCGCGCTTGGCCGCCAGATCCCAGAGCGCGCAATCGACTGCGTTGCGCGCCGCGCCGGGCGGCATGATCTCTTCCAACCCCTCCGGCCCAGAAAGGTGAGAGACATCCTCCCTCGCAGCCGAGATTTGCGTAATTACGCCCACCGGCGTCTCATCATAGCGCGGATAGGGCCGGCACTCTCCTCGGCCGACATGCGCGCCGTCGCGGGCTTCGACCGTCACCACATCAACCACATTGACCGCACCACGAGAGATCGCCCAGGTTCCGGCGACCTTGTAGCTCTCAGTGCGTGGGTTGAGCGAGATCATCAGTCCAGCGCATCTATCAACGCGTCCGTTCCCTGCCTGAACGGATCAACTGCGGGAACACCCATTTCCTCGGCAATCCCGGCAAGACAGGCAAGCGCGGCGTCCTCATCGAGCGCAGCGGTGTTCACGGCGCAGCCCAATACCCGGGCGTTCGGATTGACGATACGCGCCATGCGCAGAGACAGATCCTCAAGCTCCTTCAGAGAGGGCACGGCGTAGTGAGGCAGGCCGCGCATATGGGTGCGGGTCGGCTCATGGCAAAGCACGAGATAGTCGGGCCGCCCGCCATGGATCAGCGCCATGGTGACGCCCGAAAAGCTTGGATGGAACAGCGACCCCTGCCCCTCGATAAGATCATAGTGATCGTCATCCGCGCCCGGTGTGATGCTCTCAACGGCGCCGGCCATGAAATCCGCCACCACCGCGTCCAGCGGCACGCCAGAGCCGGTGATCAGGATGCCGGTCTGCCCCGTGGCGCGAAAATCGGCGTCGAAGCCGCGGGCGCGCATATCCCGCTCCATCGCCAGCGTCGCGTACATCTTTCCGCAGGAGCAATCCGTGCCAACCGCCAGGATTCGTTTGCCGGATCGCGCCGCGCCGTTGCCGATGGGATAGTCGCCTGTCGGCACCCGCACATCATGCAGCTTTTGGCCATGTTTCTCAGCCGTCTCAACAAGTTCCAGAATATCGTTCAGGTGATTGTGCAGCCCGGCAGCGATGTCATAGTCGGCCTCAAGCGCCGCTTTGAGCACCTCAATCCATTTTGCTGAAATCACCCCGCCCCGATTGGCGACGCCGATCACCAGCGTCTTGGCCCCGGCCTCTCGCCCTTCGGCAAGCGTCATGTCAGGCAGGCCCATATCGGCGTTGCACCCTTCCAGCCGAAACTGACCAACCGCGTTCTCCGGGCGCCAGTCTTTTACCCCCTGCGCGACCTTCGCCGCGAGCGGATCGGCGGCGTCGCCGAGAAACAAAAGATAAGGCGTTTCGATGGACATGGCTGGACTCCGTTCGGATCAGATCGACAGGAATCCGCGAATCCGGCGCGCGCGCAAGGGCTTGTCCGACGTTTTTCTATTCCTTGTCGCCGCCCAGCCCTGCAATCCACCCCCAAACCACTTGCGTAAGAGACAGGATCAGGAACGCCAGCAATCCCCATGTGACAATGCCAAATTCTCCCAAGCCGTTGGCTTGCAGGCGGCGCTGGACGATACCGCCGCGTCGGTCCAGCCATTCGAACCCGGCGATCCCCTCTCGTGCACAAATCGGTTCGACGGCCGTGGCCAGCCAACCGATTCCGAGCGGTCCCTCCTGTCCGCAAATCTCCCGCCACGGCCAGAACGGCGACAGATACCAGAGAAGCAGAACCAGCAGCAGGAACAGAATGAAACCTATGATGCGCGATAACGGGCTCATGGCATCCTCAGAGTTGCTGGGTCTATCCTGAGGACCAGCATTTCGCCCCGGCGTTCGATCTCGCCTTCCACTTCCACCAGCAGCGCGGTGTAGTCGAGCACCGACGCATCCACCGGTCCTCCGTCCTCATTCGCCATCAGGAAAAAGAACTCGCCATCCACATGGCCGGCGGAGACGAAGACCGGCGGCAACCCGCCTTCAAGGCAGAGATTGGCGCAGGCCTTGTGCGCCAGTCCCCTCCCCGGACGCATCGCGCCCGCCAGGCATTTGCCGTCGCAGATCTCGCCGGTCAGGCGCCATTTGCCCAGCGACACCGATTCCGGCTTCTCGCCTAGCGCACCCTCGGGGCGAACCTCAGCCTCCCGCAGACCGTTCATGCCGCCGCGCAACTGGATCATGTCCAGTTCTCCGCGTTTGAGCGGAACGCCCTCGGCTTCGACGATCTGGCCGTCCAGTTGCACCGCACGATCGCCCGGCCCACGCTTTCCCGCGCCGGTCAACATGATCGTGTGACCTGAGGCGTAGTGCTCTGTCGTCTCGACAACGTGAACGAAGGGATAGGGGTCGGACTCAAGCACACCGACAACCGTCTGCCGCCCGAAATCGAAGCGGAACGCGCCGTCGCCGGGATCGTCCTGCGTGGCGCTGACCGAAAAACCCAGAACGCCGAACGCCGCGATCAGCACACATGCGGCTGCGGGCAAAAACGCGACCAGCGGCTGCGGCCAATCGTTGGACCATCCTATGAAGAACCCGTCATATTTCTTCATGACGCATCCTCCGCTGCAGCGGCGCCCGGAATGATCACCGGCTCCACATAAGTTCCCGGCTCATTGGCGTTAGGATCGACAAGCACGACATCGCCCATTAGGCGCAGATTGTAGGTTGGCACCTTTTCGGTGAATGGCGGCGGCGAACGCCCGGTCGTCGGGTCGTACTGAAACCCGTGCCACGGGCAGGTGACGCAGCCGAAGACGATCCGCCCTTCGCCCAACGGTCCGTTCTGATGCGCGCAGGCGTTTGAGAGGGCGTTCAGCTTGTTTCCGGAATGGCGGTAGACAGCGACGCGGTCGCCATTGGGCAGCAGACCGATCCGGGCGCGCCCTTCCGGAATCTCCTTGTACTTGCAGATCGCGATCCAGCCATTTCCCGGATCGTGGTCATTGCGTCTTGCGGTCTCCTCCCGCTCTCGCCGTTCGATCCGGGCGGCGGTCAAGTGCAGCCCCACGACAGTGAAGGCGCACGCCCCAACAACGGCGCCGAACAGTGGGTTGCGCAGTTCTTGCAGCACGCCGAAGGAGACATGCGCGACCACCGAGCCATAGGCGAAATAGATCAGGAAATGCAGCGCCTTCCAGATGCGCGGTGTCAGGAACTCCAGCCAGAAATCGTGGCTGGTGGCGGCGAGTATCGCCAGTGCGAGCAAGGCGAAAATCCCGAACGCCTCGAACGGAAAACCCAGCAACTGCCCGTAGGAAGTGTTGGAAGACAGCAGCGCCTCATATTGCGGGATCGGGCTGAAGGCGAAGTACCAGTCGAGGATGAACTTCGCATGCGCCAGCGCCACAAAACAGGTCAGCACCCCAAAATGACGTCGGTTATAGAGCAGGGGCAAGAAGCGCCTGTCGATCTTCGACAGCGGCCCGATGCACAGGATCACGGTCAGCATCAGAAACGCGCAGGAGCCGAACGCGCGCGCGCGCATCACCGCCGGATCGACTTGCCGCGTGGCGTCCGAATACCCCGGCGCGATCTTCAGAAAAGCCCACAGGTAGAGGCCCGCCAGCAGGATCACTGCGGCGTCGTAAAAATACTTGTTGCGGTTCCATTGGACCGGGACGAACTGGGCCATCAGCGCGCCTCCCCGGCTGGTGGTTCAAGCAGGACGGCGGGCCGCTCCAACGGACCATTCTGACGCAGCACCAACGCGCCGAAGAAAATCACCGGGATCAGGATCGCCAGCGCCGCCCACATCATGCCAGGCAATTTGCGGGCCGGGGAGTAGCGCCCGCGCCAGTCGTCCCAGCCGAATTCCAGCGACGCCCAACGCCAAAGGACAATGGGCCAGATCAGCACGACGCCGGGGATCAGAAGTGGCCGGAACACCCACGAGCCGCGTGCGCCATGGGCGATCCGTTCGATCCCCCAAAACAGGAAGACGGCGGCGACGCAAAACCCGATCAGCGCGTAGGTTCGCGCCCATCCGACCACCGTCGCTGCGGTCTCCATCGAATATTCCATTCGCGGCTCCCCCCGCCTGCGCTGAATCAGCGACCCGCGATTCCACCATAGGCGACGCCGGCGAGATCGGCCATCTCCCGCTTCCAGCTCGTCAGGTCGTCAATGTTGAAATCCCGAACATGGCTGTGCCCACAGGCGCGGGCCATCACCTGCATCAGTTCCGTCGACGCCTCGAAGAAATTCGCCAGTTGGCGGGCGGATTTCTCGATCACCAGGCGAGAGACCAGATGCGGCTTCTGCGTGGCGATGCCGACGGGGCAGGAATTGGTGTGGCAGGCGCGCATGGCGATGCAACCGATTGCCTGCATGGCGGAGTTGGAGATCGCCACCGCATCCGCCCCCAGCGCCAACGCCTTGATGAAATCCGCGGGCTTTCTGAGGCCGCCGGTGATCACCAGCGTCACATCCCTGCGGCCCGCCTTGTCCAGATGCGCACGCGCACGCGCCAAAGCAGGTATCGTCGGCACCGAGATATTGTCGCGGAACAGGATCGGCGCCGCCCCGGTGCCGCCTCCGCGCCCGTCGAGGATGATGTAGTCGACCCCAACCTCAAGCGCGGCGTCGATGTCGCGCTCGATCTGCTGCGCGGACAGCTTGTAGCCGATTGGAATGCCTCCCGTCCGGCTGCGAACTTCATCGGCGAAGTCCCTGATCTGGCTCGGCTCCGTCCAGTCGGGGAAACGCGGCGGAGAAATAGCGTCCGTCCCCTCCTCCATGCCGCGGACCTCGGCGATCTTGCCCTTCACTTTGGCGCCGGGCAGATGCCCGCCCGTGCCCGTCTTGGCGCCCTGCCCGCCTTTGAAATGGAACGCCTGCACCCTGTCGAGCTTCTCCCAGGCGAAGCCGAACCGGGCCGAGGCGAGTTCATAGAAATAGCGAGAGCATTCCTCCCGTTCCTCCTCCAGCATGCCGCCCTCTCCGGAACAGATGCCGGCGCCCGCCAGCTCCGCGCCCCGCGCCATGGCGCGCTTGGCGGGCTCGGAGAGCGCGCCGAAACTCATGTCAGAGACGAAAAGCGGAATCTTAAGTTTCAGAGGCTTCTGCGCGTTCGGGCCGATGACCACATCCGTACCGACCGGATCTTCATCCAGCAGCGGCGGACGGTGCAGCTGCGCGGTCAGAATCTGGATGTCGTCCCAATCGGGCAACTGGGTGCGCGGCACGCCCATCGCCTCGACCGCCCCGTGATGGCCGGTCTTGGAGAGGCCGAACTTGGCGTAGTGCTGGATCAGGCCGGTATAGGGCTCCTCCTCGGTTCCATGCGACGTGTCGGCATTAAGGCCCAGATACGCGTCGCGCTGAAATGGTTGCGGGTGCTCCACCGCCCAGGCGTTGATCTCATCCGCATCGACGAAAACCTCGCCACCCTCGACCCAGGCCTCGAATTTCGGAAGCGCTTCCTTGTTCTCGTATTCCGAGACGCCGGTATCGAGGCGATAATCCCAATTGTGCACCGGACAGATCAGGTTGGCGCCATCGACATGCCCGTCCGAGAGCAGCGCGCCGCGATGCAGGCAACGGCCGTAATAGGCCAGCGGCGCGTCATCGACGCGAATAACGACCAGATCAACCTCGCCCACCAACGCATAGGCCGGTTGGCGATCTTCAAGCTCGTCCCACCGCGCTACAGATTGCCGTTTCATGCATCCCCCCTTGGCTGGAACCACGTCGGACTATGCGCCAACGCCTTGAAGATGCATATGGATGCGATTCGAGCGAAATCATATTCACGCCGCGTCAACGCTGCGCGAGGGGCAGAAACATTTCAGGGGGATCCGCCGTCAGGCGGCTTTCACGCGCTCGACGGATGGCTTGGCTCGTGGGATCGCAACGTCAAGCGCCTTTAGTTCCGACAATGGAGTTAACTCTTCTGGCGCAGTACAAAGACCGAGCCGGGACAGCACGCGCCCAAAGGCCGGTTGCGCGGTGATCAGCGCGAAGGGGATCGACAGGATCAATGCTCCACTGACCGGAAGGGTCCAGACAACGGCTTCAGGGGCTTGCATGACGGCGACGCAAAGGATCAGGGCTCCTAAGGCCGTTTGCATCCAGAGGCCGCTCACCGCGTCCCGCAGGGTCAGCGCATAGACATCGCGGTTCTGCCCGTTCCAGCCGACCATGCGTCCGAACAGAAGCCCGATCAGAAACAACGTGACGCGGAACGCCACCACGGGCGCCAACAGAACCGAGAACAGCGTTTCCAACGCGCCAGAGACCGCGAACCGCGCGCCGCCGCCATATCGCGCAACGCCACCCTTGGTCAGCGCAACGTCCAACATGCCCATGAATTTGGGCACGAGGCTGACCATCACCATGGTGAAGAACATCACGATGGCGAAGCCGGCATCGAACCCGCTCAGATCCTCGCGCCAGATCTTGCCGAGACATGCGGCGATCATCGCCATCCAGGCGGGCGCGCCCATATACATCATGATCGCGGCGAATACCTGAAAACGGCTCATGGGCTTCAGCCCCGACGCGCCGAGAAAGCGCCAATACTGCATGTTTCCCTGACACCAGCGCAGATCACGCCGGGTGAAATCCAGCAGCGTCGGCGGATTATCCTCAAAACTCTCGGATTCGACCGGGATCACCCGCACCTCATATCCCGCCCGGCGCAGCAGAACCGCCTCAAGCTGATCATGGGACAGGATATGTCCGCCCAGCGGCGGCTTGCCGGGAAGCACCGGCAACCGGCAATGACGGCGGAAGGGGCGCACCCGAACCAGCGCGTTGTGGCCCCAATAAGGCCCGCAATCGCCATGCCACCAGGCCGCGCCCATGGTGAAAGACCGCATGCCGTGGCGCATGCCGAACTGGAAGATGCGTGTGAAGGCGCTGCCGGACGGGGCACCGACCACGAGGCTTTGCAGCAGACCCAGCCTCGGATGCGCCTGCATCACGCGGGTCATGGTCAGGATCGCCTTGCCGCTCATCAGACTGTCGCTGTCCAGCGGCAGAAAGAAATCATAAGCGCCGCCCTGATTAAGCAGGAATTCCCGAATGTTTCCCGCCTTATACCCGGTGTTCTTCTCGCGCCGCCGATAGGTGGCGCGGGCGCCGCCCAAAGTCGCTCGCAACTCAGCGAACAGACGGTCCTCATCCGCTGCGGTCTCTGGATCGTCCGTGTCGGACAGGACGAATACGTCATACATCGCGCCCCAACCCGTCTTATCCAGGCTTTGTCGAATCGCCACAAGCCGCGCCAGAGCGCGCGCTGGTTCCTCATTACGCAGCGTCATACATATCGCCGTGCGCATATGGATTGGCGCGGTCTCATCGACATCGGCCATATGCGGGGCTGTCGCCTGAAGCGGATTCCTCGAGAGATGCAGCATCGCGACGCCGATCACGGCGTTCCACATGCCCATGACCGTCCATGGCGCGCCGATGACCAGAGCTCCGAATATCACGAAGTCGGTGACCGACCAGCCGCCCACGCTCAGCACAGAGGACACGCCCCAACCCAGCAGTCCCAGCGTGACAAGGTTCAGCACCACCACAATGGCTCGTCTGGCGGCCAGAGCGCGGGTGGATTGCAGCCCGGTCGGCGTACGCTCCGCTTCCACCGCCAGCGCAACTGCGCCTCCGCTCGGCAGGGCCGCTTGATTGGTGACGTCCGTCATCGTCTCTCCACAGGGCTGGACCTTGGCCGATCCACGGTTATTGTTTCTCGCGCGCCTGATTGGCGTAAATTTTCTTCAAAGCAGATCATTTCGCGGTTGCAGCATGAATCCCAGTAGTAATGGCGGAAGTAAGGCGCCCCGTGCTCTTGTCTACGTTGAAAAGGGCCGTGCAGCCCTTTTGGACGCGCCCGACCGCGTTTTTCGAGGGTCCGATGACGAATTCGTGACCGTGCGAACACAGTATTCCGCCGTCAGCCGCGGCACGGAACGCCTTGTAATGGCGGGAAAAGCGCCCGAGTCGGAGTGGACGAGGATGCGCGCGCCGTTCCAGCGCGGCGACTTCCCGTTCCCGGTAACCTATGGCTACGCCGCCGTCGGCATGGTCGAGCATGGCCCCTCCTCCATTCTCGGGCGACACGTGTTCGCCCTGCATCCTCATCAGGATCTTTTCCAGATCCCTGTTTCGGCGGCTCATCCGCTGCCGGATGGCCTGCCGCCCCGTCGCGCGACTCTGGCCGCCAATATGGAAACGGCGCTGAACGCGGTTTGGGACTCTGGCGTCGGCCCCGGCGACCGGGTGGCTGTGTTCGGCGCCGGCGCGGTCGGATTACTGACCGCATCGCTCCTTTCCCGTATTCCCGGCTGCGAAGTGACGCTTGTCGATCCCTATCCGGCCCGCGCTCGGATCGCAGCTAAATTGGGCGTGAAATTTGTGTCAAAGCCGCGTGCGAACCTGGATGCTGACGTGGTGTTCAACGCCAGCGCCAGCGCCGTCGGTCTCGCCTCGGCGATCGACAGCGCCGGGTTGGAAGCGACGGTGGTTGAGATGAGTTGGTATGGCGAGGATGACGTTCCGGCGCCCCTTGGCGGCGCGTTTCACAGCCGTCGTCTGACACTGAAATCCTCTCAAGTGGGGCGCGTTCCCGCGCTGCGTTCGCCGCGTTGGAGTCACACAAGAAGACTACGCAAGGCCCTGGATTTGCTTGATAATCCATTGCTTGATGATCTCTTCACGGATGAGATTTCGTTCCAGGACGCGCCCCGACTGCTCCCCCGGTTGCTATCGCCGGAGCATCCGGCGATTGTTCCCCTGATCCGTTACTGACGAGGTTCCGATGTACGCCGTCGAAGTCCGCGACCATATGATGATCGCCCATTCCCTGCCTGGCGAATTGTTTGGCCCGGCGCAGGGTCTGCACGGCGCGACCTATGTGGTCGATATCGCCTTTCATCGCGAAAAGTTGACCGCCGATGGCGTGGTTGTCGATATCGGACGCGCAACTGACGCTCTGAAGGTCGCCCTGAAACCGCTCAATTACCGGAATTTAGACGACCTGACCGAATTCGAAGGGATAGTTACGACGACCGAAGTGCTGTGCAAATTCATCTTCGACCGGATTGCGGCCGCCGCGCGCGC
Source organism: Paracoccaceae bacterium (assembly GCA_963669315.1). Taxonomy (GTDB): domain Bacteria; phylum Pseudomonadota; class Alphaproteobacteria; order Rhodobacterales; family Rhodobacteraceae; genus SZUA-547. The sequence continues at coordinate 3,445,307 of OY770021.1, read as the reverse complement.
GGGCGAATTGGGACCCGGCTCTGACGGGCTTTCAAAAATCCGCGTCACCCTGAACGAAAGTCATGTCGCCCGCGCGTGGTTTGAAGGCCCGGTTTGACCGAAGCGGCGTTCGCGATACCCGGCGATCTTTACACGCCGACGGGCGGCTATGTCTACGCGCGGCGGATACTGGAGAGATTGGCGCCCGATTTGTCGCATTTGCCACTCGGCAATGGCTTTCCTACGCCGGCACAGGCCGAGCTTTCCGCGGCCCGCGACGCGTTGGACGCCGTCCCCGCCGACTGGCCCATCCTGATCGACGGCCTCGCCTTCGGTGCCTTTCCGAAATCTCTTGCGGCAAGGTATCCGAATCGGCTGGTCGCACTCTGTCACCACCCTCTGGGCATGGAAACGGGCCTGCCGCAGCTCGAGCGGGAGGCGGCGTTTGAGCGGGAATCCGCCGCGCTTGATCACGCAAAGCTCATCATTGCAACGAGCGCGACGACCGCCCAAACGCTGGTGGAAAAGTTGGGCGTCGACTCCGATCGCCTTCGCATCGCCCCTCCGGGCGTCGATCCTATGCCGAATGCATCGATAGACGGCGATCCGCCGGTCATTCTTTCGGTTGGATCGATCACGCCGCGCAAGGGCGTCGATGTGCTGATCAACGCTTTGACGCTGCTGAAGGACCTAGACTGGCGCTGCCGGATTATCGGCCCGGACGACCGCCATGAGGTTTTCGCCAGCCGCATCGCCTCTCTGATCGGCGCGGCGGATCTGGACGCCAGGATCACGCTGGAGGGGGCGCTACCCGATGACGCCGTGGCCACGGCCTATCAGGAAGCGGACATCTTCGCCCTCGCAACCCGATATGAGGGATACGGCATGGTCTTCGCCGAAGCTTTGGAGTCCGGCCTGCCGACAGTCGGCTGCAATGCGGGAGCGGTGCGCGAAGTCGTCGCGGACGGCGCACTGTTGGCGCGGCCCGAGGACTCGGCGGCGTTCGCCGCGTTTCTGCGCCCATTGCTGGCAGACCCCGAGGCCCGGCGAGAAGCCGCAGCCAAGGCGCGGGCCCGCGCTGAACGTCTGCCGCGCTGGCCCTATACGGCGGGGATCATCGCCGACGCGCTGGCCGAAGTCGCGGATGGACTGAGATGAGCGGGAGCGACGCATTCTCCTCAGATTGGTTGGCCTTGCGCGAACCAGCGGACCGCGCTGCTCGCGATATGGTTCTGGCCGCCAAGCTGCGCGATTGGATGATCCAGACCGGCGCGCGCCGCATTCTGGATATCGGCTGCGGGTCCGGCGCAACGCCGCGCGCTTTGGCGCCGGACCTGCCCGACGCGACTGTCTGGACACTGGTGGATCACAACCCGGCGCTGCTGACCGCCGCGCGCGAACGTATTCTGGGATGGGCGGATACGGCTGCTGAAGACGGCTCCGCGTTGGCGATTGGCAAAAGTGGGAAAAAGATGCGGGTGCGGCTGGAGCGTGTTGACCTGCATACCGTTGAGCTTTCGGATCTGATCCAAAAAACCAATGCCGAGATCGTCACCGCCTCAGCCTTTTTCGACCTCGCAAGCCCGGACTTCATCGATGCGTTCGCCAAAGAGGCGCGCGAGGCGGGGGCCGCCGTCTACGCGGCGCTAACCTATGACGGGCGGGAGAAATGGGAGCCCGGCAGCTTCGCCGAACCGCAGGCGCTGACCGCCTTTCACGCGCATATGCGCACCGACAAGGGATTGGGACCGGCCGCGGGTCCGCAGGCGCCGACGCTGTTGGAAGAGGCGCTGACACGCCAAGGATATCAGGTGACCCGAGCGCCCTCCTTCTGGCGCCTATCCGCGCCTCAGGACAGCGCGCTGATTAGAGAGCTGGCTTATGGCTCCGTCTCGGCAGTGGTGGAAGCCTTGGGAACGCCGGACTGGCTGGACGACTGGGCCGACGCGCGATCCCACGCGACCCGAGTCGAAATCGGCCACGCTGACATTCTGGCGCTACCGCCCGCCTAGGGCAGCATCCGCGCCAGCACCCCGTCCTTGTAGACAAAGCGGTGCATCAGCGCCGCGCCGATATGGACCGCCACCAGCAGCAGGATCAACATGCCGATCCCGCCATGCAGACCGTACATCGTCTCCGATAGCGCCTTGTCCTTGGCCATGATCGCCGGGAATTTTCCGCCGAAGAATTCAGCCGGAAAACCACCTGCCGAAGTCGCAAGCCAGCCGATGACTGGCTGGACCAGCAGCAGCACATAAAGCAGTCCATGCACGGTCTTTGATGCGATGCGATGGAGTACAGGCAGCGGCGGCACATGCGGCGGGTCCGGCATCAGGAGTTTGCAGACGATCCGAACTGTCATCAGCAGCAGGATCAGAAGACCAAAACTCTTGTGGTACTTATAGACGAAGTTCGTCGTCTCCATACCAAAATTGGTCTTCAGACCCTCAAACCCGTAAACGCCCAACATGATTCCGCCCGCCAACACCGCGATCACGCAAATCGCAATCACCCAATGCAGCAGTTTACGGATGGCCGGATAGCCCGTCGCGTCGCTCATCAGAGCCGCCTCCTCCTAGATCCAATCGCGCCGAATTATATCAGATCGCACCAGTTGCGCCCTGCGACTCTCGTAAATCGCAGGCGAACAAGACGTCGCCATCTTCAAACACATGCACCTGGTTTCGAGGACGCATCGCCTCATCCAGCCCGTCAATCGGCGACAACTCCAAACCTGTCTGCCCTGATCCAAAGATCATGGGCGCGACAAGAATATGCAGGAAATCGACGGCGCCAACGCCCAGGAACCGAGACAACGCGTCAGCTCCCCCTTCCAGCAGGATGCGCGGCAAACCACGCTCCGCCAGCGCGGCGACGATCGCGGCGGGAGGAAGGTTATCGCCGAAAGGCTCAATCTCGATCCTCTCCGCCCCCTCGGGAACTGCTCCACCTGGGCCGGTGACGACGAAAACCGGCGCCGCTCCGTCGTGGAGGCAGGCGGAGTCCGCGGGCATCCGCCCACGCGGATCGATCACGACTCGCGCCGGGTTCTCGCCGGGTGTGCGGCGCACAGTCAGGCTGGGATCGTCGGCGACGACGGTTCCGACGCCTACCATCACCGCGTCCACCTGCGCCCTTAGCCTATGTAAGTGATCCAGCGCCGCGTCGCCGTTGATGTATTTCGATTTTCCGGTCGGCGTCGCGATCCGCCCGTCCAGCGTCTGCCCCAGCTGGGCGACCACGACGGACCCGGCGTCGCACGCGGCGATCGGCGCTAGAGCGAATGCGGGATAGCGATCCATACTATTGTTCTCGCGATCTAAGAGATGGAGTTCAATTGATTTCAGAGCAAATATGATCGCGTCTGCGTGAGGCGAAATCTGGGCGACGCCGCGAGAATGCGAGGTTGCCGGAGACGATAGCCGGCTGAAATCGCCTAGAAATCATATCTCCAGTTCACGCCGACGCTTTCGCCGACCGACGCGCCCGTCTCGGCATCGACCGTCAGATTGTCGAGAATGTCGATTTCAACCACCACCGAACTGCTTCCGCCCAGAGATTGCTTGGCGCCTACATAGACGCCCTCCGAGACATACCTGCCGACATTGACCTCCTGCTCGCCATCATCATCGGTCCCGAGGTTCAACACATCGACCCCCAGCGCGCCGCGTATATCGCCGACCGCGCCGTCGCCGCCATTCATCAGCGTCGCGACGCCCAACGCCAGCTGCAGTCCTTCGGCCGCCGACAATGACTGGCTGGACCGGCCGAACAGCGCCATTGGCAGCACTTCCTCTTCAGGCACCACCGGGTCTGAAGTAAAGGCGATTGTTGGCTCGCTACCCGTGCCGGTCACGACGATTCGCCCCGTGAAATCATCGGTTTCCCGCGTCAGCATCACATCGAGACCGGGGTCCGCCGCACCGGTGAACGTCGCAGCGCCCCGCTCCAGTTCGAACCGCTTGCCCAGCAGATCCAGTCCGCCGCGCACACGCTCGACCGAGCCGACGATCTGCGGATCACCGGCGTCGCCTTCGATCGCAAGGTCCATCTTCCACTCGGAATCCAGCCCCCTGCCCCTCACAAAAACCTTCCGTTCAGAGAATACGCGCATGTCCAATGTAATGACGTTGGGATCCGCGACTTCCTCTTCTTCGAGATCCTCGCCCTTGATCTCGACCTCGCCCAATGTCGCGACGCCTGGCGGCGCCGAATTCACCAGGCGCACCTCGGCGCCCTCGATCTCGATCTCTCCCTTGATGAGCAGATCGTTGAACGGTCCTTTAATCGCGACGCCGCCTTGTAGCCGGGCGGTCACATCATCCCGACGAACCAGCGTCGCGGAGTTGGTGGAAACCTCGACATCCAGCCCCTCATCCGCTCCGGCGAGCTTCACGCTGGCGCGTCCCTCGACCGTACCGCCCGCGCCATCACTCGCCGAAAGGGTCAGGCCGATAGCGCGCCCCTCTGCGATCGTTGTTTTGACGTCGAGATCCGTCAGGATCGTGCCGAGATCCAGATTCTCGTAGGCGCCATCCGTCACCGTCGCGCTGCCGCCGATCTTCGGCTCCTCGACAGGCCCCGTGACTGTAAGCGCGATATCAGTCTCTCCGCGTAAGATGTGGCCTGTGGCGGGGACGAGAGACCATAGGTTGGCGATCTCTCCTCGCCAGTCCAGCGCGGCGTCGATTTGGGCGCCACGTGGCGGCGCCGGCGCCAGCCCCCCGGTTGGACGCAACGGCAAGCTGGCCTTCAGGGTCAATGGACGTTTGTAAGGGCCGGTGGCGACGAAATCCAGATTGGCGAGCCGTCCGTCCCAATCCGCGTCGGCGGTAAAGTCCATCGCCCGGCCCGCGGTGTTCAGCGCGCCTTCCGCGCTCAGGCCCTCTCCCTTGATCGAGATGTCGGCCCCGGCCGAGCCAGAGCGCGTGTCGAACTCGGCGGTGGCGCCTATCACCCCGCGATCCAGTACATGCACGTCGAGCCGGGTGAGAAGCTCCATCGACAGACCGGCAAGCTCCAGATCTCCCGACGCGCCATTCGGATAGAGCGTCGCGTCGCCCGCCAGTCGGGCGTTGTCAGGCAATCCCAGATCGAGCCCCTCAATCGTCGTGGTCCCCGCGCCTGAGGTTATGGTCAGGGGCGAATCGAGCGCCGCGCGCTCCTCATCCAATGCCGCCGCAAAAGTGGAGATTTCCGCTTGAACCGTCTCGCCCGACAGGTCGGCAAGGGCTTCCAACTCCGCCGAAATCGGTTTTTCTTCCAATTCACCCGCAGCGTCCAATGCAAGCTTCAGCGCAGATAACGGGCCGTCTGCATCGAATGTGACGGTTTTGATCGCCGCCCCGCCCGCCTCAATATCCGCGCCGCGCAAATTCGCCGTGACCGAAGCCTCGCCCAAAAGGTCGGAGCCGCTTGCCGTCAGGTCCAGATCCCGCACTGCAGCGCCTTCCGTGCTGAACTGATCCAGAGTGGCGGTCAGTTGCGCGTTCTGCCGCCCGTCCAGCGCCGCAGCCTCCGCCGACAGGTCCAGCGCGCCAGCCATCGGCGTTCCAAGCAGGCGGCCCAGTTCGGAAAGATCGCCGGCGGCGGTCAGTTTCGCATCTGCCATCGTCGTCGAAAGGTTGACCGTGGCGGCGGCGCTCGCATTCAAACCGAGCCCGGTCGCGTTGAACGCCTCTACGGTCAGAGTCTCACCCGCCAGCTCAAAATCGCTGGCGGCTTCCGCGTTTCCGAAGTCGGACTCCTCAACGGTCAGCTTCACATCGCCCGAAATCGCCTCGGCCAGAGCGACAGCGTGGGTAAGCGACACACGGCCCAACCCGTTTCCTGCCGCGGCCGCGTTCTCGATCCGCGCGTCGCCCGTTACCTCAAGCGCGTCCAGCGGCCCATTCGCCTGCCCTGAGGCGCTAAGCGCGCCCGCAAGCGGCGTGCCGACCGCTTCTCCCGCCGGAGCGAGATCAGGCGCGGCCACTTCATAGGACGCCTCCAGCACATCGCCCTGCAGTTTCGCATCGAGTTTCAGATCCGCATCGCCAAAATCCGAACCGCGCAGCGCCGCCACGATATCTGCGCCCAACGCTTCGCCCAGCGCAATCTTGTGATCGACCGCCAGCGCGCCAAGGCTGGCGCCCTCAATTTCGGCCTCGGTCAGTTCAAGCCGCCCATCGACCGCCGGGGCGGAAAAGGTTCCCGATGCGGTGCCGGTTGCGGCGAACACCCCGCCGGCGTTCATGTTATAAGCGCCAGCGACCGGCGCGAGATCTGGCGCTTTCAGCTGATATCGCACATCGAAGGATTCCGCCGCGAGATCGGCTCCACCCTTCGCCGTCACCGTCAGTGCCTTGCTGTCCAGCTTCAGCGAGGATACCGATGCCGCGTCGCCGTCCAGAGCCGCTTTCAGTGTCAATCGCGCCGGACCCAGAATCTCCGGTTGCAACTGATCGACGCGAAGCCCCTCTGCAAGACCGAAGCCATCAACTTCAATCCGCTCTCCGGAGCGCCGCACGGCCGCATCCAAATCCAGCCTGGCGACATCGGCGGTGTCAGTGGTCAGGCCCGCCAGAATGAACTCACCCTTCAACGCCAGATCTTCAGTCGTGCCGGTCGCCTTTCCCTCAAAATCGACCCCGGCGAAATCTACGCCATCGGCCAATGCGGCCAGGGTGCGTTCTGCGGAGAGCGTCAACGCCAGATCGAGTTCGCCCGTCGGCCGATTCCAGGTTCCGTCCGCCTCCACGCGCAGAGACGGCGCGGCGATCTCAGCCGTTTCAATGTCGATGACGCCGTCAGCGCGTTCGGCCGCGTTAATCTTCACGGACGCCGCTGGAGACAGCGCCACCAGCGCGGGCTCGCCAAGCTTGAAGCCGGGTATGAACAGGAATTCCGCCTCGGTGGCCAGCTTGCCGGCATATGAGATCGCGGCTTCGCCTTTGGCCTCGATCATGCCGTCGACATTGGCGTCCAGCGCTACCCGCCAGTCCTCGGGTGGTCCGTCCGCGGTCAGATTGACCCGCGTGTTCGCATCCGCCTCTAGTGAAGCGGCCGCCGCGACCATGCCGCCCGGCGCCTCGCGCGCTGTAAGAGACAGTTGCAGCCGATTATCGCTGAAGGTCCGCTCATACCGTAGATCGACCACGCCTTCGACATCGTCGGTTCGGCGTAAAGACAGGCGCAGCGACTGGACATCGCCTTCGTCCCGCGCCCCTCCGGTCGCGTCGAACATGATCTCCTGTGGCGCCACGCCCTCGGCGATGTGGATCCGCTCCAAGGTCATCCGGTCGATGCGAAGCGCGATCGGACTGCGAGGCCAATCGAACGAGAATCCTCCGAGGATCGTCTTTTCGTCCCGGCTCTCCTCCTCCTCCGGCTCTTCGTCAGGAAGAGGCGTCGGCGCGCGGGTCATGTCCAACCCGGCGACGGTCAGGCGGCCGATCTCGACCTCGCCGCGCAGCAACCTTGACGGCGACCAACTGAACGCAACTGTGTCGATAGTCATCCAGACGCCGTCGCCATCGGCCACAGTCACGCCGCGCAGACTGGTGTCGCCCTCGGCCGTCTCATCGACCGTCTCGGCCAACACCTCGAAAGAACCCGGAGTAGAGATCTGCCTCAGCAGAAAATCGACCATCCGGTTTTGCAGGCCGCGCAGCGAAAATGCGTCCGCGGGCGCGGCCGCAGCCAGGAAGCACGCGATCAGGCCGGCCAGTCCCAGCCTTCGCATCCACCCGTAGCGCTTGATCGCCTGTCGCATCAAAATGCCTGCCCAATCGCGAAGTAGAATTCAAAGCTGTTATCGACGTCGCGCGGATTGAGCGGAACGCCCACATCCAGCCTGACCGGCCCGATCGGGGAATAATAGCGGAAACCAAGGCCGGACGCCCACTGCACGTCTTCCTCGAAGTTTGGAACCACCTCGGTGGAGATGGAGCCACCCTCCACAAAGCCGACCCAGCCGATATCACCTGATATCGGAGCGCGAAGCTCCAGCCCAGCCTCAACCACTGACAAGCCGCCGGTTGGACTACCCTCGGAATCGATCGGGCCGATGAAGTCACGCTGATAACCGCGAACTGATCCGCCGCCGCCCGAATAAAGTCGTTTCGTCGGCGTCGTCGTCGCAAGATCTCCCGACAAGACCGAACCGATGCGCCCCCGACCGGCCAACACCCAGCGCCCGTCGCCCGCAATGTCGTAATAGGTCGAACCGATGGCGTCCGTGACGAGATAACCGACCGGTTCATCATCATAAGTGCCCGTGTACGGCGTCGCCGAGAAACTAAGGCGGACCCCTCCAGTCGGATTCAAGAGATCCGCCGTGTCGTCGAATTCAGCGAACATCGGAAGACCCAACAGATAGGCGCGACCGGTGTCCACGCCCTCAATATCGTCGGTGATGTTGTCGTACGAAATCGAGCCGCCCGCCCCGACGGTCCAGTAGCGAGTCAGCTTGCGCTCGACGCCAAGCGTCAAGCTGGTCTCGAGGCCCGTGAAGACATCATCGTCCCGGTAGCCGGCGAAGGCGCTGGAAATCAACGCCTGCTCATCTCGCAGATATTGCGGCTTCCTAAAATCGAGGGCGATTACCGGCTCATCGATTGAAATCTGCAGTGTGCCACGCAACGACTCTCCGGCGCCCAGAATATTCCGGTGCAAGTAGGAGCCGCGCACGGCCAATCCGTCATCACTGTGAAACCGCACACCGGCGGTTACGGATCGCGGCAGGCGCTCCTCCGCTTTCACTGCTATCGGGGCGACGCCGTCCGCGGGCAGATCCTCGGGGGTCTCGGGCAATCGCACCGAGACCGAGGTGAATAGCCCGGTTTGCGACAACTCCCGTTGAAAGCCGTCCACGCGAGAGCGCCTGACCGGCTGGCCATCCTCCCACGTCTTGTAGGTCATAAGGAACTCATGATCGACGCTCTCCGCGCCCTGGATCGTCGTTTCTCCGTAACGGACGAACGGACCGGGAATGATTCGGCTCTCGACTTCGATGGTCATCGCCTCGAGGTCGGCGACCGCGCGCCTGCCATCCGCCTCCGCATAAAAATAACCGGATTCCTTCAGACGCGCGACAGCCGTTCGCTCCGCCCCTACGATCCCCTCCGCCAAAGCGCGGTCGCCGATAGGAGAGCCGAGCTTCGCGGCGTCGAGGTCAGGCGCTTTGGGGGCTGCCTCGGTCAGCATCAGCGAATGCGATGTAAGGGTGAATGGTGGGCCGGCCTCCACCCGTGCGATGGCCGTCCATGGCGCGTCCGGCGACGCCTCGGTCTCGCCCTCCTCGGGCTGCGGCGCGATGATTTCAAATGTGTATTCGCCCAGATAGTACCCTTCGGACCGCAGGATGGTCTGAACGACGGATTCATCCGCCTGCAAACGGCGCGTCAGAAACGCGGGGCTTGGAGCGCCGGATTCCTGAAGACGAAAGATCGACAGCGAGTCTTCGAGAAGCGCGGCGATTTCCTCATCGTCAACGCCCTCCAGCATAGCCTCGTATTCAATCGCGGTTTCCGATGGCGGCAGGCTGATATCAGATTCCAGCGACTCGTCATCCGAAGCGCAAGCGGACAGCAGCGCCGCCGACAGGATAACGATGACCCATTTGAACGATGCGCGCATGCCGCAGAATCTCGTGTTTGACCGGATCACCAAACGATCAGATTCGCGCGCCATGTTCCAGCCTTCTACTGGGCGGGAACGTTTCGAGGCGCGGAAATGTCGCCCGTTCGGCCCTCGGCGCGCGCGGCGGCGGCCTCAGAGCGGACATTCGCCGATCGTTTTGGCTCGCGCCGCCAGGGGTGGCCCTTGAACCAGCTGACCGCGTAGGCGACGGCGATTAGCACGGCGAAGCCGAACGCGTTGACCGCCAGCCGGGTCCAGACATCCCGCCCGATCAGATCCATCAGAAGTCCATTAAACCGGGCCAGCGGGATCGAGACCATGAAGACCGCCAGAGATTGGGTGCCCACCTTGCGGATCACCGGCACGGTTTTCAGGAAACCGGGCCCGGTCACCCAGGCGCGCGCACGCGATCCAATCGCGGCCCAGATCAGAATGACAAGCGCAATCAAGTGCGCGATCTGAACCAGGCCCATGCGAGCGCCGGGCACGATCGGCACGATCTCCATCAGCCAAGCGTCTAGCGCAGGAAAGAAGTATTTGATCTCGTCCACATAGGCGTATGGCGCGGTTCCGACAAACACCGCACCCGCGCCGATCAGCACCCAGCCGCCCGCGGCGCGGAACACCGGAAAGCCCTCTCGCAACCGGTCGCCGCCGGGGCCGACTGCGACCCAGGCGAGATAGGCGACGGCGAGGTAATGCAGATAACGCAAGCCGCCGACCCAGCTTTTCCAGCGAAGGGGCTCGATAAAGTTGCGCGTGTCCTCGATCCAGTCCTGTATCAACCAGGCGTCCGGCAGATAGTGGCCCTGATGAATCTTGAACCAGGCGAACGGGATCGTCGCCAGAACATAGATCGCCGCCGTCCAGATCAGCCAGCGCCGCACCGGAGGCGCCGGCAACCACTTCATGCCAAAGGCGAAGCCGGTGAAAAACACAAGCTGCCAGCCGAATGGATTAAAAAACCAGGTTCCGGTCTCTCTCCACGGGCTGCTCGGCAGGTTCATCCACAAAAACGGCTCGCCCAGCGCAGCGATCATCGCCTGCCAGTCCGCTGGGTTGTCCTCTTTGCCGATCAGGCGCGCGTATCCCGCCAATTGCGCCGCCAACCAGACGCCAAGCACCGCCGCGAACACCGCTTCTTTGCCTGCGAAGCGATGGATCGCCATCACCATGGGGATCATGCCAAGGATCACCAGATACATCGGCAGAATGTCGAAAAGGCCAGGCACGTAAGTCAGCGTGAATAGGCCGATCAGCGCCTCTCCGGTCTCATTGAACAGTGGGACGACATAGGGCGCCCGGATATAGCTCTTGGTCTCCAGCCCCCAACCATAGTGATCGATGGCGAACAGCATGATGGCGGTGAACAGAAACACGCCGATATGCGCCCAATAGACTTGCCAGACGCGAAACACGATTCGCGCGGATCCCAGAAACCACGACTTTTTCGCGAAGACGGAGCCGAATGCGATGGCCGAGGCCATGCCGGAGCAGAAGACGAATATCTCCGTCGCGTCGGAAAATCCGAACCGCGCGGGAATCCACAATGTCCATGTATTGCCGGGCGTGTGAGCTAGCAGGATGATGAACATCGCCAGACCGCGAAAGAAATCCAGTCGCAGATCGCGCGGACGCTTTCCCTGCCGAAGATAGGACCCGGCAGACGGCGGATCACCCGGAATATTGGTCGTGGCGGTCGTCATGGAAAATGGCGTTCCTGCAACTCTGGCGTGGCAGTCTATCGGCCAGCGACCGGCGGCTCAAATCGGTTTGACCGTTCCGATCAACCGTGCGGAGGTTCGACGCGAAGCGCCGGACGGGCCTCATCCGCCTGTCGAACGCGGCGAAGATTGATCGCATCCATCCGGCGATGCGTATAGCCATCCGCCGCGCCGCGCTTCTTCACGCGCCGGGCCAGAACGCTTTCCGCCTCATCCCAGAGGCCGGCGCGCATCGCCGCCTCCACAGTCAGCCGTGTGAAGACGTCGCGCTGCGCATGGCTGCCGCCGATCAGGCGCATATTCTTCTGCGCTTCGACCAAGTGCCGATAAGCGCCGCCATAATGGCCCGCACGGAAACAGGCCAGCCCCATGGCGGCCGGGGCGCCAGCGAGGTCTTGCACCTCATGCATGTCGTGATCCGAGCGCTGTGCGTCGCGCACGATCCGCTCGATCAGCGCATCCGCCTCAGCCGTTCGTTTCCCGCCCTCCAGCGAGAGCAAATAGTGAAGGTCCGCGAAAACGACGCAGCCATCCTCGACGCGGTTGGCTGAAAGATCCGCCAACTCCTCCCACCGTTCGCCGACGTCAACGCCTTCGATTTCAAGCCGCGTCAGCATTGAGGCGCCGTTGGAGATATCGCGATAGTCATCCGTCTTGTCGCGGCGAATCTCGGTATCATAGAGGTCGAGGACAACGTCGTAAGACCCTCTATCCAAGTGGAAAAGCGCGAGGTGCCACCAAACGTGATAGCGGAAGTTGTTGCAGTGGCTCCATCTATGCTGCTGGCTTTGCAGCCATTTGATGCCGACTACATCCCGCGCCGTCATGTCATAGACATGGGCTACGGAATGCAGCGCCCAGGCGTCGTCCGGACAGCGCTCGATCGCGGCGCGACCGCGCGTCTCTGCCGCCTCGTAGTGCCCGGTCTCCTCAAGCGCGAAGGAATGGCACCCGGCGATATAACCGCCCATCGGGTGATCCTCGCCATAGTGCTCAATCACCGCCTCAACGGAATGCCGCATACCCCAGGAATCGCCTAATACGAACCGGATCTGATGACTGAACTTGGCGGCCAGCGCGTCGCGGGGCCAATCGACCAAGATCTCGTCCATGATCTCCGCGGCGCGGCCCAGCCGACCGGCCAGATAGGCACCGAGCGCCTCCACATAGCGCCGCTCGCGGGCGTTCGCCCCACCCCCGGCCGCAATCGTCAGAGCCGTGGAGTGAGCCTCTGTAGCCACTGGGATCAGTTCGCTGCGGCCAAGCAGAAGATAGAAAATTCCCTTGGCGACGTGCGCCATCGGAAAGTCTGGCGCAGTCTCAAGCGTCTTGGCGAGATGATCGGGTGTGGCCGCGCCATGAGCGAGAAAAGCCTGGATCGTCTTGGTCCACGCATCCAACGCGGACCGGTCCAGCAAAGTCACCGGGTAACCAAAAGCATCCGTCAGCGACATGTAACCCTCTTCTCGATACTGCAGCGCTCCGCCTCAAACCATGGCGTAAAGAAGATTTATGGCGGCATCTAGGATTGAGAGCCGATATCACCGCAAATTGAGGGGCGCGTTAGCACGCCGATGATGTGCGGCCCGCGCCTTAACGCTAGTCTGCGCTTGAATTTTCCGCCGCGCCGGGCTGGCGCCTGATAAACCGCCGGATATGAACCGTAATATTCTGATCACCGCCATATCGGCGATCGCGCTGCTCGCTGCGATCGCTGGCCTCGTCGCTGGCTGGAAGCTGGCCGCCGCCGCGCTGATCGGCGGGTTCGCGGGCATCGCCCTCTATCATGCAAGCTTCGGCTTCACCGGCGCCTGGCGGCGTTTCGTGCGCGAGAAACGCGGCGCCGGGCTGCGCGCGCAGCTTTTGCTAATCGGGCTCGCCTGCCTTTTCACCTATCCGCTGATGCAATGGGGCGCCGAGATCGGCCTGCCCGCGCGCGGCTATATCCTGCCCATGGGTCTCGCCAGCGCCATTGGCGCAGCGATCTTCGGAGTTGGAATGCAACTGGGCGGCGGCTGTGCGTCAGGCACTCTGTTCACCGCCGGGGGCGGATCGACCCGCATGGTGGTGGTGCTGATCTTCTTCATCGCGGGATCGGTCTGGGCCACGGCGCATTGGGATTTCTGGGCCAGCTTGCCGATGCTGAACGAGCGCCGGGGGGTATCGCTGCCGCGAGAGCTCGGAACCTTCGGCGCCATGGCCGCCATGTGCGCATCTCTTGCCGCTATCTGGTGGCTGACGACGCGGACTGAGGCCAAGGCGCATGGCGCGCTCGAACCGCGGCGTGAGACGGCGTCCCTGCTGACAGGGCCATGGTCGTTGGCGCTCGGCGCCGTCGCGCTAGCCGTCGTGTCGATTTTGACCATGTTGGTGCTGGGCCGCCCCTGGGGAGTCACAGCCGGTTTCGCATTATGGGGCGCCAAGATCGTCGACGCGTTCGGCGCGGATGTCACTTCGTGGACCTATTGGAGCGGCTGGCGAAAGAACCAGCTCGAGGCTAGCCTCTTCGCCAACAGAACTTCGGTGATGAATTTCGGCATCCTGTTTGGCGCAATGGCCGCCGCCGCGCTGGCCGGCAAGTTTGCGCCGGTCTGGAGGCTTTCCCCTCGCGACGTCGCCACGGCCGTGATCGGCGGCCTGTTGATGGGATACGGGGCCCGCCTCGCCTATGGCTGCAATATCGGCGCGTTTCTCGGCGGCATGGTCTCTGGCAGCCTGCATGGCTGGTGGTGGCTGATCTGGGGCTTTATCGGCTCGCTGGCGGGGGTGCGCCTGCGAGAAATTATCGGAATGGACCCGCCGCGCGCGCCGCGCCCGGCCGTTTAACAGGAGCTCGCCATGACCCGCATTATAATCGCGGCATTCTTCGCCCTCTTCACCTCGTCCGCATTCGCAGACTCGGTCGCCCCGCGCGATGGCTGGGCGGTCTATGACACCGCGCATTCCTATCCGGACTTGATCGACCGGGTTAAGGCGGAGGTGAAGGCCGAACCCGGCGTCGGAGTCGTCACCCAGGCCGGTCCGACCGGGGCCGCCAAGAAGCTGGGCGTCACGATTCCAGGCAACCGGGTGATCGGCGTCTATGGCCCTCAATTCGCGATTCGTGCGGTCGGCCTGAGCGTGCCGGCCATGATCGAGGCGCCGATCCGCATGTATGTGACCGAAGATTCCGATGGCGCCGCGACACTCAGCTACAAAACGCCGACTCTGGTCTTCAGCCCCTATTTCGACGAGGGCGGCGACGAGTTGCGCGCGCTGGCCGCCGAACTGGACGGCAAGTTCAAGGCGATTGCGGAACGAGCGGTGAAGTAGCGAACCTGCGCCTAAAACTTTCCGTCATAGGCTCGTCGTCCGATCCTTGGCGCGAGGATGGTGAAGGTGTCGCGCGACAGAGCCGCCTTCGCCTCCTTCGCCAATGTCCCGGCGTCGTCGATCCATACGCCCTGTCCGCCCATCGCCTTGGCGACGGAGGGCCAATCCGTCCCGCCGAAATCGACACCCAGATTGCCGCGCTGAGAGTTGCGCTGCTTCAACTCGATCAACGCGAGGCTTTCATCCACCAGCACGCAGACGATCACCGGCAGACCAAGATCGCGCAGCGTGGCCAGTTCGCCCAGAACCATCTCAAGCCCGGCGTCGCCGACAAAGGCGATGATTGGACGATCCGGCTGCGCCAGCTTTCGCCCCATCGCCAAAGGCAACGCGCAGCCCATCGTGCAGAGGCCCGAGGATTGCATCAGCCCGCGCGGCTCATACACCTCCCACATCTGGCTCAGCAAAATGCGGTGCGCACCGGAATCCGCCGTCGCCAGCGTTCCGCGCGGTACGGTTTTGCGAAGCGTGTCAAAGACGACACCCGGTCCCCAGCTATCTCGTTTCGGCGCGAACTCCGCCTTCAGCCCCTGCCGCACCGCGTAGGGCTCGGCCTCTGGCCAGACGTCCCCAGGCTCCAGCCCCATGGTCAAAATCGCCAGCGTCGGGGCGATTGCGCCGACCAGCTCGACGGTTGCGCCATGCATTGAATGCAGACGTGGGACTGGCGAAATCTCAATCACGCTCTTGCCGCGCGACCAAGGCTCACGCCACCCCGTCCGCATCTCAATCGGGTCATACCCAACCGACAACACCAGATCGGCGCGCTCGATCAACGGCATCAGCGCCCTGTCGGCTTTTGGCGACAGCCCGGCTCCGCCAAGCGCCAGCGGATCGTCCTCGGGCAGCAGCCCTTTCGCTTTGTAAGTCGCGATCATCGGCACGCCAAAACATTGGCAGAACCCGGCGATATTCGCGCCTGCGCCCTCATTCACCGCGTCCACGCCGGTAATTACGAGCGGACGTTTCGCCTTGGCGAGCATCTCTCGCGCGCGCTCGAGGACAGGCCCCGGCGCAGGCATTGCGGGCGAAGGGTGAATCAAGGCGCGAGGTCTTTCGTCCGACGCCCCCTCGGCGACGCGGATAGGCACATCGATATGAACCGGGCCCGGCTGGCCCTCAGTGGCGATGCGCAAAGCTTTCTCCATCATCGGCGCGATCGCGCCCGGGGCGGCCCGAAAGCTCGCTTTCACGATGGGCCGCAGCACCGCCTGATGGTCGAACACCTGGTGTGTGTACGTCTCAGCCTCGGCCGCATCGACGCAGCCCGTAAGGAAAATAAGCGGCACGCGATCCTGCTGGGCGTTGGCGATCACATTCACCGCATTGGCGACGCCCGGCCCGATCGTGGCCAGCAGAACGCCCGGCGCGCCATTCGCGTGCCACGCCCCTTCGGCCATGAACCCGCCCGAATTCTCATGCGTGGTCAGCACGAAATTGAGGCCCGCCCGGTCCAGCGCTTCCATCAGCGCCAGCACCTCTCCGCCCGGCAAACCGAATGCGTGTTTGCATCCCGCCGCCGCCAGAACCTCGGCGATCACATCGGCGCCGGTGCGCGCGCGTTCGCTCATCTCTCGACCTCCCCCGCAATTGCGCCGGACGCTTCAAGCACCTCCAGTTCGGCCTCCGAAAGATTTAGCCATTCAGCCAACGCCACGCCGGTGTGCTGCCCGGCCATTGGGGGCGCATGGCGATAGGTCACCGGCGTATCGGAGAACTTGATCGGATTGCCGATCAGGTCCACCGCGCCTCGCCCGTCCAGTTCATGCGGGACAGAAATCCGCATCTCGCGATGCACCGCCTGGGCGTCCGCGAACGCTTCCGGGATGGAGTTCACCGGCCCGGCGGGAACTTTTTCCGCCTCGCACGCCGCCAGCCAATCAGCCGTGGCGTGCGCGCGGGTCAGATCGTTGATGATCGGAACCAGTTCGCGCCGGTTGCGCACCCGGTCAGAGTTCAGCGCAAAGCGCGCATCTTCAGCCAGCTCAGGCCGCCCAAGAATGTCGCAAAACTTGCAGAATTGGCTGTCATTGCCGACGGCGATAATGAAATGACCATCCGCCGCCTCGAACGTCTCATAGGGAACAATCGTCGGGTGCCCGTTGCCTAGGCGACCCGGCGCCTCGCCATCCGTCATATAGGCGAGCCCTTGATTGGCGAGCCACGCCAGTTGGCAATCAAAGAGCGCAAGGTCGATATACTGGCCGCGCCCGGTTCCACCCCGAGCGTGCAGGGCCGCCAGGATCGCGGAACTCGCATACATGCCCGTCATGATATCTGCGATGCCGACCCCGACCTTGGTCGGCCGGCCCCCTTCTTCATCCGGGAAGCCGGTGATGGACATGATCCCGCCCATGCCCTGAATCATGAAATCGTATCCGGCGCGCGCGGCCTTCGGCCCGGTTTGGCCAAATCCAGTGACTGAGCAATAGATCAGGCCGGGATTGTCCCGCGACAGGCTTTCGTAATCGAGGCCCCTTTTGGCGAGATCGCCAACCTTGAAATTCTCGATCACCACATCCGCGCAGCATGCTAGGCGGCGGATCAAATCCCTCCCGCCCTCGTTCGTCAGATCAATCGCGACCGAGCGCTTGTTCCGGTTACAGCAGAGGTAGTAGGCGCTCTCGGTTGTCTCTCGCCCCTCCTCATCCGTCATGAAGGGTGGACCCCAGCCGCGCGTATCGTCGCCCCTGCCCGGCCGTTCGACCTTCAGAATGTCCGCGCCCAGATCACCCAACAATTGCGTGCAGGTCGGCCCTGCCAGAATTCGAGACAGATCAAGAACTTTCAGGCCGGCCAATGGCCCTTGCGCGGTATTTGGTGGAGACGAGTCTTGCATAGATCGGGTTTAACGCGCGGCTTGGACCGCGGCCAGCCTCGCGTCGCTGACGATTGGGTGAGGCGCCGTCGTAGCGTTGCGAGTATCGCGCCCGACATGACCGCAACGCATAGCGGGTTTGCAATTTTGTGCGCTGCACAAATTCCGTCCCGTCGCTATATTCACTCCATCGAAGGACACACTATTAGCCGGGAACAGCCCAATGCTTACGCTCATGCTCGATACGTTCGCCTCGCTTGCGCAGACCAAGGTCACCAGTTCAAAGGTCGCCCCTGGGCAGGCTGACGCCGCTGCTGTCGCCATCGCGAACCTGCAGGGCGCCCGCTAAAAAAAATCGTCGCGAGTCGATTCCTCCCCAGACCCGCAGCCGATCTGCGCCAGAGCCCCAGGCTCTGGCGCTTTTTTTGTTTCGGCTTGGCGACCTACTTGGTGCCGAACATCCGGTCGCCTGCATCCCCGAGACCCGGCAGGATGTAGCTTTTCTCGTTCAGTTGCCGATCCAGCGCCGCCGTGAAGATGCGCACATCGGGATGAGCCTGCCGCATCCTTTCAACGCCTTCGGGCGCGGCCAGCAAACACGCGAAACGAATGTCCTTCGCCCCGGCCTCCTTCAGACGCGCAACGGCCGCAACCGAGGTGTTGGCGGTGGCCAGCATTGGATCGACCGCGACCACCGGCCGGGCCCCAAGATCCGCCGGCACCTTCAGATAATACTGCACCGCTTCCAGCGAGACCGGGTCGCGGTAGAGGCCGACGAACCCGACCCGCGCGCTGGGAACAAGCTCCAGCATTCCGTCAAGCAATCCATTGCCGGCGCGCAGAATCGAAATAAGCGCCAGTTTCTTGCCCGCGAGCGCCGGCGCCTCCATCGTCTCCAGAGGCGTCTCGATCGTTCGCGTCTCCAGCGGCAGATCCCGCAGGACTTCATAGCCCAACAGCAGGCTGATCTCTCGCAACAGGCGGCGAAACTCGGAGGTGGAGGTCGTCGTCTTTCTCGCAATTGTCAGCTTGTGTTGCACCAGAGGGTGATCGACGATGGTGAGATGCGGTCTCGAAGGATCTGTCATGACAGGCTCGGATGTTGGCGCGGACTGACCCTGATCTTGGCCGAGTTCGGTCCGCTCGTCGAGCGTTCAAAAGCCTAATCTTGCCCGCAACGCCTCGCGAGTCGCCGGATCGCAAAATGTTGCATCCAAAGCGTTCAGGGTAATCTCCCGGAATTCCGCCTTGCTGAATCCGAACCTCTTTTCGGCCATGTCGAACTCCCGCGTCATGTCCGTCCCAAAGAATGGCGGATCATCTGTGGAGATCGTCACGCGCACCCCCGCCTCGCGAAGCATAGGCAGCGGATGCGAGGCCCAGTCCCTGTAGACGCGCAGCGAAACATTCGATCCGGGATTGACCTCAAGCGTCACGCCCTCGTCCGCCAAACGCGAAACCATCGCTGGATCTTCGACGGCGCGCACGCCATGCCCAACCCGTGAAACTTTCAATTCGTCCAGCACGGCGCGAACGCTTTCGGGACCGCAAAACTCGCCGGCATGCGCGGTCAGGTGGAGCCCCGCCTCGGCGGCAATCTGAAAGGCCGGCGCAAACTCGGCGACCCGAAACATCCGCTCATCGCCCGCCATACCCCAACCGACCACGCGGGGATGCGGCGCATTCGCCACTACTTCGGCCGCACGGAGGGCGCGCTCCGGCCCTAAACCCCGTACGCAAAGCGGAATGAACCGAGCAACGATCCCGGTTTCGGCCTCCACGCGCGCGGCGGCTTCGCTCACCGCCAACAAGTATTCCCCCCAAGCGCCCTGATCGGCCAATTCACCGGGCGAAGCATGATCGGGAGACAGAAATAGTTCTTGATATATCAGGCCATTGCTCGACGCTTCTCGCAGAACGTCTTGCGTCAATCGCGCAGCCTCATCCGGCCCTTTGTAGAGCGCTGCGACAGCATCATACGTTTCGAGAAACTCTGTGAAATCGCTCCATGCGTAGGTGCCGTTCGCATCGAACAAACCATCCACGGAAACGCCCTTCTCTATGGCGATTTTTCGCGTGAGGTTTGGCGGCGCGGCGCCTTCCAGATGAAGGTGCAGTTCGATCTTGGGAAACTCTCGCCAGCCATTACCGGTCAAATCCGTCGCTCCCTAGCGTCAGCGCAACGGAATCGCCGCGCCATGCGTCCCCGGCGTAAGCCCCAGATGCGCGGCGACAGTTTCGCCGATATCCGCGAAACTTTTGCGACAACCAGCCGAACCGGGCGCTACGCCCGGACCCGCGATCAGCACGGGAGCCTGTTCTCGGGTGTGATCCGTGCCCCTCCAGGTTGGGTCGTTGCCATGGTCAGCTGTCACTATCAATAAATCGCCCGGCCGAAGCCTACTGACCGCGCGCGGAATACAGCCGTCGAACCACTCCAGAGCCGCGGCGTAGCCCGGCGTATCGCGACGATGGCCATAGAGAGAATCAAATTCGACAAAATTTGCGAAGACGAGATCACCGTCCTTTGCGTCCTCCATCGCGCCCAGCGCAGCCTCAAACAATTCGGCGTCATTTTGTCCTTTTCGAACCTCTGTGACGCCCATATGAGCGAAGATATCGCCAATTTTTCCGATCCCGATCACGCGTTCGCCCCCATCTATCACCCGGTCGCACAAAGTTGGCTCGGGCGGCGGAATGGCGAAATCGCGCCGGTTGGCGGTTCGGGTGAAATCAGAGGCGCTGGTCCCTACGAAGGGCCGTGCGATGACCCGTCCGATACGCATAGGCGCGGTCAGGCGAAAGACAGTCTCGCAGAGCTCATAGAGACGCTCCAGCCCAAACGCCTGCTCATGCGCCGCGATCTGAAAAACGCTATCCACAGAGGTGTAGCAAATTGGTTTGCCGGTCCTGACATGCTCTTCCCCTAGTTCGGCGATAATCTCGGTGCCGGACGCGTGACAGTCGCCCAGAATGCCGGGAAGGCCCGCGGCGGCGATCACACGTTGGGTCAGTTCCGACGGAAACGCCGGGCGAGTATTCGGAAAATACGCCCACTCAAATGGCACGGGCAGCCCTGCGATCTCCCAATGGCCTGAGGGGGTATCCTTGCCTTTTGACACCTCCGATGCGGCGGCGAAACGCGCCGTTGCTGCGCCTTCCAATCCCGGCGGAACGCAACCCGTGGCCAGCGCGGCGGCCTGCCCCAGTCCCATCGCTGTCAGATTGGGAAGACGAATAGGCCCGCTACGAAGGCCCGGCCTGTCGCCCCGTCCCTCGGCGCAAGCCTTTGCGATATGGCCGAGAGTGTCGGCGCCCTCATCGCCAAAGCTGGCCGCGTCGGGCGCGCCGCCAATGCCGACGGAATCCATCACAAACAGAAACGCCCGCGCCATCTTTACGCCCCACCAATCCTGTTAAGGACCAGTTCCGGTTCGGCAGGCGCGTCGTCTCCGATCACATAGGCGGCGGCGAGCGCCTTTGCAGCCTGATCAGCGGCGTCATCGCTTGTGGCGTGAACACGGGCCAGCGGGAAATCTCGATCCACGACCGCGCCAACACCCGCCAACCGGTCGAACCCCACCGAATAGTCGATCTGATCCGCGCGCACTTTCCGCCCGCCGCCAAGCTCAATCACGGCAAGGCCAATGGCCCTGGCGTCGATCGCCTGCACGACGCCCTGCCGATCCGGCGATACGTCTCGCACCACGGGCGCGCGCGGTAAATATTCGCCAAATCTCTCCATGAAATCGGCTGGACCGCCCAATTCCGAGACCATCCGCCCAAATCGCTCCGCCGCCTGACCATTCTGCAGCGCCTCAGCAATTCGGCCGACGCCTTCCGCCACGGTTTCCACCAGACCGGCGAGGAACAGGACCTCCCCCCCAAGCGCAAGGGTCACGTCCCAAAGGCGCGGGTCGACCTCATCCCCGGTCAGACACGCGCAGGCGTTCCAGACCTCCAACGCATTACCGGCGGCCGAGGCCAGCGGCTCATTCATATCCGTCATCAGCGCCGAGGTTTTGCACCCGGCGCCATTGGCCACGTTCACCAGACTTTCAGCCAGTTCCCGCGCATCCTCGGGCGTCGCCATGAACGCGCCTGATCCGCATTTGACGTCCAGAACCAGCGCATCCAGCCCGGCCGCCAGTTTCTTCGACAGGATCGACGCGGTGATCAAGTCCACGCTCTCAACCGTCCCTGTTACGTCACGAATGGCGTAAAGACGCTTATCCGCCGGGGCGAGATCGGCGGTCTGTCCAATTATTGCGCAACCGGCGCTCGCGACGACGCGCCGGAACGTTTGCCTATCCGGCTGGCTGACATAGCCGGGAATGGAGTCCAGCTTGTCCAGCGTGCCCCCAGTATGACCCAGCCCCCGTCCCGAGATCATCGGAACGAATGCGCCGCACGCCGCCAGCGCGGGCGCGAGAACCAGAGAGACATTGTCGCCGATCCCGCCTGTCGAGTGCTTGTCGACCGCCGGTCCATCCAGTTCCGACCAATCCAGTACGCTGCCCGAGTCTCTCATCGCGAGGGTCAACGCGACCCGCTCATCAAGGTTCATCCGGCGCAGCAGCGTCGCCATCGCGAAGGCCGCCGCCTGCCCTTCGGAGACGGATCCGCCCGTCAGTCCGGAAATCAGATGCGTGATTTCAGCCGCCGTCAGGGCCTCTCCATCTCGTTTCTTGCGAATGACCTCAGCCGTCAGCATCAGATGCGCCGCTCATTCGTTTAACGTTTGCAATAGATCGTCCAGCAACCCGCTGGCGCCAAAGCGAAAGGTTTCTGGCGTCGCCCAACCATCTCCCATGATATCGGCGGCGACCGCCAAATGCCGCTCAGCATCCTCAACCGTTCGGATGCCGCCCGAAACCTTCAGCCCCACCGCGCGATCGGATTGATCGGATTCGTGGATGGACCGAAGGATCGCGCGAGACGCGCTGACCGTGGCCTTGCCCGGAACCTTGCCGGTGCAGGTCTTCACGAAATCCGCGCCACCCGCGATGGCGATGTCAGCAGCCTGCCGGATCACGTCTCGGTCAGCCAGAACCGCGGTCTCCAGGATGACTTTCAGCTTCGCCGATCCACAAACCGTCCGAATGCGTTCGATCATCGCGCGCATATCCTCCGGTCGGCCAGTCAACAAGCGACGATAAGGCGCCACCAGATCGATCTCATCCGCGCCATCCGCCAACGCTTGGGTCGTCTCCTCCACCACAGCTGATGTGTCCGTTCCGCCCCGTGGAAAGTTCACAACCGTGCAGATCGGCATCTGACGATCAGCCAGAGCTTCCTTCGCCGCCTTCACGAAACGAGGCCAAATACAGATCGCCGCCACCGGTCCATGGGGCGTGAACGCACGATTGATCAGCCGCTCCACATCCTCTTGCGTGCAGTCGTCATCCAGATTTGTCAGATCCAAGGAATTCAGGGCGCGCGTTGCAATTTCACGCTTGCTCATCTCGTTCATGCGAAACTCTCTGCAAATGCGATCATCAGCGTCTGAAAGCGCGCCGCCGCTTTCGCCGCTTCGATCTTGGTCTGATCGTGGCCCAATTCCGCGTCTTTCATACCGGCCGCCAGATTGGTGATGACGGCGACTGCGGCGACATTCAAGCCAAAATACCGGCCCAAAATCGCCTCGGGCGCCGTGGACATGCCAACTGCGTCTGCGCCCATCGACCGAACCAAGCGAATTTCGGCGGGCGTCTCGAAACTCGGGCCGGAAAACCATGCATAGACCCCCTCGCTGAGCGTCAGGCCCTGATCGTTCGCGATAGCACCCAGTCGCGCTCGAAGAGATGGATCGTAGGCGTCCGTCATGTTGACGAAACGCGCGTCGCCTTCCGCGCCAATCAAAGGGTTCGCGCCGGAGAGGTTGATATGATCCGAGATCGCCATCAACGCGCCCGGCCCCATTTCCTCCCGCGTCGAGCCAGCCGCGCAGGACAACGCCAGCGCCTCTGCTCCAAGCGCCGCGAACGCCTCAATCGGCGCCTTCATCGCCGACGCGTTCCCGCTCTCATAGTAATGTGCGCGACCCGCCAGCATCCCAACGCGCGCGCCGCCAATTTGGCCGATCAACAGCGCTCCGGCATGACCCGAGACGCCCGGCGCGGGAAAACCCGGCAATTCGGCGTAAGGGATGCGTACGGCGTCTTCGACCTTATCCACGAGCCCGCCAAGACCGGAACCGAGCACAATCCCCAGTCGGATCGGCTCCGTCCCGGCCCGGTCTTGAATATGCCTGGCAGCCGCGTTCATGGCCCTTTGAACTCGAAAGCGGCCGGTAACAATTCTGCCAGAGTCCACGATTGGCGAATTCCCGAAGCGTCGCTGGAGTGAATGGTGGTTTCCGGTTGGCCGAACTCAGCGAGGCGCTGACGGCATCCTCCGCATGGGGTGATCGGAGTTTCTGAGTCTGCGGCAACGCATACTTCGACGATCTCACACTCACCCGCCGCGACCATCGCCGCGATGGCGGCGGTTTCCGCGCACCATCCTTCGGGATAACTGGCGTTCTCCGCATTGCAGCCAGCGAATATCGCGCCCGACGCGGTGCGCAGAGCAGCCCCAACCGGAAAACTGGAATAGGGAGCGTAGGCCGCCTCTCGTGCGGTCAGCGCGGCGCGGTGCAGATCCTCGGCCATCACTCCCCCTGTCGCCTGCGCTGGTGCGAACACCAGACGCGTACAGCGCCATATGAGCGCGCCGAGCGCGTCAGGACAAGCATTGATCGAAAGTGGGGCGCCGGAACGCTCAGATTTCCGGCTCGCTCCAAGCCTGACGCTTGCGATAAAGCGTCGAGGGGCTGACGTCCAGAACGCGCGCCGCTTTCGGGATCGAACCGCCGCAGCTGCGGATCGTCGCCTCGATCAGCTCGCGTTCGACATCGGCCAGCCGGGATCCGACCAACGCCTGAATTGTTTCGTCTGAAGGCGCGGTCGCGAGCGACGGCTGAGCCCTTGAGAAGGCCGGCGCATCGGGCCGTATGGGCGCGGACATCTGCGGCGCGAGGTCTACAGAGCTCATTCGACCATCACCGAGGCCGGGCGGCAGCATGGCGGCGGTCACCAACTCGCCATCGTTGAGAACCACGATGTTGCGCACTACATTCTGAAGCTCTCTCACATTGCCTGGCCAGGCGTGGGACATCAGAACTTGTTCGGCGGCCGCGTCGAAGCGAAGGAAGCGCTTGCCCTCGGCGCGGGCGTAATCAACCAGAAAATGCCGCGCGATTTCGGCGACGTCCGCGTCACGTTCGCGAAGCGCGGGCAGATGAATCGGCACCACATGCAGGCGATAAAACAGATCCTCTCGGAATCGCCCGGCCTTGACCTCCTCCGCCGGGTCTCTGTTGGTCGCACACAAAATTCGCACATCCACGCGCTGCGGCCGGGTGGCTCCGACAGGCTGGATCGTCGAAGTCTGCAAGAACCGCAGCAGCTTCGTTTGCAGAGAGAGGTCCATTTCACAGACCTCATCGAGGAATAGTGTGCCGCCATCAGCGGCGGCGGCGGCGCCCTTCTTGTCAGATATAGCACCGGTGAATGAGCCTTTGAGGTGCCCGAAAACTTCTGACTCCAAGAGATCCCGAGGTATTGCCCCGCAATTGAGCGGAATAAACGGCCCGGCGGCGCGCCGGCTGACATTGTGGATCGCCTGCGCGCATAACTCTTTTCCCGTGCCGCTTTCGCCCGTGATGAACACAGTGGCGGTGGATCGGCCCACATCGCGAACCATACGGGTGACTGAGAATATCTTTTCCGATGAGCCGACAAATCCAAAGGCTGCAGCGTCGCCGGCCACCGACTGTTCGTTTGCAACGGCTGACTCCGCGAAACCCACCGCCTCGCCAGCAACGCTGGCCGCATGCTCAACGGCTGAGATCAGGCGGCGCTCGTCAAACGGTTTGACGAGGAAATCGAACGCGCCGCGGCGCATCGCCTCAACCGCGCGGTTGACCGAACCATTGGCGGTGATCGCGATAACCCTCGTCGCGCCGCCCGAGTCTGAAAGTTCCTGCATCAGATCCAGACCATTGCCGTCCGGCAGCATCAGGTCCAGCAACATCACCTTCGGCGCCAGCCTGCGGGCGGCTTCGCGACCACTGGCGAGGTCGCTGCGCCATTCCACGGCGTATCCGGCGGCCTCAAGTATTTTACGATAGGCCATCGCCAGAGACGCCGTATCCTCGATCAGAAGGATCGGAGAGTCGTAACGTGGCGAAACGCCTCCATCGTCGTAGTGTTGCGCGATCTTCTTTTCCCGATAGGCAAGCTGACTGGATTCGGTCCGAGTACTCATGCGTCCTTTCGCGGCGCGCCAGCACGACGCCTGTAAATGAAGGCGGCCACAGCCATGAATTCCGCGTCGCCGTCTTTAACAACTTTACGTGCGTCGTCAATCTCGTCATTTGCTGCGAATGTATGAAGAGATCGCGCCATGGCCTGCAACGCGCGCGCGCCGATGGCCCCTGAGACGCTTATCAATATGTGCGCGCCTGCACGAATTTCATCCAAATCACCCTTCCGGGCGCCATTGCGTATTCGCAATCTCACATCGGCGAGATCAATCTCAACGCGCTCCAGGAACTCGTCACTCGAGTCCTCGCCGATAACATCGATCAGACCATTGAACACGGCCATATCTATATCCGGTTCAGGAAGGTGCCTGACGTCTCTCACTGAGCCGCCGTTCGGCGATTCAATGACGCAATTTGTCTGTGCGCCGCGCAACTTGACTACCCGACCAAGAATCTCAGCCAGATCGCTTTCGAAGGACTTCACGCCCAAAATCGGCTTGGCGATCATGCCATCGGCCCCGGCCTCCGCCACTTTGCGCCGATGCTCCGCCATCGCGTAGGCCGTCAGCGCAATGGCGGGCAAATCCGCCGGGCCGGCGTCACCGCCGCGCAATCTGCGCAGAACGTCGATACCTGACATCTTCGGCATCTCTATATCGACGAGCAGGAAGTCATAATCGCCTTCCTTGAGCATCTCCACGGCTTCCAACCCGTCCGACGCCACTTCGACCGCACAACCCAGCTTGTCCAGCATCTGGGTCGCAACCAACTGGTTCGTCGCATTGTCCTCGGCCAGCAGAGCCTTTAGGCCACGCACGCCTCCGTCAGCCAGCGCAGCCACCAAGCCGCCAGCCGACCGCGCAGGCTGGCCGACTGAAAGTTCAGCGGCCTGAATATCCATACTTGGAATTGGCTTGTTCGCGCTGGTCACGCCCACCGGAGCCTTGACGCATATATGAGCCCCACCAGCGTCGAGGTTTCGGCAGATCACCGTCCCGCCCATGGCTTTGGTAAGATCCTGCACCACGCTCAGTCCCAAGCGTCGCCGACCCTCACCGTAAAGAGCGCGTCCGCCGGACTCCGCGAATACATCGAGGACACGCTCAGGCAATCCGATTCCGTCATCCTCAACGCCAACGGCGAAAAGCGATTCGCCTGAATGTTCATCGACAAAGCCATTGCTGATGAAGCGCACCTTTTTGGCGCGCGCATGCGCCATCGAGTTGCCGAGCAGGTTGAAAACAATCTGCCGCAACCGCATCGGATCTATTCGAATCTTCGCCGGAGTATTCGCCGATATGCTGACCTGGAAATCGACGCCGACCTCGGCGAACTTGGGTTGCCAGATCGAGACGATGCTTTTAGAGAATTCACGAAGATCAACATCTTTGGCCTTGACGCTGATCCGGCCGGCGGCAAGCGATTCAATATCCAAAGCTGCGCCAATCAGATCGCTGAAATGGGCCAGCGCCGACCGCATGGCCGTGATCCGCGGGCCATTGTCAGGATCATCCGCCAAATCTTCGTCCAACAGCGAAAACGCGCCGCAGACGCTGCTCAATGCGCCTCTCAGGTCATGTGCGAGCATCGCCAGCGCATCCAGGCCCGCATCTCGAGCATTGCGCCCGAATGTCTCGCCCGACGGCCGCTCCATCACCAGCGCGACGTTTTTTCCATCGAATGGCAAAACAACGATTCGGTCGTCGGCGTCCGATCGTCTCGTCTGAAGCGCATTACTGACAGCGGCGGCGACGTCAGCGTCAAAGACGTTCTCTACACAAATGCTGTCTTCGCTCGGCGGAGCGTCAGCCCCATTTCCGAAGCGGCGTCCACCTTTAGCCGGAGCTTTTTCACGCGCCGTTTGATTGGCCGCTACAACTCGGCCTGACGGTTCGACCGCCAGCACCGCGCCAGGCATCGCATCACACAGGGCTTGAAGCTCGGACACCAGCATAGGCGTCAACTCCCAAAAAACGTCGCTATACTCTTACAGGTGGAAGGCTAAGTGGTAAAATCTTTATTAAAGTGAGTGCGTCAATCAACCCGCACGAATGCGCCTGATTTGCTCGAATGCGCTGGACAACCGCAATTGTGAAAAATCGGTCGCTTTTAAGCTGAATTTTCGAAGCCGCGGGTCAGAGAGGCTTGCGCGATCGCATCACGCAATTCAGCAGGCGTGAACAAGCCTTCAATAACAGCGTCAAACGCCCTTGGGTCAGCGGCCGATCCAAATGCGATGATCATCGACGTCGGGCTTGTTTTGCGCAATGACGCGACGAGATCACCCTCTGGCTCTCCCCCCACCTCGGCCAGCACGACATCTGGCGCGTCAGTATCATCGTCCGAAAGCACGACCTCCGGCGTTCGGAGAATCACCGTTTCGCAAAGCGCACGCACCGTGTCGGAACGGACATCCAGTCGCATGGTGAGCGGCGCCCGATTGCTCAGGACACGCGCCGGCGCGGTCACCAACACATGGCCTGACCGCACGCCATGCTTCGCAACGCTGATCTCACCGCCAAGAAATGAGATAACGTCACGCGCGACCGACGGGCCAAATGCGTCGCTGGCTATGTCGTTCAGGGCGTGGGTCGGCTCCTTCGCCAACACGTGAAGTTCCGGGTCGGAAAGGTCCGACCTGGTTTCAAGGAACCAGATCCGCACATGCAATTGGGTCGGCTCAGCCCAGATTCGCATCTGAATATCTGTGGCGCCAATCCGTGAGACGACATGTTCAAGCACGTAGTTGAGCGCCTGCTGAACACGCTGAGCGTCGACCTCGATCCGTAGTCGTGGATCCTCGACCTTCGTCGTCGCGCGCACGCCTTCCCTCCGCGCCACATGAGAGAACTGCACGTCTATCCCTCGAGCGAGACCATTCAGAGAAATCGGTCGGGCCTCGGGCGTCAGGTCTTTCGACTTGAGGGCCGTAACATCAATCAGATCGCCGAGCATGCCGATCATCTGACGGCCCGACCGGCTCGCCTGGTCGACAAGCCGCCGCTGCGGTCGGGTCAGATCAGACTGCGCAATGAGATCCAGCGTGCCCAGAACACCATTCATTGGCGTTCGCAATTCATGGCTCATCATTGTCAGGAAACGCGTCTTCGCCTCATCCGCGCGCTGCGCCGTCTCGGCGAGCTTCAGGTGAGCGCCCGCCAATCTCTCGAACCTGAACACCTGGCTGAAGAGATAGAAGACCAGAATGACCCCGAACACTACCGCGGCGGCGCTGCTGGCGGTTGTGATCGCCACGCTTTCCCGTTGCCGATCGCGTGCGCCGCCAAGACGCAGTTCCTCGCCCCGCACAACACGCACGGACAAGTCGTGCAGGTCTGCTTGTAGCGCGCCGAACTCCAGCGCCATTTCATGCGCCGCGTCGTGATTTCCACGCAACAACGATTCCAGCGTATCCTCATGCTCACGCAGCAAAGTGTTCAGCCGCGAGATCACCTGGGAGCCATGATCATAACGCGCCAAACGAGCGCCGACCTCGCCCTCGCCGAACTGCGCGGCGCGGCTCCACAAAATGTCAAACCTGCGTGGAATTTCCGCGATCGCAACCTCGCGATCGAGATGACTGAACGTGCTCAGAGCGTTTGTGAAACGCAGAAGCTCAGTCTCAAGCTGGGTCGCCGACCAGAGAATGTTCTCCTTCGAGGCCTGATCAAGAGCCTCTGAATCCTTTTTCAGAGCGATAAAACCCATCGCCGCCAGTCCCACCAGCGACAACAGGGCGAGGATCGGCAGCCCGCGGGTGATGTATTTGCGCAGCGTCATCGCAGCTGAAGCCGGTCAAGCTGCCAGATCCACCGGCTGTTGAACGACGGATCCAGCAACTCATTGTGTTCGTCGCGCGGGTAGACGATCCAGATCGGCCCCTTGTCGCGCAGGGACAATTCTCGCCCGTTCATGCGAAGCGCAAGGATCACGTTGTAACGCTCGAAATCGGACAATGGAATTTCGACAGAGAAGTCATTCAACGCGATCGCGTTTGCAACTTTCTCGCCATTGCTTGGCATCCGCTCGATAACATCGCGCGCCAACGGACCCTCGAACACCGGACGGCCATCCGTCCACTCTGTGGTCGTTTGAACCTCGACCTGCGGCAGAGTCGTCAGTTCGGAACGGGTCAACTGAATCGGACCGCCGCTGCTGGATAGTTCGCTCGAGATCGTCAGCAACACGTCCTCAGCGCGCGCGTCGAGCGGCGAAACGATCGCCCCCAGAACAATGACGGCGGCGCATGCCCGGATCGCAGCGCCCAAGGCGCGCTCCAGTCGCCCAAGAAACAAAGGGAAAACCGTGACCATGTTCTAATCCGTCAGCGGGGAGAATCTGCGCGCGCGCCGTCGATAAAGGCTATTATCGACGATTCAGCACTCCGCTTATGTCCCCATTCACAATCGGAGCAAGATACGCCAAGCAATATTTGGGCCGTTTTTTTGGAAAAGTTGTCGAATTAACCAAAAAACGGGATGATTTGGCCGTTCGCAGCGCCTGCGCCCAAATGACGCGACAGTCATTTTGCAATAACGCCGCATCTGCGGATGCGCATTTTGCGAACTCCACTCCGTCGATTTTGCATTCCGCACATCACGTTAGGTCTGCGTGATGTCGAAAACCCAATCAGGTTCGCTGCGTAATTGACGTAATTCATGGCACGTTCCTAAGGACACATCCCGGAGAGCCATCGCTTAATAGGATAAAGAATAGGTAAGCAGCGGCGGAGCGCTTAACCCCGCCGACAGTTTTCAGAGCTTGGCGTAGCCGAGATCTTTTAATGCGCCGGTGATCTCTTTCAATATCGCGGGATCATCGATCGTGGCGGGGGGCTTCCATTCAGCGCCGTCGGCGATTTTGACCATAACGCCGCGCAAGATCTTGCCTGACCGCGTCTTGGGCAGACGATCCACCACAACGGCCAGCTTGAAGGCCGCCACGGCGCCGATTTTCTCCCGTACAAGCGCCACGCATTCACGAACGATCTCGTCCTCAGACCTGTCGCAACCGGCGTTCAGACACAGGAAGCCGAGCGGCAATTGACCTTTCAACTGGTCGGCCACGCCGATCACCGCGCATTCAGCCACATCCGGATGCGCCGCAAGCACCTCCTCCATACCGCCGGTCGAAAGGCGATGTCCGGCGACATTAATCACGTCGTCGGTGCGCGCCATGATGTAGACGTACCCGTCCTCGTCTTTCATCCCGGCGTCGCCTGTCTCATAGTAGCCGGGGAAGGTGGTCAGATAGGACGACTTGAACCGCTCTTCCGCATTCCAGAGGGTCGGCAGCGTTCCCGGCGGTAGCGGCAGTTTGATCGCGATGGCGCCCAATTCGCCTGGCTCGACTTCGTGCCCGCCATCATCCAGGATCTGCACGTCATATCCCGGCATCGCGACGGTGGGAGAGCCGAGTTTCACCGGCAGCGCCTCCAAGCCCATCGGATTCGCGGCGATGGCGTAGCCGGTCTCCGTCTGCCACCAATGATCGATCACCGGAACGCCAAGATTCTTTTCCGCCCACTCTATGGTGTCCGGGTCGGCGCGCTCGCCCGCCAGGAACAGCGTGCGCAGGCCGGAAAGATCATATTTGCCAACGAATTCGGCGTCAGAGTCCTGGCGTTTGATCGCGCGGAACGCGGTTGGCGCGGTGAACAACGCTTTGATGTCGTATTCCGCGATCATGCGCCAGAACGCGCCGGCGTCGGGCGTGCCGACCGGCTTGCCTTCATAGACCACGGTCGTGCAGCCAAAAAGCAGCGGCGCATAGCAGATATAGCTGTGGCCCACGACCCAACCGACGTCCGACGCCGCCCAATAGGCCTCTCCCGGCGTCATGTCGTAGATGTTCTTCATGGTCCAGAGAAGCGCCACCATATGCCCGGCGTTGGGGCGGACCACGCCCTTGGGCTGACCGGTCGTGCCCGACGTATAGAGAATATAAAGAGGATCCGCGCCGCCAACGGGGACGCAATCCGCAGGCTCGACGCCTTCCTGAAACGCCGCCCACTCGAAATCACGGCCCTCGATCAACTGCGCCTCGGCTTGCTCGCGCTGGAGGATGACCGTGAAATCCGGCTTATTGGCCGAAAGCTCAATCGCTTCATCGATCATCGGCTTGTAGGCGACGACCCTGCCCGGCTCGATGCCACAGGATGCGGCTATGACCGCCTTGGGGGCGGCGTCATCCACGCGCACCGCCAGTTCGCTGGCCGCGAAGCCGCCGAACACCACCGAGTGCACCGCGCCGATCCGCGCGCAGGCCAGCATCGACACCAGCGCTTCGGGAGCCATCGGCATATAGATCAGAACGCGGTCGCCCTTGCCGACGCCTTTGCGCGCCAGAGCGCCGGCCAGACGCGCGGTCTGATCCTTCAACTCCG
Organism: Paracoccaceae bacterium; assembly: GCA_963669315.1. Lineage (GTDB taxonomy): Bacteria > Pseudomonadota > Alphaproteobacteria > Rhodobacterales > Rhodobacteraceae > SZUA-547. The sequence goes on along the minus strand of OY770021.1, from coordinate 3,413,100 downwards.
CGTAGGTGATCTTGCGCTTCTGGTCGGTGACCGGGCTGTCATAGATAATCGCGGCCTGATCACCCCGTCCGGCGTCTACATGGCGGTCCACGGCGTTGAAGCACGTGTTGCAAACGCCATCTGAGAACCAGCGGTAGAACGGCGCCTCTGAATCGTCGAGCGCCCGTGTCGGAGGGTCGACCCAATCGACCGCCTTGGCGGCTTCCATCCAGAATCCTTCGGGGTCGGCCTTCCAGGCCGAGTAGACATCAGCATATGCACCCATTTTCGGGGCTCCTCCGCTTTGCTCTCTCGCGCCTCCCCTCCGATGGGCGCCTTCGGAAAATGCGCAGGACGCTCCACCGCCCGGCGCATGTCGATCAGTTTTCGTTCGGCACCCCCGCGATTGCGGCGACGTTCAGCAGGCCTCGCGCGGTGATCGACGGCGTCACGATATGCGCTGTATTTTCGTACCCCATCAGCATGGGGCCGACCTCCAGCCCGCCCGAAAGCGTCTTCAGTACGTTGCGGGAGGCGCTGGCCGCATCGACGTTTGGAAAGATTAACGTGTTCGCCGGGCCTTTGAGGCGAGAATTCGGGAACACGCGCTTGCAAATCTCCGGATCCAGCGCCGCGTCCGCGTGCATTTCGCCCTCATAAACGAAATCCACATTCGCTTCGTCCATCAGCCTGACGGCGTCGCGCATGCGCTGGGCCGAATCCGATTGCATATTGCCGAAGCTGGAATGGCTCAGGAACGCCATCTGCGGCTCAATGCCGAACCTGCGCACGTGGAATGCGGCCGACCGGGCAATCGTGACCAGTTCTTCCGGAGAAGGGTTCTCATGCACATGGGTGTCGGCCAGGAACACCGGGCCGCTTTCCAGAATGATCGCGGACATCGCACCCTTGGCCCACCGGCCGTCATGGCCCAGCAACTGGTTCACATAGTCCAGATGCCAGTGATACTGACCGAAGGTTCCGCAAACCATGCTGTCCGCTTCCCCGCAACGGACCATCAGCGCAGCGATTACCGTCGTGTTGGTGCGCGTGATCGCGCGGGCGGTGTCAGGGGAGACGCCGCGTCGCTCCATCACCGCATGATACTCCCGCCAGTAATCGGCGTAGCGAGGATCGTCTTCCGGATCCACCACGGCGAAATCGCGTTTCGGCCGGATCGGCAGGCCATATCTGATGCAGCGGTCCTCGATCACACCCGGGCGTCCAACCATGATCGGAATATCGACACCTTCCTCCATCATCGCATTGGCGGCGCGCAATACGCGCTCATCCTCGCCCTCTGCGAACACGATGCGTCGGGCGGCCTGCCGGGCGGCCTCAAACACGGGTTTCATGAAGAAGCCGGAGCGGAACACCTTGCGGCTGAGCGAATCCTTGTAAGCCTGACGGTCCGTCAGCGGCCGGGCCGCAACGCCAGTATCCATCGCGGCGAAGGCGACCGCGCTGGCGACCTCGGCCAGCAGGCGGGGGTCGAAGGCTTTCGGGATCAGGTATTCGGGGCCAAACACCAGTCGCTCGCCCTGATAGGCCTTGGCCGCCTCGGCGGATGAGGACGCATGCGCAAGCGCCGAGATCGCATTGACGCAGGCGATCTTCATTTCCTCATTAATCTCCGTCGCGCCAACATCCAGCGCGCCACGGAAGATGAACGGAAAGCACAGCACGTTGTTGATCTGGTTCGGAAAATCCGAGCGCCCGGTGGCGACTATGACATCAGGCCGGGCCTCTTTCGCGACCTCGGGCATGATCTCCGGCGTCGGGTTGGCCAGACCGAAGACGATCGGCGTATTCGCCATCTTCTTGACCATTGCCGGTTTCAGGACGCCCGGACCTGAAAGGCCGAGAAACAGGTCGGCACCCTCGATCACGTCATCCAGAGTGCGCGGTCCACCGGGCTGCGCGTATTCCGCCTTTTGCGGGGTCATATCCTCGGTTCGGCCTTCGTAGACCAGCCCCTGAAGATCGCAGAGATAGACGTTCTCACGTTTTGCGCCCAGCGACAGCAGTAGGTTGAGACAGGCGATGCCCGCCGCGCCGCCGCCCGTGGAGACGATCTTGATATCCTCAAAATTCTTGCCCGCGACCTTCAGAGCGCTGGTCGCGCCCGCGCCGACCACTATCGCGGTGCCGTGCTGGTCGTCATGGAAGACAGGGATGCCCATCCGTTCGCGGCAAATCCGCTCCACCTCGAAGCATTCCGGCGCCTTGATGTCCTCTAGATTGATCGCGCCGAAGGTCGGCTCCATCGCGATCACGACCTCGGCGATTTCCTCGGCCGTCTTGCTGGTCACCTCGATGTCAAAGCAATCGACGCCCGCGAACTTTTTGAAGAGAACCGCCTTGCCTTCCATGATCGGCTTCGACGCCAACCCGCCAATATTGCCCAGTCCCAGCGCGGCCGAGCCGTTCGAGACCACGGCGACCAGATTGCCGCGCGCGGTGTATTTGGCGGCGGTCGAAGGGTCGCTTTTTATCGCTAGGCAGGCTTCGGCGACGCCGGGGCTGTACGCCAACGCCAAATCTCGCTGCGTCGCCATCGGCTTGGTCGCGCGGATCTCCAGCTTTCCGGGTTGCGGAAACTCATGGTAGTTCAGCGCTGTCTTTCGAAATCTGTTAGCGGCTTCATCAGTCATAGGATCGCACGGAGCTCCTGTTCAAGTGAATGGCGGGCGCGCGTACACACTGCGCATCGTTGTAGGCCAAAACAGGAGAGGACATGCGGGCGCAGCTGGCGTTCGACGTCGCACATTTTAAACGGCGCGACCTGCGCAGACGGCGCTCGCTCGACAGCGAACTGAACGTCCCTCATTCTCTCCTCCCGTTCCGCGCGCTACGGCGCGTTTTTCAACCAATAGCAGGTTCCGCGAGCGCTATAAGCGCAAAACGCCTCGCGCGCTGATGTTTAAGACGGCGCGCCCGGCCGGAATCTCTGCAATGCGCAGCCCAGCAGCCCAGCAGCCCTTTCAGGCGCTGAAGCGGCCAATCCGATCACTGGTAAATTGTTTCACTGTCTCCTTGCTGTCTGAAACGACGCTCTCAATCCCTATCGTTCAGCGCCGCCCATGAGGACGCGATGGTCTCGCAGGAAGCGGCTTGGGCGTGGCGGGCGGGCGCACCGGCCTGTCCGGTCGATCCGGCCTATCGGGTCTATTGTAGTCATGGTGCACATAAATCGACGAGCGATACGGATAGTAGCCGCCGTAAGAACTGCCGTAATAAACGCCGCCGCTGGATCCGCTGCACGCGGCGAGCAATATGGCTCCGCCGATCAGCGCGCCCAGCGTCAGAAATCTGCGCTTTGAAAGCCCAGTCATTTCGCGCCTCCATCGCTCTCGGCCCGGAATGAGGCGACAAGGCCGTCAATATCTGCGGCGTATTCTTCTCGTGCGCCGTTCTCCCCCACGAACACGCCGATCACGACGCGTTTTCCCGGCAGCTGAATTAATCCGACCGAAAAATCGGCGGGCCGCCCTTCACGCCGACCACCACCGCGATAGAATTTGGCCGGTCGCCCCTCGATCATTGTGTCGCGTTCAAATTCAATGAACGGATCTTCGACGAGAAAGCCGTCAAGGTCGCGAATATACCTCTCCGCCGCAGGAATATCGGCGACATTGTCGGGGGAGAAAAAGCCGATCCAAAGCCGAGGATCATCTTCAGGATGCATGCCCAGCACGCGAGGGAATGGCTGGCTGGACGGGTCTCCTGCAGTTCGCGCCTCTCGCCCTGTTGTCAGGACCCAGCTGTCTGGCGCCTCGATGGAAAACAGCCGTGCGCCGTCGATGCCGTAAATCGCCGTCACGCCAGCGGCAGCGATCTGGGCCGAACAGATCGCGACCGCGGTCACCGCCGACAACAGCGCCAATCGTCCTTTCACAATAGCCACATGAAACTCCCCTACTACATGGCGAAGATCACTCCGCCGCCTTGGCCCCTTTCGCCGCGCGAACCAGTTTCAGGATATCGCGCGCGGCCTCGGGTATGTTCGTCCCTGGCCCGAATATCGCCTTCACACCCTTGGAATAGAGGAAGTCGTAGTCCTGCTGCGGGATCACGCCTCCACAAACGACGAGGATCTCCCCGGCACCCTCTTTTTCGAGCGCCTGAACCAGTTGCGGAGCCAGGGTTTTGTGCCCCGCCGCCTGGCTGGAGACGCCGATCAGATGCACGTCGTTGTCGATGGCGTCGCGCGCGGCTTCCTCCGGTGTCTGGAACAACGGCCCGACATCGACGTCAAAGCCGATATCGGCGAAAGCGGTCGCGATCACCTTGGCGCCTCGGTCATGCCCGTCCTGGCCCATCTTGACCACCAGCATCCTTGGGCGGCGGCCCTCCTCCTTCGCAAAGCTTTCCACTTCACGCTGGATGGCGGCGAAATCCTCGTCACCCTCATACGCCGCTCCGTAGACTCCCGCGAGCGTCTTCACCTCGGCCCGGTGCCGTCCGAACACTTTCTCCATGGCGTCCGAAATCTCCCCAACAGTGGCGCGCGCCGACGCACATTCGACCGCAGCGGCCAGAAGGTTGCCCTCGCCGCTGGCCGCGATCTGCTCCAGTTGGGCCAGCGCGGCGTCGCACGCGGCCTGATCGCGGGTCGCCCTGATCTTTTCTAGTCTGGCGATCTGAGCCTCGCGCACCGCGACATTGTCGACATCACGGATATCGATCTCATCTTCCTGCTCCAGCCGGAACTTGTTGACGCCGACGATCACCTCTTCGCCACGGTCGATCGCGGCCTGACGACGGGCCGCGGCTTCCTCGATCCGAAGCTTGGGCATGCCACTGGCGACCGCTTTGGTCATCCCGCCCATGGCGTCGACTTCCTCGATAATCTCCCACGCCTCCGATGCGAGTTGATCGGTCAGCGCCTCGACGTAGTAGGAGCCCGCTAGCGGATCAACGACGTTGGTAACGCCCGTCTCATTCTGCAAGATCAGCTGCGTGTTCCGGGCGATACGAGAGGAGAATTCCGTTGGCAAAGCAATGGCTTCGTCGAAAGAGTTCGTGTGCAGCGATTGCGTGCCGCCCAGCGCCGCCGACATCGCCTCATAAGCGGTGCGAACGATGTTGTTATAGGGATCCTGCTCTTGCAGGCTGACGCCCGAGGTCTGGCAGTGGGTGCGCAACATCAGGCTTTGCGACTTCAGCGGATCGAACTCCTCCATGATCCGTCGCCACAGCAGGCGCGCGGCGCGCAGTTTGGCCGCCTCCATGAAAAAGTTCATCCCGATTGCGAAGAAAAACGACAACCGCGGCGCAAACGCGTCGATATCCAGCCCGCGCGCCAGCGCCGATTTCACGTATTCCTTGCCGTCCGCCAGCGTAAAGGCGAGCTCCTGGACCAGCGTCGCGCCCGCCTCCTGCATGTGGTAGCCGCTGATCGAAATAGAGTTGAAACGCGGCATGTTCTCGGCGGTGTAGGCGATGATGTCGCTAACGATCCGCATCGAGGGTTCGGGCGGATAGATATACGTGTTCCGCACCATGAACTCTTTCAGAATATCGTTCTGAATAGTCCCCGAAAGCTGTGCCTTGTCGACGCCCTGCTCCATCCCCGCGACGATAAAATTGGCGAGGATCGGGATCACCGCGCCGTTCATGGTCATCGAGACAGACATCTCGTTCAGCGGGATGCCGTCGAACAGGATTTTCATGTCCTCGACGCTGTCGATGGCGACGCCCGCCTTTCCGACATCGCCAACCACGCGCGGATGATCACTGTCATAGCCGCGATGGGTCGCCAGATCGAAAGCGACGGAGCAGCCCTGCTGCCCGGCGGCGATGTTCTTGCGATAGAACGCGTTGGACGCTTCGGCGGTGGAGAACCCGGCATATTGCCGGATCGTCCAGGGCCTGCCCGCGTACATCGTGGCCTTGGGGCCGCGCACATAAGGCTCCGCGCCCGGAATGCTGCCCAGATGCTCGATCCCGTCGAGATCCGCCTCTGTGTAGAGCGGTTTGACCGCGATCCCCTCTGGCGTATTCCAGATCAGCTCATCCGGATCGCGCCCTTTCCGTTCGGTCGTCGCGCGGCCGCGCCATTCTTCCAGCTCTTCACTCATGACGTTCTCCAAGTCGCTCACGGCATCGGCGCGCCGAGGCTCGCCTCGAGCACCCCGTACCACTGACGTCGGGTTATCTTCACATCGAACGCGGCGCTCGCCGCGCGGATGCGTTCGGGATTTTGCGACCCGACGATGGGAATGATCCCCGCCGGATGCGCCAGCAGCCAGGCGAGGCCGACGGCGTCGCGTCCGGTCTCATTTTCAGCGGCGATCGCATCCAGCGCTTCCACGATGCGCACCAGCCGGGCTTCGTCGCCGCCATTCGCGCGTCCGGTCGCCAATGCCCCGCCCGCAAGCGGTGACCAGGCCATGGGTGTGAGGCCGCATTCCAGCGCCAGATCCAACGTCCCATCAAACAAGGCGTCCAGAGTGAGTGCCGAGATTTCCGGCTGCATCGCCGCCAGCGGGAAATCGATAAAGCTCTGCAGGGCCCGTGTTTGCGCCACCGTGTAGTTGGAGACGCCCGCCTCGCGGATCTTGCCCTCAGCGCGCAGCGTTGCGAGCGCGTCCGCGACTTCCTCAGGCGCCGAGAGTAGATCGGGGCGATGGATCAGATAAATGTCGATCACATCAGTTTTGAGCCGCGTCAAAGAAGCTTCTGCGGCGCTGATCAGATACTCTTTGCCCGAATTGTAGGGCGCGGGCGGCGTGATGCCCCCCTTGGTCACAAGGGTCACTTTCTCGCGCAGGCCAGGCGTTGCGGCGAAAAGGTCGCCCAGCCGCTCCTCCGCTTCGCCGAAACCGGTCTCGCCGTACCCGTAGATATCGGCCGTATCGATCAGGCTAGCGCCGATCTCCAGCGCAGCCTCCAGTTTTGCCCGAGCATCCTCGACGGCCGTGCCGGCGAAGCGCCAGCAACCATAGGCCAGGCGCCCGACCTCGAACGAGCCGAGCTTGCGCCGCCGGGAGAGATCAAGCGATGGCGTCATTCGAATTCCATGATCACGTCATCGACCGCCATGCTGGCGCCCGGCTCGCAATTGATCGATTTCACCACGCAGGATTTCTCCGCCCTCAGAACGTTCTCCATCTTCATCGCCTCGACGGCGCAAAGCGCCTGCCCTTCCTGCACCTCCTGGCCCACCTCGACCGCGATAGAGACCACCAGCCCCGGCATCGGGCAAAGCAGCATTTTCGAGGTGTCGGGCGGGACTTTTTCTAGCATATGCTTCGCCAGCTCAGCCGTGCGCGCCGTTCTGACGATCACATCAAGGTCGGCACCTCGATAGCGAATGCGGAACCCTTCGGTCATCTGATTGATCTTCACCGCCATGACATGGCCATCGATGCTGGCCAGCGTCAGCGTATCGCCCGGCGTCCAGTCGCCCTCAACGAACATCTCCTGCCCGTCGTCGAACGTGACGGTGACGGCGCCGTGCCCATGAACGATTACATGGGGCGCATTGGGATCACGGCCGTCGGCCTGCCCCGCGATGGAGTATATATCGCCTTCCTCGGTCCTGAGCCGGCCCATGATCTTGCGCTCGACTTTCACCGGATAGGAATGTCCGTCCAACGACACCACCCAACTGTCGCCAACACGGCGCTCATGTTCGCTGATCACACCGGTGATCCGGGCCGCGCGCCGTTCGGTCGCCAGCTTCAGGGCGGCCGCTCCAGCCGCCACCCGTTTCAGCGCATCCTCAGGCAGGCTGACGCCATTGAAGCCGTCGGGATACTCCTCTTCGATAAACGCCGTCGTCATGTCGCCCGAGACGAATTTTGGATGATCCATCACCGCCGACAGGAACGGCAGATTGTGGCCGATGCCCTCAAGCTCGAATTCATCCAGCGCATTACGCATCACTTCAAGCGCCGTGGCGCGGTCCTGCCCCCAGGAGCAGAGCTTGGCGATCATCGGATCATAGAACCGGCTGATCTCGCCGCCCTCATAAACGCCGGTGTCGTTGCGCACCGCATGGGTGTCGTTCGCCACCTCGGCAGGCGGACGGTATCGGATCAGGCGTCCGATGGAGGGCAGGAAGTTGCGATAGGGATCCTCGGCATACAGGCGGCTCTCCATCGCCCAGCCATTCAGCTTCACATCGCTTTGGGCGAACGGCAGTTTCTCTCCCGCCGCAACCCGGATCATCTGCTCGACAAGATCGACGCCAGTGATCAGTTCGGTCACCGGATGCTCCACCTGCAGGCGGGTATTCATCTCAAGGAAGAAGAAATTGCGTTGACCGTCGACGATGAACTCGACGGTGCCGGCCGAGCAATAATCCACCGCCTTGGCCAGCGCGACCGCCTGCTCGCCCATCGCCTTGCGGGTGGCCTCGTCAAGGAATGGCGACGGCGCCTCCTCCACGACCTTCTGGTTCCGCCGCTGGATGGAGCACTCGCGCTCTCCCAGATAGACGCAGTTGCCGTGCTTGTCGCCGAGCACCTGAATCTCGATATGGCGCGGCTGGGTGACGAATTTCTCGATGAAGATGCGGTCGTCGCCAAAGCTCGCCGCGGCCTCGTTCTTCGACGACTGAAAGCCCTCGCGAGTCTCGCCCTCATTCCAGGCGATGCGCATGCCTTTGCCGCCGCCCCCGGCTGAGGCCTTGATCATCACCGGATAGCCGATCTCGCCCGCAATCTTGACCGCTTCGTCGGCGTCCCCGATCAGGCCCATATAGCCCGGCACGGTGGAGACATTCGCCTCCGCCGCCAGTTTTTTCGAGGTGATCTTGTCGCCCATCGCCTCGATCGCGCCCACCGGCGGGCCGATGAAGGCGACGCCCGCCGCGTCCAGAGCCTCGGCGAATTTCGGGTTTTCGGACAGGAAACCATAGCCCGGATGCACCGCCTCGGCGCCGGTGTCCTTGATCGCCTGCATGATCTTTTCGATCACGATATAGGACTGGTTGGCGGGCGGGGGGCCGATATGCACCGCCTCGTCCGCCATGCGCACATGCAGCGCGTCCTTATCGGCGTCCGAGTAGACCGCGACCGTCGCGATCCCCATCTTCCGCGCCGATTTGATGACCCGGCAGGCGATCTCTCCGCGGTTGGCAATCAGGATTTTCTTGAACATGGGCGTTCCCTTATTGGCTCTTCGCGGCGAGGGCGTCGTCATGCAGACGCGCGCCGACATCGTCGAAACAGCAGAACGTGATTTCTTTGACCACGCTTGCGATGGTTGCGTTTGAAAGCGCTTCGAGCGTGGCGGAGATCGCGATCCCCGCTGCCTCGTCACGCGGATACCCGTAAACGCCAGTCGAGATCGCCGGGAAGGCGACGCTGGCGCACTCGTCCTCGGCGGCGACATCAAGCGAGCGGCGATAGCAGGAGGCGAGCAGATCCGCCTCCCCCGCCTCGCCGCCGCGATAGACCGGCCCGACCGTGTGGATGACGTGGCGGGCGGTCAGCTTATAGCCCTTGGTGATCTTGGCGTCGCCGGTCTCACAGCCATGCAGCGCGCGGCACTCTTCCTTCAGCGCTGGACCGGCCTTGCGATGGATGGCGCCGTCCACCCCGCCCCCGCCCAACAGAGAGGAGTTAGCGGCGTTGACGATGGCGTCGACATCCAGCGTGGTGATGTCAGCCTGAATGACTTTGAGGCGATCGAGATGCAGCGTCATCTATCGTCCTCCCCATTCGGCTCGTCGTCCTTCCAGACATCCGAGCGGTCCTTGTCCTTGTCGCGAAATGCCGTGCCTTCCTTGGTCAGAATGCCGATCATCACGCCGACGGCGCCAAAGGTGACGGCGAACATCCAGAACAGCATCACCAACACGATGACCTGATGCTCCGAGCTGCGGATCAGCGTGTTCAGCCCAAACGTGTCCAGCTTCAGCAGGATCAGCAGAAACAGCCACCCGGCCGCGATCCCGCCCGCCGCGTGCAGGGCCATGAAGCGCAGGAGACGAGGGATATGGGGCATTGAACTGCGACATAGCTCAGAGCGGAATATTGTCGTGCTTCTTCCACGGATTCTCGATCTGCTTGCCGCGCAGAGAAGCGAAGGCCCGCGCCACCCGCTTGCGGGTCGAGTGGGGCATGATCACTTCATCGATAAAGCCCTTCTCGGCTGCGACGAACGGATTGGCGAACCGGCCCTCATAGTTCTTGGTGCGCTCGGCGATCTTGTCCGGGTCGCCCAACTCAGTCCGATAGAGGATCTCCACCGCGCCCTTGGCGCCCATCACCGCGATCTCCGCCGTGGGCCAGGCGTAGTTGAAATCGCCCCGTAGATGCTTTGACGCCATAACGTCATAGGCGCCGCCATAGGCCTTGCGCGTGATCACCGTCACCTTCGGCACCGTCGCCTCGCCATAAGCGAACAGCAACTTCGCGCCGTGCTTGATGACACCGCCATATTCCTGACTGGTGCCGGGCAGGAAGCCGGGCACGTCGACGAAGGTCAGGATCGGGATGTTGAACGCGTCGCAGAACCGCACGAACCGGCCCGCCTTGCGCGAGGCGGCGATGTCCAGACACCCGGCCAGCACCGTCGGCTGGTTGGCGACCACGCCCACCGAGCGCCCCTCCAGCCGGATGAAGCCGGTGATGATGTTCTTGGCGTAATCTTCTTGCAGCTCAAAGAAATCGCTCTCATCCGCGATCTTCACGATCAGCTCTTTCATATCGTAGGGCTGATTGGGATTTTCGGGGACCAGGCTGTCGAGGCTCATCTCCAGCCGGTCCGGCTTGTCGAAATAGGGCCGGGTCGGCGGCTTGTCCCGGTTCGACAGGGGCAGGAAGTCGAACATGCGCCGGATCTCGGCCAGCGTCTCCACATCGTTCTCATAGGCGCCGTCGGCGACCGAAGATTTCGAGGTGTGGGTCTTGGCGCCGCCCAGCTCTTCGGCGGTGACGACCTCATTTGTAACGGTTTTCACCACGTCAGGCCCGGTCACGAACATATAGGAGCTGTCCTTGACCATGAAGATGAAGTCGGTCATCGCGGGCGAATACACCGCGCCGCCCGCGCACGGCCCCATGATGACGCTGATCTGCGGCACGACGCCCGAGGCCATGATGTTGCGCTGGAACACATCCGCGTACCCCGCGAGAGAGGCGACGCCCTCCTGAATCCGCGCGCCGCCGGAATCGTTCAGCCCGATCACCGGCGCGCCGTTCTTCATCGCCATATCCATGATCTTGCAGATCTTCTGGGCGTGCGTCTCGGACAGGGAGCCGCCGAACACCGTGAAATCCTGACTGAACACATAGACCTGCCGGCCGTTGATCGTTCCCCAGCCGGTCACGACGCCATCGCCGGGAATGGTCGATTCCTGCATGCCGAACTCGACGCAGCGATGGCTGACGAACATGTCGAATTCTTCGAATGAGCCTTCGTCGAGCAACAGCTCGATCCGTTCTCGCGCGACCAGTTTGCCCTTGGCGTGCTGCGAGTCGATCCGCCTCTGGCCGCCGCCCAGTCGGGCGTTGGCGCGCCTGGCTTCCAGTTCCTCCAGAATTTCCTTCATGGACCCCTCCCCTGATCGCAATTTTCGTGCAGCTGACGCGCCACAATTCAACTATTGGACCGAACGCTACCCGCAGCCGCGCCCAACGGGAAGGATTGAATGGGCAAAGTTGCAAATCTATGCTAGTTGCAAACTGTAAATTGCAATGTTGCAAATATTTCAGAATTACGGGACTCTGCTCGCCGCCGTCACACTATCCTCCGGCAACCCGGTTGATCAGGAAACCCTCGGAATGGGGAGAGGCTTTGAAAGACGACGACAAAAAAGAAGCCGCCACAAAGGCGCTGCCGCCGCAGCGCTTTCTCGACCGCGCGACGCCTCCACACATATTTACGCTGGTCACGTTGTCCGGGGTCTCCGCGCTCTGCATGAACATGTTTCTGCCTGCGCTGCCAAAAATGACCACATATTTCGAAACCGATTATGCGCTGATGCAACTTTCGGTCGGCATCTTTCTTGGCGTGAATGCGATTCTGCAGCTTTTTATCGGCTCGATCTCGGACCGGTTCGGCCGGCGCCCGGTCATGCTGTGGGGCGTCATATTGTTCTTGCTGGCGACGCTGGGATGCATCTACGCGCCGAATATCTGGGTATTCCTGGCTTTTCGGGCCGCGCAAGCCTTCGTCGTGACCGGCTTGGTGCTGTCCCGCGCCATCGTGCGCGATATGTTCGAACCGGCGCAATCTGCGTCGATGATCGGCTATGTGACCATGGGCATGGCCGTCGTGCCTATGATCAGCCCAGCGATCGGCGGCGTTCTGAGCGACGCCTTCGGCTGGAAGTCGATCTTCTGGATGATGTTCGTCGTCGGCGTCGGCTCCCTCGCCCTCTGTTGGGCCGATCTCGGCGAAACCGCGCGCCGAAAATCCACCAGCATCGTGGAGCAGTTCAGGGAGTACCCTGAATTGCTGACCTCGCCGCGGTTCTGGGCTTACTGCATGTCCTCGGCATTCTCCGCCGGGGCGTTCTTCGCCTATCTGGGCGGCGCGCCCTATGTCGGCGAGGTGTTCTTCGAAATGGGGCCGTCCGAGCTTGGCCTGTTCTTCGGCGCGCCGGCGATCGGCTACATGATCGGAAACTTCCTATCGGGCAGATACTCAATCCGGTTCGGCATCAACCCGATGCTCTCGGCCGGATCGATTCTGGTGCCTTTCGGAATGGTGCTTTCCCTGATCATCTTCTCCGTCGGCCTTGGCGACAAATGGGTCTTTTTCGGCTTCATGACGTTTGTGGGGCTCGGCAACGGGTTGGTGATCCCTAGCGCGACCGCCGCAATGTTGTCGGTTCGGCCTCAGCTGGCGGGTACCGCGTCGGGACTCGGCGGGGCGATCATGATCGGTGGCGGCGCGGCCCTGTCCGCGCTGGCGGGCGTGCTGCTGACGCCCGAATCCGGGCCCTTCCCGCTGCTTTGGCTGATGGTCGTCACGAGCCTTTGCGGTTTCGCTTGCGCCTCCTACGCCTGGGTCCGTTCTCGCCGCCTTATGGGATTATGATTCTATGACGAGACAAAGAAAACTCTATGCCGGCGCCCGCGTGCGCGAGGTGCGCGCGAAGGAGGGGCTGACGCAGGCCGCATTCGCCGAACGGCTGGGCGTGTCCGCCTCCTACCTCAACCAGATAGAGAACAACCAGCGACCGCTATCCGCCGCCGTGGTGCTGGCGCTGGCCGAGGCCTTTCGGCTGGACGTCGCCACGCTTGCAGTGGATGAGGCCGACCGGCTGGGCGCGGATATTCGCGAAGCGCTGGCTGATCCGCTGTTCGCTGAGGACGGGCCGGGACCGCAGGACATCCAGCGCGTGGCCAACGCGTCCCCCGCCTTCGCGCGCGCCTTCCTGTCGCTACACCGCGCCCATCAGCGCGCCAATGAGCGGCTGGCCAGTCTGGACGACGCCCTGACGCGTGAAGATCGAACGCTGTCTCCCCTGCCTTGGGAAGAGGTGCGCGATTTCTTCCACTATTGCGACAACTATATCGACGTCGTGGACAAGGCCGCCGAAAGCTTCGCTGAGACGAGCGGCTTTGACGCGGGCGAGGCCGGGCCGGATAAGGTCGCCGCAGCCGCCGATTGGCTGGAGGCGCGCCACGACCTGCGGGTCGCGTTCTCCTCCGATGGCTACGCGCTGCGCGCCTATGATCCCTCCGCCCGCATACTGACGCTGTCCGCCGCGGCGCCGTTGCCGACACAGGCCTTTCAGATTGCGCATCAGGTCGCGTTGATCGAACATGGCCAGTTGCTGGACGCAACGCTTGATTTCGCCAAGTTTCAGAGCCCCAACGCCCGGGAAATCGCCAAGATCGGCCTCGCCAATTATTTCGCCGGGGCGGCGATCCTGCCCTATGGTGCATTTCTGAAGGCCGCCAAAGAGTTGCGCCACGATCTTGAGTTGTTAGCGACACGTTTCGGCGCGAGCGTCGAACAAGTCGGCCACCGCCTCTCCACTCTCCAGCGACCGGGCGAGAAGGGCGTGCCGTTCTTTTTCGTTCGCGTCGATCAGGCCGGCACGATCACCAAGCGCCATTCCGCGACGCAATTGCAATTCGCCCGGTTCGGCGGCGCCTGCCCGCTCTGGAATGTGCATCAGGCCTTCGAGACGCCAGGCCGTATCATTAGGCAACTGGCCGAAACCCCGGACGGCGTGCGCTATCTCTGCCTCGCCACCGACGTCACCAAACATGGCGGGGGTTGGCGCGCCCCGACCCGGCGCTACGCCATTGGGCTGGGGTGCGAAGTAAAACACGCCTCCGAGATCGTCTATGGAGAAGGGCTCGATCTGAACCAGGACGCAGCCTATGAGCCGATCGGCGTCAGTTGCCGGATCTGCGAGAGGGCGAATTGCCATCAGCGCTCCGTGCCGCCGGTCGAAAAAGCGCTCAAGGTCGATCACGACCGCCGAGAAATCATCCCCTATAGCCTCGGCGACTGATGCTGGCGGCGAGTCAGTCCGCCTCTTCGCCGAACAGCATCAGGAAACCGTCCGGATCCTTCACGTGAAATTCCCGCATTCCGTAGTCCTGAGTGAAAGGCGGGCGAACCCGACCTTCCGGCAGTGAGTCCAATTGAGGTTTCAGCGACCAGTAAAGCTCATCGACGCCTTTCACCCAGATATACGCCGAAATGTTGGACGCTGTGGCCTTCAGGGCGTCCTCGTCAGTTGTCGCGATCAGGCAGAACGCCGCCGACCCGCCGATGACGATGCAAAAATCCTCGCTGGGACTTAAGTCGCGGATCTCCCATCCTAGGACATCATTATAGAACGCTATCGACGCCCGTATATCCCGAACCGGAACGATCGTCGCCGCGGCTTCAATTTCGGGCTGGGTTGGGAGCGGTTGGGCGGCCATGCGCGAATCTCCAGCGGTGTGAATATGCGCGTTTAGCATACACACGATATGCATAATTCAACGAAAAAGGGCGCCCGAAGGCGCCCAAATCGTGTTTCGAATTTCTAACGCGGATCAGGCGAGGTCAAATCGATCCAGATCCATCACCTTGGCCCAGGCGGCCACGAAGTCGGTCACGAACTTCTCCCCGCAGTCGTCCTGCGCATAGACCTCGGCCAACGCGCGAAGCTGCGAGTTTGAACCGAAGATCAGGTCGATTCGCGTGCTGGTCCATTTCAACTCGCCGGATACGCGGCCGCGCCCTTCGAACTCGGTCTCCTCAGGGCTCGTCGCCATCCACTTCGTGCCGAGATTCAGCAGATTCACGAAGAAATCATTAGTCAACGCGCCCGGCTGGTTGGTGAAGACGCCATGCGTCGACCCGCCGACATTGGCGCCGAGGACGCGCAGGCCGCCGACCAGCGCCGTCATCTCCGGCGCGGTCAGCGTCAGAAGCTGCGCCTTGTCGACCAGAAGCTCTTCAGCTGATAGGGCGTGAGAGTCCTTCTGATAATTGCGGAATCCGTCGGCGGTCGGCTCCAGCACGGCGAAGCTGTCCGCATCGGTCTGCTCGGCGGTCGCGTCGCCACGGCCGGAGGTGAAAGGCACAGTGACGCTATGGCCGGCCGCCTTGGCCGCCTGCTCGACGCCGACATTGCCCGCCAGCACGATCAGGTCAGCCAGCGAGACGCCACCATGCGCAGCCTGCACGTCTTCAAGCGCCGCGATCACTTCGCCGCAGCCGCGATTGACCTCCCAGTCCTTCTGCGGGGCCAGACGAATGCGCGCGCCATTGGCGCCGCCGCGCATGTCCGACCCGCGATAGGTGGAGGCCGACGCCCATGCGGTGGAGACGAGTTGCGAGATCGACAGACCGGTCGCTGCGATTCTCGCCTTCAGATCGGCGACATCCGCATCACTCAGCGCCTGACCAGCCGGGATCGGGTCCTGCCAGATCAGCTCCTCAGCGGGAACCTCCTTGCCCAGATAGCGGGCGCGCGGACCCATGTCGCGATGGGTCAACTTGAACCACGCCCGTGCGAAAGCGTCGGCGAACTGGTCCGGGTTTTCGTGAAACTGCTTGGAGATCGGACCGTAGATCGGGTCGAAACGCATCGACATATCCGCAGTGGTCATCATCAGCTCGACCGTCTCGGCCGACCCATCGACCTGCGGCGCGTGATCATCATCCTTCAGGCCTTTAGCGCGCCACTGATTGGCGCCGGCGGGGCTTTTTGTCAGCTCCCACTCATAGCCGAACAGAACGTTGAAATAGCTGTTGTCCCAAGTGGTCGGCGTCGGCGTCCACGGGCCTTCGATGCCGCTGGTGATCGCGTCCTTGCCCTTGCCCGATCCATGGGTGCTGCGCCAGCCCATACCCTGCGCCTCGATCGGCGCGCCCTCCGGCTCCGGCCCGACATGATCAGCGTCCCCAGCGCCATGGGCCTTGCCGAACGTGTGGCCACCTGCCGTCAGGGCGACGGTTTCCTCGTCGTTCATCGCCATGCGGGCGAAGGTCTCCCGAATGTCGCGGCCCGAGGCCAGCACATCGGGGTTCCCATCCGGGCCTTCCGGGTTGACGTAAATCAGGCCCATCTGAACCGCGCCGAGCGGATTCTCCAGCTTGTCTGTTCCGCCATCGGCGCTTTCCAGATCTCGCGGCCCTTCATAGCGGCTTTTCGGGTTGTCGCTGACAGCCAGCCATTCGCTCTCCGACCCCCAATAGATGTCCTCTTCCGGCTCCCACGAATCCGGGCGCCCGCCAGCGAAACCGAACGTCTTGAAACCCATATCCTCCAACGCGCAATTGCCCGCCAGGATCATCAGATCGGCCCAGCTGAGCTTGCGACCGTATTTCTGCTTGATCGGCCAGAGCAGCATCCGCGCCTTGTCGAGATTGCCGTTGTCGGGCCAGCTGTTGAGCGGCGCGAAGCGCTGCTGGCCATAACCGCCGCCGCCACGCCCATCGAACGTGCGATACGTCCCTGCGCTGTGCCACGCCATACGGATAAACAGCGGTCCGTAGTGGCCATAATCCGCCGGCCACCAGTCCTGAGAGGTCTTCATCAAGTCATAGATGTCATGCTTCACTGCATCGAGATCCAGCGATTTGAACTCTTCCGCATAATCGAACGCTTCACCCATCGGATCGGATTTCGCGGAATGCTGATGCAGAACCTTCAGATTAAGCTGGTTCGGCCACCAGTCGCGATTTGTAACGTGAACTCGGCCCGTCACCGGGCATTTGATGTCGCCGTCCATGATCTCTCCGATCGTGTAATTGGTTTCTTCAGGTTGTTTCGCTTGAGCGAGGAACGTCCGAGAAAGCACACACCCGCTCGTCTCGATAAGTTTTTAGAATGATTCGAAATTGAATCAAAGAAGCGAGCTCAGATTTCTCGCTCAAGATGGGCCGAACGCGTCGCGAAATCAGGATCGCGCCCTCAGCCGGCCCTCCAGATTCGCTTCCACAGCCGGCCATTCCGGTCCGATGATCGAATAGACGGCGGTATCGCGGATCGTGCCGTTGGCCATAATGGAATGCGCGCGCAGCACGCCATCCAGCTTTGCGCCAAGCCGTTCGATCGCGCGGCGGCTCTGGTGGTTCATGAAATGGGTGCGGAACTCCACTGCGATGCAATCCAGCGTCTCGAACGCATGGCGGAGCAGGATCAGCTTGCATTCCGTGTTGAGCGGCGTCCGCTGCACCGATTTGCGATACCAGGTCGATCCGATCTCCACGCGCCGGTTCGTGGCGTCGATGTTCATGAAGGTCGTCATGCCGACCGCTTTGCCGCTGGCGGGCTCGATCACCGTGAAGGGCTGCATCCACCCTTTTTCCCGCAGCGCCAATCGGCGGGCGATCTCCCTACCGACTTTTTCAGGAGCGGGAACAGTCGTGTACCAGAGCTCATGCAAGTCGCCGTCTTTCACTGCCTCGACCAGATCCGCCTCGTGATCCGGCGACAATGGAACGACCGACACATGCGCGCCGTCGGCCGAGAAATCGGGCGGCCACGGTGTGTCGTCAGCGGACGCGCTCATCTCTCGTTCCACTTCAAAAGCCCGTTCGGCAGGACCATCAGCGCGATCAGGATGACAATCGGCAGCCACGGATAAGCGACGCCGGGAATGGCGAGCAACGCAACGCCGTTGATCACGGTCAACGCCGCCGCCCCGCCCCAGCCGGGCGCGCCGATCGCACGGATACGCTTGGCCGCGATGTTCAGGCCGATCAGCAGCGTCAGGATGCTCAGCGCAAAGGAGGCCCCAGTCGCGATCAATTGCTGTGTCTCCGACATCGGCTGATAAGTCGGCGTCAGCTGGATCGGCTCGGGCTGCATCGCGTCCAATATGAACCACTGAATGACGCCCAGCAGACCATAGAGCACCAGCGCAGCTACGACATACCCGATCCGGCCCAACCGGCCAGACCCCCATGCGCCTAACCAGACGCCCAGACCCAGGGCCTTGCGCGCGCCGGATTCTTCGCCGAATACCCGCAAGATGAGATTTGTTTTGCCGCCTGCACCGGTTGTCGCTGCTTCGTTCATACCCGCCTCGTGACGCTTTTGACGTTCTTCCCGCAGAATGCCCATTCGAAGCGTCTCTGACCAGAGCTTGCGGAACCGTCCAGCCTCAAGAGATGGCGAGGGAGGCCGCCCAATCCAGCGCCTCCGTCGCCGTCTCGACAATGGCGCCTCGCGGCGGCGCGGGGCGCTCCACCATCAACACAGGCAGGCCCAACTCACGCGCGGCGCGGAACTTGGCGATCCCGACCGCCCCGCCGGAGTTCTTCGCGACCAGATGGGTGATGCGATAGTCCCGCATCAGGGTTACCTCATGCCCGACCGGAAATGGTGGCTTGCCAATGGTGTAATCACCGCGCGGCAAAGGAAATTTGCCGGGCTGGGCGTCGATGGCGCGGGCGAGGAACCAAACATCCTTGCGATGTTTGAAATGCGTCAGGCTTTGACGCCCGGTGGCGAGGAAGGCGCGCGCGAACAGGGGAAGCGCATCAGCCGCCGCCGCTAGATCGGGTTGCTTGCGCCAGTCGTCACCCGCCTCCGGCGCCCATTCGGGACGTCGCACCAAAACGCGCGGCAGGCCCAACTCCGCGCAGGCCGCCGCCGCATTGGCGCTGATCTGCTCGGCGAAGGGATGCGTTGCGTCGATTACCGCGCGGACATTGTCCCATTGCAGCGCCTCGACCATGCCGTCGACGCCGCCAAAACCGCCCCGGCGCATATCGCTGGGCAACTCGGCGGGAGCCTGCGTCGCACCCGCCAACGAGGCGATGACACGCCAGCGCTTATTCGTCGCCAGCGCCTCGGCGATCTCCCGCGCCTCCTGCGTGCCTGCCAACAACAGCAAAGTCGGCTTGCCCAGCATGGCTCAGAATCCCGCCCGCCCGACGATCGCGCCCGCCCGGTCGATCACCGCGATCTCCACCTCGACCGGCGCGCCTTGCAGCGCCTCCAGCGCCGTTTCGCGCGCGCCCTCGGCCACCCGCTGGCCAAGGGTTGGACCCGCGATTTCCAGAGCCTCAGACGCGGTATTGGCGGCGCTGATCCGGTCCGGGTCGGCCAGCCCAGACGCCTGCTCCGCCAGCCACAAAAAATTGACCTGACTGCGACCCGAATGCAGATCCAAAGCGCCCTGGGAAAGCTTGGTCATCTTGCCGAACCCGCCGCCGATGGTCAGCTTCGGCAGAGGATGCTTGCGAAGATACTTCAGCATCCCGCCCGCGAAATCTCCCATGTCGAGCATCGAAGACTCAGGCAACCCATAGAGACTCCGCACCACGCCCTCGGACGTCGCGCCCGTCGCGGCGCCGACATGACTCTGCCCCTCCGCCCGCGCGACATCGATCCCGCGATGGATGGAGGCGATCCATGCGGCACAGGAGAACGGCCGCACCACCCCCGTCGTCCCGAGAATCGAGAGCCCTCCGACGATGCCCAGCCGCCCATTCCAGGTTTCCCTCGCAATCTTCTCGCCGCCCGGGATCGAGATGGTGATCTCCACATCGCCCGATGCGCCATGCCTCGCCGCCAACTCAGTCACCACGCCGCACATCATCTCTCGCGGCGCCGGGTTGATCGCGGGCTCTCCGGGGGGAAGCGGCAGGCCGGGCTTGGTGATGATCCCAACCCCCTCGCCCGCTTTGAAAGTCACGCCCGCGCCCGGCGCGCCGTAAGCGACCCTCGCCATAACGGTGGCGCCATGGGTCACATCTGGATCGTCGCCCGCATCCTTCACGATCCCCGCCTCAGCCCAGCCATCGCCCGTCTGTGTCACGGCAAGCGGAAAAGACGGGGTCTCTCCCCTTGGCAACGTGATCGCCGCCGTATCCGGAAACGCGCCCGTCAATAGCCGGGCGTAGGCCGCCTTCACGGCGGCGGTCGCGCAGGCGCCGGTGGTCCAGCCACGGCGGAGCTCTCCGGCGGGTTTTTGGCTCATAGACCGGACTATAGGCGGGATGCGGGCGCGCTTCGCAAGGGGAATGCGCGTCTTCCGCTTTTCCCCGCCGATCCGGGGCGTTAGAGAGGAGCCATGACACTGACGTCCCCTTCCCTGCCGCAAACCGACTGGCCGAGCCTTGAGCCCGGCTGGGTCTGGCTGGTCGGCGCCGGCCCCGGCGATCCTGGGCTAATGACCGTTCACGCCCTGAACGCGCTGCGCCAGGCTGACGCCGTGGTCTATGACGCGCTTGTGGACCCACGCATTCTGGAGTGGGCGAGCGATGGCGCCCTGATCGAATACGCGGGTAAGCGCGGCGGCAAGCCCAGCCCGCTACAGGCCGACATCTCTCTGCGCCTGATCGAGTTGGCCAATGCGGGCAAACGCGTGTTGCGCCTGAAGGGCGGAGATCCCTTCGTCTTCGGACGTGGCGGAGAGGAGGCCCAGACGCTGGTCGCCGCCGGCGTGCCAATCCGGATCGTTCCCGGCATCACCGCAGGGATTGGCGGCCTCGCCTACGCCGGCATTCCCGCCACCCATCGCGATGTGAATCAGTCAATCACCTTCCTGACCGGCCACGACCAGACCGGCCTGACCCCGACAGCGCTGGATTGGGAGGGGGTCGCGAAAGGCTCGCAGGTCATCATCATGTATATGGCGATGAAGCATCTGGGCGAGATCGCGGAGAAGCTGATCGCGGCGGGGCGCGCCGAGGATGAACCCGTCGCCATTGTCACGGACGCCACGACCGAGCGTCAGAAAGTGCTTGAGACGACGCTGTCTCGCGCCGCCGAAGACGCCCGCGACCATGGCGTCGTTCCGCCCGCTATCATCTGCGTCGGGCGCGCGGTGCTATTGCGCCAGCAGCTCGACTGGATCGCTATGGCGAAGGGGGAGGCTCCACGAAGCCTCGACCCGCTGGGAATGGACGGGTGAGCACACCGCGCGGTCTGGTCCTTTCCGCACCGACTTCGGGTGCGGGCAAGACCACGTTCACGCTGGGCCTTCTGCGCGCGCTGAAAGACCGGGGGGCCGAGGTCGCCTCGGCCAAGTCCGGCCCAGACTATATCGACCCGAAATTTCACGAGGCCGCCACGGGCCGCCCCTGCGCGACGCTGGACGCATGGGCGATGGAGGCGGACCGCATGCGCGCTCTGGTTCCCGCCGCCGAGATTGTCGTGGTCGAAGGGGCGATGGGCCTGTTCGACGGTGCGCCGGATGCAATACAACCGCAAGGGCGAGGCTCCACCGCCGATGTGGTCGCCGCGCTGGGCGCGCCGGTCGTCCTGATTCTCGACTGCGCCAAACAGGGTCAGACCGCCGCCGCCATCGCCATCGGGCTGGCCACCCACCGCCCCGATGTGACCGTCGCCGGAGTCATCCTGAACCGGGTTGGCTCCCCCCGGCATGAGGCGATGATCCGACGCGCGATGGAAGCCATTGGACTGACGGTGTTCGGCGCCATCCCGCGTGACAACGGGCTTGAACTTCCGTCCCGTCATCTTGGTCTGGTGCAGGCCGAGGAACATGACGATCTTGAATCATTTATTGCGGGCGCCGCCGAAGTGATGGCGGAGCGACTGGATCTGGGCGCGCTGATCGCGGCCGCGCGGTCTCTGACGCCGCCCTCCATCCCCGCACGAGCGCCCCTGCCGCCCCTCGGCCAGCGCATCGCCGTGGCGCGGGATCAGGCCTTCGCCTTTGCCTATCCGCATATCCTGAATGCTTGGCGCGAACAGGGCGCGGAGCTCTCCTTCTTCTCTCCCCTGTCGGACCATGCGCCCGACCCGCAGGCCGACGCGATCTATCTGCCCGGCGGCTATCCGGAGCTTCACGCTGGCAAACTGGCCGCCGCGGAGACGTTCATGTCCGGAGTGCGTGGCGCGGCCCAGCGCGGCGCCCGCATCTATGGCGAGTGCGGCGGCTATATGACCCTCGGGCGCGGGCTGGTGGACGCGGATGGGCGCCGCCACGCGATGCTGGGCCTGCTGCCTCTGGAGACGAGTTTCGAGGCGCGCCGCCTGCATCTCGGCTATCGCCGCCTCTCGCCCCTGCCTGGCGCGGACTGGCCCGAGGCGCCCTTCGCCGCCCATGAATTTCACTACGCGACGATCCTCAGCGAAGACGGCCCGCGCCTGTTCGAGGCTCAGGATTCGGAAGGGAACGACTTGGGTGAGATCGGCCTCCGCGACGGCCGCGTCATGGGCTCCTTCGCCCATGTCATTGACTGGGGGGCAGTCTAAAGCCCCGCCCGACGCACGGTCAGCAGACCCGCCACCGGCCCGCGCTTGCTCACATAGTCGGCGGGCGCATGCCCCTCGGCGCTTTGCAGCTTGTACTCATAGCGCGCGACGCCATCGACATGCGACGCCAACACGACCAGCTGCCGGCCCAGGCGCCGCGCGCCGTCATAAAGATCGACATATCCGCGAATTGTCGGCGTCTCATCGGCCGCGACGGAGAACCCCCGGTCGTTCATTTTCAGGATTGGGTAGACCTGAGCGCCGACCACGATTTTCTTGCGGCTGCGGCGAGCGGCTTTCTTACGATTCGCCTGATTCAGAGCGGCGATCACCTGCTCAGACAGATATCCGTCCATCCCATCCTCCTAATTGGCGGCTGATAGACGCTTCCGCCCGAACTTAAAGCAAAAACTCAAGACCGGTAGATTTGGAAACTTTAGTATTAATTTGTGGTTACGGGAAGACTCTAAGTTGCCGCGCTGCTGCGATTGGGGCGCAAAACATGCACATGAGCCGAGTCGTATAGCGCCGAATCCCGAAAGTCCTCCTGCCCCAGCGCGGGCCCAACCAGCACCAGCGCGGTGCGCGTGATCTTCTCGGCCCGCACCTTTTCGCGGATGTCCGACAGCGTGCCTTTCAGGAACAACTGATCGGGCCACCCGACCCGATAGGCCAAAACGACCGGGCAGTCGGCACCGTAGAGCGGAACCAGCTTGCGCTCCACCTCTCGCAAGTTTCGAACAGAGAGATGAATCGCCAGCGTCGCGCCCGACCGGCCCAGCGTCTCCAGATCCTCGCCCTCAGGCATAGATGAGGACTTCATCGCCGTACGGGTAAGGATCACGGTCTGCGCGACCTCGGGAATCGTCAGTTCCTGCCCCAACGCGGCGGCGGCGGCGGCGAAGGCGGGCACGCCGGGGATCACCTCAAACGATATACCCAGCGCCTTCAGGCGGCGGATCTGCTCGGCGATGGCGCCGTAGAGCGAAGGATCGCCGGAATGCACCCGCGCGACGTCATGGCCCGCCGAATGCGCGGCCTCGATCTCGGCGATGATCTGATCCAGCGCCATCGGCGCGGTGTCGATAATGCGCGCGGCCTCGGGCGCAGCTTCGACGATCGCCTCCGGCACCAGCGAGCCGGCGTAAAGGCAGACCGGGCAGGACTGGATCAGGCGCAGCCCTTTGACGGTGATCAGGTCCGGATCGCCCGGCCCGGCGCCGATGAAATAGACGGTCATGAGGCCTCTCCCGCAGCTTTCGGCGCATCAATCCGCTTGGCGTAGCCCCGCGGCGTGTACATGCGCGGACCTTCGCCCAACTGCGCCAGCCGAGACTGGCTGGAGCCGACCAGCACCACGGTCAGCATGTCCACCTCATCCACCTGCAACTCGTCCAGACGGCGATAGCGCAGCGCCTCCTCCGGTCGCCCGAGATTGGAGGCGAGCAGCACCGGGCAATCCGCAGGGTGATGCGCCAACAGCATGTCCCGCGCTTCGGCCAGAAGAGTGCGGCGGCGTTTCGAGACCGGATTGTAAAAGGCGATCACGAAATCCCCTTCCGCGGCAGCTCGGATGCGCTTCAGAATATCCTCACGCGGCGTCAGAAGATCGCTGAGCGAGATCGCGCAGAAATCATGGCCCAGCGGCGCGCCCGCCCTTGCAGCGGCGGCCTGCAGCGCGCTGACGCCGGGTACGGAAGTCACCTCCACCCGCCGTGCCGCGTCGGAGACCCCGCCCGCGCCTTCGGGCCGGTCCAAAAGCTCAAAGACCAGCGCGCCCATGGCGTAGATGCCCGCGTCGCCTGAGCAGATCAGCGCCACGTCCAAGCCCTCGCTCGCTCGTTCCAGCGCATAGCGGCAGCGCGCCTCCTCTCCTCCCAGCGGAAAGTCCTTCTTCGGCTTGTGGCGGGCCAGCGGGCCCAGAAGATCCAGATAAAGACCATAGCCGACCAGTTCATCCGCCTCAGCCACCAGCTTTGACGCCTCGGGCGTGCGCCAGTCCGCCTGCCCCGGCCCAATGCCGACCAGCGACACCCGCCCGCGTTTGCGGCCCTTCGGTTCGGTGATTGGCTTGGGCGCGCGCGCGATGGCGCAGGTGGCGTTCGCGGTCTTGCGCTTGGCGACGATCAGATCGGCGTCCGTCCCGGCCAAAGCCAGCGCCGCTCCCTCAGCGACCCCGTGGCAACCCACTTCGGCGAAAACGACATCTGAAGGGTTTTTGAGACGTGGAGTCTCAAATTCTAACTCTGTGGAAGTGAGCAAGCGAAGGGGAACGCCAAGCCGGCGAGCCGCTTCAATCACGGCTGGCTCGTCGGCCTTCAGATCGATGGACCCGACCGTCGCAACAGCGCCCGGCGCGAGGTCCGCCTCCGCCAAGGTCGTCTCGATCAGCCCCGACAACTCCACCGGCTGACAGTTGCGCGCGCAACCGACGCCAAGGGCAAGCACTTGCGGATGGTAGACAAGCGTCTGGTCCTCGCCCTCGACCGGCGCCGTCGTCCCGATCAGCCGAACATCGTCGCCTTCAGGCAGGTCGGGCGTCCAATCCAACCCTTCGACCGTCGCCCCTCCCCCCGCCAGAAGCGTCGCTGAAACCGCTTTGGCGTCCTCCGGATTTGACAATCGCCACCCTTCCGGCGGCTCGTCCAGCGCTACGCCCAACTTCAGATCGCCGGCCGTCGTCACATGCGCCTTTGCGTTCAGCGCCTCAGCCAGTTGACGCGCGACCTTGTTGGCGCCGCGATGCCCGCCCAGCAGCGGCACGACCGAAGCGCCATCTTCGGAAATCGCAACCACCGGAGGCTCTGCGCGCTTGTCGCTGAGCAAGGGCGCAACCGCGCGGATCAGGATGCCCGCCGCGCAAACGCCGATGACTGGCGTTCCAGCGGCGAAGAGCGCGGCGATATGTTCAACCGCATCTTCAAACTCGGCATCGGCGCCCGTTACGCGCCCGTCACGCCCATGTAGCTTGGCGGACAGCGTCCGCGCGGCCAATTGCCCAGTCTCAAACCCTGAGGCGGAGAGGCAAATCACCACCGGCGTCACGTCAGCCACGGATCGCCCCCTTTCAGCACAAGGATCATCGAGAAATAAGGCGCCTTTTCAGGGGCTTCCGACAACGGTTTGACGATCTGGTTCGGCAGGCTGGCCCGTTCTACATATCCTGCGCGGCTTACGAGGCCCAACTCGCTCAACACCTGAATGATCTTGGGCAAATGCCTGCCGACCTTCATTATCGCGATCGCCTCAGACGCCTCGATTCGCGCCTTCAGTTTCGCCTCAGGCAACGGGCCCGGAATAACGGTCAGCGTCTCGTTCCGCGCCGACAATGGCCGCCCCAACGCCGCCGCGCACCCCGTCAGAGAGGAAACGCCGGGAGCGATTTCGACGGGGAACCGCGCAGCCAGGCGAGCATGAAGATACATGAAAGAGCCGTAGAAGAACGGATCGCCCTCACACAGCACGACAACGTCCCGCCCAGCCCCCAGATGCGCCGCGATTTCCTCCGCGCCACGGTCATAGGCCTCCTGCGCCGGATAGCGCTCCTCGACCATCGGAATCACGATGGGGATCTCGATGGCGTCCTCGCGAATGGCGCCCGCCGCGACGGAGCGCGCGAAGCTCTCGCCGCCCGCTACAGACCGGTCGGGCGCGGGATAGGCCACGACCGGCGCGGTCGAGATCAGCCGATGCGCCTTCAACGTCATCAGTTCGGGATCGCCCGGACCGACGCCAACGCCATAGAGGGTGCCGCTCATCGCTTGATCAGGCTCCATTGCGCCACGGGCATGGCCGGGCTCCAACCACGGAACGGCCCCAGCTCCTTCGCCCGCTGCACCGAGATCATCGCGAGGTCGCCGCCCCGCGCCGCGTGGAAATCTGCCAGCGCGCCCTGCCCCTCTAAGGTGACGGCGTTGACCACCAGCCTGCCGAGCGGGCGCAGCGCGTTCCAGCACTGGTCCAGAACCGCCTCGGAAATGCCGCCCCCAATGAAAACCGCATCCGGCGCCGGCAAACCCTCCAGCGCATCCGGCGCTTCACCCGCGACGATCTTCAGCTTGGGCGCGCCCAGCGCCTGCGCATTCTCGGCCGCCATGGCGCGGCGGTCGGCGCGCGGCTCGATCCCGATGGCGTTGGCGTAGCGAGCCGATCGCACCCATTCGACCGCCACCGAGCCGCAACCGCAGCCCACATCCCATAAAAGCGCGCCCCGCATAGGCATCAGCTTCGCCAGCGTCGCCGCCCGCACCTCGCGCTTGGTGATGGCGCCGTCATGGCGGAAGGCTTCATCCGGCAGGCCCGGCACCCGAGGCAGCAAGGCGGCACCCGGCGCTGCGATGCATTCAACCGCCAGCGTATTAAACTCAGGGAAGGCGGGCGCATTCGCCGCCCAGTCCTCGGCCGATCCATCGAACCGCTTTTCATCCGGCCCGCCCATCGCCGCCAGCACCGTCATCCGGCTTTTCGGATAGCCCTGACGGGTCAGGAACTCGGCAATTCTGGCGGGCGTCTCCGCCCCCGTGGTCAGGATCAGCAGACGGATATCCGGCTGTATGAACGCGATCATCTGCTCGACCGGCCGGCCATGCACTGTCAGCGTCTCCAGATCGGCCATCGACCAGCGCATCCGCGTAGAGGCGAGTTGGAACGCCGAGATATGCGGGTGATAGACGATCTCGGCCGGGTCGATCGCCCGCCCGATCCGCGCGCCGACCGAGTACCAGAGCGGATCGCCTGTCGCGAGGATCACCAGCCGCCGCCCGCGATAGGATTCGATCACCTCGATCATTGCGTCGAAGGGAGACGGCCAGGCGACGCGCTCAGCCTTAATATCGTCTGACAGCCGATGATGCCGGTCGCCGCCGATCACCACCTCGGCGCTTTCGACCACGGCGCGGGCGGCGGGGGTCAATCCCTCCATGCCGTCCTCGCCAATACCGACGATATGCAGCCAGGGTGTGGTCATGCGCGTTCCTCAGGCAATCCGGCGGCCAGCGCGTTCACCGCCGCGGAAGCCATGGCCGATCCACCCCTGCGGCCACGCAATGCGATGAAATCAGCGCCGCTTGGGCGCGCCGCCAATTCCGCCTTCGATTCCGCCGCGCCGACAAATCCCACCGGGAAGCCGAGGATTACCGCCGGGCGCGGCCAGCCCTGATCCAGCAATTCCAGCAAGTGGAACAGCGCGGTCGGCGCGTTTCCAATGGCGACCACCGCCCCTTCTATCCGGTCTCGCCACAATCCCACCGCAGCGGCGGATCGCGTATTGCCGATCTCCTTCGCCAAGGCCGGGACAGTCGAGTCGTTCAGCGTCACGATCACGTCGTTCCCGGCTGGCAAGTTGCGCCGGATGACCCCGGCCGCGACCATCTCGCAATCGCAAAGGATCGGCGCGCCGTCCGCAAGCGCCTTGACGCCCGCCTCGGCGGCTCCCTGCGAGAAGGCGAGCCTGTCAGCGACCTCCACCATGCCGCAGGCGTGGATCAGGCGGATCGCCACACGCTCCATGGCGGGCGAAAACCGATCCAGCCGAGCTTCCTCCCGCACGGTCGCGAAGGACGCCCGATAGATCGCCGACGGGTCGCGCTCATAGCGCAATAGGCGGGGTAAAACCTTCGGCGCGTCCGTCATCCCTCCGCCTTCAGGTGCTTGCGCACGCTTTCCGGCCCCAGCGGGTGGTCGGCATGCGGGTAAGGCGGGTGGTGATGATCGTGGCCGTGATCGTGCGAATGGCCGTCTTGATGATGATGGTGGTCGTGATCCGCATCCAGACGGCACGCTCCGGTGCAGAAATCATCGCATAGGGCGCAATCCGCCACGTTCGATCCCGGGGCCGAGGCGCCCTGCCCCTCCACATGGTGATGGTGGCTTTCCTGCGGCGAGCCGACCTCGGCCTCAAAGCCCAGCACCTGCGCCCGGTACTTGCAGAGACCGCAATTCATGACATTGTCGCCGGTCAGGATCTCTCGCACCCGTTCGGCAAAGGTTTCAATGACTTGCGGGTGGTCGTTCAGGTAACCAGCCTTGATGAACTCGATCTCCGGATGCGCCTTTGCGACCTGATCGGTGAAGCCGTAGATGCGGTCGATCAGGATGCCGGTGAACAGGAAATACGGGAACACGACGACGCGCCGATAGCCCAGCTTCGCGACATGTTCGAGGCATGGCTCGACCAAAGGGAAAGTGACGCCGGAATAGCCGACCTCCGCCCAGCCGAAGCCCATACCTTCCCACAACATCCGCGCGATCTTTGAGACGTTGGAGTTCGCGTCCGGGTCAGACGCCCCCCGGCCGATCACCACGAGGCAGGTTTCGTGCAGCGGAACCTCGCCTTTCTCGGCGTTGGCGCGATCCAGCGCCTCCTGAACCCGCTCAGCCGCAGCAGCAATCATCTTTGGGTCGACGCCCAGTTCGCGCCCATAGCCCACGCTGAGACCATGTTCGGCGGCGTAGGTGTTCAGCACGGTCGGAATGTCGTTCTTGGCGTGCATCGCAGCGAACAACATGCCCGGCACCGCCAGAATATGATCGCAGCCCTGATTGCGCAGCGAATCCAGCCCGTCCCGGATCACCGGGTTGGCGAACTCCAAATATCCATAGTCGACCGGCCAGTCCGGGAAATGCGGGCGCAACCGCTCGGCCAGTTGCGCGAATTCGTCCACCGCAGCCTGGCTGCGCGATCCATGGCCGCAGATCATCACGCCATATTTGGGATCGGCCATCTCAGACCTCGGCGCCGGCGGCGTCGGCCTCCTCGACCGGTTCCTCCGCGTCACTGTCTTTGGCGTTGTCCTTCAGCTTCCCGGCCGCCCAGACCGCCGCGGCGAGGCCCGACGCCGCGATGGCGATCCAATGATCGTGGCCAGCGAGTTCGCCCACGTGACCCACATGCGCAAATGCGGCGCTGGGCGCGAAGCAAAGAACAACGGCGAAGGTAATGCGGGACATGGGCGCCTCTCGATCCAAAGCGGATGACGGCGCCCACCCAACTGGGTTCCGGCGCGTCGGACAACCCTCGATCCGGCCCCCGATACGGGTCGGCCATTGCGAAGCGCCTTTCCGGCCCCGTCGCGGGACGCCATCCAAACTGGCGCGCACCCTATTCCGCCCTCCCTCTCGGCGCAATGGAATCCGCCCGCAGTGCAGCATTCGTTTCCAATTCAGAGACAGACTGGGCCGCGACGGGCCACTTTATCCACCGCCGCAGCGCACTAAATTCTGAAACACAACGCATTTTGGAGGCTGATATGGGCAAGCTGGTCGACGGGGTCTGGAGCACCGTTGGATACGAAACGAAGTCGACAGGCGGAAAATTTGTCCGCAAGCCCACCGCCTATCACTGCTGGGTGACGCCGGATGGAGAGCTCGGTCCTACTGGGGATTGCGGTTTCAAGGCTGAAAGCGGTCGGTATCACCTTTACGTCTCCTACGCCTGCCCCTGGGCGCATCGCACCCTGATCTTCCGCGCATTGAAAGGTCTTACCGAGCATATCTCCGTCGATATCGTGCATCATTTCATGGGAGAGGACGGCTGGACGTTCGAGACCGAAGACGCCCCCGGCGCGACCGGCGATACGCTGTTTGGCGAGAAATTCCTCCGCGACATCTATTTGCGAAACGACCCCAGGACCAACGGCCGGGTGACGGTGCCGGTTCTCTGGGACAAACAGACCGGGCGGATTGTCTGCAATGAATCGGCTGAGATCATCCGCATGTTCAACTCCTCCTTCAACCAAATCACCGGCGACACGCAGGACTTCTGGCCAAAGGAGTTGCGCGACGAGATCGAAGAGATCAACAAGCGCGTCTACTCGAACGTCAACAACGGCGTCTACAAGTCTGGATTCGCAACCAAACAGGCCGCCTATAACGAGGCCGTCACCAACCTGTTCGACACGCTTGACTGGCTGGAGGATCGCCTCTCCACCCGCCGCTATCTGCTGGGGGATCGGATCACAGAGGCGGACTGGCGGCTGTTCACCACCCTCGTGCGCTTCGATCCAGTTTATGTCGGCCACTTCAAATGCAACATCCGGCGGCTGACCGATTACCCCAACCTCTGGGCCTATACGCGAGAACTTTACCAGTGGCCCGGCGTTGCTGAGACCGTGAACATGGAGCACATCAAGCGCCACTATTACGGTAGCCATACGAGCATTAATCCCACCGGCATTGTGCCTTTGGGTCCCGTTGTCGACTTCGCAGAGCCCCATGGCCGGGACAGGCTGGCGGCGGCGTAACACGCTTGCCGCTGCGCGCCGTCGCGACTACATGTGCCGGGCCTGATGCTGGAGCCCGACCATGACCGCCACCATCCTTGTTTGCGACACTTGTGGATTTTCCGATGAGGAGAAGATCCGCGACGGCAAGACCGCAGGCGAAATTCTCGCCGAGCATGTGGAGCAAGCCGCGAATGGCGGCGGCGTGCGCGTCAGGCGCCACTCCTGCCTGATGGGGTGCGGCCATGGCTGCAATGCGGCCATCGCCGAGACGGGCAAGATCACTTACGTGCTGGGCCGGTTCACGCCGGACGCCGAAGCCGCCGAGGCGCTGGTCGAATACGCCGCCAAATACGCCGGCAGCGACACCGGCGTCGTGCCGTATCGGGAGTGGCCTCAGGGGGTCAAGGGCCATTTCGTCAGCCGCGTGCCGCCGTTGATGGATTGAGCTGTTAATCGAGGCATCCAGCCTAGATTACTCGATTCCCGCCTGCTCCAGTCCTTCCCGAAGATGCTCGGAGTCCTCCGCGCGGGCGTAATGCAGCGTGTCGGCGATGGTCGCCCAGCCGAAATCCGGATCAAGCGACTTGATTTTCAGGACGTGGGCTTCGGCCGCCGTGCGGTCGCCCAGCCAGCCATAGGACGCCGCCACGAAGGCGTGCTGAAACTGGTCCATCGTCGAGAGGTGCATGAACGCCTCGGTCGCCTCGGCGTACTGCTTCGCCGCGAAATACGCCTTGCCGAGGTGGCTCCAGAAACGCTCCGGGTGATGCGGATTCAGGCGCATCGCCTTTTTGATCCACTCGACGCCCTCCTGCGGCTGGCCCAGCCAGGTGAACAGCTCTCCCTGCTGAACAACGACGAGGTCGTAGTTCGGGTTCAGTGACAGCGCCCGTTCCTGATGGTGCCGGGCCTGCGCCAGATCATTCGACCCGATCTTGATGGCGGAAAGAATGCGGTGCACATCGGCGTCGTTGTCGTCCAGCGACAGCGCCCTTTCAAGCTCCCGAACGCATTCGTCCCAGAGCGCGTCCCGATCCGCGCCCCAGCTATAGACCCAAGCCTGTCCGACGATACATCCGCGCCACGCGTGCGCATGGGCGTAGTCCGGATCGAGCTCGATGGCCCGCGCAGCCATTTCCTCGGCCTTGGCGTTGTCCTCTCGCGTACTGCGATGGTGCAGAACCTTCGCAGCCAGGATCAATTCATAGGCGGCCATGTTTTTCGGCGCCTTGCGGGCGATCAGCTCGCGCTGCGCCGCCTCGACCCGGCCCGGCAGCGTCGCCACGATCGCCGCCGTCACCTCGTCCTGAAGCTCAAAAATATCGTCGAGCATTCGGTCGTACTTCTCCGCCCAGATATGCGCGTCACTTGCGGTGTCGATCAGCTGCACAGTCACGCGCACCCTCTGGCCCGCCTTGCGCACGCTGCCTTCGACCAGATACTGCGCGCCCAGCTTTTGGGCGACCTCGCGGATGTTCACCGACTGCCCTTTGTAGACGAAGCTCGAATTGCGCGAGATGACGAACAATTCGTGATGGCGCGCCAGTTCGGTCAAGATGTCCTCGGTCAATCCGTCGACAAAAAACTCCTGCTCCGGATCGCCGCTCATATTGTCGAAGGGCAGAACCGCGACGGTTGGTTTGACCACGGCGCTGGTTTCGCGCGCGGGCTGTTCAGTGGCGGGCGCAGAGCTTCCCACCTCGTCGATCGCCACGCTGAAGACGCGGACCGGGCGGCTGATATTTTTCAGGTTTTTGTCGCCCAGATCGCTGAACTCCAGCTCCAGCCGGTCGGCGACCTGATCGCGCACGGCGCCGGTGACGCAGACCCCGCCGACCTCCGCCAGAGGTTCGATGCGCGCCGCGACATTCACACCATCGCCGAAAATGTCGTCGTCCTGGAAAATGATGTCGCCGAGATTGATGCCGATCCGAAACTCGATACGCGCATCGGCGGCAACGTCCGAATTGCGCCGTTTCATCCGCATCTGCACTTCGGCCGCGCAGGCGACGGCGTCGACCACGCTGGGAAACTCGGCCAATAGCCCGTCGCCAGTCGACTTTATGATCCGCCCGTTGTGTTTGGAGATCGAAGGATCGATCAGCTCAAGCCTGTGGGTCTTCAGGCGCGCGAGCGTGCCCTGCTCATCCGCCTCCATCAACCGGCTGTATCCCGCCATATCAGCGGCAAGCACTGCGGCAAGTCTGCGCTCCATTGGCCCCTCCGGGGTCAGAATATCAATGCGCTGACGCGAAAACCAAATGAATCGGGTCAGCCGAAAGGTCGGAAAAGGCGAGTCGAACGGACGCCGAGTTCGTCCAGCCCCGCCGCAGCCCGTCTCGTAACCGCTTGAGCACCCGGTGGAAAGAGCAACGCGACCGCGGACCCGCTGTGAGAGACCGCGACCCCAAGCGCGCCAGTCTCTTTCGCGAGCGCTTTGACCTCAGCCCAGCGGGGCTTGGGGTTCTTCGCCTGATCCGACTCGGCCGACGCCGAAGCGATGGCGCCGATTTCGGAAAGATCGCCCGCGGCGAACGCCTTCGCCAGCCGCGCGGCCAGTTCGCGCACGTCCAGATCACTAGGATCGGCGGCGGCCGTTTTGCGCCCCGGCCCGTCGAACCCGCCAACAGCAAGCATTTTCGGCGCTCTCGGCAAGCCGGCCAGAACCCGCGCTTCGCGAGAGGCGAACAACACCGGAGAGACGTGCATCAACGGATCGACGGCCCCTTCGGCCTCAAGCATCAGAGACGCTTCCCTGTCTGGTCCGAACGCTGCTCCAAAAAACGCCGCCACGGCGCGGATCGTGGCCAACGCATCCATGCTGGACGACCCTGCGCCGCCACCGACAGGAGCGGGGTTGGTCAGCACCAGCCGACCTCCCCATCCTTTTGCGCCCAGCGCCGCCAAAGCTGCGTGGGCCGCTCGGCGCGCCACCTCTGGCGGATGCGCGCCTGTCCCTCTAACACGTACCAGAAGAGGAGCGTTAGGAGACGGCGCGAACCACGCGTGTGCCTGCAACTCTGGCCAGGGCAGCGTCACCAGAGCCACCGGTCCGTCCGGACCCAAACGACCCTGCAACAGCTCCCCGCAATGGCCCTGCGCGCGCCCGAGTGCCGGGCGCGGTCGGCGTATATGGCGGGCCGAAGCGGTCATGGAGCCTCGATAGCGAAGCGCGCGGCGCTGTGAAAGCCCATCTCGTCTTGACGCGGGCCGCGCGCCGGGCGAGGCAGTGCGCAATGTCGATCGATAAACCAAATTCGCGCGATCATGGCGGCGATCTAAACGCCGCAGCCGCAGCCTTTGGCGGCGCGCCGGAGGATTGGCTGGACCTTTCGACGGGGATCAATCCGATCCCCTACCCGGTTCCAGAGCTGCACGCGGCCGCATGGTTCCGACTGCCCGGCGCGGATCGCCTACGCACTCTGGAGGACGCCGCCCGCCGAACCTATCGTGTCGCTGATTCTGCGGAGGTCATCGCCGCCCCCGGCGCCTCGGCAATCATTCAGGCGATGCCGGGGCTGACGCCGCCCGGTCCGGTGGCGGTGCTCTCTCCCACTTACAACGAGCACGCCGCCGCCCATCGCGCCGCCGGACGCGAGGTGGTCGAATGCGAGGTCCCTCTGGCGGGCCTGCCGCTGACTCTCGTCAACCCGAACAACCCGGACGGCCGCTCTTGGACGCCGGATCAGGCGCTCGCCCTCTGCATGGGCCGCCCCCTGACCGTAGTCGACGAAAGTTTTGGCGACGTTGCGCCGGAGCTGTCGCTCTGCCCGCATGCGGGCGGCGAAAACCTGCTCATCATGCGCTCCTTCGGCAAGTTCTACGGGCTGGCGGGCGTGAGGCTCGGCTTCGCGATCTGCGGACCGAGGATGGCCACCCGATTGCGAGAGGCGCTGGGTCCATGGGCGGTTTCCGGCCCCGCGATCGAGATCGGGATCACAGCGCTCTCGGACGAGAAATGGGCCGACGCGACCCGAGCCCGCCTGTTCCGCGACGCCCATCGCCTCGATTCCCTGCTCTCGGGGGCGACGCTGGAGGTGGTCGGAGGAACCAGCCTGTTCCGCCTCGTCCAGACGCCCAACGCCGAGAGGTTGCGAGATCACCTCGCTCGCTCGCAAATCTGGACCCGCATCTTCCCCTATCGCGACGACTGGCTGCGCATAGCCCCGCCCGGACCGGAAAGCGACTGGACCCGGTTACAGGCCGCGCTGGAAGGCTGGACTGCGTGACCTCGCACTTCGCCATCCTGCTCGCGGCTCTGATCCTCGATGCGACGTTGGGAGAGCCAAAATGGCTGTGGGACAGGCTCTCGCACCCGGCGGTCCTGATGGGCCGCGCCGTCAGCGCCATGGAAGGCCGGCTGAATTCTGGACATCCTGACCAGCGGCGCGCGAAAGGCGCCGGAGCGGTCATAACCCTTGCGCTTGGCGCGGCCGCAATTGGCTGGGTGATCGCCGCCTTCCCGCTCGGCTTCGTGCTGGAGGCGCTGGGCGGCGCCGTCCTGCTGGCCCACAAAAGCCTGCTGGACCATGTCCGCGCCGTCGCCGACGGGCTGCGTGAAAACCTCAAAGCTGGCCGCGAGGCGGTCGCCCAGATCGTTGGGCGCGATCCTGATACGCTGAATGAGGCGGGCGTCAGCCGCGCCGCGATCGAGTCGGCGGCGGAAAATTTCTCGGACGGCGTCGTCGCCCCCGCCTTCTGGCTGCTGATCGGCGGGCTGCCGGGCATGTTGCTCTACAAGGCGGTCAACACGGCGGATTCGATGATCGGCCACCGGACGGAGCGCTACCAGCACTTCGGCTACGCCGCCGCGAAGCTGGATGACTGGCTGAACTGGGTTCCCGCGCGCATCGCGGGAGGGTTGATCTGCCTTGCCGGAACCGGACGCGCCGCGTGGGAGGTGATGCGCCGCGACGCCGCCGTGCACCGCTCGCCCAACGCGGGCTGGCCCGAGGCGGCGGCGGCGGCGAGCCTGGGCCTGTCGCTGGCCGGACCCCGCGCCTATGGCGGCGAGATGACGGATGACGCCCCGCTCAACCCCGATGGCCGCCGCAAGGCGGCACCCTCAGATATCGATGCCGCCGTCGCGCTGATCCAGCGGGCCTGGATCGGGCTGGTCGTCGTGGCGGCGGTTGGAACGCTTTTGGCGATCTGAGGAGCTTTGACCCAAATCAGGGCGGGCCACGATTACCGGCAGCACGCTGCGTGCTATGGAACCGAAACCGTCAGAACCAACCGCCGCCCACCCCACCGGGCTCGACGCCTACGCGCCGGCCGAAATCGCCCGCCTTGTGGAAACCGCAGGTGTGCGCAAGGCTAAGTTGTCTTTGGCCCCGTTACTGACGCTCGCCGTTCTAGCCGGGGCGTTTATCGCGTTCGGCGCCGCCGCCTACACCGTCGCAATGACTGGGATCGACCCTGGTTTTGGCCCGGCTCGAATCTTGGGCGGAGCCGTCTTTTCTCTGGGTTTGATCCTCGTGGTCATCGGCGGCGCAGAACTATTCACCGGCAACGCCCTGATGGTCATGGCCTGGGTCGACGGTAAAATTTTCCTGCAGTCGCTTCTACGGAACTGGGGCCTTGTTTTCCTCGGCAACGCGGCTGGAGCGCTGGCTCTGGCGTTCGCTACGGCGGGCGCCGGACTACTGGACGGGGCGGTCGGCGCCACATACGCCGCCATCGCCGAATCGAAACTGACGCTTGGCCCTATTGAGGCCTTCATCCGTGGAGCGCTCTGTAACGCGTTGGTCTGCCTCGCCGTCTGGCTGTCTATGGCGGCCCGCACCGTTGTCGGCAAGGTTTTCGCCATTCTTTGGCCGATCACCGCCTTCGTCGCAATTGGCTACGAGCACTCCATCGCCAATCTCTATCTGATCCCCGCCGGCCTTCTGGCGGGCGCCGAAGGAACATGGACGGCGGCGCTGGCGAATCTGATTCCGGTGACAACGGGCAATATCGTTGGTGGCGCAGGTGGCGTCGCGCTGGCCTACTGGTTGGCGTTCGGACCAAAGCGATAGGACGATTTAAAGCCCCGCGATCGCCAGCATCGCGTCCACATCCAGATGCGCCTCCAGATGCGCCGCGAGGGCGTCCAGCGTCTGCTCCACCGTCTCGTCATAGGCAAGCATGGACGGTGTGAACGAGTCTTGGGCGCCGAGCGCCTGCAGCCAGGCGGCGCGGAACCCGTCCTCGGCGAAAAGGCCGTGCAGATAGGCGCCTGTCTCGCGCCCGTCCGCGCTGGTCGCGCCTTCCTCTCGCCCGTCCTCAAGCCGGAACAGCGGCCGCGCGCAATCCGGACCGCTCGTGCGTCCGATATGAATCTCATAGCCCGAGACTTCCCGCCCGCTCGCCAGATGAACCCCTGCGACGCGACGCACCGCTTTCTCCGCCGTCATCACTGTCTCAATATCCAGCAGGCCCAGTCCCACAGCCTCGCCCGGCGGCCCGTCCAGCCCCTCGGGATCAGCGACGCGCCGCCCCATCATCTGATAGCCGCCGCAGAGGCCCAGTACGCGCCCGCCCCGCCGAACATGCGCCGCGATGTCGACATCCCAGCCCTGCGCGCGCAAAAAGGCGAGGTCCGCTCGCGTCGATTTGGTGCCCGGCAGCAGGATCAGATCGCAATCGGGGATCGCCCGGCCCGCCTGCACCATGGTCAGAGAGACCGCCGGGTCCAGCCTGAGCGGGTCAAAATCATCAAAATT
Organism: Paracoccaceae bacterium; assembly: GCA_963669315.1. Lineage (GTDB taxonomy): Bacteria > Pseudomonadota > Alphaproteobacteria > Rhodobacterales > Rhodobacteraceae > SZUA-547. The sequence continues at coordinate 3,375,598 of OY770021.1, read as the reverse complement.
GGCGATGCGGGAGAAGACCGGAACCGCGATCCTGACCGGCCCGCCCGAGCTTCCTGTCCGCAGATCAGCGGCGTCCTCCGCCGGCAGTTTGTGCGCCTCGGAGAACCACGGCGCCACGCCCAAATCTCGCCAGCCGGTGCGGGTTGCTATCTCTGTCATCCCATCCGCGAAAAGGGTCACGTCGCCCCGGAACTTGTTGACCAGAAACCCGCGGATCATGTCCCGATCCTCGGTGTCCAGCACCGCGTGCGTTCCGACGAGTTGGGCGATCACACCGCCCCGGTCGATATCCCCTGCCAGCACGACGGGAACATTGGCCGCCCGCGCAAATCCCATATTGGCGATGTCGCCGTCGCGCAGGTTGATCTCGGCCGGGCTGCCCGCGCCCTCGACAAGCACTATGTCGGCTTGCGCTTTCAGCGCCTCAAAGCTCTCCAAAACCGCAGGCAGAAGCTTCGGCTTCAACGCCTTGTAATCGCGTGCTTTCGCCGTAGTCAGGACCTGTCCGCGCACAACGACTTGCGCCCCCGTTTCAGATTCGGGCTTCAGCAGAACCGGATTCATATCGACATGAGGGGCGACGCCGCACGCGCGCGCCTGCAGCGCCTGCGCCCGTCCGATCTCTCCACCCTCAGGCGTCGCGGCGGCATTGTTGGACATGTTCTGCGGCTTGAACGGACGTACGGCCAGACCGCGGCGGGCGAGCGCCCGCGCCAGCCCTGCCACCAGCAGGGATTTGCCCACATTCGATCCTGCTCCCTGGATCATCAGGCTGGCTGGTCGCCGCGTCACTCTGTTTCCAGCCCTTTCATGCCGTTCGCAGGCAAGGTCTACGCAGCGCCCTGACTGCTGACAACGGTTGAAAAAAACGAATCAGCCAAAAGAAATCGTCGCATTACATCCGAGTCGTCACACATATGGCTCGAGTCGAAAGGCGCGGCGCCACAATTTCGTCGCCTAATTACAGCAACGTTCGCCAAGAAACGCGCCAAATCCTAAGAATCGACGTGAATCTTTTGACTTAAACAGCGAAAAAGATTGATTATTCGAGTCTGAGAAGCTTTGCGACACGACCGTATTCAAGAGTGAGAGGACACCCGCCATGCGTGGCCCAAACCTGAAACCGACCCTGACCGCCCTGATGCTGGCGACGTCCGCCAGCTTCGTTCTTGTCGGCGCAGCCGTAATCGACGCCCAGACCAGCATCGCGTCCGCCAAAGGCGGCGGAAATGGAAATGGTGGCGGAAACGGTAACGGCAATGGTAACGGCGGCAAAGGCGGTGGAGACAGCGCCAGCTCTCGTGGTTCGGACCGCGGCGGCCGCGGCAACGCCTATGGCCGCAACAAGAGCGGCGAGGCCAGAACCTCGATAACAAGCATCGACGGCTTTGAGGAAGAGAGATCCAAGCGGGGAAAAAGCTGGAAAACGCGTGTTGATCAAGTCGGCGGACTGCAGGCGCACCCCAGTGAGATGGGCGGGTGGAACTCGACCCGGCGCAATCCCCGCGCCGTCGAGAATATGGTCAACAAATATCGCGAGACCGGCAAGGTATCCGGCATGGGCGGCAAGATCGGCGCTCTGGTCGCGTCCTATGAGGATTGGGAAGCGATCGAAGAACTCGACCCGGAGCTGGCCGAAGCGATCATGAACGGCACTGCGACTCAGGGTGATATCAACGACGCCATTCAGGATGCAGTCGACGAACTGAATGACGATATCGATGAAGCCAATGGTGATTTGGAGCCTGGAGCCCCGGGTTATGACGACACCGTCTACGAATTTTCCGGCGGCGAGGTTACGTGCAACGGCGGAGGCTGCGACAACGAAAAAGTTTCTGATCTGAACCATGTCCAAGACAACGGCCTCGACGCCTATGACAATCTCGCGGACGCGGTCGACACGATCGAGCCCAACAAGAGTCCTGAGGACCAGACAGTCGTCGACCAGATGATTGGTGATGTCGGGGATCTGCTGGATATCGACTTGACGGATTTCCAGTCGGATGAAGCCAGCATCGACGACGACGGCGAATCCACGATGGACAGCATTCACGAATCTCTCGCCGAAGCCAGTGAATCTATTGATAGCTTCCTGGAGACTCTTGGTGAGAAGCCGGACGCCGAAGCGCAATAGCCGCTTCGAAATCAAGAACATCCAAGGCCGGATCCAGCGTCCGGCCTTTTTTGTTCAGGTCAATTCCGCGCATCGGCCTAGGGCCATTTCGCAACAATCCGGCGGCGAATTCAGAAATATGCGCGATCTTTCGCCAAATTAGCTGGCAAGTTAGATCAAACAAGGCCAATAAAATACTGTAAGTAAACGAAAGTCTCATCCAGAATGTATTGGTGTTGAGACAAGTGTGAGGCGTGCGTAGCGTGACTGTAAAACGAGTATCCACTTTTGCCCTGACCATCTTCGCCACGACGGCCGTTGGTTTTGGCGTCTTCATCCTCTCCCCTGCAATGGAAAGCGTCGCTGGCTCTGCTGGCGCTGGCGCGACCACCGGCGAGAATGCGCAACCCAAGATCATGGCGTTCTCGGCGCCGCCCAAACCGGCGGCGTTCAGCGTCGATGACGGTGCATTCTACAGTCAGGAAAGCCTGTTTGTACCGCTTGCGATGGCCGATATTTCGGATGAGCAAGCGCAAGAGTTGAGCATCGATCTGAGGCAGGCGCGCGACGTCGCCGTTCTGATGGATGCGTTGAACTTCGCGCTGGCCGAGACGGGATTCAAGACTTATCGGCGGTATGCGGCGGCGGTCGCGGAGGGGCGGCAGGCGCCGAATACATCCGTTGAACGCGCGCATGAGGCTGCGGCAAAACTCGGCCCTCAGGATAGCCTGAACCTGCGGCGAACCTTGGACCACCTCGCTCTGTAGCCGAACAGCGGGACACGCCCGAATTGCCGCGCGTCGCATCCGCTCGCTAGGAGGCTTCCCCATGCGGAACCGACACCTCGATCAGGTTTCCGTCGGGATCGCGAAAATAGACGGATTCTATCGGCCCGGTCGCCCCTGTGCGCGCGATCGGGCCTTCTTCGAGCTTCACATCGGAATCCAATAAGTGGCCGAGAACGTCAGCCATCGCATCCGAAGCGATAAAGCATAGATCCGCCGAACCCGGCGTTGGCGTCTGAGCTACGATATCCGCGGTCGCCCCGCCCGCTTCATGCAAGTTAATTTTTTGCTGTCCGAAATGCAGCGCGACGCGACCCTCGCCAAAGACTCGCCGCTCCATGCCGAGGACGCGGGCGTAGAACGCCGCCGTCGCCTCCACATCCGCCACGGTCAGCACCAGATGGTCGAGCCGCTCGATCAAAATTCGACGCCGATCTGGGCTTTGACGCCGGAGCGAAACGGATGCTTGACCAGCTCCATCTCGGTGACGAGATCAGCGATCTCAATCAACTCCTCCTTCGCGTTGCGTCCGGTCAGAACGACATGGGTCATCTCGGGTTTTTCCGACGTCAGGAACTCGACGACCTCCTCAATGGGAATGTAGTCATAGCGCAGCGCGATATTGATCTCATCCAGCAGCACCATGCGATTTGCGGGATCGCGGATCAGCTCCTTCGCTTTCTCCCATGCGGCCCGCGCCATCTCCATATCGCGGGTCTTGTCCTGCGTTTCCCAGGTGAAGCCCTCGCCCATGGTGTGGAATTGGCAGATATCGGAGAACCTGCCTTCGATCAGGTCGCGCTCACCGGTCGACATGCCACCCTTGATGAACTGCACCACGGCTGAGGGCATCCCATGCGCGATGCAACGAAAGATCATCCCGAAGGCGGCGGTGGATTTGCCCTTGCCCTTGCCGGTGTGGACGATGATCAGGCCCTTCTCATCGGTCTTGGTGGCCATGATCTTGTCCCGCGCAGCCTTTTTCTTGGCCATCTTCATGGCGTGGCGGTCGGCGTCTTGGGTGTCAGGCATTTGTCGCTCCGGTCAAAGATTTCAGGCGCAGTTTCGCGGAGTTGCTGCGCGGCGTCCACATCTCCCGTTCGATCGCCTCCTGCAGCCGTTCGGCGATTTCTCGCAGGGCGGCGGGATTGCAATCTTCGATGAAATCCCGCGTCTCGTCGTCCTCCAGATAGGCGGCGTGGACGAGGTCGAAATGATGGTTTTTCACCGCCCCGGTGGTGGCCGCGAAAGCGAAGAGATAGTCGACCGTCGCCGCCATCTCGAACGCGCCCTTATAGCCGTGGCGCTTCACGCCCTCGATCCATTTCGGATTCACCACGCGCGAATGGACCACGCGGCCGATCTCATCCTCCAACGTGCGGATCAGGGGCCGCTCAGGCCGGGAATGGTCATTGTGATAGACGGTCGGTGCGCGGCCGGAGAGCGCTTCTACCGTCGCCGCCATACCACCTTCAAACTGGTAATAGTCGTCCGAGTCCAGCAGGTCGTGCTCGCGATTGTCCTGATTCTGGACGACCGCCTCGACGCCCGAAAGCCGTGTCTCAAAGAGGCCGCGCTCAGCCGCGCCCTCCGCCCCTTTGCCATAGGCATAGCCGCCCCATGTCAGATAGGCCTCAGCCAGATCGCCCCGGTCTGCCCAGAGGCGCTCATCGATCATTGCCTGAAGGCCCGCCCCGTAAGCACCGGGCTTTGAGCCGAACACGCGATAGCCAGCCCGAAGTTCGGCATCCTCCGCCCCCTCGGCCTGAAGCCGCGCCAGATCAGTGCGATAACGCGCGGCGAGCGGGTTTTGATCCCCCGGCTCGTCCAGCGCCATTATCGCCCGCGCGGCGCTGTCAAAAAGATCGATCTGCGCCGGAAAGGCGTCACGAAAGAAGCCTGAGACACGCAACGTCACGTCCACCCGAGGCCGGCCCAAAGCGCCGAGCGGGATGATCTCAAACCCTGTCACTCGACGGCTGGCGGCGTCCCATTGCGGCCGCGCGCCCATCAGCGCCAGACCCTGCGCGATGTCATCGCCGCCAGTGCGCATATTCGATGTGCCCCAGGCGGTCAGCGCCATGGCGCGGGGCCAGTCGCCTTCCTCCTGCAAATGCCGCTCCACCAGCATGGATGCGGATTTCCACCCCAGCGCCCAGGCGGCCTGGGTCGGCACCGCCCGGCTGTCCACCGAGAAGAAGTTGCGTCCGGTCGGCAGCACATCCGGCCGCCCCCGCGTCGGCGCGCCAGAAGGGCCAGGCGCCACGAATCGACCGTCGAGCCCGTCTAGCAAGCCCTGCATTTCCGCCTCCCCGCAGGCGCGGAGAGCGGGCAACAGCACGGCGTGAATCTCCTCAATCACCAGCCGCGTGCGTTTCCAGTGCGGATCGGGCTCAACCCCCTGCAACAACGCATCGGCCAGCTTTTCAAGCCGTTCGACCGTGTCCCCGGCAGTGCGCCACGCCTCATGCCCAAAAGCGCGCAGTACCTTGGGTCGCGGCCCCTCCCACTGCGTCGCCATCGTACAATCCAGCGGGTCGAAGCGCTGGTCTTCACCCGACGCCGAGGGAACGCGAATCTGAGTAAGCTCAAGATCATCCGCTAACGCCCTGATCAGACTCGCATCTCCCTCTCCGCCGGACCCTCTCGGCACGCGAGCCAACGCGAGAACCAGATCGCGCTCCAACCGTCCTTCAGGCGAGACGCCGAAGACGTGCAACCCGTCGCGGATCTGCGCTTCCTTGAGTTCGCAAAGATAATTATCGAGCTTGGCGAGGGCGTCTTCCTCCGCCTCGCCCTTCTCGATCCCCGCATCCTGATCGAGACCGGTGACCGCGGTCAGCGACAGGATTTCGCGCCGCAGATGCTCCAACCGCCTTGGGTCTACGCCCGCCGCCTCGAAATACTCATCGACCAGCGCTTCGAGGTCTTTCAAAGGACCATATGTCTCAGCCCGCGTCAGCGGCGGCGTCAGGTGATCGATGATGACGGCCTGCGCGCGGCGCTTGGCCTGCGTCCCCTCGCCCGGATCATTGACGATGAACGGGTAGAGATGCGGCGTCGGGCCGAAAACCGCCTCGGGCAAGCACTCCTCGCTGAGCGCGACCGCTTTGCCCGGCAGCCATTCCAGATTGCCATGCTTGCCCATATGCACAATCGCCTGCGCGCCGAACGATTCTCGCAGCCAGAAATAGAAGGCGAAATAGTTGTGCGGCGGGACGAGATCGGGGCTGTGATAGCTGTCGGTCGGGTCGACATTGTACCCGCGCGCGGGCTGCACGCCGACAACGACATTGCCGTAGTCCAGCACTGACAAAGCGAAATATCCGCAATCGAGCTCACCTTCGACGTAGAACGGGTCCTCCGTCGGCTGGCCCCAGCGTTCTTCAATCCTCCGGCGCACGTCCCACGGCAAGCGCGAATAAGCCGCCGAATAGTCGATGAGCGGCAGGCGAACGCCACCCTCTCGCGAGGCCCGGTCGGTCAGCCAATTGGTTGGCCCCGAAAGGATCGCATCCATCAGCGCCGCGGAATCTTCAGGCGCGCCCTCAACGCGATACCCGGCGCCCCTCAGCGCTTTCAGCGCTTCGACTGTTCCGGCGGGCGTATCCAGCCCAACGCCATTCGCCAGCCGCCCGTCCTTGTTGGGATAGTTGGCGAGGACGATCGCCACCTTCCGCTCCGCCGCTTTTGTGCGCCCCAGCCGCGCCCAGTTCGCCGCCAGCTTGGCCGTGAAAGCGATCCGGTTGCCCTGCGCGCGATAGGCGGCGATCGGCGCCTGCGTCGCCTCGTCGAAAAACGCCTCTCCCTTGAAGCTGACGGCGCGGGTCAGGATGCGCCCGTCCACCTCCGGTAGGGCGACGTTCATGGCTATGTCGCGGGCGGAAAGGCCGGAGGGGGCTTCCTCCCATCCCGCTTCGGTTCCACCCGCGAAGACTACCTGAAACACAGGTCGTCCTGGAGCGTCCAATGGCGTCGCCGCGCGTTCGTCGCGCCAATCCTCAGCCTGCGGAGAGGAAACTGCGAAGGCGGTGGCGTTCAGAACCACATCTGGCGGCGCCTGCTCGAACAGCCGCGCCAACGTCGCCGCCGAGACCGGATCCTTCAGCGAGGCGACGAAGATCGGTAGCGGGTTCATCCCCTCCTTCGAAAGCGCTTTGACCAACCGGTTGACCGGGTTCAGCCCGGCGCCCTGCAAGAGCGCGCGATAAAACACCAGCGCCGCTGTCGGCGCGCCTTCGGTCCATTGCTCCTGCGCGGCGGCAAGGTCAGAGGCGCCCTCGCCCGGCCAGTAGACCCCGGCGCGCAGCAGCGGCCGGGCGGCCTCCGGCGCGTCGCCCTCGCCCAGCATGTGCCTGGCGTAGCGCAAGAGGTTGGCGGCGTTCTCCGGCCCGCCCTCGACGCAATAGGCCCAGAGCGCCTCCCAGTCCTGTCGCGACACGGTAGAGGCGCGCCACAGCCCTGCATCGGGCTTGTCGTCTCCGGGCAGCGCGGCGAAGAGCACCCCCGCCTCAGCCAGCCGGGCGGCGTACTGCTCCAGCCCATAGGCCCAGTAGCTCTCGCCCCCGAGCACCCGCGCGATCACGAGGCGCGACTTGGTCGCGCAGGCGTCCAGATGCAGGTCCACCGACATTGGATGCGCAAGATGCGTGAGATTGGCGAGCCGCAGCGACGGCGCCTGATCTCCCAACGCCGCCCGCGCTTCGGACAGACCGGCCAGCTCCGTATCCGCCGCTGAGATGAAGACGATATCGGCGGGCGTCTGACCCAAATCGACGGGTTCAGACCCGTCCGAAATCGCGCCGGGCTGTGCGGCCAGAAGATGCATCAGCCCGCCCCCAGCCGCTTCTCGCTCAATCTTTTTTCCATGCAAACAGAGGTGTCGGAGTTCGCATATTCGCCCCAGCAGTAGACTTTTTCGTAGCCGCAGCGCGGATAAAAATTCAGCGCCGCGTGCTGGAAGATTCCGGTCTCCAGCCGCATGACGGTCAGACCTCGCTCAATCGCGCCAGCCTCCAGCGAGTCCATGATCGTCTCGGCCGCGCCCCGACCGCGCGCCTCCGGCGCCACATACATGCGCTTCAACTCGCCATAGCCGTCTTTCGGCTCCATGCCGCCACAGCCCACCGCGACCCCGTCGATCCGCGCAACGACAAAATAGACGCCCTTCTCGAACAGGTCTTCCGGCGAGTAGGTGAACATCTGCTCTGGCGGATAGAACGGGCGGATTTCATCCTCCGCCCTCGCGATCAGCGCCTGCACTTCGTCTGACCGGGGGTCCTCGGCGGCGACAGCAACCGTCATGCCGTTAGCGCGGCCTCAATCGCCGCGCGGTCCAGCCCCGCCTCGCCGATCACCACCAGCCGGGTCTCACGCGTCTCATCCGGCCGGAACGGGCGGTCGAAATAGCTTTCGATCCGCGGGCCGACCGCCTGCACCGCCAGCCGCATCGACTTACCCTCGACCGCAGCGAAACCCTTGAGACGCAGGATGTCATGGGCGGCGATCGCCTTCAGTGCCCGCGCCTCCAACACCTTCGGGTCAGAGATTTCCGGCAAGTTCACCACGAAACTTTCGAATTCATCATGGTCATGATCGTGGTGGTGATCGTGGTCCTCACCTTCATCGTCGTGATGGTGATGATGGTGATGCGCCTCACGCGCGGCCAAATCGTCCTCGGCGCCCACATTCAGGCCAAGCAACACGTCCAGCGGCGCAATTCCCATCTTCGAGGCGATGGTGCGAACGCCGTCCCGCGCCTCACTGCCCAGCCGGGCCATCAGCGCCGTTGCGGCGTCATCGCCGATTAGGTCGGTCTTGTTCACGACGATCATGTCGGCGCAGGCGAGCTGATCCTCGAACAGCTCCGAGAGCGGCGTTTCGTGATCCAGCTCCTCATCCGCCTGACGCTGTCGATCCACCGCCGCCTCGTCATGGGCGAAACGCCCCTCCGAGACCGCCGCCCCGTCCACCACCGTCACCACGCCATCGACCGTGACGCGGGTCCGGATCTCGGGCCAGTTGAACGCGCGGACAAGCGGTTGCGGCAGCGCCAGGCCAGAGGTTTCGATTACGATGTGATCCGGCGGATTGTCCCGCTCGATCAGCATCTTCATCGTCGGAATGAAATCCTCCGCCACCGTGCAACAGATGCAGCCATTCGAAAGTTCGACCACATCCTCGTCGCGGCAATTCTCATCGCCGCAACCCTTCAGGATCTCGCCATCGACACCCAGATCGCCGAACTCATTGACGATCAGCGCAATGCGCCGCCCATTCGCCTGCCCCAGAAGGTGACGGATCAGGGTGGTCTTGCCGGCGCCCAGAAAGCCGGTCACCACAGTCGCAGGGATTTTCGCAGGCATCGATCTATCCAGAAATGCGGCGCGCGGCGGAAATATCCCGCCGCGCAAGTCGGTTTGGATGCGCAGTTCCTAGCCGATGCCGAGCGCGGCGAAGGCGGCGCCTTCAACCACTTCCAGCACCAGAAACGCGCCAACGCCTGCAACAACCGCGCCCGCCATCCGCGCCGGCACGGCGTCCGCTGTCGCTGCGCCCCAGATTTTGGAGACAGCATAGCCCGATGCGACCGCGATCGCCCATTGCGTTGCGGCGAGGCCGATCAGATATCCAACCAGCACTGACATGGCGTAGCCGCCTTCCTGGCCCGCGATCGTCTCGCCGAACGCCCAACCATGGAACAGGCCGAGGCCCGCGAAAAGCGGCGCGGCGACAGCCAGTGACAGCGCCTTGCCACGCGCGATCAGAGCGCCGAGCGCCAATAGTGAGACAGCGATCACCGGCTCGACCATCGGCAGCGTGACCGGGACGACGCATAGCAGCACGCCCACGAGCATCGCGGCGACGAAGGCCAGCGGCGCCAGGAACGCGCGACCCGTGAACACCGATGCGACGCCGACGGCTGCAATAAAGAACAGGTGGTCAAACCCAAGAATGGGATGGCCGACCCCGGAAAGAACGCCATGCGCGAAGGTCTCCATGGGCGCGCCCGCCAACGGATGGTGAGCCAGCGCCGGCGTGGCCAACGCGATGAACGCCGCCGAAGCGGCCAGATTGCGGATCATGTCTACTCCCTCGATCCAAGGGAGTGCTGTGCGCCGGCGTCGGCCCCGAAAAGAGCGCGAGCGTCGCGACACGGAGCACCCCGTCCGTTTCACGTTTCCGCCCTTTTGGGCGGCGCAAGGCAGGTCTCCTGGCTCGCGGGTCGACGCGTCCCTGTCGGCCTTCCCGGCGGGCGAGCCCGCTAGTGGCGCAATGACGGGGCGCTCTCCGCATACAGTCGCGGGGGCGGCCGCGGCTTCAGGCCCCCGACATGGGTCGGCCCTGTCCGCATTCCCTTTTCGTCCCCCTCGCGCTGGGCGCGAAGCGGGGGAACCTTGCAGTGCCGCAAACTCCGATCAACGCGCGCCGGTGTCAAGCGCTCGCGACGTCGCTCTCGGAGATTTGGTCAGTTAAACCGTCCGAAGATAGGCGTCGAATTCGGCGTCGGTGATGCGGGCGAACATCGTCGCCTGTTCCTGCCGCTTCATCGCGGCGAAGACGCGGTGCAACTCCTCGCCCAGCGCGCGGCGCATACGGTCCGATTTCTCGAACTCCTCCAGCGCCCAGTCCCAGTCGAGCGGCAGTTCCAGGCCATCGGCCTTGCCCGCCTCGCCTTCGACCGGCATCGGAGGCTCCTCGCCTGCCTCCAGCCCCTCCAGCGCCGCATCCAGCACGACAGCGGCGGCGAGATAGGGATTGGCGTCGGCGCCGGCGACCCGCACTTCAAACCGCGCGCCCTTGCCCGAAACCTCCGGCGCGCGGATCGCAGCGCCGCGATTGTCCAGCCCCCAAGCGGCCGACATCGGAGCGTAAGAGCCCGCCGCAAACCGGCGATAGGAATTGAGATGAGGCGCGAACACGGCCATCGAGTCGCCCATCGCGCCCAGAATTCCGGCGATAGCGTGGCGCATCTTCTCGTTTGGACCGGCCGCGCCCTGCCCGGCGTCAAAGATGTTGCGCCCGTCTGCATCCTGTACGCTCAGATGCATATGCAGGCCCGAGCCCGCCAGCTCTCCATAGGGCTTGGCCATGAAAGTGGCGTCCATGCCATGCTTGCGGGCGACGCCGCGAATGGCGCGCTTCAGCATGATGGCGTGATCCGCCGCGGCGACGGCGTCCGCCTGATGGCGAAGGTTGATCTCGAACTGCCCGGCGCCGAATTCGCAGATCGCCGCATCCGGCGGCGCGCCAAGCGCATGGGCGGCGTCCGTGATCTCGGTGATGATCCCTTCGAAGACCCGCAGCACATCCATGTCGTAGATCTGGTTGCGATACAGCCGGCCCCCTGGACCGGGGGATTTGGGCGGGCGCGGGCGACGGTTTTCATCTCGTGCAGCGTCGATCAGATAGAACTCCAACTCCATCGCGACCACCGGTGTCAGACCGGCTGACTTCGCGCGATCGACCACGCGGACCAGCGCACCGCGCGCATCGATGCCCGTGGGCTCCGTCCCGCCCGGCTCCAGCATCATCGCCTGCACCTGCCCTGTCGGCCGGTCCGCCCAGATCATCGGCGCCAGCGTGGACGGGATCGGCCGCAACACGCCATCCGGATCACCGACCTCCAGCGCCACGCGCGCCCGGCCTACATCGCAGCCGAATATGTCCAGCCCCACCGCCGAGCGTGGCATTTTCATGCCGCCATCGGCCAATTTGTCGAGGCTGTCGATCGGCGCCAGCTTGCCGCGCGGAGCGCCGTTCAGGTCAGTGACGAATACTTCGATTGTCTTGACCTCTGGATGCTTCTGACGAAACGCCGCCGCCGCTTTCCGAAACGTCTCGCTCATGCATTGGCCTCCACGCCCGGACTTTCCGCGTAGAGACATAGGAGATCAAGCGCCAGCGTCGCCGCCGCCAGCGCGGTGATCTCAGCATGGTCGTATGGCGGCGAGACCTCGACGATATCCGCGCCAACAATGTTGAGCCCGGCAAATCCGCGTAAAATGCGCCGCGCTTGCCATGTGGAGAGCCCGCCGCACACCGGCGTGCCCGTTCCTGGAGCATAAGCCGGGTCAAGGCAGTCGATGTCGAAGGTCAGATACGCCTTTGTGTCGCCGACGACATCGCAGATCGCGTCCGACACCGCCTCGCACCCACGCTCCTGCACCCAATCCGCGTCGAGAATATGAAACCCCATCGTATCGTCATTGGTCGTTCGCAAGCCGATCTGGACCGAGCGCGCGGGGTCTACGATCCCTTCGTCGACCGCCCGCCGGAACATGACGCCGTGATCCAACCTGCCCGCGTCTCGTGAACCCCACGTGTCAGAATGCGCATCAAACTGGATCAGGCTAAGGGGCGCGCCGTGCTTGGCGGCATGCGCCTTCAGACTGGGATAGGTGGTGAAATGATCGCCGCCCAGCAACAGCGCAGCGGGCCCCGGCGCTTCGGCCGACCCGATCACATGCGCGATGGCGGCCTCGATGTGCGCGGGAACGGCCTCGGCTCGCCCCGAGTCGAATGCGACATCCCCCCAATCCACGACTGCGAGACGCGCGAACGGGTCGAATGGCGATGGCCAGACGCGTTGCCACGCCAAATTGGCCGACGCGGCGCGGATCGCCCTTGGACCGAACCGGCATCCCGGCCGCCCGGTGACAGACATGTCGAAGGGAACCCCCACCACTGCGACATCGGCGCCGCCCAGATCGCGCGCATAGGGTGTGCGACAAAAGCTTAAAGCCCCCGCGTACATCGCATCGCCGCCAGGCTCATACCGACGATCCCGCGGATCATCGACGGTCACGGCGGTTTCCTGACGATGCTTGTCCGACATGGCGCGCGCCTCCCCATACCAGCGGATTTGACAGGCGAATAAATGTGATCACAATTGACTGATGGACGCTAGCACGCCTCGCGCGGGAATTCCAACCCATGACTGGGTGTATCGCATACTGCGCCGCCGGATCATGGGCGGCGGACTCGCCCCCGGCGAGGCGGTGACCTTGCGCGGGCTGGCGTCGGAGTTGTCCGTATCGATGACCCCGGCCCGAGAGGCCGTGCGCAGACTGGTCGCAGAAAGAGCGCTGGAGATGACGCCCACGGGCCGCGCCGCCGCGCCCCGAATGACTCGCGAACGTTTCGCCGAACTGACCGAGGCGCGTGAATTGCTGGAGCCCGCCCTCGCCCGCCGCGCCGCGCCGCATATCAATCGAGCGTTAGTTGCGCGTCTCAAGGAACTGGACTTGCACTTGAACGCGCAGGTCGCTTCGGGCGACGCTGTGGCTTATGTCGAGGGCAACACGGCGTTCCACTCAGCCCTTTACGAGCACGCGGACGCGCCTGCCCTGACCGCGCTCGTCGAAAGCGTCTGGCTGCAGACCGGACCGTTCATGCGGCTGGTCTATGGACGCCTCGGCACAAAACGCCTGACTGATCACCATGTCGCCGCCATAAAGGCGCTGGAGGCGAAAGACGACGCGGAGCTGGCCAAGGCGATCCGCGCCGATGTGCGTCAGGGGTTGGAACTGGCCCAACACGCATTCGACGAGGCTTGACGCGGCGCGAAAGCAGGCGCAGATTATTTGTGATCACATATTGGAGGTCAGCCAATGGTCACCCATGCAGCGCGCTCCGCCCCCGGCGTCACACAATCTGCCTCGAACCTCCGTCCCGCCGCCGAGTATCAGGCGATGGACGCGGCGCATCACTGGCACCCGTTCACGAACTCCGGCGATCTCGCCGCCAAAGGCGCGCGAGTGATCGCCAAAGCCTCCGGCAGTTGGCTGGAAACCGTCGATGGCAAACGCATCCTCGACGCGATGGCCGGCCTTTGGTGCGTGAATGTCGGCTATGGGCGGGAGGAGATCGTCGAGGCCGTCGCCCGGCAAATGCGCGAACTGCCCTTCTACAACACGTTTTTCCAGACCACCCATCCAGCCGCCGCTGAATTCGCCGCCGCGCTTGACGAGGTCTCACCGGCTGGCTTCAGCCGCGTCTTCTTCACCAATTCCGGGTCAGAGGCGATCGACACCGTATTCCGCCTCGCGCGGGTCTACTGGGACTGCGTGGGCAAGCCCGCCAAGAAGATTTTCATCGGACGCAAGAACGCTTACCACGGCTCCACCGTCGTCGGGGCCAGCTTGGGCGGTATGGACGCGATGCACGCGCAATCCGGCCTTCCCATCGAAGGGGTCGCCCATATCGGACAGCCCTGGTGGTTCGGCGAAGGCCGCCTGATGGGCGCAGGCGTCAGCGAAGCCGGATTCGGCCTCATGCGGGCGAGAGAGTTGGAGGCCAAAATCGAAGAGTTGGGCGCGGATAATATCTGCGCTTTCATCGCCGAGCCGATTCAGGGCGCGGGCGGCGTCATCATCCCGCCCGACAGCTATTGGCCCGAAATCAGCCGCATCTGCCGGGAGCACGATATCCTGCTGATCGCCGATGAGGTGATCTGCGGCTTCGGGCGCACCGGGAATTGGTGGGGGTCGGAAACCTACGACATCCAGCCCGACCTGATGCCGATCGCCAAAGGCATGACCTCCGGCTACATCCCCATGGGCGGCGTTCTGATCTCGGACAAGGTCGCCGGACCGGTGATCGAGAAAGCGGGCGAGTTCTTCCACGGCTTCACATATTCGGGCCACCCGGCGGCCTGCGCGGCGGGCCTCGCCAATCTGCGCATCATGCACGAGGAGAACCTGGTGGAGCGCGTCCGCGACAGCATCGGCCCCTATCTCTCCCAGCGCTGGATGACGCTAGCGGAGCACCCCATGGTCGGCGAGGCTCGCATCAAGGGCATGCTTGGCGCGATTGAACTGGTGAAGAAGAAGGAGCCGCGGATCGAAATGTTTGAGGATCGCGGCCAAGCTGGCGAGATCTGCCGCGACATCGCGGTCGAAAACGGGCTGGTGATGCGCGCGATCGGCGACACGATGGTGATCTCTCCCCCCCTGACTTTGAGCGATGGCGAGGCCGATGTGCTGGCCGAACGCGCTTGGCAGACGCTGGATGCGCTGGCCGACCGGCTGACGCGGGATGGGAAGTTGGGATAGGCGAAACACGCTTTGACCAAAATCGCGCTGTCCCTGCCTTGGGGCGGCGCGCTTCCCGCATTGTCGGCTGTCCGTCATGGCGTAGAATACGCCCATGGTGACAGAATCCGCCCCCACTTCCCCTGTTCCAAACGCAGACTGGCGACCAGAGGACGCCTTCGTCTGGCTCGACGACGGCGGGAGGTTCGCGCAGACCACCAGCGAGCTTCTGGACGGCATCTCAAAAGCGCTTGTTCAGGCGGGCGCGCCGCTTGTCCGGACGCGGTTTTCGTTTCAGACCCTCCACCCGCTGATCCGGGTCATCACCGTCAAATGGTGGCTGGGCCGCGGCGCCACGCACGAACTGGGCTCGGCGCATGGGCTG
Organism: Paracoccaceae bacterium; assembly: GCA_963669315.1. Lineage (GTDB taxonomy): Bacteria > Pseudomonadota > Alphaproteobacteria > Rhodobacterales > Rhodobacteraceae > SZUA-547. The sequence continues at coordinate 3,360,280 of OY770021.1, read as the reverse complement.
GAGGGCCAGGCGAAATTCGTCGGCAGCCCGGTCGAGGCGGTGTTCTCCAGCGACAGCGTCTATCATCGCCGCCTCGACGATCTCGACCCCGCGAAGGATCACCGGGTTCTGTTCGAGATTAAGGCCGAAGGCGGAGCCGACTATCTGGCCGCGCCGATCCGCTTCGCCGGGCCAGAGAAAGGCATGTTCGCGATCGCCTCGGGCGCGCCTGAAGGCTTCACTGAGGCCCAGGTCAAAGGCTTCCAGGCGCTTTGCGAGCGCATCGCGCCGATCCTCGAGGCGCTGATCCAGCGTCAGATCGCGGAAACGCTGCTTGAAACCTATATCGGCCACCGTTCCGGCAAACATGTGCTCAGCGGGCAGGTGAAACGCGGCGACGCCGAGGCGATCACGGCCGCCTTCTGGTATTCGGACTTTCGCGATTTCACCCGGCTGACCGAAACCCGCCCGATCATCGAGGTGCTCGACACGATCAACCGGTATTTCGAAATCGCGTGGGATGAGGCGAAGCCGCGCGGCGGAGAGGTGGTCAACCTGATTGGCGACGCCCTGTTGATGATCTTTCCCGCGAGCAACGGCCGCAGCGCGAGAGACGTCTGCCGCGCGGCGCTGGAGACCGCGCGCGCCGCCCTGAAAAAGGCGGAAGGCGACGACCGCCTTCGCTTTGGAATCGGCCTGCATTTCGGCGAGGCGATCTACGGCAATATCGGCGCGCCGGATCGGTTGGACTTCACGGTGATGGGCGCTGCGGTCAACCGCACCGCGCGGCTTGAATCGCTGACCAAGGAAATCGGAGAGCCGATCCTGGTCTCGGCCGAATTCCTAGCTCATATCGACGAGGCCGCCTGCGCCCATGGAGGTCACGCGGTGAAAGGGCTGGCGGAGCCGATTGACATCTACGCCCCACCGGTCGAAGTGCCCGGATCGCGTTAAGCCCTAAGCCTCCGCGGTCGCGCCGCGGATCATCGCCCAGAGCTCGTCTTTCAGCGCCATCCGCTCTTTTCGCATCTGATGCTCGAACAGAGAGTCGGTGGGCTCGATATTGGTCTCCGCCCGGTGAATGGCGCGGTTCAGGTCATGGTATTTGTCGAACAGCTTCGCGAAATGCGCGTTCTCGACCTTCAGGTGGTGGATGGTCCCGGCGTGCTCCGGAAATTCCGCGACCAGTTCATGCGGGGTATGAGTCATCTGCCTCTCCGATAGAATGTTTCCGAAGGCAGATTGGCCCGATAGCCCGCTGCGCGAATTGACGGGGATCAAACTATCGGGTTTTCGTCTGATCTAACCCCGTTTCATCAGTTCTTCGATGGCGTCCGCGAGATCCACGTCCTGAATATTGATGGCGCCGCGCGCCATGCGCAGCTTGTGGGCGATGCGCAGAACATCCGAATGCGTCGCGCCGGTTGGCGGCTCAAACTTGTAGGTCGCTAGTTCGATCAGCTGACCCAGCGGATCGCGAAAATAGATCGACCACATGAAGCCCCGGTCGATCTCTCCCGAATGGGAAACGCCTCTTGCGTCCAACCGCTTCGCCACCTGCTTGTAGGTGGCGAGGCTGACCATGAACGCGAGATGATGCACATTGCCGGGCGCATTCGGATTGTGCGTCTCATCGACCGCTCGGTCCTCATGAGTGAAGACCGTGATCAGCCGCCCGTCGCCGGGATCGAAGTAAAGATGGTTGATCTCGTAATTGTCGAGATTGGGCTGCTCAAAGATGAGAGGCATACCCAGCAGCCCCTCCCAGAAATCGATGGAGGTTTGCCGGTCCGCGCCATTCAGCGTGATGTGATGCACGCCCTGCGTCTGAATTCTCGCCATATGAGTCCCCTATTCGCCAGCCTCCTGCAGCCAAGTCCACATGCGCAAAGGCGTCAACGGCATATCGACATGGCGCACGCCAGCATCCCAGACCGCGTCCAGCGCCGCGTTGGTCACGGCCGCCAGCGCACCCACCGTTCCCGCCTCTCCGCACCCTTTCATGCCGATGGAATTGGCCGTTGAGGGCGTCCCCTCGTGGTGGAACGGGATCATCGGCGCGTCGCTCGCCCGCGGAATGGCGTAGTCCATGAACGTGCCGGACAATAGTTGCCCGTCTTCGTCCCAAACGACGTGCTCCGTGATCGCCTGCCCAAGGCCCTGCACCACGCCGCCATGCACCTGGCCCTCAGCCAGAATAGGATTCATCAGAACGCCGAAATCATCGACCACAGTATACTTTACGACGGAAACTCCCCCCGTATCCTCATCCACCTCGACCTCGGCGACATGGGCGCCATTGGGGAAAGAACGCGCGGGAAGCTTTGTCTCTGTTGACTGCATCAGCAGTTCCATATGGCCCTTCGCGCGCGCGACGCCCGCCAGTTGCAACAGCGTCAGAGCCCGGTCGGTTCCGGCGATCCTGTAGGCGCCCTCCTCCCAAACCATATCGGCCGCGGAGATCTCCAACTCCTCCTCCGCCAGCGGACGCATTTTCTCGATCAGATCATCCGAGGCGCCGTTGATCGCCACGCCCTGCGTCGTCACCGAGCGCGATCCGCCAGTGCCGCCGCCCTTGGCGATCCGGTCGGTGTCGCCCTGAATGACGCGAATTTTCTCGAACGGCAGACCTGTGCGCTCATGCAGGATCTGAGTGTAGACCGTCTCGTGCCCCTGCCCGTTGGACTGCGTGCCTACTGCCAACTCGACCATGCCGTCCTCGGTAAATGAAATCGTCGCGGTCTCCTTCGGAGAACCGAGAATGGACTCGATGTAATAGCAAAGCCCCTGACCTCGCAGCTTGCCGCGCCTCGCGGCCTCGGCCTTGCGGGCGGCGAAGCCATCCCAGTCGGCCTCGTCCTTGGCCCGATCCAGCACCCTGTCGAAATCTCCGACATCGTATAACTCGCCCGTCGCGCTCTCATAGGGAAAGCCGCGAACAAAGTTCCTCCTGCGCAACGCGTCCTGCTCCAGGCCGAATTGGCGGGCCGCAGCATCCATCAGACGCTCGATCGCGTAGATTCCTTCGGGCCGGCCGGCGCCGCGATATGCGTCCACAGGCGTCGTATTGGTGTAGACGCCTTTTACGCCCATAAACACGGTCGGCACGTCATAGACGCCGGTCAGGATGAACTTCGCCAGTGTCGGAATCCATTGGGCGTCCGGCGAGAGATAAGCGCCCATCGCCGCAAGACAGTTCACCCGCAGGGCCAGCAGCTTGTGGTCCGCGTCGAACGCGCCCTCGATTGTGGTGACATTGTCCCGCCCTTGGGCGTCTGAGAGCATCGATTCCGCCCGATCCGCCATCCAGCGCACTGGGCGACCGATCATCTTGGCGGCGTGGGCGCAGACGAAATGCTCCGCGTAATAATGCGCCTTCATGCCGAACCCGCCGCCGACATCGGCCTGAGTGACCCGGATATCCTCTGGCGGGACCTGCAGGCGCTTGGCGAATTCGCGCTTCATGCTCCACGGCCCCTGCCCGTTCGTGGCCACATGCAGCCGTCCGTCCGGCCCCCACTCGGCCAGCACGCCGCGGGTCTCCATCGGGGCGGCGATGACGCGGTTGTTGATCAGATCCAATGAGACGATATGCGCCGCCGCCTTGAAAACTAAATTGGTCGCATCCTCGTCGCCAACCGCCCAGTCGAAGGAGAGGTTGCTGGGCGCCTCTTCGTGAAGCTGGGGGGCGTCGCTGCTCAACGCCGTCGCGGTGTCGGTGACCACAGGCAGGTCGTCATAGTCGACCAGCACCATCTCGGCGGCGTCCCTGGCCTGCTCGACGGTCTCGGCGATCACCGCGGCGACGGGTTCGCCCACATAGCGCACCCTGCCGACGGCGAGGATCGGGCGGCGCGGCCGCGCGCTCTTGCTCCCGTCCCGATTGCTCACCAGATCGGCGCTCATATCGTTCGAGATCGCCGCATCGAGATCCGCGCCCGTCAGCACCGCGAAAACCCCCGGCGCTTCGCGCGCATCCGATACGTCCAGTTCGGTGATTACCCCATGCGCCACGGTTGACCGCACAAAGACGACGCGCGCCGCGTTCTCGCTTGGCAGGTCATCGACATAAGCCCCGCGGCCGGTCAGAAACCGATCGTCCTCAACCCTGCGCACGGGTTGGCTGATACCAAACTTCAACATGGGACTCCTCCTGCGCAGCGCTGGTAAAGACGATACGCCGCGAAGACCAGTTGTCGAGGATTCGCGGTCAATCCACCTCGTCCAGAAACGCCGATACGGCTTCCAGGAACGGCGCTGGCTTTTCCGCGTGCAGCCAGTGCCCCGCATCAGCAATGGTCTCGAGCCGCGCGGCGGGAAACTGGGTCATGATCTCATCCCACGACGAATCCCGCACATAGTCCGAGCGCGCGCCCCGGATGAACAGCGTCTTTGCCGCGTAGCTGAGCGCCTCCAGATCGGCGGGCCAGTCCGAGATGTTCTTCATATTCGCCGACAGCGCATCCAGATTCACCCGCCAGTAAAACCGGCCGCCCTCGGTCGCCAGATTCTGCAAGAGGAACGCCCGAACACCCGGATCAGGCGCCGCTTCGGCGATCATCGGCTCGGCCTCTTTCCGGCGCGTCAGCGACCGCACATCGACCTTCTTCATCGCCGCGATGAAGTCTTCATGCGTGTGCTGATAGGTCACCGGCGCCATGTCGGCGACGATCAGGCGGCGTACCGCATCGGGCGCGGTCAGGGCCAGCGCCATCGCCGCCTTTCCGCCCATGGAGTGGCCCATCAGGTCGGCGCGTCCGTCCGCTTCGGCGTCGATCAGCGCCCCGAGATCCTCGGCCATCTCCGGATAGTCGTGGCGATCATCCCACGGCGAATCTCCGTGATTTCGCATATCCGCCGACAGAACCCGCCGGTTCTCGGCAAGCCGCTTGCCCAGCGTCGCCCAGTTCTTGCGCGCGCCCAACAGCCCATGCGCGATCACCAGCGGGGGCTGGATTTCGGCTCCGGCGGCGGGATACTCGGTGAATGTCAGCTTGACCGCCATGATGCCCCCTACCTCACTCCATCCCGCTCTACGATCAGCGCCACCGCCTGGTCGGCCATGTCCTTGCCCGCACGCCCCGGCGTCGCGCCGCCGACCCCAAAACGTTTGCCAAAGCGCCACCACAGGCCCGGCGACCAGCCCCACGGCGCCGATGTCCTTAGCCGCAACAGAAACCCTTTGCTTGGCCGGAGCGCCAGCAGGCCCGCGTCCACTTTGTCGACTTCAGACATCGGGCAGAGCATGTCACCGTGCTCATCATAGAACCCCTCCTTTGTCAGAATGACATAGGAGCTTCGCGCGCCCATTGCAGAGAAGGCCAACCAGAACGCGCCTGTCGCCGCGAACGTGATCAGCATTGTCTCGATCCCCGAATGCGCCTTTGCGAGAAACAACCACAGAAATCCAGCTCCGAGCGCGGTTAGCGCGACGACAACCACCCAGCGCATCCAGTTCGGCCGATGCACCATCGCCAGAGCTTCGCCCGGCACGCTTTCTGTAGGATTCGTCACGTTCTCGCCTTTTGATCGTAGGTCGCGTCAAAATCGTCGCGAGGCGGAATAGCACGCGCTGGCGACGGCGACAAAGGGGCGCGACGCCTCAGACGTCGAACCGGCCCTGCTCCACATTCTTGTTGAGCTTCTCAGCAGAGAAGACTCGGCCGTTCATCACCCCCCAGACGCCGGGCTCCAATATCTGCGCGGCGATCATCGCGCCGCCAAGATTGAACTCACCATCCGACCCTGCCAGAGAAAAGGGGCGCATCGCGCCGGTCAAAACCACGGTTTTGTCGGGCGCGCGACGTGACAGAAAGCGCGCTGTATGGCCCATCGTGCCCGTTCCGTGGGTCACGATCACCGCCTGCTCGGGCGCTTTCTCAACGGCCGTGAGGATCAAGCGCCGATCCTCTTCATCGAAATACAGGCTGTCTTTCAGCATCAGCAATTGGATCACGGGGAATACGCAGCGGCCGATACGCAGCATTTCGGGAATATGCGTTGATCCATCCGGCGCAAACGCCAGACCTTCGCTGCGCATATCATGCACCTTGTCGATGGTGCCGCCGGTCACGACAATCCTGACGCCTTTCATCACGCCCATCCAGAGAATGCGTCCACGCCCATCTTAGACTTCATCTGCGCCGCCGCCATAGCATAACCGCCCGCCGCGCCGTCAACGAAGTGCATATGATCGGACCGAGTATGGTCCGGCACAAGGCATGTCATGATCGCCCGGTCCTGACGGTGCGCGCCAAAACGGCAATACCCTGCTCCTTCGGCCCGTGTCAGCGCCGCTTCGATCCGGTCAGCGGCGTCGACGGAGCAATCCGCGGTGACTTTCAATCCATCATCGAACTTGCGAACATCCGAATTGGCGACCAGTTCTTTTTTATAACGTTTGGTCTTCAGTCCCCCCGCTGAGATTCCGGTGGCCATCAGGAATTTGACGATCAGCGTCTCGCGCCGGATGTGCTTCAACGCGGCTTTGACGTCTCCGCCCGGCGCGGCCGCCTTCGCCTCCAGCTGCATCGCATCGTCCGATGCGCGCAGCGCTGGGCCGATCTCTGGCACCGGGTTGGCGTCGCGATCTTCTTCCGCAAGCAGTTCCAATATTTCTCTCATAATCGCGCTAAATTTCCCGCGCTCGCTTTCAACGGGGATCGCGATCAGCGACAGGATCACACCGCGTTTCGTATCCATCGGCGCCCAGCGGCAGGTTAGACCGCTGAGGTCAGGCTCCACGCCAGGCGTGGACAGTAACGGCGCTGTTCGCCCGGCCTTCATGTCAGATTCCAGCCACGCCGCGCCGCCGCCGTCGAACATGGCGTAGTCGAGATCGGGCGAGACCGCGAAACGCGCGATCCTCACATCCTTGCCCGCCGCGCGGATCCTTGAGACTGGCGTCAGCGCCACCCGTAACGTCAAACCCAGCGCATTCGCCGCCCAGTCGCGCACGGCGGCCAATGCGACAGCCAGATCATCGTTATGCGCGCCCGGCGCCGCGAACACCGCGCCATCGCCGCCGAACGCGAATGGAAATCGTTGCCGTCCAAGCGTGTTCATCGCCGCGGCGATCACCGAGGCGCCCGCCATGTTCACCGCCTTGTAGCGCCCCTGACGGATCGCCTCGGTCGAGCGCACCACATCGCTCGCGGCGACCAGCCAATCATCGGGCGCCGCGTGATAATGCACGCGCTCCCCAACCTCGGAGAACTCCGTGAAAAGCGATATAGAATCGTAGAATTCAAACCCGGCCACTGCGCGCTCCCGATCCAACGCTCAGTATGCGTCGTCTTTCACCCACGCGAAAGTGGTCGATTGATGCGCTCGATCAACTTTGCGTTCGCCTCTGCGGCCGTCTCTCCGGCGCAGGCGTGAACTCCTGATCATCGCCCGGCGGCAGCTGAAAGCGGCCATGCTCCCAATCGCCTTCTCGCCACGCCTCTTTTGCGGCCTCGATTTTATCCTTCGATGACGCGACGAAATTCCACCAGATATAGCGTGGGCCGTTCAGCGTCTCGCCACCCAGCAGCATGATCCGCGCATCTGTCTTGGCGGTCACCGTCACCGGATCGCCCGGCCTGAAAACCATCATCTGGCCGGTCGGATAGGTGACCCCGGCGATCTCGATCTCGCCCGAGATGACATAGACGCCCCGGTCCTCGTGATCCTCCGGCAGCGGCAGCTTTGCGCCAGCCGCCAGAACCGCGTCGGCATAGAACATCTCATTGAAGGTCGTCACTGGCGCACGCTCTCCATAAGCGTCGCCCAGTATCAGCCGCACCTCCTTCCCCTCCCCCTCCAGGAACGGCAGATCGGCCTTGGCGCCGTGTTCGAATCCGGGATCGGTCTCTTCGGCCTCGTCAGGCAGCGCGACCCAAGTCTGAATTCCGAATAGCGGCGCCTTGTCCTGCTTGCGAAACGCCTCGGACGAGCGCTCTGAATGGGTGATCCCCTTTCCCGCGATCATCCAATTCACCGCACCCTCGGTGATCTCCATATCCGTGCCGAGCGAATCCTTGTGCACCATTGAGCCGTCGAAGAGATACGTCACCGTGGCGAGGCCAATATGAGGATGCGGCTGAACGTCGATGCCCTGATCGGTCACCAGTTCGGCCGGGCCCATTTGGTCGAAGAAGATGAACGGGCCGACCATCTGCCGTTTCGGAGCCGGCAACGCGCGGCGCACCTCGAACCCATTGATATCGCGAGCCCGAGGAACGATCACCGTCTCGATCGCGTCGACCTCATCTCCGGCTGGGGTTTTGGGGTCCAGTGCGGGATTCCAGCTCATGGCGCGTCCTCCTGTCTTCCTACATGGGAAACATAGTCGATTCCTGACGATTGATTACCCGCACTCTCAGAAACAATCTGACCACGCCCTTGTTATAAAACTGTCGTGAACACTCTTTAACGCCGCTCTCTGGGCCCCTAACTCTTGTTTTTCGTTCCGCGCCACAGAGGGGAGGCTGTGATGTCGGCGACACCGCAAAATGACCGATCCTTCGATACACCGTTCTGGGTAGTGCTGAGCGGCTATATTGTCGTTGGCCTGATGGTCGTCTTCGCCGTTGTCGTGTCGTGCGAGCTTCTCGCGAGTCTTGGTCTCACCGTCTTTGACGCGAATTGGCGGCCCATAATTGACGGCCTCGGCTTTGGCGAAAGCTGGCTTCTGATCGTCTTTATTGGCGTGATCGTCTTCGACGCAATGGTGGTCTGGCTGTTCGCCCGCTGGTCAAGGCCGCAATGTTAGGCGGCTGCACCGCTGGTGTTTGGAGCGCCGTGAATCTCGAGGCCGCATGACTCCCGTCCTTTCCTTCCGGCGCATCTTTATAGCCCTTTTCTGGTTTGGCCTCGTCACTTATGTGGGCGCCTGCGCGGCCTCGATTGTCGCGATTTTCGTCTCCACCGAAGCGCTGGTTGGGCTATATGCCGTGGTGCTCGCCACGCCATGGATGTCTGTGATCGAAGCGCTGGAGCCCGCCGGCATGTGGGCGCTTGTACCGGTGATTGGCGCGATGACCGTAAACGCCGCGATCCTGTATGCCTGCATTGTCATGCTCAGACGGAATTAATAGAGGCGGCTCGCCCCGTCATCGCCAACCTGCCATCTTCACCTCGAATCCAAAGGGATAAACCTTCGCTATCCGGCCTCGCGCATACTTCGAACGCCTCGGTATGAAAGACCGGGCTTCGGGCGCGAAACTCAAAGTTCGCGATCGGCGCGTCCACAAGCTCGGCAGCCAACTCCAGCATCAGTATGGCGAGCAGAGGGCCATGGACCACCAGCCCCGGATACCTCTCGACCTGTCGGCAATAGTCGAGGTCATAGTGGATCCTGTGGCCGTTGAAGGTCAGCGCGGAATACCGAAACAACAGAGTGGAATCGGCGGTCCATCGGCGGCTCGCAACCTCATCCGTCGGGGCGATCTCAGTGCTTGGAGCGGGCGCGTCCGGCGACGGATCCTCCCGATAGACGATGTCTTGCTCTTCGATAACCGCTACGCCATTAGCGTCGCCGATCTCGTGCTGGACGATAACGAAGGCGAGCGGCCCGGTGCGTCCTTCCTTTCCTGTTACCGAGGCGATGGTTGAGCGCTTCTTCGCAGGCGCGCCCAGCGGGATCGGCTGGCGAATAGACAAACGCCCCCCGGCCCACATCCGCCGCGGCAAACCCAAATCAGGTAGAAATCCGCCCAGCCTGGGATGCCCGTCCCGGCCCAGCGTTCCGGGAGGTTGCGCATCCCAGAAATAGAGCCAGTGCCAAAAAGGCGACAGCGGATCGCCCGCTTTCGGCGCCGCCCTCGTCAGCCCAAGCGCCGCGTGCAGAGCCGCCGCGCGCGCCGGATCCATAACGTCAGCCACCTCGACGCTGATCCCAACAGCATCTGCACCCAGCCCGCTCAGTTCCAATTCAACAGCACCTTGCCGGCATGACCCGAGGCCATCGCCGCGAACCCGTCCCTGAACTTGTCGATATCGAACTCATGTGTCAGCACAGGATCGAGATCCAGACCGGACTGGATCATCGCTAAGCCCTTGTACCAAGTGTCGAACATCTCTCGCCCATAGATCCCTTTCAAGGTCAGGCTCTTAAAGATTACCTTGTTCCAGTCGATCCCGATTTCTCCGGGCGGAATGCCGAGCATCGCAATCCGCCCGCCATGGATCATCGTATCCAGCATCTGCTTGAAGGCCGGCGCTGCGCCGGACATCTCCAACCCGACATCGAACCCCTCCAGCATGCCAAGGTCATCCATGACCGACCTCAGGTTTTCATTGGAGACGTTTACGGCGCGGCTTGCGCCGATCCTACTTGCCAGATCCAGCCGGTAGTCGTTGATATCGGTCACAACCACATGCCGCGCGCCCGCTTTTCTGGCGACCGCCGCCGCCATCACGCCGATTGGCCCGGCGCCTGTTATCAGAACATCCTCGCCCACCAAATCGAAGCTGAGCGCCGTATGCACGGCGTTGCCATAGGGATCAAGGATCGCGCCCAGCCGGTCAGGCAGATCATCCGGGATCGGATAGACGTTATGGGCGGGCACGCAGACAAACTCGGCGAAGCTGCCCGGCCGGTTCACCCCGACCCCCCGCGTGTTGCGGCAGAGATGCTCACGGCCCGCGCGGCAATTGCGGCACTCGCGGCAGACGATATGCCCCTCCGAGGTCACGCGCTCCCCTACCCAGAACTGGGTGACGGCGGCGCCGACCTTCTCCACCACGCCGACATACTCATGCCCGATCACCATCGGCACCGGGATGGTCATGGCGGCCCAATCGTCCCAGTCCCAGATATGCATGTCGGTGCCGCAGATGGCGGATTTCACCACCCGGATCAGCACGTCGGTTGGGCCGGGCTCCGGAATCGGGACATCCTGCATCTCCAGGCCGGGACCGGCCTTGGCTTTGACCAGCGCGCGCATGGTATCGGTCATGTCAGCCCCCATATTCTTGGCTCCGCGAACTCAAGCGAATTGCCCGCCGGGTCGCGAAAATAGATCGAGCGGCCGCCGGAGGGCCACTCGAAATCGGCCTCAATCTCGACGCCCACTTCTTCCAGCTTTTCGCGCCAGCCGTTCAACTCATCCGCCGACGCCCTAAAACAAACATGCCCCGCGCCGGTCGCGCCATGCGACGGAACCGGCAGATCGCCGGGCTTCGGCGGTTTCCGCGTCTCCTCTGGATTGAAGATTAACAAGACGCCCTCGCCACAGCGAAAAAACACCTGCCGGGTCGGATGGCGATGAAAGCAATCCAGCCCCAGAACGCCGCCATAGAACGCCTCCGCCGCGTCCAGATCGGCGGCGTAAAGCACGGTCTCGAGTACGCCCTGTACCCGCATCAGGTCACCTGAAGTTCGCGTTTCACGGCCTCAAACGCCGCGATCGCCTGATCCAGATGCGCGCGCGTATGCGCCGCCGACATCTGCGTGCGAATCCGCGCCTGCCCGCGCGGCACGACCGGGAAGGAAAAGGCGGTGACATAGACGCCATGATCGCCCATCCGACTGGCGAATTCCGCCGCCAGCGCGGCGTCGCCCAGCATCACCGGAATGATCGGGTGATCCGCGCCCGCCAGAGTGAACCCCAGCGCCGTCATCCTCTCGCGGAAGTAGGCCGCATTGGCGTGCACTTGCGCGATCAGATCATGGCTCTCGCCAAGTATATCCAGCACCTCCAAAGTCGCAGCGCAGATCGAAGGCGCCAGCGAATTCGAGAAGAGATAGGGCCGCGACCGCTGCCGCAGCAACTCGACAATCGGCGCCGGTCCCGCCGTAAATCCGCCTGAGGCGCCGCCCAGCGCCTTTCCGAAGGTGCCAGTCACAAGATACGAGCGCCCGTGCAGATCGTGATGCTCGAGCGTGCCCGAGCCACTTTCCCCCATGAACCCGACCGCGTGGCTATCATCGACCATGACAGTGGCGTCGTGCTTCTCCGCCAGGTCAAAGATCGCCGGCAGGTTCGCGACCACCCCGTCCATCGAGAACACGCCATCGGTCGCGATCAGCCGAAATCGCGCGTCCTGCGCCTCCTTCAGCCGAGCCTCAAGCTCCGCCATGTCGTTATTGGCGTATCGAAAGCGCCGCGCCTTGCAGAGCCGCACGCCGTCGATGATCGAGGCGTGGTTCAGCGCGTCCGAGATGACCGCGTCCTCGTCGCTCAGGATGGTCTCGAACAGACCGCCATTCGCGTCGAAGCAACTGGCGTAGAGGATCGTGTCCTCGCAACCGACAAACCGCGCAATTCGCGCCTCAAGCTCCTGATGCAGATCCGATGTCCCGCAGATAAAGCGCACACTGGCCATGCCGAACCCATGATCGTCCAGCGTCGCCTTGGAGGCCTCGATCAGCCGCGCATCATCTGCAAGACCAAGATAGTTGTTGGCGCAGAGGTTCAGGATCTTCCTGCGCGCGCCGCCCTCCTCGATCTCGATCACCGCCGACTGGGGCGAGGTAATGCGCCGCTCATGCCTCGACAGCCCCTCGGCCTCGATCTGGCGGAGGGTCTCCGCCGCGCTTTCCGCAAGCGAATTCGACATCGCGCGCTCCTTCCAGGTCTGGCGTCCAGACGATCTTGAATCGCCCACGTCAAAGACATATACACCGCCCACGCTACGGCGTGACGGGTGTATAGCTCAGTTGGTAGAGCAGCTGACTCTTAATCAGCGGGTCCGGGGTTCGAGTCCCCGTGCACCTACCATTCTTTTCAAAGACTTACCGCTTAGACTAATATGCTTTCCAGATTCAGGTAAGCGTGAGGTAAGCATCAGAACGCAATTTTCTTGTCTCTCGACCTCGACTTATGCCACTTTAACGCGAGAGGTTGAGTGGTTATGGGTCATATTCGTTTAGGCGTTCTTCCCACATCCAAGAAGTGGACGCAGGTCGTCGCGCTCCTCAGCGACAACGCAGGCAGCGAGGCTGTCGCAGCGGCGTCCGCGAGGGCTGCGGAGGCCGCGCTTTCTGGCGCCGCCGATGACCCAATCTTCCTGCGCGCGGCTTGGCTGCTCACAAACCTGCCGCTCGCAGCGCGGGCGCCTGAATGCTTTGAGGCGTTCGAAAGTCTCGGCCTTGACCTAGACGCTCCCCCATCGCTTTTCGCGCTGACTGGAGCCGTGAGCGGCGCGCTGGATGACGAAGCGCGTCGCACAGGCGATCGGTCCGATCTTGGCGAGATGGCGCAGATGGCGCTGGTCGAGTCGCTGGCAGCGGCGATCGAGCCTCAACTACCGTCTCTTTTCGATCCAGATCCAGCGGAGGTGCGCAGCGCGCTTGGAAAACTGTCGCAGAGTGATCGCTTCGCCAGCCTCGCGCGTGACTTCTTCACCCGCCTCACCCAGCGCAGCCTCGATTATTTCCTGAGCCGGGAGTTGGCGAACCACATCGGCATTGAGGGTCGTTTTCCGTCGGACGCCGAGAGGCGAGCATTCGACGCCGCCATCGCGCAACATTGCCGCGAAGCCTCCAGGATTGTCGAGGAATACGCCGGCGGCTGGTACGGCAAGACCGTCTGGAAGGACGGCGCGCTGACCGAAGACGCGGTCCGGCGGTTCGCGCGCTACGGTTTCAAGAAAATACGCGACGAGTTAGGACGCCGCCGGGATGCCGCGTGAAGCCCGCATCCGCTGCGTCGAAGGCGCTGAGGACGAGAAGATCGTCCTCGATATAAACGGAGAGCGGCGTGGCGCCACGCTTCGGATCGAGGGATTGACCCATCGCATGGTGGCCAATCCTCCAGAGCCAGTCCTGGATCTCATTGAGGTCGCGGCGGTGGTCTACGCTGCTGATGCGGCCATGCCCCGCGGCGGCCTGAAAGACGCGCAGATGGGCGCGCGTTGGCGTCGGCGTATGGCGTTCGAAATCCCGGTTCGCGATCCCGACCTCTGGAACAGCGCAGAGGTGCGCGAGCCGTTGGAGAAGACGCTAGGCCTTCTCTCGGATGACCACTACAGCTTCACCTTCGTTGAAAGAACTCCTGAACCCACGCGAATCGAGTTTTTGAACCTGCGAGACGCGGATGTGGCGGTCAGCGATGTGGCCATGTTCTCCGGCGGTCTCGACTCCCTCGCAGGCGCGCTGGAAGACCTCAGCGTGGGTGGGCGACGCGTTGCGCTGGTGAGCCACCAGTCCTCGACGAAACTGGCGAAGGCGCAGTCGGCGATCATCTCGGAACTTCGGAAACGCTTCGGTGCGGCGCGGGTGCTCCACTTCCCAGTCTCCGTGCAACTCGGCAAGGGGACGAACCGGGAGTCTACACATCGGTCGCGATCGTTTCTCTTCGCCGCGCTCGGCGCTGCGGTCGCCGAAATGACGCACGTCGATCGCGTGAAGTTCCACGAGAACGGTGTGGTCAGCCTCAACCTGCCGATCTCGGGTCAGGTGGCCGGCGCGCGCGCGACCCGTTCGACACACCCCCAAGCATTGGCCGATCTGGGCGAGCTGTTTTCGGCCGTGTTGAAGCGGCCGTTCAGCGTCGACAATCCTCTGTTCTGGAAAACCAAGACGGACGTGCTGGCGCTGATACGTAACGCCGGTGCAAGAGACCTGGTTCGCTTGTCGCGAAGCTGCGGCGATGTTCGCGGCAGAACCATCATGCATCCCCATTGCGGAAGGTGTTCGCAGTGCATCGACCGCCGCTTCGCCGCGCTGGCGGCCGACATGGGCGACGATGATCCCGTCGTAGATTACGAGATTGACCCACTCGAAGGCGCCCGAAGGGATGTTAGAGATCGGGAAATGGCGTTGGGCTTTGTCCGCAACGCAAACGCGTTCTCCAGCATGTCGCTGAAAGACTTCGTGCTGTCATTCGGTGAGGTGCAGAGGGCGCTTGGCGCGCTCGACATGACGCCGGATGCCGCAGCGAGACGCCTGTTCGAGCTGCATCAAAGGCACGGCCTGTCGATCAGGGGCGTGCTCGACGGGCGTTTGTCAGATGTCGCCAGAGGAGAGAGAGACGTCGAGCCGGACAGCCTGATCGCGATGATTGGGCGCGAGCGTTTCGGCGGCGACGGGCCCGCCGCGATCACCTTGGCGTCTGCAACAGAAGAGACGAAGGCTGTCAATGATAGAAATCGGCATTGGGTGCTAAGGCTTGAAGACCGCAACGGCGTTGTGGAGATCGACGGACTTGGCCTTATCAGAGGCGTCGCCGCAGAACTGCTCCACCGTCTGGCGAAAGATCACCTGCAGGCGCTCGGCGCCGGATCGCCTGCCGAAGACCACCCATTTGTTAAGCCGAGCCTCCTGTCCCAAGAGTGGGATCTGGGCGAGGAGGTCGTTCGCCGACGGGTAAATCGGCTGCGTAGGAACGTCGCCTCCCGCTGCGAGGCGAACGGGATTGCGCCGCCGGACATTAATGAGATCGTCGAGAACATTCCTTGGCGCGGCTATCGGCTTAATCCAGACCATGTTCGAGTCTATCGAGAGCCTTCCGAGCAAATCAGCACGGCTCGAAAAGATTCTCGTCCTCTCCCACGTCAACCGACCGCATCCTGCGAATGAGATCGCCCTGCCGACCCGGCGCGACTGCTCCGTAGCTGCGAAACGTCGTCATGACATCCTCATGGCCGAGGTTCTGCGACCAGGCCTTGAAGTCCTCCGGCGTACGGCAATGGATGCTCGCGAGATCGACCAACGTCTTGCGCAGAAGATGTGGAGTGAAGGCTGGAAGACCCGAGCCTTCAAACGACTGTTTGCAAATTTGCGCCAGCTGCGCCGTGTTGGCGTAGGGCGTTCGATCGAGGCCCTGAGCCGCGAATGAACCATTCGCGCTGAGACCGGTCGCTTGGCGTGGAAATATCGGATCGCCTGGGCCGAAGAGAAGTTTCTCTCGCAACTCAGAGGCCCATTCGGCGACGTATTGCTCGAACTCTTCGCCAACGGGGAAAAACCAGCTCGTGAATCTCTTGCCGAACTTGGTCTCGACCTCGCGACCAGAGAAGTGGACACACCGGGCGAAGATGTCGACGTTGCGGAGCCGCAGCGTAATGAGCGCGCCGTCCCGTCCGCCGGTCAGATAGAGCAGAGCCATCATCGCGCGGTCGCGCCGCTCGATCAGTGTCTCGCCTTGCATCGAACGGATCGCATGCGCGGCCTGCTCCGGCGAGGGGTGATCGCGCCAGACGCCGCCGTGCGCCGACTTTGCGACTCCGCGCGAGGGCGTGAAATAGGCCGCGTCGGCATGCGAGACCTTCGACCGATAACCCGGCTGATCAGCAAGCCAGCCGAAGAACGCCTTCAAGTCGCGCAGCGTCCCATCGATCAGACCAGCAGAAAGGGGACGACCGGTCTTCTCGTTGACTTCGCTCTCCAGTCGCCGCTTGAAGGCGCGCGCCTTTTCAACGTGAAAGCTCTTGAAATCGGCGCCTCCGGTGACAGCCTCGAAGCGTGCGATGGACGCGGCGGCCCGGTCGATCGATGCGTCCGAGAGGCCCCGCGCCTCCTTGAGCCAGAGGATGTATTTCCGGCGAACCCGGACATTGCTTGAACTGCGCTTTTTCATGGGTTTTAGACTCCCTTCAGAAGTGAACGATTACGAGAGGGCTGGAGCCTCCCTTTAATCGTTCCTCTCCTCATGTGATCGCGACATCGAGATCGCCGGCCACGCGATCCAGATCGGCCCGCCTGGTCGCCCTGTGGACAAGACGGTCACAGGAGGGACAGATCCCCCTGAGGGCGCCGGCGCGCGCGGTGCGCGGAAGATACTCGGCGAAATCGCCGTCGGGACGGACCGGCCTTCGGCAGGGCAGACAGAAGATCTCGCCCGGCCCGAGCCTTTGCCGCCTCCCCTCACGACGCTCGATCAGCCAGCCCTTGAGAACGCGTCCTTCGATGAGCCAGGGCCGCCGGTCCGTCTCCGCCGGAAGGCCGTGCTTCCGAATCCAACGGGTCACGGTCTGCCGATGCATGCCCAACACGCCGGCCGCCTCCGCGACGGTGTAGACCATGTTCCGCTTGATGAGGTGATGAGGTGGGCGCTTGGGCATCGCTCAGCCCTCGCGCGGCAAGGGGCCGGACGTGTTCTGGTAGAGCCGTCCGGCCTCATAGGCTTCAATTTCGTCGACCGGATAGATCACCCGCCCGCCGATCTTGAGAAACCGCGGCCCAACGCCCCGCCAGCGCCATTGCTCCAGCGTGCGGGGAGAGAGATCCCAACGCGCCGCCAGCTGCTCCTGGTTCAGGTTCTTCATTTCATCTGCTCCGATCAGCCTCAATGCGACGCGATCGGGTTCGCGCCGCTTCTGTGGTCAATATCGGCCTGAGCGTCTCAGAATGATGTGGACGACCGCAGAGAAAGTTGTGACTTCTTCAGGCGCTAACTTATTGAAATTAAACCAGGTGAAGCGGATAGATGTGACTCCGTCTCCAGCTTGCGTGACATCGCGCAGGCGCGAAACCCAGACCGGACCGAATCCAGCTCCGGAACTCATTAGTTCAGGGGCGACAATTGCAGACGAGATGGCGTTAGCATTTAGCGATCACGCATCGCGCACGCCATCTTTCAGAATCGTTGGCGCTGACCGTTCAGCTACCGACCGAAAATTCACACGGTTCAGTCGACCATATAATGCGCAGCGAATTGACTCTTGGAGCCCACGGCGGATCAGTCGTGAAATCGGCGACCGCGCTTGCAGCATCTGATACAGTACAGCTCATCTACGAATGATGCTGTGATGCAGCGAAGAAAGCTGCCGTTCGCGTGCTCGGCGGCAAACTCGAACTAAGAGATGACTGAGTTGCGGACGAAGCCGACCTTCTTTGCAGGCACCCGAATAGCTGCAGTGGCCGGTCAAGCGCGTCTAGGCGACCTTGGGCCGAGTATCGCGAAGGAAATCCGCAAACAGCTTTTTCGACCCGGTCATGACATCCAGGCGCCACACCGCCATTGTCTGCAAGAGTTCCACAACATCCTCAAGATCGAGAACGACCAGCCCCGGAATAATTGAGTTGCGGACGTTGTCCGTCAGGATGGTTATCCCCATGCCGCAGGCGACTAATCCCAAGATGCCAGCGGTATTATACGCCTCCTGGACAATTCGCGGCTCAAATCCCGATCTGCGGCACAGCGGGAAGAGGTACGAATAGAATTGTTGCCAGTCCTTTGAGGACCCATGCACGAAGTTCTCGTCTGATATCTCTTCAAGTTGGATCGAATTGCGCGTTGCAAGCGGATGGGTCTCGTTGACCACGCAGACAAACCGCTCTGACTCGATCTGGCACTGCTCATATCCTGATCGGTTGATCGGCCCGGTGACAAAGCCAAAGTCGAGCACGCCTTGGTCCAGTTTTTGCAACTGAGTCGTCGTGACGTCATGATGAGGCTGCAGGACGATGCCTGGCTGCTGATCCTGAAACGCCTTGAGTTGACTCGGCAGCACACCAGAGATCGCGGTGTCGGTATATCCGATCCGCAGCGCGCCAATCTGGCCCTCACTAACGCGTCTGGCATTGTCAACCACATGTTCGATTGAATTGACGATCGTCAGACAGCCGTCGAAAAAGGTTTTCCCGGCGGCTGTAATCGCGACACTGCGGTTCGTACGTTCGAAGAGCTCGACGCCCAGGTCTTTTTCCAGATAGCGAATAGCACGGCTCAGAGCGGGTTGGGCGATCCCTAATCGTTCCGCAGCGCGCCTGAAATGCAGCTCCTCGGCGACGGCCATAAAATAGCGGATATGCCTTAGGCCAAATCTCATGATGCTTTACAGGCATCAATTGTTACCCAATTGATATTATACTGGCAACAAAAACCATGTCACCGTTGTGGGATAAGAAAATCCAAGGACTCAGCATGGAGAGATCAATGCCGATACCAGGCTTAAAACTAATTGCGACATCCGCGCTTGCGATGGTTGTCTCAGGACCGGCGGCGCAAGCGGCCGATGTCACAATCAATCTTGGCTATGCGACGGCCGAGACCAGTTCCTATGGCACTATCGCCACCAAGTTCGAAGAGCTGGCCGAGAAATACTCCGACGGGAGCGTTGACGTCAAAATTCGCTGCTGTGCGCAGTTGACGTCGGAAGACGAAGCCTTCAAGGCGATGCAACTTGGTACTGTTGATATGTACATCATTACGATGAACAACGTATCGCCGCACTTCCCGCTGATGGATGCGTTTGTGTTGCCCTACATCTTCCAGAACAAGGAGCACGCCTACAAAGTTTTGGAAGGTGAAGTGGGTCTAAAATTCGCGACGCAGATGCAAGAGGCCACTGGCGTGCATCTGCTGACCTACGGTGTGGTCGGCGATCGGGATTTTTTCAACTCGCGCAATCCGATCACCAGCATGGCGGACATGGAAGGCATGAAGATTCGGGTTCCCAAGAATCAGGTCATGCTGGACACATTCACCGCATTCGGGGCTGCCCCGATTCCTTTGCCATGGGCGGATACACCTACGGCCCTGCAGACCCGTACAGTTGACGGTGGAGACGCGGGCACGCCATTTGTAAAATCGCAGAAGTTCTATGAATTCATGCCGCATTTCACCGCGCTTGAGCACTTCAACTACTTCTCGCCGCTCTTCGCCAGCGACCGGATCATGGGCAAGTTGGACGACGCTCAGCGTGAAGCCGTGCTGCGCGCCGCGCGAGAGTCTGGCGTCCACCAGAAAGAAGTTGTCTCGGCGCAGGTCGAAGAAATCCGCACTTTCCTGACCACCGAAGGTGGTATGTCAACCGCTGAAGTCGACAAAACCGACTTCATAACTGCCGGTCTGAGCGTTCAGGACAAATACGCGGAAGAAGGCAGCGAAGAGTTCAACGAGCTGCTGCTCGCGATCCGCGCTGCGGCTGAATAAGGCAGATCACAAAAAACAAGGAGCCTGTATGTCCGCTTTCGCAGGCTCTTTTCGCTAAAGGGCGCGCTCGCCCCGGGGGAATGGCATGTTGTCCAAGATCGACAAACATTTCGAAGAGGTGCTGTGCGCAGTCTTTCTGTGCGTCATAATTGGCTCGGTTCTGATGCAGGTTGTTCTGCGGTTTGTCTTTCATTCCGCGGCTGCATGGGCTGAAGAAACCGCTGTCTATGGCATGATCTTCGCCGTTTACCTTGGGGCCACCATGGCGACGCGCGAGCGCGCGCATATTCGAATTACGCTGCTGATCAGTCGGTTGCCAAAGGCCTTGCAAGTTGTCTGCGTGGTGTCCGCAGACGTGCTGTGGCTAGGCTTCGTGATCTTTATGATTGTGCAAACCACAACCTACACGCAATTGCTGTTCGACGTGACGTACCAGACCCCCGGTTTAGGCATCGAGCAACGCTGGGTGCAGATGTTCATCCCGATGCTGTTTTGCTTGATGCTGTTTCGCATTGTTCAGGTTTACTGGCGTTGGCGCGCCGATAATTTCCGGGGGCTGCCGCTATGAGCGATACCACCATTTCGAAAACCGGTGGAAGCATCGTTCCCGTCGTCGTGCTCGTCACCCTGATCTTGGGTTTGATCATGGCCGTTGTTGCAGGCGCAAACGGGCCGATTGTGATGGCCATCGTCTTTGTCGTCTCCATGGCCATCGGCGTGCCGATCCCCTTTGCGGCAGGAATTGCCACTGTTGCTGGGCTTTACATTGCCGACATCCCCATGACGCTGATGGCGCAGGCCGCTTGGACTGCGTTTGAGCCGTTCCCATTGGTTACCATCCCTCTTTTCGTACTGGCTGGTCAGTTGATGGAACAGGGTGGCATGTCCGAAAAACTGGTCAACATCGCGCAAAAACTCGTGGGTGCTTACAAAGGCGGCATTGGCCTGGTCACGGTCGTAGCCTGCATGTTCTTTGCAGCGCTCTCGGGCTCAGGACCTGCAACTACTGCAGCGATCGGCTCGATTACAATTCCTGCGATGCAGGAAGAGGGCTACAAGTCACGTTTTGCTGGAGCCATCGCCGCAGCGGCTGGCGCGCTCGGCAGTATGATTCCGCCATCTAATCTATTGATTATTTTTGCGCTTGTTACTGACGTCTCGATCCCCCGCCTGTTTTTGGCGGGGATTATTCCGGGCATCGTGCTTGGCTTGATGCTCATGGTTGTTGTCTTCATCATCTCGGTGAAGAACGACTATGGCGGCACCGGTGAGAAATTCCGCTGGGGTCCTTTGTTGGAGGCGTTCTGGGAAGGCAAATGGGCGGTCATGGCGCCGGTCATAATCCTTGGCGGCATCTATGCCGGCATCTTTACCCCGTCCGAGGCGGCAGGCGTCGCCGTGGCTTACGGTTTGTTTGTCGGGATGTTCATCTACAAGGGGCTAACTTGGGTCAAATTGTTCCACGCGTTCAAGTTTACCGCGATTGTGATCGGCACGGTGCTGTTCATTCTTGGCTCAACCAAAGCCTTCGGCCAGCTGGTGACGATTTTCGATATTCCGACCTTCGTGCTGGGCTTGTTCCAGGGGCTAGTGGAGTTCCCATGGCTCGTGATGCTGCTGATCGGGGTGTTCTACATCATCGTCGGGATGTGGTTGGAAAGCATCCCGCAGATCATCATCTTCACCGCCGTGTTTTATCCGCTGGTCACCAGCCTTGGCATCGATCCCGTCGTGTTTGGCATCTTCACGGTGATGACTTGCGAGATCGGCTTCCTGACGCCGCCTATCGGGGTAAACCTTTTCGTGGCGGCGCGAATAAGCAAGATCAGCATTGAGGAAATATCGGTCGGCGTGCTGCCGCTGTTGATCCCTTATGTCGCGATGATCTTCCTTCTGGTCTTCTTTTCGGGCTGGGTCACCTATCTGCCTGACCTTGTGTATGGGCCGATGCGATGAGTGAAAGCACCAAAGACCTGCCGCTCACGGGCTATGTAGAGCAATTGTCAGGACGACCGGGTGAGACGTTGGAGTTCAAGGTCTCGTCCCGGTCGGCCAACCCCTTTACGGCTCGGCTGGTCAGGTCAATCAGCGCTGATCCAAACCCGGTTGGCCCGGGAATCATCGAAGAGGACGCCTCGGAGTTCTTTGTTCATCGAAGCTTTCCTTCCGTGCGCCGGCCCTTCTCTGCTGGCTCTTACGGGGTTGCGACAAAAGAGGTGTCAGCGGACTTCGGGGCTACGCTCCAGTTCTCGGCGACCATCTTCCCTACTCAACGCTGCGACCACGTTCAAACCGTGATCAGCTGTGGGGAGGTCGATCTTTGCGTGGACGCCAGCGGTGCGGCTTGCCTGCGCGTAGGCGAGACACGGGTCTCTACAATCACCCCGCTAAAACTGCGCAAATGGCACAGGATCGAAGGCCGCGTTGAGGAAGGCGCTCTGACCATCAAACAGCACATGCTGGGCCGAAGTGCGATTGATCCGATCAACGTGCAATCTGCCGGCGAACCGGTTGCCCTTGAAGCCACGCCCACAGTCGCCGCGCATCTGGCCGATGGGCAGGCCAGCCAGCATTTCAACGGCAAGATCGAGGCCCCTTCCATTATTGCGGATGGCGTTACTCTCTGCGCTTGGGATTTCGCCGAGGACATGACGAAAACCACCGTGGCCCCGCAGTCAGGTCCTGGCCTTACGCTTGTCAACTTCCCTACCCGCGCCATGACCAGTTCGAACTGGGACGCGAGCGAGATGAACTGGTCGCATCGGCCCGACCACTACGCCGCCATCCACTTCCATCAGGACGATATCTATGATTTCGGCTGGGACACCGATTTCACCTTCACAATTCCGGATGACATGCCGTCAGGCATCTACATCATGCGGCTGGAATGTGACGGACAACATGAGGCAATCCCATTCTTTGTTTGCCCACCTCTGCATCAGCGCCGCGCTGATCTGTGCGTTCTGGTGTCCACCTTCACCTACACGATCTACGGCAACCACGCGCGACCGGACTATGACCCTTCATGGCAGGACCGGATCACCGGTTGGAACGCTTATCCCTATAATCCGGCCGAACATCCGCATTACGGGCTTTCGACTTATAATTACCATTCCGATGGTTCGGGCATCTGCCACGCTTCGCACCGCCGCCCTCTTTTTAATTTGCGCCCCGCCTACCTAACCTTTGGCACAACGCCTTGTTCGGGCTTGCGCCATTTTCCGGCTGACAGCCACCTGATCAGTTGGCTGCATGCCAAAGGCATCGCCTATGACCTGGTCACGGATCACGACTTGCACGCCCACGGCCATGCCGCGATTGCAGGTTACAAGGCGGTAACGACCGGCAGTCATCCCGAGTACCACACAGAAGAAAGCCTGAACGCGCTGCGCGATTACCGTGATAATGGCGGCCATCTGGTCTATCTCGGCGGCAACGGATTTTACTGGCGTATCGCCCAGCATTCTGAAAATGACGGCATGCTGGAAATTCGCCGCGCCGAGGACGGCATCCGCGCCTGGGCCGCTGAACCGGGCGAGTACTATAGCGCATTTGACGGCGGCTATGGCGGGCTGTGGCGACGAAATGGCCGCGCGCCCCAAGACCTCGTAGGGATCGGCTTCGCAGCACAGGGTGAGTTCATCGGCGATCCATACCGGCGCGTCTCGACGGATCCTGCATTCGATTGGGTGTTCGAAGGCGTCGATGGCGAGATCATCGGTGACTTTGGCTATTCCGGCAACGGCGCTGCTGGATTCGAACTGGATCATATGGACGAGCGCATTGGCACGCCAGACAACGCGGTACTGCTGGCCCGGTCCGTTACCCGCGATGACAACTTCATACTGGTCCCAGAAGAACAGTTGACCCACCTGACAAACCTTACGGGCGGCTCCGAGGTCGAGGCGAAGCACGCCGACATGATCTTTTGCGCTTATCCTGGCGGCGGATCGGTCTTTGCGACTGGGTCCATCACCTTCTGCGGCAGCTTGCCTTGGAACAATTACAACAACAATGTTTCACAGATATTATGGAACGTCATAGAAAGGGCGTTAGACTGACACCTGCTGAACTTCCGAATGGAAGATGCCACCCAGCCTCAAAGTCCGGTCTTGACGCATTGCTCGAATTAGAGCGCAGCGGAGCACGCGTCACTTCGGGCTCGAAGCCGCCTGATGCGCAGCACCGAAGCCATACAGGACACCCGCGCCGAAACC
This sequence comes from Paracoccaceae bacterium, assembly GCA_963669315.1. GTDB lineage: Bacteria > Pseudomonadota > Alphaproteobacteria > Rhodobacterales > Rhodobacteraceae > SZUA-547. The sequence continues at coordinate 3,336,276 of OY770021.1, read as the reverse complement.
GGTCATTGGACTGGGGGCGATAGATTCCCGGGTCGGCACGGTGTCGACGCCTGGGACGGGAGGGTCGGATGGAGACTACGTCATGTCCAGAATCCAGCTTCCGGTTCCCAGAGCAAAGCGCCCACCCTGGAACAAAGGCCGGCTCGTCGGCCAGAAACGTCCGCTGCTGCCAAAGCAGGTGTGGGCCATTCGAGCGCACCTTGAACTCGCGGGCGACCCCCGTGACTTGGCGCTGTTCAATCTCGCCATCGATAGCAAACTGCGCGGCTGCGACCTTGTCCGCCTGGGGGTGGCCGACCTCGTTATCAGTGGCTCAGTTCGCGAGCGGGCGTCGGTCATGCAGAGCAAGACCGGGCGACCCGTTAAGTTCGAAGTATCCGAGAACACTCGAATGTCGGTCTTGGATTGGGTCAATTCGCCTAGCATGCGCGGATGCGAGTTCCTTTTCCCAAGCAGGTTCCACGCCTCGCCGCACCTGTCGACGCGCCAATACGCGCGGCTCGTCCGCAACTGGGTGTCGGCCATCGGACTCGATCCCAGCGGGTACGGGACACATTCCTTGCGACGCACCAAGGCCGCTTTGATTTACCGAAAGACCGGCAATTTACGCGCGGTCCAACTTCTGCTCGGCCACACCAAGGTGGACAGCACGGTTCGTTATCTCGGCGTCGAACTTGAAGATGCGCTGAGCATCGCTGAGGGGGTCGACATCTGAAAGCCTGGCGGACGGCAGCCGCCGTTCGCCATCCCAGACCCGCCATTCCCCGAAGAGGTCGTCAAAGACGGCAACGAGCCCACAGCCGACGAGCCAAGTTTCGGAGCGACGCTCATGCAGCATTCAGGCCGCAAACACAGATCCTATGGGCGTGCTGCGCTGCAGAGGAGAAAGCGGCCATTCGTTGCGACTGCAGCGCGATTGGAGGCATCGATTTCCGCTCTGCGCCATATCCGGTAGTTCGCTACACGCCGCCCGGACGACCGCTCAGTAAAACTTTCCAGACGTTGGCTGACTTTCAAATTAAAGCGTAGGAATGAAACCGAAAAAATCTCGAATCTCAAAAATCGACTGTAGCGGTCCAAGAGGCCACAAGAACCGACTCGCGGCTCTTGGATCGACGCGACAGCTCACGTGCCTCGAAGAAATCGAGTGCATCTCAGGCTAGGGCGCGAACTACATTACCGTTTTTAAGAATCTGCTTCGATCTCACCCCCCGTAAATAACGGCTTCTGGAATCTCGAATATTTCGACTCCGATGCGCACGATATAGAGATCGCCGCTCTTTTCGAATGCCACCTCTGCAGGCGCATTGCTCGTCACTGGGAAACCGTCCTCGAAAAGAACTTGCCTCTCTGCGCCGTCGCCCAACGCAATCCAGACACCCGCGTTGCCCACCCCAGCGCGTACCACGCCAAACGGGCACTGTCGCAACGGCTCATGTGCGGCTGTTGCGCAGGCGACAAAGCCGGTTGCATCGAACGCCGCACCATTGCCGACGGGCCCACCTTCGGGCGTTGCGGGCGCCTTGGGAGCGGACGTCTCGACGATGAAGCGGCCAGAAACCCATCCCATCGCGCCCGTCCCGGCGGCTCTTATACGACACCAGCGTTCCTCTCCCGTCAGTCTACAACCTCGGTTCGCCAGAAGGTCGCCGTTACGCAACTTTCCGATCACTGCGTAACGCGTGGACGGCCCCGCGCGCAGGTTTAGCGCATCGCCACCGCCAACCCCGGCCACCTCCCAGAAGTCGGGGCCGCCAGAAAGCCCGTCTGCAAACTCAGGCTCTCCAACGGCAATTCCTAGCCTGTATTCCGCGGTCTCGCCGCGCCGCGCTGCAGATCGCATCAGGTAGACTCGGATTACATAGCTTCCATCCGCAGGCGCAGGTATGTCCGCGACATGGCCCTGCGTGGACCCGATAAAGATCGCCTCATTCGAACCAGCGGGAAGAACGTTGAAATATGCCGAGCGGTTCGACGATTGCAGGTCGACCGAGATGATCTGTGATCGCTCCGCCCGAATCGAATAATCGACCATGCCGTATCCGGTGATCGAATCTTCAACGATCTGGGGAATACCCTCATCTTCCAGATTCAATCGCTCGACCAGTGCGTCCTGCGCGAGCGCGGCGATTGAGCCGCAGAGCATCAAGAACGCCGCGCAGAAGAGCACCACCGGTCCTTCAGTCGTCATGGTTTTTCCCTCAATTTTCGGGTCCAAGGTCTGATTACAGAACCACTATGACTGTGGCCGTTTCTGGTTCTCCGAAGCTCCGTCAATTTTCCAGCTCATCCAAAAGTTCGGCAAACAGAACCGGATCTAGCGCCGCCGGAGCGCCATACGGGTTGGACATCGCGAAGATCGTGAAGAGTAAGAACCCTGTGTAGGCCGCAAACATAGAGATCAAGATGAGGTTGTCTCGGTTGGGAGGGAAAGAGTAATAGCCGACCGATACCAACAGAACGCCAACTAGGGCCGCAATCCAGAAGACCAAACTCAGGGTGGTCTTGGCGTGATGTTCACGAAGGTCTCGACTCTCAGCGATAACATGCACCTTCGCCAACATGTTGTCTCGCAATGCAGCCTCTCTTGGAGACGAAGCCTTCAAATCCAGTATCAAGTTATAGGCGGAGTCCCAGCTCGCCCAAGCTTGCGCCGACAGTTTGCCCTCGTCCGAAAGGCTGCTCCATTCTTCGCTGGGCACAATCTTCAGGTAATCGCGCAGTGCGTCTCGCACTCCTTGGGCTGCATCGCCGTACCGTCCAGCGTCGTAGTAAACATCTGAGTGGAGTGCCCCCGCTGAATTGGTCCACCGTTATGTTTAGGAAACGGAGGACAGAGAATGGCGAACAAGCGGCACAAGCCCGAAGAGATTGTTCGGAAGCTACGGCAGGTTGATGTGCTTGTCGGGCAGGGGATGACGCGTGTGGACGCGATCCGGGAGGTTCGTATCACCGAGCAGACCTATTACCGATGGCGAAAGCAGTATGGCGGCATGGGAACCGACCAACTGAAGGAACTCAAACGGCTTCAGAAGGAGAACGAACGGCTGAGAAAGGCCGTGTCGGACCTGACCCTGGACAAGCTGATCCTGAAGGAAGCTGCACGGGGAAACTTTTGAGCCCCGCCCGTCGCCGCGCCTGCATCGAGCTGATCCGCAGTGAGATGAAGGTGTCGGAACGCCGGATCTGCCGGGTGCTGGGGCAGCATCGATCAACGCAAAGACATCAGCCACGCGGCCGAGAAGACGAAGACCGGCTTGTGGCCGACATGATCGAACTTGCCAGGCAATATGGCAGCTACGGATACCGTCGCGTCGCTGCGCTGCTGAGAGACGCAGGCTGGCGGGTCAGCGACGGCCGGATCGAGCGATTATGGCGGCGAGAGGGTTTGAAGGTTCCACCGAAGCAACCGAAGAAGGGACGGCTATGGCTGAACGATGGCTCGTGTGTGCGGCTTCGGCCAGAGTATCGGAACCATGTCTGGAGCTACGACTTCGTCCATTGCCGGACGGATGACGGCAAGGCGTTCCGGACTTTGAACATCCTCGACGAGTTCAGCCGGGAATGCCTGGCGATCCGGGTGAAGCGAAAGCTGAACTCGACCGACGTGATCGACGCGCTCACCGATCTCTTCATCCTGCGCGGACCGCCCGAATTCGTCCGAAGCGACAATGGCCCCGAGTTCGTCGCCCAGGCCGTCCGGGACTGGATCGCCGCCGTTGGCGCGAAGACCGCCTTCATCGAGCCAGGCTCGCCGTGGGAGAACGGCTACGTCGAAAGCTTCAACGCCCGGTTCCGAGACGAATTGCTCAACGGGGAGATCTTCTATTCGCTGAGAGAGGCCCAGATCATCATCGAGGGCTGGAGAAAGCACTACAACACGAAACGGCCCCACAGCGCACTCGGCTATCGGCCACCGGCGCCAGAATCCATCGTCCCAATGGAAACCAGGCCAGTGATGCACTAACATTCAAACCGGACCAATCAGGTGAGGCTGCCCAGTAGTAATTAGGCAGCTGTCGAATGCCAACTGCCCGCATTGCATCTAATCGTTGATTTGCCTTTCCAGCATCAGCAGGTCGAAATCCGTGGGGTTTGACATCAGCGCTTGATCCAGCGCTTGTTGGGCGCCTTTTCGATCCCCCAGCGCATCGCGAATGCGGACCAACATCACCCAACCGTCGACCTGGTTCGGGTCAAGGCGCACGACCTCGCTGAACGCTGCATCCGCCGAACGAAAATCACGCAAACCGAGCGCGGTTCCACCTAAAACCAGATGCGTTTCCGGAAAATCCGTCTTGGCTATGAGAGACGCCCTCCATTCTCCGGACACGGTTTGCAACTCGGCCAGATCAAGGCCGACGAGAGTGTTGCGGGGCATGTCGAGAAACGCGCGCGCTGCGGCCATACGAACATTGCGTCGGGGGTCGTTTAAAAGCGGCCAGACGCGCGCGACTCTGTCCCGTGGCGATGCGGTGCGCTGAAGTCCAATCGCGGCCGCGCGAACCAGCGGATCTTCATCGGCTAGCAGGACAGCCGCCTTTTGCGCATGTCCCTCATTCGCCGCCGATTGCAGAAGCTCAAGGGCCGTCGCCCGTACGATGCCCGGCTCGCCTGACCGGGCGAGGTCCAGCAGCGCATTGGCGTTCGACGCCGGGTCCATCCGCCCCGCCGCCAGCGTTTGCGAGAAATGCGGGCCGCGATGGCGACTGTCGGTAAACCGCTGCGAAAGGACCTGAGCCGCCCACCCGGCGTCCCGTTCAGCGTGGCAGTCCGTACAGGCGTTTGGCGCGCCGGTCTCCGCTGACAGGTCAGGCCGAGGAACACGAAAACTGTGATCGCGGCGCGGGTCGACCTGCATATAGGTGCGAGCGACCATGTGGCAGCTGACGCACGCGGCTCCGTCGCCCTCCGGGTGAAAATGGTGCTCGGGTCCGTCATAGAGCGCCGTCCTCAGGCTCGGAAAACGCGCATTGCCCGCCAGCGAGTGACATTGCGTGCAGATCGCGTTGCCCGCCACCTTCAGCTCCGCGCGATGAGGGTCGTGGCAATCGGAGCAACGCACGCCATTGGCGTACATCTTCGACTGCAGGAACGAGCCGTAGACATAGACCTCGTCCAGGATGGCACCATCGGCGTGATAGAGGCCGGGTCGGAGGAGCGCCAGCCGGTATGCGTCGTGAAAGGCGGTCCCGGGGATCGGGTTGCCGCCCAAAAATGGCTCCCGCCTGGAATGGCAGCCAGCACATTGCTGAATCTCAGCCTGAGGGTTGGTTTGCGTAAACTGCTGCGCGAGCCCCGCATTCTCTACGCCTGTGCGGTCGACCCCCGCCTCCGCCCAATCCCGGTGGCGAGAGCCCGGTCCGTGGCAGGATTCGCAGCCCACGCCGATCTCCGCCTGCGTGCTGCGATAGACCCCTGTCCTAGCGTCGAAGGCTTTCTCGTAGCCAGTCGCGTGGCATTCAGCGCAGCGGGCGTTCCAGGTCTTGTAAGGCCCCATCCAGTGCAGCCCGTCCCCCGCTTTTAGCCGCTGCCCCGGATAGAGGTGAAACCAGCGTTCTTCTTCGCGATCCCACGCCACGTCATGGGATTGCAGGCGACCGGGCCCGGTCTCGACCAGATATTGCTGGAGGGGCTCGACCCCCGCCACACCTTCGATGCGGTATGTGGTCATCGCCGCATCGGGGCCGTCCGTCTCAATAAAATACCCGTCTTCCGTCGTCGTGAAACGATGGGTAATCCCCTGATGCGTGAAGGTCGCATCGCTGAAATCGCCGAGTACGGTCTCGGAGGTCGGTTCGGTCCATGCAAGGTCATGGTGAGAGCCACGCCAAGCGTCGCCCTGATCTTTATGACAGGCGATGCAGGCGTCCGACCCGATATAGTCATGTCGCGGCCCGTCCGGCGACTGGGCCGCCGTTTCTGGCGCGGCGAAGACGAACGGAATCAGAGCCATCAGGTAGGCCGGGCGCAGAAGCATATGAGAGGTCGACTGTCTGCGCATTCTTGGTCCCGGCTTATGAGTGGGCGGTGCAACTGGTCGGCGTCTGAGCGACAGTCGCACACCCAAGCTCAATCCAATCAACAGACTTCGCCTACTGGAAAACCTCGACAAGAGGAACGCCGCGCGCGCCTGTGGGCAAACGCGTTCCGAGATAAACCGCCAGCGTCGGCGCAAGGTCAACGGTATCAACGCGGCGCGACACCCGGCCGGTTGGCACGCTAGGTCCCGAAATGATCACGGGCACATGGGTGTCGTATGTCCAGGGCGACCCATGGGCGGAGGCGACGACCAGCCCGTCGAAGTCGGCGATGAACCAGTGGGGATCAAAGACTATATAGATGTCGCCGGACCTATCCGGATGAAAGTTCGCGAGCACCTGACTGGTCACCGGGCCAGCCACGGGCCCACCGGCGCGAAGCGCGGTCGCTCCGGCCGCATAGGCGATTCCTGGCAGTTTCGCCAACTCCTCGGCGACCGCGGTTTCGACCTCTGACAGATCGAGGCCGCGCTCTTCGATGACCATTCGGTCAAGATATATATACGGGTTCGAGAAGTTCTTGATCAGGTCGCGGCTGGCGCCGAAATCAGCCTCCAGCCGAACGAAACCCGGTTCGGTGTCCACACGCCTGAACAAAAACGTGCGGACTTCGATGCCCAGCGACGCGAGATAACCGGGATGCTCCGGGGCGCCGTGATCGGCCGACAGGACCACTAGGGTCGACTCTAAGCCAACAGTCGCATCAACGAAGGCGAGCAGATCGGCGAGTGTCTTGTCGAGCCTGCGGATATTCTCCTCCGCCTCAAGACTCGACGGTCCGAATATGTGCCCGACATAGTCTGTCGAGGACAGGCTGACCGAAAGGAAATCAGTCACGTCATCCCGGCCGATCTCCTCTGCCTCGATCAGAGCCTTGGCGAAATCGACGGTGATCTCGTCGCCGGCGGGACTGAGCGTCAGGAAGGTCGTGAAATATTTGCCGTCGAACGAGCCGTAATTATGCGGGAATGTGCGGCCCCAGCCCGGCAACTCGGTTTCCCATTTCTGGTCGTCGCGATCTCCAAACAAATAGGTCTCTGGCGCATCGCCAAGCGCCCAGTCGGTGTCAGCGTAGGACTGGACCTTGCCACTGTTGTTCCATTGTTCGACCCATCGCGGGTAGTCCTGCCGATAGAAAGTGCTGGTAACGAAACGGGCTTCCGATTTTGAAAACCAGTAAGCCTGCCCGGCATGACCGGCCATCGAGATGGCGCCGCGATCCTTGACCGAGACGCCGAAGATCTTGGCGGTGGGGCCGAAATGCAGGGCGATCTCGTCAGAAATCGTCGATGTAATGATGTTTCTCGGAGAGCGACCGTCGGTCGTGGCCGCGCGCTGGGTCGGGTCGATCTCGGTCGCGTCGTCAACTCCCGCCGCCCCGACAAGGGGGTAGTCAAGGTCTTGTACGTTGTACACTTGCTCGCCGGTCGTCCTGTCGAACCAAAGATTGGCGACCATGCCATGCGCCGCCGGATCAGCGCCCGTCGCGAGCGTCGTGTGACCGACAATGGTCTCCGTATTCGCATGCCGGTGATGGGCGTTGGCGAAACTCAGCCCGCTCTGAAGCAAGCGGTTGAAACCGTCAGTACCCAGCCCGGCGCGATAGCGGTCGATCAGATCGCCGCGCAATTGATCGACTGTGATTTGCAGCACCAGCTTCGGGCGCTCCTGCGCGGTCGCTAACTCTGCCGAAACACCCAGCGCGCAAAGCGCCAACCCAGTCATGAGAGATTTTTTCATGAGCCCTCCGAACCGAATGCGCCACCGCCCTTCAAGCGGCCGATGGCGCAATCTCGCAATCTTCCAGCGTCTCTATTTCGATCCGCCGCCGGTCGCCAGTTTTTCCATCACCTGATCCAGGCTAAAGCTCGCGGCCTTCTGGCGGGGCGGGAACTCCTGGAAGGTGGAGAGAAAACTGCCGACATATTGCTGCGCGGGCACCAGAAAGAACACCCGGTCGATCAACCAATCGTAGTAGGTGTTCGAGGTGCGATAGGACCGCTCATACGGATCGCGGCGCAGATTGAAGAGCAGAGGAACACGCAACTCTGTCCAGGGCTCGGCCCAGGCTCGGAGTGTCGCGTATTCCTTCTGCTCCAGGAAGATCAATTTCCAATCGTCATAGCGAAGCGCCGTCAGGTCGCCATCGTCGGAGAAATAGAAGACCTCCCGACGGGGTCCGACCTCCTCTTCGCCGGTCAGGTGTGGCAGGAAGTTGTACCCGTCGAGGTGAACCTTGTATTCCCGACCGATGGCTTTGACACCGCCTGCCTTCAGCTCTTCCTTGATGTCCGAATTGCCCGCTGCAGCCACGTAGGTCGGCAGCCAATCCATATGGTGCATGATCTCGTTTGAGACCGACCCCGCCTCAATTTTGCCTGGCCAGCGCACCGCCGAGGGCACGCGCCAGCCGCCTTCCCAGTTGGTGTTCTTCTCACCGAAGAACGGGGTCGCGGCGGCGTCCGGCCAGGTGTTGTAGTGCGGGCCGTTATCGGTCGAGTAATGCACGATGGTGTTGTCGGCGATGCCCAGCTCATCGAGCAGGTCTAGCAACATGCCGACATGCATGTCATGCTCAAGCATGCCATCGGTGTATTCGTCATTGCCCTTGTTGCGTCGGTCCTCGCGTACATGGGTGCGGAAATGCATACGCGTGCCGTTCCACCAAACATAGAACGGCGTCCCGGCCTCATTGGCCTGCCGGATGAAATCGATGGCGGCCTCGACAGTTTCATCGTCGACGCTCTCCATACGCTTCTTGGTCAGCGCGCCGGTGTCCTCAATTTCCTGAGTCGGCAGGCCGTCATCGCCATATGAGGCGGAGGAGCGGATCACGCCGCGCGGTCCGAAGGTTTCCTTGAACGTACGGCCGTCGGGCATCACCATGTCGCCAGGGTAATCCTCATTCTCCGGCTCTTCCTCGGCGTTTAGGTGATAGAGATTGCCGAAGAACTCATCGAAGCCGTGATTGGTCGGCAAGTGTTCATCCTTGTCGCCAAGATGGTTCTTGCCGAACTGGCCAGTGACATAGCCTTCAGACTTCAGCAGCCCGGCGATTGTTGGGTCTTCCTCTTGCATTCCAAGGTCTGCGCCCGGCAGGCCGACTTTGGAGAGGCCTGTGCGGAACACGCTTTGGCCCATGATGTAAGAGGACCGCCCCGCTGTGCAGGATTGTTCGCCGTAGTAATCGGTGAACATCATGCCTTCCTTGGCGATCCGGTCGATATTGGGCGTCTGGTAGCCCATCAATCCAAATGTGTAGGCCGAGATATTCGACTGTCCGATGTCGTCACCCCAGATCACCAGGATGTTCGGCTTGTCTTGCGCATTGGCCGCCGAAAATGAAAGCGCCATAAACGCGGCCGCTGCCAGCGCGGCGGAAAGGGATCTGATCCGGCTTAATGAAAACATGCGATCTCCACTGTTGAGTATTGTTGCTCTTGTTGTGTGTGACCTTGCGGTGATTCGCCTTATAGCGCTATTGCGATGCGGGATTTCACCCAAGTATTCCATAATACGGACTCAATACCGCGGCGGCGATCAGCGTTTTGCCCGACGCAGGCCATTGCCGCATGTCTGAAGATCAATTGAGTTCTTGGGGATGTCCGCTTTCTCCATTTTTGCTCCAAATCTCGCTGGAGTGCCCCCGCTGAATTGGTCCTCCGTTTCCTAAACATAACGGTGGACCAATTCAGCGGGGGCACTCCACGGCAATGCTATTTCTACAGTACTGATTTCGCGGCATGGACGAAACTTTGGACGTACAAGTGATTGATGTCGGCTTCGAGCGCTCAGCCATCATTATGTAGTCCGCCGATCACGTCCGCAAAGAGCTCCTGGACGAAGCCCCTGCCGCGGCAGCGGCTTCGTCCTCGAGCCCGAAGCAGTCGCTTGCCACGTCGCTTTGAAGAGTAACTCACCACCGCAAACCGCCCTTAATTTTCCTGGCGGCTTGCGGTAAACTCCGCCCTTGGGCGTTGATTTTTTAGCTGAGGAACCGAAACTAGCTAGACATTTGATAAATTGAATCTCGGACCAAGCTCTCTTTGCAGAACCGCCAAACGGACCAAGAAAACTTTCTTAGTCTCACCCGTTCGATTCTCAATATAAGCTGGATTGGTTCGAAAGCCGCCTCTTGAACACCGCCACGGCTTGGGTGCGACTATTCACGTTCATCTTTTCGTATGCGTTCTTGACGTGAAACTTGATCGTGCAATGCGAGAGATTCAGGCGGCCAGCGATCTGTCGGGCGGTCAATCCGTTAGCGACCGCGTCAAGGACCTGAGCCTCCCGTCGGGTGAGGCGAATCTGTTCCGACTCTGCAGTGCTTGGAAACAGTTTGCGTCCCAAAGCAACCGCCCAGATCGATTCCAGAAGCTTGTCTGGGCAGGTCGATTTGCAGACGACCGCACGGGCGCCCTTGCTCATCGCCTCGTGAGCGATCGCTTCGATCGAGGCGGCCGAATAGATGAAGACCTTCGGCGAATCATGGCGATCGCGCAACGCGTCCAACAGGCCGCCGCCGCCGCCATCAGTTCCGACCCAGCCTGACACCAGAACATCGATTTCGCTGTCGTCGGCGCTGAAAAACTTCGTGTTGTCGCAAACGCTGATCGCGACCTCGAACCGACGATCATCAGAAAGCAAAGCAGTCAGCGCCCTCAGGATTATCGGGCTTTTCTCGATAATTCCCACGCGCACCGTTTCACGCCCTGATCGCGTCTCTCCCATTCCGTCCCCCAATTCGCGATGGTCGTACATGGACTGTTGTGGTTGCGTCATTTTGCTATTGCTTGAACGAGGCGGTCAGAGTGGTTAACCCGTGACCGGCTGTCGTCTTCTCCGGATACGAACTGTCGTTGCGACGCTGATCGGCTCATTGGCTGGCTCCGCACGTCTTGCTGCAGAGCGGATTCTGCGGCGCGATATATGCGGAAGCTCGAAATACTCACTCACGCGCCGCCGTTTCCGATAGCCCTTCGAGAACCGACTGGACAACAGCCTCAACCGGCGGGCCGATATCCACTTCAAGCACGTTCTCGCCAGCGCCCGGCGGCTCCAGCGTTGAAAACTGACTGTCGAGCAGCGCAGCGGGCATAAAATGATCAATGCGCACCTTCAGTCGATCAGCGATTTGTTTACGTGAGCCTTGCAGGTAGACGAAGAGAACCGGCTCCTTGGCCGCCGTCAGCATACGATCCCGATATGCGCGCCGCAGCGCCGAGCACGCCGACACAACGGTTCCATGCTCGTCCGCGTGATCCGTCAAAACCTGCGAGAACTGATCCAGCCATGGCCAACGATCATCATCGGTCAAAGGTTCGCCACGCGACATTTTTTCGATGTTCGATGGTGGATGATAGTCGTCAGCATCCAGAAATGGTTTCCTCAAGCGCCCCGCCAATGCGGCGCCCACGCTGGATTTTCCGCAACCTGACACTCCCATAACGACAATTATACGAGCCAGATTCGGCGTGGCTTCATCTGAAAACGGCGTCATTCGCACTGTCCTTTTCAAACCTGACAAGTTCTGCAGACGCGGTTCACCACTCGGCGAAACTTCCATCTTCGTGTCGCCAATGCGGATTTCGCCAGCAATGATCGGTTTTCGCTTTTTCGATAACGAAGGACTCGTTGATTTCCACGCCCAACCCCGGACGCGTGAGCAGGGGCAGTTGTCCGTCAACGATCTGAAGCGGTGCGGGGTCCACCAGATAGTCCAGAACGTCGTTTCCAACGTTGTAGTGAATTCCCATGCTCTGCTCTTGAATGAACGCATTGTGAGACAGGAAATCGAGATGCAGCGAGGCCGCCAGCGTCAGCGGCCCCAAAGGGCAGTGGGGCGCTAGCGCCACGTCATACGCTTCGGCCATGATCGCTATTTTCCGCGCCTCTGTCAGACCCCCACAGTGGCTGATATCGGGCTGTATGATGTCGACCGTTCGGGCTTCCAGCAGGTCGCGGAATGCGAAACGCGTATGCAGCCTCTCTCCTGTGGCGATCGGAAAACTCAGACCACCGGCTATCTGCGGCAGACAATGCAGATGCTCTGGCAGGACCGGTTCCTCGACAAATAGCGGGTTGAACGGCTCCAGTTCTCTCAAAAGCGCCTTCGCCATTGGCCGGTGCACTCGGCCATGAAAATCGATGGCGATGCCGACGTCAGGGCCGACCGCCTCCCGCGCTTCGGCGACACGGGCGACGGCGTCGTCGATCTTGCTATGGCTATCGACGATCGCCAGCTCCGGCGTGCCATTCATCTTGAAGGCGGTGAACCCACTTTTCACGACGTCCCTGGCCTGACGGGCTACATCGCTTGGGCGGTCTCCACCGATCCAGCAATACATTCGCATGCGATCGCGCACCGCGCCGCCTAGAAGCTCATGCACCGGGACGCCGAGCGCCTTGCCCTTGATGTCCCACAGCGCCTGATCGATCCCGGCGATCGCGGACATCAGGATCGGACCGCCGCGGTAGAACCCGCCGCGATAGAGCATCTGCCAGATGTCCTCTATTCGGCGTGGATCCAACCCGATCAGCGAGTCCGAGAACTCGTGAACCGCGGTTTCGACTGTGGCGGCCCGCCCCTCGATTACAGGCTCGCCCCATCCAAAGACTCCCTCGTCGGTGTCAATTTTGAGAAACAGCCACCGCGGCGGAACCCGCCAAGTGCTTAGCTTGGTGATTTTCATACCGAGCTCCTACTGGTTCCGCCGAGCACCGCCTCCCCTAACCGCCGGCTATGCCGGGGAAGGCGATCAACAGTCCGACAGCGAAAATCTGGATGCAGATGAAAGGCAGCATCGACTTGAAGATATCGCCGAGTGAGATTTCCGGTGGAGCGACGCTTTTTAGATAGAATGCGGCGGGTCCGAATGGCGGCGACAGGAAGCTCACCTGCATGTTCATCGCGAACAGGACGCCGAACCACACCGGATCGTAGCCAAGCGACACCACGATCGGGACGAAAATCGGCATGGTGAGAAGCGCGATGCCGACCCAGTCGAGGAACATGCCCAGCACGAACAGGATCACCATCATGAAGAGGATGATTATAACCGGGTTCTCGGACACGCCGGTGATCAGCGAGGAGACGAACTTGATGCCGCCCATCAGGTTGAACACGCCGACCAGCGCGCTGGCGCCGATGCCGATCCAGACGATCATGCCGACAGTGGAGAGCGTCTGCAGCGCCGCGCCCTTGAGCATGGTGAAGCTGAACTCACCGCGCAGGACAGTTGAGAGCAACACGCCCATCACGCCAACCGCGGACGCCTCTGTGACCGAAGCGATGCCGCCATAGATCGAGCCGAGAACGAACACCACGACCAAAATGGGCAGGATGATGCCTTTAACGAGCTTGAATTTCTCCGCGGCCGACCGTTGGTCCGGCACAGGGTCCGGAACCACATGCGGCGTCAGGTAGCTGCGAACGAGCACATATATCACGTAAAAGCCCGCCAGCATGAAACCGGGTATGAAGGCCGAGGTGAACAGCGCGCCGATCGAGACGTTGGCGGTCAGGCCATAAATGATCAGCACGATCGACGGCGGAACCATGGTTCCGAGAGATCCGCCCGCGCAGATCACGCCGATCGCCAGCTTCTTGTCATAGCCCTGGTTCAGCATCTGCGGCAGCGCGAGCAGGCCCAAAAGGACAATCTCGCCGCCGATGATGCCGCTCATCGCGGCCAAAACGACGGCGACGAAAATCGTCTGTACTGCGACTGCGCCGCGCAGCCGGCCGCCAACCAGCTTCATCGCCTCGAACAAGTCCCTTGCGATGCCGGAGCGGTCGAGAAGGGCCGCCATCAGCACGAACATCGGCACCGAGACGAAGACAAATGAAGAGACGAAGGAGTAAACCCGGCTGGTGATCAGCGGCACGGCCATCGGGCCAAACCATCCGAGCGCGAAGATCAGCGCCACCAGAAGCGTAACATAGGCCAGAGGCATGCCCGTCAGCAGCAGTCCCAGCAGCATCAGGAACATCACAAGCGTGCCGTTCTCGACGCCCATCGCTTTGAAATTCGGTATGAGATCGACAAGTTCCATCAAGCGTCCCCTTCGCCGGGAGTGGTGGGCGGCGTGGAGACCTTGCCGCGAGCATAATTGACCGCCAGGACGACGAACTGAACCGCCATCACCAGCAGAACCGCAAACAAAAAGACCTTAAGAAGCGCAGGCGTGGGCGGGTTCCAGGCGCTGCCCGACGTCTCGAGCCGAAAGGCGCCGTCGGGAGCGAAGATCGCGCGCTCCACCATCATCCAGGCCGCCCAGGCGAAGATCGCCGACGCCAGCGCGCAGATGATCGAGATCACAATATCCAGCATTCGCCGGACGGGGCCTTTGACGTAGTCATAGATAATGACAACCCGGATATGCGAGTCGCGCGCCGCGCAATAGAGGCCTCCGTAAACGAAAGCCGTCGCGCACAGGAAGATGGTGGTTTCGTGCGCCCAAAGCGTCGGCGCGTTCAGGACGTATCGAAGAAACACCTCCTGAATCAGGATGAGCATCGACACGACAATCCCAACGGCGAATACGATGCCGCCCTTGTTTATCAGGCTTCCGAGCAATCCCGCCTGTACGGCGGCCTCTTCTTTTTCGCCATGGTCCTGCAGACCATGTTCCGCTTCGTTTTCAGCATCATTGTTGGGCATCGGCGTGGCTCCCCCCTCGCGCTTATCGAGTGGCGACGGGTCGCCCCGTCGCCAGTCTTTTTATCGGGTTACTGCAAGAGTCCCGTTTCTTTGAGATACGCGGTCAGAGTGTCGTAGACCTTCTGAGCATTGGGGCTTCTGGTCGCGACCTTTTCCCACTCGCCCATAGCGATAGCGCGGAATTTGGCGCGTTCCTCGGGCGACCAGTCATGCACGGTGATCTCTCCACCGGCTTTCGCCGCCGCAACAGCCTCTTCGTCCTTGGCGGCGAGAGCAGCGACCTGAGTGCGAGAGAACTCCTTCACCGTCTCTTCGAAGGCGGCTTTGATGTCGTCCGGCAACGCGTCCCATTTGTCCTTGTTCATCGACACCTCGACCAACGGCATCGAGTGGAAGCCGGGATAGATCGGATGCTTCGCGATATCGTTCAGGCCCTGCGCCTGGTTCGTTGAGAACACGGTGTAGTCGGCGGCCTCGATCACGCCCTTGTCGAGCGCGGTGAAGACTTCCGAACCCGGCAGGTTCACCGGCGCCGCGCCTGCGGCGGCGAATACTTGCTGCACAAGTCCCTCAGGCGCACGCATTTTCACGCCTTTCAGCCCGTCTACGGTGTCGATCGGAACCTTGGAGACGAACGCCTCGAGACCGGGCGTCGTGGCGCCGATGAAGTGGAGGCCATAGGGCTGCACCAGCTCATTCATCAGCTCTTTGCCGCCGCCATTCTCCACGAACTCGAACATCTGCTCAGGGGATGACCAGGCGCCGACAGGGTTGGCGATCAGGCCGAACCCGGCGTCTTTCCCGGTGAAATAGGACGTGTCGGTGATGTGGCCGTCCAGAATACCGGCGGCGATGGCGTCCTGCGTTTCGGCGTGCTCAACGATCGAGCCAACCGGCAACAGCTCTACACTTACTTTGCCGCCCGTCCGCTCGGCGAGCGCCTCAGTCCATCCTGTCTGGAGGATGAAGTTCGGGTTGCCGGAGGGATCGCTTGACTGGAATCTAAATTCGTAGTCAGCAGCCGCCGCCTGGCCCACGAGGGCAAGGCCGGCCACCGCTGCGAGTAGCGTTGAATACCGTAGTGATTTCATTGGAAGTCCTCCCATTAGGTAGAAAGTTTTGGTTGAAGTTTCGTATCGTCAGTCCGGCGCGGCGCCGGGGTCAGTTTTCTCCCATGATGGCGCGCGCCTTCATCATGGCGAGCGGCCCACTGTCCGCTGATGCGCGAGATAAGCCCAGATCAACAGCGGTTTGATCGAGAACGCGGGCCGCGGCGTCATAAGCGTTCGAAAACTGGCGCAGACGGATGCACTCCATGACGACGCGGTGGTTCTCGAGGCTTTCGCCCAATCCGTCTGCGGTCGCATTTGATTCCTCAATCACCAGCAGGACCGCTGGCTTGAGAATATGCGCCAACTGCGACCAGATCAGGTTGTGGGTCGCTTGATAGATCGCCGTGTGAAAGGCGATGTCCGCGCGGCTAAAATCGAGATAGGTGCCGCTGCGCACCGCGTTCTCCATCCCCTCGAACGCGGTCTCGATCGCCAGCAGGTCGCGCGCCGTCGCTCGGGTCGCGGCCACTGCGGAAATGTACGGCTCGCAGGAATAGCGAAATTCATAAATGTGCTGCAGGAAGTCCGGATTGGGGCTGGCGTAGTCGACCATCCACTGGCTTATCCTAGGGTCGAGCATGTTCCACTCGCGAAAGTCGCTGACGACCGTCCCGTGCGCGACCTGCCGCTTGATTACTCCGAGGGAAGCCATAGTCTGAAGGCCGCTTCTTACTGAAGCTCGGCTGACTGACAGCTCTTTCACCAGTTCGGTCTCCTTAGGCAACATCTCGCCCGGCCGGTACGCTCCGAGAAACACTTGTTTCGCAAGACTTTCCGCAACCCAGTTTCCTCGGCTGTCAGCCTTTATCGCGCTCTGTTTGCGTTCGCTCATCGCCAGATTTGCTCCTAGTCAGACATTATCTGACTCAATTCAGACATTTAGTCAATCCATGTCTGTTTTTTGAATGAAAACATCAGACAAGAGAGATTGATTGAAGCGGTGGGACTAATTTCGCTCCAGTTTAAGCGCTCCTATCCGCACCTCACCGATTCGTTTTCGTCATTTCATTGCGACGCTTCTTTGTTTCTCTGATTTCCAGGCCGCCGACCCAATTGACGAAGGGCCGCGGGCGGAGAAGAAAACCGTGTAGGTTCGCCCTGCTCGGCGGCAGCCGATTCCAGTGATGTGCGATGTCCTTCTAGCGAGTTCAGGCTGGACAACCCCACCCACCCATCGGGGCAGTCGGAAATAATTATGCGGCCGATAGTGTTGTCCATGTTCTTCAAGCCGCATCGACACGAGCCAGGAAGCCGAAGAAGATCAACTGTGCGGTAGCGCGAGATGAGCCGCGCGTCGAGAGATAACGGGAAGAGGGAAGCGCCATGCCTTTGGTGTCATTGAGACAAATTCTGGATCATGCGGCCGAGCGCGGCTACGGCATGCCGGCTTTCAACATCACCAATATGGAGACGATGCTCGGCGTGATGCAGGCGGCGGACGCGACCGACAGCCCGGTGATTCTTCAGGCGACGAAAAGCGCAAGATCCTATGCCGGCGACTTTACGCTTCGCCATCTGGTGCAGTCGGCGGTCGAGACCTGGCCGCACATTCCGATCTGCATGCACCTCGACCACGGCAGCAGCCCGGCCACATGCGACGAGGCGATGGAACTCGGATTTTCATCCGTCATGATGGATGGCTCTCTGGAGGCGGACGGCAAAACGCCCTCTGACTATGACTACAACAAGGGCGTCACATCGAGCGTCGTTGAAGCCGCCCATGCCCGCGGCGTCTCGGTCGAAGGTGAAATCGGCTGCCTGGGATCACTTGAATCCGGCGCTGGCGAAGCCGAGGACGGCCACGGATTTGAAGGGGTGCTGGAGCACGACAAGCTCGTCACAGACCCGGATGAAGCGGCTCAGTTCGTGAAAGAAACCGACGTCGACGCGCTGGCGGTGGCGATCGGAACGTCGCACGGCGCCTATAAATTCACGCGAAAGCCGACCGGCGACATTCTGGCGATGGATACGCTGCAAGAGATCCACGAGCGTCTGCCATCGACCCATCTGGTGATGCACGGGGCTTCGACCGTTCCGCAGGAATTGCAGGACGTGATCAACGAGTATGGCGGCGAGATCCCGCAAACCTTTGGCGTGCCGCTTGAAGAGGTCGAACGCGGCATCAGACACGGCGTCCGCAAGGTAAATATCGACACAGATATCCGGATGGCCGTGACCGGCGCCATTCGCAAGTACATGAAGGAAAACCCGGCTTCCTTCGACATTCGCGGTTATCTGAAGCAAGGGGTCGCCGCCACGAAAGCGCTTTGCGCAGAGCGGTATGAGCGGTTTGGCTGCGCTGGAAACGGGCCTCGCATCACCCCAATACCGCTCTCTGACATGGCGACCAGGTATCAAAACGGCGCCCTGACGCAACAAGTGCGCTGAGCCGCATCGACGCCGATGACTGCGAAGGATGAGCCCATGTCCAACACCAAGATCACCCTGATTCAGTTCCTGATCGAGGAACAACGCCGTCATGGCGGGGACGAACGCGTGACGATGCTGCTCCACGACGTCGCCACGGCGTGTAAATCGATCGCGAACGCGTTGAAGAATGGCGCGCTCGCCGACGTCCTCGGCAGTTTGGAGACGGAGAACGTTCAGGGCGAGACGCAAAAGAAGCTGGACCTGCTTTCGAACGATATTTTCCTTGAGCGCTGCTCGTTCGGCGGAAATCTGGGGGCGCTGGTCTCTGAGGAAATGGACGAGATCCAGCCGATCCCTGCGAAATATCCTAAGGGCCGCTACGCGCTGCTGTTCGATCCTCTCGACGGGTCTTCAAACATCGACGTGAATGTCTCCGTCGGTTCGATCTTCTCTGTCCTAAAATTGCCGGAGGGCGTGACCGAGATTACCCACGAGACCGTTCTTAGACCGGGCGTCGAACAGATCTGCGCAGGCTACGCCATGTACGGCCCCTCGACGATGATGGTGCTCACCACCGGTCATGGGGTCAACGGATTCACACTGGACGGCGATATCGGAGAGTTCAGGCTGACGCACCCGAACATTCAAATCCCGGCTGCGACGCCTGAATTTGCGATCAACGCCTCGCGCGAGAAGTGGTGGGAGCCGCCGGTCAGGCAGTATGTGGAGGAATGCATTTCCGGCGAAAACGGTCCGCGCGGGCGGACCTACAACATGCGCTGGGTGGCCTCGATGGTGGCTGAGGTGCATCGCATCCTGATGCGCGGCGGCGTGTTCCTTTATCCGGTCGATGAGAAGAACCGAGACGCGGGCGGCAAGCTGCGTCTCTTCTATGAGGCCAATCCGATGAGCTTTCTCGTCGAGCAGGCCGGCGGTCTCGCATCCACGGGGCGCGAACGGATCATGGAGATCCCTCCAGAGTCGCCGCACCAGCGGGTGCCGGTGATCCTGGGATCGCGCGACGAAGTCAGCCGCGTTGTGGAACTGCATAAGACTTGGGACGAGGCGAAGTAGGAGGCGGTGACGGGATAGCGCGATGGCGGATCAATCCATCAGTTGGATAGCAGCGGATTGGGGAACGACCCATCTTCGCGTCTGGATTTTCGGGCCGAGGGGCGAGCAAATCGCCGCGCTGTCCTCAGCGGATGGCATGGGGCGGCTTTCGCCGGAGCAGTTCGAGCCGGCGCTTCTGTCGTTGATCGATACCTATCTGCGCGAAGGACGCCAAACGCCGGTCATCGCCTGCGGCATGGTCGGCGCGCGCCAAGGCTGGGTGGAGGCGCCATACGACGCGGCGCCCTGTCCGCCGCCGGGCGCGAATAGCGCTATTCTCGCGCCGGTCGATGACCCCAGATTGACCGTCCGCATCCTGCCCGGCGTCAGCCAATCGAAACCCGCGGATGTGATGCGGGGCGAGGAAACGCAGATCGCGGGATATCTCGCCCAGAACCCGGGCTTCGACGGGGTGATCTGCCTTCCGGGAACGCACACGAAATGGGCGCATATCAGCGCGGGAGAGATTGTCAGCTTTCGCACATTCATGACGGGCGAGCTGTTTTCGCTGCTGTCTGAGCGCTCCGTACTGCGCCATGGAATAAGCAGCGACGGGTGGGACGGCGCGGCCTTCGCTGAGGCCATCGACGACGCCATGGCGCGCCCTCAAACCCTTGCGGCGGATCTCTTCTCCATTCGCGCCTCAGCTCTGCTGGAGAGCCTGCCGCCCGCCACGGCTCGCGCGCGACTATCCGGATTTCTGATCGGTCTGGAGTTGGCCGGCGCGCGGCCCTATTGGCTCGGCCAACATGTAATCCTGATCGGGGCGGAAACCTTGTCCAACCTTTATTCAGCCGCGCTCATGGCGCAGGGAACGCAGGCCGAACTGGCCGGAGGCGACGCCATGACGCTGGCCGGTCTGACTGCGGCCTTTGAAAGCAGCATGAAGGAAACGCCATGAGCCGCAAGATCATCGCCATTTTACGAGGAATTCAGCCGGGCGAGACGCTGGAGATCGGGCGCGCGCTAATCGCAGTTGGCGTCAGCAGCATCGAGGTGCCGCTCAACTCGCCCGATCCTCTGGCCTCGATCGGGCGTCTCGCTAAGGAGTTCGGCGATCAAGCGCAGATCGGCGCGGGAACGGTCCTGACGGAAGCACAGGTGGCCGATGTGCGATCTGTTGGTGGCGCGATGATCGTCTCGCCGGATTGCAACCCGGCGGTGATCGAGGCGACCAAGGCGGCGGGCATGGCGTCATATCCGGGCGTCGCCACGCCCACGGAGTGCTTTGCCGCGCTCAGATGCGGCGCCGATGGCCTGAAGTTCTTTCCATCTTTTCTCATAGGATCAAAGGGGCTCGAAGCGATCGCCGCAGTGCTGCCCAAAGGAACTGAAACCTACGCCGTGGGCGGCGTGGGGCCCAATAACTTCGCCGAATGGCTCAAGGCGGGCGCAAGCGGCTTCGGCGTCGGCTCCAACCTCTACAAACCTGGCTTTGACGCCACCGAAGTCGGCCAGCGCGCCAAAAAGATCGTTGCCGCATACGATGCGGCGGTTCGAGCATGATTGAGTGCTTTTCGATCAGCAAGCGTGCACGCTCCGCGAAGACTATGGACAAGCGGCAACACGTGTACACGCACTTTTTGGCGGGTCCCCAGGATGCCTAAGTGGGCGCCGTCTACGACTAGAACTGGTGTGCTCCAGCTGATGGCCGGAACCTTAGTGAATGTCTTGAGTGCCTGAGTGCGCACCGAAACCAGACATTTGTCCGATGTTGGCATTGTCTCGCATGTGAGACATCGGACTTGGGCGCAGCGAACGACCGGAATGAACTCTGGCCGCCTAACTCGAACGAATTGCCGCTTCGGGGAGATCGTGTTGTACCGCCGCGGAGCTTGGGCGATCTTGTGGTCTGGGCCGTATATCGACGCCAAGATCTATGCCGCAATTCCATCTTCACGCCCGATCCAGGCAACCTCGGAACCTTTTTTGTTACGGTTTATGATTGGCGGCCGGGGGCCTCCGGTCTTCCACCGAAAAGCTATAGAGATCGACCCACCCCCCCCTTCTGAAGCGCGAGACCATGTGCCACAGCTTTCCGATTTCTTGATTGCCCGCTCCAAGGGCAAGACGCCCCCCATCAAAAAGGAAACGCCAAACGCCTACTGGTGGCGGCAATTGGCATAGGGCGTCCGTGGTCCAGTCGAGCCCGGACTGACGGGGCTGGGCTGAACCCGCCTTGACCAAGCTTGGCTTCAGCGGTTTGGCAGTTTCCGACCAAAGACGTTATTGGCCTCTCGCAGCGCGTCGTCGGCAAGGTGCGCATATCGCTTGGTCGTCTGCGCCGATGTATGGCCCAGCAGCCGCCCGACCACTTCGAGGCTGAGACCCGACGACACCAGATGAGACGCATAGGTGTGGCGGTTGTCGTGCCTCCGGTAATCCTCGATGCTCGCATGTTTGAGCAGAGACATCCAAGATCTCTTAATGTCCTTGAGCGGCTCGCCTTCCTTGCGGCCGGGAAACAACCACTCGGAATCGCCGCTCGATGTTTGGATGACCCTCTCAACGATACCGGCGGCATCTTCGCCCAACGGCACATGTTCAGTGCGCTTCTGCTTCGTCTCGTAAGACGGCTTGGTCCAAACGCCGCGGGAAAGGTCGAAATCAGCGCGCCTCGCTCTGAGGACTTCGCCCAACCGCGCGCCGGTGAGAATCTGCAGCTGGATTGCGTTGGCTGGCGGATAGTCAGGGTATTCATCCAACGCTGCCCAAAGCCTTTGAAGTTCTTCTTCGCTGAGCCAGCGATCGCGCCTCTGCCCCAGCCGCGACAGGCCGACGGCGACATTGAAAGGAGAGCCGCCGATCCGCGCGTCGAATTCAAGCGCGCCGCCTTGCTCGACAGCGAACAGATCCCAAAGGGCTTCTCCGCAGACGACAAACATCAGTGCGCCTCTCGCAGCCGGTGATTTGCGGACCGCGTTGTCTCGGCGATGGCGACGGAATAGGTGCTCAACATTGCGCGGCCTCCTCTTCACAGGGTGCTTCAACACCAGCACCGCCAGGAAGCGCGAAATCGCCGAGGCCGAAAATTGCTCCGCTGCTGACCTGGTTCGAGCGCGTCGGCGTGAAATCTAACCTGGTTCCACTTTGAAAACATCGCCGAGCCGCCCGAAAACCAGAGCCACTTCACTTCCGGGCGGTTTGATATCTCACAACAGCAATCGGCGCCGGCATGAAAAGCGCGGCGCCGATCCTGAATCTTGCTATGTCCGCGCCGAATTGATCACGCGGCATAATCTCGCGCCATCAGGCGCTTAGGCTAGTAAACTAGTTATGTGGATTGCCGCCGTTGCTGTTGCCGCCGCTAGCCGCCGCTAGACGTCGATGTATCATCACCACCGCTCGTGCTGGAGGTGGTGGTCGACGTCGATGTGCTGGTGCTCGTGCTGGAAGTGCTGCTGGCAAACCCAGTATAGTTGGTCGCCAGATCTTCGCCAACAGCGGTAGCCGTCACTGGACGGCGAACCAAATCACCGCCGATCAACGGCACAAAACTGAACAAAAACGGCCGAGATTCAATGGTCACCTCAACAATCGGCGCAAACGGACCTCCGGCATAGCCCAACCACCCATAAGTATAGGAAATCGTCATATCGTCAGGCGCAACGCGAATTCCATAGCGCATCATGTCGGTGTAGATCACTTGCATCCGGCTGGAATCGCAGCCGGTGTCTGTGCTGTCGAGACTACAAACCCAAGGCCCGCCGGGGTTTGTGCAATTTGCTCCGACGCCACACCAATCGCCGAGTGTATCCGGTGAAACGGCCGCATTGGTGGAAGGCACGCTCGTATGGACGGGATCTCGGACAGCGGCGATCCGCGCAGCTGCGTGGGCGGCCTTTTCCACCGAAATCAACTCGAACATCGCGAAAGCGACCTGAAACGCGAACATGACGAACATGAACATGAAAAAGAAGACGAGCGGGAACTCAATCGAATGCATCCCCTTTTCATCGCGCCAAAGTGCTTTCAGCTTTCGAATTACCCTCACGTCTTACTCTCCAATAAACCGCGCCTGATCGGAAGCAGCTATCGTGATACCGCCGTCCCATGCTCCCCAGGCGGCGAACCTGGTCAGTGGCGTCGTGACATTGATTTCCGCGACAATCTCTACCCGAGTGTATTCAACCCTCAACGCACTCGTTGATCCATCAAACAACGGCCTGAAGTTGCATTGAATGTCGCTGGAAACAATGTCTGACTGCACGCCTGTCGCAACCAACCTATGGTACACTTTCCAATAACCGGTGCCTGCATCGGGGCAATCGTCAACCTGGGCGCGAGCGAGATAACGCGCCGCATCCCGAACGCCGGATTCAAGCGCATGTTGATCGATGATGACGCGACCGACATCGAACGCGAGGGCCTGGGCGACCGCGATCAATGGCAAGGCGATCACCAGTTCAATGGACAGCCCTCCATTTGGGTCTCGAAGAAGGTTTCTCAGCTTTCGATCCATACGCCAACCATCCGCCTGTCGTCCATGCCTACGCACACAATTCACCGATGCAACAAGGGATAGGCATGGATGATCTTCGGATCATCCTTGTTGGTGATCTGTCGAATGAACTCCACATAAATATCGTCTTCGCTTGTCGTATCGGAGTTGTCTTTCACCGGTTCAGTCATGAAGGCCCAAAAATATTCATCCACCTCCACACCGCTGGAGTTGCCAGAGACGCCCTCGTCGGTGCAATTGACAGAGGCGACGATCATCACCCGCCTGTTCGGCAAGCCTGGCGCGGACGTGCAAGTCGGCGTGCCGCTGTTCGGATCGCCGACTTCCTGCACCCCCGAGGTGGCGCCGACATCGGAAAGGAAGTCATTTCCAAGAGAATCGGCGCCATACGTCTCGTACAGATACATCTCGTAGCGGGTGTCCAGGCCAAGCCCGATCACATCCGGAAAGAACGTGTTGTTGTAGTTATTGCTGGCGTCCGTTTCCGCAGCTGCGAACGTGCTGTGGTCGCTGTGGTTCGTCCCCCAGTAGGTCGACAAGGCGCTGGGCGTCTCAACGGAAATCGGCGGACTTATCCGCGCATACCCCATTCCACTGGCGTGAGAGGCGCAGTTGCCGGCCGCAAGGCATGGCGAGCGCGGAAGATAGGCGGATTCCGTCCAATCGGTGTATTGGTCATTGTAGCAAGGTTTGTTGTCGTTGTTTTTCGGCGTGTATTCCGCCCCCTTGATGACATTGACGTCAGGGGAGAAGTTCGCATCGTCTCGAAAGCTTTCCGTCTGCGAGTCAAACATGCCGAACCGCAGATTCAGCCCGGTATGGATGCTGATCGATTGCCCCGGATCCATATCGACGGTGGTTGTGGTGCAGGATTTCTGCAGCGAATTGATCCCTAGCAGACAGCGCTGCCGCGAAGCTGCATTGCCGCTGCTGTTCGGGCATGCGCCAAAAGCATCGTCCGGCAAATCAATCGTGCCATAGTTGCCCGGCGCCCAACTGGTGTCAGCGCCACCGACCTTCTTGCCATGATTTTTGAGGATCATTTGCCGACCCGTGATGCTGCCAATCGAAGAGAGCTCGCTCGGCTCACGCGGGTTGCAGAACATGAACATCGGCGTCTCGCAAATGCCGCCATCCTCCAGCCCGGCGACGGCGACCGCAGAGGTGATCAGGGTGCCTGGCACTGCGTCATCGGAACTCGATCCTAACCGAGCGATGCTAAGCAGCGTGGTCGCAATTCCCGAAGGTTCGGCGATGACTATGACATACTCGGCCTCAGCGTCTGTCGTCGCAATGTTCGAATTGCTGGCGCCAAGAAGGTCGTCGACTTTGTACTGAAACCCCGAATCCGGAAAAAGCTCTTTGATGAAAATCAGCTCTTTCACCCCGAACAAGTCCGAAGTGTCGGCAAACGGTATCATCTTTTTAAGAGTGTTATCGGTGTGCTCGTCCTCATCGACCGATTTACCAAAGGCCGCGAGACGCGCGCGCTGCCTCGCGCCCGATTTGCCGTCGAGTTCCGTCGCAGCAGCAAGCGCGAGTTGATCGACATAGGATTGGGCCGAGGTGTTGACCACGTAAATACGGCCAACATCGATCACCAGACCGGCGACACCCATCACGAACAGGAAGAACACGAGCGTCTGCAGAACAATCGCGCCGGTCGTGTCTTTGATGAATCTGGATAGAGTCAGCCTTGCGGCGCTCACCGCCCTGATCATGGACCGATGAGATGAACGTGAGCGTTTAATCATGCCCCAACTCCCTACAAAACTGGATTCAAGATACCAGAATTTCACAATTGGCGTCAAATTTTGCCAGAACTTGTTGCGGTCAAAGATGAACTTTTCTTGAGGTGC
Organism: Paracoccaceae bacterium; assembly: GCA_963669315.1. GTDB lineage: Bacteria > Pseudomonadota > Alphaproteobacteria > Rhodobacterales > Rhodobacteraceae > SZUA-547. The sequence continues at coordinate 3,310,656 of OY770021.1, read as the reverse complement.
TAGAATTACGACCCAGACGGAGCGCCCAGACGTTTCACAATTTTGCCGAGTGAAACCGCTTCTGCGAATCGCCTCAGGCTTTTTCCAGGATTCCGTTTCGCCCTTTAATACTAGGCTAATACTGCGCCTGACGCCGCCGGATCGCCGACATTTTGGCGGACGCGTCCTGCGCCTGACCCAGCGTTTCAATTCCCCGCGCCGTCAGCGGATCCAGCATATGCAAAAACGCCTGCCCGGTCGCCAGAGAGTCGCCCAGCGCCGTGTGCCTCTCGTCTTCGGGGATGCGAATTCCGAATCGTTCGGCCAAAGCATCCAGCGTATGTTCGCCTATCTGATCGAACAGAAACGCGGACAGAAGAACGGTATCGAGCACCGGGTTTTCGAAGCGCAGTCCGCAACGCGACTCTTTCAGACGCAAGAACTTCATGTCGAATGCCGCATTGTGCGCGATCAGCACTGAATCCGCGGCGTAGTTGTGAAAACGAGGCAGGACCTGCTCTATCCGATCCTCCTTGGCGACCATCTGATCGGTGATGCGATGCACCCGAGTCGATGCAGCGGGAATGCGTCGGCCGGGATTGACCAGCTCGTCAAACACCTCGCCACGCATGATCCGCCCATTGACCGCCCGAAGCCCGGCGATCTGCACGATTTCATCACCGCCTGACGGGTCGAGCCCGGTGGTCTCGGTGTCGAAAACTACGAATGTCAGCTCTTTTAGAGGCGTGTCAGCCAGATCTGAGGGAGTCTCCGCCCCCAGAAGATCGAAGTCATAGAACTCGGGCCGCGCCGGCAGAGGCATGGCCGGGGCGCCCTCATGATCCTCGACCGCCAGCGACAACGGTAGACGCAGCCGCGCACGGCCATCCTGTTCATGATCCGACCAGAACTCTGTGCGGTGCCGGGCCAGCACATCCCTCGCGGTCAGGCCGCCGAGGCTGTCGGCCAAAGGCTCATCCAGCCAGTTTTCGATCCGCGACATCGGCAAAGGCTGTCCGGACCAAAGCAGATCGAAATAGACGCGCGCATCGGTGGCGCCGGCTCTCATACTCAGCCAGGGGGCCGCGCCATCCGTTTCCTCCGCCAAGGAAGCGACCAGCGCCGCCGCGCCAGCCAGCAGCTCCACCACCGTCAGGCTTTCGCAATGCACCCAACATGGCGGCCCCTCTGGCTCGAGCTTAACGGCGGCATCGTCGCGCAGCCGCTCTTGCACGCAGGTGAACAGCGTTGAGGAGTACGCATCCTCCATCGGAAAACCACCGACGCGCAATTCTCTTTGACGCGCGGCCAACGCCTCAATCCGCCTCGACAAAGTTAAGGACTCGTCCGCCAGAACTTTCTCGAACATCTCTCGCGCATCGCCATCATCCGCTGTGAGTTGCGCCATCATCTCGACCGACGCGCGCAAATTGGCGACAGGTCGCCTCACGCCATCCAGTGCATCTGACAATAGATGGTCGCGCGCCGTATGCGCCGCAATGGTTTTCGTGACATCGTCGAGAGTCACGACATAGCCTTCAACCGCGGTTTCGGCGGCGTCCAGCACCAAGCTGACCCTTCCCTGCAGCGTCCGACCGTCATCCCGCGTAGCGCACACGACACCCACGCCCAAGCCATCGCGGTGGGTCTTATATCGGCGGGTTTTGAACCTGTTCATCAGCCGTTCGAGAGCGTGAAGCATCGGCTGTTCCGTAACGAGCGATGTGAATCTGCGGCCCAGCCCCAACTCGCCCGACACATGCAGCAGCTTAAGGGCCTCCAGATTGTAGAGAAGGATGCGATGATCCAGCGTGCAGATCAGGATGCCGCTTTTAAGATCCCGCAACACCGCCTCAAGCTGCGCCTTCTTGCGATCCGCCTCGGCGACCGCGCGCTCGACCTCATCCTCCACCTCTTCTCTGGCGCGGGACAGAGCGTTCGCGATATCTTCCGCGCCGCCGGCGAGCGGTCCCAAATATTTCGCGCGCCTTGTTACCAGCTTGTCCGCGTCCGCGACAGAGTGGGCCTGAGTCTCCAACTGCCTGCCAAGGGCCTGAATCGGGATCGCGACGTTTTCGTCGAACATCCTCCAGACCCACATGGTCAGCAGCACGATTGCGAAACCCGCCCCGCCGCCAAAAAGCACCAGCGGGGGGCCGGCGCCCTCTCCAATCCGCGCCGCTGCGAACCACATGCCAGCGCCGATGGCGATTGCAGCGCCGCAAGCGATCAACGCGAAGAACAGAAAGACACGCCGCCTGAGGCTCCAGTCCTCAAACATGATCAGGCCGCGTCGTCAGAGAGCAACTGGGCCACGCGATCCGCCAACTCCTGCGTCGAGAACGGCTTGACCAGATAGTCGTCCGCCCCCAGCGCCTTGCCCTTCTCCACCTCGATTGGCCCGCCCTTGGCGCTGACCATCACGATTTTAATGTCGGAAAGATCGGGATCGCTGCGGATGGACTGGCACACGTCATAGCCGTCCCGCTTGGGCATCATCACATCCAGAACGATCAGGTCGGGGGGCGAGTCCCTGACTGCATCCAGCGCCTCTTCGCCGTCAGCGGCGACCCGAACGTCATATCCCGCGCGCTTCATCAGAAACTGGATCGCCAACGAGATGTTCGCCTCGTCATCCGCGATAAGAACCGATTTCGCCATCGATCGCCTCCTTTCGTCCTCAGCCTCCACAAGCCGCCATCAACAGCGGGTCGTCGTCGCCGACCTCTACCCAGTCCGGACTCCAATCCGCCGCCGCATCGCCCTCGGGCGCGTCCGCGCGGCGTCGCCCTTCGCAATCGAATACCTGCATTCGCGACGCGGTGTCATCGAATCGTGAGACCAGCAGAACCTCGGCCATGATCTGATCTGGGAAACCGGGATTGCGCCGCGCCGCGCCCATGTCGATCGCAGCGAAACGATTGATCCGTGGTTGAATCAGGGTCCAGGGTTGCAGTGCGCTGGAATGCTCGTCGGCCCATGCGATTTTGACGTCGCCGGGCAGCGCGTTCACCGAGCGGTCGAACCACGAGTATTCGTTCCAGAGCATAAAGGCGAACATGGCGACGCCGGCGGCCAGCGGCGGCAGATGCCGCGGCGCGCGTTTGCCGAACAGGCGCGGCCCCATCAGAGCGACCCCCGCCCCGACGACTCCCGCCGCAAATGTCGCGATCAGCATGAACAACATGGCGCGACCTCCCCGCCGCTAAGTCTTCAATTTCGCCATCCGCGGATTCTCAGGCCGCTTTGTCTGGCGAACGGTCGTCAGCGCTGACCATACGGGCCTGCGCAGGAATTGTTTAGAGCACTGACTGTCGCCCCTGCCCCAGCGCCGCCTGCATTGATTTCACAACAGCGAATGCGTCACGCATATGCTCGCGCGCCAGATCAGACAGCGATGACGGCGCAAGGAAGTTATCCGGCGCGTCTCCCTCTCGAATCTGACGCATCTGATGCCGCAATCGCGCTTCAGCGATAACATTGTAGGCGTCGATCAGATCAGATCCGCCGCCAGAGCTGATCACGCTCTTCTCACGCGCCGCCACCAGCCGCGCATGGGTCCCGACCTCCTCAATCTCGCCCATCAGCGCATAGATGCGGCCAAGATCGACCACCGGCACGACGCCGCTCAGCTTCATATCGACCTTGTCTTTGTGTTCGCCGGATCGGATCAGCGCGACGCCTCGAAACAGGCTCAGAGGCGGCTGATGCTTCAACGAATTGGAGACCATATGCGCGACGAAGATCGAGTTGCCGCGCGCATTCGCCAGCGTCTCGGCGTGCAGCCCTTCAAACAGGCGCGTATCACCGCTGATCGGGCGCAGATCGAACATGACCGAGGCCAGCATCTGCGCCATCGGATCGGGCGTGCGGATCCAGCCTGCGAAATACTCGCGCCAGACCGACAGTTTCCGCCGCCAGCGCGGGTTCGTCGCCATCATCTCGCCGGGGCAATAATAGTACCCGCAAGCGTCCAGCCCGTCAGAGACGAACCTCGCCAACTCGGCGAAATATGCGTCGTCGGCCCCCGTAGCGGTGTCATCAAGGATCAGGCAATTGTCCTGGTCCGAAACGCCGGTCTGCTCCCGCCGCCCCTGGCTGCCGCACGCAAGCCAAAGATACGGGACCGGCGGCGGGCCGAGTTTCTGTTCCGCAAGCACCAGCAGCCGTCGCGTGCACGCGTCGGCCACATCGGTGATGAGGCGGGTGACGACATAGTGTTCTGCGCCTCCGCCGACGAGTCGGGCCAACAATTGCGGTATCCCTTTCACCGTTTTGGCCATCGCGTCGATATCGCTTTCGCGCGCGATCTCGCGCATCATCGCGGCGGCCGAGACGTCCTGCCGCTTCAATAGCTGCGTCCGTGTGACGATGCCGACCAACGCGCCATCGTCAACCACAGGGAAATGGCCGATATCATGTTCGACCATGCACACGAACGCGTCGAAGCCGACAGCCTCCGGGCTCAACGATTTCGGATCGGGCGTCATCGCCTCACGCACCGGAACGTCGCCGAACCGGCCTTCCGCCAGAATCCGGCTGGTCAGATCGCTTGTCGTGACGATGCCCTGAAGCGCGCCGTCCTTCGCGACAAGCAGGCATGAGATATTCTTGTCGCGCATGGTCCGAGCGGCGTTCTCAACGGTTTCGTCAGCCGCCACGGTGATCGGGTCGGGCGTCATGATGTCGGCCAGCCTGGTTGTCGTCAGATCAACCGCGGTTCGGCGCGCCCTGCCCTTGTCGGCCGCCCGGCTCAGCCGCCGGTCGAAGAATTCCGCGAAAGGTCGGGACTCCTGCACCAGACGGTGAAACTCGGTCTGCGGCAGCAGCAGAACCGATCCATCTTCCTGACAGGTCGCCGTGACAGGCGCGCGCCCGTCGCGCAGCAGGCCGCGCTCGCCGAACGCGTCACCGATATGGATAACCGAAATCAGAACATTTTCTGGCGACGTGATCTCTACATAGCCTGTCTCGACTACGAAGAGGCCGGGTACCATATGACCGAATTCCACCAAGGCTTCTCCCTTGGTCATCTTCCGGCGAGTTGTGCGAGATGCGACATGTTCAAGCTCGGCGTCGGTCAACGCGTCGAACGGATGCCGCGAGCTGAGAAAGGATTTAATCTTATTCGTGTCCATGGCCTCGGCGCTTTCTGCGAGGAAGAGCGGACCTAACTTAGCGCCAGTCCGCAGGACGGGAAAAAAAGAGCCGCCGGGCGTGATGGAGGGGGGAAGCGCCCAGCGGCTCAAGGGGCCTCGCCCGGGTCGTCGCGCCCGGGCGAAGCCAGTTCAGTTAGTGATCGACCGCAGCCCCGGCCCCTTTAGGGACGCGGATGTCTTCGACCAGGTGCCGGATGTTCTCCGGAACCGCTGAGGTCGCGCCGGACACCATGTAGGCGACACCGAAGTTGATCGCCGCGCCGACCGCGCCGAACGCCTCAGGCGCAATGCCCAGGAAGTGGTTCGCGGTGGTGTTGTCCAGCATGTTCGTGCCGGGGACGAAGAACCAACCCTTGAAGGTGAAGATGTAGAGAAGGGTGGCGAGCAGACCGGCCAGCATGCCGGCGATCGCGCCCTTGTCGTTGATCTTCGTAGAGAAGATTCCCATCATCAGCGCCGGGAAGATCGACGAGGCGGCCAGACCGAAGGCCAAGGCGACAACTTGCGCCGCGAAGCCTGGCGGATTCAGACCCAGCCATGCGGCGATCGAGATCGCCACGGCCATGGATATCCGGGCCGCCAGAAGCTCTTGCTTCTCGGTCAGATCCGGCATCAACGTACCCTTCAGAAGGTCATGCGAGACCGATGAAGAGATGGCCATCAACAAGCCTGCAGCGGTGGAGAGCGCAGCCGCAAGACCGCCCGCAGCCACCAGAGCGATAACCCAGTTCGGCAGTTTCGCGATCTCAGGATTGGCCAGAACCATGATGTCCCGGTCGACCTTGAGCTCGTTGCCGGCCCAACCAGCGGCGGTCGCCGCAGCGTTGAACTCTTCGCTCTTGGACTTGTCGTTGTAGTACTGGATGCGGCCATCGCCATTCTTGTCCTCGAACGTCAGAAGGCCGGTGACCTCCCAGTTCTTGAACCAGTCGGGACGCTCGTCATAGGCCAGAGCCTCAGCCTGAGGGCCACTCGGCCAGATCGTATCGGTCAGGTTTAGGCGAGCCATCGCGCCGACGCCAGGCGCCGTGGTGTAGAGCAGAGCGATGAAGACCAGCGCCCAACCAGCGGACCAGCGCGCGTCTTTCACCTTAGGCACGGTGAAGAAACGCATGATGACGTGCGGCAGACCCGCAGTGCCGATCATCAGCGACAGCGTATAGAGGACGATATTCAGCGTGCCCCCTGATTGCGCCGTGTACTGGGTGAAACCAAGCTCCTGAACGGTCGCGTCCAGCTTGGCCAGAAGCGGCGTGCCGCTGGCGACGTGATCGCCAAAGAGACCCAGCTGAGGCAGGATGTTGCCTGTCAGCTCAAGCGAGATGAAGATCGCCGGAACCGTGTAGGCGAAGATCAGCACGCAATACTGGGCGATCTGCGTGTAGGTGATGCCCTTCATGCCGCCCTGCACCGCATAGAGGAACACGATGCCGGTGCCGATCAGCAGACCGGTGCTTGCGTCAACCTCCAGGAAGCGCGAGAACGCGACGCCAACGCCCTTCATCTGGCCGATCACGTAGGTGATCGACGCGACGATCAGGCAGATGACGGCCACGATGCGCGCGGTGCTGGAATAGAACCGGTCGCCGATGAACTCAGGCACCGTGAACTTGCCGAACTTGCGCAGATACGGCGCAAGCAGCAGCGCCAGCAGCACGTAACCGCCGGTCCAGCCCATCAGGAAGACCGAGGCGTCGTAGCCGCGGAACGCGATCAGGCCGGCCATCGAAATGAACGAGGCCGCCGACATCCAGTCAGCCGCCGTGGCCATGCCGTTGGCGACCGGGTGAACGCCGCGACCGGCGGCGTAGAACTCACCTGTGGTGCCCGCACGGGCCCAGAAGGCGATACCGATGTAAAGCGCAAAGGAGGCGCCCACAACGATGTATGTAAGAGTTTGAAGATCCATAGTTTCTTTTCCCCTTAATCTTCTTCGGCGCCGAATTTCTTATCGAGCGCGTTCATGCGGATCGCATAGAAGAAGATCAGCGCGAGAAAGACGTAGATCGATCCCTGCTGAGCGAACCAGAATCCGAGATCAGTTCCGCCGACCGAAATGCCCGAGAGCATCGGCCGGAACAGAATTCCCAGACCAAATGAAACGAAGGCCCAGACCACCAGGCACCACGTAATTAGTCGAATATTCGCCTTCCAATAGGCGTTATCGACTCCTAGTTTTTCAGACATGGCGTATCCCATTCTCCTTTTCTCGCGCCGCAGCGCTGGTCGTCTGCGTGGGCCAGCGCCCTTCGCTTCACGACGCGACTGCGTTGCATTTACGGGGCGCGAACGGCTCCCCACCTCTCAATGGTTTCGACTTGTGCGAAACCGGGGCCGCCCGCCGCATGAAATCCGCCCTCACGGCGGCATCGAGGCAACTCAGTGGCGACAGCATTCTCTTGACGTCCTCCCAAACGCTTGGACTGGCTTACAGGTCGATTGCCCATTTGAGGGTGCTTTCATCGACCGTCGTGGGGGAACACTACCAGTAATTGGAAAAGATTTGCACAACTAATTGTTTTTATTGTCTTTTTTTGTCAATTTTTTAACTCCAAAATTGTCAATCTGTAAATTTTGTTGCGAATCCCGTAAAGTTCGCGCAAAATCTGGCAACAGACTCAGCACGCTTAGCGCAAACCGGCGAAAGAAAATTTCACGTGACCAGCTCTATCGTTGGACCAAGAATCCGGAAGAGGCGCCAGGCGCTTGGCGTCACCCAGGCCGAACTTGCGCGCAGAGTGGGGGTCTCCGCATCCTATCTCAACCTGATCGAACGGAACCGGCGCCGAATCGCCGGTGCTTTGCTGCAACGGGTCGCGCGCGAACTGGATATGCGGCTGGATCAACTGGATGGCGCCGCCGAAAAACGGCTGATGGACTGGCTGGCCGAAATCGCGGCTGAACCCCGCCTCGCCGCCCACGCGCCGGAAATCGACTCCGTTGCGGAGTTGATCGGCCGCTACCCCGGATGGGCCGCCGCGCTGGCCGCCCTCGGCAGGTCCGAGCGCGACGCGACGGAACTGGCGCAGGCCCTGTCCGATCGCCTGACCCATGACCCTTTCCTGGGCGAGTCGATCCACGCCATGCTGACCCATGTGGCGGCCATCAGGTCCTCCTCTGACATTCTGACCAGTTTCCCGGATATTGAGCCGGACAGCCGCGCGAAGTTCGAAGTCGCGATTTTCGAGGAAAGCCAGCGCTTGTCGGACGTGGCCGAGGCTCTCGCGGGCTACTTCGACAAAGCGCACACGAGCGCCGGAGCTGTGACGCCGTTTGATGAAGTCGAGGCCTTGTTCGAAGCCAACGCCAACCGCTTTCCGGAGCTGGAGGTCGCCGCGGCCAGGCTAGCGCGCGAAGCGCCAGCGGACAGCGCCGGGCAAGCCCGACGCGCTGCTGTCGAACCCCTTGTCCGGAAGAATCTCGGCGACGCATTGGATGACATCGTCGAGTCGTCAAACCAGGTCGCGACGGAGCGCGCCGCGACCCGCGCTCGCGAAGAGCTGGCGAACTATGCTATCGACGCCGCGCTGGCTCCTGACGCTGAGTTCGCCGCCGCCGCCGCAGACGCAAGGTACGATGTCGAGAAGATCGCGCACGGACTGCGTATTCCTGTAGAGACCGCGTTTCGCCGCCTCACCACCCTGCCCCGCGATCGCAATTCGCCACGCTTCGGCTATCTTTGCGTTAACGCGGCGGGCCATCCGCTTGTCCGACGTGAGATCGACGGCCTCTCGATGCCGCGAACCGGGGGGGCCTGTCCGCTTTGGGTCGTATTCCGGGCTATGGGGCGGCCGGCCGAGACAATTCGGCAATTGGTTGAAATACCGTCGGGCGAGCGTTTTGTTTTCGTGGCGAGGGCGAGAGAGGTTGGACAAGCCGGATTTGGCCAGCCGCGCAATTTCGTCGCTGATATGCTGGCGATGACCGAGGCGAACGCGCGGCGGACAGTCTATGGCGACAGGCTGGCGCATGAATCGACAGAGCCGGTCGGCTTCGCCTGCCGCATCTGCCCTCGCGAAGAGTGCGCCCATCGCGCGATTGATCGCCTGACCGGCGGCTGACTTTGCCCAACGCCAGCGCCAGAGCCGGGTTTCCGCTGGCCGGACGAGGCCTTCTTGCGATAGGCTGTCTTGCAAATCGCCGCCGCCCGAAATGATGGCGGACCGGGAGGGATCAGACGATGGTCAAACGAATACTTTTGGCCGAGGACGAGCCGAACATCATAGAGTCCGTCCGTTTCCTTCTGCGGCGCGCCGGATTGGATGTCGACACCGTTACAGACGGGAAGTCCGCCCTTGAGAGCGCGCTTGAAAACGCGCCCGATGTTCTAATTCTCGACGTGATGATGCCCGGAATGGACGGGATCGAGGCGCTCAGGCGTCTGCGCGCGGATGATCGTGGCCGAGACGTTCCCGTCGTGGTCTTGAGCGCAAAAGGCCAGAGCACCAGCCGCAAATCGGCCGAGGACGCCGGCGCCGACGTTTTCATAGCCAAGCCCTTCTCGAACACCGAGCTGGTCGATACTGTCCTGCGCCTCGCGGGCGTGGATACGGGCGCGACGTGAGGAGCGGCGAAGATCGCGAAACCCGCGCCAGAAAGGCGCGCGACGCCGCGTTGATCGCGCCGCTGATCGGCCTCTTGCTGCTGACGCCGCCTGTCGCGCAGATTTTCGCGGTCGACACCAGTTTCATTGGGGTGCCGGCGGTCGTCGTCTACGTTTTCGCCATCTGGGTCGCGCTGATCCTGATCGCAAAGCGATTGTCCGGACTTTTGGCGTCAAACGACGCCGATGAACAAACTGGCGACTAGAGCGGCGAACGGAATGCTCAGCGCGAATGTCCTCGTCCTTGTCTGTCTGGCCTATGTAGCGCTGCTGTTCGGAGTCGCGTGGCTGGGAGACAAGCGCGCGACTGAAGGCAAAGTCGGCTGGCTGCGCTCGCCCCTCGTCTACACTCTGTCGATCTCGATCTACTGCACGTCATGGACGTTTTACGGCTCGGTCGGCCTGGCGGCCCGAAGTGGGCTCGATTTCATGACGATATATCTGGGGCCGACCCTCGTCTTCGTCGGCTGGTGGTGGCTGCTGCGCAAATTGCTGCGGATCGGACGCGCCCAGCGCATCACGTCGATCGCGGACCTGATCTCATCCCGCTACGGCAAAAGCGCCTCGCTTGCGGTGATCGTGACGTTGATCGCGGTGATGGGCACCACGCCCTATATCTCGCTTCAGCTTCAGTCGATCGCGCTCAGCTTTCAGGCGCTGACCGGCGCCGTATCGCAAAGCGAGACGGCTTTCCTCGCCGCCTGCGGGCTTGCCGTTTTCACTATCCTGTTCGGCACCCGCAATCTGGATGCGAATGAACGCCATCACGGCGTCGTGGCGGCGATCGCGTTCGAGGCTTTGGTCAAGTTGGGCGCCCTGTTGGCTGTCGGCATCTTCGTGACCTTCAGCATCGGTTCCGGTTTCGGCGACGTGTTCGAGCGAATGCCGCCCCGTATGATCGAGGCCGCGCAGGTATTCGACCCGCGTTGGACGGCGCTATTGTTCCTGTCGGCTTCAGCCATCATCTGCTTGCCCCGCCAGTTTCAGGTCACGGTGGTCGAGAATGTAGACGAGAAACACCTCTCGACCGCCTCGTGGATGTTTCCGCTTTACCTGTTCCTAATGACATTGTTCGTGCTGCCGATCGCGATCACGGGCCTGAACCAGTCGCCAGAGGGCTCGAACCCGGACATGTTCGTCCTGACGCTCCCCTTGCAGGAGGGCCGCGGCGACCTGGCGATGCTGGCCTTCATCGGCGGATTTTCCTCAGCGACCTCGATGGTGATCGTGGCGGCGATTGCGATCTCCACCATGGTTTCAAACCACATCATTATGCCGCTGGCGCTGATCCTCTACCCTAAGGGAACGGAACCGAAGGGCGATCTGCGCGGGCTTCTGTTGATGTCCCGCCGCCTCGCGATCCTGCTGATCATGTTCTTCGGCTACGTCTATTTCGAACTGACCGGCGGCACGAACGCCCTTGCCTCCATCGGCCTGATCGCCTTCGCCGGTAGCGCTCAGGTTCTGCCCAGCCTGATCCTCGGCCTGTTCTGGCGCGGCGCGACGAAAGCGGGCGCTCTCGCCGGGCTGGTGGCCGGATTCGCACTGTGGGTCTACACTCTGGCGCTGCCCAGCTTCGAGGGCGCCTTTCTGATGTCAGTGTCGGTTCTGCAAAACGGTCCCTTCGGAATCGAAATATTGCGCCCGCAAGCGTTGCTGGGCGTCGAGGGCGCCGATCCGCTGGTCTACTCGCTGGTTTGGAGCATCGGGCTCAACACGCTGCTGTTCTTCGTCGTATCCCTGTTCACCTCGCAAAACACGCTGGAAAGACTTCAGGCCGCCCTGTTCGTTGACGTGTTCCACTCCGCCACTGGCGACAGCCATCACTACATTCAGCGCTCGGCGGCCACCGAAGACCTTTTTGCGCTCGCGCAGCGCATCCTTGGCGGCGCGGCGGCCCGGCGTCTGTTCGCCGAAATCGCGCGGGAACAGGGTCAGAAAGGCGGAATGCCAAAGCCGACGGACGCTTTCATTTCTCGGCTCGAGCGAGAACTGGCCGGTTCCGTCGGCGCGGCTTCGGCACACGCGATGGTCGGCCGGGTGGTCGGCGCCGAAGACATCAGCCTGACCGAGCTGATCGATATCGCCGATGAGACGCAGCGCCTGATCGAAACCTCGCGCCAACTTTCGGAAAAGTCCGCCGAGCTTGAGCAAACATTACAGCAACTGCGCGTGGCGAATGACCGTCTGCGCGCGCTGGACGCGCAGAAGGATGCGTTCCTCAGCCAGATCAGCCACGAACTCAGAACGCCGATGACCTCCGTCCGGTCCTTCTCTGAGATTTTGCTGAACGAGGATGAGCCGACCACGGAGGAAGCCAAGCAGTTCATCGCGATCATCCACTCGGAAAGCCTGCGGCTGACCCGTCTGCTGGATGAACTTCTGGACCTCAGCAGGCTTGAATCCGGCACTACGACCGTACCGACGGAGCCGCTGGACCCCAAAGCCGAGATTGAGGCCGTGATGGCGAGCATGGCGCCGCTGTTCGACGAGCATAACGTCAAAGCGACCGTTGAATACGCCGCTGAGGATGCGCAGGTGCGTGCGAACTCAGACCGGATCCGCCAAGTGCTGATCAACTTGTTGACCAACGCGGTCAAGTACAACAGCAGCGCAAGCCCGGAAATCCGCATCGAGGCGCGCACCCGGCGCCGCAACTTCGAGATCGACGTTATCGACAATGGCGGCGGCGTCAGCCGAGAGGAAGCCGCCGTGATTTTCGAGAAATTTGCGCGCGGCGATCGCTCGACCATTGCTCAAGGCACGGGACTTGGCCTGCCGATCAGCAGAGCGATCATGCAGAATATGGGTGGCGATCTGTCGGTTGAGTTCACGCCGGCCGGAAAGAGTTTTTTCCGGCTGACCGTGCGCCTGAGGCGTGGAGACGCATAAGCTGCTCTTTCCGCGCCACCTCCTCCTGCGAATCTATTTAATGGGCTATATTCAGATAAGCGCACAACCGACGGCGCATATTAACTTTTATTAACAGTTCACGCCGCCGCGTACGGATGGGAGTAAGATCGCAATGGCCAAGAAATCAGCCGCCGAATGGAAGAAAGAAGGCGATGAGCTGAAGGCTCTATTGAACAAGTGTAAGAAGAAAGAGTACAACTTCGGGCTTGTCTTCTGTAAAGAGGGTATGAATCTGGTCGCCCACCCGATGCGTGGCCACAACGTTCTGTTCAAGGAAGCGAAAGGTGCGGACGGCGCTACGGCCAAGGGCGTCAAGGGCATTCTGAACGTTCAGGGCACTGAGATTTTCTTTGAATGTATGGATGACGAGCTACCGGGCGGCATCGAAAACCGGTTCAAACAGTATCTTGCTCTGGCCAAAATTAAAGGCCTCAAAGCCCGGTTTAATCTGAAGAACGGCGAGGACGCTCCGAAAGGCGACGCGCCGGCGCCTGGCGAGGAAGAGCTGAAAGAGCCCAAGGCCCCAGGTGAGGAGGATGGCGACGCTGCGCTGAAGAAGAAGCTGACGGCGGACCTGAAGGTCATGTCCGAAGTCTTTAAGCTTAGCTTTCCAAACATGTCCAAGGAGGACGCCAAGCAGATCAAAACGGCGCTCAAGGCCATCGCAGGAGCCATCGGCGGCGGCGACCTGAACGGCGCCCAGAACATGATGAACAAGCTGACCCTTCTTACCGGGGTCAACGGCGAAAGCCCGAAAAAGCCGATCACATACTCCTCTGCGCCCGCCAAAAAAGAGGGCAAAGGCGGCAGCGGCAAGGGCGGCGACGTAGAGCGCAAAAAGAAACTGGCCGCAGATTACGGCAATCTGAAATCCGATATCGCAAAGGCCTCATCCAGCGCGGAAGGCAAGACGAAATCGAACCTTCAGAAACTGGTGAAGGGCTTTGGCCAATCCTTGAAGAAGGACGAGCTTGATCTCGCTGAAAAGGCGCTGGAAAAACTCGGCTCCATGGTCAGTGGGGTCCTGGGCGACGGCAAGAAACCGTCTGACCTGTTGGATGATCTGGCCGAGTCGGTCTCGGAGGCCGTCGAGTCCGCCTCCGACACCTTGTCCGAGGTAGTTGGCGAGGTCACCGACTTCATCACCGGCGAACGGCCGCTGACCGAGAAAGAGCAGAAGGAGTTCCCGCAGAAGCTCTCCAATCTGAAGATCCCGGCGGCGCGTCAGGAATCCCTGATGAAACTGGCGGTCACCAACCGCACAGCGTTTGAAAAAACGCTGCAAGCGCTGGAGAAGATGAACGAAGCCGGCGCCGTCGATATTTCGCCCGACGCCATAGCGGCCAGCCAGACCGCGCTGGCCAACGCCAAGGAGGCGCTGGACAAGGCCGAGGATGCGCTGGAGACGCAGCAGGGGAAGTTGGAAAAAGCCGAAGAGGCGCAGGAAGCCGCCAAGAAGGCCGAGGCCGACGCGATCAAGGCGCAGGAAGCGGAGCAGAAAGCGCTCGACGACTTCCAGAACGCGCTGCCCGATCTCGCCAGCATGTCCGACGCCGACCGCAACAAGGCGGTGGCGCAAAGCAACAAGCTGATCAACGCGCTTGAAGACGCCAAGGCCCTGGTCGGCAAGACCAAGACGGCTTTGGAGGCGGCGAACAAGAACGTCGAGACAGAGAAAACAGCCGTCACCGCGGCCGAAACCAAGGTCACCGAAGCCTCCGACGCCAAGGACAAGGCCGAAGGGACGCGCGATGCTCTGGACCGCAAGAAGGGCCTGATCGACGCGCTGGCCTTCGGGCCTCTCTCGCCCAACGCCAAGACGCCTTTGGACGAACAGTCGGTGGCGAAATTCGTCGACGCCTTCAACAAGGATCCGCAGACCGCCTCGGCGGCGCTGGAGCTTGCGGGACAGGTGGACGATCCCAAGGCGCTGGCGGAGAACGTTGGCATGGTCTGCGACAAGGTCGCGGACGGCTTTGCGGACAAGAACGGCAAGAAGCTCGACGCCACGCCCGAGCAGCTGCGAGAGATGGCCGCCAACGCGCTCAAGATGGGTGCGCGTCAGGGCGACGACTACTTCAAGGGCTTCGAGAAATACCTCGAAACCGGCAAGCAGCATGAGCCGGACCCATGCGGCGGCATGGACCCGGATCAGGAGCTCGGCGACGTCGCGGTCAAGCGTTCCACCATGATGGCCAACGCCATGCTGGACGAGAACGGCAAGGTCGACGTGAACTCGGAGAAAGCCAAAGGCGCGATGGAGCACATGCAGTTCCATCCGGGCTCGCTCAGCAAGCCCTCGCCGGCCGTAAACGAGGAAATGCAGCGCGTCACCAAGATGTTCAAGGACCCGACCACGGGTCCGCAGGCGCAGACGGTGATCGACGGCGTCAAGAAGCCGACCAACGTGGCCGCGCAGAAGGTCGTCGCCCAGACCACCGGCAAGAAGTCCGGCGAACTGACAGACGCCGATTCAAAGGCGGCTGTGTTGTCCGCGATGATGTCGCCGATGGCGCAGGGCCCGGTCGGGTCGTGCTTCACCACCGCGCCGGCGCGCAGGCTGAAACAGTCCAACCCGCTGGAAGCCATGAAGGGCATGGCCGAGGTCGCGACCACCGGCATGTTCACGCCGAAATCCGGCAGCGCCGTTCCCATCCTGTCGAACGTGCCGGAAGGCGAGAACCCGCTTATGCGGGCCTGGGAGTACGCGGGCGCCACGGCCGCCGCGCGCGTCGCCAACAGTGCCGAGGGTCAAAGGCTGCGCGGCGCCCTGTTCGGCGGCGGTTCGGGCGCGGACAACCTCAACGCCATCAAGGGCGTCGTCGGCGCGGATGCGTGGGGCGACAAACTCGATGCCACGCAGACGCCTCCGAAACTTGAACCGGGCATTCGCTCCAAGCTCCGGTCCGCGATGAACTCGGAACTCAAGTTCATCTACGACGCCGCGCCCAAACCCGAAACGGGACCGGGTGGCGGAGGCGGCGACGGCCGCTCCACCGATGGCGGCTATGCGATCTTCTACAAGAACAAGCCCATTCGCTCGGAAGAGGCGTTCGAAAAGGCGATAAAGGAAATCGCCCTCAACGCCGCGGGCGAGACCGAGGACACCGAGAAGGGCAAGGCGATCATCGCCATCGTCGACGATCCGAAGTTCAAGGCCGCGATCATGGGCGGCAACAACTACGAGCCATGGGCGCTGGAAGACGGCGGCATGGAGGATCAGGCGACGCAGGCGCTGATGGGCGGCAACCCGTCACGCGTGGACACGCTTACGGGGCGGCAGAACACCGACACCGACACGCAGAGCGAGCGCACGCGCAAGATCCTCGACTCCCTGCTCACCAATATCGGCGGGAAGCCGGACGACCTCTACCCGATCGGCACGTCGGGAACGAATGCGAACCACGCCTTCAACGGACTGCCGAACCATCCGTCCTTCGATAAGCTCAAGGACCCGAATTCCGGCGACAAGATCAAGGCGGAGCTGCTGGATCCGGGCAAGAAGATCGCCACCGACAAGATGCCTGTCGCTCAGGCCGCGGCGCTGTTCGACAAGCAGGTCGAGGCGCTGGTCTCAGAATGGGGCAACCCCAATGACAACGCGCTGAAGGACGCGCTGAAAAAACGTCCAGACAAGGAAATGACGCCGAAGGAGCTGAGCGATCATGTCAAGAACGCGACGGATAAGCTGAGAAAGGCCGAAGCCAAAAAACGCGCCGAGGCGTTCATCAAGGACGCGATCGCAAAGGGCAAAACGCAATCCGACGGCACGCCCTTCGGCAATGGCGACCTCGGCTGGGTGACGGGGTGGTTTGAGAGCAACTTGTCCGAAAACGCAGAAAAGAAAATGGACAAGATGTTGCTGAAGGAGTTCAAACCGCCAGAGGTCGTGATCGCCGACAGCAACTGGGGCGGACCCGACAGCCAGATCTATTTCGTGGTCGCGCCCGATCCCAAGACAGGCGAGTTGCGGATGTATGAGAAGGACGGATTCTCAGGCGAGATGACGCCGATCGGAGACAACTGGGTCGATGCGACCTGGGATCGACTTGAAGGTTAAGGCGCCCATCGCGCAGGAAAGATTAAGAGGACACCATGGCTGACTCCCTACCACCGATCGAGTTCGACGAGACCATGAACGGCGCCCCCGTCGTCATCGTCGGCGAGGTGCAGGTGCAGAACGTGTCGAAACTGCTCGATGCCGCCCCCGCGCTTTTGGACCCGCAATATGTCGCCGTTTACGCCCAGCTCGTGAACCATCTGTCCAAGGGCTACACCTATACGGTGATCATGGACCCGGACGAGTTCCGCGCCGCTTATGTGGCCAAACGCGACGCTGAAGACCCGAATGCAGACATCGACCCGGCGATTCCCCGGCTGCGCAACTACGGCTTGCCGAAATTCGGCTCCATCACGCCGCCGGCGATCGATGGGGACAAGCTGGTCTTCTTCGCAGAGGACCTGTTTCTGGGCATTCCATATCGCGCCGAAGCGCCGGCGACCCAGTCCGCGATTGGAGAGCCGGTCTATATGCCGGTCGAAATGGAAGCGGCCGACTAGCTCCATTGAAGCGGAGGGGTCAATCAGGCCCTTCCGCGAACGGAACGACATCGCCCGCCTCGCGCTCAAGCGTCGCCAGCGCATCCGCAACAATTCGTCCGCCGATCGCCCGGTCGGCGGCGATCTCGGCCAGAGGAACCAGCACGAAAGCGCGATTAAACAGCTCTTTGTGCGGAATGGTCAGATCGGACGTTTCAACCCGCCGGTCGCCGAAAAACAGAATATCGATATCGATCAGGCGCGGCCCCCAGCGGACCGTCTTCTCGCGGCCCAACTCCGCCTCCACCGCTTTGCAGCGCCTGATCAGGTCTTCTGGCGACAACGTCGTCTGCGCCAGAGCGCAGGCGTTGACGAACCAGTCCTGATCTTCGATGCCCCAAGGCGCGGTGCGATAGGGCGTGGAGCGCGCGGTCACCTTCAGCGCGCCGCCCTCCTCCATCCGCGCCAGCGCTGATGCGATGTTCGCCGCCTTGTCGCCAATATTCGAGCCAAGGCCGAGTCCGATCTCGACCGGTGCCTCAGTCATCCCCCAAATCTTCCCGACGCCGGGTGATCTGAACCCCGGCGTGATCGATCGTCGCCGGGATCGGCGCGGATGGCTTTCGGATTATGATCGTCGCCCGGATCACATTCTCATAGCGCTCAAGGATCGTGCGCGCGATCCGGTCGGCGAAGCTTTCCAGCAAATTATACCTGTGCGCGTCCGAGACCTGTGTCGCGACCTCCACCAAAGAGCCATAACAAACCGCCTTGTGATAATCGTCCTCGACAAGGCAAGCGGTCAGATCCACCTCGCAATCGATGTCGAGATAGAGGCGCAGGCCCAGCTTGTTCTCTTCGGGCATCACGCCGTGATGCGCGTAGATGCAAAGATTAGAGACAAAGATACGGTCAGCCATTGGCGTTCCCTCTTAGCGCGCGAACCATGGTCACGACTTCCCGATGTTCGGCGACGTCATGCACGCGGATCACCGCCGCGCCCTTCATCAGGCAGACGGTGTTCGCGGCGACCGAGCCGATCAGCCGCTCACCAACGGGCGCGTCCAGCAACTGCCCGATAAAGGACTTGCGCGACAAGCCCACCAGCACCGGCAGGCCGAAATCGTCAAGCGCTTCAAGCTCGGCCAGCACGCGCACGCTCTGCCTCCAGGTCTTGCCGAAACCCACGCCGGGATCGAGCAGGATGCGGTCTCGCGGAACCCCCACCCCGTCCGACAGCGCCAGCGTGTGATCCAGAAAGGCGCGCATGTCGGCGATTACGTCCCGTTCGGGCTCAGCCACCGGGCGGTTATACATGGCGATGGCCGCAGCGCCCGTTTCGGCGATCGTCGCCGGCATGGCGGCGTCTTTCTGAAAACCCCAAACATCATTGATGATGCTTGCGCCAGCGGAGACCGCGTCTCGCGCCACAGACGCCTTGTAGGTGTCGATGGAAATCGGAACCGGGCAGCTTTTCGCCAGCGCCTCGATCACCGGCAGAACGCGCGCGCGCTCTTCCCCTTCTCCGACGGGGGCTGCGCCGGGGCGCGTCGATTCTCCGCCCACATCGATCACGTCGGCCCCTTCCGCCACCATCCGGTCCGCCTGCGCAACGGCGGATTCAACCGTGTCGAACAACCCTCCATCTGAGAAGGAGTCGGGTGTCACGTTCAGGATGCCCATGATCGCCGGGCCCTGCTTGATGCGGGCGAGAAAGGCGTCTCTACCGCTCGCCGGATCGCACGTCATGGTCATCGTCCCAATGGTTAACGGGGCTCCAAAACGCTGCTTAACCGAGGGTCGGCGCCGCATTCAATGGCGATTTGCTTCGCCAACAACTCCGAAAGCTGGTCAAGATCGGCTAGAGCGGCCTGTGAAACCGCCTCTCCATCGAGGCTTTTGACCGGCGCGAGCAGACGCAGGCTGCTGCTGAGGAACACCCCATCAGCCTGTTTTAATTCATCTCGGGACAGAGCCCGTTCGCGTGGCGCAAGGCCGATTTGAGGCGCCGCGTTCATCAGGAATGCGCGGGTAACGCCATCCAGCGCGCCATCCTCCACGCGCGGCGTGACCAGGTCCCGCCCGATGATCGCGAATATATTCGCCGCAGCCGCAGACGCGACGTCCCCCTTCGTGTTCAGCATCAATGCGTCGTCGGCGCCCGCTTTCGCCGCCGTATCCATCGCCAGAACATTGTCGAGATAAGCGAGCGTTTTTAACCGCGACGTCGGGGATGTCTCATTCCGCCGGATCGAGACGCTCTGAAGCGTCACCGGCGAAAAAATCAGGCCCGAGGTCGGCGCAGCGGCGGCGATCACGCTCGGGACGCATTCCGCAGGATTCGGCAGGCCTCGCGGCCCTGCGCCCCGCGTAATGGTGACGCGCAGCGCATGCGGCCCGTCCAACTCCCTGGCCCGCGCGTAAGCGTCGCGAACCATTTCCGGATCAGCCGCGATCCCCAGCGCTTTGGCGTGACGCAGCAATCGCCCCTCATGGGCCTCGCCGAACGCGACCCTCCCATTCACGACAAGGCTGGTGTCGAACACCCCGTCGCCCAGCAGCAACCCCCGGTCTGTCAGATCGAAAGGTGCGACCGATCCGTCAAGGCGCTCGCCATTCAGCCAGATCATCGCGCCCTCCCCTCGTTAAAGTCTCGCGCCAGCGCAAGGAAATTGCCGAACAGAGCGTGCCCGTGTTCGGTCAGCACGGATTCAGGGTGAAACTGCACGCCCCATGTCGGATGCTCCCGGTGCGACAGCGCCATGATCTCCCCCTCGTCAGAGCGTGCATCGATCGACAAAGCATCCATCTCGCCCGCGACGACCAGCGAATGATACCGCCCGACCGACAACGGTGAAGGCAAGCCTTTAAGAACGCCGCCGCCCTGATGCGCGATGACGGAGGCGCGCCCATGCAGCGGGCGTTTCGCCCGCTCCACCCGGCCGCCAAAGACGGCGCCGATACATTGATGACCCAGACAAACGCCGAGAATGGGAATGCGCCCTGAGCATTCTCGCACGATCCTCAAAGACTCGCCTGCCCGTTCCGGCGTGCAGGGACCGGGCGAGATCACGATAGCCTTGGGCGGCGTCGCCTCCAGCTGGTACATTTCGACAGCATCGCTTCGCACGACTTCGACACCCTCACCCAACTCTTTGAAATAGCGGGAGACGTTAAAGACGAAGCTGTCGTAGTTATCGATAATCAGGATCATGGCGAGTCTTGATCGAATGCGGCGAATACCCGTCGCGCCTTATCCAGAGTCTCGGCGTATTCCGCCTCCGGATCGGACAGCATGGTGATCCCGCCGCCCGCCTGAAAGCTCGCCTCCCCGCCCTGAAACGCCACCGTGCGGATGGCGATGTTGAAATCCATCGAGCCATCGAAACCGAGCCATCCGACGGCGCCGCAATACACACCGCGCGTATGGCCCTCAATCTCGCGAATGATCTCCATGGCGCGGATTTTCGGCGCTCCGGTGATCGAACCGCCCGGAAAGCTGGCCGCGATCAGGTCTATTGCATCCCGGCCCTCTTGCAACTCGCCCAACGCCACCGAGACAAGATGGTGGACATTGGCGTAGCTCTCCAACCCGCAGAGCGTCGGAACCTGAACCGAGCCCGGCTTGCAAACGCGAGAAAGATCGTTCCGCAAAAGGTCAACGATCATAACATTTTCAGCTCGGTCTTTCTCAGACCGGATCAACGCCTCTCCCGCCGCGTGATCGGTCGCAGGATCGACCGACCGCGCCGCCGTGCCTTTGATCGGTCGCGTCTCCACCCGCCCGTCCCGGCAACGCATGAACCGCTCCGGCGAGCTGGAGGCGATGACGAGGTCGCCGAAATCCAGATAGGCCGCAAAGGTGGCCGGGTTGGTTTTTCTCAGGCGCTTATAGAGCGCCCAGCGGTCGAACCCATCGGGCAAATCCGCCGAGAACCGCTGCGCGATATTGGCCTGATAGATATCGCCGTCGAGAATGTAGGTCCTCACCTTTTCGACCGCCGCCGCATAGCTCTCGGCCGTGAAGTCGGAGCGCCATTCGAGCGTTGGCAAGTCGGAACAAGGCGCGTCAGGCGCAGGCCCGTCCAACAGCGCTCGCCATTCCTTGATCCGTTCGCCAATGATCCAGCGGCGCCTCTGCGCATGGTCCCAGGCGATCACCGTGTCGTAGAATGCGAAACGCATCTGCTCGGCGTGTGCCGGGTCCGGCGCCCGGTCGAACAACGCCCCCGCCTCATAACCGAAATAGCCGATGGCGCCGCCCTGAAATGGCGGCAGGTCGGGATGCGGGTCGCGGCGATTCGTGGCGAGTAAATCCCTCAGCTCATCGTCTGGCGGATCCACGATCTGCTCGCCGTTCCAAGCGGCGATCCCATGCCGGACGCTGAACATGCCAAATGGGTCCGCGGCGAGATACGAGTACCGCCCGAGGCTCTCATGCCGCATCGCGCTATCGAGAAAGGCGGCGCCCGGCCGCGCGCGCAGCCGTTCGGCCGCTTCAACCGGTTCCCGATACTCGATCTCTTCGAAGCGCATCGCCTAAAAATCCGCCAGATAGACGCTTCCGCCCGACCACAGCAATCGAGTCGCAAGCAGTAGCAGAATGCCGCTCAGCACTTTGCGAAACAGCGCGTCGTCGATCCGAGCGAGCACCTGTTTACCTGCCAGCGTACCCAGAAACCCGGCGGCGATCATCACGATGATAAAGCCCAGATAGGGCTCGAAGGCGAATCCGAGGAACCCGAATACGAAGCATTTCAACAGGTGCTGGAACGTCATGCAGACCGAATGAGTCGCAAGCTGGGCGTGCCGTTCCAACTGCAATCCCTTCAGATAGGCGGCGACGAACGGGCCGGTCGCGCCGAAAAACATCGTCAGAAAACTGGAGATTGCTCCCGTCGGCCCGGCGGCCTGGCGCATGAAGGCGGGCGGCTTGAAGAATACCGACCAGATGATGAACAAGCCTACTCCTATCTGCACCAGCGACCCGGGCAGTTGCACCGCCACCGCGCCGCCCAGCGCCGCGCCAATGGCAGAGCCGATCAGGAACGACCACACCACCGGCCAGAGCGTGTGGCGGATCAACACCAAAGATCGGAACCCGTTGGACCCGAGTTGGATCACTCCATGGACCGGGATCAGCGCCGCAGGCGGCAACAAAGAGGCCAGGATCGCGATCAGAACGATGCCGCCGCCGATTCCGAACGCAGCCGTGATGAAGGAGGTGACGAAGCTCGCGAACACCAATCCGCCGACGGACAGCGCTTCGACGTCCGGCGGTGAGATCAGCTCGATCAATTTCCCACCTCAAAGCCTCCGGGTTCGCAACCTCAGAGCATTCGAAATCACCGAGACCGAAGACAGGCTCATCGCCGCCGCCGCGATCATCGGGCTGAGCAGCAGGCCGAAGACGGGATAAAGAACTCCGGCCGCCACCGGTACGCCTAGCCCGTTATAAACGAAAGCGAAAGTGAGATTCTGGCGGATATTGCGCATGGTCGCCCGAGACAGCTTCACCGCCCGCGCGACGCCGCGCAGATCGCCCTTCACCAGCGTGACGCCCGCGCTTTCGATGGCCACATCCGACCCGGCCCCCATCGCGACGCCCACATCCGCCGCGGCCAGCGCAGGCGCGTCGTTCACTCCGTCGCCCGCCATCGCGACCGAGAGGCCCGCGCCCCGAAGGTCGGCGATGATCTTGGCTTTGCCCTCCGGGGAGACATTGGCGTGAACCTCCTGTAGCCCCAGCTTTGCAGCGACCGCGTTGGCCGTGCGGGCGTCGTCGCCGGTCGCCATCACGATCCTCAGACCCATCGCCTGCAACTCGGCCAAGGCTTCCGTCGCGGAGTTCTTGATCGGATCGGCGACGGCGATCAACCCGGCCAACTTTCCGTCAATCGCGGCGAACATCACCGTCTCGCCCTGATCGCGGCGCGCGGCGGCGACCTGATCCAACGGCCCGGCGTCCGCCCCGATCTCCGCCAACAACTCAGCCGAGCCGAGCGCCACGGCCCTTCCATCCACCTTCCCCGTAACGCCCGCGCCGGTCCTTGCGGCGAAATCCGTCACTTCGACAAGCGCCAGCCCCTCCGCCTCTGCGCCCACGACGATGGCTTCGGCCAATGGGTGCTCGGATCCGCGCTCAAGGCTCGCTGCGGCGCGCAGCAGGTTCTTGCGACTCTCGCCCGCCACGACCTCAACCCCGGTCAATGCAGGTCGCCCTTCGGTCAGTGTGCCGGTCTTGTCCACCACCAGCGCGTCGACGCCCGCAAGCCGCTCCAACGCCTCGGCGTCGCGGATCAGCACGCCGCCTTTCGCGCCGCGCCCCGTCGCCACCATGATCGACATCGGCGTGGCCAGGCCCAACGCGCAGGGACATGCGATGATCAGCACCGAGACCCCCGCGACCAGCGCATGGGCCAGCGCCGGATCCGGCCCGATAACGCCCCAAACGACAAATGCGAGGACCGCTACGCCGACCACCGCCGGGGTGAACCAACCGGCAACCCTGTCGGCGACATTCTGTATCGGCGCGCGACTGCGCTGCGCCGTCGCCACCAGGTCAACGATATGCGCCAGCATCGTATCGGCACCGACCTTTTCAGCCTGCATAATCAACGAGCCTGTTCCATTCAGCGCCCCGCCGGTCAATGGGTCGCCAAGCGCTTTCGCGACCGGAACCGGCTCTCCCGTCAGCAGGGATTCGTCGACCGCCGAAGCCCCCTCCTCGACTACGCCATCCACCGGAATTGCTTCGCCGGGCCTGACGCGAATCCGGTCTCCAACGACGATTTCCGCTAGCGGAACATCCTCCTCCCGCCCGTCGTGCAGCCGCCGCGCGGTCTTCGGCGCAAGATCCATCAGCGCCCGGATTGCGCCAGATGTACGTTCCCGCGCTTTCAACTCCATCACCTGCCCGATCAGCACTAGTACGATGATCACCGCGGCCGCCTCAAAATAGACGCCGACCGAGCCATCAGCCTCGCGAAAGGCGGGCGGGAAAAGCCCCGGCGAGATTGTCGCCACCGCGCTGAAACCGAAGGCCGCGCCGACGCCCAGCGCGATCAGGGTCCACATGTTTGGACTACGATTCTTGATCGACGCCCAGCCGCGTTTGAAGAACGGCGCCGCGCACCAGAGCACCACAGGCGCCGCCAGCGCGAACTCCAGCCAACTCGCCAGCCGATGGCCCAGCGCTTCCCGCACAGGCAGTCCGACCATCGGTCCCATGGCGAGGATCAGCACCGCAAGCGCCAGCGGCGCGCCGACCCAAAGCCGACGCTTGAAATCGACCAGTTCGGGGTTCGGCCCGGCGTCCGCGGGCGGCGGCCCCATCGGCTCCAGCGCCATGCCGCAGATCGGGCAATCGCCCGGCCCCTCCTGCACGATTTCAGGGTCCATCGGGCAGGTGTAGAGCGTTCCCTCCGGCATCGGCTCCGGCGCGGGCCGTTCGCCGAGGAACGCGTCCGGATCAGCGGCAAAACGGTCGCAGCATCGCTGACAGCAAAAGTGAAAGGTCTCGCCCGCATGCGTCGCCTGTGGTTTGCCCACCTCCGGGTCCACTTTCATCCCGCAAACCGGATCGCGCGCCAGATTCTCCGCCACCGCTGCTTCACACATGCGCCGTATCTCCCCATCTGAGGATCAGATGGGGCTTCCAGCGACCGGAAGGTCAAGCCCGAAAGGAGCCATATCGTGAATATCGGAGACGTGGCCACAACCAGCGGCCTGCCCGCCAAAACAATCCGCTATTATGAGGAGATCGGCCTCGTCATCCCGCCCCGCGCAGCGAATGGGTATCGCGCCTATCGCGACCGCGATGCGCATATGCTGCGCTTCATCGCACGCGCGCGAGGGCTGGGGTTCTCCATCGAAGACTGCCGCGCGCTGCTGTCCTTATATGAAGATTCGGCGCGCGCCAGCGCGGACGTTAAACGACTCGCCCGAACCCATCTGGCGGAGATTGACGCGAAGATCGAAGAACTAAGAGAAATGCGAAGCGTCCTGTCGCATCTGGTAGAGGCCTGTCATGGCGATGCGCGGCCCGATTGCCCAATCCTGGATGAGCTGGCCGGGTCGAAGAATTCGCCGAAACGACTTATCTCGTCAGCTGCTGACCAGAGAAATTGAACGGGCCGGCTGTAATGCCGACCCGCTCGCGGTCCCCTTGCAGCTGGGGGCTATGCATCGACCAGATCTAGGTCTATGGGGGCCGCTTCTCGCCTGATCTCGCTAAGGGAGGCCTCGGTTCCCCCCGCGAGAGTCAGTCCGGAGGAACTTCGCCTGACTTCGATGACCTTGGCCACGTGACTGATTGAAAGCACATGGATCAGTTCGCCGATCATCTGCGAAACTTCCTTGTCACGGATTTCGCGCAACGCCGAGACAATCTCAAACTCGCACTCGGTCACATTCATCTCGACTGAGCGCTCGGCATCCGTCGCGCACATCACGCCAGCTCCAGAACACGCGCAACTTCTTCGACCGGTTTGGATACGCGCGCCGCAGCCGCGGCCTCCGCCTCGATCAGTGCAGCGGGCGAGGACAAGACCGGGCCTTCGACGGCGCAACGTCCGCGAATATCCGCTATGGTTTCGGGCGAGATTTCGAACAATCCGGCCAGCGCATGGACCTTGCCGACCAGTTTCTTCTTACCCACCAGATCCGGCTTTGCGCCGGCGCGCCGCAGAACCCGATGCATGATCACATCGAACGCGGAGGTGAAATGCGTCAGGCCAACGTCCTGGCCGAACATATAGGCGCCGCATAACAACTCGCCGGTGATCCTGCCGATCCCGCGAGGGCCATCGCCGCCAATCAGAATGTCAGTGTCCACGCAAAAACGCGAGCTTTCCCAGATGTTAGCCGACCGGATCGGCTCCCCTTCGTCCATCAACTGCGGGAAAGTGTCGGACAGCATGTGCGGACCGGTGGTCGGCAGCAATCGCAGCGTCGCCAGAACTCGGCCTTCGTTGTCGACATGCAGAAGGTAAACAGGCTTGAGATCATCGAAATAGTCTCTCTCCCTGTCGTTTACGACGTTCACCTCCCAAGCGAGCCGGTCTTTGAATACCCGCGCTCGAAGCTTGTGCATCTCATCCAACAGGGTGGGAGCTTTGGCGTAGTTCAGGGCATCGACGACGTAGATCATGGTTCGGTTTCCCCTCTTTCTCGATTTGCGATGACCAAGCTTCGCCGTAAATTCGCCGATCGCGAATACCTAGAATTTTAGAGGTTTCGGAGAATCGCAGGACTGATACTGTCGGCGGCGCATTTGTGCGCGTTCCGTCCAGAATCAGTCGGTTACAATCGCGCCCATGCTGATCGCCCTGGCCGCCGCGTGCGCCGTTGAAAGCGCGTTCAGTTTTGTGCGGGCCGACTGCAGATACGCCGTGACAGTCGATGGGCGCAATCCGGTCAGAACGGCGATGTCGTTCGACGTTTTACCGCGGGCGTACCACTGCAGAACTTCGGCCTCTCGCTTCGAAAGAGGCTTTTTATTCAACAGCTTGAACAGCCCGTGACCACGCAGCACAGAGTCGTGCATATAGACGGCGATCGATTGAAAGTCCCGGATCAACCTGGCCACCATCTCGGACCATTTGTCATCCGAGCAATCCTTGGTGACGCTAAACACCGCGAATTCTCCGTACGGGCCGCGCACGGGAATGCTCAGGCCCGCCGATCCGATTCCGTATTCCCGCGCTTTCTGAAAGACCAGACTGTCTTTGTAGTCATTGCCGATCGCGCGCCAATTGACAGGAACAATGCTTTTCGCGGCCGTTTGAATGACGGGATCAATGGTATGGAATTCGTTCTCTATGTAGTAGTTGACCCATTCCTCGGGATAGTTGGTGTACCCGATGATCTGCCCGTCAGGCATGATCGACGCATATGTTGCGTGATCCAGATCGTAAACTTCGCAGATGCGGTTAAGAAACGCGACAGGGTCCGCCGCCACGGCGCCCGCTTCCTGCGAAAACGCCAGAACGTCGATTGCGCTAGAATTGCTCGGGGGGGGGCCTGAGTTCGAGTCTTGCATGGTGAGAAAGTTCTATTTGGCGGCGCGAAACAGTTCACCCGACAAAAAAGTTAATGCGGCCATCGAGTTACGCATGATTCGCGACAAACGTTCCAGAAAGCCTATATGAACAGGCGCTTAACGGAAGTTCAGGAAAAATGACCAACAGGCGCGGCGGAACGCCGCATGCGCGTGGGGGTTTGATGGCGAATCGGCCGCTCTCGCTATGGGGGTAAATCGGCTGTTCGCAGCGAGAATCGGCGCAGAGATTATTCTCAGACCTGGGCTGATCCACCCCGTTTCAGGCATTCTGAGCCTCTAGCGAACCGCTGCGGCGAGAGGGCCGACAACCGCGAGAATCCCACCCCCGGACGCGAAAATGCAAAGTGTGCGATACTGCTTAAGCGGTCCCGATTCCACAGAGTGGAACTCTGATCCCGAAAATGACTTGAATTATGGACAGAGTCCGGGCGCGCGCTACGGATGAATATGGAGCCGTTTAAATGGTTTCCAATTGGCGAAAACGCCAAGTCACATAGGGAGGTGCCTCAATGTCATCGAAAAATCTAAATCGCCGGTCGTTTTTGACCAAGTCCGCTGTCGCAGGCAGCGCGGCCGCCGCTGGCGGAGCGCTCGCCGCGCCCGCTGTGCTCGCCCAGTCCCCGCTCGTGGTGAAAATGCAGACCTCATGGTCCGCATCGAACATCTGGGATGAATTTGCCAAGGACTACGCGACGCGTGTCGGCGAGATGTCGGGCGGCCGCCTTCAGGTCGACGTGCTGCCTGCGGGCGCGGTCGTCGGCGCATTTCAGGTAATGGACGCCTGTAATGACGGCGTCCTCGACGCGGCGCACACTGTTCCGGTCTACTGGTACGGCAAGAACAAGGCAGCGTCCCTCTTCGGCACCGGCCCGGTCTGGGGCGGATCGGCGACCACGATGCTTTCATGGTTCTATGAAGGTGGCGGAGCTGAGCTCTATCGCGAGCTGACCCAGGACATCATGGGCCTCAATATTTACGGCTATATGGGCTTCCCGATGTTCGCGCAGCCCTTTGGTTGGTTCAAAGGCGAAGTGAACAAGGCGTCCGAGCTGGAAGGCTTCAAATACCGGACCGTCGGTCTGGCCGCTGACCTGTTGCAATCCATGGGCATGTCGGTCGCGCAGCTTCCGGGCGGTGAGATCGTTCCGGCGATGGAGCGCGGCGTGATCGACGCGTTCGAGTTCAACAACCCGTCTTCGGATAAGGATTTCGGCGCGCATGACGTGGCGAAGAACTACTACCTGTCCTCGTACCATCAGGCATCCGAAAGCTTTGAGTTCATGTTCAACAAGGACTTCATGGATGATCTTGAACTCGATCTGCAGGCGATCCTGAAATACGGCGTCGAGGCGGTCTCGACCGCGAACACCGCGAAGGCGATGCGGCGTTACTCGGCCGATCTGAAGTGGCTGCAAGAGGAGGCTGGCGTCGCTGTTCACCGCACGTCGCAGGATATCCTCGATGCTCAGTTGAAAGCCTGGGATCAGTTGATTCCAGAGTTGGAGAAGGACGAATTCATGAAGCGCTGCATGGACAGCCAGCGCGCGTGGACCGAGCAGGTCACGTATTATGAAATCATGAACGCTCCGGACTACACGCTTGCCTTTAACCACTATTTCCCGGGCAAACTGAATCTCTGAGTCGAAGACGACATGCTATTAAGGATCCCAGCGGCCGCCGCCGCTGGGGTCGATTTGTCTTATATTGGGGGCGCGTATGATCAAGTTCATCCGCTTCGCCGACGCATTGTCCGCGTGGTTCGGTAAGGCCTTCGCCTGGCTGATAATTCTGATGGCGGCAGGAACCGGTTACGAGGTTTTCGTCCGATACGTTTTGAACAGCCCGACGGCGTGGGCGCTGGACGTGTCATTCATCCTTTACGGCACGCTTTTCATGATGGCTGGCGCCTACACCCTGTCGCGCGGCGGGCATGTGCGCGGCGATTTTCTCTATCGCCTGTGGCAACCCAAAAATCAGGCGAAGATCGACCTGGTCCTATACTTCCTTTTCTTCTTCCCCGGCGTCTCCGCGATGATTGTCTCAGGCTGGAAATACGCAGAGCGATCCTGGCGCTACGGCGAAGTGTCGGTCAACAGCCCCGCCGGAGTGCCGGTCTTCCAATTCAAGACCGTCATCGTGGTCGCGGGGGTATTGCTGTTCATTCAAGGGATCGCACAGGTGATGCGCTGTATTCACTGCATGCGCACCAATGAATGGCTGGAGGCGGAAGAAGATGTGTTCGAAACCGAAGACCTCCTGATGGCGCAACACGCCGAGGCCGAAAAGGACGCCCACCCATGACCGACCCGCAAGTCGCCCTGCTGATGCTGGGCCTCTTTATCGTGATGGTGTTCCTGGGTTTCCCGATCGCCTTCACGCTGATGGCGATGGGCATCGGCTTTGGCTA
Source organism: Paracoccaceae bacterium (assembly GCA_963669315.1). Taxonomy (GTDB): domain Bacteria; phylum Pseudomonadota; class Alphaproteobacteria; order Rhodobacterales; family Rhodobacteraceae; genus SZUA-547. The sequence continues at coordinate 3,280,993 of OY770021.1, read as the reverse complement.
CTACGCCTATTTTGACGAGCGTCGTCAATGGCGCGCCTTCAACAGGTTAGAGGAGGACGCTGGCTGGTGGGACAGCGCGTCAACTTATGCCGAAGGATTGTTGAATAACCGAATATTCGACCTGTTCATCAACCAGACCTACACCGTGATGTCGAATGAGGTGCTGACAGCCGTCCCGCTGTTCCTGTTCATGGGCTATATCGTCGAACGCGCGAATATCGTCGACCGCCTGTTCAGCACGCTCAACATAGCGTCAAAGAACGTCCCCGGTTCCATGGGCGTCGCGGCGCTGATCACCTGCGCGCTGTTCGCCACCGCTACCGGCATTGTCGGCGCCGTGGTCACTTTGATGGGGCTTCTGGCGCTGCCCGCCATGCTGAAGGCGCGCTATGACAAGTCCTTCGCCTCGGGCATCATCTGCGCAGGCGGCACGTTGGGCATTCTGATCCCGCCCTCGATCATGCTGATCGTCTATGCGGCGGCCTCCAACGTCTCGATTGTCCGGCTTTACGCCGCCGCGCTGCTGCCCGGCTTCACGTTGGTGGGCCTCTATCTGGTCTATGTGACCGGCCGATCGATCCTGCAACCCTCCGCCGCGCCGCGCCCGTCCGAGGATGAAGTGCCCGACGTGCCGGGGATCAAGCTGTTGTTCATGATCCTGACCTCGTTCCTGCCCCTCGCCTTCCTGATCCTCGCGGTTCTGGGGTCGATCCTGTTCGGCCTCGCCACCCCAACCGAGGCGGCCTCGATCGGCGCGCTGGGAGGCATCGTGCTGGCGATCGCATATCGAGCGATGAAATGGCAACGCCTAAGAGAAAGCGTCTATCTGACCGCGCGCACGACAGCGATGGTGTGCTGGCTGTTCGTCGGGTCCTACACCTTCTCCTCTGTCTTCTCCTATCTGGGCGGGGAGCATGTGATCTCGGAATTCGTGCAGGGCCTGGACATGTCGCCGATCATGTTCCTGCTGATGGCGCAGGTCATCATATTCCTCTTGGGCTGGCCGCTGGAATGGTCCGAGATCATCATCATCTTCGTGCCGATCTTTCTGCCGCTGCTGCCGCTCTTTGAGATCGACCCGCTGTTCTTCGGCATTCTCGTAGCGCTGAACCTCCAGACCAGCTTCCTGACCCCGCCAATGGCGATGTCGGCCTATTATCTGAAGGGCATCGCGCCGCCTGAGGTCAAGCTGACGCAGATTTTTGCGGGCTGCATGCCGTTCCTGATCTGCGTCTTCATATCGATGGCGCTGATGTACATTTTCCCGAACATCGTCTTCTACCTGCCGAACCTGATGTATGGGAGTTGAGATGAAAGACGCTGGCGCCTCACTGATCGGCCTGAACGCTCTGCAACTCAGAGAGCGGATGGCCTCTGGCGTCTGCTCGGCGATGGACGTGGCCGAGGCCTGCCTTGAGCAGATCGAAGCGCGAGAGCCTGATGTGCAGGCCTTTGTATGGCGGGACCCTGATTTCGTTCGCGCGCAGGCGGCGGAGCTGGACCGGTATAGGGGTACAGGGCGCCCGCTGGGGCCTCTGCATGGGCTGCCGGTCGCGATCAAGGACGTCATCGACACCGCCAAAATCCCGACCGAGAACGGCACGCCTCAGGACAAGGGCCGCGTGCCGCTGCTGGATGCGTATGTCGTGCAGCGGCTCAAGCAGGCGGGCGCGGTGATACTGGGCAAAACAGTCACGGCGGAGCTCGCGTTCTTCAGCCCAGGCGAAACTCGCAACCCGCATAATCCGGCGCATACGCCGGGCGGCTCCTCCTCCGGCTCGGCGGCCGCGGTGGCGGCGGGCATGGCCCCGCTGTCGGTCGGCACTCAGACCGGCGGTTCGGTCATTCGACCCGCGGCGTTTTGCGGCGTTACCGGTTTCAAGCCGACTTTCGGCGCGATCCCGCGCACCGGCGTGCTGTCGCAATCGCCCAACTTGGACACGGTTGGCGTCTTCTCCCGCTCCCCCGCCGACGCCGCATTGATAGCCGAGGCGCTATTCGGTCACGACCCGGCGGACAAAGCGACGACGCCGACGCCCGCCCCTCATCTTCTGCAGACGGCGACTTCCGCTCCGCCAGTCAAACCCGTCTTAGCCTTCGTCAAACCACCCGGATGGATGGATGCGGACGCTGAGACGCGTGAAGCGATAGAGGAGTTGGCTGGCGCCTTGGGCGAGCAATGCTTCAACGTCGACTTGCCACCACAATTCGAGGACGCCGCAGCGCTGCGCAAACGGATCAATCTGGCCGAGATGGCGCGCAACTATCACCGCTATATGCGCGATGACGCCCATCAGCTCGGCGCGGTGACTCGCGAAGCAATCCTCGAAGGCGCCGAGATCACGGCCAAGGACTATCTCGCTGCCCTCGACTGGCGCGATGTACTCTATGCCGGGGTCGAGAAAATACTCGAATATGCCGACGCGATACTCTGCCCGGCGGCGCTCGGCCCTGCGCCCAAAGGGCTTGAAAGCACCGGCGATTCGATCTTCAACGGTGTGTGGACCCTAGTTGGAGCTCCCGCGATCACCCTGCCGGTATTCACCGCCGGGAATGGCCTGCCAATGGGCGCGCAACTTATCGGCGCTCGCAACGAAGACGGACGTTTGCTGCGAACCGCCAACTGGCTGTTCAACTGGCTGGACGGCGCCGCGGGCTGAAAGGAGAGACCACGATGAACAAGCTTATGGCCCTGCTCGCCTTCGCCACATTCGCAGGATTCGTTGCAATTCTCGTGATCTATGTCCCCTCGCCCGACCTCATCGCGGTCGTGTGCCTGACCGTCTCGCTGGTTGGGTATGACTTCTTCACCTCCACCAAGGGTAAGAACGGCGAAAATGGAGGGTAGCGTTGGCGAAGCCAGCTCACGATACGCCGGTCACAGCCTTCATATCCAGACGCGTGCAAGCCGACCGACTGGAAGAATTCAAAGAGATTCTCAATGAGTTCACACCAGCGCTGGAGAAGCAGCCCGGCTTTATAAGCATCAGGAACATAGAGCCGGGGCCTGAAACGAATGACCGCTTCATATCGCTGGTCACGTTCTCCAACGTATCTGGTCAGATCGCCTGGGAGGATTCTCCGGTCCGCAAAGAACTCGTCGCCCGGCTCAACGCCGTTGTGGAGGGTGACACTTCCATCGAATGGATTGGCGGGCTTGATGTTCTCGCCAGCGCCCACCCGACACCTAAAAAATGGAAAACGGTTGTGGCGCTGATCATCTGGATCAACGTCCTCGGTTGGACGCTGGGGCCAGCTCTGAGCCTCGTTTGGCCGGATAGCGCGCCTGAGGCTTTGAGAGCGTTTGCGCTCATCTGCGTTAATGTCGGTTTGATCAGCTACGTGTTCTTGCCTTGGACGACTCGGCTTCTGAACAAGTGGGCCGCACGTGCTGAATGAGCAGGCGCTGAGGGAGAGATAGGCATGACCGAAAAACCCGTCGTCTGGATACCCCGCAAACTGTCCGATGCGACTCTGGCGCGGGCGCGGCGGGACTATCGGGTAATCACCAAGGAGGCCGACACGCCGGGCTCAGCGGAAGAGATCATCGCGATGAGCGGCCGTGTCGACGCCATGCTTCCCTGCCATTCGGAGCTTTTCTCGGCCGAGGTCGCGGCCAAGCTCGACCCGAGGCTGAAGATCATCGCCAATCACTCGGTCGGGGTGGATCACTGCGACCTACCCGCTCTCAAGGCCCGTGGGATCGCGGTCACCAACACGCCGGACGTCCTCTCGGACGCGACCGCTGAGCTCGCAATGATGCTGATGCTCTGCGCCGCCCGACGCGCGGTGGAGGGCGACCGGCTGGTGCGCACAGGCGCTTGGGACAGCTGGAGCCCCGCCTTCATGGTCGGCAAGCAGGTATCAGGCGCTCGGGTCGGGATCATCGGCATGGGCCGCGTGGGCCGGGCATTCGCTAAGAAGGCGCGCGGTTTCGATATGGAGGTCCATTATCACAACCGCTCTCGACTGAACCCTGAAGTTGAGGCGGGCGCAATCTTTCATGAAAGCTTGGAGACGTTGCTGCCCATGGCCGACTTCCTGTCGCTGCATTGCCCTGCGACACCCGAGACGACTGGCATCATAAATTCCGATACGCTCGAATTGCTGCCGGACGGCGCGGTGCTGGTGAATTCGGCGCGCGGCGCGCTGGTGGATGAGGCCGCGCTTCTGGCCGCGATCGAGTCGGGCAAGCTGGCCGCCGCGGGTCTCGATTGCTTTCAGAACGAACCCGGCGGCAATCCGGCCTTCGCAGCGCGGGAAGAGATTTACATGATGCCCCATGTGGGCAGCGCCACGTTGCGCACTCGCGATGCGATGGGCTTCCGCGCGCTGGATAATCTCGACGCCTTCTTCGCAGGCGAAGAGCCGAAGGATCGGCTTTAGTCGCGCAGCGCGCCGACATTACGCATCCTCAACCGCTTGAACGAATCCGCCTTCGCCCTTCTAATGCGCAGGCTGGCCCGTTGAAGGGCGTGGTCGGCGACGCATTAAGGCCCAAGCATTCAGGACCAGAGAAAATGACCGATACCGGCCAGACAGCGACCTACACGCCTCCCCCAATTCCGAATCTGAAACCTGTCAGCACGGATGACATCTGGGCATCCCTGCGCGCCGGTTGCGACGACTTCATTAAGGCCCCGATGTATGGCCTGTTCTTCGGCGGCATCTATGCAGCGGGCGGAATATTGATCTTCGCTGCGCTGACCATCCTGGACATCCCCTGGATGATCATTCCCGTGGCGATTGGCTTTCCGCTGGTCGGGCCATTCGTGGCCGTCGGCCTCTACGAAGTCAGCCGTCGCATGCGCGAGGGCGAGCCGCTGATCATGGGCGAAATACTGGGCGTCGTGTTTCGGCAAAGCAAACGCCAGCTCGGCTGGATGGCTTTCATCATCCTCTTCATCTTCTGGATCTGGATCTATCAGGTGCGCCTTATGCTGGCGCTCTTCCTGAGCTCGGCGAATTTTTCGGATCTCGGTGAATTTGTCGTGTCCGTCGCGACAACGGCGAACGGCATCGGGTTCCTGTTCGTGGGAACCATCGTCGGCGCATTCCTCGCCTTCATCCTGTTCTCCTCGACCGTGATCTCCATGCCGCTCCTTCTGGATAAAGAGCTGGATTTCGTCACCGCCATGGTGCTGAGCTTCAAGACCGTGCTTGGCAATCCGGCGCCCATGATCACCTGGGGAATCGTGGTGACCCTGTTGGCCGTGGCCGCGATGGTGCCCGCATTCCTGGGCATGATCGTAATCCTGCCCATACTCGGACACGCCACATGGCACCTCTATGAATGCGCGGTGGTGCGCGAGGAAGAACCGGAGGCGGCCTAACCGGCAGCGATGCGGGTCGCGACTTCCGCGACCCGCTCCGCGTTGTCTCGCGCGACAGACCCGTCCGCGTTCCAGATGGAGTTTTCGAACCCGACCCGAACCTTGCCGCCTCGCTGAGCGGCGTCGGCAAGGCATTCCGTCTCTCCCTGACCGAAGGCGCAGACCGCCCAATCGATTGGAGGCGCGCCATCCGTCACCGCCTCAATCATCCCAAGGAACGGTGTCAGATCCTCCGGAGCGCTATCCTGCCCCTTGGCGTATCGGCCGAGTACAAACAGGACCTGCAAGGGCGCAAATGGGATAACTTCTTTACGAATAAGCTCAAACAGGCGGGCCTCATCCTCGACGGAATAGAGGATGTGCTGGACCGCGATGCCCTCCTCATTGGCCCAATGGTAAAATTCGCGCGCGCACGCTTCATCGCCGTCAGACATCATTTCAGACAGCGCGACGGAGACCGCCTTGGGTCGGACCTCCCGCGTCAATGCACGCTGCTCAGCTGGCGAATACCGGCCCACGGCTTCGCTGGTGATCTGAACCTGCATGCCGGGAACCTGCACAGCCATCTCGGCCAGAAGTTCACGGCAAAGACCGGCGTCCAATACATGGCGCTGCTCAGCGTCTCGAACATGCGCATGGATGGCGCCGGCGCCCGCCTCAAAGCAGGCTCTGGCCGTCTCAACGATCTCGGGGATCGTGACAGGCAATGCCGGGTGATCCGCCTTGGTCCGCCGCGCGCCATTGGGCGCGACCATGATTCTCGGCAGCGTCTTCACAACACCGCGTCGAAAGCCGCGCCCAGCTTGCCGACGATCTCGTCAACATGCGCGTCCCGGATGATAAACGGCGGCGCCAGCATCACATGGTCGCCCCGCACGCCATCGATCGTGCCGCCCATCGGATAACAGGCAAGACCCGCCTGCATCGCCGCCGCCTTGACCTTCTTGGCGACGCCGCGCGCCGGGTCGAAAGGTTCTTTCGTCTCCCGATCCTGAACGATTTCGATTCCGCGGAACAGGCCACGGCCACGGAGGTCGCCGATATGCGGGTGCTGGCCAAACGCGTCTTGCAATGTGGCGTCCAGCTTGTCGCCCATCTCCCGCACATGGCTCATCATCCCGCCCGCCGCGAGCTTGGTGAGAACCGCCAGACCGGCCGCGCAGGCGGTTGGGTGGCCCATATAGGTGTGGCCATGCTGAAAAAAGCCTGATCCGTCCTTGATCGCCCCGAAAATCCTGTCTGTGCAGAGCATTGCGCCAATCGGCTGATACCCGGCGCCAAGCCCTTTCGCGATGGCCATGATGTCGGGAGAGACGCCGTCCCGCTCACAGGCGAACAGCGTGCCTGTCCGGCCCATGCCGCACATTACCTCATCGAGGATCAGCAGCACGCCGTATCTGTCGCAGATCTCCCGAATGCGCTTGAAATATCCCTCGACTGGCGGGACCGCCCCGGCAGTCGCGCCGACCACAGGCTCGGCGACGAACGCCATCACCGTTTCCGGGCCCAGGCGCTCGATCTCTGCCTCCAGCTCATTCGCGACGCGCTGGCCATAGTCGTAGGCGCTCTCGCCCTCTCCGCGCCCGCGATACTCGTAACAGGCCGAGATATGGCTGGTCTCGATCAGCAAAGGCGCGAATTGCGCGCGCCGCCATTCATTGCCGCCCGTCGCCAGCCCGCCCAGCGTATTGCCGTGATAGCTCTGGCGCCGGGCGATAATTCTGGTCCGCTCCGGCTGGCCAATCTCTGTGAAGTATTGCCGGGCGAGCTTAAGCGACGCCTCCACCGCCTCGGACCCGCCAGAGACGAAATAGACCTTCTCAATCCCCTCAGGCGCATGTTGGATCAACAGATCGGCCAGTTGCTCCGCCGGTTCGGAAGTGAAAAACCCGGTATGCGCCCAGGCGATCCGGTCGACCTGATCCTTGATCGCCGCGATCACGTCCGGATCGCCGTGCCCGAGGCAGGACACCGCCGCCCCGCCGGACCCGTCGAAATAACGCTTGCCGTCGGTATCGATCAGATAGCAGCCCTCCCCCCCGGCGACGACGGGCAGGTTAGATTTGGTGTGGCGACCGAACACATGCGACATGGCGGTCCTCCCTGTTTTGGCGGCTATTCCACCGCTGTTGGTTTCTTGGGACGCATTCGCGCGCCCTTTGGGTCGAAGGCTGGGGTCAGGCTGACCGTTCCGGCGCAGCGTCGCCCGGAGATGTCGATTTCCACTTTCTGGCCGGATTTCAATTCGTGCGCGCCCGCATCCAGATAGCCCAGCGCAACCGGTCGCCCGATGCGATATCCATAGGCGGCGGAGGTGGTCTGCCCGGCGATCTCACCACCCAAATAAATCGGCTCATCGCCCAGCGGCACGGCGTCCTGATCCTCCAGCAGAACGGTCGCCATCTGGCGTTTGCGCGGCTCCTCCAGCCGTTGCCGCAGCGCGTCCTTGCCTATGAAATCCGTGTCCCATGAAATGGCGAAGCCCAACCCGGCCGCCAGCGGCGTAATATCGGTGTCGAGATCATGCCCATAGGCGAGAAAGCCCTTCTCGATCCGCATCGAGCTTTGGGCGTACACGCCTGCCGGGCGCGCGCCCTCCGCCGTGAGCGCGTCATAGATCCGCCCCGCATTTTCGGCCCGGCAAGTGATCTCCCACCCCGCCTCGCCAACATAGGACAGGCGTACGGCGCGCACATGCGCCCCGGCGATATGGGCGGGACCGGCCTTGAAGTATTTCAGGTCATTAAGCTCGCCTGCGCCCACAGCCGCAGCGATCCGGGCCGACTCCGGCCCCATCAGGCCAAGCACCGCATAGTCTTCGGTGCTATCTGTCAGGCGCACTTGCTCACCGTTCTTGAGATGCCGCTTTAACCACGACATGTCCCGCCGCACGGATACGGTGCCGGCGAACAGGCGATAGTGATCTTCTGCAATGCGGATCGCAGTCAAGTCGCTCTCCATGCCGCCACGATCGTTCAGCATCGCGGTGTAGATCGCGGATCCCGGCGCCCGGTCCATCTGATTGGCGCAAATCCGGTTCAGGAATGTGCAGGCGTCCGGCCCCTCGACCTCAATTTTTCCAAAAGTCGATTGATCGAAAATCGCAGCTTTCTCATGGGCTTGCCGGACTTCGGCGCCAACCTGATCAGACCATTCCGGGCGATCGAATGTCAGCGTCGGGCTGGCCGGGCCGCCGAAATAGAGCGGCCGCTCCCACCCATAAAACTGGCCGAAACGCCCATCCGCCGCGCGCCATCTGTCATCTAGCGGCGTTTTGCGCAGCCCCCGAGCGGTCGAGAATTGCCGCCCCGGATAGGTGATCTCATAGTGCTTGCCCAGCACCTCAGGCGCGCGGGCCGCCAACTCCTCCGCAGAGTTGAAACAGTCGGCGAAGCGCTTCGGGTCGACTTCGTGCAGATCCGTCGGCGTGTGGCCGTGCAGGATGGCGTGGGTCAGCGCCATTCCGGCGCCGCCGCCGGTCGCGATCCCAACCGAGTTCATCCCGCAGCCCAGAAACAGCCCCCTGGTTTCCGCAGCCTCGCCCAGCAGGAAGGCGCCATCGGGCGTAAAGCTTTCCGGTCCGTTCAGCAGCGACTTGACTTCCACCGTCTCCAGCGCTGGAAGACGATGCAGCGCGTTCATCATCATCGGTTCGAAATGATCCCAGTCCTCCGGCAAAAGTTGAAAGGCGAACCCCTCGCCAAGCTGCTCCGGAGAGATCGGCTTGCCCATCGGCTCGAAGCAGCCGATCAGCAGACCGCCGGAATCGTCTCGGATATAGAGGTGATGATCATGGTCCGAGAGCGTCGGCAGATTGCCTTCCGCCCCCTCCACCGCCTTGGTCAGCATATAGAAATGCTCGCATGGATAGATCGGCGCCCGGACGCCCGCCATCGACGCAGCCTCGCGACTCCAAAGCCCGGTGCAGAGCGCGATGGCGTCGCATTTTACGCGCCCGCGCGTCGTCTCCACGCCGACCACCCTGCCCCCTTGGGTCAGGATACCGACAACGCCGGTGTTCTCGAAAATCTTCGCGCCGCGCGTTCTTGCGCCTTTCACCAACGCAGCGCAGAGGTCGGAGGGGCTGACCCGCCCGTCATCGGGCGACCAAACCGCGCCGATCACATCATCGGCGTTCATCAGCGGCCAGCGCTCTTCCGCCTCGCCCGCCGAGACCGAATCGGCCCGTACATCGAAAAGATGCGCCAGCGCCTCCTGCCGTTTCACATGGACCAACCGATCAACCGTCGTCGCGATGGAAAGCGACCCTTTGCAGATCCACCCCACCGCCTGCCCTGTTTCCGCCTCAAGATCAGCGTAGAGCGAAATGGAATAACGGATGAGGTCCGTCATGTTGCGCGTCGACCGAAGCGCCCGAACCTGCGCCGCGGAATGCCATGTGGTGCCAGAGGTCAGCTGATTGCGCTCCAGCAGGATCGCGTCTGTCACACCCTCCTTGGCCAAATGATAAAGCGTCGAACATCCCATGACGCCGCCGCCGATGACGACGACGGACGCTTCTTGGGGCAAGGCGGTGTCGGGCATCTGTTGGCTCTTTCGAATCGAGGGGGCCTCCCACCGCAATCAGAGCGAAGGAGAACCGTTGAAATCACTGAAACGCATGTTTCATGAGTTGACAAGAATTAATACACATGGAACGTTCCGTTTCACCTGAAACACTCGCAAAAGAGAGTCGTGTGGATTCATCGCCGTCCATCGAGGATCGAATTTCGGCGCGCTACGGCGCGTTGAGCGGAAAACTTCAGGCCGCAGCCGACTATGTAATGGAAAGCCCGATCGAGGTCGCCACACGCAGCCTGCGCTCAGTCGCAGCCGCAAGCGGACTGGCGCCATCGACTTTCTCTCGCCTCGCGCGCGCTCTGGACTTTGAAACGTATGAGGAGTTGCGCGAATTGAGCCGCGACGCAATTGGCCGCCGGGCCGTCACCTTCTCTGACAAGGCCCGCAGCCTGCGAACGCGGGCAAAGAGCGATTCGGATGAGAAACAGGCGGTGCTCTATCGCCAGGCTGCCGCCTGTATTCAAAATATCGATGACCTCAGTCATGCGGTCGAAATCGACAAACTGCAGCGGGTCGTCAACACGCTGAAAGACGCTGACAGAGTGATGCTTCTCGGCTCGCTGGGATCACGTGGCGTCATCGACTACATGCACTATCTGGCGGGATGGTTTTCGGACAAATGGTTCATGGCCGATGAGGCGGGGCCGAACTTGGCGACTATGGCCGCCGATGCGACGCGGAATGACGCATTTATTCTGATATCCAAACCGAAATTCGCGAAAACGGTGATGCGCGCGGCGCAGTTGGCGGCCGAGAAAGGCGCGTTTCTGCTCGTCATAACCGATACGCACACCTGCCCGGCGCTGGAATTCGCAAGCGAAGGCTTTATCCTTCCGAGCGACAGTCCGCACTTCTTTTCGTCCTACGTTTCGACCATGGTGCTGGCTGAAGCGATCATGAGCATGCTGGTGGCTCAATCGGGGCCGGAGGCGGAAGCGAGAATAAAGGAAATCGAATCCTATCACGAAAGTCTGGGGCAATACTGGGCGACCTAAAAAACACATCTATCAACAAGGGAGTAAGAGATGTTGAACACTAAATTATTCGCAGGCGCTGCGCTGGCCGTAGCCATGGGCGCGAGTGGCGCATTTGCGCAGCAAACGTTCATCACCATCGGCACCGGCGGTGTGACCGGCGTCTATTATCCAACCGGCGGCGCGATCTGCCGTCTGGTGAACAAGGGCCGCAAAGAGCATGGCATCCGCTGCTCGGTCGAGTCGACCGGCGGCTCCGTCTACAACGCCCGCACCATCCGCCAGGGCGAGTTGGATTTCGGCGTTATTCAGTCGGACGTTCAGGTCAAATCGATCAATGGCACAGATCAGTTCAAGGATGATGGACCGTACGCTGATCTGCGTTCGCTTTTCTCCGTCCATCCTGAGCCGCTGCACGTCATGGCCCGCGCCGATAGCGGGATCACCGACACGCAGAGCATGAAGGGCAAGAAGGTCAACATCGCGAATCCCGGTTCGGGCACCCGCGTTCTGGCCGAAACTCTGATGAAATACGAGGGCCTGAAGGCCGAAGATTTCGCTCTGGCCGCTGAGCTGAAATCCTCTGAGCAGGCCGCCGCGCTTTGCGACGGCAAAATCGACGCCACGATCTGGGCTGCTGGCCTGCCGAATGGGTCGAGCCAGGAAGCAACGTCGACCTGCGACGTAAAGATCGTCCCGCTTGCTGGCGCTGGCATCGACAAGTTGCTGGCTGAAAACTCCGCCTACGCGGCGGCGACGATTCCGGGCGGCATGTACCCGGGCAACGCCGACGACATCCCGAGCTGGGGCCCCAAGGCGACCATCGTCACCTCCGCCGGGGCGTCTGACGACATAGTTTACGCGTTGGTGAAGGCGATCTTTGAAAACTTCGACGACTTCAAGAAGCTGCATCCGGCCTTCAACAACCTGGTGGAGTCTCAGATGATCGCAGATGGCCTGACCGCCGAACTGCATCCGGGCGCCGTGAAGTACTACAAAGAACGCGGCTGGATGTAATCCGAACGTGAAAGCGAAAACACCGCGCCCCAGATTGTCGGGGCGCGGATTTTAGCTATTTGATCGTTTCAGATCGGAAGAGGGCGTCCGATGACCGAAGACCAAGCTAAAGCCGGCCAAGCAGAAAAGGCCGACGATGACGACCTCGGAGATATCGTCGCCGAAGCCGATACCGGCGCACGGGCGCCGAAAGACAAGTTCTCGATCAACGCGCTGTGGTATATTCCGCTTGTCTGGTCGCTCTTCCAGCTTTGGATCGCCTCTCCGCTGCCGTTTATTTTCAAGATTGGCATCTGGAACGACACCCAGACCCGCGCCATCCATTTGGGTTTTGCCGTTTTCCTGGCTTATGTCGCCTTCCCCGCTCTGAAATCCAGCCCGAGAGACCGCATCCCGCTTCTGACATGGGTAGTCGCTTTCATCGCCGCAGCCGCCTCTTCATACCTTTGGTGGGATTATTCAGGCGTCGCCGCGCGCACGGGCGTGCCGAACACAACCGATTTGATTATGGCTGGCCTTGGCATCGTCCTGCTAATGGAGGCCGCGCGCCGTTCCCTCGGCTTCCCGCTGATGGGCGTCGCCCTGTTCTTCCTCGCCTATGTCTTCTTCGGCTCGTGGGACGGGCTGCCGGACGTCGTACGATGGAAAGGCGCGTCATTCGAAAAGGCGATGAGCCACCTGATGCTGACCACCGAGGGCGTCTTTGGCGTTGCGCTCGGCGTGTCTTCGGGCTTCGTGTTCCTGTTTGTCCTGTTCGGCGCGCTGCTGAACCAGGCGGGCGCGGGCAACTATTTCCTGCAACTCGCATTCGCCGCCCTCGGCCATCTGCGCGGCGGCCCGGCGAAAGCCGCGGTCATCGCCTCGGCCGCCACCGGCCTGATTTCCGGCTCCTCCATCGCCAATGTGGTGACCACCGGTACTTTCACCATCCCGCTAATGAAGAAGGTCGGCTTCAGCCCGGCGAAAGCGGGCGCAGTTGAAGTCTCCTCCTCGATCAACGGCGTCCTGACGCCACCCGTCATGGGCGCTGTGGCCTTCCTGATGACCGAATATGTCGGCATCTCATATGTCGAGGTAGTCAAGACTGCGATCGTCCCGGCTGCGATCTCCTACATGGCGCTGGTCTATATCGTGCATCTCGAAGCGCTAAAAATGGGCATGACCGGCACCTCCCGCATGCATCCGGTCAAGTTCATGCTGGGCGCGATCTTCATGATCTGCATCTCGATCGTGATCGCCGGCGGCGTGCTGTTCCTGGCTGGCCAGATCGTGACGCTCGCTGACAACATCGTCGGTCCGATGTCGACGCCTGTAATGGTGGTGTTCCTGCTTGTCGCCTACGTCGCAGCGGTGCGTTTCGCGGCCGCACGTCCTGATCTTGAGAGCAGCCTGGACTCGATGCAAAACCTGCCGCCGGCTCGGGTAATCCTGAAGACCGGCCTGCATTATATCCTGCCGATCCTGCTGCTGATGTACATGCTGATGATCGAGCGGAAATCGCCCGGTCTCTCCGCCTTCTGGTCTTCGGTTTTCATGCTACTGATCCTGTTGACCCAAGATCCGCTGAAAGCGCTCTTCCGCAGCAATGGCAGCATATCCGAGGCGTTCTCGCACGGTCTTTCACAAACCACCGAGGGGTTGGTGGTCGGCGCCCGCAACATGGTCGGCCTCGCCGCCGCGATGGGCGTCGCGGGCATCATCGTCGGCGCGGTGACCCTGACCGGCATTGGACAGGTGATGGCCGAGTTCGTCGAGTTCCTGTCAGGCGGCAACCTGTTGGCGATGCTGTTCTTCGTGGCGTTGATCTCCATCGTGCTTGGCATGGGCCTACCCACCACCGCCAACTATATCGTCGTCTCCTCGCTGATGGCGGGCGTGGTCGTCGAACTGGGCGCGCAATCCGGCCTGATCGTGCCGCTGGTCGCGGTGCACATGTTCTGCTTCTACTTCGGCATCATGGCGGATGTGACGCCACCCGTCGGCCTCGCCAGTTTCGCGGCCGCCGCGATCTCGAAGGGCGACCCGCTGAAGACCGGCTTCCAAGCCTTCTTCTACTCGATCCGCACGGCGTTGCTGCCCTTCCTGTTCATCTTCAACACCGACCTGTTGTTGATCGATGTCGGGCCGGTACAAGCGATCTTCGTCTTTATCGTCGCCCTGATCGCCATGTTGCTCTTCGCCGCAGGAACGATGGGCTGGTTCGTCACACGCTCACAGATCCATGAGAGCCTTGCGCTGATCCTGTGCGCGTTCATCCTGTTCCGGCCGGACTTCTTCCTGAACCAGTTGGCGGACGAGTTTGAAACGGTTCCGCCTAGCCAGATGTATCAGATGGCCAAGGACTCGCCGGCCAATTCCAGCCTAAGGGTGCGTCTGCAGGGCGAGAACCTGATGGGCGATCCGATCGACGCCCGCTATCTGCTGCCTCTCGGCCCGCAAGGTCCGGAAGGCGAAGCGCGACTGCTGGACAGCGCGGGCATCGAATTCCGGGATGAAGACGGCAAGCTCTATGTCGACAATCTCAGCTTCGGCGGACCGGCAGAGCAGCTGAAGATCGACTTTGACTGGGAGATTGTTGAGATCGAAGTCGCCGCCGACCGACCGCCGAAAGAGATGTTCTACATCCCGGCGTTCCTGTTGATCGGGATGGTCTACCTGCTGCAGCGGCGGCGCAAACAGAAGCTAGAGGCTATGGGAGCGGCGGCATGACCAACACAGTTCTCGCGGCGATCGATCTTACGCATCCTGAAGATCAGAAAGGCGTGCTTGAGAAGGCGCGCCAGCTGGCTGAAATAGAGGGCGCCCCCCTGGCCGTGGTCACGGTGCTGCCGGACTATCGGATGAGCATCGTCGGCAGTTACTTTCCTGAAGATCACACTCACCAGATGGTCGAAGAAACCCAAGGGCGGCTTCACGAGTTCATTCAGGAAACAATTGGACACGACGACGAGGTCAAGCACGTGGTCCGCATGGGCACGGCCTATGAAGAGATCTTGGAGACCGCGAAAGAACTGGACGCCGGCCTGATCGTGGTCGGCGCGCACAAGCCCGACATGATGGACTATCTGATCGGACCAAACGCCAACCGGGTGGCCCGGCACGCGAAATGCTCGGTCCATATCGTGAGGAGGAGCGCTTAAACGCCCCTAGGACGCGCTGGCGCATTTCCTCCGCCTGTTAGGAAAGGAGGATACGATGCTTGGCTCTCTCGATCTTTTCCACCCCGCGGGGCGATCGAGGCGCGCTCCCTCGCTGTCCCGCCCTGTCCTTGCACCAGTCAAAGCGAACAATGCAGCGCTGCGTCTAATCGCAGCCACGATGGTTACGCTCGCGCTTGTGAGCGCGCCAGCCAAACCGGCGAACGCCGCCGATATCGTGATCGCGACGGGCGACGAGGACTCGCTTTACGATCAGGTCGGCCGGGCCATGTGTCACTTTCTTCGCAGGCATTCCGACGGCCTCGCCTGTCTGCCGCTTCGAACCCCCGCCGGCGACACGACGATCTCGATCTCGAACCTGAACAATGTCCGGGGCGGCGCTGTCGAATTCGGATTGGCGCGCGCCGACGCGCAGTTTCACGCCGTCGAGCATTCGGGACCGTTCGAGTTTATGGACATCACCCATGAAAATCTGCGGTCGGTGTTCTCGCTCTACAGCCAGGACTTCACGTTGCTTGCCCGCCGAGATGCGGGCATCGAAAGCGCGAACGACCTTGCGGGCCGCCGGGTCAACATAGGCGCGCCTCAATCCGAGACCCGGCGCTTGATGGAGCAGGTTATGGCCATCAAGGGGCTGACAAAGAGTGACTTCCTTCTGGCGGAGGAACTCCCCGCCGCTCAACAGACGCTGGCCTTTTGCTTTGACCGGATCGAGGCGATGCCCTTGTTTGTGGCGCACCCGGACACAGTCGTGAATCGCGTGACCGACTTGTGTGACGCGGTGCTTATCGACGTGAACGGCGCGCAAATCGACGAGTTGGTCGGAAAAGCCGCCTATTTCACTCCAGTCATGGCGCCCGGCGGAATATACGCCGGGAACGGCGCGGCGGTGCAGACGTTCGGCGTCACCGCGACATTGATCAGCTCGGACAGCGTCGATGAAGACACCGTGTATCAGGTGGTCAAAACGGTCTTCGAAAACCTCGACGCCCTCAAGACGGCGCATCCGGTCCTGCACAGCCTGAACCCCGGCCGCATGGTGAGCGAGGGCCTCTCCGCGCCGGTGCACGAAGGAGCGCTGCGCTACTATCGAGAGCGTGGCCTGAACTAGAGATTCGCAGCGAGGGCGCGCGCCCGCTTCGCGCTTGTGTGATAATCTGCGGTCAACCCTAATGGATTGACCGCAATGGGAGGGCATGATGATCGACTGGTATATCGAGGGCGTGGAGTTCGGTAATTGCGTCTGCGGCTATAGCTGCCCCTGCCAGTTTGAGGAACGCCCAACACACGGCCATTGTCAGGGTTTTGAATCCCTTGAGATCACCAGAGGCCACTTCGGTGGGACAGATCTGACCGGGCTTAGATATGGCCTGCTCTATGCTTGGCCGGGCGCGATTTTCGAGGGCGGCGGCGAAATGCAGATGATCATTGATGAGCGCGCGAACGACGCCCAGCGCAACGCCCTCGAAACGGTGCTGACCGGCGGCGAAACCGACGAAGCCAAGACCCATTGGTGGGTGTATCACGAGATGTGCGAGAAGATGCATCCCACGCTCTACAAGCCAATTGAGTTCGCCGCTGATATTGAGGCGCGCACCGGCCGCGTGGTCATCCCCGGCGTGGTGAAATGCGTCGGCCGCCCGATCCAGGCGCCCCATGGCGGCGGCGAGCACCGTGTGCGCATCGACATCCCTGACGGCATCGAGTTCGAACTCGCCGAAATCGGCAGCGCGTCGACCACGGCGAACGCGGCGATCAAGATGGATCTGAAGGACAGTTTCGGCCAATGGAACATCCTGCGCCATTCGGGCACCGGCGTGGTGCGCGGTTAGCTCTGCGCCCTATCGAATGGCGAAGCCCAGAAGCGTCAGCGCGAAAACCACGTTGGCCAGCCAGAAGAGAGTCAACAACAGCTTTCGCCGAGAGGTCTTGGAGAAGAGATCAATCATAGCGGAACCTCTCTGACAGAATGCGAGAGGCGGGAACGCCGATCTCCAGCAGCGTGTCCTCCACCTGCTCCAACATCACATTGGGTCCGCAGAGGACGTATAGCCATTTGCTCCGTTCCGGCGTGTCGAACAACTCCCGGACCAATTCCGGCGTAATCACCCCTATGCGCCCATCCCAGCCCTCTGGCGGCTCGATAAGGACATGGGTGACCTCTCCGCCCTGCCCGGCGGCCAGCGCGTCCAGCTCCGCCTGATTGGCGATCTGCGTCTCCAACCGATTGCCGTAGATCATCGCCGCTTGGCGTGGATCACCTGTCAAATGCATCTGCCTGAGGATGCTTATCAGGGGCGCGACCCCAACCCCGCCTGCGATCAATCCGACGCCCGGCTCCGTCCGCCCATCCACGCATAAATCGCCATGCGGCCCGTCGACATAGGCGCGCTCGCCCGGCGTCAACTCGCCCAGCGAACGGGTGAAATCACCCTGCTCCTTGATGATGAATTCCAGCTTGCCGCCGGAGGCCGGCGCGCTGGCGATCGAAAGTGGGTTCTCGTCCACCGAAAACGGTCCATGCCCGACATTGATCCATGCGAACTGACCCGCCTCATAGTCGAGGCCGTCATGCCCGACCGGCGCCAACGTCAGCCGCCATGTCCGCTCAGCCAACGGGCGCGCTTCGTCCAGTCGCCACGGCGCGGCCTGGTGTTTCAACGGCTTCAGCAGATAGACATAGACCAGAGACGCCACCGCCAGCGCGAACGCGGCGACCCAGAACCCGGCCAACAGCGGATCGGCCGCATAGCGCCCCGCCTCCAGCGTGTGGTGCAACAGCAGAACAGCAACCAGCGACGCCCCAACACCATGGGTAAGCCGCCAACGCTCATAGCGTAGACCGATATGATCACGCCCCACCGCCATGACCACCAGAGCGGGGACAAGCGCCCAAGCCGCGACGCCACTGGAAAGGTCCCAGAAATTCGCGGTCAGCGTCAGTTCGCGTGACGTGTCCCATGGACGTTGCGCGGCGAACGGCGCGCGATAGAGAAACGGGTGCACGACGGCGAAGACCAGCGCTGACCATGCGAAAAGCTGGTGAAACCGCATGGTCACATCCAGCCCGATCTTGCGGGATATCGCGCGGAACCGCCCTGACAACAGAAACTCGGCGAGCATGATGGAATAGGCCAGCATCCCCGCGCCCGAGGCCAGTTCGTCCACAAGTGGGCGTGGCGGACGACCCCCCGCCCAAGCAAGGACGAGGGGCGCAAGAACCATCGACAGATAAAGCGCGGCGAGCAGATAGGGGTTCACAGTCGCATTCTCCGCTTCTCGCCAGGCTGGGCGTCGCGATTCCAGTAAGTTATTGGAGATTGATCCTGTTCGGAACTGTTGGCTTTGACCCGCCTCAAAGTGATTAACTCAACCCAGCCCCTTCACAATCAACCCAATCCCAGCGGCGGCCAACACCAGAAGCACTGCGATGCGGAAGGCGTCATCAGACAGGCGCGAGCGCAAAGCCTCTCCGCCCTTCACCCCGGCGATGGAAATCGCGATTCCGGCGACGGAGATCAGCGCGGCGTTCTCCGTCATGATCCCCAATTGCGACAAGCCGGCGAGCATCACCAGAGTCGATAGTGTGAAGGACAGGTTGATGGTCTGCACGAAGATATGACGGCTCAGCCCCAGCGACATGAGGTAAGGCAGCACCGGTATAACCTGCGAGCCGGTCATGCCATTCACCATACCCGTGGTCAGACCCACGACCGGGGCGAACGGCCTCTCGAAGCTATCTGGCAAGCGCCAGTGCGGTTGCGCCAAGGCGAAAGTGCAATAGGCGAGCAACACGACGCCCAGAGCCCCGCCTGCGGATGCGCCATCGAGCCTCGCCAGCGCCAACAACCCCAGCACGACGCCAATGGGCGCCAACAGCAACATTGGCCAAAACCGCCGGATGGACGCCGAGAAATGGCCCGCGCCGACCATCACCACAGCATTGCTGGCGAGCGATGGCGCGATCACCAGAGGCAGGCTTTCCTTCAGGCCCAACGCCAGCGCCAACAGCGCCAGGCAGGTGGTGGCGAAGCCGAGGCCGGTCGCGCCCTTCACGAACCCCGCGAAGAACATCGCTCCGGCGATCGCCGCAATTTCCCAACCTGAATACCCCAGCATGGGTCGTTTCTAGCCGAGATAGCCCCGCTCATCGAGATACCCGATGATCTGGTCCGCCGCTTCTTCGGCGCTCAGCTTTGTGGTGTCGACGATGATCTCCGCCGCGCGCGGCTCTTCATAAGGGGAGTCGATGCCGGTGAAGTTCTGAATCTCGCCCGCCCTCGCTTTCTTGTAGAGCCCCTTCACATCGCGGCTCTCCGCAACGTCCAGAGGGGTGCTTACAAAGATTTCAAGAAACTCGCCGTCCTCGACCAGCGACCGCGCGAGCTGCCGCTCCGCCCGGAAGGGGGAGATGAACGATGTGATGACGATCAGTCCCGCATCGACCATCAGCTTCGAGACCTCGGCGATGCGGCGGATGTTTTCCACCCGATCCACGTCGGTGAAGCCCAGATCGCGATTCAGACCATGGCGCACATTGTCGCCGTCGAGTGTCGCCGTGTGCCGGTTCAAACGATGAAGTTTCTGGCTGACGATATCGGCGATGGTCGACTTGCCTGAGCCTGAGAGACCCGTGAACCACAGCAGCGCTGGCTTCTGGTTCTTCTGCTCGGCCCTCGCGGCCTTGTCGATCTTCATCGCTTGAAGATGGATGTTCGAGGCGCGGCGCAGAGCGAAATGCAGCAAACCCATCGCGACCGTCTCGTTTGACAACCGGTCAATCAAGATAAACCCGCCCGTATCACGATTATCATTGTACGGATCGAACGCGATATCCCGGTCGAGGGAAAGGTTGCAGACGCCGATCTCATTCAGCTCCAGCGACTTGGCCGCCAGCTCTTCAAGCGTATTGACGTTGACCTTGTACTTGGGCGACGCCGGGGTGCAGGCCACCGTGCGCGCGCCGATTTTCATCACATAAGGCCGACCCGGCAGCATGTGCTTTTCGGACATCCAAAGAAGATGCGCTTCGAACTGATCCGCCACCTCGCAGGGCGAGTCCGCAGTCGCCAGCACATCGCCGCGTGAGATGTCGATCTCATCCTCAAGGGTGATGGTGACCGACTGTCCGGCCGCCGCCTTTTCCAGATCGCCATCATGGGTGACGATCCGAGCGACCTGGCTGGTACGGCCGGAGGGCAACGCCTTGATCCGGTCGCCGGGTTTGATCACACCACTGGCGATCTGGCCGGAAAAGCCCCGGAAATCCAGGTTCGGCCGGTTGACCCATTGCACTGGCATGCGGAACGGCTTGGCCTGATCGTCCGAGTCGACATCCACCGTCTCGAGATGCTCGATCAACGTGGGGCCGTTGTACCAGGGCATCCGGTCCGATTGCTCTGTGACGTTGTCCCCTTCCAGAGCCGAGACAGGGATGGTCGAAATATTCTCGATCCCCAGCGACGTGGCGAAGGCGCGGTATTCCTCATCAATCTCGTTATAGACGTGCTGGGAGAAGTCCATCAGGTCCATCTTGTTGACGCAAAGGACGACATTCTTCACCCCCAGCATCGAGACTATGAAAGAGTGCCGCCGCGTCTGCGTCAGCACGCCTTTTCGCGCGTCGATCATCACCACTGCGAGGTCGGCCGTGGAGGCGCCCGTCGCCATGTTGCGCGTGTATTGCTCATGGCCCGGCGTATCGGCGACGATGAACTTGCGCTTTTCGGTCGAGAAAAAGCGATAAGCGACATCGATGGTGATGCCCTGCTCGCGCTCAGCGGCGAGCCCGTCTACCAGCAGCGCGAGATCCATCTGCTCGCCCTGCGTTCCAGCCTTGCGGCTGTCCGCCTCCAGCGCCTCCAACTGATCCTCGAAGATCAGCTTGGACTCGTACAGCAGCCGCCCGATCAGCGTCGACTTACCGTCATCGACCGAGCCGCAAGTGATGAACCGCAGCAAGCTCTTGTTCTCATGCGCCTGAAGATATTCGACGATGTCCTCGGCGATCATCTGGTCGTTGTGCGCCATCAGAAATAGCCTTCCTGCTTCTTCTGCTCCATCGAGGCCGCGGCGTCATGGTCGATGGCGCGGCCCTGACGTTCCGACGTGGTGGTCAGAAGCATCTCCTGAATGATCTCGGGCAACGTGGATGCGGTCGATTCCACCGCGCCGGTCAGCGGCCAGCATCCAAGCGTGCGGAACCGGACTGACCGCATCTCCGGCGTCTCGCCGGGTTCCAGAGGCATCCGGTCGTCATCGACCATCAGTAGCACGCCGTCGCGTTCGACAACCGGGCGCTCGGCCGAGAAGTAGAGATCGGGAATTGGGATGTTTTCCCGATAGATGTACTGCCAGATATCGAGCTCAGTCCAATTGGAAAGCGGGAACACCCGGATCGATTCACCTTTGGCTTTACGTGAATTGTAAAGCTTCCAGATCTCCGGCCTCTGGTTCTTCGGATCCCAGCGATGCGCAGCGCTGCGGAAAGAGAAGATGCGCTCCTTCGCGCGCGATTTCTCCTCATCACGCCGGGCGCCGCCAAAGGCCACGTCGAACTTATACTTGTCCAGCGCCTGCTTCAGCGCGACCGTCTTCATCACGTCGGTATGGACCGCCGAGCCATGGGTGAACGGACCGATGCCCTGCTCTGCGCCCTCTTCATTTACATGCACGATCAGGTCCATGCTCGCTTCTTCCGCCATCCGGTCGCGGAATTCGTACATCGCCTCGAATTTCCATGTCGTGTCCACATGCATCAGCGGAAACGGCGGGACCGATGGGTGAAACGCCTTCTTCGCCAAATGCAGCATGACGGAGCTGTCTTTTCCCACTGAGTACAGCATGATGGGATTCTCGGCCTCGGCCGCAACCTCTCGCATGATGTGGATGGCCTCGGCTTCAAGGCGCTCCAGATGGGTTAGTTGGATCGTCATGATCGGTCCCTGTAGTCAATGATCAGCGCGCGAATATCGCAGCCGCGAACATCTACATCGGCGGCGCCGTTTGAAAAAGGCTTATATGGGAAGTGCGTGCGAAACGAGGATGTTGCGACCGCGAAACGTCGGTTGCGCAGGAACGCGGCCCGAATAGCGCCAAAATTTTAGAACCTTTGGGCGCAAAAGCGCCCACCAAAGGATCATCAACTGGAATTTTTAGGCTGCGACCGTCATTGTCTCCGCCCTACAGCGGCCCCTCGTTCAGGCCGCAAAACGCCCACAACCCTTTGGCGAGATCCTGATCCGAGATGATCCGCGGCACCTTGTGCTGTCCGCCCATCTTGCCGCGGCTCTTCATCCATTTCACGAAGGTGCCGCGCGGCACCGCAGCGATCTCAGGATCGGCGATGCTGACGCCGCCATCGCGCATGGATTCATAGTCCGCATTCAGGCGACCAAGTCGCTGGTCCACCTCTTTCAGGAACTTGTCGACGGTTGTGGGCGACGGCTGCGGGTCCAGAAACTCGACTACATAGCGGTGTCGTCCGCGCTCACCTGGTTCCGGGAAGCGGGCCGCGACGCTGTATTCAGCGATCCTGACGCCAACAGCATCCGCCGCGCCGTCCATCGCCTCTTCCATTTCAAAGTCGATCACGTGCTCGCCAAACGCCGTCAGAACATATGCGGTCCTGCCAGAGATCAGCACGCGCGGCGGATCGGTCTGAACGAAGCGCACGGTGTCGCCGATCACATATCCCCAGACGCCCGCGCAGGTGCTGAGCACAACGGCATAGTCCACGCCGGTCTCCACGTTGGCCAGCCAGTGCCGCGTGGGATTGGGCGAGTCCAGCTCATCCAGAGGTACAAACTCGAAGAAAATACCACTGTCGAGGATCAGGCGCATCCCGTCGCCCGGCCCACGATCGGCGCACGCCATAAATCCCTCGCTCGCGGCGTAGGCTTCGCGCAAATCGGCCTTGGTGCCTCGCAGCACATCCTTGAACCGGCGGGCGTAGGGCTTGAAGTCCATCCCGCCATAGATAATCAGCTCAAGGTTCGGAAAATAGTCGGCGATCCGGAATGGACCGCGCGTCGGCCGAAGCTCCGCCAGCTTGTCGAAAAACACCAGCATCCAGTTCGGCGTACCGGTGATGGATCGGATGTCCTGATCAAGCACCATGCGCCCGATCCGGTCGATCTTCTCTTCCCAGTCGGAGAGCAGCGCGATGTCTTCAGATGGCAGCGTATAGGGCTTGGCCCACCAGGGCGTCTCCACCGCTTCGATGCCGCTTAGATCGCCGGCGCGCACACCGGGCGCGATTTCAGGCAGCGCCGTGCTGCCGCCCAGCACAAGGAAACGCCCTCCCAAAACCGCCGTGGACGGGCGGCTGATCATGTGATTGAGCAGAACCTCCAGCGCGCCCTTCACGTTGGAGCGGACCATGTCGCGCGAAACCGGAATATGCTTGGTGACGCCCGTGGTCGTGCCCGAAGTCAGCGCGAAATAGGGAATCTCGCTGGGCCAGGTGATGCCCTTCAGGACCGGAAAGTCGTCCTTCCAATACTCATCCCAAAAATCCGCATACTTTCGCAGCGGCACGCGCGCCTGAAAATCGGCCACGCTTTCAATGGATTTAAAGTCGTGATCCCGCCCGAATTTCGTGTCGGCGGCCTTGACCAAAAGCCGGGACAATTCCGCATGTTGCGTCATCGCAGGGCTCAGCATCTTCAGCTGCTGTACGCGCCATTGGGCGGAGAGCTGGAGGAAAGGCGTCGCGGCGAGCATCAG
Organism: Paracoccaceae bacterium; assembly: GCA_963669315.1. Classification (GTDB taxonomy): domain Bacteria; phylum Pseudomonadota; class Alphaproteobacteria; order Rhodobacterales; family Rhodobacteraceae; genus SZUA-547. The sequence goes on along the minus strand of OY770021.1, from coordinate 3,257,203 downwards.
GAACCGAGCACTTTATCACCGGCCTGCAGACCGGCGGCGAAACCGCCAAGGGAGATCGAATTCATCATCTTTGCACCAGATCCCATTCGCAAAACTTGCTCGCCTGAGCTTAGCGGAAGTCCGGCGTCATCGCTATCGAGGCTGGCGCGCAGCAGCGCGATCATTTCGTCGCAGTCGTGATAAGGCCGCGGGAGCCCGCTCTCGGATTCGATGCGAGGGTGCGCCTTCGCCTCGCGCCGATTTCACTCCACCAGCGTCGCTTCGGTTTTTTCGCGAACCTCGTCCATATCGACGTCGGAGGCGAGTTCGACAACTTTGAGGCCGCCCTCGACCACATCGAAGACGCCGAGATTGGTGATGATGCGGTCCACCACGCCCTTGCCGGTCAGCGGCAGAGTGCATTCCTTCAAGAGTTTGCTTTCGCCCCGCTTGTTGGCGTGATCCATGATCACCACGATGCGCTGCACGCCCGCGACCAGATCCATCGCCCCGCCCATGCCTTTGACCAGCTTTCCGGGGATCATCCAGTTGGCGAGATCGCCGTTCTCGGCCACCTCCATCGCACCGAGGATGGCGAGGTTGATATGCCCGCCCCGGATCATCGCGAAGCTCTGCGAGGAGGAGAAGAACGAGGTCCGGCGCAGTTCGGTGACGGTCTGCTTGCCGGCGTTGATCAGATCGGCGTCCACTTCCTCCTCGGTCGGGAACGGGCCGATGCCCAGCATCCCGTTCTCAGATTGCAGCGTGACGTCGAAATCCTCCGGCACGTAGTTCGGCACCAGTGTCGGAATGCCGATGCCGAGATTGACATAGAAGCCGTTCTCAAGCTCTTCAGCGGCGCGCGCCGCCATCTGGTTGCGGTCCCAAGGCATGTCTCTCTTCTCCCTTAAGCCGCACGCGTGGTGCGCTGTTCGATCCGCTTTTCGTGCTGACCCTGAACGATCTTTTGCACGTAAATGCCGGGCGTGTGGATCGCCATCTTGTCGAGCGTTCCCACGGGCACGATCTCTTCCACCTCCGCCACGGTCACATTTCCGGCGGTCGCACACTCGGGGTTAAAATTCATCGCCGTCTTGCGATAGGTGAGGTTCCCCTGCGCGTCGCCCTTCCAGGCTTTTACGATGGCCAGATCCGCCTTGATCCCGCGCTCGAGGATATAGGTCTTGCCGTCGAACTCCTTCACCTCCTTGCCCTCGGCGATCTGGGTGCCGACGCCGGTCGCCGTATAGAAGCCCGGAATGCCGGCGCCCCCGGCGCGCAGCCGCTCGGCCAGCGTTCCCTGAGGGTTGAACTCGATCTCCAATTCGCCAGAGAGATACTGGCGCATGAACTCGTCATTCTCGCCCACATATGAGCTGATCATCTTGGAGATCTGCTTGGTGTCGAGCAGCACGCCCAACCCGAACCCGTCGACCCCGCAATTGTTCGAGGCGATGGTCAGATTCTTGACTCCTGAATCCCGGATCGCCGCGATCAGGTTCTCGGGAATGCCGCAGAGGCCGAACCCCCCCGCCGCGATCGTCATGCCATCGAACAACAGCCCGTCCAGCGCCTCCGCCGCGCTTTCTCTGATCTTGTCAGCCAAGTTTCGTCTCCTCTTCAGGCCGCTTTCGGCAGGCTCAATAACGCCCGCGCCTCGGCTGCGGTGGCCGGCCTCCGGCCATGCTTCTTCAGTATCTCGACGCACCGCGCGACCAGGGCCGCGTTTGACGGGGCCAGCGTATTCTTGTCCAGACGGACATTGTCCTCAAGCCCGGTTCGGCAATGCCCGCCAAGTTCAGCGCACCATTCATTGACTGTCGCCTGAAAACGCCCGATCCCGGCCGCGCACCAGGTCGCCTCCGGCATCAACCGCTTGGTAGTCTTGATCATGAATTCCATCGCCTCGCGATCGACGGGCATCGCGTTCTTGACGCCCATGACGAATTGCACATGCAGCGGACTTTTGAGACGTCCATCCCGTACCATCGCCGCCGCCTGGAAGATGTGGGAAAGGTCAAAGGCTTCGATCTCTGGCCGCACGTCGTAGCGGTTCATCTCAGATGACAGCCAGTCGATGAACGATGGGCTGTTCTCATAGATCCTTGTCGGAAAATTGCATGAGCCGACCGTCAACGAAGCCATATCAGGACGAAGCGGCAACATGCCCCCCCGCTCCTTTTCAACGCCAGACCGCCCGCCGGTCGAGAACTGAACGATCATGCCGGGACAGTGCTTGTGCAGCCCCTCCAACAGCCGGGCGAACTTCTCCGGGTCCGAGGTCGTAGAGCCGTCCGGATTGCGCACGTGACAATGGGCGATGGCCGCCCCGGCCTCAAACGCCTCCTGCGTCGACTCAACCTGTTCTTCGACGGTGATCGGCACAGCCGGATTGTTGGATTTCTGCGCCACTGATCCTGTGATCGCCACGCAGATGACTGCTGGATCAGACATGTTCCCTCCCAATCAGCCATTGGCTGCGGTTTGTTATGTGGCGCGCGCGTGGCCGATGCACGGCTTGCGCATTCGGTCAGCCCACCACGTTCGTCGGTTGGCCATTCATGTAGTTGTCGATATGGCTGACCACCTGATCCCAAAGTGTCTGTCTGGCTTCCGCCGATGCCCAGGCGACATGCGGCGTAACGATCAGGTTCGGTCGATCCAGCGCGGCCAGCAGCGGGTTGTCCGGCTGCGGAGGCTCCGAGGTCAGCACATCGAACCCGGCGCCCGCGATAAGATCGCGGTCCAGCGCGTCGACCAGCGCCGCCTCGTCCACCAGCCCGCCGCGAGCCGTGTTGATCAGGATCGGCTTGCGCTCCATCGCCTCAAACTCCGGCGTCGAGATCATGCCGCGCGTCTCGGGCGTCAGCGGAGCATGCAGTGAGATCACATCCGATGTCGTGATCACCTCCTCCCACGGCGTGCGCCCCTCGCCGGACATCCCGGCCCCTTTTCGAGCGGCGAATACGACATCCATGCCCAAAGCCTCGCCGATCCGCCCAACCGCCTGCCCAAGGGCGCCGCCGCCGATGACGCCCAGCCGCGATCCCGCAAGGTCGCGGATTGGATGCGTGAAAAAGCAGAACTGACCCGAACGCTGCCACTCTCCATCAATCACATCCTGACGATAGCCGACAATATTGCGGCTGAGCGCGAAAATCAGCGCGAACACATGCTCAGGCACCGTCTTCACCGCATAGCCGCGTACGTTCGAGACGGTCACGCCTCGCTCGACGCAAGCGGCGACGTCGATGACGTCATACCCGGTGGCGGCCACTGCGATCATCTTCAGATTCGGCGCCGCCTCCAGCGCCGCCGCGCGGATCGGAACCTTGTTGGTAACCGCGATCTCCGCATCTTTCAGCCGTTCAATCGCCTGCGCCTCCGTCGAGGCGTCATATGCGGTCCAGTCATGGGCCGATTTCGGCCGGTTCAGCGTCACCCCCGGCCCAATTGTCTCACGATCCAGAAAAACGATCTTGGTCACCGGCGGCTCCCCATTCCCAAACGCACTCAAGATAACTGAAATGCATAGTCCGCATATCAACCTTCCGCCACGGGCGCGGCAAGGCAAATTCACCGAAGCGCTCGCCAGACCCCGAACTGCCTGCTAAGCCGTTCAAACGAAAGAGGAGCGGCTTGCATGACAGAATTCTCCGCCAATCTTGGTTTTCTTTGGAGCGACCGGTCGTTGCCGGAGGCCATCCGCGCGGCCAATTCCGCCGGGTTCGACGCTGTCGAGTGCCATTGGCCCTATGAATACCCCGCTGCCGATGTGAAGGCCGCGCTTCAGGAAACAGGCCTGAAAATGCTCGGCCTCAACACCCGGCCGGGCGACCAGTCGGCCGGCGAGTTCGGCTTGTCGGCGCTTCCGGGTCGCGAAGGCGAAGCCCGCGCCGCCATAGACGAGGCGATCGCCTACGCCACCGCGATCGACGCGCAATGTATCCATGTCATGGCTGGCGTCGCCAACGGCGAAAAAGCGCATCGAACTTTTGCCAGCAACCTCCGCTATGCCTGTGAAGGCGCCGCGGAATACGGGATCACGATCCTGATTGAGCCGCTGAACACCTATGACGCGCCCGGCTACTTCCTGACCGCGACCGACCACGCGCAGGCGATCATCGATGAGGTGGGCCCCGCCAATCTGAAGCTGATGTTCGACTGCTATCATGTGCAGCGGATGGAGGGGGACCTCCCACGCAAGCTGGCGGACCTGCTTCCGATCATCGGTCATATCCAGTTCGCCTCAGTTCCCGACCGCGGTCCGCCGGATCGTGGGGAAATCGACTACGCTCAAACCTTTAAGGTTGTCGAGGATCTCGGCTGGCGCGCGCCGTTGGGCGCGGAATACAAGCCCGGCGGCGACACGGATGCGACATTGGACTGGATGAGCGCTTTGCGCTGATGGAGTTCGCCGCCTTGTTTGGACGTTGGCTCTCACAGCCGAAGAGTAGTAGATTGGCATGTTCGCGTTCGAAAGTCATCTGCGCCGATAAAGAGGCTTCAGCAGGATCGGCGTCAGATACATCGGCAGCTGATAGCAAGCGATGAAGATCAGCAACGGATCGGTGACAACCGCCGGCAGAGCAACCAGAAACAACGCGATATTGCGGTTCCCGGCGATGATTCCCACCGGAACGGCGCGCTTGGTATCTCCAACGGCACGAAGCACGGCGAAAGCCGCGATCTGAAGTCCGAAATTGACGCCAAAAGCAGCGACGACCCAGAACAGAGCCTCGGCTGGGTCCTCCCTCAGGGTCGGCCCAAGCGCCGCCATCAGCCCGATCACGATAACGGCGAGCATCATTGCGGACAGGCCGTCCAACGCCTCCCTCCGTTCGTCCGAGAGTTCCGGACAGGCCTGCCAGCGAAGAACAAACGCCACGCCGACAGCGGCGGCGATGATCCCGATCAGGCGGAGGGCCGCCGTCAGCACTTCGGCCTGCTCTCCCAATCCGGGGGTGAACCAGAGCGTTGGTATGACGGTGGCGGGGAAAAGCGCGGTTCCGACGATCAGCAGCCGCAACGCTGGAACCGGGTCATGGCCCAGCATGATCGCGAAATTCGGGCTGCCAGTGACCGAAGGCGCAGCCGCGACCAGAATCACCGCCAGCCCGAGCGGCGTGCCCGCAATCCCTACAACTGACAGAGTAGCCATCGCTGCTAGGGGCATGGCGAGCTGGTAGATCAGTGCGAAAACGAACGCCATCCGCGCCTCGCCGATCGTTCCGAAAGCGGCGCGAGGGCCGATCCGGAACGCGGTCAGGAACAGTAGAATCGCCACCATCTCCGGCAGCCAGGGGCGCAGCGTCGCGGCGAGACCGGGCAGGAAAAGCCCCGCCAGAAGACCTGCCACCAGCCATTGTTTGCTATGGCGGGCCACCCATCGAAAAGCGGTCAGTGGCAAGCTAACCGCTTCCCGGCCCCTTGCGGATGTTCTCGGGAAGCCATGTCGCGATCTCGGGGAACGCGATCAGCACGAACACCATCAGCACCATGATCAGGAACATCGGGAACGCGGCGCGAGCGATGAAGCCCATTTCGTGATGGGTCATCCCCTGCATAACGAACAAATTGAACCCAATCGGCGGGGTGATCTGCGCCATCTCCACCACGACGACGATGAAGATGCCAAACCAGATCAGGTCGATCCCGGCCTCGCGGATCATCGGCTCGACCACCGCCATCGTCAGCACGACGGACGAGATGCCGTCGAGGAACATGCCAAGGATGATGTAGAACACCAACAGCGCCATCAGCAGCTCGAATTTCGAGAGCTCCCACTGCGCGATCAGGTCAGCCAGCGCCCGCGGCAGACCGGTGAAGCCCATCGACAGCGACAGGAACGCGGCGCCGGCGAGGATCAGCGCAATCATCGCGGATGTTCGTGTGGCGCCCATCAGCGACTCGGTGAATGTCTTCCAGTTCAGAGAACCCTGCCCCGCAGCCAGCAGAAGACCGCCGATTACACCAAAGGCGGCCGCCTCGGTCGCCGTTGCGACGCCCAGATACATCGATCCGATCACCACCATAATCAACAGGATCACCGGGATCAGAAAGCGGGAATTCGCAACCTTCTGGCTGAAGGTCAGCGGCGCCTCCGGGTTTGGGTTCCACTTCTTCGAAGTCTTGGACATGATCGCGACATAGGCCATGAACATCAGCGCCAAAACGAGGCCGGGCAATATGCCCGCGAAGAAGAGCTTCGAGATGCTCTCATTGATCGTAACGCCATAGACGATCAGCGTCAGCGAGGGAGGGATCATCAGGCCCAGCGTCGCGGCGCCGGTCAGCGTACCGATCACCATCGGCTCAGGGTAGTTGCGTTTTCGAAGCTCCGGGATCGACATCTTGCCAACCGTGGTCAGCGTCGCGGCGGAGGAGCCGGAGACCGCAGCGAACACCGTGCAACCAACTATATTGGTGTGCACCAGTCCGCCCGGAAGGTTCTGCATCCAAGGCGAAAGGCCCTTGAACATGTCCTCGGAAAGTCTTGTTCGATAGAGGATTTCCCCCATCCAGATAAACAGGGGCAGCGCCGTCAGCGTCCAGGAGGAGGACGCGCTCCAGATCGTCGTCAGCATCACATCACCGACCGGGCGGGTGGTGAACAACTCCATTCCCACCCAGGCGACGCCCATCAGCGCGAGGCCGACCCAGACGCCGGTGCCCAGCAGCAGGAAAAGGACGAACAGAAACAGAAAGATGATTGTGGGATCTTCCATTGGTCCTTACTCCCCGTGGCTCTGGTCTTCCAGATCGCGTACGATCCGGTGTTCGCCATGTCTGAACAGGTTGATCAGGTGGTCCGTCAGCGCGATCGCCAGAATGACGGCGCCGATGACCATCAGTGATTGAGGCATCCAGAGCGGGGTCTTGTCCTGCCCCTGGCTGATGTCGTGGAATTTCCAGGACCAGTAGGTGAACTTGACCGCGTACCAGACAAAGTACCAGCCAATGGCCGTGCCAATGCCAAAGCACCAGATCTCGATGATCCGCTTTGTGGCGGGTCCCACCGAGTTCAACAAGATTGAAACCCGAATGTGTGAGCCGCGGTTAAGCGCGTTGGCGAAGGCGAGAAAACTGGCCGCGGCCATTGCGTACCCGGCGTAGTCCGGAGCGCCCGGAAAAACCTCGCCAGTCCAGCGCGCGACCATCTGAACAACGATGAGTCCCAGAATCAGGATCAGGCTCAACGCGGCCAGTACGCCTGACACCCAGTAAAGGCCATCCAGACCCTTTCGTATCGCACCCATCGCGCGTTCCCCCCGATTGTGATTGAATTCTGAGCGTGCCGGGCGCCGCGCGAAGCGACGCCCGCGCCGGTGTTATTTCGAGGCCTTGAAAGCGTCGACGATGGCCTTTCCCTGGTCTCCGGAGGCTTCCAGCCACTCATTGGTCATGGTGACGCCGATTTCCTGCAATTCGCCCTTCATCTGATCGCCGGCCGGACCGACGGTCATGCCGCCCGCCTTCAGGCCGTTCAGGGTGAACTGGGTGTACTCAACCGCGCGCCATGTGCCCGCATATTCAGCCAGCTCAGCACAGGCCTTGATGACATTCTTGTTGGCGTCGGACACACCCGACCAGACGTCCGAATTCACCATCATGTAGTTGCGCGGCAGCCAGGCGTCGACTTCATAGAAGTAGTTCAGGCTTTCCCATACCTTACGGTCGTAACCCGTTGACCCGGAAGAGACCATTGAGTCAGCGACGCCGGTGGCGAAGGCTTGGCTGATCTCAGCCGCTTCGATGGTCACTGGCAGCATTCCGGTCAGTTCCGCCAGCCGCGCGGTGGCGTTGTTGTAGGAGCGGAACTTGATGCCCTTCATTTCCGCGACCGAGTTCACCTCATCCTTGAAGTAAAGTCCCTGCGGCGGCCAAGGCACGGAATAGAGCAGCGTCAGATTCTGATCAGCCAGCAGTTTGGTCAGTTCCGGCTTCGCCGCTTTCCACAGCTTCGCCGCGTCTTCAAACGATGTTGCGAGGAACGGTACGGAATCGACGCCAAACAGCGCGTTCTCGTTCTGATGGCCTGAAAGCAGCCGCTCACCGATTGGCGCCTGTCCGGTCTGAACCGCCCGCTTGATGTCGGCGCCCTTAAACAGGGAACCACCCGGATGCGTTGTGACTTCGATCTCACCGCCGGTGCCGGTGGTTATGCACTTGGCGAACTCCGCGCCCGTCGCAGAGTGGAAATTGGAGGCGGAGTACGCCATCGGCAGGTCCCACTTCTCCGCCGCAACGGCCGGGAATGCGGCCGATACGCCAAGCGCCGTGGCCGAAAGGATTATTGTAAGTCGTTTCATGCGTTTTCTCCCTGTGTATGGTTTCGCCGGTAGGTTTCTTTCTTACTCTCCTGCGCGGGCGAAGCGCGCCGGAGAATATGGTTTAAGATCAATATTTGGCTGGGCGCCGGAAATTACCTGCGCCAGCAATCGTCCTGTCTTCGGGCCCGCCGTCAGCCCGATGTGATGGTGCCCAAACCCGAAGTAAGCGCCGCTCGTCGCGGGCGCTTCTCCGATAATCGGGATCGAGTCCGCAGGCGCCGGCCGGTGCCCCATCCACTCACTTGTCTCGCTCCACCGAATGCCCGGAAAGGTCCGGGTCGCGTTGCGTTTCAAAAGCGCGATCGGCGCGTCCGACGCGGGCGCATCCAGACCACCGAATTCCACGACCCCGGCCAGCCGCAACCGGCCCTCCATCGGCGTCGCGACAAACTTTCCAGCCGCCACCATAACCGGGGCGCGGGGTGAGATCGTCGGCTCCCATAACTCCAGATGATAGCCGCGTTCCGTCTCCAGCGGAACATTGACGCCCAGCGATTTTGCCAGGGCCCCTGACCAGACGCCGGCCGTCACGACCGCTGCGTCACAAGCGATGGTCTCTCCCCCCGCCCGAACGCCTGTCACAGCGCCATTCTCTGTAACGACGGCATCGACTTCCGCCGTCATCTCACGACCGCCTTCGCGCACCACATGCGCGGCGAGATCCTGAACATAGCGGCCCGGATCAGATATCCGCCCGTGATCGCGCATCCGAACCGCGAAATCGAACTGCGGCCCGAAGGCGGCGTCATAATCCTTGAACGCCGCGCCCTCCAGTTCATCCCACACGACGCCGTTGTCGCGGCGCAGTTTCCAACTGAACGCGTCGCCCTCGAAATGCGCTCTGTCGTTGTAAATGTAGAGGTAATCGGACGGGACGATCCAGCGAGCGGCATCCGTGTCCGCCGCCAGCGCCTGGTGCTCCGACAGACTATCCGACACGATTGGGGCCAGCGCCGCGCCGATCCGAGTCGTGTCGGCGGCGTTGGCGTGCCGAAGATACTTAATCAGCCAGGGCGCCAGCTTGGGCAGATACCCCCATTTCAGAAACAGGGGTTGATCCGGATCGAACAGCATCCTCGGCGCTTTGCCGATCAACCCCGGTCCGGTGACCGGCACCATCGAGCAGGATGCGAGCACGCCGCCGTTGCCAAAACTCGTGCCCTCGCCCGGCCCAAGACGGTCAATCAGGATGACGTCATGCCCTGTGCGCTGCAGCCAAAGCGCTGTCGAGACGCCGACGATTCCGACGCCAATAATCGCTATGGCTTTCTTCTGTTCGTTCATGCCGCCACCGCCCGCTGGGTGGCGTAATGCGCCAGCTTATAGAGATCGGGGCGCAGCCCAAGGCCCGGCGCGTTGGGAACCGTCACGACCCCGCCATCTGACGGGAAAGGCTCCTCCAGAATATCTTCCGCCAGATAGTATTTCGCCTGATAGAACTCGCAACCCAGCGTGATCTCGGGCGTCGCGGCGACCATATGCGCCCCTGCCAGATGGCCGAGCCCGGCCTCGAACATGTCCCCGCCATAAGCGGTCAACCCAGCCTCCACCGCCATCCGCGCCACGTTTTGCGCGCGGGTCGGCCCACCGGACTTCATCACCTTGACGGAAACACCGTCGCAAATCTCCTCTCGGATCGCCCGGTCCATATCCTCTGGCCCGAACACGCTCTCATCGGCCAGCAACGGAACATCGATCTGGGACCGAATCTCCGCCATAAGCGCGTAGTGGTGCGCGCGCACGGGTTGCTCGATGAAACTCGGCGCAAATTGAGCGACGTCCCTGACCCGCGCCAAAGCGTCCTCCGGCTCCAGCCCCTGATTGTAGTCAACGCGCACGTCCATCTCAGGGTGGTCGCGCCGCAGCCGCTCCAGCCGCATCAGATCGAAATCATGCCCGCGAAACCCGGTCTTCAATTTGACGATCCCGACACCGCCCGCCGTGAGCCGGTCCAACAACGCCAGATCGTTGTCGAAATCCGGATCAGCAAGAGACACCGATAGCGGGATCGGTTTCGGGCTGTCGCCGCCAAGCAGGGCCCAGACCGGGACGCCCTCAATGCGGCCCGTCAGATCCAGTAACGCGCTTTCCAGCGCCGCCTTGGCCTCTGTGCAATGGGCGACCGCACGGTCGGCCAGTTTCATGATATCCGCCCGATCGCTCACGCGACGCCCGACGACAAGTGGCCGGATATACCGGTCGAGCGCGGCAAAGGACGCTTCCGGAGATCCGGTAAAAACTGCCCAGCAGGCGGCCTCGCCGAACCCTTCCTCGCCACCCTCGGCGGTCAAACGCAGCACAACCACCTCGCACGTCCCATCGACCGCGCCGATCCCGTGTTCACGGCGCGAGACGACCGGCAACACCAGTCGCCAAATGTCGTAGCCCGTGATGGTCTGGTTCAAGTCTGACATCGCCTCCCCGCAAGCAATGCTGCAACGTGCCGACTCAATATCATCATTTCAAATACTAATATTTCGCAGCTCCATCACAAAAACTGATAGAGCTTGGATATGGCGACCCAATTCCGGCAGTTTCAGGCTTTTCATGCTATCATCGAGACCGGCACCGTGACCGCGGCGGCGGAGCAACTCGGCATTTCCCAACCCGGCATCAGCAACCTTTTGGCGCAACTTGAGCGCGGCACCGGTCTGAAGCTGTTCCAGCGTCGCAAGGGCCGTCTGATCGCGACGCCCGAAGCCAGTGTTCTCTATAGAGAAATCGACACCGTGGTCCGTGGAATCGACCACGTGAACCAAGCCGTCGTCGATCTTCAGAACCAGAAGACAGGGCAGTTGCAGGTCGCGTCTTCTCATGCGCTCGCCTTCGGTTTCCTGCCACTGGAGATCGCGCGTTTCGTCGAGGATCGACCCTCGCTGACCATCTCGTTCCAGTCGAACTATTCGACCAAGATTCAGGAGTGGGTCGCGGCGGGTCTTTTTGAGATCGGCATTTGCGAGTTGCCGCTGGTGCATGACGGGCTGGAGGCGCGGCACTTCCGGTTCGAGACTCTGTGCGCCTTGCCCGAAGGCAGCGCGCCGACCGAGCGGGAAATACTGACGCCCGCCGCGCTCGACGGTTTTCCGCTGATCGTCATGGGGGCGGACCACATGGTCAACCGCCGCACGCGGGAAGCGTTTCATTCGGATGGCGCGCATTGGCGACCGCGCTGCCACACAGATCTTTTCCGCAATGCGCTCAGCATGGTCAAACAGGGCGTCGGCGCGGCGTTCATCGACCCCTTCACCCTGTCGAGCGACAGCGGCGACGGCTATGTCGTGCGCCCGTTTCGTCCGCTGATCCTGCTGGACGTCGCCATCGTCACCGCGCGAACGCGGCCCCTGTCCTCTATCGGGGCGGAGTTTCTTGAGACGATCGGCGCCCGCATGCGCGCGGTCGCACCCTCGCCCGAAATGGATTTGCGCTAAGCGACCCATTCCGAGACCGGCGCGGCCGCCTCTTGCAAGGGTTGCGAAATAACATCGACCAGCGTCGGCCCGTCATGCGCGACCGCCTCTCGCAAAACCGGGATCAACTGGGCCGGGTCTTCGACGGTCCATGATTTCACGCCGAAAGATCGGGCGACGGCGGCGTGATCGGTGCGGTCGAAATCGACATTGTAATAGCGCTCGCCAAAGCCGGATTTCTGCCCAGCCTTGATCCAGCCATAGACCGCATTCGAAAACACGATGGATGTGACCGGAATGTTATAGCGCACCATCGTTTCAAACTCGCCGCAGCAGAACCCGAAGGAACCGTCGCCCATCGCCGCTACGGTTTTGACCTCAGGCCGTCCAACCTGCGCGCCTATCGATGCAGCCAGCGCATAGCCCAGCGCGCCATGCGCCCGATTGGTGATGAAGCGCCTGCCCGGCTTGCGCCAGCGGTAATGCGCCGAGAAATACGGGCACGGCGTACCCGGATCGGCAACGATTGTGGCGTCGTCGTCGAGCACAACCGACAAAGCGGCGACCACGGCTTCGGGCCTGATCGGGCGCTCCTGACTGGCGGCCAGCGGGTCGAACTCGGCGAGCTTTCCTTCCCAGGCCGCCGCCGCGCGGGCCGCGCCGCCCTGTCCTTTAAGTCCTTCACGCGCCTCGACCTCCTCCGCCAGAGCGGCGAGCGCCGACCGGGCGTCGGCGCAGATGGCCACCTCGGTAGAGTAATTCGCCCCGATCGCCATCGGATCGGAATCGATATGGATGATCCGCTTTCCTGGCGCTGGAGAACGCCAGCGCTCTGTCGTCACGGACCCCGCCCGGCAGCCTATGAAGAGGACGACATCCGCCTCGTCCACCACGGCGCGCGTCGATGGCACGCCGCCATTCGATCCCACGACACCGACGGCCAAAGGGTCGGTCTCGGCGATCACGCCCTGCCCCGAGACGGTGGTCACGATCGGCAGATCCAGCGCGAGGGCAAGCCGCGCGAGTTCCGCGCCCGCGCCCGCCAGAACCGGCCCGCCGCCGCAGATCGCAATGGCGGCGTTCGCGTCGGCCAGCACATCAGCCGCGGCGCGAATATCAGTGGGATCTGGCGCGGCGCGCTCCGCCGGGGAGCTCTGATGCCGCGCATCCGCCCAGATTTCATTAGGATCGACAGGGGCCATCTGGGTATCGAATGGCAGCGCCAGATGCGCCGCGCCGGGACGGCCCGTGGTCATGGCTCGAAACGCCTGCCGTACCGCCGAGGGCAACCGCCCGGCCTGATCCAGCGAGGCGTTCCACTTGGTCACGGGGCGAAACAGGCTGACCTGATCCAGCTCAGTCAGCGGAAAGCGCCCGCGCGAGGTTGTGGCGACGTCCGTGGTAATGGCGAGGATCGGGATGGAGCTTTCATTCGCCTCCACTAACCCCGGAAGAATATAGGTCGCGCCGCCGCCAGACGGCCCTTCGCATACACCGGGCCTGCCGGTCACTCGCGCATAGGCGTCCGCCATATAGGCGGCGTGGCGTTCATCGCGGGTCAGAAAGTGGGTGATGCCGTGATCAAGCCGGGCCAGCGCGTCATAGAGTGGCAGCGTGGTGTCTCCACACAGCCCGAACATGTGGCTGACGCCATGCGCCTGCAACATGCGCACCATCGCTTCCGCGCCATTCATCTGGTTGCCGCCGGACATGGACATGCCGCGCTCCAATATTTGTGTTCAGCCCTGTATACAATGCTGTATCTTGCCTCTGCTTGCCGGCCCATGTCAATGTGCATGCTGGCGCGTCAGCAGCGGAGAACAGGAATGGCCGAAGGCCGCGTCGAGGATATCTATCGGGCGCTGAAAGAGATGTCGGTCGCCTTCGCCCTGCGCCCCGGCGACCGGGTGAACGAAGTGGCACTGGCCCGCGATCTTGGCGTCAGCCGCACGCCTCTCAGAGAGGCGCTTAATCGGCTCGTTGCGGAGAAGCTGATGGATTTTCGCTCTGGCTCCGGGTTTTTCTGCCGGACCCTCGACGCGCAAGCTACCTTTGATCTCTATGAGTTGCGCCGCTTCATTGAAGTCGGCGCCGTGCGCACGGCCTGCGATCGGGCCTCGGACGAAGCTTTGTCGGCGCTCAAGACCGATCACTACGGCGTCGATGGAGCCCGCCCCGGGCTAACAGTCAGCGCAGCGGTGGCCGAGGATGAACAGTTTCACATTGATATCGCCGCTCTCTCCGGCAACGCTGTTCTGGTTTCCGAGTTGAAGGCCGTCAACGAACGCATCCGCTTTATACGCTGGGTCGACATGACCGCCCGGGTCAAGGCGACCAAGGGCGAGCACCGGCGAATCATCGACGCGCTTCTGGCGCGCGACCCCGATGGAGCCGCCGCCGCCATGGCGAGCCATATCGAACGACGCATGGACCAGGTGGTCGAAGCTGTGAAAGAAGGCATCTCAAGCATCTACATGGAAGGCTCGGGCGCGCTGGCGGACCGGGTTCTGGAGGAGATCTGAGTTGAAAGCGACAGGCGGTAAATCGATCTATGGCGCCTCGGTCGGCATCCTGATGCTCGACGCGCGTTTTCCCCGCATCCCCGGCGATATGGGCAATGCGCAAACCTGGCCGTTCCCGGTGCACTACAAGATCGTGCGCGACGCCTCTCCCGACCGGGTCGTCCGTCGCGGCGCCGAAGGTTTACTGCCCGCATTCATCGCAGCTGGGCGAGAACTGGTGGCGGACGGCGTCGACGGGGTCACCACCAATTGCGGCTTTCTTTCGCTGTTTCAGGAGGAATTGGCTGACGCCCTCGGCGTTCCCGTCGCGTCGTCCTCTTTGATGCAGGTCGAGCTGGTCAACCGCCTGCTACCGCCCGGAAAATGCGCAGGAATTCTCACCATCTCAGCTGAGACGCTCACGCGGGAGCACCTGGAGAAAGCGGGGGTTCCTTCGGACACCCCGATCGTCGGCACCGAGAATGGTCGCGAATTCTCGCGCGTTATCCTGAATGATGAGCTTGAGCTGGATGTGGACGCGGCCCGCGAAGACAATGTGGCGGCGGCGCGGGCTTTGCTGCGGGATCATCCGAACGTGGGGGCGTTCGTGCTGGAATGCACCAACATGACGCCCTACGCAGCGGCGATCGGCGCAGCGACCGGGTTGCCGGTCTTCTCCATGGCCAGCTTCGTCAACTGGTTCCAGATGGGTCTCGCGCCGCCGGTGACCGAGTAGGCAAATAGTGAATTTTAGTGCGGACAAATCAAAGTTTTGCGCTAATCTGCCTTCAACACGACGGTGGTCGATCGGCTGCATGATCGTGCAATACACAAAGAACACGAAACAGGGAGAAAGACATGAAGATTTGGAAATTGGCGGGCGCCGCCGCGCTTTTTGGCGCTTTGGCGGCCAGCCCGGCGACAGCGAAAACGCTTGTGCATTGCTCCGAAGGGTCGCCTGAAGGCTTCGACGCCGCGCTTTATACAGCCGGCACGACCTTCGATGCATCCTCGCGAACGATCTACAATAAGCTTGTTGAATTTGAACGCGGGACCACAAAAATCGGCCCCGCCCTCGCCGAAAGCTGGGAAGTGTCGGACGACGGCCTGGAATACACGTTCAAGCTTCGTCCGGGCGTGAAATTCCACACCACCGATTTCTTCACGCCGACGCGCGACGTAAACGCCGATGATGTGGTGTTCTCATTCGAACGTCAGCGGCTGAAGGATCACGCGTGGAACCAGTATGTGGGCGGCGCCTCTTGGGAATATTTCAGCGGCATGTCGATGCCCGATCTGATCAAGGAGATCGTCAAGGTCGATGACCTGACCGTCAAATTCGTCCTCAATCGGCCCGAAGCGCCGATGATCGCCAATCTCGGCATGGATTTCGCCTCAATCCTCTCCGCTGAGTACGCCGCCCAGCTTGAGGCCGCCGGCGCCATGGAGAATCTAAACCAGCAACCCGTCGGCACCGGCCCGTTCAAATTCGTTGCGTATCAGAAAGACGCGGTGATCCGTTACAAGGCGCATGACGAGTACTGGGAAGGCCGCGCGCCCATCGACGATCTCGTTTTCGCCATTACCACCGACGCCTCGGTTCGCCATCAGCGGCTGAAAGCGGGCGAGTGCCATTTCGATCCGTATCCATTGCCCGCCGACCTGCAGGCGATCGAGGCCGACCCGGCGCTGAAGCTGCCGTCGCAGGAAGGCCTGAATGTCGGATACCTCGCCTACAACACCAAGGTGGCGCCGTTTGACGATGTGAACGTGCGCAAAGCGCTGAACATGGCGATCAACAAGAACGCCATCATCGACGCCGTGTTTCAGGGCGCGGGAAAAGTAGCCAGCAATCCAATCCCGCCGACGATCTGGTCATATAAGGCCGACTTGGCCGACGACGCCTACGATCCGGATGCGGCGAAGAAAATGCTGGCGGATGCCGGCGTGTCAGACCTCTCAATGAAGATCTGGGCGATGCCGGTGCAACGGCCCTACAACCCGAACGCGCGGCGCATGGCCGAGCTGATCCAGGCCGACTTCGCCGCGATCGGCGTCAATGTGGAGATCGTCTCCTTCGAATGGGGCGAGTATCTGAAGCGCTCGAAAGACGAGAACCGCGACGGCGCCGTCCTGTTGGGCTGGACCGGCGATAACGGTGATCCTGACAACTTCCTGGCGGTTCTTCTGGGATGCGACGGGGTCGGCGGCTCCAACCGGGCTCAATGGTGCAACGACGAGTTCGAGGCGCTGATCCAGAAGGCCAAGATCACTTCGGATCCCGCCGAGCGCACGAAACTTTATGAAGATGCGCAGGTCGTGTTCAAGCGTGAGGCGCCCTGGGCCACGATCGCCCATTCGGTCGTCTTCAAGGCAATGCGCAACGAGGTCGAGAATTACAAGATCGACCCGTTCGGCGGCCACATCTTCTATGGCGTCGACATCAAGGAGTAGGCGCATCAGGCGACATAGGCCCCCCGCCGTCAGGCAGGGGGCCGACTGCATCATCCGAACATGATTTTATTCATTCTTCGCCGCATTGGTCTGCTGATCCCCACATTCATCGGGGTCACGATCGCTGCATTTGGCTTTATCCGCCTGCTGCCCGGCGATCCGGTGTTGCTGATGGCGGGCGAGCGCGGCATGACGCCGGAACGGCATGCTGAGCTTATGGAGCAATTCGGCTTCGACCGGCCGCTTTGGGAGCAGTATTTCGACTTTTTCTTCGGCATCTTTCAGGGCGATCTGGGCAATTCCCTTGTCACCAAGAAACCGGTTTTCGTTGATTTCTTCACCCTGTTCCCCGCCACGCTGGAACTCTCGCTCTGCGCGATACTTTTTGCTGTAACACTTGGCATCCCGGCCGGCATGACCGCGGCGGTCAAGCGCGGCTCCAGCTTTGATCACACGCTGATGGGCGCGGCGCTGGTCGGCTACTCCATGCCCATCTTCTGGTGGGGGCTTCTGCTGATCATCCTCTTCTCGGGCATCCTGGGATGGACGCCTGTTTCGGGACGGATGTCGCTGATGTTCTTCTTTGAACCCGTCACCGGATTCATGCTGATCGACAGCCTTCTCTCAGGGCAAAAGGGCGCGTTCGCGTCGGCTGTCTCGCACCTGATCCTGCCGACCATCGTGCTTGGGACCATTCCGCTGGCGGTGATCGCGCGGCAAACCCGCTCGGCCATGCTGGAGGTGCTGAGCGAGGACTATGTGCGCACCGCCAAGGCTAAGGGCCTGTCGCCGATCCGCGTGGTTGGCGTGCATGCGCTTCGAAACGCGCTGATCCCCGTCATCACCACAATCGGACTGCAGATAGGCGTGCTGCTGGCGGGTGCGATCCTGACGGAATCGATCTTCTCATGGCCCGGAGTCGGCAAGTGGATGGTCGATTCCATCTTCCGACGCGACTATCCGTCGGTTCAGGGCGGTCTGACGCTGATTGCGGCGATCGTCATGATCGTAAATCTGATCGTCGACCTGCTTTACGGTTGGATCAACCCGCGCATCCGGCACACGCGGTAAGGGGGTGGCATGACTGACGCAGTGACATCCTCAACCCCGACCGAGCCGCCCTCGGCCTTCGCCGAATTCTGGAGCTATTTCAGCGAGAACCGCGGCGCTGTCATCGGCCTGTGGTTCTTCCTGTTCATCGTCTTCATCGCACTTACGGCGGATTTCATAGCGCCGCACGGACCGACGCAGCAGTACCGAGACGCCCTGCTCGTCCCACCTGTCTGGCAGGAAGGCGGGGATTGGCGGTTTATCCTCGGAACCGACGCCGTCGGGCGAGACATGCTTTCCAGATTGATGCACGGCGCGTGGTACTCGCTGAAGGTCGGAGTTCTCGTCGTCCTGCTGTCGCTGATCGTCGGCGTCGTCGTCGGCCTGATCTCAGGCTTTGTCGGCGGCGCTTTGGACGCGCTGGTGATGCGGGTGATGGACATCATTCTTGCGTTCCCCTCTCTGCTTCTGGCGCTGGCGCTGGTGGCGATCCTCGGACCCAGCTTGACCAATGCGATGATCGCGATCGCCATCGTCCAGCAGCCGCACTATGTGCGTCTGACCCGCGCCGTGGTGATGGGGGAGCGCGGCAAGGATTACGTGACCGCTGCGCGCACAGTGGGCGTGCCGCCGATCCGTCTGATGTTCATGACGATCCTGCCGAATTGCATGGCGCCTCTGATCGTGCAGGCGGCCCTGTCGTTCTCCACGGCGATCCTTGATGCGGCGGCGCTGGGCTTCCTTGGCGTTGGCGCGCAACCCCCGACGCCGGAATGGGGAACCATGCTTGCCGAGGCGAGAGAATTCATCCTGCGCGCCTGGTGGGTCGTGACTTTCCCCGGCCTCGCGATCCTTTTGACCGTTCTTGCGATCAATCTGATGGGCGACGGCCTGCGTGACGCGCTTGATCCGAAGTTGAAGAAGTCATGAGCGCGCTGCTTGAAATCCGTAACCTGTCGGTCGAGTTCGCCACGGCCAGCGGCGCATTCCGGGCAGTCGACCGCGTCTCGATGACTGTTGAGGCTGGCGACGTGCTCGCGATCGTGGGCGAGTCCGGCTCCGGGAAATCTGTGTCCATGCTCGCCGCGATGGGCCTTTTGCCCTGGACCGCGACGGTGACCGCCGACAAGTTGAGCTTCGACGGGCGGGATTTACTGACGATCAGCAAGCGAGAGCGCCGCTCAATCATCGGCAAAGACATCTCGATGATCTTTCAGGAGCCGATGTCGAGTCTGAACCCCTGCTTCAACATCGGGTTCCAACTGGGCGAGGCCCTGGCCAAACATCTGGGGATGAACCGCTCCGAACGGCGCGCGCGATCCATCGAGTTGCTGGACCTGGTCGGCATTCCGGCGCCCGCAAGCCGCCTGTCCTCTTTTCCGCACCAATTGTCGGGCGGTATGAATCAGCGCGTGATGATCGCCATGGCGATCGCCTGCAATCCAAAGCTGCTGATCGCAGATGAGCCGACGACGGCGCTGGACGTCACCATTCAGGCGCAGATTTTAGACCTGCTTGTCAGGCTTCAGCAGGAAACAGGAATGGCGCTGATCCTGATCACCCACGATATGGGCGTGGTGGCTGAGACCGCTCAGCGCGTCGGCGTGCAATACGCCGGGCAAAAGGTGGAGGAGCAGCCGGTGGCGGGCCTGTTCGACGATCCCCACCATCCCTACACGGCGGCCCTTCTGGCCGCGCTGCCAGAGCGGGCGTCGACGGATCGCCTGCCCTCCATCCCCGGCGTCGTTCCAGGGCAGTTCGACCGGCCGTCCGGCTGCTTGTTCTCGCCCCGGTGCAAATTCGCGACTGAGCTCTGCCGAACCAAGGCCCCGATGGCGCAAGGCGCGAATCTCGGCCGGGCGCTCTGCCACTATCCGCTGCTTGGGGGCGCGCCGCAGAACCATCCGGAAGAGGCGGCGGCGACATGAGCAGCGACCTCGTTCTCAGCGCGCGCGATCTGCGAAAGCACTACTCCGTGTCGCGCGGCATGTTCGCTGAAGACGCCAATCTGAAAGCTGTGGACGGCGCCAGCTTTGATCTGCATCGCAATCGGACGTTGGCGCTGGTCGGAGAGTCCGGGTGTGGAAAATCCACACTGGCGCGAATGATCTCGATGATCGAGCAGCCGACCTCCGGCTCGCTGGAAATTGGGGGCGACGAAATCGCCGGAGCGCCGACGAGCTTGCTGAAGCAGTTGCGACCCAAAGTGCAGATCGTTTTTCAGAACCCCTATGGATCGCTCAATCCGCGCCAGAAGATCGGGTCTGCGCTGGAAGAGCCGCTGAAGATGAACACATCGCTCTCCGCCAGCGAAAGGCGGGAAAAATCGCGGGCGATGATGAATGATGTCGGTCTCAGGCCAGAACATTATGAGCGCTATCCGCACATGTTCTCAGGCGGACAGCGCCAGCGCATCGCCATCGCCCGTGCGCTGATGCTGGAGCCCGACATTCTGGTGCTGGACGAGCCTGTTTCCGCGTTGGACGTGTCAATTCAGGCGCAAGTCCTGAACCTTTTGAACGAGTTGCAGGATCGCCTTAACCTCGCCTATCTGTTCATTTCCCACGATCTGTCGGTGGTCAAGCACATCGCCGATGAAGTGATGGTCATGTATCTTGGCAAGGTCGTGGAGCGCGCGCCGCGCGAGACGCTGTTCGCAAACCCTCAGCATCCCTATACACGGGCGCTGCTGTCCGCGACGCCTACGCCCAATCCAGAGCGCGAAAAGGAACGGATTGTTCTGAAAGGCGAACTTCCTTCTCCATTGAACCCGCCTTCGGGATGCCCGTTCAATCCACGCTGCCCGCTGACATTCGACCGCTGCCGCAGCGATCCTCCCGCACTGTCGCCCTCCGATGGCGCCGATGTCGCCTGCCATCTGGTCGAGACATAATCCGCCGCGACCGTCACCGCCAAATTCGTTGCAACCGGTTGCACGGACTTCTACCGTTACGATGGTTTGTAAAACGAACCCAACGAAGGCGCGGAGGATTTAGTGGCGGCGACTCTGAAGGATGTGGCGGCGCGCGCCGGGGTTTCCCGATCCGCGGTCTCACGCACTTTCACAAAAGGCGCCTCGGTCTCTGAGAAAACCCGCCGCAAAGTGGAGAAAGCCGCCGCGGATCTCGGTTACAGCCCGAATGCGCTCGCCTCGGGTCTGACGACAGGACGTACGCGGCTGATCGGTCTGGTTTCGAACAATTTCCACAATCCAATCTTCCTGGAGGTCTTCGACTTGTTCACGCGTGGCCTGCAGGATCGCGGGCTCAGGCCCCTCATTATCAATCTGAGTGGGGAAACGGACCCGACGGATTCGGTCCGGATGCTGCGCCAATACTCCGTCGATGGTGTGATCGTCGCGTCCTCGACCGCGCCGCCCAGCTTCACTTCGGCGTTTCGAGACTCGAACATTCCGGTCGTACATTCCTTTGGGCGAGCGTCAGTTACACCCGATATTCACGTCGTTGGTGTCGATAATGTCGAATGCGGACGAATGGCGGCGCGAACCCTCGCCGACAGGGGTTATCGGAAGGTTGGCTTTCTGGGCGGGCCAGAGTCCGCCACTTCGACGCAGGACCGCGCCAAGGGGTTTCTTGAGGAGGCCCGCCGCCTGAACCTGACCGCGTCTTCCAGCTACGCCGCGCAGTACTCCTTCGAATCCGGCCGCGACGAGATGCGTCGTTTGCTGCGGCTGGGGCCGCCGCAAGACGCGTATTTCTGCGGTGACGACGTGTTGTCCATCGGCGCGCTCAGCGTCTTGCACGACGCCGGATTCGACACTCCTGCGAATGTTGGCGTCATCGGCCTGAACGATATGGAGATCGCAGGCTGGGACAATATCGACCTGACGACGATCCAACAGCCCCTACAGCAGATCATTGCCTCATCGATTGAGATTGTCGTCTCGATGCTGGATCAGCCAGATCGGCACCCTGAAATACGCCTGTTTCCATGCCAGATTGTCGAGCGTGGCACGCTGAGGCCCCTGCCCTGACGCCTAGCGGAACATGGGCGGCCTTGCATCGACCCACGCGCCCTGCGCGCCGCCGGACTCCGCCACCGCAAACACCGTCGCCATAGACCGCACGCCGTCTTCCGCCTTGGGGTAGAGGTCAGCCGCGGGATCCATTTCCCGCCCCTCTTTACCTGCGCGGATCGCCTCGGCGATATCGGAATAGACGTTCGCAAAGGCGAGCGGCATGCCTTCCGCGTGGCCGACGGTGACGCGCGTCGCCCTATCCGCCTCAGGCGAGAGGTTCCCTTCGCCGCGCTCAATGGTTTGCGTGCGTCCGCCCAATGGCGTCCAGTACAATTGGTTGGGCTGCTCCTGCGCCCAACGTAACCCGCCCTTTTCGCCGAACACCTGAAACGTCAGGCCATGCTGACGACCGATCGCGACGGATGAGGTCCACAGCCGCCCCACCGCGCCGCCCGTCATCCGGAAATTCACCATGGCGTCGTCCTCCAGCACGCGGCTGGAGATGCAGGACACGGTGTCCGCCGAGAGTTTCTCCACCTCCTGCCCGGTCACGAAGCTGGCCATGTGAAGCGCGTGGATGCCGCAATCGGCGAATTGTGCGGACGCGCCAGCCTGCGCCGGATCATAGCGCCAGCGCACGCGCGGATTGTCGGAGTCCGAGGCGTCGGCATGATGGCCGTGGGCGAACTCCGCCACGACCAGCCGAATGCGCCCCAGATCGCCGCGGGCGACCATCGCCCGGGCGTGCCGGACGAGTGCGTATCCCGTATAGCCATAGTTCACCGCGCAGATTCGGCCGGTGGAGCGGGCGAGCCTCACGATCTCCTCCCCCTCCTCGACTGTCATCGTCATCGGCTTCTCACAAAGGACATTAAAGCCCTCCTGCAGGAAAGCGCGCGTGATCTCGAAATGTGTCGCGTTCGGCGTCGCCACGGTCACCAGATCGACGCGGTCCTCTCGGGCTTTCTCCCCCTCCAGCATCTCCCGCCAGTCGCCATAGGCGCGGTCCGGCGCGATCCCAAGCCGTACGCCATAGGCGCGGCCGACATCAGGCCGGTGGTCCAGCGCACCGGCGACCAATGTGAACTCACCGTCAAGCCCTGCGCCCAGACGGTGTGCCGGGCCGATCTGGCTGCCTTCACCGCCACCGATCATACCCCAGGAAAGTTTCCCCATTTTCGGAGCTTCCTTTATTCAAACTGGCTCATCGCCACCCACTGCCGGGCCTCTGTTGAGGCGAAGGCGGCGGTAACCAGCCGGTTGACTTCCATGCCATCGCGGAAGGTAGGCCAAACGGCCTCACCGGTCTCGATCGCAGTTAGAAAATCCTTCGCCTCGATGATGATCTGATCCTGATAGCCGGTGCCGTGCCCCGGCCCCTGACAAAACGGCAGGAAATCGGGATGTTCCGGCCCCGTAAGGATCTTCGTGAAGCCTCTCGTCGCCTCGGACCCTTCAGACCGATAGAGCCACAGGGCGTTCTGGTCTTCCTGATCGAAGCGGATGGCGCCCTTGGTCCCGGAGATCTCATAGGCGTAGCCCATCTTCCGGCCGGTCGCGACTCGGCTGAAATAAAGGTGCCCCATCGCGCCGCTTTCGAACCGGCACATCAGCTGGCTCTGATCGTCATTGGTCACCTCAACCGGACCGTCGGCGCCGGGGCGCGTGCGGTGAACGGTTTCGACCTCTGCGACCAACTCCGAGACCGGTCCCATCAGCGCCAGCGCGCAATTCAGCATATGCGGCGCCAGATCGCCCATCGCGCCATTGGCCCGGCCTTGCGTGCGCCAGGTCGCCTGTTCTTCCGGGTCGGCGAAGAAATCTTCGGTGTGCTCGCCGCGGAACCAGGTGACCTCGCCTATCGCCCCTTCCGCCAAAAGTTTTCGCGCGAATTGCGTCGCCGGCGTTCGAACGTAGTTGAAGCCGACCATGTTCGGCGCGCCCGAGGCCTCCGCGGCCGCGACCATCGCGCGGCTGTCCTCCAACGTCGCGCCCAGAGGCTTTTCGCAGAACACCGGCTTGCCAAGCGCGAAGGCGGCCTCCGCAATCTCTCGATGGAGGTGCTGCGGCGTCGCGATCAGCACCGCCTCGATCCTTGGGTCGTTGACCAGTTCGGTCCAGTCCGATGTGGCGCGGCGAAAGCCGTAAGCAGCGCGATAGCGCTCCGCCGAGGAAGGCGAAGATGCGCAGATCATCTCTAGCCGCGGGCGCAGGCTGGTGTCGAATATCGCGCCGACCGCCGACAAAGCGACGGAATGCGCTTTGCCCATGTAGCCGCCGCCGAGAACGCCGAACCCAATCTCGGTCATATCGGCCCCTCATATTGGATATTTTTTTGCAACCGGTTGCAAATCCTCCTACCCTTCACTCTAACGCCGCGCAATACTGAATCGCCCTCGGCGAAGTGAAATTTCAGGTCGTGTCATGTCGATAGTCTCTCGCCTGTCTGGCGGACGTTTTCTGGTGATCGGGCGCGCGGGTCTGGACCTCTATCCAGAGCCGCCGGGAACCGCGATAGAGGACGCCGCGAGCTATTCCACAGCGTTGGGCGGCTCCGCCGGTAACATCGCAGCCGCGCTGACGCGTCAGAACTGCCAGGCGGCTTTGGTCACCTGCATGTCCGACGATCCGGTCGGCCGGTTCACGCTCAATCAGCTCGACGCCTATGGGATCGACCGAACCCATGTGCGTTCTGTCGGAGGAGAGGCGCGCAACACGCTGGCGCTCTCCGAAACGCGACTCGACGGGCACCAGACGGTGATCTATCGCAACGCCGCGGCGGATTTCGAGATGTCGGCGGAGGATGTGACCGCAATCGACTACAGCGCCTATTCGGCGCTGATCACCGCCGGAACCGTCTTCGCGTCCGAACCTTCCCGCAGCGCCTGCTTCGAGGCGCTGGAGCGCGCGAAGGACGCAAATCTTCCGATCATTTTTGACGTCGACTATCGCCCCTATAGCTGGGCCTCGGCAGAGGAGGCGGCCGATGTCTACGCCCGCGCCGGGGCGGCCAGCGATCTGATCGTCGGCAACGACGTGGAGTTCGGCTTCATGGCGGGCGACTATGGCGCCGGGCTGGACAAGGCCCGGCAACTGGTCGCCGATGGCGCGTCGATCGCCGTCTACAAGATGGGCGAGAAAGGCGCGATCACCATCACCCCGGACGCCGAGTTCCGCACCGGAGTCTTTCCCGTCGAAGCGCTGAAACCAGTCGGGGCAGGCGACGCATTCATGGGCGCGTTCGTCTCGACGCTTGCAGCTGGGCGGTCGCTCGAAAACGCTGTGACACGAGGCGCAGCGTCCGCAGCCATCGTAGTTGGCCGCGTCGGCTGCGCCCCGGCGATGCCCACCACCGAGGAGCTGGATGCGTTCATCGCCGAACATCCCGGCCCCACTGCTGTTTGAGAGGATCCAATGCACATCGCGCCCTATGACAACAAGA
Organism: Paracoccaceae bacterium; assembly: GCA_963669315.1. GTDB lineage: Bacteria > Pseudomonadota > Alphaproteobacteria > Rhodobacterales > Rhodobacteraceae > SZUA-547. Next base: position 3,232,058 of record OY770021.1, on the reverse strand, counting down.
ACGCGCCGATCGTGGATGTTGATCATCCGCTGGTGCCGCTCAACTACTTCAACATCGTCAATCTGACCCGCGGCCAGACATTTGATTACCGGCTTGCCGAGTTCGAAACCTGCGTCGTTCCGGCCACGGGAACAGTGGATGTCGAAACTGCGGGAGAGACCTTCGCCGGGATCGGCAATCGCGGCGTCGATGTCTGGGACGGTGAGCCCGAGGGCGTCTACGTCCCCACCGACACAGGGGCGCGGATCACCTGTCGCTCCGACACGGCGGAGGTCTTTATCGCTGGGGCGAAATTCGCAGACACTCTAAAGCCATTCGCTGTTCGGGCCGACGAGATCGACCTTGTGCAATATGGCTCCGACGACACAAAAACGCACCGCAAGATCAAGCATATCCTTGGCGCGAACTATCACGACCGGGTCGGGCGTCTGTTGGTCAGCGAGCTTTACACCGTCGGCGCCGGTGGCTGGTCCGGCTTTCCAAGCCACAAGCACGACACCGACCGGCTGCCGGACGAGTCGCGCCATGACGAAACCTACAATTTCCGCTTCCGGCCGAATTACGGCTCCGGACTGCAGATGATGCAGCGGGTCGATAACGAACCGGGCGACGCCTATCACGTCGTCGACGGCTCCACGGTTGTGATCGACAAGGGCTATCATCCGTGCTGCGCCCTGCCCGGCTATGAGATGTACTACTTCACCATCCTTGGCGGCCTCAGCCAGCGCAGCCTGAAGCAGTACTTCCAGCCGACCCACGCCGAGCAGCTGAAGACCATCCCCGGCATCATGGATATGGTGGCCAAGTTCAAATGACGCTGGCGACGCTTTCGGACGTTCTGCAACCGGCCCTGAAGGAGGGCTACGCCGTCGCCGGGCTGGTCTGCCTCGGCTGGGAGGAAAGCCGCGCCTTCGCGGAGGCGGCCGAAGCCGAGGGCGCGCCGGTCATCCTGCAGGCCGGGCCGGGCTGCCGGGCGCACACGCCCCTGCCCATCCTTGGCGCCATGTTCCGATACTTGGCCGACAGCGTCAGCGTGCCGGTGGTCGCCCATCTCGACCACGGATACTCGAAAGAGGAGTGCCGGGCCGCGATCGATGTCGGCTTTACCTCGGTCATGTTCGACGGCTCACGCTCGCCGCTGGCGCGGAATATCGACGAAACCGCGGCGATCGCCGAAATAGCCCATGCCGCCGGCGTGTCCTGCGAGGGAGAGATCGGCTTCGTCGGCTATGCGGGCGGGGAAGAATCGGCCGGAACAGACCCCGGCGAGGCCGCCAGATTCGCGCGGGAAACCGGCGTTGACGCCATGGCGGTCTCCGTCGGCAACGTGCATCTTCAGGCTGACAGCAAGAGCGCGCTGAACGAGGCCCGCATCCGCGCCATCGAGGCGCAGACGGACACGCCTCTGGTGATCCATGGCGGAACCGGCGTGCCGCTGGATCAGCGCCGCCTGCTGGCCGAGACCTCGAACATTTGCAAGTTCAATATCGGCACCGAGCTGCGCATGGCGTTCGGTAAGGCGTTGCGAGACGCGGTCAACGCCGACCCGGACCGCTTCGACCGCGTCAAGATCCTTCGCGAAACGCACGACCCCGTTTTTGCCGCGACGCGCGCGGTCATTCGCGGCCTGAAAAAGCGCGCCTAGACAGGCGCTTGATCGCCTCATTCGCCATGTCGCCACGACATGACGGTTATGCGTTTTTTTGCACTGCACAATCGATTCAGAACTCCCTAATTCCTCGCTCAGCAACAACGCTGACTCGGGTTTGAAGGAGACAAAAAAATGACGGCCCGTATCTTTGAAAAAATCGCAATCTGGCGCGAAAAAAACGCCATTGAATCTGAGCTCTACTCGCTGGACGACCGGCAGTTGAACGATATCGGCATCGGCCGCGGGCAGATCCCGATGATCGCGCGCGCGAGCGTCGCGCACTGAACAGCAAGACGGAAAAGCGCGGCTGTCGCAGCCGCGCTCACCCCTCAATCCAATTCGACCCAGCCGCCAGTTTTAAACGATTCTATCGCGGCTTCCGCCAATTCCAGCGCTTTCACGCCATCTTCGCCCGTCGGCGATAACGCCGCTCCTGACGCAACCGCTTTCGCGAAGGTCGTCATCTCGGCGCGATACGCATCGGCATAGCGATCCATGAAAAAATCGTAGAGCGGACCGCGGCCGTAACCGGCGACGCTCGCCGTCGTCACCGTGCTTGGAGTGGGATTGTCAACGCTGACCATACCCATCGCGCCATGCGCCTCGGCGCGCTGGTCATAGCCATAGGTCGCGCGGCGGGAATTGGTGATCACGGCCAGCTTCCCTGTGGCGGTGCGAAGCGTGACGACAGCCGTGTCCACGTCGTCCGCCTCTCCGATTTCATCTGAAACCAGCGAGGAGCCAGTCGCAGAGACCGCGCTGAACTCCTCTCCCATCAGGAACCGCGCCATGTCGAAGTCATGGATCGTCATATCTTTGAACAGGCCGCCGGAGCGACGGATATAGTCCAGCCGCGGCGGCGCAGGATCGCGGGAGGTGATCTGCACAAGCTCGACCTCTCCGATCTCGCCATCCCTGATACGCCGAGCGGCCTCTGCGAACTGGGCGTCGAAGCGCCGGTTGAAGCCGAGCATCAGTTTGGCGCCGGCCTCGGCGACCACAGACAGGCAGGCGCGCGCCCGTTCTAGATCAAGGTCGATCGGCTTTTCGCAGAAAATCGCCTTCCCCGCCCGCGCCGCCGCCTCGATCTGATCCGCATGCAGATCCGTGGGCGAGCAGATCGCCACCGCATCGATAGATCGATCGGCGATGATGTCCTCCGCTGTCGCGACCCGGGCGCCGACCGGCGCTGCGACGGCTTCCGCAGCCTCGGGAAAAAGATCGCTGACGGCGGCGAGCCGCGCCTCGGGCACGTCTTTCAGGGCCGCCGCATGGGTGCGCCCGATGCGCCCGGCGCCGATCAGTCCGATGGAGACGGTCATGGAGGCGTTCCTTACCCAAGCACCGGCATGGTGAACTGCGGATCGTCGCGCATGCCCTTTGGCCAGCGTGTGGTCAGCGTCTTCAGGCGGGTGTAAAAGCGCACGCCCTCTTCCCCATGCATGTGATGGTCGCCGAACAGAGAGGATTTCCAGCCGCCAAAGCTGTGAAACGCCATCGGCACCGGGATCGGCACATTGACGCCGACCATACCGACCTCGATCTCACGCCCGAAGGCGCGGGCGACATCGCCGTCGCGGGTGAAAATAGCCGTGCCATTGGCGAATTCCTGGCTGTGCACCAGATCGACGGCCGATGCGTAATCCGGGCGGCGCACCATGGACAGAACCGGCCCAAAAATTTCTTCCTTCCAGATCGACATGTCCGGCTCCACATGGTCGAACAGGGTCGGGCCGATATAAAAGCCGTTCTCATACCCCTGCTTGTCGACGCTGTAGCCGCGCCCATCGACCACCAGCTTGGCGCCCGCCGCGACGCCGGCGTCGATATAGCCGTTGACCCTCGCTTGCGCCTCAGCGGTCACCAGCGGCCCCATTTCGGACTCAGGATCCAGGCCCGGGCCGACCTTCAGCGCCTCGATCTTCGGAGCCAGCCGTTCGGCCAAGGCATCGCCCACCGCATCAGTGACCGGAACCGCAACCGAGATCGCCATGCAGCGCTCGCCCGCCGAACCGAAGGCCGCGCCCATCAGCGCGTTCGCGGCCATGTCGAGGTCGGCGTCGGGCATGATGATGGCGTGGTTCTTCGCGCCGCCCAGCGCCTGCACCCGTTTCCCGCGCATAGTGCCCTCGGTGAAGATGTAGCGCGCGATCGGCGTGGAGCCGACGAAACTGATCGCCTTGACGTCCGGGTGATGCAGCAGCGCGTCCACCGCCACCTTGTCGCCCTGCACGACATTGTAGACGCCGTCCGGCAGCCCCGCCTCGCTGAGCCACTCGGCAATCAGAAGAGAGCAGGACGGATCGCGCTCTGACGGTTTGTGGATGAAGGTGTTGCCGCAGGCCAGCGCGATGGGGAACATCCACATCGGCACCATGGCCGGGAAGTTGAACGGCGTGATCCCGACGCAAACGCCCAGCGAATGGCGTACGGTATGACTGTCGACGCCTGTGCCGATCTGGTCCGAGAACTGGCCCTTCAGAAGCTGCGGAGCGCCGGTGGCGAACTCGACGACTTCAAGTCCGCGCGTGACCTCGCCCTTGGCGTCGTCCAGCGTCTTACCGTGCTCGATGGTGATCGCCTCGGCCAGCTGATCGGTGCGCTCGATCAGGATATTCTTGAAACGATCGAGGACGCGCGCCCGGCGCAGCGCAGGGTACTCGGACCAATCCGGCCAGGCGGCGTTTGCGGCGGCGACGGCGGCGTTGACCTCATCCGCGCTGGCGAGCGCGACGGCGCTTTCCTCCGCCCCGGTGGCCGGATTGAAGACAGGCGCGGTGCGCCCTGAAGCTCCGGCGACGCGCGCGCCGTTGATGTAGTGGGCGATCTCGGACATGGCCGTCTCCCTGACTGTTGAATTTAAGGGTTTGGCGGGACTCCCCCGCTTGGTTGGCTACAAATTAGGCGATTTAAAATATGAAATACAATCCGCTATAATCAGGAACTGTTATGCAAATTTATAGGTAGCAGCATGAACTGGGACGATGCTCGCCTGTTCCTCGCCGTGGCGCGGGAAGGCACCCTGCTGGGGGCCGCACGGCGGCTGAACGTCAATCAGGCGACGCTGTCCCGCAGGGTCACGGCGCTGGAGACCGCTTTGGGCACCAAGCTGCTTGTCCGGCGCACCAGCGGTTGCGAGTTGACCGGCGACGGCGAGTCTCTGCTCTCTTCACTGGAAAGGGTGGAGACGGAATTCATGCGGGGCGAGGCGGCGCTGACGCGCGAAAGCGTCGAAGCGGCGGGCGTTGTGCGCATAGGCGCCACGGATGGTTTCGGTGGATCGTTCCTCGCGCCCCGCCTCGGCCGGCTGGCGGAGCGGTATCCGGCGCTGACTGTGCAACTGATCGCCGTCTCGCGCTCATTTTCCCTGTCTCAGCGCGAAGCGGATCTTGCGGTGATGGTGAACCGGCCCGAGCATGGCCGCGTCGTGGCGCGGAAACTGGCGGATTACTCGCTCAGCCTCTATGCGGCCGAAAGCTATCTGGAGCGGCATGGCGCGCCGGAAACCCCGGCCGACCTCTCCGATCATCGGCTGGTGGGTTATGTCGAGGACATGATCTTCACACCGGTCCTGGACTACAATCGGGAGTTTGCGCGCGACTGGCGCTCACAGATCGAGATCTCAAGCCTTGTCGGGCAGATGGAGGCGGTGACGGCTGGCGCCGGAATTGGCGTCCTGCATGACTATCTCGCCGAAATGCGGCCGGGCCTCAGGCTGCTGTTTCCCGAACTGTACCTGAAACGCGCATACTGGATCGTCTATCACGAGTCGCTTCGTGACGTGGCGCGCGTGCAGTTGGTGGCTGATTTCCTGACAGAAATCGTTCGGGAGGAACGAGGCGGTTTCATGCGCGACGGGGCGGAATAACGCCCCTTATCGGCTTCAGCCCGCGTCGCGCTGAAAAATCCAGTCATGGTCAGGATGGTTCTGGAACCGCCATTTTCTCAGCGGCCCCGCCATCACGTTCAGATAATACATCTCATAGCCATAGGGCGCGCCGCAGGGATGATGCCCCTTGGGCACCAGAACCACGTCATGGTCGCTGACGGCGATGCTCTCATCCAATTCGCCATCCTCGGTGAATACGCGCTGAAAACCGAAGCCCTGCGCCGGGTTCAGCCGGTGATAGTACGTCTCTTCGAGGTAGGTCATGTTGGGGTAGTCATCCACGTCGTGCCTATGTGGCGGATAGGATGACCAGTTGCCCTGCGGGGTGAACACCTCGGTCACCAACAGGCTGTCGGCGACGTCACGCTCCTCCATCGCGATGGGGTAGATATAGCGGGTGTTGGCGCCCTTGCCCCGCTCGACGAAGTCAACGCCTTCCGGTCCGATCACCTGCGCCGCCCGGCCCGGTTTGGCGGGCGCGGTACAGACCGCGAGCGTGCAGTCCGTGGCCGCGACGGCACGCCAGTCGGATCCCGCGGGCACATAGACGCAATGGGGCGGAGAGCGCTCGAAGACGCTCATCCGGTCGCCAAGTTCACCAAAATTCCTGTCGCCCGAGCCGATCTCCGCCTTGCCCTCGACAAGGACGAGGATCACCTCCGTCTCGCCGGTCGACTCCGCTATCATCGCGCCGGGCGCGAGGCGATAGAGGCCGAACCCCACATAGGACCAGCCGGCGCTTTCGGGCGTGATGTCATGCACCTTGCCTGAGGCGCCACTGGGTTTGACCAGAAGATCAGCCATGGTCAGATCCTTTGCGATAAAGCGCCATGCGCGTTCTAACTACGCCTTGCGCCGTTCAGACTGTTCGGCCAGCGCGGCGTCAAATTGCTCGGCCGACATGTTCTCAGACAGCGCGCGAGAGATCAGCGCCGCCTGCGTCTCTGGCGCCAGCCCGCCGACAGGCGGATCCCGGTCCAGATTCGTCGGAAACGAGTACCCCTCGCCGCACGCCGCAGTCGCCGCCTGCCGCTCCAGCGGATCGAGACGGTCGCCCAGCACATGCAGCGCCGGGTACAGCAGGCTCGACATGCGGGCGCGATCCACACTCTCCATCGCCCGCCCGAAAGCGGAGGAGACCTGCAACAGGTTCGCCATGCGATGCACATCCGTCGTCACATTGGCGCCCGCTGCATGAAACAGCGCCGGGTTGAAGAACACGGCGTCGCCCTTGGAAAGCGGCAACTGGATATAGTTCGCTTCGAAATAGTCGCGGAAGTCCTCTCGGCGCCACGCCACGTAACCGGGCCGGTAAAGCTGCGAGAATGGCAGCAGTTTGGTGGGGCCGCTTTCCACCGACATGTCTGTGTGCGCAACCGCGCCCTGCAGGGTAAGCGCGGCCGATAGGTCGTGCATATGGGCCGGATAGGTCTCGGCGATCTCCGCGGTCTGAAACCCGAGGTGATAGTCGCGATGCGCATCCTGAGCCGCGCCGCCGGGGCGGACCAGATTGACCTGCGCGGTCATCTGGTAGTTCGGGCCAAGCCAGGCCTCGCAGACCGCAGCGACAGCCGGGTTTCCGAAATAGAGCGCAAACGATTCCGGGTCCCGCTCGCAGTGTTTCTGCAACGCGTTCCAGATGCGGTCATTGGCGCCAGCCTTGGCGAAGTGATCGCCGCCGCCGCCGCTTTGCGCTTTCTCGTCGGCGATGATCGCGCTGAAGATTTCTGAAGCGCGGTCGATCGGGGCTGTGTCGGCGTAGGCCGATTTTAACGCCAACACACCGGCCGATTTGCTGAGGACCCACGCCCATTCCGCCATCAGCGCCTTGCGGTCCGTCGGGTTGCGCAAGACATCGCCCAGCGCGGCCATGTCATAGACCGGCACGTTCTTCTCGACGCCATCGGTGAAGGACAGGTCATCGGGCGCAAGGCCCTGCGATGTCAGCTGCTCGAATTCAGCCAGATCACAGGCCGCAACCTCGAAATAACCCGCATAGGAATCGTGCTTCGGCGACATGGCGCCCTCCTTAAACATCCAGCCCAGTTACGCGGGCGAGCGTCTTCAGCGACGCCAGACCGCGGCTCTGATACTCGAATGGATTACGGACATCCGGGTCCTGTTCCGCCTCGATCACCAGCCAGCCGCTATAGCCATGCTCTGCAGCCGCCTGCAGGACAGGTACGAAATCGACCGCGCCATCCGGATCGCCAGGCACCGTGAACACGCCGCGCCGCACGCCTTCCAGAAACGGCAGCCCTTCGACCCAGACCTGCTGGGCAACCTCCGCGCGGAGGTTCTTGGTATGAAGATGCCCGACGCGGGCCATGTGCTTTTTCGCAACGCGCGCCGGATCGCCGCCGCCGAACAGGCAATGCCCCGTATCCAGCAGCAGTTTCGTCGCGGGGCCAGTGACGTCCATGAACCGGTCGTATTCATCCTCGGACTGAACGATGGTGCCCATATGCGGGTGGTAGACGAGGGTGACCCCCTGCCCCGCCGTGAACTCCGCCAGCGCCTCGACGCCGGCGCCGAACGCGGCCCATTGATCGTCGGGCAGGATCGGGCGGTCGGCCAGCGCCTTGCTCTGCACACCGTGGATTGAGTTCGACGTTTCGCAGGTGATGATCACCGACGATCCCATCGCCTTCAGCAGGTCGAGCGCGGGCTGCATCGCCGCTTTCTCGGTCTCCACATCGTTCACGAGCAGATTCAAAGAATGCCAGCCCGAGACGTAACTTAGCCCACGCGGCTCAAGCACCGCCTTCAGGCCATCGGCGTCCTGCGGAAACTTGTTGCCCTTCTCGATGCCGTCGAATCCGATCTTCGAGGCGTCGTCCAGACATTGCTCAAGACTGATGTGACCGCCCAGCGTTGGATCGTCGTCATTCGACCAGGCGATCGGATTGGTCCCGTAAAGGATCATCTCAGCCGCGTTCCTTCAGCCCGACTTCGTACTTGGCGCGGGCCTCATTAACCGACTTGCGGGGCGAGACCTCTGGCACCGCCACCTCCCACCAGCATCCGCCCGCCTCGGTCGACGGATAGGGATCGGTGTCGATGACGATGGCCGTGGTTCCATCAGCCTGTTGCGCGCGCCGAAGAGCGGTCTCCAGATCGCTGATATTGGAGACCTTTTCGGATTTCGCGCCCATCGACGCCGTGTGCTGAACGAAGTCGATCGCGGACGGCGTCGCGTGCCGGGCGTGATCGAGAAGGTTGTTGAACTCCTCACCACCCGTGCCCATCTGCAACCGGTTGATGCAGCCGAAACCGCGATTGTCCGTGACGATGAGAGTCAGCTTGATTCCCATCATGACAGCTGTCGCCAGCTCGGAATTCGCCATCATATAGGTGCCGTCGCCAACCATCACGATCACGTCGCGCTCGGGCTGGGCCATCTTGATACCGATCCCGCCGGCGATTTCGTACCCCATGCAGGAAAAGCCGTACTCCATGTGGTAAGAGCCGGGCTTTCCCGCTTTCCAAAGCTTGTGGAGTTCGCCCGGCATGGTGCCGGCCGCGCTCATCACCACTGTGTCGTCATGCGCGGTGCGCTGAAGCGCGCCGACCACTTGCATGTCCGTCGGCAACGCATTTCCGTCCTCCGCCGGCGGATCGGTGACCTTGTCGGCCTCGGCGAACCAGTCGGTCTTGATCGCGGGACTGGGCGGTGGCGCCCTGTGCTCGCCCAACTCGGCGCTGAGCGCCTCAAGCGCGATCCTGGCGTCCGCGACCAGCGGCAGCGCGCCGCGTTTGCCGCTGTCATAGGGCTGGACGTTGATCGAGAGAATTCTCTGCCTCGGTTGGCTGAACAGACTCCACGATCCGGTGGTGAAATCCTGCAACCTCGTGCCGACCGCCAGAACGAGATCCGCCGTTTCAGCCAAGGTGTTGGCGCTCGCCGAGCCGGTCACGCCAACGGGGCCGAAATTCATCGGATGATCCCACGGCAGCGCGGATTTGCCCGCCTGCGTCTCCGCCACCGGGATGTCATGCGCCTCGACGAAATCCTTGAGCGCATTGCAGGCGCCCGAATAATGCACGCCGCCCCCGGCGACGATCATCGGCGACTTGGCCGATTTGATCGCGGCGAGCGCTTCGGCGAACTCCCCAGCGTCAGGCGCCGGACGACGAATACGCCACGTCTTCGGCTCAAAGAAGCTTTCCGGCCAGTCATACGCCATGGCCTGCACGTCCTGACACAGCGCCAGCGTCACCGGCCCGCAATCGGCCGGGTCGGTCATCGTCCGCATGGCGCGGGGCAGCGCCGTCAGCAACTGCTCGGGCCGCGTGATACGGTCGAAATAGCGGCTGACCGGCTTGAAGCAGTCATTCGCGCTGATCGTGCCGTCGCCGAAATCCTCGATCTGCTGCAGCACCGGGTCCGGCCCGCGTGTGGCGAACACGTCGCCGGGCAACAAGAGGACCGGCAATCGGTTCGCATGCGCCAGCGCCGCGGCGGTGACCATATTGGTCGCGCCCGGACCGATGGAGGACGTCGCCGCCATGGCCCGCCGCCGCCCCAACTGCTTGGCGTAAGCGATCGCGGCGTGCGCCATGGACTGCTCGTTATGTCCCCGATAGGTCGGCAGAGCATCGCCCATCGCCTGAAGGGCTTCGCCCATGCCCGCCACGTTTCCGTGACCGAAAATGGCCCAAACCCCGGCGATGAACGTGTCGCCATCCTCATTGTACTGGACCGACAACCAGCGGGTCAGCGCCTGCGCTGCGGTCAGACGGATCGTGCTCATGCGGCGGCTCCCTCCTGGGCGCGCGCGGCGTCCCAGGCATTGCAAAGAGTTGAGTAACGTTCGGACATTTGGGCGACCGCGGCGTCATCGGTCATCTCGCCCTTCAGCCAGGCCCGCGCGGCGTCCGCGAAAATCGAGCGCCCTACCGCGAACCCTTTAACCAAAGGCTGGGCCGCCGCCAATTCGAAACTGTCCTGAAGTTCGCTAAGCGGCGCATCGAGACCAAGAACCACGACGCCACGACACCAACGGTCATTGCGGGAAATCGCGTCACACGCCGCCTGCCAGCCATCCGAGGTCTTTAGCGGCTCCAGCTTCCACCAATCCGGGCGCACTCCGATGTCGTAAAAGCGCTGAATCAGCTTCGCGTGATCCGCTTCCTGAACGGCCGCAACCTTGGACGGGATGATTTCCAGCAGAAACTCCAGGCCATTCGCCCGCGCAGCCGTGAACAGGCGCTTGACCGTAGCCTCCTGATCCGAGCGTGTCGCCTCATCATCGTCCGGGTGGCAGAAGCAAAGGACTTTCACCACCTGATCGACCGGCCAGTTCGCCAACGCTGAGCCATAATCCGGCTCGATCTCAAGCCTGAGCGGGCGGGAACCGGGGTCTTCCACCGGGCGACCGACCCAAAGGCCCGAACCGGACGCCGCGTGCAGCGCCTCTCGTCCCAGCCGGTCATCGCAGAGAACCCCGTAGCCCGCCTTGTCGTCCGCCACATTCAGCGCCGCGCTCAGTGCAAGCTTCTTGAATGCGCTGATCTTCGCAGGCGTCGCGCCATCCATCTCTTCAAACTGCATGCGATGGTCGAAGGCGAATACCCGCATCGTCGACCATTCGCCGCGCCTGTTCGTGGCCCAGTGGACGTGCTCCAGATCGACGTCGTTTCGCAAGTCCGGCCGCTGAACGCCGCGCTCCAGAAAGAAGTCCAGCTCTTCAACGCTTGGATAGGCCGGGGCGCAGCCATGGCGCGACACGGCCAGCGCACCGCAAGCGTTGGCGAATTTAAGCGACGTTGGCCAGTCCTCTCCGGTCAGCCAGCCCTTCAGCAGGCCAGACATGAAGCCGTCCCCGGCGCCGAGCACGTTGAACACTTCGATCGGAAAACCGGGGCCGGACAGTCCGTCGTCCAGACTGTCGGGGATCGCGCCCTCGAACGCGACGGCACCCATCGGGCCACGCTTGCAGACCAGCGTCGCGGCGGAGATTTCGCGCACGGCGCGCAGCGCCCGAAGCGTGTCGGTCGATCCGCCGGCGATATGAAACTCTTCCTCCGTCCCGACGATCAGGTCGAAAAGATGGAGGGTGGATTGCAGCTTCGCCGTGACGGCCGCGCTTTCGACAAAGCGGCTCTCGCCCTCGTCATGGCCAGCGACGCCCCAGAGGTTCGGCCGATAATCAATATCCAGCGCGGTCCGCCCGCCATTCGCTCGCGCCAAACGCAGCGCTTTGATGACCGCCGCTTCGGTCCGTGGATTAGAGAGATGCGTGCCAGTTGCGCATACCGACCGCGCATCCGCGATCAGCGCCGGGTCGATATCGTCTTCGGAGAGCCCCATATCGGCGCAGTTCTCGCGATAGAAGATCAGCGGGAATTGCTCCTGATCGCGAATGCCCAGCAGCACCAGCGCCGTCAGCCGCTCCGGATCGGTCAGCACGCCGCGAACATCGACGCCTTCGCGGACCAGCTGTTCGCGGATGAACCGGCCCATATGCTCGTCGCCGACTTTGGTGATGAGGCCCGACTTCAATCCCAGTCGGGCCGTTCCGGCTGCGATGTTGGTGGGCGAGCCTCCGATATATTTGCGGAAGGAGGACATGTCCTCCAACCGCCCGCCCACCTGCGCGCCATAGAGATCGACCGAAGAGCGACCGATCGTTACGACGTCTAGCGTCATACGGTTCCTCCCAAAGAACCTTCGAGCTGCGCCAGTTCCTCACCGCCGGCCATCAGATCCTGCAGTTCCTCCGGAGTAATCTCTCCCTTGACCGCAGTGCCCAGCGTCTTGCCGCGGTTAAGCACGGTGAACCGGTCGCCGACCGCCATCGCGTGGCGAACGTTGTGGGTGATGAAAACCACGCCGATTCCGGTCTTGCGGACCTTGTCGATGGTCGCCAGCACGTTGGAGGTCTGGCGGACGCCAAGCGCGGATGTCGGCTCATCGAGGATCAGCACCTTGGCGCCGAAATAAACCGATCGCGCGATGGCGACGGTCTGCCTCTCGCCGCCTGACAGAGTGCCTACCGCCTGATCCGGCTCACGAAGGTTGATGCCCATCTTGCGCATCTCCTCCATCGTGACCTCGTTCATGTGGTCGATCTTCATCTTCTTGAACGGACCCCAGCCTGTAGCCGGTTCACGGCCCATCCAGAAGTTCCGGGTGACGGACATCAAAGGGATCATCGCCAGATCCTGGTAGACCGTGGCGATACCAGCGTTCATCGCGCCACGAGGGCTCTCGAAGACCACCTTCTCGCCCTCGATGAACATTTCGCCATGGGACGGCTTGTGCACGCCGGACATGGTCTTGATGAATGTCGACTTGCCAGCGCCGTTATCGCCGAGAAGGCAATGACACTCGCCAGCCCGCACATCGAACGAGACGCCGCCAAGCGCGATGACGTTTCCGAAATGCTTTTCGATTTTCTCCATATGGACGATTGAATCAGCCATCTCAGCGCTCCCCCGTCACGCGTTTGCGGATCATGTTGTTGAAGAGGACCGCGACCAGCAGCATTCCGCCGAGGAACACCAGGTACCAATCCTGATCGATGGGCGTGTAGCTGAGCCCGATCAACACCATGCCGAAGATGATCGCGCCAAAGAACGCGCCGATCGCCGAGCCGTAGCCGCCCGTCAGCAGGCAGCCGCCGATAACCGCGGCGATGATCGCCTCGAACTCTTTCTGGAAGCCGCGGCGCGCGTCGGTCGAGCCTGAATCGAGCACCGTGATGATGGCGACAAGTGCCGCGCAAGCAGCGGTGAACATAAAGAGGCCCATTTTCACCCGACGAACCGGAACGCCCGAGTTGGATGCGGCGTTGGAGTCGCCGCCAGAGGCGAAAATCCAGTTGCCGATCGGGGTGCGCAGCAGAATGAAGGTCGCGGCGACCGCCAGAGCGATGAACCACAACACCTCGACCGGGACGCCGGTCACTTTTGGCGTGCCGTTCTTGAACTTGTCGATCAAGTCGGCGTTGGCGAGCCATGTGAAGATCGGCGTCAGCGCCTCGCCGCTAAACAGCCCGGCGATGAAATCGCCCTCGACCGCCTCGCGAACACCGCGCAGCTGAGTCGAACCGCCGGTGGCCGCCTTGAGGCCGACAAGCGAAAGGCCGCGGAAGATGAAGAGGAAGGCCAGCGTCACGATGAAGGACGGCAATCCGGTGCGGATCACGATCTGCCCATTGATCGCGCCCATGCAGGCTGCGAAAGCCAGGGTCAGCGGAATCGCGAGAATTAGCGGTATCCCGTAGGTGACAACCGCGGCGCCGAAGACCAGCCCCGCAAAGGCCACCATTGAGCCGAGCGACAGGTCGAACTCGCCGCCGATCATCAACAGCGCGGCGCCGATCGCCAGAATGCCCAACTGCGCCGCTGGCGACATGAAGTTCATAAAGCCGGCAAGCGTGAACATCGCGCCGTCAGCCGTGAATGCAAAAAACAACGTGACCAGAACGACGCCAGCAATAGCGCCTAGTTCAGGCCGTTTCATCAAGCGAGCCATCATCGAAATTTCTTTGATGCGCTCGTCGACATTCGCTGCGGAATCCGCCGCCATGTTCCCCTCCCAGAGATTTTCGTAGTAGCAGGAGGGGGCCCTCACAGGCCCCCTCGATAAGTAAGTGGCGAAACGCCTGTCTTAGCGAATGCCCTTCGCCGAAAGCTCGACCACCTGAGCGGCCTTGTCCTGAGTGATCAGGTTCGGACCAGAAGGCACGTTTCCGCCCGGCATCAGGCCATACTCGGCATGCAGCGCCAGGAACGCGACCGGCAGGTAGCCCTGCAGGTACTGCTGCTGGTCGATCGCGAATGCAGCTTCCCCAGCCGCGACAGACTCTAGAAAACTGGCGGACAGGTCGAATGACGCGACTTTCGCGTCTGAACCGGTCGCCTTGACGGCCGCCACCGCCGGCTCGCCGGCCAGCGAAGCGCCAAGCGCCATCACCGTGTCGATGGAGCCATCGGCCGCCAGCGCGGCTTTGACTTTCGCTTCGATCTCGGCCGGATCATTGGTGGTTGGAAGAACCGTTACCTTGCCGCCGAAACCCTCGGCGAAACCAGCGCAACGATCGTCAAGCGAGACGTTTCCAACTTCATGGTTGATACAGATGCCGTTGGTGCCGCCCATTTCGGCCAGCGCCCCGCCTGCGGCTTTGCCCGCATCAAATTCTTCCTGCCCGACGTGGATCGCAGCGCCAAGCCCCTTGGAGACGTTCGAGCCTGAGTTCATCGAGATGACCGCGATGCCGGCGGCGACCGCTTTTTCGATTGACGGGCCGAGCGCGTCGGCGTCCGGAATCGAAACCACAATACCGTCCGGCTCCTGATTCACGGCGGCGTCGATCAGCTGGCTCATCGCCACCATGTCGAATGTCTCAGGCGCGCGATAATCGACATTGGCGCCGGTGTCTGCGGCGGCTTTCTCTACGCCGTTCTTCACCACCGACCAGAACGGGTCAGAGGCCTGCCCGTGGCTGACGACGATGATGTCGGCAGCGTGAGCGCTCGCCCCGAACAGTGCCGCGGCCGCAACCGCTCCTGTCAAAAATCTCTTCATAGTGTTCCTCCCTTTCTATGGACACTTTGATTTCGATTAACGTGATTTCGCACCGCCCGTTGCGATGCGATCGTTGACCATCCTCCGCCACGTCGCCATGTCTCTGGCGAGCGGTGCGGTGATGGGATCCCAGTTTGATTGTTTAATATGGGTTCGGGCGCCTCGACCGAAGGCCGCGGCTCGAACTGGCGCGTTAGAGCAGCCTCGCCTCACTTCGGAGACCATTCCGCGATTCCACTAAATGCGCCGATCACGAAAATCTCCTTCATCACGGCACGAGGACACGTCTAACTGAGCCCCGGACTTGAGCGCCGACGGTAGGACAGAATCGATCCAAACTGCAACCAGTTGCAAAACTTTGTTTCTCGCGCGCAAATCCATGTCAGGTGGGAAATCCGTCCTCAGTAGATTGTGGTCTCGACGACAGTCGGCGGCACATCATTCGCAACAACGCGACGACATTGTGCCTAGAATTCCAGTATTGGTGCTCAGTCTATCGCGCAGCTCGCCTGTAAGTCGTCCAAAATCGCATCGGTGGGTCACTTTTTCGCGCCACCGATTCTTGCGGTGGAATGTTTATTCCATTTTCCTGTTTTTGCAATTGAAATTTTCAACGCGACCCACTGCTAGCGCCCGCGGCGACGCAAATAGTCGCCGCCAAACAGAATGTCGCGGCGAAAGAGCGAAACCCGCCGACTTCCTCCTCTCTGATTCTGAAGGGCGCGTCCGCCAGTTGGCTAAGCGGGCTGAGGCCGAAGTCGGTCAACGCGATGATCCGCGCCCCTCGCGCCTTCGCCTCTTCCGCCAGCTCGATCGTCGCCGGCGTGTAAGGCGCGAAAGAAATCGCCACAACAGCGTCGCCAGACCGGATTAACGGCTTGGCCTCTATCGCGTCGGCCCCGGTATGCATCAGCGCCGGACGGCCCAGCTGCCGCAGCAGGTATGCGATGTGACTGGCCACCGCCACAGAGCGGCGATACCCCACGACATGAACCGTTTCGGACGCGTTCAGTATCTCAACGGCCGTTGTCAGCATGGCCGGATCGGCATCGTCGGCGAACCGCTCGATCGAAGCGCGCGCGGCCTCGCTGAAATCCGCCAGCAGGCTTTCAGGTGAATCGGCCCCTACTTCGCGCAGCGCCGCCAATCGGCTTTGATAATTGGGCCGCGCCGGATTAAGGCCCGCCCGAAACACGCGCTGCAGTTCAGAGTATCCGCTAAAACCCAGGGTCTTGGCGAAACGGATCATCGCCGAGGGGGCGACGCCGGCCCCGGTCGCCGTCTCCGCCACTGTATCGAATGCGATCTGCTCCGTGTGTCCAAGAACATAGGCGGCGCAATCGCGCATCCGCTTCGGCAGTTCTGCTTCAAGCTGGGTGATCCGCCTGCGCAGATCGTCCACATTTCCCGGCGGCGGCGGCTTAGGTTGATCTTTCAAGCGATTCCCTGACAACGCGTTTGCATCAATTCCGGGCAGCATGGAATAAATATTCCATTTGGGGAAGAATGAAGTAAGCAAAGGGGGGACGCCCAAGCGCGCGCGCCCCCTTAAGCAAACTTTTTCAACGCGCGCGCCGAAATTAAGCGGCTTCCAGTTTCTTCAGAACTTTCTCTGAGATCATCTGGCCCACGCGTTGGTTTGATTCCGTGGTCACGCCGGCGATATGCGGCGTCAGAATAAGATTGGGCACGCCGACAAAGATCTGCGCCGCCTCTTTCGTAAGCGGCTCAGTCTCGAACACGTCAAGCCCCGCGCCCCCAATACCATCGCCTTTGCGCAGCGCGTCAGCGATCGCTTCTTCGTCGACCACCCCGCCGCGCGCCGCATTGATCAGCACGGCGCCGGGCTTCATGCGCTCAAGCGCCTCCGTATCGATCATCCGCCGCGTGTTCTCAACCAGCGGCACGTGTAGACTGACGATGTCGGAACTCTCCAAAAGCTTTTCCAGCGAGGTTCGCTCCACCCCATGCCACGCCGAATTATACTCGGGTACATAGGGATCGTATGCGCGGACCGACATGCCGAGATTCATCGCAAGCCTCGCCGTTTCCTGCGCGATCGCGCCAAAACCGACCAGCCCCAGCGACTTCCCAGAAATCTCACGACCGGCCAAGTCCATCCGCGGCCACTCGCCGTTCAGCATTCTGGCGTTGGCCAGATAGGCGCTGCGCAATAGCGCAAACGCCGTGGTGATCACATACTCCGCGACGCTCAGATTATTGGCGCCGGTCGCGGGGATCACCTCAACATTGCGCGCGGCGCAGGCTTTCAGATCGATATTGTCGAGGCCGACGCCCAATCGACCGACGACGACGAGGTCCGGAGACGCCTCTAAAAGCGCCTCAGTCACCTGCGTCAGGTTCCGCACGATCAGCGCCCGCACGCCCGCCATTTCGCTAGGAATATCCTCCTGACGACCTGCGAGGTCCGGCATATACCGGGTCTCGCGCTTGGCGGCGAGCGTCGCCACCGCGTCCTCGTCCATGAACTCCGTAATCAGGATCATCTTACAGCCCCGCGACGCACATGTGCTTGGTCTCGAGGAAGTCATCCAGACCCTGGCTGCCGCCCTCCTTGCCCATGCCGCTTTCCTTCACGCCGCCAAAGGGCGCTTCGACAGTGGCGACCATGCCCGAGTTGACGCCGATCAGGCCGTATTCCAGCCCCTCGTTGACCCGGAAGATCGTGCCGACATCGTTCGTGTAGACATAGGCGGCCAAGCCGAATTCGGTGGCGTTGGCGGCCTCAAGCACTTCTTCTTCGGTTTCGAATTTGAAGATCGGCGCCAGCGGGCCGAAAATCTCGTCCGTGGCGAAGTTCATCTCCTTGGTGGCCCCGGTTACGATCGTGGGCTCGAAGAACGTGCCGCCTCTTTCATGACGTCCACCGCCCAGAATGACCTCGCCGCCCTTGGCCTTGGCGTCGGCGATCATCGACTCGACCTTCTCGACCGCGGCGTCATCAATCAGAGGCCCTTGCGTCACGCCATCGTCCGAGCCGTCGCCTACCACGAGAGCTTCCGACGCCTCCTTCAGCCGGGCGACGAAGGCGTCATAGATGCCGGCCTGAACGTAGAAGCGGTTGGAGCAAACACAGGTCTGACCCATGTTGCGGAACTTCGCGATCATCGCACCGTCGATGGCGTCATCCAGATTGGCGTCGTCAAAGACGATGAAGGGCGCGTTGCCGCCGAGCTCCATCGACACCTTCTTGACCGTGTCGGCCGACTGCCGGATCAGCGTCTTGCCGACCTCGGTTGAACCGGTGAAAGTGACCTTGCGGACGTCCGGGCTTTCCATGATCGCGCCGCCGATCTGGCGCGAGGAACCCGTGAGGATGTTCACCACACCGGCCGGGAAGCCGACATCCTCGGCCAGCTTGCCCCAGGCCAGACCGGAATACGGTGTCGAGGTCGCCGGCTTGGCGACCACGGTGCAACCCGCCGCCAATGCCGGGCCCAGCTTGCGCGCCAGCATTGATGAGGGGAAGTTCCACGGGGTGATCGCGGCGACCACGCCAACCGGGTGGCGCGTGACCAGCAGACGGCGCCCCTGCACCGGGGCGGGCACGATCTCGCCTTTCGCGCGCCGGATCTCCTCGGCGAACCAGCGGATATAGGCGGCGCCGAATGCGATCTCACCGCGCGACTCGAACACCGGTTTTCCCTGCTCGGCGGTCAGCAGCTGAGCCAGCGCCTCCTGATTGTCCATCAGCGCGTCGTGCAGCTTGTGCAGCAGGCCGACGCGGAACATCAGATCGGTGCGGGAATACGTCTTGAATGCCTCGGACGCGGCGGCGATGGCGCGGTTGGTCTCGTCAGCGCCGCAGTTGGCGATCGTGCCGATGACATCTCCCGTCGCCGGGTTGGTCACGTCGATCGTTCCGCCGGAGTCCGCGCCGACCCATTCGCCGCCGATCAGGCTGGCCTGTTTCATCATTCCGTTGAAGTCGCTCATGATTCTTCCCTCGTGAATACAAATTGCGTGTGTTGGCGATAGGTCTCGCCCGGTCGCAGGACAGCCTGCGGAAAGTGTTCGTGGTGGATCGCATCCGGCCAGTTTTGCGCTTCAATCGCGATTCCGGAGCGGGCGCGCATCGGAACGCCGGTCAGGCCCGACGGGTCGACGTTGATTTTTCTGCCGTCATAGACCTGAAGGCCCGTCTCGGTCGTCCGCACCTCCATCGAGACGCCGGAGGCGGGGCTGCTAAGCCAGGCCACGGGGCGCACCGGTTGGCGCGTATCGGACAGGCAGTAGTTGTGGTCGAGCACGATCTCGTCGCAGACCGGTCCAATGTCTTTCGCCGTCCTAAAATCGAACGGTGTATCCGCCACCGCGCGGACATCCCCGGTCGGAATCGCCTCTGCGTCTGTAGGCAGATAGGCGTCGGCGGCCACTTTCAGCCGATGCCCGTCGATCGTCGCCGCGCCATCGAAATTGAAGTAGCTGTGATGCGCCAGATTGCAGAGCGTCGGGGCGTCCGTTTTCGCCTCCGCGCGAAAGTTCAACGCACCGCCCGCCGTCAGCGCATAGGTCAGTCGAACGTCCAGATTGCCGGGATAGCCCATTTCGCCGTCTTCGAAGCTGATGCTCATCGTCACGGAGTCATCTGTCGCGTCCTCGATCTCAAGCACCCGCTTTCCAAGGCTGACCGAGCCGCCATGAATGTGATGTTTCCCAAGGTTCACGTCGAGCTGAAAGGTCTCTCCATCAAGCTCAAGATGACCATCGCGAATGCGATTTGCGCATCGCCCAGCCGTGGCCCCGAAATAGGGAGAATCCGTCAGATAGGGCGCGAATTCCGGAAATCCGAGCACCAGTGGAAACTCATGCCCCTCCAGCCGCAGGTCCTGTATCACCGAGCCATAGGTTAGCACATGCGCGGTCAGGCCGCCCCCTTCCAGCGTGATTCGCTGGACTGGACCGCCATCGGGCATATGACCAAAGTTCTCGATGCTCATGTTTTAGCGTTTCAGTTCTATCGCCTGACCGGTGCGCGCCGATCGCTCCGCCGCCTCACCGATCAGCACCGACCACAGGCCGTCCTCCAGGCTGACCTCCGGCGCGCCACCGCCCGAGAGGGCCATGTCGCGAAACCGCTCATGTTGGAAATAGGTCGAGCCGTGATGGTCCCCGGCCGCGAGCACATCGTGGTCCACGACGACGTCTTCGGTCAAAACGCGCCGCCCTTCGCGTTCGGAAATGACAATCTGCGCGTGATGCTCCTCACCATTCTCCGAAAACCGCAGCGGCGCCGGAACGCAGGCGTCAACCCTGGCAAGATCGCCGGTTACGGATATTACCTCTTGCCAATAAGAAGCCTCGGCGAACATGCAGAGGTCCAGCATACCGCGCGCTCCGCTTTCGAAATCGACAACCACAAAGCCGTTGTCGATAATATCCGGCGCTCCCTCGTCATAGCTCTCATCCAGATGGTTCACATCCATTCCGGCCGAGGCGAACACCCGCACCGGATCGCTTTGCAGCATCAACCGCATTAAGTCCCAGAAGTGGCAGCACTTCTCGACCATCGTGCCGCCGGAGCGCGCATTGAACCGGTTCCAGTCGCCGACCTTGGCCAGAAACGGATACCGATGCTCACGTATGGACATCATGCGCGGCGCGCCCGCCCGACCTGCGCGCACTTCATTCAGCATGCGCTGAACCGGCGGCATGAAGCGGTACTCCATCGCCACCCAGACCGGCGCATCGCGGCCCTCGGCGCGGTTCAGGATATCCCGGCAATGCTCGGACGTGGTGCAAAGCGGCTTCTCGCAGAGGATCGGCACGGAGGTCTGAAGCACGTCGATCAGCGCGGCGTGATGCGCGTCATTGGGCGACGCGATCAACAGGGCGTCGAAATCGCCTGCCGACAGCATGTCCTTATAGTCGCTGTACGACTTGGCGGTTCCGCCGGATGTTTCAACCGACAGCGCTCGCATGCCCTCATCGGGGTCCGCGATGGCGGAGACGGAGACGCCGTCCAGCAGGTTCAGGCAGCGAATATGCTCCTGCCCCATCATGCCCGACCCGATGATCCCGTAGCGCAACGTCATCTCACATCTCCAGCAGAGGCAGGCGCAACTCGGCGGCCACCGCCCTTAAGGTGTTGCGATGATCGCCATAGGCCAGCGCCATGTGATGCTCGAGCCCGGATGCGATGACGTCGTCCAGAACTTCGCCGGCGGGGCGAGAGAATCGCACCACGCCCGACGTGCCGGTGAAGGCCATCGGCCGGCGCAGCATCTCGCCATAAGCCAGCACCATCTTCGGCTCGTTGAACGCCTGACTGATCCGCATGAACGTCACCGGACCTGGCTTCAGCGGAAACTCATAAAGCAGCGGCTTTTTCCGGTTGGTGTGCACCGTAGCGACGGCTGGCGCCTCCGGGTCGCGCATCGAGATCGGCGCCTGGCCGCAATGCCAGATCACGCCGGTATCGTCCTTCGCGTCCATATCGACAAGATCGGTCAAGAAGACCGGCCCGTCCGCCGCTTGCTGAAGGATCAGTTGCGTCAACGCGCCATAAACGTCGGCCTCACAGGCGCAGGGCGTACGCCCCTCCCCCATCATCGAGGCGGGGCCGCACACCGCGCCGCCATACTCGGTGAAGGTTTCGGGCCAGCACCGGATCGCAAAGGCGTCATAGCCCCGGCGCGCGCGAAGATCGTCCAGCCCGGCCTTGATCCTCAGCGACTTGTCCAACTCGTCCTGATCGACGTCAGCCAGGCCGTTCACATCAGCTTCCGCCGTCCGCCGCAAGCCGTCGACCTTGTCCGCCGGAGCGGCTCTGGCCGCGTCGAACAGATCATCCAGCGACAGCGCGTCGACCGAAACGCCAGCCAGCGATTTGATGGCGTCATCGGTATAGGCGCAGGAATCAAAGCCTGCGGGATGCTCGCCTATCCGCGCGATCTTTTGGCCTTTGACGACCGCAGCGAACCTCTCGCCCTCGGCTGAGCGCTCAGAGACCGGTGAAGCATTCAGACGTCCGGACAAGCGACCGCCCGAAATCATCGCCTCTAGATCCGCGGCGACATCGCCCTCCGGATCCGCGTAGATCCACGAGAACTCTCGGCCATTCAGGCCCAGCGCATGGCTGGCGAGGTTCAGCCCGCAAAACGAATTCAGGCGAAGGCGACCGCCGAGCCTTGGCTCAGGCACAGCCCAGATCGAAATGGGCTGATCGAAGCTTGTCGCAGCGGCCACCGCCATCGTCGCATCGGTAAATGTGGTCTGCAGGATGACGACATGTTCGACATGCGCGGCCGCCAGTTCCTCCATGGCCGCGCGCGTCGCGTCTTCATCCATCAAAAGCGTGCGAGGGCCGATGATTTCGGCCCACGTAGCATCAAGCGCCGACAGCATCGCTGTCAGCTTTTTCTCCGCAAACGGGACGTCAAATGTGGGACGGCCGAGCGGAAGTACGCCAATTTTCACTGATGCCCTCTCAGAAGCCAGAGTAGTTGTGGCGGAAGCTGGCGTCGACCGGCGAGAACTTGGCGCCGCCTTCTCCAAAGCATTCGTGCGCCGCCCAGTTCGCCGCGTCGGAATCGGCCAGCGCGCAGATATCGGCCATATAGTCCGAAGCTTCTCCGCGCAGGTCAGACTCGATCTTGTCCCAGTCAGGATAAGCCTTGAACGCGTCCAGCCAGATCGCGCGCCCGGCCAGGAAGCCGGAGGCCCCCGCCGCGAACGCATGCTTCAGCACATTGCGGAATTCGGGCTTGCCGGCGCCCGCCGACAGCATGACCCAGGGCCGTCCGGCCAGTCGGCCCATCTCGTCAAAGACCGCCTGAACCTCTTTGGAGCCGTCCGCATCCGCCGCGTTGACCGGGCTTTCCAGCTTGAAGACATCGACGCCGTATTCGGGCTTTGCGAACTCCTCGACCGAGGCCAGCACGTCATCGGCCTTCTTGCCCTGCATCTCGATGTATTCTTTGGTCTGATGCGCGTCCGCGGCCAGCGGATAGACCAGAAGCTCGAACAGGAACGGAATATCGTACCGCGCGCAATTGTCGCCGATGCGCTTCACATAGTCTTTCTGGGCCTGCAAAACGGTCGGGCCGGCGTCCGGGCGATACCAGGCCAGCACCTTCACGGCGTCGCCGCCCATGCGCTTGATCTTCTCGACCGACCAGTCGTCTATCTCGTCGGAAAAACGCCCCTCTTCCGTCTCGCGAAACAGGCTGTCCTCCAGCGTGACGATCATGCCCTTCGTCGGGTTCAAAGTATCGAAGCTGTAGGGCACGGCGTAGTGCGGATCGACCAGAATCGCGGTGCTTTGATCCTGCAGCGTCTCGACCAGCAGCCCCTTGAAGCGGGCGACCTGATCCCAGGGCGCGTTCTCGACGCCCAGATGGGCGGCGATCGGCCCCTTGATCGGCGGGCGCTGGTCAACAGCGGTCATTTTATAGACGCCATTCGCGTCGGCCATGCGGCGCAGGCCCCAAAGTTTGCCCGGGGTCAATTGCATCACGTCTGCTCCTTCATGAGTTTGAGTACTTCTTCGCGGCTCGGGCACCCTTCCCGCCCGCCAAATTTTGTGCACTTAAGCGCCGCCGCGGCGCTGGCGAAACGAATGGACTCGACCTCGCTCTGTCCCTCGGCGAGGCCGAGCGCGAATGCGCCATGCCACACATCGCCAGCGCCCAGCGTATCCACGACGGACACATGGAACGCCGGAATATGCGCGATACCGTTTTCGCTTGTATAGAAGACGCCGTTCTCGCCATCGGTGACGCAAGCCCAGCCGGGAAGCGCCAGCGAGACCTCGGCGAGCGCTTCCGCCGTGTCCTCGATATCCGACATCGCCTGCAGTCCCGGCCGTGAAAAAGCGACGTGAGACGACCGCGCCAATAGAAGCGGATCAATGGGCGCCTCGCCATCCAGAATGCTGGGAACACCCCAATTCTTCGCCAGATCCAGCGCGGCTACTGCGCCGTCCTTCCAGCGATCATCGACCAGCACGGCGTCGGCTCGCGGAGCCGAGTCTACCAAGCCACTGCCCTCCGCCAGACCGGCGCCGCGGAAATTCATGATCTGCCGCTCGCCGTCTGAATCGACATAGACCGAGCTGAAGGAGGACTGTCCGCCCTCGGCCCGGTGGATCAGATCCGTCTCGACGCCCTCCGCCGCAAGGTCGTTGACGATCAGATCCCCCATGGAATCGTCGCCCAGACGCCCCGCCAGTTGCGCCCCTCCGCCAAGCCGCGTGATGCCGACAGCCGCGTTCGCAGCGCCGCCGCCGCCGACGATTTCGGCGTGCTTTGCGCGATACTTACGCGGCTGATCGGGAAAATCGTCGACAGCGAATACAAAGTCCGCGGTCGCCATTCCCACGAGGAAAACTCTGGCCATCAATCGATCTCCAACCCGCTGGGCACCCGATCGGGGCGCCCCAGCCGTCCCTTAAGCGACTCGGTTCCCGTCAGCGCGTGCAGGAACGACACCAGTTGCGCCGCCTCCACATCGCTCAGCTCGACCGGCGCAAGATCGACGCGAGACGCCAGCCTCTCGCGCTCTCGCGTGTCTTCGAGCGGCAGGAAGTCGGTCTTCGCCAGCCAGGGCGCGTCTGGCAATGAAACCAGCTTCGGCGTCCAGGCGGCGAACCCTTCGATTGGATCCAGATGATGCCGGACGATCCCCTCAAGCGTCGCATAGGCGCCGTTGTGGCCATAAGGGGCGGTCAGAGCGACGTTGCGAAGCGACGGGGTTCGAAACCGATAGGCGTCCTCCAGCCGATCAGACGCAGCCATGCGCCCGACATCGCGCACGATCGGATCCCATTGCCGCGTTCGGCCGGGGCCAAAATGCGGCAGCGCCAGAGCATGAAACTCCTGATCAGTCAGCAGCGCCCCAGAATGGCAGGATGCGCATCCGGCCTCGCCGTAGAACAGCTCTAGCCCCGCTTTCTGCTGCGCGGTCAGCGCCGTTTCATCACCCGCTAAATAGTCATCGAACGGGCTGTCGAAGCTTTGCCACTCCAGCCCCTCAAACGCGGCGATCGCATTGGCGATATGGGTGATGTCGATATCCAGCGGCGTGTCCACGTCGTCGAACGCCGCGATGAACATGTCGCTGTATTCCGGAATGACGCGAACCCGTTTCGCCAATATCGGCCAAACCGCGTCGATCCGGTCATAGGCCGCGCCGGCCACCTGATTTTCCTTTGGATCGCCCGCCATTTCGAACTGGGAGGTCAGCGGGAACAGCGCCTGCACCGCGAGAATTCCGTCCAAACCCTTGGGCAGCCATTCCTGCGCCGGCGTGTTGAATCCGTTGTCGTAAATCTCGGACTCGCTGACCCGACCATCATGGAACATGATGTTGATCTCGCGCGCGCCGAGATTCCAGAGGGCGGGCGAGTTGCGAGGAATGCGCTTGCGGATACGCTCCGGGCCGGTCCCGGCGATCCGCTCCGGCCCTACGCCATCGCCGCCCTCGCCGATGCCAAGCGCAAGCCCGTCAGAGGTGGCCAGGTCGGGGTTGTGGCAGGTCGCGCAGGATATGTTGCTGTTGCCCGACAGGATCGGGTCGAAGAAAAGAAGCTGACCGATCGCCGCCTTTTCGGGATCGAACTTGTGAAAATCCGCCGCTTGCAGTTTCGCCGGAAGCTCGAAACCATAGGCGGGCGCGACCATCATCGCCGCCAGCGCCGCCCAGACATAGGAGACCCAATGCGCCGCCTTGCCTTTGCTTTCTGTTTCTTGATCCCGAATCCCGCGCATGCCGAGCTTGAGACCGCGCGCGACCTGATGGATGCGGGCGACTACGCCGCTGCGATGGAGGAGCTTCTGCCCGCCGCCCGTTCCGGCAACGCCGAAGCTGAAGAACTGATCGGCGTGATGTACGCCTCGGGTCTGGGGGTCGAGCGCGACGACATTCGCGCCTTCGACTGGTATCTGCGCGCCTCGCTGAAGGGCCACGCCGGCGCTCAATCCGGAATTGGCTGGTACTATGAAGTCGGCCGCGGCATGCCCGCGCCGGATCTTGTTCGGGCGTATACCTGGTACGTCCTCTCCGCCATCGGAGGCGACCCCGATGCCGCGATCTCCCAGGAGGAGGTCGTGAAGAAGATGACGTCTGAACAAATCGAAATGGCCCATAAGCTGATCGACGACTACAAGTCTTGGCTATACCCGTTTCGGTAGGCGCAACTATTCCATCTACGCTGGCGTGCGCCGACCCGAAACCAGCGCCGTGTGACCGGCGCAAAATTTAGAAGTGGTCGGGCGCGACCGACGAAGCTCGTCCGCGCCCGATGATTTTATAAGGACTTACTGGATGTCCTTAGCAGCGCCCTCGTTGATTTTCGCCTCTGCCGCGGCCGAAGCCTCGACCAGAGCGGTGAAAACCTCTTCGCCGCCGTCGATGTTCGCCTTGAACCAGTCATAGACCGGCGCGGCGGCTTCCTTGAACTGCGCCTTCTCTTCGGGCGTCGGCACATAGAGGTCTCCGCCGCCAGCGACGAAGTCCGCATAGGCCTGGATCGACTTGCGCTTCGGCGAAGCGAATGTGGCCTGCTGCAGAGCGGCGAAGCCATCGACCACGACGCGGCGGACATCCTCAGGCATGGACTGGAACTTGGCGTTGTTCATCCACCACAGAGCGCCCATGTATGCGTGACCGTCAAGCGTGACGTACTGCAGGCCCGCATCCGGGAACTTCATGCCCATGATGTCGGTGATGCCGTTCTTCGAACCTTCGACAACGCCCGTCTGGAACGAGGTGAACAGCTCCGGCCACGGAATCGGCGTCGGCGAAGCGCCCAGAGCCTTCACCAGCTCCTGCGGCAGATCGGCGACAACGGTGCGGATCTTCAGGCCTTCCATGTCGGCGGGCGACTGCACGCGGCGCTTGGTGTTGGCGAAGTTGCGCCAGCCGCCGGTGTTGCCGATGGTCATCAGACGAATGGCGCCGCCGCTGTCATTGAGAACCATCTCACGAACCTTGCGGGTGAAGTCGCCAGTCAGGACCTCTTCCGCGATGCGATCGTTGGCCATCAGGTACGGCAGATCCAGAACCTGCACATACGGGAAGACGCCGGACGCGCCGCCGGAGGTCGAGATGTAGATGTCGATCGAACCGTCCGCCACGCCCTGAAGGCACTCAGCGCCCTTCGAGCAAAGCTGGGTTCCGATGAAAAGCTCGACTTCGATGGCGCCGTTCGACGCGCTCTCGACGAAGCTCTTGAAGACGATCAGACCGTCATAGTCCTCATCGTTTTCGTTCGAGTTGGCCGTCGCGCGGATCGTGTAATCCGCCGCCGCCGCGGTCATTGCCGACCCGGCCAGAATGGCCGCCGCCGTTAGCGCTCCGAATGTGGTTTTTAGCATAGGGTCCTCCTTTTAGAGCTCGTTCTTTCGTCAGACTGTTATTCTACGAACCCGGTCAGACGCGGGATGGTCATCGAAATCGCGGGGACATAAGTGATCAGGAAAATCACGAGCACCTCCACCGCGAGGAATGGCAAGATCGCTTTTGATATCGTTTCGACCTTCTCTCCGGACACGCTGGACGCGACGAACAGGACAAGTCCCATCGGCGGTGTCGCCAGCCCGACCGTTAGGTTCACCGACATGATGATCGCAAAGTGCACCGGGTGAACGCCGATATCGACAAAAATCGGCGCCAGGATCGGACCGAGGATGATGATGGCCGGCCCGGCGTCCAGGAACATGCCGACGATGAACAGAAGGATGTTGATCAGGAACAGCAGGGTCAAAGGATTGCTGCTGAGGCTCAGGATAAACTCAGCCATCTGCTCAGGCGCGTGGCTGAGGCTGACCACAGTCTTGAACGCGACGGCGGCGCCGACCAGCAGCAGAACCGTGGACGCGGACAGCGCTGATTTCCTCAGAACCGAAGGCAGATCGCTCAACTTCATGCTGCGAAGCACGAAGAACGCGATGATCAGCGAATACGCCACCGCGATCGCCGAAGCTTCGGTCGGCGTGAAGACGCCGATCACGATGCCGCCCAGAATGATGATCGGGGTTTGCAGCGGCGCGATCGCCTTTTTGCAGACAATTCGGAAGTCGCTCGACACCACACGCCGCAGCCGCATCAGCAAGATGTGGGCGACCGGCAGGAACACCAGGAAGACGATCCAGCCATTGATCGACACTTCGTCGCCCGCCGCCGACTTCATCAATCCAAGGACGCCCTGGAAGATCGCCATCAGGACGCCTGCGACGTTGATCCGCGCCAGAGCGAAGGACACGCGCGACTCCAGCGGGCTGATCGTCTGGTCCTTGGTGACGATTCGCTCCGCCTTCGGCAGGTCATAGCGATCGGCCAACAGCCGAACCAAGACCATCAGGCCGACGCCGACAAGAATGCCGGGAACGATTCCCGCGAGGAATAGCGCGGCGACGCTCTCGCCCATCACATAGGCGTAGATGATCATGATGCCGGACGGCGGAATGATCGGCCCGATGACAGAGCTGGCCGCGGTGATCGCCGCAGCGAACTTGCGCGTATAGCCGTTCTTTTCCATCGCCGGGATCAGCGTGGATCCCAGCGCCGAGGTGTCGGCGACCGCGGAACCGGACAGGCCCGCGAACAGGATTGAAGAGAGGATGTTAACATGCGCGAGGCCGCCGCGAAGATGGCCCATCAGCGCCTGGCTGAACTCTACGAGGCGGATCGTGATGCCGCCCTTGTTCATCAACTCGCCCGCCAGAACGAAGAAGGGCAGCGCCATCAGCGGAAAGCTGTCCATGCCATTATAGACGTTGCGATAGAGCAGCGCGATGTCGCGCTCTTGCCCGTTCATCCAAAGCAGCAGGCCCGGTGACAGCACAAGACCGAAGACGACGGGAAGACCGAGCAATAGCAGGATCAGGAATAGGGGAAGAAAAAAGACAAGCATTTATTCGGCCTCCACCGCATCGAAGGACGAATCGTCGTCCGGAAGTTCCGCCGCCGGATCCAGCATGGCGACCAGTCCCCGCAGGATCAGCTCGACATTCACCATGATCAGCAGGATCACGCAGAGCAGCAGCGACCCGTACATGTAGCGAAGCTTCACCTTGACGGACTCACCCCCGAACCAGTCGAGCGGGATCTTCAACGACGCGCTGTCGAAGGTGCCGCCAAAGCCCATCGTGTGCGAGTAACCGTGTCCCGCCGCGGTAACCAGAACCACCAACGCCAAAACCAGTAGGACAATGTTCAGCGTCGCGGCGACCGCTCGCGGCATCATGTTCGGAAACGTGTCGATCGCGACGAAGCCGCCCCAGCGAAACCCGGACGGCGCCATCAGCGCGGTCATCCAAAGCATCAGAAAGCGCGCAGCCTCGTCCGGCCAAGACAATGCGTTGCCCAAAGCATACCGGCTGACGACCTGTAACAAGATGACAGACACCATGATCGCCAAGGCGATCCACGCGAGTTGTCTTCCTAACCGCAGAATCGGAGTGTTGATTGCGGAGATGACCCCCAGCAACTTTAGCATCGCGTATTCCTTCCTAGTCGTCGCCCGAGCCAATTTTCGAATCTTGTACGCTCGTTTTCAGGCTCGTTTGTTTCGTTTTGTAAGCAAGCGAACGCTTAAGTCAAGCAAAGGCTGTATACGCGCGCACATCAGGCCAGCGTCAGACTGACGCTATGGGCCTCGCAAAGCTCACTCAACGCCGGTGGGCAGCGACCATCTGTCACGAGGGAATGGACCTGATCCAGATGTCCGATACACACTGGCGCGATCCGTTCGAATTTGGTGCTGTCGATCGCCAGGACGACATGCCGGGCATTGGTGATAATGGCGCGGGCGACCGAGGCCTCCCTTAAATCATAATCAAGCAAAGCCCCGTCGGGCGCCACGGCGGCAGCGCCGATAACGGCGATATCCGACCTGAAAAGACGAATGAAATCGACGGCTTCCTCGCCGAGGATCGCGCCGTCAGATCGCCGCACGACACCCCCCGGAACCATAAGCTCGATTCCCGTGAATCTCCTTATTTCATTGGCGACAGCCACGCTGTCGGTCAGGATTTTCAGCCCCGCATGACGCGACAGATTGCGCGCAACGGCGGCCGTGGTCGTGCCCGCGTTGATCGCGACGGCGGTGTTGTCGGGAATCTGCTTCGCCGCTTCCTGGCCGATCTTTTCCTTCTCGTCGCGCGCGATTTCCTTTCGGGCCTCGTAGCCGGTGTACTCGGTGCCGGCAAGCAGCGCAGCGCCGCCGTGAAACCGCATGACACGGCCTTCATTGGCCAGAAAGTTCAGATCTTTGCGCACGGTCTGCGGAGTCGTATCGAGCAATTCCGCCAGATCATCCACCAACGCTCTGCCGTTTTGCTGCAGGTGAAGAAGTATCGCAGCACGCCTGGGTTTCGAGTTTTTCCCGATGCTCAACCGCGCGGTTTCCCTGATTTATGTTTCGTTTTATTCTTCATTCGAAACATTCTATCCAACTGGCCGGCGTCTTCCTATGGTTCATTTTGTCCGGACGCGAATTTATGCAGGCGCCAGGCTGATCGACGACGAAGATTACGAGAAAGGTAGTCATCGACATGCGAACACGGGTGAAGGTTTGCTGTATCGCCAGCCTGGGCGAGGCGCGCATGGCGATCGAGCATGGCGCAGACGCTTTGGGACTGGTCGGGCCGATGCCGTCCGGCCCCGGCGTCATCGACGACGCGACGGCTGCGGAGATTGCTCGAAACTCGCCGCCTCCTGTCTCCACCTTTCTTCTGACGTCCTGCGACGACGCCCCCGCCATCGCGGACCATGTCACGCGAGTCAGCGCCGCGACGGTGCAGATCGTCAATCACATAGATCCCGGCGAGGCCGCTCGGCTCGCTGAAATGCTTCCGCATACGCGCCGGGTGCAGGTGGTGCATGTCGAAGACGATGGCGCGCTGGAGCTGATCCCGCGATACGCGCCGCATGTTCACGCCTTCCTGCTCGATTCCGGTCGCCCCGCGGCCACAACCCCCGAACTTGGCGGCACAGGCCGCGTGCACAACTGGGACATCAGCCGACGTTTCGTGGAGAGCAGCCCCCTGCCCGTCTTTCTGGCGGGCGGACTGACACCATTGAACGTCACCGAGGCGATCCGGCAGGTCCGCCCCTTTGGGCTCGACCTTTGCTCTGGCGTGAGAACGAACGGCGCGTTGGTTGAAGCGAAGCTATCCGCTTTCATGGCGGCGGTGCGTGCGGAGGACGACTCTCAGCTTCGCTCTACTGCTTGATGTAGGGCTTGCCATCCGCCGCTGGCGGGCGGGCGCGTCCGACGATCCCCGCGACGACGATAATAGTCGCGACATAGGGCGACATGGCAAGAAACTCCGACGGGATCGGCGTCCTGAGCAGCGCCAGCTTTTGCTGTAGCGAGTCAGCGAACCCGAACACCAGCGCCGCCGCCAACGCGCCGACCGGATGCCAACGCCCGAAGATCATCGCCGCCAGGCCGATAAAGCCCCGTCCGCCGGTCATGCCCTCATCGAACCGGCCGACCGAGCCAAGCGTGAACCACGCTCCGCCGAAGCCCGCCACCATGCCACCCAGGGTCACATGGATATATCGCGTGCGATACACATCGACACCCAGCGTGTCGGCGGCGCGGGGATGCTCGCCCACCGCCCGTGCGCGCAGACCGCTGCGCGTATAAAACAGGTAGTACGTCGCAACGGCGACCAGCACGAGCGCGCCGTATACGAAGAGGTTTTGATTGAAAAGCACCGGACCGATCACCGGAATATCGCCCAGCACCGGAATCTTGAATGCGCGAAACACCGGCGCGTTATTGAGGTGCCGGTATTCCGAGAACAGCTGACTGCTGACATAGCTCGTCAACCCCAGCACGAAGAGGTTGATCACCATCCCAGCGATGATCTGGTCCATCCGATATGTGACCACCAGCGCCGCCAGAATGAAACCGAACAGTCCGCCGACGGCGACGGCCGCCAAAAGCCCGCCCCAGCCGCCAAGAACCGAGCCCATCAGCGCGCCAGTGAACGCGCCGGCCAGCAGCATCCCCTCGATGGCGATATTGATCACGGCGACGCGCTCGCAAAGAACGCCCGCCAGCCCGCCCAAGGCGATCGGCACCGCGCGCACCATCGTCGCCTGCAACATACCCGTCAGCGAGAAGGATTTGCCCGCCGCCGCCCACACGAGGAATGCGGCGACCAGAAGAGCCAGTCCGATCCCCAACGAAAGAGAAGTCCAGCGTCCGCCGCCCCGAATGAACTGACGCGCGCCAAGAAAGGCGAGCAAGGCCGCCACCACATAGCCGAAGCCCTGCGCGGGGACGATCAGGTTCGAAACCGCCCAGGGGTCGGTCGGCCGGGAAAGGCGGAACGTCGCGTCGCCGTCAGCGCCGAGCACTGCAACCACGAACACCGCGAGCCCCAGCAGAAAGACGCCGGTCCAGCGCTCGCGCCGACGGCCGCCGGTTTCCAGATCCGCGGCCATGGTCATTCCGCGCCCTCCTTCTTTCGGCCTGTCCGGAATCCCCAGGGGAAGATGGCGCGCACCAGCAGCGGCGCGGCGATGAAAACGATGATCAGCGCCTGAATGATGCCGATCAGATCGATGCTAACCCCGGCGTCCACCTGCATTTGCCGCCCGCCCGCTTCCAGCGCGCCGAACAGCAGCCCGGCCAGCAATACGCCGAATGGATGCGCCCGGCCGAGCAGAGCGACGGCGATGGCGTCAAAGCCGATGCCTGCGGAGAAACCCGGCGTGGCGCGCCCCAGCACGCCCAGCGCCTGATTGGCGCCAGCAAGCCCGGCCAACGCCCCCGCGACCGCCATTGCCAGCACGATGGTCAGCCCAGCGCGCATACCCGCATATTTGGCGGCGTCCGGGTTCTCTCCGCTGGCGCGCAATTCGAACCCGAATTTGGTGCGGAAGAGCAGCCAGTGCGCGGCAAACACGGCCGCGATCATCAGAAAGACGCCAGCGTGCACCCGCAGATTGGGGTCCATGAATTCCAGCAAACGGGGAAGCTGGGCGGCTTCCGGCGCGGATTTCGAAATCGGATCGGCCCGCCCCTCCTTCTGAATGAAGGGCTGGCGCAACAGAAAATCGAGCAGCCGGAACGAGATCAGATTCAGCATGATGGTGGAGATCACCTCATGCGCGCCGGTTGCGGCCTTCAGCCACCCCGCAATGCCGGCGTAGAGCGCGCCCACCAGCGCGCCGACGAGCAAGGACACCGGCAACAGCAGGATCGATGGAAGATTGGGAAAGCTGAAGGAAAAGACCAGCGCCGCCAGACCGCCGAGCAGCAATTGTCCCTCGGCTCCGATGTTAAACAACCCGGCGCGAAAACCCAGCGCGACGCCAAGCCCTGCCATCACCAGCGGCGCGGCCGCCGTCAGCGTCTCTGAGATCGCGGCCACTGAACCGAGCGACCCTCGCAGAAGAGCGGCGTAGGACTGGCCAATCGTCGCCAGATCGACATCGGTCGCCAGCATGACCAGCGCGCCCAGAATGAGCGCCGCGACGACCGCGAATAGCGGCACCACGACCAGATCTTCGAACGCCGCGCGCCCGGGCGCCGCCCTCTGCAGCAATTTTTGCGCCGCCGCATTCAGATCGCGTTGCTCGCTCATGCCGCGCTTCCCGCCATGGCCAGTCCGATCTGATTGCGATCCGCCGCACCCTGACTGTTGTCGAATTCGCCGACGACCCGACCATCGAACATCACCAATATCCTATCCGACAGCGCCATGATTTCATCCAGTTCCGAAGAGACGATCAGCACGCCATCGCCCTTCTCGCGCGCATCGATCAAACGCCCGTGGATGTACTCGATCGACCCGACATCGATGCCGCGGGTCGGTTCGGCGGCGATCACAAGGCGGGTGTCTCGCGACAATTCCCGAGCAACGACCAGCTTCTGCTGATTGCCGCCGGAAAGCGTGCCCGCAGGCGCAAAGACGGAAGGCGTGCGGACGTCGAACTCCACCGATAGCCGCGCGGCGGACTCCTCGGCCATTCGCCAATCAATGACGGCGCCGGAGGAGAATCGTTCATCGTAGTAGGTGTTCAGAACCATGTTCTCGGTCACCGAAAATGCGGTGATGACGCCGCTTTTCTGCCGGTCTTCGGGGATATGCGCCATGCCCATATTGTGGCGAGCCCTCGCGGAGGATTGCGTTACCTCCCGCCCCTGATAGGCGATGCTTCCTCGCGCGGGACGACGCAAGCCGGTCAACGCCTCGATCAGCGCAGACTGGCCATTGCCCTGCACTCCGGCGATGCCGACGACCTCTCGCTCGCGTACTGTCAGCGACAGGTCGTCGACCGCGATCTCGTCATTGTCGCGCAAAACCGTCAGGCCCTGCACCTCGAGGATCGCCTCTCCGGGCGCAAAGTCCGGCTTGTCCGGCGCGAAGCTGACCGGTCGCCCGACCATCATCTCCGCCAGATCCTGCGGACGCGCGGCCTTCGGATCGCTTTCCCCGGCGATCTGGCCCTGACGCAGCACGCTGACCCTGTCGGCGATCTCGATGATCTCGTGAAGCTTGTGGGTGATGAAGATGATCGCTTTCCCGGCGTCCTTCAAAGCGCGGACGATGCCAAAGAATTCTTCGACTTCCTGCGGGGTCAGCACCGCCGTCGGCTCGTCAAAGATCAGAACTTCCGCCGAGCGGAACAGCACCTTGATGATCTCGACCCGCTGTTGCAGGCCAACCGGCAGGTCCTCGATCCTTTCATCCGGGTCGACGCGCAGGCCGTATTGCTCTCCAATTTCGCGCACCTGGCGACGGGCGGTCTTGAGGTCGAGGTGATCCAGCGCGCCGGTCGGCTCAATGCCGAGCACCACGTTCTCCGCAACGGTGAACACCGGCACCAGCATGAAATGCTGATGCACCATGCCGATCCCGGCGGCGATTGAATCGCCGGGCCCGGTAAACGTGACCGGCGCGCCGTCGATCAGGATCTCGCCCGCATCAGGTTTGTAGAGGCCGGAGAGCACGTTCATTAACGTCGACTTGCCGGCGCCGTTCTCGCCCAGCAGGGCCAGCACCTCTCCGGCGCTGACTTTCAGGCTGACCTCGGAATTGGCGACGACCGGCCCAAAGCGCTTAGTGATTCCGCGCAGTTCGACGTCCATGCCCCGACCTCTTGCGAAATGGTTGAGCGGCGCTGCAGCGCGCCGCCCCTATCGCCCTCAGTTGGCCGCGACGCTGATCGAGCCGTCGATGACGCCCTTTTGGATAGCTTCGATCTCGGCCTTCAATTCGGCCGGAACCGAGTCCTCGAAATCATGCAGCGGGGCCAGGCCGACGCCGCCATTCGCCAGAGAGCCGACGGTGACGCCGCCCTCGAACGTGCCGTCCTTGGCCTGCTCGATAACGCCGAGCACCGTGGCGTCCATACGCTTCAGGATCGAGGTGAGGTAGACGTGCTTTTTCTCCGGATCGGTCTTGTAGAGATCCGCGTCCACACCGACGATCTTCAACGCGTCGGTTCCCAATTCATCCGCCAGCGCAGCCGAGCCAAGGCCGACCGGACCGGCGACAGGCAGGACGATGTCCGCACCCTCATCATAAAGGTTCTGTGCGAAGGCCCGCCCGTCATCCAGCGAGTCGAAATTGTTGGTGAACAAGCCTTCGCGCGCCGCCGGGTCCCAACCGAGCACAGTCACGCTCGTCCCCTTCTGCGCATTGTGATAGTTCGCGCCAGCCACAAAGCCGTCCATGAAGATCGTCACTGGCGGAATGTTGATGCCGCCGAAAACGCCCAGAACACCCGTCTTGGTCATCCCCGCCGACAGGTACCCGGCCAGAAACGCCGCCTCGTCGGTGGCGTAGACCTGCCCCAGCACGTTCGGGATCGTCGGATCATAAGCGAAATCGACGATGGAGAATTTCTGGTCAGGATTCGCCTCGGCCGCCGACTTGGTTGCATCACCCAGCAGGAAGCCGATGGTTACGATGATGTCGCAATCGCCGCCCAGCAGCGAGTTGATGTTGGCGTCGTAATCCGTCTCAGCCTGGGATTCGAGATAGCGCCCCTCGACGCCCAGCGTTTCCTTGGCGTCCAGAACGCCCTGCCACGCAGTCTGGTTAAAGCTGTTGTCGTCGATCCCGCCGACATCCGTGACCTGGCAGGCCGTGAACGCCGCCGCCGCCGCTGCAGACCCCAGATACACCGCCGAGGCCAGCGCGAACCGCGCCGCGCAAGAGCTAATCCGTGTCGTCATCTCTCTCTCCCATGTTGGCGTTTCATTCAGTTTTTTGATTCCCAGCGATTCAGCCCCGGTCGCGGCCAATTCGCAAGAAAGATCTGCAGGGCCATTAAGCCAAGCCGTCAGAATGAGACGTTAGTGCATGGGTGCGCCGCGGTCCAATGAAGCCGCAATTCGCCGCGCGGATTCACGCCCTCTGGCCTAGAAGACCAGGTTCAGCATCGCCATCGATACGATCAGGAACAGGATCGTCATCACGCCGCCGGCCCGCATGAAATCCGTCACCGAATAGCCGCCTGGACCCATGATCAGCGCGTTCACCTGATGCGTCGGGATCAGGAAGGAATTCGAGGTCGAGATGGCGACGGTCAGCGCGAAGAGCGCCGGGTCCGCCCCTGCGCCGAGCGCGATATTCACCGCCAACGGCACCAGCAAGACGGTCGCGCCCACATTGGACATCACCAAAGTGAAGATGGTCGCGAGCACTGCGACGGCGGCCTGAATGGTCCAGATCGGCATCCCGTCAAGCACGCTGAGCACCTGATCGGCGATCCATTGCGCCGTTCCCGTCGATTGCACGGCCTGCCCTAACGGGATCAGACTGGCCAACAAGAACACGGTATTCCAGCCGACCGAGTCGTAAGCTTCCTGAATGCTCAGAACCCGGCTGACAATCATGCCCACCGCGCCGACCAGCAGGCAAAGCGAAAGCCTGAGATCGGTTCCAAGGATCAGCGCGAGCGCGATAAGGAAGAAGACGAGCGCGAATCCGACTTTTTGCGGACGTAGCTCTTCCCTCGGATAGTCCGTCGTCACGACGACGAAATCGCGATTCTTCTCGAGCCGCGCCAGCGAGTCCCATGGCGTGTGGCACACCAGCGTGTCGCCCGCCTGATAGGGCATATTGCCCAGCAGATTGCCCTTGCCACGCGTGTACACTTCGCCCGCGCGGTAAAGCACCAGCGGCGACAGGTCATAGACCTTGCGCATAACGATCTCGCGCCCGGTCTTGCCGATGATCGCGGAATTCGGCGGGATCACGATCTCGGCGATCCCCGCTTTCGTCGCGCCGAGCGTTTCCGAAAAGTCATCAAGCTCCGGCAATTCGGTAAGTTCGAAATCCTCGGCAAACTTCGCGACGTCCGGGCGCGATCCGATTACGGCGATATGCGCCGGCGCCT
The DNA here is from genome assembly GCA_963669315.1 of Paracoccaceae bacterium. Taxonomy (GTDB): domain Bacteria; phylum Pseudomonadota; class Alphaproteobacteria; order Rhodobacterales; family Rhodobacteraceae; genus SZUA-547. The sequence continues at coordinate 3,194,648 of OY770021.1, read as the reverse complement.
GTATCTGGACGTCGCGCGGCGGCGCCATGAAGGTCTTTTTGTTGTAGTGGGTCGCGATGATCAGAAGCTTGTAATTGGTCTCAAGCTCATCGATCGATTTGCCCGCAAGCGGGCTTCCGGCCCGCACGTCGAACTCGTGAATCTCTCCGTCCAGATCATAGACGTTGTTGAAGTAATCCAACAGGCTTCGCCCGGATGCGCCGTTATGCGTCTTTACCACTGGCAGCACGACACGGCCAAAGACCAGAAAATAGATGATGCCGGTCAAAACGAGCGCGGCGCCCACCGGCGTCACGTCAAAAAGGCCATAAGTCTCCATCTGCTGATCGGCGGGCAGAGACGCGTTGACGCCAATAATAAGGTCGTTCAGCAGGATCAGCGGTGATGAGCCGACCATGGTCATCGTGCCGCCCAGGATCGCGCAAAAACCCATCGGCATGAGCAGGCGCGACATCGGCAGGCCGGTGCGGACGGATATGCGGGACACGACCGGCAGGAACAGCGCCGCGGCGCCCACATTCTGCATGAAGGAGGAGATAAATCCGACCACGCCCGAGATCATGGTGATGATCCGGGATTCGGTGGAGCCGCCGACTTTGGTGATCCAGACAGCGACGGTCGACATCACGCCGGTCTTGTCCAGCCCCGCGCCGATGATCATCACCGCGATGATGGAGACCACCGCGTTGCTGCCGAACCCGTTGAACAGGGTGGACACATCCACCAGGCCGCCCATACCAGGCAGAGAGGCGATGCATCCCAGCAGCACCATGATGATGATCGCCGCGACGTCCACCCGGACGATTTCAGAGGCGAACATGAAGACCGTAAGAGCCAGAATGCCCAGAACGATCATCATGTCGGTGGTCAGGCCGAGCGACTCCATCGGTCGAAAATCCCTTTAGTAATTAATTGCTTGTCAGGCCCTTTTCGCGCCGTAATAGAGTTGGCTGACATGCTCGGCCTCGGCGAAGAACAGCCAGCGTTCCGTAGCTACGCCCCAACCGGCCGCGACCGCGGCGGCCAGATAAACCAGCCCGGCCATACTGCTGATCAGCAAGGCCAGCACAGCCGCCGCCAACGGAGCGGCGAACAGCGCCAGCAACGCCAGTCGGCGCAGCTTGTCGGCGTGCTTGCGCGCGACCTGATAGCCCATCTCACGCATCACGAAGTTCGGGCGTGTGTGCGGCGGGTCGAGCGGGCGAACAGAGCCGCCGCCCTGCCCTAAACCTGTGGCCATTTCCGCTGTGTACTGGCCCTGATCCGCGTCGATCTGGCGCCAATAGGTCATCTTCAACCAGCCGGCGGCCGCGAAGCTGAGCAAAACGATTACGCCGATCAAGCCCGACGCCGCGCCGAACAGCGCCATCAACAACGCCAGCAGCAGCGCGCCCGTTGCCGAGCCAAGCGCCATATAAATGAATGGCGTCAACTGGTTGCTCCATTGCCTTATGGTGCGAAGCGAGCCGTAGATCATCCCGGTGCAGTACACCGTGACCGCTGCGCCCACTGCGGACAGCAACGCCAGAAGGACGGTCAACCCGGTGTCAGCCCCGATCAGCCAGATCAAGGCGAGCAGACCCGACGGCGCGTAAGTCGCGACGGCGGCGACGCCCTCTCGCGACAGCCAGGACGACCGCCATTGCGAAAACGCCCCGACCGCCCGCTCCGGATGGCCCAGATGCAGCGTCGACGCGATCAAGCCGACCGAGATCAGGATCAGGGCCAGCGCGATGGCGATGAACGCCAGCCAGCGGCTTTCCGGCAAGGCCCCAAAAACGTGGGCCAGTGATAACCAGAACATCAGCCCGTAGCCGGCGCCGGAACAGGTGGTGAAAACGATAACGGAATATGCGGGATGCATCGGAACCTCCTAACGCGACAGGGCTTTATCGGCCCAGGCGAACAGCCGTTCGACCGCGGACCCGTCGGACGCCGAGGCTGGCTCAGCTTCTTGCTGCGGCGCAGGCGCCGCCTCCACCGTATTGATGCGCGGCGGCAGGTACTTGTTGACGGGCTTGTAGCCAAACTCGTCCAGAAGGTTGAAACCTTCCCGCTCAGCAACCGATTTCGACACATCGCTTTCCGGATCGCCAAGATCGCCGAAGGCCCGAGCGCCCGTCGGGCAAGCGCGGACGCAGGCGGGCACTCGATCTTCCTCCGGGATCGTGTCGTTGTAGATCCGGTCGACGCACAACGTGCATTTCTTCATCACGCCGTGATCGTAATCGTACTCGCGCGCGCCATAGGGACACGCCCAGGAGCACAGCTTGCAGCCGATGCAGGTGTCCGGATTGACGAGAACAATCCCGTCTTCTTCGCGCTTATAGCTGGCCCCGGTCGGGCACACCGTCACGCAGTCCGGCTCCTCACAATGCAGGCAGGAGCGCGGGAAATGCACTGTCTTGGCGGCGCCGTTCTCGTTCTTCACCTCGTAGGAATGGACGCGGTTCAACCACGCGCCTGACGGGTCGCCGCCATAGGCGTCATGATCCGACAGGGGCGCGCTGTAGCCGCCTGTGTTCCATTCCTTGCAGCTGGTCGCGCAGGCCTGGCAGCCGACGCAAATGTCCAGATCGATAACGAGACCGAGCTTCTTGTTGGTCTTTTCAGGCAAAGAGGTCATTTCGCTTTGCTCCTGAACTCGGCGCCATAGGCGACTTTTTGCGGGGAAGGTTTCTGAGTGCTCGCGCCGACCGGCTCGAAGAACGGTTCGGTCTGACCATCTCCATCAGCCTTCTCGATGGCCACGCGCAGATCGAACCACGCGGCCTGACCGGTGATCGGGTCGGAGTTGGAGTAGCGGTACCCGCCCCCGCCTTCGGGAAGCAATTCGGAGATCAGATGGTTCAGCAGGAACCCCTGATTGGATTCCGGCGCGTCGTCCGAAAGGCCCCATGCGCCGCGGCGCTTGCCGATGGCGTTCCAGGTCCAGACCGTATCGGGGTTCACGCCATCCATAAGACGAACCTGGCACTTCACCCGGCCCTGATGCGAGCTGAGCCACACCCAGTTATCATCTTTGGCGCCGATCTTCTCGCCGACCGAGGTGTGGATATAAAGCCGGTTCGCCGCCGTGATCTGGCGAAGCCACGCGTTCTGTGAGCCCCAGGAGTGATACATGTGCATGGGACGCTGCGTCAGGGCGTTTAGCGGGTATTTCTTGGTGTCGACCTTGGTCTCCTCCAGCGGCTCATACCAGCTGGGAAGCGGATCGAAGTATTTGATGATCCGCTGTCGATGGTCGTCATCGGGTGGCTGGATATCGCCATGCCCCTCAGCCGCAAGCCGGAACGACTGGATCGGTTCGCTGTAAAGCTGGAAGATCGTCGGATAGTTGACCGTGCGGAAGCCCATCTCGACCGCCCAGTTCAGATAGTCGAGATTGGCGTGCTTGTAGTAGCGCTGCTCCGGCTTCAGATGGTGCGCGAAGAACGCCCCGTTCTCGATATACTTGTCAATCTGTTCGGGGTTCGGCTCGCCGCGGCCGGTTTCGTCGCCCTTCGGCCCGCGGAAGCCCGCAAGCGGACCGAGGCCCGGTTTCCTCTCATGATTGACAATGTAATCGGCGTACCCGCCCGGGAATTTGGGCGTGCCGTCCTCATTGGTGAAGGCCGGCAATTTCAGTCTGGCGCCAAGATCGATCAGCACCTCCTGGAAGCCGCGAACATCGCGATCGGGCTTCACCACCGGATGGCGGATTGAGTCCGCCGCCATATCGGGCTCTGAGATCGGCCGATCCAGCAGAGAGATACAGTCATACCTCTCCAGATAGGTGGTGTCCGGCAGGATCAGGTCAGCGAAGGGCACCGTCTCGGAATAATACGCGTCCGAGTAGATGATCTTGGGGATCACATACTCGCCATCCTCATCCTTGGCCGTCAGCGCATCCAATGTGCCCGGCACATTCATTGAAGAGTTCCACGCCATGTTCGCCATGTACATGAACAGAACGTCGATCCCGTAAGGGTCCTTCTTCGCCGCGTTGTTGATGACCATATGCATCAGCCCGTGAGCCGACATCGGCGCATCCCAGCTGAAGCCCTTGTCGATCCGGCTGGGCTTGTCGCCGTCGAGCAGAAGATGCTGCGGGCCAAGCGGGAAGCCAAGATGCGGCCCGCCCAGAGGTTCGTCAGCCTTGATGTCCTGCAACGCGCCATGCGGCAGCAACCAAGGCGGCGAAAGCTTCGGATATGGCGGCTTGTAGCGGAACCCGCCGGGGCAATCGATCGTCCCGAGCAGGATTTGCAGGATGTGGATCATCCGGCAGGTCTGGAAACCGTTCGAGTGGGCCGAGATGCCACGCATCGCATGCATCGAGACCGGACGCCCGATCATCTTATCCTGCTTGCGGCCCGCCCAGTCGGTCCACTCCTGCTCGATGACGATCTCTTCCTGGAACGCCACATGGGCGAGCTCGGCGGCGATGGAGCGGATCTGGTCCGCCGAAACACCGGTCTTCTCTTCGACCGCTTCGGGGCTGTAATCGTCGCCCAGATAGCGCTCGGCCATCAGATCGAACACGGTGCGCGCCGTACGCCCGTCGGGCAATGTGCGGTCACCGGTCAGGCTCGGCTGAATGTCGGCCGAGCGCCCATTCACGAATTCTCCGGAAGCCTGGTCAAAGACAAGCGGATCGCCCTTCTCATTCTTGGCGAAAAGCCCGTTATCAGCTGCGCCGGGATCCTGAATCACCAGCCAGGGCGCGTTCGTGTATCGAACCAGATAGCCAAGATCGATGGTTTGGTTCCGGAACATCTCATGGATCAGCGCGCCGACGAACAGGCCATCCGTACCGGGCCGGATGCCCACCCACTCGTCTGCAATAGCGTTATAGCCAGTGCGGATCGGATTGACCGACACCACCTTGGCGCCGCGCTTCTTGATCTTGCCCATGCCGATCTTGATCGGGTTCGAGGCATGATCCTCCGCCACGCCGAACAGCATGAAGTACTTGGTGTGCTCCCAATCCGGGTCGCCGAACTCCCAGAACGCGCCGCCGAATGTGTAGAGACCGCCAGCCGCCATATTGACCGAACAGAACCCGCCATGGGCCGCGAAATTCGGGGTGCCGTATTGCATCGCCCAAAGGCCGGTCAGCGACTGGCTCTGGTCACGCCCGGTGAAAAAGGCCAGCCGCTTGGGATCGGAGTGGCGGATTTCACCAAGCCAGTCGGTGGCCAGATCCAGCGCCTCGTCCCAGGAGATTTCCTCAAACTGGCCGGATCCGCGCGGACCGACCCGCTTCATCGGCGCATGCAGGCGCGCGGGCGAATAGTGCTGCATGATGCCGGCCGAGCCCTTTCCGCAGAGCACGCCCTTGTTCACCGGGTGATCGCGATTGCCCTCGATATAGCGGACCTTGCCGTCGCGAATATGCACGTTGATGCCGCAACGGCATGCGCACATATAGCAAGTGGTCTTCGCGACATGATCGCCGACCTTTGCGTTTAGATCGATCTTTGGCTGGTGACCCATCTCAATCCCCGTTTCTCTGTTTTTGCGCCGCCGCTTGCGCGCCGGTGATCGCGATCATTTGATAAACGTCCTCGGCGCTGCAACCGCGCGAAAGATCGTTGGCGGGCTTGGCCAGTCCTTGCAGGATCGGGCCGAGCGCCACCGCGCCGCCCAGTCGCTGCGCGATCTTGTAGCCGATATTGCCCGCGCTCAGGCTTGGAAAGACAAACACATTGGCCTGGCCCGCGACGCTGGAATCAGGCGCCTTCTTGCCCCCCACACCGGGAACAATCGCGGCGTCGAATTGCATCTCGCCATCGACGTTCAGATCGGGCGCGCGGTCTTTGATCAACCCGATCGCCTCTCGAATGCGGTTGATCGACTCATGCGCCTTCGGATTGACGCTGCCCATGGTCGAGAATGACAGCATCGCGACCCGCGGATCGTGGCCGGTGAACGCCGACATGGAAGCGGCGGAAGCAATGGCGATGCTGGCGAGTTCGGCCGCGGACGGTTGCAGGATCAACCCGCAATCGGCGAAGACAACGGGCCGGTTGTAGGGCTCGCCCAGCAGCATCAAGAAACAGCTGGAGACGACGTCGGCGTCGGGCGCCTTGCCGATAATCTGCAGCGCAGTACGGACGGTGTCGGCCGTGGTCGCACCGCGCCGCCGATCGTGCCATCCGAGTCGCCCTCACGCACCATCATCGCAGCGAAACCGAGCTGCCCGCTCATCGCTTCCCGAGCGACCTCAGGCGTTGCGCCCTTCTTCTTGCGCAGCTCCAGATATGCGGCGGCGTAGCCATCCAGCTTGTCTGATGTCGTGGGATCGAGAACATCGATCTGCTCAGCGCCGTCTTGTCCGGCCAACTGTTCGTTGATCGCCGCCTCAGGCCCGATCAGCTGAATGCGGGCCAGCCCGTCGCGGGCGGCCATCAATCCGGCCTCCACGATGCGAGGGTCGTCGCCCTCAGCGAGCGCTATGCGAGGCGATGCGGAACGTGATGCTTCGCAGATGTCATCGAGAATCTGCATTCATGGAACCTGATTATAGAAAGGCGGATCGGAGAGGCGCGGTCGCGCCTCTCCGGTTCATTTTCGATCGTCAGAGACGGGGCTTCTGCTCGACGAAGTCGTTGGGGTCGATGCCAGCGACCGCGACCGGCGGCTTCATCGCATCGCGACGGAACGGCTCGCCCAGCTCCTGGTTCAGGACGCACTCAATGTACGTCGTGACGCCATTCTCCATCTGCTCCTTGATCGCCGTGCGCAGCGCCTCGTTCAGAGACTCCATCGAGTCCGCCTGAACGCCCTTCACGCCGCAAGCCTCAGCCACCTTCGCGTAGTTCACGCCGACATTCAGCTCGGTGCCGACGAAGTTGTCGTCGAACCACAGCGTCGTGTTCCGCTTCTCCGCACCCCACTGATAGTTACGGAAGATCACGAAGGTGATCGGCGGCCAGTCGCCGCGGCCGCAAGCGGTCATCTCGTTCATCGAGATGCCGAACGCGCCGTCGCCCGCGAAACCGCAAACCGGGGTGTCCGGGTTGCCGATCTTGGCGCCCAGGATCGAGGGCAGACCGTAGCCGCAGGGACCAAACAGACCCGGCGACATGTACTTACGACCCTTCTCGAAGCTCGGATAGGCGTTGCCGATCGCGCAGTTGTTGCCGATATCGGTCGAGATGATCACGTCATCGGGCAGCGCGGCGGAAATTGCGCTCCAAGCCTGACGCGGGCTCATCTTGCCCGGCTCACGCTCACGGGCGCGCTCGTTCCAGGTGATGCCCGGATCGTCTTCCTCGTGAACCATCGACGCCAGTTGCTGGGCCCAAGCGGATTTGGCCTGCGCGCAGGCCGCCTCACGCTCGGCCCGGCCGTCGTCGCCCGCCGTGTCCGAGAGGCCGGCGAGGATCTGCTCGGCAACCTTCTTCGCGTCGCCCTGAATGCCAACCGCCAGGCGCTTGGTCAGGCCGATCCGGTCGGCGTTGATATCAACCTGGATGATCTTCGCGTCCTGCGGCCAATACTCGGTCTGATACGCGGGCAGCGACGAGAACGGGTTGAGACGCGTGCCCAAGGCCAGAACGACGTCGGCTTTGGAGATCATGTCCATGCCAGCCTTCGAGCCGTTGTAGCCCAGCGGGCCGCAGGCCAGCGGGTGCGAACCCGGGAAGGCGTCGTTGTGCTGATAGTTGCAGCAAACCGGCGCGGAAAGACGCTCGGCGAGCGCCGCGGACTCCGGAATTCCGCCGGACAGAACCACGCCAGCGCCGTTCAGGATGACCGGGAACTTCGCGCTCGACAGCAGGTCGGCGGCTTCCTTGATCGCGTCGGGGTCGCCCACCGGATGCTCGATGCGGATGATCTGCGGCAGGTCGATGTCGACAACCTGAGTCCAGAAGTCGCGCGGGATGTTGATCTGCGCCGGGGCCGAGCCGCGGATCGCTTTCAGGATCACGCGGTTCAGAACTTCGCCGATGCGCGTCGCGTCGCGCAGTTCTTCCTGGTAGCAAACGCAGTCAGAGAACAGACGCATCTGCTGCATTTCCTGGAAACCGCCCTGACCGATGGTCTTGTTCGCCGCCTGCGGCGTGACCAACAGCATTGGGGTGTGGTTCCAGTAGGCGGTGATGATCGGCGTCACCATGTTGGTGATGCCCGGGCCGTTCTGCGAGATGGCCATGCTCATCTTGCCGGTGGAGCGGGAATAGCCGTCGGCTATCATGCCCGCGTTCACCTCATGGGCGGTGTCCCAGAACTTGATTCCGGCTTTCGGAAACAGGTCGGTGATCGGCATCATGGCCGAACCGATGATGCCAAAGGCGTGTTCGATGCCATGCATCTGACAGACCTTGATAAAGGCTTCTTCCGTGGTCATTTTCATGGTGCAGTCCTCGATTTGGTCGTTGTTAGGTTGGTTCGGACGCCGCTGTCGCGGCAGGTGAATGTCAGCGTATCAATCCGGGCGAAAGATGATGGGAGCCGCCGCATATCGGCGACAAAATCACCGCAGCGACGCGATCAAACTCGAATAGCTCGAGACATAGATTGAGCTGTGATCGCATATTCTTCTCCCCTCCACTGCGCCCTGCTGACGCTAGTCGTCGAAAATCAATTTGCGAACACATCAGGCGCAGACAGGATCGCAAAAAACTCCATGTATTACAAAGCGTTACAAGATAACCGGACTCTTACTGCCCGTAGGCGCCCCAATTCTTCAATCGAATGGGTTCACGCCCGAGCGGCGATCACCGTGTCTTTCAGGACGTTGATCTCCAGCTCTTTTTGATCGATCCGAGTTCTGAGGGCGTCGCGCACGCCAATGACACCCACAACAGAATCGCCCTCGACGATGGGCACATTGCGAAAACCCCGATCGCGCATGATCTTGCGCACTTCGACCATCTCCTGGTCAGGCGAGCAACTCATCACGCTATCCGTCATCACGTCGCTTACTTGGAGTGTCGCGGCGTCGCCCAGCTTTTCGCCAAGCGCGCGCACTATGTCGCGATCCGAGATGATCCCGACCATGCGGCCTTCCTCGTCGCATACCGGTGCTCCGCAAAGACCGTTTTCCGTCAGGCGCTTAGCAACATCCGCCAGCCGCTCTTGCGGCGCGCACGTCACGACTTTTTGAGCATGTAGTTCAAGATACTTCCCGATTTTCATCTCTCCCTCCCTGAATGAAACATATGGAAGCGTCGGTTTTCCGTTGTGCCAGTCATCTCTTTTCTTTGCGCACGCTCTAGCGGCGGGCGTCTTCTAAAACCATGTCGCTGCACTTTTCGCCGATCATGATCGCCGGCGCGTTGGTGTTGCCGCTGACAAGCGTCGGCATGATGGAGGCGTCGGCGACCCTGACGCCTTCGACGCCATGAACCCGAAGCCGGTCATCGACGACCGCATCCGGGTCACTCCCCATCTTGCAGGTGCTGGTCGGGTGATAGATCGTCTGCGCGCAATTGCGGGCCGCGTCCAGAACCTCCTCATCCGTCTGCGGATTGGTATCGGGCACATGCTCTCGCACGATGAACGGCCCCAGCGCTTTCGTCTTCGTCATTGCCCTGGCGAACTTCACAGCACGGATCGCGCACAGCTGATCCGCAGTCGCCGACAGGTAATTCGGCACGATGTCCGGATAGACCTGCGAGTCCGGCGACGTGATGTGGATGTGCCCGCGGCTCTCCGGCCGCAACTGACAGACCGACGAGGTGATGCCAGAGAACGGGTGCATCACAATGCCCGGCTTGTCCGCGCTCAGCGGCTGGAAGTGGAACTGGATGTCCGGCGTCTCAAGCCCCTCCATAGACTTTGCGAAAATCGCGACCTGACTGGCGCCCAGGCTCATCGGCCCCTTGCGGAACAGCGCGTATTGCAGGCCGATGCCCATCCGCGGAATGAACCCATTGATCGCATCGTTCAGGGTCTGGACGTTGACTTCATAGACCAGCCGGATCTGCAAGTGATCCTGCAGGCATTCGCCGACACCGCGAAGTTCGTGCTTCACCTCGACGCCTGCGTTCTTCAGCACGTCTCCCTGACCGATGCCGGAGAGTTCAAGGATTTGCGGCGAACCGATCGCGCCAGCGGACAGGATAACCTCTCCGCCCTCGCGCAGCATGACGGTCTGCGGCTTGCCTTTCTCAAGGGATTTCACGCCGACGACCCGCTTGGACCCATCATCGGCGAAGATCAGCGACTGGGTGTGGGCGTGGGTGATGATTTCCAGGTTTTGCCGCGACCGCGCAGGCTTCAGAAACGCCTTGGCGCTGGAACAGCGCAAACCTTTATGCGCGGTCTGATGATAGTACCCGACGCCTTCCTGCTCCGCCCCATTATAGTCGTCGGTGTAGGGGACGCCCATCTCCTCGGCCGCCGCGATGAACGCATCGGAAATCTTGCTCTTCGCGCGGATTGTGGAGACCCGAAGCTCACCATCGCCGCCATGAAGCTCATCGCCGCCATTCTCGTGGCGCTCCGACCGCTTGAAAAGCGGCAGGACGTCGTCAAAGCTCCACCCCTTGTTCCCCAGCTGGGCCCAAAGATCGTAGTCCTCTTTCTGCCCGCGAACATAGAGCAGACCGTTGATGGAGCTTGAGCCGCCAAGCCCCTTGCCCCTCGGCCAATCCAGCGAACGGCCGTTCAGCCCTGGATCCGGCTGAGACTTGTAGCTCCAGTCGGTGCTTGGGTTGTGAAGCGTCTTGAAATAACCGACGGGAATGTGAATCCACGGATTCCAGTCGCGCCCGCCAGCCTCAAGCAACACGACCTTAGTATGGGGATCAGCGCTTAGGCGATTGGCGACGACGCATCCGGCGGAGCCCGCGCCAACCACGATATAGTCAGCTACAATCTCTGACATCCGCACCCTCCCAAACAGCCGTGATTCTTTTGATTTACCGACTTGGTATAGGGTACGAATATTGGGACTTCAAGTCTCAATATATTTGTTGCCGGTTTGAGTGTTTTGTGCAAGTCTTCGGCACTGCAAGTCCCAAAAAATGGACAAATCCGGAGGAACCCATGAAGGTAAGTGAATCCCTGAGAAATATTTCTCGGCGGGATCTGTTCCGCGTGGCGGGCCGCTATGGTCTGTCATCGACACTACTGGCCGCTGGCGGCATTGGCGGCGCGGCATCGCTGTCTAGCCTAGCGAAAGCCGCTGAATCTACTTACGAAAAACGATTCAGCAAAGAAGCAAAGCACACGCTGAAATTCGGTGCTTCAGGCTTCAACGAACGCAACCTTCTGATCGAACGAGCAGGCACGCTGTTCTTCGCTCAGGATCTCGAAGAGCGCACCGACGGCGAGATTCGAATCGAGTTCATCGGCGACAACGCGATCTGCGGACAGCTGAACTGCGTCAAGAAAACGCAGCAGGGCATCGTCGATCTCTACGCGGCGTCCACACAGAACTCGGCCGGTGGCGCGCCCTATCTGAACGTGCTCGACTACGCCTACGTCTTCCCAGGCCGCGCGTCGCAGTACCACTTCCTGTACAGCCCGGAAAGTAACGCGATCCTTCGTGAGCCTTTTGAAAAGCGTCACGGCCTGAAGTTCCTGTTCAGCCACGCTGAACTGCGCGGCATCCAGCTGGGCCTGAAGTACAAAGACGCCCCGCTGATCACCAGCGTCGAAGAGCTCGCCGGCACCAAGAACCGCGTCACGGGCACGCAGCTTGGCCGTATCGCTATGGATCTGCTGAACCTGAACCCGGTTCCGGTCGCCTGGGAGGAGACTCTCGACGGTCTGAAGCAGGGCCTGATCGACGGCGCAGAGACCTGGGCGTCCGCCGTGGCTTACGCCAACATGTCGCCGGTGGTCTCGCAGTCGGTCGACTTGCGGTTCTTCTGCGGCACCGAGCACACCGCCATGTCGTCGAAAGTCTTCGACAGCCTTGGCGGCGACCTGCAGGACGCGGTCATGGAGTCCGCTTACACGGCGCAGGTGCATGTGCAGGCGGCGAACGAGGCCGCTCTGGTCAAGACCGTCGGCGCCTCGGATCCGCAGATGCCGGGCACGATCTTCGCCGAGAACGACGTGCGCATGGCGTTCCTGTCGGACGCGGAGATCAAGAAGGCCGAAGAGATGTGCTCACCCGAGTTCCAGCCAGGACCTTGGGAGCAATGGCGCGAGCGCATCAACAACTGGGCCGGCGGCCTCGACACCTACACCGAGCTGCATCGGGTCGCGCGCGAAGTGCCGGCCGACATGCTGCCTGAAAACGTCGAACCACGGCGTTGGTGGAAAGGCTAATCCCATAACGCGACTTTGACGCTCCGCTCCTCGGCGGGGCGTCAATTTTATTGCTGAATAATGAGCGAGCTGACAAACGGCTCGCCTGGAGAGGAAACGCAATGCCAGCTGTTATTGATGGGTTGGGGGCGATAGTCAGCGCCCTGTTCTCGGGGGATGCATTCATGCTTTCAGAAGCATTGAACGACCCCTCTGCGTATGTCCTGGGGACCATCGTCGCGATAGGCGGAGGTATGTTGGTTATGCTCATCCTCAGTTCTGTGCGCATTCTTGATCTCTACTTCGAGAAAACCGTGCTTGTCGTCAGCTACATGACGATCGCAGGAATCATCTTCGTCGAGGTGATCCGAAGGTTCGTTTTCCAGGTGCAGGCCCCATGGTCCACGACCCTGCCGCCTTATCTTTTTCTGATCATGACCTGGTTCGGGTGCGCCTATAACACACGGCTTCGGGCGCATCTCAGGTTCACCGAGATCCGCATCAACCTGCCCCGTACGGCACAGTTGGCGTGCCTTATTCTGGACGCCGTACTGTGGGTGACTTTTGCGATCATCGTCATTGTGACGACAGCTAAAGTATCCGCCAACTCAGCCTCGAACTTCCAAATCCTCCTAGGCACAGACAACGTCATGCAGTGGTGGTTTTACGCCGCCGTCCCACTTAGTTGGGTCGTGCTCAGCGGTCGCGTTATCGAGAATCTGGTCGACGACTTCCGGCGCTATCGCGATCCGGATCAGCCGATGATTCTTCAAGGCGGCATGGGCGGCGAGTGAGGGGAAAAAATTATGTCTGACGGAAACTGGGTAACCATAATCTCGCTTGGCGTGACCGCGCTGTTCATGTTCGGCGTGCCGATCTTTCTTGTGATCGGCTTCTGGGTGATCGGCTGCAGCTTTGTGCTGGGTCTGACGCTCGACAATATCGGCGCAGCGCTTTCTGACGTGTTCACCGACGGCTTCGCGCTTCTCGCCATGCCGTTGTTCATCCTGACCGGCGACTTGATCAACGCCTCCGGCATCGCGAAACGATTAACCGACTTCGCCTATTCCTGTTTCGGCTGGGTGCGCGGCGGTCTGGCGATGGCGAGCCTTGGCGCCTGCGGCCTGTTCGCCGCGATCTCCGGCTCCAACTCAGCCACGACGGCGACGATCGGCGCGATGATGCATCCCGAAATGGTCGATGGCGGCTATGACGAGCGCTTCGCAGCCGCCACGGCTGCGTCCGGCGGCACGGTCGGCATCATCATTCCGCCGTCGATCATCTTCATCGTCTATGGCTTCCTGATGAACCTGCCAATCTCTGATCTGTTCGTGGCGGGGATCATTCCGGGCGCGCTGATGGTGATCGGAATGCAGCTGGCCTGCTGGATCGTGTGTCAGATCAACGGCTGGGGTCACCTGATCCAGTTGAACCTCAACCGCGTTCTGAAAACCGCCTTTGGCGCATGGCTTGGCTTCTTCGCCATCGGTCTTGTGCTGTGGGGCATTTACACAGGTAAGTTCTCTCCGACCGAAGCGGCGGCCGTCACTGTTGGTTTCTGCGTCATCGTTGGCCTGATCTGTCTGCCGCTCTATCGGATCTTCAATTTGGATAAGGACAAAGAGGTCGACGACAAAAACTACGGCGACATGCTGCTGGTTGAGGGATTTAGCGTCATCGACATTCCGGGCATCGTTGTTCGGTCAGCCCAGATCACCGGCATTCTCGCGCCGCTGATCGCGGTCTCGGTCGTCATGCAGCAGATCCTTTCTCTGCTCGGCGCGGGCGACACCATCGAAGCTTTCGTAACCGGCATGGGCGGATATTGGGCGGTTCTGGCCACTGCGATGCTTATCGTCTTCTTCTCCGGCATGGTGCTGGAAAGCCTTCCGGTCACGATCATCCTGGCCCCGATCCTGGCGCCCATCGCAGCCAATATCGGCGTCGATCCGATCCACTTTGCGGTGATCTTCCTGGTCGGCAGCGCGATCGGCTTCATCACTCCGCCATATGGTCTGAACCTCTATGTGGCGAGTGGCGTGACGGGGGTGCCGTACATCCGACTGCTGAAATATGTCGTACCCTATCTGGTTGCATTGATCTCGGTCTGGCTGGTAACAGCCGCGGTTCCCGAGTTGTCCCTGATGCTGTTGCCTGAGCCAGGGGGCTGACGTAGCGCAGGCCAATTGAGCGCCTGACAGAGAGGATAAGCGACCCTTATTATGAGACTGCTTCACATCCTCGAAGAAGTTGCTAGCGCCGGCGTCCCTGTGACGCCGGTGCAAGTCAACCAACGTCTTGGGTTGGCGAAACAGACATTATACAGACACTTCGCCCAGCTCGAAGAAGAAGGCCTGCTGCAACGTGAGCATGACGGCCGCGCCTTCGGTCCAGGCCCAAAATTTCGGGCCATGGCGATCGGCGTTATCTCCTCACAGCGGATTCGCGCCGCGCGCCTGGCGGTGATGAACCGCCTCGCCGAAGCGGTCGGAGAGACGGTCAATCTCACGATTCCGGACCGCGACGCGATGATCTATCTCGACCGAGTGGAAACGACCTGGCCCCTAAGAGTGCAGCTTCCCATCGGCAGTCACGTGCCGTTCCACTGCACGGCCAGCGGCAAGCTGTATCTCAGCACACTGTCCGAAGCCCGTCTGGAAACAGTGTTGAGCAACACCAAACTTGAGAAGCTCTCGCCACACACCATCACCAGCAAGGCCACCTTGCTCAAGGAGCTCCAGAAAATCCGTGAGGATGGCTACGCTCAGGATGATGAGGAGTTCATCGAGGGCATGATCGCGCTGGCGGTGCCGGTAGTCGAGAAGCATGGGCGCCTCGCCTCGACCCTGTCGTTTCACGCGCCGACGATCCGCCTGCCCCTCGACAAGGCCTATGAACATCTGAGTCGCCTCAAAAAAGCGGCCGCAGACCTGTCCAGTTTGATTTCCAAAGATCAAACGGACTGAGCGGACGGTCGCATTTATCCCTCCGCGTATTGGCGGATCACGAAATGCTTCACCGTGGTCTCGACCACTTCCCAATAGCCGCTAAATCCGTTCGGGATCATGAAGGCGTCGCCTGCCTTGAAATCCTTGGCGTTCCCATCCTCGTCAATCATCCGGCAATGCCCAGACAGGATCTGACAGAACTCATCGCGCGCAGAGAACGCGCGCCATTTACCTGGCGTGCTTGTCCACGTTCCGGCAATGACTGAACCATCTGCGCTTTCGAACCGCAGCTCGGTCACGTGATGCGGATCGCCGTTCACAACTCTGTCGGGCAGATCGGCGAGTCGGCGCTCGTTACGCTGAATGATATCGCTGGAGAAATCGATGACAGGCGGGTTCGCCATAGCGCGCGCTCCTTGTCCAACGTGTTGAAAATCCGGGACGGGGGGGCGAAGACATCGCCGACCCGCCCCGCCGGGAGGAACCTCAGAGAATCTCGTCGTTCCAATAGTACCAGTGATACATGAAGCGCTGACCAAGCCGCCGGAACGGCGTCAGCACGCCATGGCTCGGCAGCTCAGACGTAAAGATCGGCAAGTCCAGCTCCGCGCCCTTTCCGGCCACAAGCTGCGCCATGCGCCGCCCGGCCTGCGCCGAGTACATGACCCCGTTTCCGCCATAACCCATCGCGTAGTAGATCTTCTGCGACGGATCCGGCTGGAAGATACGCGGCATCATGTCGTGGCTGACATCCACCCATCCCCACCAGGAATACTCAAGTTCGATGCCTTCGAGGGCCGGAAACTTGCGATAGAGGCCCTTCTGCAGCATTTCCAGATGCTTCGGGTTCTCGGCGTCCTGTCCCGTGACCGCACTGCGACTGCCGATCTGCATACGCCCATCCGGCAAATGCCGATAATAGTGGCGCAGCGTACGGGTGTCGGTCAGCGGCGAATTGATCTTGAAGCCGCACGCCTCCCTTTCTTCGTCGGTCAGCACACGAGTCACCATCGAATTCGACAGGATCGGCATCAGTCGGTGCTTGGTCTTCTCATTCAGCCCTGGTGGGGTGTAGCCGGCCGTCGCGATCGCCACGGAGCCGGCGCGAACCATACCGCCGGGCGTCGTCAGATGGTGCTTTCCGCCCTCGGTTTTCCAACCCATCACAGGGCTGGCCGTGTAGACTTTTACGCCCAGACGGCGGGCCATTTTCAGGTATCCGAAGGCGAGCTTCGCTGCATGAATGCAGGTTCCGTCCGGCTCCCACATCGCGCCAGCGGCTTCCTGATCCTTTACGTACTTCTCATGCAGTTCTTCGCGGCTGAACATCTTCGCGCCATAGCCGAACACCTCGTTTAGAAGCTTCGCCTCCTTCTCGAGCTTCGGCATCACCTTCTTCCGGTGGGCGATATAGAAGTGCCCGCCCGGCTGCGGATCGCAGTCGACCTCGTCCGAGGCGATGAGATCCTCGAACAGCTCGAACGCCTCCGACACTTCGGCATGCATTTTCTTGGCGACGTCAACGCCCCAGCGGTCGATCCATTGCGATCGCTTCAGGCGCCCGGATGAGATCTGCGCCTGACCGCCATTCCGCGTAGAGCACCCCCAGGCGATCGTGTTGGCCTCGAGCACCGTCGCCTGAATCCCATGCTCCTTGGCGAGGTGAATGGCGGTCGATAAACCTGTGTAGCCCGAGCCGACGACAACGACGTCCGCGTCCATATCGCCGGACACGGGGCCGTCATCTTCGGGCGGCGGCCCGGCGGTGCCAATCCAATAGGTCGGCGCGTGATCCCGGTTATGTCCCGGTCCTGCATCCACAACCGGGTCGTAACGAGGGTCATAACTGGCGCGAGGCCAGTGTTTGGGTCGGTATTTCTCAGGCATTGGCCCATCCCCCTTTAATGGCGATGATCGACGCGGGCCGCGTCAGGCTTTCTGAACGGGCCGATCCTTGCGGAGGGCCTGCTTCACGATGATTTTTCCGTCACGCAGGGTGAATAGATCGGCGCCCTGCGCCTCGATCCGGTCGCCTTGCGCATTGGTTCCGGAGAAGGTCCATTCGGACACAGCACGATCGCCGGCCACGAAATGGCTGTGATGGTCCCAATGCGCGTCGGGCATCCCCGCCCAGACCGCAGAGAACGCAGCGGCGATGGCATCGGCGCCTTCGACCTTCGCGCCATAAACCTCGGGGCCGCCGACCGTGTAGAACACGCAGTCGTCGGCGAAGACTTTCATCACGTCGGCCACGTCATGACGGTTGAAGGCGTCGAAGGTCGCGGCCAGATCGGCGGAAGTAAGGTTAGTCATTTCAGGCACTCCAGATACGCCCGCGTCTCTACAACACGGGTCTTTGACAGTGGCGTCACGCGGGACGTCGGTTTTTGGTTTGCTTGGTCGGCCGAAGCTTTATTCCGACCCCAAGGGAATCTCGCGATAAGGCACGATCAGCGTTGGAATATTCGTGCGTCTCAACACACGTTTCGCGACGGTCCCAAGAAACGTCTGACTGAATCCATGCTCGTGGGCGCCGAGTAGAATAAGGTCGCAACCATGCTTTTCGGCCTGACGCATAATGACCTCGGCCGGAAATCCCTCAAGCACGTCGATCGACTCGATCTGGTCGCGCACGGACTGATATTCCTCCGGCGCGCCCGACCAGAAAGTCTCCTGACGTTCGGAGAGCGCCTCTTTGGCCAGTTCGACTCTCCGGTTGATCGCGGCGTTCCGCGCCTCGTCGCTCTGTACGAAGGCCATCAGCGTAAGCTTCGTGTCGTCCGACATCGGCGGACACACATTCAGCACGCGGACTTTCGCGCCTGTGACCTTCGCAAGGCCAACAAGATGATGCATCGCATTGACCGAGTTCTGAGAAAGATCGGTCGCGAACAGGATACGCTCGATAGAGGGGATCATGACGGAATATCCTCAGTTGCGATTATCAGTAGCCGAGCAGGTCTGGCAGCCAGAGCGACAGGGTCGGGAAGAACGCGATGATGAAAATCGCGATCGTGTTGACCAGGGCGAACGGCAACGCTCTCACGGAGATTTCCTCGATCGAAATCTTCGAGATGCCCGAGGCGATGAACAGGTTCTCCCCCAGAGGCGGCGTCTGGAAGCCGATGCCCAGGGTTGCGACCATAACCACGCCGAAATGGACCGGATCGATGCCCACGCTGTAGGCGACAGGCAGCATGACCGGCACCAGGATCAGGATCGCGGCCAGCGTCTCCATGAACATGCCGACGAAAAGCAGGAAGAAGATGATCAGCGCCCAGATCATGTAGAGACTGTCCGTCAGCGCCAGCATTCCGTCCGCGATGATCGCAGGGATCTCATTCTCCACGAGCAGCCGCCCGAACACCGTCGCTGTGAACAGGATCAGCAGCACCCTCCCTGTCAGCCAGGTGGTGGTCTCCAAGGAACGGTTCAGCGCCTCCAGCGACAGTTCGCGATAGATGAACACGCCCACGAACAGCGTGTAGAAGATCGCGACGATCGCCGCCTCGGTCGGCGTGAAGAAGCCGGAATAGATGCCGCCAAGAATGACGAGCGGCGCCATCAGCGACCAGAACCCGCGATAGAGCTCGCAGAAAATATTCCGGACGGACCAGCCCGCCTTGTTGCCGGTGTAGCCGTGCTTCTTGCTGAGCAGGAAGTTCATCACCGTCAGGCTGCCGGCGATGACGAACGCCGGAACGAAGCCCGCGATGAACAGGACCGGGATCGAGACCGAACGGAACGAGCCGAATTTCTCCACCGCATCCGGAGGCGGTAAAAGACCCAGCGCGGCGATGCCGAAGATGACCAGCGGAATAGAGGGCGGAATGACGATGCCAAGGCCGCCAGCCGACGCGGTCACGGCGGAGGCGTAGCCCTTATTGTAGCCCCTCTCGATCATTGCCGGGATCATCAGCATGCCGACGGCGGCGGTCGTGGCCGGGCCGGACCCGGATATGGCGCCAAAGAACAGGCAGCCAACGACGGTCGCGGTGCCCATGCCGCCAGTAAACGGCCCGGCCAGGCTTTCCGCGATGTTAATGAGCCGACGGGAGATGCCCGCGGCCTCCATAATCGCGCCAGCCAGAATAAAGGCGGGCAGCGCCATAAGCGGGAACGAGCCGACCGACGTATAGGCGATCTGCACGAACTTGATCGGATTCTCGTCGAGATAGAGGAACGAGATCAGCGACGCGACGCCGAGCGCCACGGTGATCGGCGCGCCAATCAGCAGCAGAGCCAGAAACGACCCGAACAGGATTAGGACGATTTCGTTTTCCATAACCGGATTTCTCCCCGCATTCCTTGATTTCGCAGGTTACGCGGCGCCTAGGCGCGCGCGCCCTTGTCTTCGTCTTCATCCAAGTGAAGGTCGTGCTTCAGCTGATCGAGATCGACCTTGTCCGGGTCCTCGATCTCCTCGCCCATGACGAGCCTGTGGTAGTTCACCTGAACTATGCGGATGGTCATCAGCGTGAATGCGATCGGCAACGCGATGTAGACATAACTCAGATGGAACCCCAGCGTCTGGGACGATTGGAACTTGTTCATCTTGTTAAAAATGAAATCGATCGCAAGAACGATGAAGTAAACGTTGAAGAATATCCAAAACAAGTCGGCGAAAGCTTCGATATACTTAAGCCAGCTTGAGGGAAATATTTTGAACTGAAAGGTGACGCGGTTATGCGCCGCCATCTTCGCCGCATGGCTGGCGCCGAAGAAAACGAACCAGACGAACATGTAGACCGAGAGCTCCTCGATCCAGCTGATCGAAGTGCCGAACACTTCGCGAGAGACGATCTGCGTGAACAGCAGGCCAACGAAACTGACCAGCAGCACCCGGCACAGATAGCTCTCGATATTGTTCAGGAAATTTCGCATATCCGTCGCCCCCGTATGGTCGGAGTTTGCCGGAGAGCGCGGGAAACGCGCTCTCCATTTGTTTTAGGTCAGAGTCTTATTGAACCGGATCGCGGCCGAGCGTCTCGAGAACAGTGTTCAGCTTCTCGACGCCGCCGATGCTCTCATAGAACTTCGGCCAGACAGCCTCCGTCGCCAGGGCGATGAACTCCGCTTCGTCATTCTCCGGATCGACGATCTCCATGCCCTTCGCAACAAGCTCTTCCTGGATCGCAGCCTCGGAGTCGCGCAGGAACTGGGCGCTGGCGAGCGTCGCAGCCTGACCGGCGTCCAGGATGATCTTCTGATCTTCTTCGCTCAGATCCTGGAAGATGGACTCCGAGACAATCAGCGGCTCGATGGAGAAGATGTAGCGAATGTTCGTGACGTACTTCTGCACCTCATAGAACTTCATCGCGTTGATCGTCAGGTACGGGTTGTCCTGCCCGTCCACGACTTTTTGCTGCAGACCCGCGAACGTCTCGGACCATGCCATCGGCGTCGGGTCGATGCCCCAGGCGCGATAGGAATCGATCATGATCTCGTTCTTCGGAACACGAATGACGAGACCCTCGAGGTCGGCCACCGATTTCACAGGTTTTTTCGAGTTGGTCAGGCGACGGAACCCGGTATAGGTCCAGCCGATGATGCGCACGCCTGCATCGCGGATCGTGTTCTCGACCAGTTCCGCGCCGATCGGGCCCTGGGTCAGTTTCTCCGCATCCTCGAGGCTGAGGATCACGTAAGGCAGGGTGAACACGCCCACGGACGGCGAGAACGGCGTAATGTTGTTGATCGCGAGCAGCGACATATCGAGCGTGCCGATCGCCGCGTCGTTAACAGTGTCCTGCTCGGACCCGAGTTGCCCATTGAGGAACAGTGTCGCGGTATGCTTGCCGCCGGACCCCTTCTCCAACTCCGCCACAAAGGCTTTGCCGAGCGCTTCCTGCGCGCTGCCGGCGCTGTCGCCGACGGCGATCTTGAACTTTTTCGCCTGCGCCGGCGCGCCGCTCATGGCGACGGCGACAACCGCAGCTAGGGCTATCGAAGACAGCCGCGTGGATACTTTCATGTCATTCTCCCTGGGTTTGCAGGCGTTTCCTGCACATGTGTCGAGACGATTTCCGGCATCCCCGCGAGGACGCGTTCTATTGGTCGAACAGCCGAAGACGAGGCGCGTCGAGAATAGGAGCAGGACCGCTCCGGTCCCTCCTAGTCCCAGCCCACCAGATGACTGCGACGGAAGAAATATATTGAATATCAGCTTGAAAAGATACTTAGTTGCCGGATCAAAGTTTCATAATGTGGAAACCTAAATGCCCCGCAAAGCGCTGCTGAGGCGCATAAGCGATGTAGACCTCAGACTTTTGAGAGTGTTTCGCACCGTAGCTGATTGCGGTGGATTGGCTGCATCCGAATTTGAACTGAACATCGGAAAGTCGACAATCAGCAAACATATTTCGGACTTGGAGGCCCGCCTGGGCCTCAACCTCTGTCGCCGCGGACCAGGCGGATTTTCACTGACGCCAGAAGGCGCTGAAGTGCTGCAGGCGGCGGCCCGGTTGATGTCGGCCATCGATGCATTTCAGGCGGAGATCGACAGCATCCATCAGGACCTGACCGGCGTGCTCAAACTCGCATTGTTCGATCATTCGGCCTCCAACCCTATCGCGCATATGGATGAGGCCGTCCGGAAGTTCGGCGAGGCCGCGCCGCTTGTGACTTTGGAAATCTCGATGGAGCCGCCGAACGTTATCGAGAACGGCGTGATCGACAGAAGGTTTGATGTCGGCGTCGTGCCGCGTCACCGCCGATCGTCGTCATTAAGCTACATGGATCTCTACTCGGAGGAGATGATCCTCTACTGCGGGCGCGGCCATCCGCTTTACGAGGACGAAAACCAGGACATCGACCTCGATGAATTGCGCAAATACGACTCGGCCGGCTTCGATTTTAACTCGCCGAATATGATGGTCAGTCAGCAGATGGGGCTGAACAAAACCGCCATTGCGAGGGACGAGCTTGCGCTGGCGCTACTGATCAAATCGGGGCGGTATATCGGCTATCTGCCAAGCCATTTGGCGCAGCGCTATGTGGATAGCGGTGCGCTTAAACCGGTGCTGAAGAAGAAGACGCTGTATCGCAGCATCACAACTGCGATCACGCGCAATGCGGCGGAGAAGAATCGGAAATTGAAAGAGTTTATCGCCTGCCTCGCCGCGACCCATCCGGAACCGGAGAAGTCGGCACCGTCCGCTGTAGTGTTCTAAGTGGATTGGCCTCGCGCTCAATCTTTCGGAAGGCGACCCGCGTTATGTTAGGCAGCCTGACAGATCGCTCATTGACGTTCGCCCGACCTGCGCGAGAGTCAGGCTCGTTTCATCCGTCAGAACATCCCAAAGCTGCTTGAACCCCCGCTCCCCTCCGGCGGCGATGGCGAATTGCATGATCCGCCCCATCAGCACGAAATCGGCGCCCATGGCATAGGCTTTGACCACATCCTCGCCCGATCTAATCCCGGAATCGTAAAACAGCGGGAACTCGGGACCGACAGCCTCTCGAATTTTCTTGAGCGCCAGTATTGGAGACGGCGCAGCGTCCAGCTGGCGTCCGCCATGACTGGAGACCTGTATGGCGTCGACGCCCACCTCTTTGAGCTTCACCGCATCTTCGACGTCAAGCACGCCCTTGATCACCAGATTGCCTTTCCAGCGATCACGGATCATTTTCAGATAATCCCAATCCGCAACCGCCCGACTTTCGGTGCGGTCGAACTCTTCACCCGGCCGGGTGAAGTTCGCCATATCCGGTTTCCCGGCCAGCGTCGTCGAGATCGACCAGCGCGGATGAAGCGCGAAATCGATGAATTGGCGCGGCCCCATCTTGAACGGCATCTTGAACCCGTGGCGCAGCTCTCGCGGACGGCGACCGACTTCCGGCACGTCCAGGGTCAGAACCATGGTCCGGTAATTCGCCGCTTCGGCCCGATCGACGAGCTTCAGCGCGCCGCTGCCATCGCCGCTGAGGTATAGCTGGAACCAGGCGTGACCCTCGGCGGTCTCGATGATCTCCTCCAGAGAGGTAGACGAGACTGTCGAGACGCCCAGCGGAGTTTGCAGGCGAGCCGCCATGCGGGCGAACTTCAAGTCAGCGCCGGGCCCGGACAGGTTGCACATGCCCATCGGGCTGATCCCGAATGGACACTTCGCATCGTGATCGAAAACTTTGACGCTCAGATCGCGCTTGGCGACATTCTTCAGGACGCGTGGTCTGAGGCGAATGTCGCGAAGCGCCGCTCGGTTCAGCGCTTCGCCGTGCTCCTCACCAGCTGCGCCATCGATATAGTCGAACACCATCCATGGCAGTTTCTTGCGCGCAATTCGACGCGCATCGGCGCTGCAATGAATTTCATTGGATTCAAACATATCGCGACCCAGCAGGATTATTGTGGGGATGAAGGCCGGTCAGGCCTTCACCTCTTCCATGAACCGGTGACGAATGACCACCGGATCCATCGTGATGACGGGCACCTTGATGTTCCCGCTTTCGCACTTCGAAACGATGATCGTCATCTTGTCCGACGCCAGAGCATCCTGCATGACCTGCTTGGTCTCTTCAGCGCGGCATTCGATGACATTGTCACAGCCACAAGCCTTGGCCACCGCGGTCAGGGAGGTCTTGCGCCCGGCATAGGTCGGCTGATCGCCGGTCGAGCCATAGCTGCCATTGTCGATAATCAGCAGGATGTAGTTGTCGGCCTGATTGTTAGCGATGGTCGGCAGGGTGCCGAAATTGGTCAACACCGACCCGTCCCCGTCGATGGCGATAACTTTCTTGTCCTGCGCCAGCGCAAGACCGAAGCCAATGGAGGACGACAGCCCCATCGTGCCCAGCATGTAGAAATTCGTAGGCTGGTCGTCGATCATGTGCAGCTCTTGGCTGGGCAGACCGATGTTGCAGACAACCAGTTCATCCCGGATGACAGGCGCGATATCGCGCAGAATTTCAGAGCGGATCATTCTCCGTACCCTCCCCAGAAGCTCGCATCGGTCAGGATCGCGACGGGCTTGTTGCACATGAATGAGTATTTCAGAATCGCGTCCAGTTCGTCCGCGTCCGACTCTTGATGGAAATGGAAGTGCGGGATCAGCAACTGATCGAGCAGAGCCTTGGTGTGCACGGCCATTTCGACCTGGGCCGACACCGGCTCTCTCAACTCGCCGCGATAGCTGATCAGCATCGGCAGCGGCATCCGATAGAACTGGGTCAGCACCGACAGCGTGTTCAGCGTGCAGCCGATGGCGGTGTTCTGCATGATGATCGCCGGGCGTTTTCCGCCCATGAAGGCGCCGGCGCACAGGCCAATACCCTCGTTCTCGTGGTTAGATGGCACATGCGTTACGTCATTGCGGGTTTCAAGTTCAGCGATCACCCCCGCAAGCTGTTTACAGGGCACCGTGGTGATGAAACGAACGTCGTTTGCGACGAGATCATCCACGATTTTCTTATGCATTGACAAGTTTCTACTCCTTTTAAGAGGGCTTTAGAATGATCTTAGGCGCCGTTACTTTACGCGCTTTCATATCCTCGAATGCGCGAGCTCCTTCAGACAGGGGTCGGATTTCAGGCCAGTCGAGCGCTCCCAGACTACCATCGAAAATGGCCTCCGTCGTTTCGCGGAAGTCCTTCTTGCTATAGGTGTAAACGCCGATGAATGTAATTTCCTGAAGTGTCACACGGCGAATATCCAGACCGCCTTCGGCTGAGCCGAGGCCGATATGGACGATCACGCCGCCTGGCCGCACGGCGGCGGAACCGGATGCGCGTGTCACGGCGAAGCCGGCCCCGTCAATGACCAGATCGACATCCGTGGGCGATTTCTGCGTGACCGGATCGTAAGTCTTGAAGTCGCCGATTTTCTCGGCGACGGCGCGGCGGTCCGGATGCGGCTCCGCCAGCCAGATTTCACGCGCGCCATGCGCCGCCAGCACAAGCGCCACACCGATGCCGATCGCCCCGCCTCCCATGACCAGGCAACGGGCCTCCTCGATGGGACGGTTCATCACCCCTTGGGCGCGGCGAACTGCGTGCCAGCCGCAGGCGATAGGTTCAGCCAGCGCGGCTTTCTCCGTCGGAACATGATCTGGAATCTCAATCAGATTCTCTTGCGGCATCGCGACCATTTCGGCGAAGGCGCCCTCGCGCGGCGGCATGGAGATGATCTGCCGGGACGCGCAAAGGTTTTCCCGTCCCGCCAGACATTCTTCGCATTTTCCGCAAGTCACCAGCGGGTTCACCGTGACGCGCGTTCCAGCGCCCGGACCTTCGATCACCGTCCCCGCCGCCTCATGCCCAAGGATCAGGGGCGCCGGACGGCGTTCATCATGCCCGGCCCAAGCATGGGTGTCGGATCCGCAAATGCCCACATGCTCGACCCGGATCAGAGCGTTCTCGCCACGCGTCGGATCGGGAACATCACGATAGTCGAGCGCCTCTGGCCCGGTATATACAAGCGCCTTCATTTTGCGGTGAACCCCCCATCGACGAACAGAATTTGCCCAGTGACGTAAGAACCTGCATCCGAGCAAAGGAACAGCGCTGGGCCGACCAGATCGACCAACTCACCATTCCTGCCGATACAGGTCTGCGCCGCGTTCTTCTTCGCCAGTTCTTCATTGCCGAACACTGGCCCGGTCAGCTCTGTGGGAAAGAATCCCGGCGCAAGGGCGTTGGCCGTGATCCCATGCCGGGACCACGCCTCCGCCATGGCGCGAGTCATCTGCCCCACCCCGCCTTTCGAAGCGCCATAGGCGATTCCGCCGGGAAAGGCCCGCTCGGTCTGCAGGGACGCAAAGTTGATGATCCGGCCCCAGCCTTTCTCTCGCATCGCCGGGGTCATGGCCTTGGCCAGAAAGAAGGGCGTGGAGAGATTCAGGTCGAGCGTCATCGCCCACCCGTCCTCGGTGACGTCATCGGCCGCCTGGCGTGTATTCACGCCTGCCGCATTGATCAGAATGTCCGGCGCGCCGAATACCTCGGCTGTCCGCGCCGCGACGTCGGCCATTTCGGAAGGCGACGACAGATCGGCTGAAATCGCGGCGGTCTCGCCATCGGTCTCAGCCCGCCACGCTTCCAGAGCCTCCGCCCGACGCGCAACGCCGACGACCCGCGCGCCAGCTTCCGCCAAGGCGGTCGCCAACGCGCGGCCGAGACCGGAGCTTGCGCCAGTGACGCAAGCTACCCGGTCAGCGACGCTGAACAAGTCAGTTGGAACAAGGTTGCTCACGGTCGGATCAACCTTCCTCAGCGGCGGACAAGTCGTAGGACTGGTTCGGGAACCACTTCTCTAGACGGATGTCGGCCGTTTTGGCGTGGCCTTCCATACCCTCAAGCCGCGAGATGCGCGCGGTGGCCTCCGCGACAGGCGCAGCCGCCTCTCGTGTCGCCCGCTGCCAGGTGACCAGCTTCATGTACTTGTGGACCGACAGGCCGCCCGTATAGCGCGCGGCGCCTGAGGTCGGCAGAACGTGGTTGGTGCCCGACGACTTGTCACCGAAAGCCACCGTCGTCTCTTCGCCAAGGAACAGAGAGCCGTAGCACTGCAGACGGTTCAGATAGAAATCGAGATCGTTGGCGATAACGGTCAGATGCTCAGGCGCGTAAGAATCGGAGACTTTGCACAACTCTTCACGGTCGGAGACGACCATGATCTCACCCATGTCGCGCCAGGCGATGGTCGCGTTCTTCGCGTTCAGCTCCGGCAGCTCCGTGATGTACTGGGGAACCAGCTCCATCACCTTCTCGGCCAGCGCGCGATCGGTGGTGGCGAGCCAGACCGGCGAGTTATAGCCGTGCTCAGCCTGACCAACGAGATCCCACGCTACGATGTGTGGGTCCGCGGACTCGTCCGCGAGGATCAGGCTGTCCGTCGGGCCAGCGAACATGTCAATGCCGACACGGCCGAACAGGATGCGCTTGGCCTCCGCCACGAACTGGTTGCCCGGTCCGACCAGAATGTCGGCCTTCGGCAGGCCGAAAAGCCCGAACGCCATCGCCGCGATGCCCTGCACGCCGCCAAGCGCGAGAATTTTATCGGCGCCGCAAATATCGGCGGTGTAGGTGATCGCAGGATTGATGCCGACTCCGGGACGCGGCGGTGAGCAGGCGGCGATATGGCCGCAGCCCGCGACTTTCGCGGTGGTCACCGTCATCAGAGCTGACGCGACATGGCTGTAGCGACCGCCCGGAGCGTAGCAGCCCGCAGCCTCGCAGGGGATCGCTTTCTGACCCGCGATATAGCCAGGAGAAATCTCGTACTCCATGTCCTGGATCGTGGTCTTCTGCGCCTCGGCGAATTTGCGGACATTGTCCCAAGCGAAACGGATGTCGTCCTTGAGTTTCTGTGAAACTTTGGTCGCGGCTTCGTCGATCTCATCCCGGGTCAGTACGATATTGCCATCGTATTTATCGAACTTGGCGGCGTACTTCTTCGCCCCTTCGTCGCCGCCCGCCTCGATCTCATCAAGGATGGCCTGCACCGTCGCCTGCACATCGCTCGCGGAATCGGTCGACGTAACAGTCGCTTTTTTTAAATATTCAACAGTCACTTCAGTTACCTCATTTGTAGATGTCGGGAAGGAAAGCGGTCGAAATCACCGGAATGTAGGCAATCATCAGCGTCACGATCAGCATGAAGAGAACGAACGGGATCGCTCGATAGGCGATCTTGAGAATGGACTCGCCCGTCAGCCCCGAAACCACGAAGAGGTTCAGCCCCAGTGGCGGCGTGATGAATCCGACACCCAAGGCGGTGATCATCATGATGCAGAACTGGATCTCGTTCATGCCGATATTTTCGGCCAGTGGCATCAGGATCGGAGCAAGGATCACGATGTTCGGCGTGGTCTCCATGACACAGCCGCACGCGATCAGGATCAGGATCATCATCATGATCAGCACCCAGGGCTCATCACTGACGCCGGTCGCCACGGCGACGAAGCCCTGTGGCACGCCGATAATGGCCAGAGCCTCAGAAAGCGGGATGGAGAACGCGATGATTGGCAGGATCACGCCATTCACCTTGGCCGAGCTCACCAGCATGGCCGGGAAGTCGCTCAGCTTCAGCGTGCCCAAAAGGAAACCCATAAAGATGGTCACGACCACCGCGGTCGCACCCGCCTCGGTCGGCGTCAGACGCCCCGAAAAGATGCCGTAGAAAATAATCCCTGGGACGATGAAGGCGTACCAGCCGGATTTCAGCGCCGTGCCGAGTTGCGAAAGCCATTCACTGAATGACATCATCCCTCCGCCTTCCCAGGCGTAGATGCGGTTCATGACGATGTTGGTGACTAGGATCGAGACGAGGATCGCAATGCCCGGAATCACCGCGGCCAGGAACAGTGTCGATGCGGAAATGCCCAGCACCAGACCGATGATAATATAGGCGATCGAGGGTGGAATCAGGATACCGGTGCAGGCGCCAGCCGCAACCAGCGCGCAGGCGTAAGGCCGGGGATAGCCCGACTCGACGAGCCGGTCGATGGTCATACGCCCGACCGCCGCCGCGCCCGCCGCATCCGAGCCCGAGATCGCAGCGAACATGCCGCAAACCAGCACCGTGGCGGACCCGAAACCGCCCTTTGCGAACCGCGTCAAAGCTTCAGCGACATCCAGAAACTTTCGACTGAGTCCTGTTCGGACAAGCACGTCGCCGGTCAGGATAAAGAGTGGTACGGCCGTGAGCGCGAAGGCGTCGATACCCGAGAACAGTTTCTCGCCGACGAGATGCAAAGGCAGCGCTCCCGACCACACGAGCATCAGAGAGGCGGCGGCGCCGATAGCGGCCCAAACGGGCACAGCCAGCGCGACGAGAACGACGAAGAGTATGACGGGACCGTAGAAGTCCCAGCCAAGGACCACAGTCTGATCCTGCATTTGGTTCCAAAGCATCGCGCTGTCCCCTAGTCGAAGAGTTTGTCGCCTTCGTACACAGGGCGCCTGTGCCGAAAGTCGTTTATGTCGCGGAGGAAGGACTGAACGAGGCGGAAGATCACCAGCGCGAACCCGATCGGCACAGCAGCCAGGAACCAAGCCTGAGCGATGCGCAATCCATGGGTCACGTTGCCGAACTCGATCGCGACTAACAGCGTTTCAAGGGAGTAGTAGAAGGCGATCAGCGAGACGATGAACATCACAATGTCGCCGAAGATGTAGAGCAGCGCTTTCGTGCGCGACCCGACATATTCGAAAATTACGTCGATCCGGATGTGGCCGCGTTCACGCACCGCGGAAGCGGCGCCGATCCAGGCGAGGTAGATGAACGCGTAGCGTACGATCTCTTCGCCCCAGATGGACGAATAGGAAAAGATTTCGCGCCGGAGAACCTCGATGAACATTGTCGCGACGAGCATTACGTAGAACACGAGGAGCGCCCATCTTTCGGCGTTCTTGTTCACTACGTCGAGAATCTTGGACATGATCTCCTCCCCCCGGTGACCTCATGGATCCCGATGTGGCGCGCCGCGTCGGGCGGCCGTCCATTTTCGACTTGTTAGAGATGACCGGCGCCACTCGGGCGCCGGTCGTATTGCGCTACGCTTTACGCGTCGTGGACGTAGAAGCGGCCCTTGGTGTTGGCCGCCTCGTTCAGGCGTTCGAACACGTCCATCGATCCGGCGAGTTCGACCTTGAACTCGTCCCAATCGGGGAGTTGATGGCCGCCGGCGGCTTCCCATTCGGCCAATTGATCGGCGGTCAGCGAATGGAATTCGACGCCAGCTTTGCGCAGCTCGGCCATGGCGAAAGTCCGCGCCGATGGCACCTTGGAAAGGTTCTGGTGAGCCGTCATCTCACCCGCGAACTCGATCCCCTCCTGAACATCGGCCGGCAGCGAGTTGAACCATTCGAGGTTCATCGAATAGACCTGACTGTCAGGCACGGCCTGCGTGAAGGTGACATGGCTCAAAATGTCGGAGAAGCCGAACACGTAGAGCGCGCCCACCGACGGATCCAGAGCATCCGCGACGCCTTGCTTGATCGCCGAAGGCGTTTCACCCCAGGCCACCGGCGTCGGGTTGGCGCCGACCATACGGTAGTACTGCTGCAGCATCGCCGAACCTGGCACGCGGAACTTGACGCCCGACATGTCGCCCGGCGTCAAAACGGCATTGCCACCCTTGCGCACCGCCACGACGCGTGGATCAATGACCACGTAGAACAGGGCCTTGAATCCGGACGCCTCAATCTTGGGATGCACTTCCGCCTTCCAGGCGTCCGATGTCACCAGGTTGGTGAACTTCTGGTTGGCGCCGCAGAAGTAGGGCAGGTTGATGAGATCGACCGCGCTGGCGAACGGAGCAAAATTCGACAGCGAGTGCTGAGCGCACTGAATCGTCCCCGACTGCACGGCCTGGGCGAGCGCGCCGCCGGCGCCGAGCTGACCGCCTGGGGCGAGCTTGACGTAGACCTTGCCGTTGGTGGCGTTCTGGATGTTCTCTTTCAGGTCGAGCTGCATGATCGGGTAGCTGCGCGACGCGCCTAGAACATAAGCCGTTGCGAGCGTCATCGTGAAATCGGCCGCGGCCTCGCGTTCCGTCTCCTCTTTGCGAGACTGCGCAACTGCCTCTTCCGACCAAAGGGTTCCAGCCGCGCCGGCCACAACTGCCGCCGTGAACGCGCCTGACGCCGCAAGCTTCATAAAGTTGCGGCGCTCAAGCGATGCAATTTCAGCTTCGATTTTCTCGTCTCTCATTAACTTCCTCCCAGTAAGATTATTGGTTCGCTTACTCGTCTTTCGCCTTCTCTGCGGCCTCTCGGGCAAGCACGCCAACGACAAACAAAACTGCGGATGCGAGAAGCGTCAGCATCTCCCCCACATCGCCAAGGACCGCGCCAGCGCCCATCGCGCCCATCGCCACATTGCTGAAATAGGCGATGAACAAGATTAGTGCGCCGATCAGGGCCATTGAGCCATTACCCGTCATACCCGGCAGTCCTCCAGGACATTTTGTTAAGATTCGCGAGCGCCAATGTACGCGCTTACACTCAAAAAGCAAGCGCTTACACACGCAGAGCAAGCGCTTACAGTCAAAATGTAAGCGCTTACACTTTGAATTCGTTGCTTAAGTAGGGTAACGTTTTCAACGAGGGGTCCATTTGACGGGAAGGTGCTATGCAGCTGCCCACTCTTGAGGACGTCGCACGCAAATCCGGCGTGTCGACTGCGACGGTGTCGCGTGCGCTGAACGATCCTACCCGCGTCAGCAAAAAGACGCGCGAGCGGGTCGAAGCCATGGTGGCGGCGTTGGGCTATACGCCCAATTTCGGCGCTCGCGCTCTGGCGTCGAACCGCACCAACACTATCGGCGCCGTCATTCCAACCATGGAGAACGCGATTTTCGCGCAAGGCCTGCAAGCGCTGCAGGAGGAATTGGGCGAGGCTGGCGTCACGCTGTTGGTCGCGACTTCAAACTATGATCCCGAGAAAGAGGCGCAGCAGGTCAGAACCCTCCTTGGCCGCGGCGTCGATGGTGTCGCGCTAATCGGCGAAGCGCGCGGCGTAGAGATCTACGAACTGCTGGAGCGGCGCGGCGTGCCATTTGTTCTGATGTGGACCTGGCGCCGGGATTGCCCTTGGCCCTGCGTGGGATTCGACAACCGGGCCGCCGCCCGGCGTCTGACCGAGCGTGTCCTTGAACTGGGCCATCGGAACATCGCGATGATCGCAGGCGTGACCCACGGCAACGATCGCGCGGAAATGCGGGTTTGCGGCGTTCGCGACGCCATTCGCGCCGCGGGTCTGCCATTGGAGGACAAGCGCATCATCGAAGTGGAGTACAGCCTCGATGCGAGCGCCGCAGCCGCGAAGCGCTTGCTCGCACATGATAGAAAGCCAACGACGATCATTTGCGGCAACGACGTGCTGGCCGCAGGCGCAATGATCGGAATCCGGGAACTTGGCCTGAACGTGCCGAACGACGTGTCAGTTACAGGGTTTGACGATATCGAACTGTCGCTGGTTCTCGATCCGCCGTTGACGACAATACATGTGCCGCACCGTCGGATGGGACAGAGCGCCGCGCAACTGCTGCTTCTGCTTTGCGCCGGCGAAGACAATGTTACGAGGGTCAACTTCGAACCCGACCTTGTGGAGCGGAAGTCCCTCGTGGCCATCAACGAAGGCGGCCGAATCCGCTAGACGCCCCCGCTGAGCAAACGCAGCGTCCTATTGCTGCGCGACTTCTTTCTCGCCGCCGGTCTTCGCATTCAGATACCAGCGGATGACCTTGTCCCGCTCCTCCTGCTCCATCCAGGAGACGTTCGCTGGCGGCATGGCGGTGGTGACGCCGGATTGCAGGAAGATCTCCTCGGCGGCCCCAGCGATCTCGGCGGGCGTCTCCAAGAGCACGTTTTTCGGTGCGACATGAATGCCTTCCCATGCGGTCTCACGCGCATGGCACATCGAACAACGGCCAAGCACGATATCCTGAACCTCATCAAAGCCCTCCGCGCTGGCGAAGCGTTGCTGTGTGGCGGTCAGTTCACGCGCCTCCGACACCTCGTACTCCGCTTGCCGCAGCGGCGCGGCGGAAAGCCAGACGACGCACAGGAACAGCAGCACGGTGACGCCCCAGGTCCATAGCGGCGGCTCTCCGCCCGCATGCATGGTGTTAAAGAAGTGCCGGATCGTGACGCCCATCAGGAACACAAGAGCGGCGATCAGCCAATTGTACTCGGTGCCGAACGCCAGCGGGTAGTGATTGGACAGCATCAGGAACAGAACCGGCAGAGTCAGATAGTTGTTATGGGTGGAGCGCAACTTGGCGATCTTGCCGTATTTCGGATCCGGAGTGCGCCCCTCCTTCAGATCATTCACTACGATGCGCTGGTTCGGCATGATCACGAAAAAGACGTTGGCGGTCATGATCGTCGCCGTGAACGCGCCAAGATGCAGCATCGTCGCGCGGCCGGTGAAGACCTCGCTATAGCCATAGGCCATCAGGACGAGAAGGATGAACAGAAGCACCATCAGCGTGGTCGGCGTGTTCGCCAGATGGCTCTTGCAGAGGCCGTGATAAATGATCCAGCCCACGGCCAGCGATCCGCCTGAGATCAGGATCGCCTGCCAGACCTCCAGATCCGCGCGCTCACGGTCGATCAAGAACAGTTCCGCACCTGACCAGTAGACGATCATCAACAGCGCCGCGCCCGACAGCCAGGTGGCGTAGCTTTCCCATTTGAACCAGACCAGATGGTCGGGCATCCGCTCTGGCGCGACCAGATATTTCTGGATGTGATAGAAGCCGCCGCCATGGACCTGCCACTCTTCGCCATGGGCGCCCTCCGGCAGACCCGGAGCTTTCTTCAATCCCAGATCCAGCGCGATGAAATAAAAGGATGACCCGATCCAGGCGATCGCGGTGATGACATGCAGCCACCGAACGGCGAAGGCCAGCCAGTCGCCCAGCACAGCGAGTTCGAACATATTGCCCACTCCATTGAATTCTTGCAGCCATGCTAGCGCAGAACTTCATTTTCGTGTATTCGAGAAAAAACTCGATCTGCTTCAAAAAAGGCCGAATAATAGAAAATGGCCTATCTGGACAATATCCGAACCTTTGTGCGGGTCTATGAACTCGGCAACATGTCGGCGGCGGCCCGGGATCAGCGGATTTCGGCGGCGGTCGCTTCGGCGCGCATCTCAAAGCTCGAGGAACATCTGGGCATTCGGCTGTTTCAGCGCACGACCCGGCAACTCAATCCGACGGAGCAAGGCGCGCTATTCTATCGCGGCGCCTGCAAGATTCTTGAATCGGTGGAAGAGGCGGAAGCCGAGATCAACGAGGTCACGCTCGCCCCTCGCGGATCGATCTACATCGCCGCGCCGCTGGGCGTCGGGCGACGACTGATCGCCCCGGCCGTGCCTGCATTCAAGGAGATGTACCCGGACGTCGCGATCCGGATGCGGCTGTCGGACCGAAAGCTTGACCTGACCGCCGAAGGGCTGGACCTAGCGTTCTTTCTGGGCTTGCCTGAAGATTCCGACATGCGCATTCGCAAGTTCGCCGACTGTCCGCGCGTGCTTTGCGCGGCGCCGTCATATCTCGCCCGAAAAGGCCGCCCCCAAAACGCTGAAGAGCTTAAGGACGGGCATGACTGCCTGAACCTGCGCTATCCCGGAGCGCCGGAGTTTCGGTGGCCGCTACAGACGAACGATGGCGTAAAGCGCTATGCGGTCTCCAGCCCGTTCGAGTCCGATGATGGCGACGTTCTGACGAACTGGGCGTTGGACGGCCATGGCATCATTCTGAAACCCGCCTTCGAGGTGGCGGACCATCTTCGCTCAGACGCGTTAAGGGTGGTTCTTGAGGATGAGCCGCCTACCCCGGTTCAGATGGGTTGCCTTTACATGCATCGCCGCCTTCAGGACCCGAAAGTCAGGCTGTTTATCGATTTTATGGCGGACAGGGTGACCGCCGCCTTGCACCAGACCAAGCCGCCAGCTGAACTGACCTAGCTGCCCCGATAGGTGGAATAGCTGAACGGCGAAAGCAGCAGCGGCACGTGATAGTGCGAAGCTTCCGACATTCCGAAGCGCAACGGTATGACGTCCAGAAAACGGGGGTTCTCCGGCGGCGCGCCGGTCGCGTCCAGATATGCACCCGCATGGAACACCAGCTCATAGGTTCCGGTGGCGAACTCCTCGGCGGGCAGAATCTGCTCATCGGTGCGGCCATCATTATTGGTCGCCAGAGAGCGAAGATGAGTCCGCGTCTCACCGTCGATCCGGTAGAGGTCGATTTTCAGGCCCTCGGCGGGCAGGCCCCGCGCGGTGTCCAGCACATGCGTCGTCAGATAACCGGTCATAGCGTCTCTCTTGTCTGTTCAGCCTGTATTCTGCCCAAATCGCCGCCAATCAGCATCGACTTCTTTTCGATAACTCTTTCAAAAATTAAAGAAAGGTCATTTGGATTGCTTTGACATACAATCAAATCGAATAAGGAGTTCACATTTGACCCGTTATCCTCGCGACATGCACGGCTATGGCGCCGATGCTCCCGATCCGAAATGGCCCGATGGGGCGCGGATCGCTGTGCAATTCGTGGTCAACTACGAAGAAGGCGGTGAAAATTGCGTTCTCCACGGTGATGCCGCATCCGAGGCGTTCCTGTCCGAGATCGTCGGCGCCGCCGCCTGGCCCGGCCAGCGCCACTGGAACATGGAGTCGATCTATGAATATGGCGCGCGCGCCGGATTTTGGAGGCTGCATCGCCTGTTCACGGAATTTGAGATTCCGGCGACTGTATACGGCGTCGCCACCGCGCTGGCGCGCAGCCCCGCGCAGGTGAAGGGCATGAAGGACGCAGGGTGGGAGATCGCCAGCCACGGCCAGAAATGGATCGAATACAAGGACTTCGCCAAGGAAGATGAGCTCGCCCATATGGAGGACGCCATCAAGCTCCACACCGAGGTTACCGGCGAGCGCCCGCGCGGCTGGTACACCGGCCGCTGCTCAGAGAACACCGTCGATCTGGTGGCCGAGGAAGGCGGCTTCGACTATGTCGCCGACTCCTATGCCGACGATCTGCCCTACTGGGTGCGCGCTGGTGGGCGCGATCAGCTTGTCGTCCCATATACGCTCGACTGCAACGATATGCGCTTTGCAACGCCGCAGGGGTTCAATTCCGGCGACCAGTTTTATGCCTATCTCAAAGACAGCTTCGACGCGCTCTACGCCGAAGGTCAGGCGGGGCGCGCAAAGATGTTGTCGATTGGTCTGCATTGCCGCCTGATCGGCCGCCCTGGCCGGATCATGGCGCTGCGCCGATTCATGGAATATGCGCGCGGCCATGAAGGCGTCTGGTTCGCCCGCCGTATCGACATCGCCCGGCACTGGATTGAGAACCACCCTCCCCTCGCCTACGCCCGCTCGTCGGAGATGGACCGCGATGCGTTCGTCGCGGCCTATGGCGGCATCTTTGAGCACTCCGCATGGATCGCCGAGCGCGCCTTCAACGGAGAGCTGGGGCCGGCGCATGACACAGCCACTGGCCTTCATAGCGCCCTCGCCCGCGTATTCAGAACCGCCAGCGAGGATGCGCGATTGGGCGTTCTGACCGCCCACCCCGATCTCGCCGGAAAGCTTGCGCAGGCGAACCGGCTGACGGCGGAATCCACCTCTGAGCAAGCGGGCGCTGGCCTGGACTCGCTGACGGACGACGAGCGGGCGATGTTCACCAGGCTGAACACGGACTACGTCGCGAAGCACGGCTTCCCCTTCATCATCGCCGTGCGCGACAACACCAAGGCCTCTATCAAGGAAGCGTTCCGGCGCCGCATCGACAACGACCGCGAAACTGAATTCGCCGAGGCCTGCAAACAGGTCGAACGCATCGCCGAACTTCGCCTTGTGGATTTGCTGCAGTGAGCGAGCGTCTGATCCGAACCGAGCCGCTGACTGCCGAGGGCTTTGCGTCGTTTGGCGACGTGATCGAGCTTAAGGCCGAGCCTGACAAACTGATCAATCAGGGGCTTTGCGGACGCCACCATGACCTCGCCGAACTCGATTTCGGCGATGGGCGCGCTGGGATCAGCCTGTTCGACGCCCAGCCGCGCCATCTGCCCTATCAGCTTAATATGGTTGAACGTCACCCGGACGGCAGCCAGGCGTTCATCCCGGTCCATCAAACCCGGTTCCTGGTGATCGTCGCGCCGGATCAAGGCGGCGCTCCCGGAACGCCCCGCGCCTTCGTCACCGCGCCCGGTCAATGCATAAATATTCACCGCGGTGTCTGGCACGGCGTTCTGACGCCGCTGGAGGCGCCCGGCCTGTTCGCTGTCGTCGACCGGATCGGCGATAGCCCAAATCTTGAGGAGAATTGGTTCGACCACCCTTACACGGTCGAAGCCGACTGATCGGAAGCCGCCCTGGCAGGAAAAAGAGGCGGCAGGAACCCCATACTCGCCAACAGGAGAAAAAGAGATATGGTTGACACTTCAATCGGAACGCCGGAACAGCTCCGCGATCCAAATTATACGCCGCCGATATACAAGGCGATCCCACTTGGGATTCAACACGTCCTGGCGATGTTCGTCTCGAACGTCACGCCCGCGATCATCGTCGCAGGCGCGGCCGGTTTCGGCTTCGGCTCCAACTCGCCCGACTTCCCCGAGTTGCTCTATCTGATCCAGATGTCGATGCTGTTCGCGGGCGTCGCCACATTAATGCAGACCATCACGGTTGGTCCGGTTGGAGCTGCGCTGCCCATCGTTCAGGGCACCAGCTTCGCCTTCCTGCCGATCATGATCCCGCTGGTCGCCGGCAAAGGCGTCGACGGACTCGCGGCATTGTTCGGCGGCGTGATTCTGGGCGGAATCTTCCACGCCATCCTCGGCATGTTCATCGGCAAGATCCGCTTCGCCCTGCCACCGCTTGTCACTGGCCTCGTCGTCACCATGATCGGTCTCGCGCTGGTCAAGGTCGGCATCGTCTACGCCGCAGGCGGCTATCCGGCCATCGGCACCGAAGAATACGGCTCTCTTCTCAACTGGTCGGCGGCGCTTGTCGTGATCCTGGTGACCTTGGGCCTGAAGTTCTTCACCCGCGGAATGCTGTCGGTCTCGGCGGTGCTGGTCGGACTGATCGTGGGTTACTTCTACGCCATCGCGGTCGGCATGCTGTCTATCGACGCCATCACCGGATCGTGGGAGCGCGCCGCTGTATTCGCCCTGCCGGAGCCCTTCAAATACGGGTTTGAATTCTCCGCAGCTGCGCTGATCGGGTTCTGCCTGATGGCCATTATCTCGGCGATTGAAACCGTCGGCGACGTCTCGGGCATCACCAAAGGCGGCGCCGGACGCGAGGCGACCGACAAGGAGATTCAGGGCGCGACCTACGCTGACGGTCTGGGCTCCGCCCTTGCTGGCTGCTTCGGCGCCTTCCCGAACACCTCGTTCAGCCAGAATGTCGGACTGATCGCCATGACCGGCGTGATGAGCCGCCATGTGGTCACCTGCGGGGCGATCTTCCTGATCGTCTGCGGTCTGATACCGAAGGTGGGCGGCGTTATCCGTACGGTTCCAATCGAGGTGCTCGGCGGCGGCGTCATCATCATGTTCGGCATGGTTGTGGCTGCGGGCGTCTCAATGCTCTCGGACGTCATCTGGAACCGCCGCAACATGGTGATCTTCGCGATTTCACTGTCTGTGGGCCTCGGCCTGCAGCTGGAGCCGGGCGCTGTGGAGCGCCTGCCGGAAACGGTGCGCATCCTGATGACCAGCGGCCTGCTGCCCGCGGCCCTTCTGGCGATCGTCCTGAACCTCGTGCTTCCCGCCGAACTTTCGGAAGAAGCCACTGAGGAGGTTTCGGGCGGCCACGCCGGGCATGGCCACGGGTCGCTGCCTCGGGAAGAGGCCTGATCAAAAAACGCCGGAGCCCTTGATCGGGCTCCGGCGAATTGACCTAACAACTCGGATCGCAATTGATTTTCGCCAGAATTGAGCCAGAAATAACGGCGAACCGGCGCTGGTGCGCCTGAACATTGCGAAAGAGGCGCCCAGGTGACATTCCAGACTCATAGCGATCCGAAGGCGGCCGTCGATGCGCTGGTCGAGTTGTATGGCGATCAGCGCGATCGCCTTATACGAACCTTTCAGGATTTCGCGGCTGGTGAGACTCCGAAGAGCGCAGCGCGCGCCTTCTATCCCCTGTTACGGGTGCGCGTCGAAACCGTCCGGTTGGCGAGGGTCATGCGCTCCTATGGCTTCTGCGAGCAGACGGGCGTCTATGAGACGACGATCACGAGACCCGACCTCTTTCACCGCTATCTTGTCGAGCAACTGACCGAACTGCGCGCAAACCATGATTGCACGATCGAGATTGGGCTCTCCAACACGCCGATACCAGTGCATTTCGCATTCCCGAAGGGCCTGCATGTGGAGCGCGGCCTGACCAAATCTCAGCTTGAGCAGTTCTCGCAGCTCTTCGACGCGCCGGACCTGACGACGATGGACGATGAGATCGTGAACGCCGAGCGCGCGCCCGAACCCGGGAAACCGGCGCCTCTGTCGCTGTTCTCCGCGCCGCGGATCGACTACTCGCTGCATCGACTTCGTCACTACACCGGAACCGATTGCGACCATTTTCAAAACTTCGTGCTCTTCACGAACTACCAGTTCTACGTCGATGGTTTTCGCGAACTGGCGAAGCGGCTGGCGAGTGATCCGGCGTCTGGTTACACCGGCTTCGTCGAACCGGCGTCGGGGGGGCATGGACCGCAGATGCCCGCCTTTCATTTGACGCGCGAAGATGCGAACGGGATAACGCTTGTGAATATCGGCGTCGGCCCGTCCAACGCCAAGACGATGTCCGACCATATCGCGGTGATGCGTCCGTCGGCTTGGATCATGCTGGGCCATTGCGCCGGGCTTCGCCACACGCAGCGTCTGGGAGACTATGTGCTGGCGCATGGCTATGTGCGCGACGACCATGTGTTGGACGCGGACTTGCCCCTCTGGGTGCCGATCCCGGCGCTGGCCGAGGTCCAGACCTCTCTGGAGCAGGCGGTGCGCGAAGAAGCGGGTCTGGACCCGAAGAAACTGAAGACGGTGATGCGGACCGGCACTGTCGCCTCGATCGACAACCGAAATTGGGAGCTTCGCGACCAATCCGAGCCGGTGCGGCGCTTCTCTCAATCCCGCGCAATCGCACTGGATATGGAGAGCGCGACGGTGGCCGCGAACGGTTTCCGCTTTCGCGTACCCTACGGAACATTGCTGGTCGTCTCAGACCGGCCGCTTCATGGAGAATTGAAGCTGCCGGGCATGGCGACCGATTTCTATCGGACGCAGGTCGACAGGCATCTCGCCATCGGCGTGCGGACGATGGAGATCCTGCGCAGTATGCCAATCGATCGCCTGCATTCGCGCAAGCTACGCAGTTTTAACGAGGTGCCGTTCCAGTAACTTCTGGCCGGCGCCATAGACTAAAAAGGAAGACGCTATGCGCCCAGGACAGAAAGCAGGCTGCGATCCAAAGCTGATCGACCGGCTAATCGATGTGATCGAGAATGAAATCATCCCTTTGACGCAAGGCGGAGTGCGCCAAGGGAACAAGATTTTCGGCGCCGCGATGCTGAGGAAATCAGACCTGTCGA
This sequence comes from Paracoccaceae bacterium, assembly GCA_963669315.1. Classification (GTDB taxonomy): domain Bacteria; phylum Pseudomonadota; class Alphaproteobacteria; order Rhodobacterales; family Rhodobacteraceae; genus SZUA-547. The sequence goes on along the minus strand of OY770021.1, from coordinate 3,154,450 downwards.
CGATCCTCGCCGAGACCAACCATGAGACCGAGAACCCGCTCTGGCATGGCGAGATACAGGCCATGAAAAGCTACTATGAGATGGTCAACGAGGACGAAACCAAGCGCGTCGATCCGAAAGACGTGATCTTCCTCGCCACCCATGAGCCTTGCACGCTCTGCGCCTCGGCCATCGCCTGGGGCGGGTATGACAATTTCTACTACCTGTTCAGCCACGAGGATTCGCGGGACGCATTCCAGATCGGGCACGACCTGAACATCCTGAAGCAGGTCTTCAGGCATGAGCCCGGCGGCTACGCCCGCGAAAACGACTATTGGAGCGCCTACAGCCTGACCGATCTGGTGGAAAACTGCGAGGCGGAGACGCGGCAGAGTTTTGAGGACCGGCTGGCGAAGGTGCGAGCGACCTATGCTGAGATGTCCGACGTCTACCAATCCAACAAGGGCGAGGCGCGGAACATCCCGCTGAAATAGGCGGCAAACAATAAGGCCGGAGCGTCGCCGCCCCGGCCTTTGTCTTCCCAGACTTGGTACAGTGTCGTCAGAAATCTACGTCGATCGCGACGCCCTTCTCCACCGCCAGACCGACGACAGCGTCAGCGACGGCCAGATCCTGAAGCCCGACCCCGGTGCCGTCGAAGAGGGTGATTTCCTCGTCTGACGTCCGGCCCGGATGCGCACCGTTGATCACCGCGCCGATCTCGTTGATGTCGCCCTCGGCCTTGGAGCCGTCAGCGATCGCGTGCTGGCATTCGCCGATCGTGATCGACTGGGCGACCTCGTCGGTGAACGCGGTGGCGGCGGCGACCAGCGCCGGGTCGATCTCCTGCTTGCCCTTGGTGTCGGTGCCCATGCAGGCGAGATGAGTTCCCGGCTTGATCCAGTCCTTCATCAGCTGCGGCTCGAAGGACGAAGTGATGGTGACGATCACGTCGGCATGCGCGCCAAGAGCCTCGCGCTCGACCGCCTCGAACTCAAGCCCAAGCTCCTCAGCGATGCCGCCGAGGCGCGCGACGCCCTCCGCCCACGGATCCCAGGCGACCACTTTTTCGAAGTCGCGCTGCGCGGCGACCGCGCGAAGCTGAAACATCGACTGATGGCCGGCGCCGATCATGCCCAGAACCTTGGAGTCCTTGCGGGCGAGGCGGGAGACGGAGATCGCCGCCGAGGCCGCCGTGCGGAACGCGGTCAGCAGGTTGCCGCCAATCACCGCCTTGGCCTGACCCGTATCCGGATCGAAGAGGAACACGGTCGACTGGTGATTGGTCAGGCCCTTCTCCATATTGCCCGGCCAGTAGCCGCCGGATTTGAGGCCCAGCACCAGCCCGGCCCGGTCGAATCCGGACTTGAACCCGTAAAGCGCGTCCGCATGGCCGATCGCCTCCCGGATCACCGGGAAGTTATAGGCGTCGCCGCGCGACATGGCCGCAAAGACCTGCTCCACCGCGGTGAAGGATTCGGACGGGCCGATCAAGGCCGCGATTTCTTTTTCTGGCACAATAATCATATTAATTCTCCTCGTTCCCTTGGGCCCGGAAAAAGGCGCGGCGCCGGGGGGGGATGGCGCCGCGCAAGTCCCGGGGAGGGTGGATCTCAGTAGGCTTTGCCACGGGCGGAGACGGGCCAGACGGTTTCGACCTTGCCGTTGCGGACGCCCACATACCAGTCATGGACGTTGCAGGTCGGGTCGCAATGGCCCGGCACAAGCCGAAGCTTGTCGTTGACCTTGAGGACGCCATCGGGGTCGGCGATCACGCCATGCTCGTCGGAGCATTTGACGTATTCCACATCCGTCCGCCCGAAGATGAAGGGCAGTCCGCTGTCGACCGATTGCGCCTTCAGGCCCGCATCGCAGATCGCTTTGTCGGCCTTGGCGTGGCTCATCACCGAGGTCAGGATGAAGAGCGCGTTCTCCCATTCTCCCTGATCGATCCGGTTGCCATCCTTGTCGTGGATACGGCCGTAATCGGCGTCCATGAAGGCGTAGGAGCCGCATTGCAGCTCATTGTAAACGCCCGAGTTGCTCTCAAAGTAGTAAGAGCCCGTGCCGCCGCCGGAGACCAGCTCCGGCTCCAGCCCCTCGGCCTTCAACCCCTCGACCGCGTCCGCCACCATGGCGATGGCGATGTCGAGCTTGGCCTTGCGGTCCTCATAGCTGTCCATGTGCTGCATGGCGCCCTGATAGGCTTGAATGCCGGTAAATTTGAGGTTGGGAGCCGCATCAATCGCCTTGGCGATGGCCACCACCTCGGGCGTCGTCGTCACGCCGCAACGCCCGGCGCCGCAATCGATCTCGATGAAGCACTCCAGCTCAGTACCGTGCTGGACGGCCGCCGCCGAAAGATCGGCCACGTTCTCGATGTCGTCGACGCAGACGATGATACGCGATCCCAGCTTGGGCAAGCGCGCCAGCCTGTCGATCTTCGCCGGGTCGCGGACCTGGTTGGAGACCAGCACGTCCTTGATGCCGCCACGTACGAAGACCTCGGCCTCCGACACCTTCTGGCAGCAGACGCCGATGGCGCCGCCAAGCTTCTCTTGCAGCTTAGCCACATCCACCGATTTGTGCATCTTGCCATGCACGCGGTGGCGCATGCCGTGCGCCTTGGCGTAGTCGCCCATTTTCTTGATGTTCCGCTCAAGCGCGTCGAGATCGAGGATCAGACACGGGGTCTGGATGTCCGTCTCGTCCATGCCGGGAGCGGCGGGGATGTCATAGCCAACTTCGTGGCCGTCGAATGTCACAGGAGCGTTCATGTCAGCATTCCTTCAGTTTAATTCTTGATCCACGGCAGCTTGTCGAGATCGACATTGCCGCCGGTGACGATCACGCCGACCCGCTTGCCGGCGAAAACGTCCTTGTTCTTCAGGATGGTCGCCAGCGGCACGGCGCTGGAGGGCTCCATCACAATCTTCATCCGCTTCCAGATCGTCTTCATCGCATCGACGATCTCATCCTCTGACGCGGTCAGGATGTCGGTCACGAAGTTCGAGACGAAGTGCCAGGTGTTCTCCTTCAGCGGCACTTTCAGCCCGTCCGCAACCGTCACCGGCGCATCGTCGGCGATGATGTGGCCCGCCTTGAAGCTGCGCGCGGCGTCATCCGCCTGATGGGGCTCGGCCGCATAGATCTTCACATGCGGCGCGATGTTGCTGAGCGTCAGGCACGTGCCCGAGATCATCCCGCCGCCGCCGATCGGCGCCACAACCGCATCAAGGCGTTCCACTTGCTCCAACAACTCACGCGAACATGTCGCCTGGCCGCAGATCACTCGCGGGTCGTTATAGGGGTGAACGAAATCGCCCCCCGTCTCCGCCTGAACCTCGGCGAATACGGCCTCTCGAGAGGAGGTCGACGGCTCGCATTCGGTAATCTTGCCGCCATAGCCGATCACCGCGTCTTTCTTCGCCTGCGGCGCGGTCCTCGGCATCACCACATTGCAGGGAATGCCGCGCCGCCCCGCCGCGTAAGAAAGCGACAGCGCGTGATTGCCTGAGGAATGGGTTGCGACGCCCTTCTCCAGCATATCGTCGGCCAACCCGAACACCGCATTGCAGGCGCCGCGAACCTTGAAGGCGGCCGCCTTCTGGAAGTTCTCGCACTTGAAGAACAGCTCCGCCCCGGTGGCGTCATTCAGAAATGATGACGTCAGAACCGGCGTGCGATGCACATAGGGCCGGATGCGGGTATGCGCCTTGACCACATGGTCGAAGGTCAGCTGCGTGACATCGAAATCTGCGTTCATTGGATCACCTCCGGAACCGCGACCTGCGCGGAAATGATGTCGGCGGTCGCCGCCGACAGGGTCCAGCCGAGATGGCCGTGACCGGTGTTGTAAAAGACGTTCGAGTGATTGCCCGGGCCGACCCGCGGCATCATGTTCGGCATCATCGGCCGCAGCCCTGCCCAGGAAATAAAGCTCTCCGTGCTCATGCCGGGGAAGTGCCGGTGGCACCATTTCAACATCGGAGAGATGCGCGCCCAAACAATGTCTTTGCTGTAGCCGTTGAACTCGGCCGTGCCAGCGACCCGGAACCGATTCTCGCCCAGCCGGCTGGTCACCAGCTTGGCGTTGTCGTCAAGAAGGCTGGTCCAGGGCGCGGCCGCCTGGTTTTCCTCGTCCTCGAGGTTCACCGTGATCGAATAGCCCTTCACGGGATAAACGTTCAGCCGGTCGCCGAGCATGGCTGCGAAATCGCGAGAGCGGACACCTGCGCAGATCACCACCTGATCGTAAACCTCTTTCAGCTGCCCCGCCGAGGAGATCATGCGGGCGTCCTCAAGCCGGCTGAACACCTCGATTTTGCCGTTCGAGTGGCGCAGCTTCTCGACACTTGTCGACATGCGCATCTTGACGTTCCTGCGCTTGCAGGCGCTCGCCAAACCACTGGTGAACTTGTGAATATCGCCAGTAAAATCCGTCTTCGTGTAGTACCCGCCATGAATGTCGCCCTTGAGCGCGGGCTCGATTTGCCGGATTTCATCGACCGTGACCGGCGTGCGCTCAAGACCGCCCTTTTTCAGCAGCTCCGTGACTTTCGTCGCCACGTCAAACTGCTGTTTGGTCTCGTAAAAGTGCAGGATTCCGGTCTCTTCCTTGTCGAAAGCGACGCCTTCCTCCTCGGCCATCCAATTGAGCAGCTCGCGGGCTTTGATCGCCCACTCGACCGTCTGCACGGTGCTGCGCTCATACTGCGGGATCGCAGCGACGAACTCCGCCAGCCAGGAGTATTTGTGCCAGGACGGCTTGGGGTTCATCAGCAGGGGCGCGCCGGATGAGAACATCCATTTGACGCCCTTCAGCACGGTCGAAAGGCTGTTCCAGACCTCCGCGTTGGAGGCTGAAAGCTGGCCGCCATTGGCGTAGCTCGTCTCCATCGCGGGATAGGGGTTGGACTCGAACAGGGTGACGTCCGCGCCTTTGCGGGCGAGCATATAGGCGGTGGTGACTCCGGTGATCCCGGCGCCGACGACTGCAACTGATTTCTGGTCGTTCATGGCATCCTCCAGCGCCTTTCAGCGCTTTCAAATGCCCCCTCTGTCATCGACCTGAGAGTATCGCAGCCCACCCTCGCGGCGAGGTGCTTACACCATCGGTGGAGACGTGCCCGCCTCGCTTTCCAGAGTCCTATACGGTGACGGTCCTTGGTGCCTGAGAGTTTCCGGGGCGGTTGCTCCTTCGGCGCCGCTATACGCAGCTCTCCCGTCACGGCTGAGATAGGCGAATCAGTCGCAAAAATCAATCCGGATTCTGCCGAGCCCCTCATTGTCTGGTCGATTCAGCCCGCTGCGCGCGCGTCGTTGGCGCTGTTGCGGTAGTACTCCTGCGCCGCCGCGACACCCGAGCCAAGCTGAATGTCCAGCCCAAGATCGGCCATGCACATCTCGGCCGTGGCGAGGCCGGACAACGTCATCACGTCGGTCAGGCTGCCCAGATGGCCGATGCGGAACACCTTGCCCGCAACCTCGCCCAAACCAACGCCGAACGCGACGCCGTAAACATCGGCCGCGTGGGTAACGATGTCGGTGGCGTTGAACCCCTCTGGCGTGCGAATAGCGCTGACCGAGTCGGAATAGAGGTCCGGCGAGATTGCGCACAACTTCAGCCCCCAGGCGCCAACCGCGGCGCGAACGCCCGAGGCGATGCGGTTGTGCCGGGCGAAGACGTTCTCCAGCCCTTCGTCCAAAAGCATCTCAGTCGCCAGCTTCAGCCCGCTCAGCAACCCAACGGCAGGCGTGTATGGATAGGCGTTGGCGGCGTAGCCCTTCTGCATGTCTCTAATGTCGAAAAAGGTCCGAGGCAGACCAGCGCTCTCGACCGCGGCCAGCGCTTTTGGCGAGAAGCCGACGATGGCGAGGCCCGCAGGCAGCATGAAGCCCTTTTGCGAGCCGGTGACGGCGACGTCCACGCCCCACTCATCCATGCGAAAATCCATCGAGCCGATTGAGCTGACGCCATCAACAAACAGAAGCGCCGGATGCCCCGCCGCGTCCATCGCTCGGCGCACCGCGGCGATGTCGGACTTCACGCCTGTGGCGGTCTCGTTATGGGTCGCGAGCACCGCCTTGATCTGATGACCCGTGTCGGCGGTCAGGATTTCTTCATACCGGTCCGCCGGAATGCCAGCGCCCCACTCTGCCTCGACGACCTGAACGTCCAGCCCGTGCCGCTGGCACATATCGATCCAGCGATGCGAGAACATGCCATTTCGCGCGGCGATGATCTTGTCGCCGGCTGACAGCGTGTTGGTAAGCGCCGTCTCCCAACCGCCGGTTCCGGTGGAGGGAAAGATAAAGATCTCCGCCGTCTCGCTCTTCAACACCTGCTTCACGCCATTAAGCGCAGGATGCAAAATCTCTGCGAACGCCGCCGAGCGGTGATCCATCGTCGGCTGGCTGATCGCCTTGCGAAGCTCCTCCGGCATATTGGTCGGGCCGGGGATGAAGACCGGGTTTTGAATGCTCATAGTCGCGCCCTCCGTGGCGGGATTGCTGTTGGTTCCGGGGTCGGCGCCAAGATCTTCGATGCGCGGATTGAAATTCCGCAGTTTGCGCGCGACGGCCCTTGTTAATTCATCTACTCAATATCACAAGAAAATCACTTTGATTTTCAATATTATTGATAAAGACCTAAACTTTCGCGGCGGCGTTCACCGCGATCAACGCGGCGGGTGAAGCGGCATATGCCGGTTCACGTCCTTGTAGAGCAGATAGCGGAACGGGCCTGGTCCACCCGCGTAGCAGGCTTGCGGGCAGAAGGCGCGCAGCCACATATAATCGCCCGCCTCCACTTCGACCCAATCCTGATTCAGCCGATAAACCGCCTTGCCCTCCAGCACGTAGAGCCCGTGCTCCATGACGTGTGATTCGGCGAAGGGGATCACGCCGCCAGGTTGGAAGGTGACGACGGTCACATGCATGTCGTGACGCAAGTCCTCGGGATCGACGAAGCGCGTGGTCGCCCAGACGCCGCCGCAATCGGGCATCGGCGTCGGATCGACCTGGTTCTCGTTGGTGACGATGGGATCAGGCGCATCCAGCCCATCCACCGCCTGATACGCCTTGCGAAACCAGTGAAAGCGGACCGCTGCGGAGCTTTCGTTTTTCAGCGACCAATCGGTGCCGGGCGGAATATAGGCGTACCCGCCCTCCTCCATCTCATGGCGCTGGCCCGCGATGGTCAGCGTCATCGCACCCTCGACGACGAAAAGCACGGCCTCGGCCGTCGGATCGGTTTCGGGGCGGTCGCTGCCACCGCCGGGCTGCACTTCGGCGATGTATTGCGAGAACGTCTCAGCGAAACCTGATAAGGGCCGGGAAAGAATCCAGAACCGCGCATTGTCCCAGAACGGCAGAAAGCTGGTGACGATGTCGCTGAACGTGCCTTTGGGAATAACCGCATAGGCCTCGGTGAACATCGCCCGATCGGTCAGCAACTGGGATTGCGGCGGAAGCCCGCCCTTCGGCGCATAGTATGTTCGCTGGGTCATTTTCTTGTTCTCTGAAATGACGTTTTTTCAAGTGATGATAATAGGTTATTCCAGCGCGGATTACTTCGCCCAGGTTGCACGAAGGATTATCTTGGAAAAATTGAAAGCCGGGCTATGCGAGCCAGCGCGCGGAGTCACACCCTAAAGTCATGGGTGAAGTTTGCGCCATTTGACGCCAGCATACACAAGCCTAAATGCGATGTTTTTCAGCGCGTTGTTCGACTCGGTCGATATGCGCCTGCTTCTCCGCATCGCTCAAAAATGATCCTTTGAACGAGTTCTTCGCCAGCGTCACCACATCCGCCGAACTGAGGTTCAGCGCCGAGCGCACCGCCTTGAAATTGTCGCCGACATAACCGCCGAAGTAACTCGGGTCGTCCGAATTCACCGTGACCAGAAGCCCCGCGTCGAGCGCCTTTTTCACAGGACTCGATTCCAAGTTTGGAATGCCTTTCAGCCGCAGGTTCGAGAGCGGGCACATAGTCAGCGGCGTGCGTTCCCGCGCCAATCGGGCAATCAGCGCAGGGTCGTCAAAGGACCGATTGCCGTGATCGATGCGCTGGATTTTCAGGTCGTCCAGCGCCTCCTTCACATACTCCGCCGGGCCTTCCTCACCAGCATGGGCGACGGGGGTGAATCCTTCTTTCCGGGCTTCGGCGAAGACACGCGAGAACTCCGATGGCGGGTGGCCCTGTTCCGAAGAATCGAGGCCTACGCCGAAGATATGCTCCTTGTGCTTGCAGGCGGAATGCAGCACCTCGAAGGCGTGTTCCTCGGGCAGATGGCGCACGAAGCACATGATCAATTTAGACGTGATCCCATAGTCCTTCAGCCCGGCCTCCAACCCGCTCAGGATGCCATCCAGCACGGTCTCGAAGGCGATGCCGCGGTCAGTATGGGGCTGGGGGTCGAAGAATATCTCCACATGGGCGACAGCGTCGGCGGCGACCTTGGTCAGATAGGCGTAGGTCAGGTCGTGAAAATCACGCTCATGGATCAGCACCGACATGCCCAGATAGTAGAGGTCGAGGAAATCCTGAAGGTTGTCGAATTCGTACGCGGCGGCGACGTCATCAACAGTCTCATAGGGCAGCTCGACGCCGTTGCGTTTGGCCAACGCCAGCATCACCTCCGGCTCGAGCGTTCCCTCGATATGCAGGTGAAGCTCGGCCTTTGGCAGATCATCGATCAGCGCGTCGCTGGCGGTTGTCATCAGTTCGCTCCTTTCTGCGCCTCCCCGGCGATGTAAGTCTGCGCCACCGCGCGGTCGTCGCCAAGCACTTGCAGCACGAAAAGCTCCTCGGCCAGCGTTTCGGCGCGCTCCATCCGCAACTCCATGGCGCTGGTGGCGCGGCTGTTCAGCACCACGATATCGGCATCGGTGCCTGCGTCCAGCGTGCCGATCCTGTCCTCCAGCCCCAGCGCAATGGCGTTGCCCCGCGTGATCCAGTGAAAGGCGCGATAGGGGTGCAGTTTCTGGTTCTGAAGCTGCAGCACCTTGTAGCCCTCATTCATGGTTTGCAGCATGGAGTAGCTGGTGCCGGCGCCCACATCGGTCGCCACACCGTTGACGATTCCGCGGGCGCGCAGCCCTTCGTCGTCAAAGCAGCCCGAGCCCAGAAACAGGTTCGAGGTCGGGCAGAAGACCGGGCGCGAGCCGCTCTCGGCGATGGCGGCGATCTCCCGCTCCTTCAGGTGGATGCAATGGCCCAGCAGAAGTTTCGGCCCCAACAGGCCATGGGTCTCATAGACATCCAGATAGTCCCGCGCGTCCGGGTAGAGCTCCGCCGTAAAGGCGATCTCCTCATGATTTTCCGAGAGATGCGTCTGGATATGACAATCGGGATGCTCCGCCGCCAACGCGCCCGCCATCTCCATCTGTTCCGGCGTGGATGTGATCGCGAAACGGGGGGTGATGGCGTAGAGCGCCCTGCCCGTGCCGTGCCATGCCTCGATCAGCGCCTTGGTGTCGTCATAGCTCGATTGCGGCGTGTCGGTGACGCCCTCGGGCGCGTTGCGGTCCATCATCACCTTGCCGCCGATCATCCGCATATTGCGGCGCGCGGCCTCCGCAAAATAGGCCTCGGCAGAGGTCTTGTGGACAGAACAGAACGCCGAAGCCGTGGTGGTGCCGTGGTTGACCAGCTCATCGCAGAACCGGCGCGCCATCAGCGCCGCGTGGTCGGGGTCGTGATATCGGCTTTCCTCAGGGAAGGTGTAGGTGTTCAGCCAGTCGAGCAGTTGGGCGCCCCAGCTGGCGATCATCTGCACCTGGGGGAAATGAATATGCGGGTCGATGAACCCGGCCACCAGCAGGTGTGGCCGGTGATCGACCACCTCTGCTCCATTCGCGCTCCCGGCCACATCCGCGTAGTCGCCGACCGCCTTGATCAGTCCATTCTCGATCAACAGCACGCCATCTTCGAGATAGTCGAAAGCGTCGGTGTCGTCAGGGCCCTGCGGTTCGGCTTTGAACGTCAGAACACGCCCGCGCAGCAATTTGGTGCTCATGTAACTGGTCCCAAGCTGAATGCGGCGGGCCAATGGGGCCCGCCGCGGCTTTCATCGTCAAAGAGCGGCTCAGCGGCCTTCAGGCAGCGGCTCTTCGGTGACCATCTCCTCGTTGATCTCTCCGGCTTCCTTGTGAACCATCGGATAGATCAGCAGGAAGGCGCCGGCGATCAGATAGCCCGCTACGATGCCCGAGAACTCCGGCATATGCAGGCTGGCGCCGTGGACGATGCCGACTGAGGACATTACGGCCGCCGCGATGGCGAATCCGCCCGCATTTCGGAAGTTTCCGTCGATCGTGCTGGCGACGATCGCGCCCCAGATCAGGCCGGTGATGATCGCGCCCTGCGACAGCGCCAGATGGCCGCTGTAATGCGCGCCCTGCATCAGCAGCGCCGCTGTGAGTTCTGGGTCGCCCAGACGTGGCAGCCCCTCGACGCCTGACGCCCCCAGCGCGTTCATCAGCGAGCCCCATTTGACCATCAGGAATGCCGACACATGCGGCATCATCGCGATGGTCACCGCCGCCATATGCTCGGTCTTGATGGAGTGGGCGGTATTGGTGATCAGGCTCAGCGCGACGAACACCAGGATCGGCGCGGCCGCAGCCACGGGGATCAGGTTGTTCAGGAAGGCCAGAAGCCCGAAGAATGCCGCAATCGGGATCACAACGGCGACGCCGATGATATAGCCCGAATGCGCGCCCATCCGCTTATAGGCGGGGTGGCCGATATAGACCGTCGTCGGGAACGGAGAACCGAACACCGCACCCAGCATGGTGCCGAAGCCATCGGTCACCTGGCAGACCGCGACCGGATAGTGGTCGCCAGCAGCCTCGGCCGACTCTACGTTGTTCATCGTCTCGATGAAGTTATAGATCTGCACGGGCACCAGAACCAGGAACAGCTCCGGGTTGGTCATGAGGTACTGAATGCCGACCATCATGTCGCCGATATAGGGGATCGGCGGATAGAATCCGACGCCGTCAAACGAAATGTTCGCATGCCCCGTGACGAGGCCGACCGCGGTGCCGACGATCAGCGCCAGCAGACCAGCCGGAATGTTGAACGGCAGTTTGAAACGGCCCACCAAACCCCAGAGGATGATGATCATCGAAGCGAAACCGATGAACGGATCCTCAAACACCTCAGCCAACGGCACGGTTCCGATGAAAACCAGCGCGATGCCGCAAAGAGTGCCCAGCATGCCCGCGCGGGGCGTCACCCTCTTCAGGAACGGGCCGATGATCGCGCCCAGAGCCGCCACGATTCCGCCCAGGAAGCCGGCGCCGATGCCCACCTGCCATGCGAGCACGGCGTCGTTGGTGGTCCAGTAGATCGGGCCGATGACGCCGAACAGATAGACGAACATCACCGGGGTAGAGATGCCGTATGGCAGGGCTGTGACGTCCTTGCCGTATTTGGCCGCCGCGCGCTTGGCCAGCATCACATAGACCGCGATGCCGGCGATGATGGCGATCGCCGCGCCTGGCACGATGCGGCCAAACACGATCTCTGGCGGCATCTGAAAGACGAACTGACAGATGCCGGTCAGCACGATCAGATTGATCAGGTTGTCGGTGAACAGCGCCCAGAAAGCGCTGGAGTCGCTTCGCACAAGCATCTTGTAGTCGTGGCTTGCGGTATTCATTTTGTTGTTCTCCTGTTGGACTGGGACGCGAAGCCGTTCCGCTTCAGGTTCAGTACGCTTATTCCTTCGGGGCCTCGGTCACGCTCCCCTTCCCTCCCTCATACTGGTCGGCGAATTCCTCCGCCTGAGGCGACGGCAACGCAGCCATCACCTCGGCCGCCACATGGGCGGCGATCACTTCCGGGCGCTTGTCGACGCCTCCGCCGGCGCCGATCGGGCACACAAGCCCATCGACCGTCGCCTTGGGATTCTCGCCGCGCCGCCAGCTTTTGAACCCGGCTTTCTTCGTCTCCGAGCCGATCAAACCCACATACACGGCGTCGCCCCGGTCCAGCGCTTCGGCCGTCACCAGGAAATCCAGCGAATGATCGTGGGTCAGCACCACGAAGGCGCTGCCCGGCGGAGCCGACCGAACCTCGGCCTCTGGAATAGGCGTCAGGCGGCGTTCGACCGGCGCGTCGCAAAGCGCCAACTCGTCCTTGCGCGGGTCCACGACCACCGTCTTGACCGGCAACAGAGACAGGCAGCGCGCCAGGGCGCGGCCCACATGACCGGCGCCGAATACATAGACCTCGGGGAAGGCGCGCGCGCGCTCCTCCGCATCCAGCGCCGCACGGCGCTTGTCCTTCTCGGAAAGGCGTTTCAACGCTATCTCCACCCTTCCGCCGCAGCATTGGCCTATCGCCGGACCGAGTGGCACGTCCATGGCATGGGCGTCCTCGCCGCGATCCAGCATCGCCCGCGCTTCATCGATGACCATGAATTCCAACTGGCCGCCGCCGATGGTCCCAAAGATGGCGTCCGGCGCCACATATATCGCGGCGCCCGCGTCGCGGGGGGAGGAACCGCGAACACGGACCAGCCGCGCCTCGGCGACCGCGTCATGCGCCGCCAAAAAGGCCTTGAATTCGGTTTGTCCGATCATCCTGCAGCCTCCGCTCGCAGACGCTCGACCGCCATCAGCACGCGCTCCGGCGTCGCCGGAGAGTCCAGCCGCGGACAAACGGCGTAGTCGGCGACGCTGGCCACAGCCATCGACAGCGCCTCCAGCACAGAGATGCCGAGCATGAAGGGTGGCTCGCCGACGGCCTTTGAGCGTTTAATGGTCCGCTCCTTGTTTTCGGACCACTCGGCGAGATTGACGTTGAAGACGCGCGGCCGGTCCGATGCGAGTGGGATCTTGTAGGTCGACGGGGCGTGCGTGCGAAGACAACCCTCGTCATCCCACCACAACTCCTCGGTCGTGACCCAGCCCATGCCCTGAATGAAGGCGCCCTCGACCTGACCCTTGTCGAGGATCGGATTCAGCGACCGGCCCACATCGTGCAGGATGTCGGTGCGATCCACCTGATACTCGCCGGTCAGCGTGTCGATGGAGACCTCTGAACACGCCGCGCCATAGGCGTAGTAGTAAAATGGGCGCCCCGTGCCGCTCGCGCGGTCCCAGTGAATCTTTGGGGTTTTATAGAAACCTGCGGCCGACAGCTGGATCCGGTTCATATAGGCTTCTTTGATGAAGTCGTTGAACGGCACGACCTCATCCCTGATCTGCACCGCGTTGCCGATAAAACTGACCTCTGATGGCTCGGCCTGCCAGCGCTCAGCGGCGAAAGCAACCAGTCGCTCCTTGATCTGATCGCAGGCGTTCAGCGCCGCCATGCCATTGAGATCGGAACCAGAGGACGCCGCGGTGGCGGAGGCGTTCGGCACTTTCTCGGTCGTGGTCTTGGTGATCTTGATCCTGTCGAAATCGACCTGAAACGCGTCTGCGACCACCTGGGCGATCTTGGTGTTGAGGCCCTGCCCCATCTCGGTGCCGCCATGGTTCAGGTGGATCGAGCCGTCATTGTAAATATGCACCAGCGAGCCCGCCTGATTGTACCAGGTCGCGGTGAAGGAGATGCCGAACTTGACCGGCGTCATCGCGATGCCCTTGCGGATGACGCCGCCCTGAGCGTTCCAGTCGAGCGCCGCCTGACGGCGCGCCTGATAGTCGGCGCTGTGCGCAAGCTCATCGACGATGCGGTCGATGATGCTGTCCTCGACCGTCTGGTGATAGGGGGTCACGTTGCGGCCTTCGCCGCCATAGAAATTGAGCTTGCGGATCTCCAGAGGGTCCTTGCCAAGCTTATAGGCGATTTCCTCCATGATCCGCTCGGCGATGATCACGCCTTGCGGACCGCCGAAGCCGCGGAAAGCGGTGTTCGAGACCGTGTTGGTCTTCATCGGGCGCGAGACCAGCCGCACATGCGGATAGAAATAGGCGTTGTCAGCATGGAACAGCGCGCGATCCGTCACGGGGCCGGAGAGGTCCGAGGAGAATCCGCAGCGCGCGGCCCACGATCCATCGACAGCCTGAATCCGGCCCTCACCGTCGAACGCAACGTCATAGTCGACCACGAAGTCATGGCGCTTGCCGGTCGCGGTCATGTCGTCGTCGCGGTCGGGGCGAATCTTCACCGCCCTGTTCCACTTCTTCGCCGCGATCGCCGCGACGGAGCAGAACAGGTTCATCTGCGTTTCCTTGCCGCCGAACCCGCCGCCCATGCGACGCACATTCACCGAAACGGCGTTTGAGGAGGTGCCGAGAACGGTGGCGACCATATGCTGCGCTTCGGTCAGGTTCTGGGTCGAGGAATAGATGATCACATCCTCGTCTTCACCTGGAATGGCGAGGGCGATATGGCCCTCCAGATACATATGGTCCTGTCCGCCGACCTCCATCCGCGCCTTGATCCGGTGTTCGGCTGCAGCGAACCCGGTCTCCACGTCTCCGCGCTCCAGCTTCAGCGGAGCGGTAACATGGGGATAGCCCGCTTCCCGCGCCTGATCGGGCGTCAGGGCGTGGGGGAGCTTTTCATATGTGATCCTGGCCTTCTCCGCCGCGCGGCGGGCCAGATCGCGGGTCTCGGCGACCACTGCGAAAATCGGCTGGCCCCAAAACTCCACCTTGCCGTCGGCGAAGATCGGCTCGTCATGCAGATGGGTCGGACTGACATCGTTGACGCCGGGGATATCCTCCTTGGTCAGCACGCCGACCACGCCCGGCGCCGCCGCGACCTCGGAAAGGTCCATCGCCGTGATGTTGGCGTGCGCGACGTTCGAAAGACCCAGATAGGCGTGCAGCGCGTCGGCCGGTAGCGGCATGTCGTCGATGTAATCCGCACTGCCGCTGACATGTTTATGGGCGGAGTCGTGACGAAGGTCCGTATGAACGCCACCGTGTATCGCATTTTGTTGATTCATCTTTTCCTCCCCGGTCAGGCGCGCATCAGGCGGACAGGCGCGGCCTGTTCGCTGTGCTCCAGATAGAACCGGCGGAACAGGTTCTGCGCGGATCGCATACGATAGTCAGCCGAAGCTCGCCAATCTGTTAGCGGGCTGAAGTCCCTGGTCAACTCATCGGCGGCGGCGAGAAAACTGGCCTCGGCGAACGGTTTGCCGATCAACGCCGCCTCAGACGCCGCGGCCCGTTTCGGCGTCGCCGCCATGCCGCCAAAGGCGATGCGGGCGGCGGTGATGACGCCGCCCTCGACCGTCACATTGAACGCGGCGGCGAGGGACGAAATATCCTCGTCGCGCCGCTTCGAGATCTTGTAGGCCGCATGCAGCGAACCCTCAGCCGCCTTCGGGATGCGCATTTCCTCAACGAAATCACCCGACTCGCGATCTTGCTTTCCGTAGTCGATGAAGAAATCTTCCAGCGCCAGCGTGCGGCGCCCGCCTGACTTTCGCAGAGTCACCTCGGCGCCCAGCGCGATCAGAACGGGCGGCGTATCGCCGATGGGTGAGCCATTTGCGACATTGCCGCCGACGGTTCCCATATTGCGCACTTGCCAGCCGGCGATCCGATCCCAGAACTCGGGCAGATGAGGAAAGGCGGCGCCCAGCGCGTCTTCGCATTCGGTGTAGGTGACGCCCGCGCCAATGTGGATCACATCGCCCTCGTCGTCGATACGCTTCAACTCATCCAGATGGCCGATGAAGACGGCGGGCGAGATCGGACGCATAAACTTGGTGACCCATAGGCCGACATCCGTCGCGCCAGCGATAATCGTCGCCTCCGGGTTGTCGGCCAGCACCGCGGCCAGATCGTCAACATCGGCGGGCAAAATAGCGCAATCGCCATCCTTCTCCACCTCGACCCGACGCCCATCCCTAAGCGCCGCAAGCCGCACTACGGTCGCATCGCGTTCGGTCGTCAGATAGTCGGAGGTAGGCGTTCCATATTGCGAGACCGCCTGCGCCGCCTTGATGATCGGCTCGTAGCCCGTGCAGCGGCAAAGATTGCCCTGCAGCGCAGTCTCAATCTCATGCACAGCCGGTTCAGGGTTCTCCATCCACAGCGCGTACAGCGACATCACAAAACCGGGCGTGCAAAACCCGCACTGGCTACCGTGATAGTCGACCATCGCTTGCTGAACCGGGTGCAGTTTGCCGTCCGGGCCGGAGAGATGTTCGACCGTCACCACGTGGCAGCCGTCCAATGAGGCGAGAAAGCGGATGCAGGCGTTCACCGGCTCATAGACCAGCGAGCCTTGATGTAGCCGGCCCACCAGAACGGTGCAGGCGCCACAATCGCCTTCGGCGCACCCTTCTTTGGAACCGGTGAGTCGCCGGTCAAGCCGCAGATAGTCGAGCAAAGTGTCGGACGCGCCGACAGTGCTGAGGCTTACTGTGTCGCCATTTAAAATGAAACGGATCTCGCGCCGCGGTGTCATGAAAGCTCCCTTTCGCCGTGATCTAGGCCATGGCTTGCTGCACGCCAGTATACGCCGACTTCCAGTTTCAAAAAAATGGCGGCATTCGGTAAACTCTTTCAACGAATCGTATAAAAACAGGGACGCCGCGATGCCCTATCTTGAAAGCCTTCGCGTCTTTTGCCGCGTTATGGAGCTGGGCAGCATCACCTCGGGCGGCCGGGATCTGCGCCTGACGCCCGCCGTCGCCAGCAACAGAGTGAAGGAGTTGGAGGCCCGGCTGGGCGTCCGGCTATTCAATCGAACCACCCGCAGCCTGACCCCAACTGAAGTCGGCCGGCTGTTCTATGACCAAGCGCGGCAAGTGATCGAGGCGGTTGATAACGCGGAAATGGTCGTGGCTGGCTTGTCGGATACGCCACGAGGCGTGATCGGCGTCACCGCGCCTCTGGGAGTTGGGCGCAGAATTATCGCACCCCTCGTGCCGCGGTTCTGCGAACTGCATCCCACTGTCGAAGTGCGCTTGCGCCTGTCAGACAGGCATGTCGACATTCTCGGCGATGGTCTGGACGTCGGGTTCTTCGTCGGCCAAATGCCGGACTCCAACCTCAAGCTGCGCAAGATCATGGATTGTGATCGCTTGCTCTGCGCGTCGCCGAAATATCTCGAGCGATACGGCGCGCCAAACTCGCCTCAAGACCTTTTGGGCGGCAGGCACAATTGCCTGCTGCTGCGGTATCCGCGGTCGCCCGAATATTTCTGGGTCTTACAGACCAGCGACGGGCCGCTGAAGGTAGAGGCCACGGGTCGATATGACGCCGATGACGGAGACGTTCTGACCGGCTGGGCGCTTTTAGGTCGCGGAATCGTCAACAAACCGCGCTTCGACGTTGCGCGCCATCTCGCTGACGGCGCGTTGGTGGAGATCCTGCCTGAAACGCCGCCGGCGCCGTCAATTTTCGGCTGCCTCTACCCGCATCGACGGCTTCAGGACCCGAAAATCCGTCTGTTTACCGAGTTCATGAACCGAGAGGCGCGAAGCCTGATCGAAAGCGCCTGACTTGGCCCTTCATGATCCTATGAAGCCGCCTTCTCCACCCGACAGGCTGAGAACTTGAACTCCGGGATCTTGCCGTAGGGGTCGAGTTGCGGATTGGTCAGCGTGTTCGCCGCAGCCTCCACATAGGCGAATGGCATGAACACCATATCCTCGGCCACCGCCCGGTCCGCCCGCGCCGCCGTCTCGATGACGCCGCGCCGTGTCGTCAGGCGGATCGCCTCGCCCGGTTGGATGCCCATCTTCCGCAGCGTTTTCGGATTGAGGGAGGCGTGCGCCTCCGGCTCCAGCGCGTCCAGCGCGCCGGACCGGCGGGTCATGGAGCCTGTGTGCCAATGCTCCAGCTGCCGCCCGGTGGTCAGGATGAAGGGATACTCCTCATCCGGCGCCTCGGCGGGCGGTGTCACATTGGCGGGCGTCAGCTTCGCCCGGCCGCCCGGCCGCGGGAAGCCGTCGCCGAACACGATCGGCTGGCCGGGATCATCGGGCGAGAGCGAGGGATAGGTGACGGCGTTCTCGCGCTCCAGCCGCTCCCAAGTGATGTTGTCGAGCGAGTTCATCGAGCGCTTCATCTCGGCGAAGACCTCGGAGGGATGGCTGTACGCCCAGCCGAGGCCGAGCCGTTCGCCCATCTCGACCAGGATCTGCCAATCCTCGCGCGCTTCGCCGGGCGGGTTCAGCGCCTTGCGACCCATCTGCACTTGCCGGTTGGTGTTGGTGACCGTGCCGTTCTTCTCCGGCCAGGCGGAGGCGGGCAGGATCACATCCGCGAAGTTCGCCGTCTCGGTCAGGAAGATGTCCTGCACCACCAGATGCTCCAGCTTCGCGAGCGCGTCGCGGGCGTGCTCCACATCCGGATCAGACATGGCCGGGTTTTCACCCTGAACGAACATGCCCTTGATGTCGCCCGCGTAGATCGCATCGATGATCTCGACCACGGTCAGGCCCGGCGTGTCATCGACCTCCTCGCCCCAGATGTCGCGAAACAACTCTCGCACGGATCCGGCGGCGACGGACTGGTAGTCCGGCAGGAACATCGGGATCAGACCCGCATCCGAGGCGCCCTGCACGTTGTTCTGACCCCTGAGCGGATGCAGCCCGGTTCCCGGCCGCCCGATATGACCGCAGAGAAGCGCCAGAGAGATCAGGCAGCGCGTGTTATCCGTCCCGTGGATATGCTGGCTGACCCCCATGCCCCAGAAGATCATTCCGGCCTTGGCGCCGGCGAAATCGCGGGCGACCGCGCGCAAAGTCTCGGCGGGGATGCCGCAGATCTTCTCCATCTTCTCGGGCGGGAATCCGGCGATATGCGCCTTGAACGCGTCGAAGCCCTCGGCGAAGGCGTCCAGATACTGCCGGTCGTAGAGATCTTCCTCGACAATCACATGGCAGAGCGCGTTCAGGAGGGCGACGTCCGAGCCCGGCCTGAACTGCAACCGGTGCGTCGCATGGCGGCCAAGACCGACACCGCGCGGATCCACGACGATCAAATTGCCGCCCCGCTTGGCGAACTGCTTGAAATAGGTCGCCGCGACCGGGTGGTTCTCGATCGGATTGCAACCAATCACGATGGCGCAATCGGCATTCTCGATCTCGTTGAACGTCGCCGTGACCGCGCCCGACCCGACATTTTCGATCAGCCCCGCGACCGAGCTGGCGTGGCAAAGCCTGGTGCAGTGATCGACATTGTTGTGCCCGAACCCCGTGCGGATCAGCTTCTGAAAGAGATAGGCTTCCTCATTCGAGCATTTTGCCGAGCCGAACCCGGCGACGGATTTTCCACCATGCGTATCGCGCAGCTTCGCCAGACCGCCAGCGGCGGCGTCCAGCGCTTCGTCCCAGCTCGCCTCCCTGAAATGGCTCAGCGGATTGGCGGGATCGACATTCAGGTCCTTGGCGGGCGCGTCCTCGCGCCGGATCAGCGGCTTGGTCAGCCGGTGAGGATGGGCGACATAGTCAAAGCCGAACCGTCCCTTCACACAAAGCCGGTTCTCATTCGCCGGGCCGTCGAGCCCATCGACCCGCGCGATCCGGTCATCCTTGATCTTGAAGCTCAGCTGGCAACCAACGCCGCAATAGGGGCAAACGCTGTGAACTTCGCGGTCGAAATCGGCGCTGTCGCCCCTGCCCGCCTTATCCAGAATGGTTGCGGGCATCAGGGCGCCGGTCGGACAGGCCTGCACGCACTCGCCGCAGGCGACGCAAGTGCTGGCGCCCATCGGGTCGTTGAAATCGAACACGATTTTCGCGTCATGGCCGCGGCCCGCCATGCCGATAACATCGTTGACCTGCACCTCGCGGCAGGCCCGGACGCAAAGATTGCAATGGATGCAGGCGTCCAGATTGACCTGCATCGCGACATGGGAATCGTCCAGCAGCGGAACGCGATCCGTCTCGATCGCCGGAAAGCGGCTTTCACTGACGCCGGTCGCCTCCGCCATGTCCCAGAGATGCGAGGACCGGTCATGCGCTTCCCTCCGCGCAGGCTGATCGGCCAGCAACAACTCCATCACCATGGCCCGCGATTTCTCGGCGCGCTCGGAGGTGGTGTTGACCACCATGCCGTCGGCAGGCGTGCGGATGCAGGACGCGGCGAGTGCGCGCTCCCCCTCCACCTCCACCATGCAGGCCCGGCAATTGCCATCCGCGCGATACCCCGGCGCATCTTTGTGACAGAGATGCGGGATCGCCACGCCCTCGCGTTTGGCGACGGCCCAGATGCTCTCACCCGGCTCCGCCGAGACGGCGCGTCCGTCGAGAGTGAAGGTGATTTTATCGGACATCACACCTCCTCCCCGAAGTGCTTCATCGTCAGCCGGATTGGATTTGGCGCAGCCTGGCCGAGCCCGCAGATGGAGGCGTCCTCCATCACCTCGCACAGCTCTTCCAGCAGGCCTTTATCCCACCGGTCCTCCTGCATCAGCTTCACCGCCTTCTCGCAACCGACCCGGCAGGGCGTGCACTGGCCGCAGCTTTCATCCTCGAAGAAACGCAACATGTTGAGCGCCGCCGCCTTCGCGCTGTCCTTGTCCGACAGCACCACCACCGCGGCCGAACCGATGAACGTCCCATGCGGCTGCAGCGTGTCGAAATCCAGCGGAATGTCGTCCATCGAGGCGGGCAAAAGGCCAGAGGACGGCCCGCCCGGCTGATAGGCCTTGAATTCGTGCCCATCCAGCATCCCGCCCGCAGCCTCGATCACATCCAAGATTGTCGAACCCGCTGGCAACAGGTGGACGCCGGGCGCCTTGACCCGGCCCGAGACAGAGTAGGAGCGCAAACCCTTGCGTCCGTTCTTCTCGACCGCGTTCAGTACCTCCGGCCCTTCACGGCAGATGCGCGCGACCCAGTGCAGAGTCTCCACATTGTGCACCAGCGTCGGCCGCCCGAAGACGCCCAGCTCGGCGACAAAGGGCGGGCGATGGCGTGGCAGCCCGCGCTTGCCCTCGATCGACTCGATCATCGCGCTTTCCTCGCCGCAGATATAGGCGCCGGCGCCGCGACGGAGATCAATAAAACCTTCAGCAACGATCCCGGCGCCCTCAAGCGCGGCGATCTCGCGACGCAGGATCTCCAGCACCGCCGGATATTCGTCCCGCATGTAGATGAAGCAGGTCTCCGCCTCGACCGCCCATGCGGCGATCAGCATTCCCTCCAGAAAGAGATGCGGCTCACGCTCCAGATAATACCGGTCCTTGAATGTGCCGGGCTCGCCTTCATCCCCGTTGACCGCCAGATAGCGCGGACCGGGATAGGAGCGCACGAAGGACCATTTGCGTCCTGACGGAAACCCGGCGCCGCCCAGACCGCGCAGGCCGGAAGCGAGGATCGCGTCTTGCACTTCATCCGGAGTACGACCGCCGTCTCGCAGGCTTTGCAGGGCTTCGCACCCGCCCGCGGCGCGATAGTCGCCCAGCGCCTGATAATCAGAGATATGCGCATGGGTGTCGCCAGCCTCGATCGTCTCCGCCACCTTCTCAGGCGTTGCGTGGTCGATATGGTTGTGGCCAAGCTCCAGCGCCGGCGCGGTATCGCAGCGTCCCATGCAGGGCGCGCGCACCACGCGAACTTCACCGCCGCCATTGTATTTGGCCGCAAGCGTTTTCATCAGCTCGGCGGACCCGGCCAACTCACAGGACAGGCTGTCGCAAACCCGGATCGTCAGCGCAGGCGGAGCGGCCTCACCCTCTTTGACCACGTCGAAATGGGCGTAGAAGCTCGCGACCTCATAAACCTCGGCCTGCGCCAGCTTCATCTCTTCGGCCAGCGCGCGCAGATGCGCCGCCGAAAGATGGCCGTACCGATCCTGAATGAGATGCAGATGCTCGATCAGCAGGTCGCGACGACGCGGCCGGTCGCCCAAAAGCGCCCGCACTTCCTCAACCGCCGTATCATCCAGCTGGCGGCCTTTTGGCGTGTGACGGCCCTTGCCGCGCCCGGATTTCCAGACGCCGGGAGGAGGAGTACGATTTTGATCAGGCATGCCAGTTTGCTCGCCGGTTTGCAGTCGTAATAAGGCAACCGTACAAACTTTGGGCGTTGGTTCCAGAAGTAATTGAAAGCGCCGCCGGATCGGCCTTCGTCAAACGGGCGCTGTTGCCAGCCCCTCCTGTCGTTGATGCAGCTTCAAGGCGAAAAAACGCTCAGCTCAGCATTTCCACATGCGCATCGGGAAAGGCGCGTAAAGCTTGGTTGATACCTTCCATATCCATCAGGCAGAACGCCGTCGATAGCCCGTCCGCCACCGCAGCAAGATCCGCCGAGACCGACGCTACTCGCCACTTGCCGCCGGGCGCGCCGGTTCGGGGGTCGAGGATATGACCGTCGCCCGCCGCATTCAGCAAAGTGCCCGTCGGCGACGAGGTCGCGAGCGCTCGGCCGGTCAGCGCCACTTCGCCATGAAGCGCTCCATCGGGGGTCGCGATTCCGGCCCGCCAAGGGGAGCCGTCAGGCCGGAGGCCCATCGCCGCGACTTCACCGGTATCGATCAGCACGTCCCGCAAACCACGCCCACGCATCAGATCGGCGACGCGATCTGCAATATAGCCCTGCGCGATTCCGTTCAGCGTCAGGGCCATGCCGGGGTGCGAGAAACGGACTACGTCAACTGAGATCTCGACGTGCCGCCATCCAAGCGAAGACCGCGCCGCCACCAACGCCTCTGCGTCGGGCGCGACTCCCTTCGCCTTTGCGTAAACCCGCCAAAGCGGCTGCACGGTGGGGTCGAACGCGCCCGCGCTCGCGGCGTGAATCGCGCCCGACAGGCTGAGCAGCTCAAGCATCTCCGGCGAGGGGCGCCGCAATTCGCCCAAGCGGTTCAATCGGGACAGCTCAGAGTCCGCGCGGTAGAGGCTGAACAGCGCCTCCAGCCGTGCGATTTCCGCCTCAGAAGCCTTGAAAATCGGTGCGGCGTCTGCCCCATCAAGCCCGGTCAATTGGATCGTGGCGGGCGCGCCCAGCGCAACTCCCCGCCAGCGAGACGTGCTAGAGGCGGCGACCGCCGCGCCGGGAGTCAAAGCCGCGGCGGCGGTGATTGTCAGGAACCGGCGGCGGGAAAGCGCGCCAGTCATGAATCCGCTTCCGGCAGTTGTAGTTCGACCGGGCCCAGCACCGCCTCGTCGGGAATATCATCGAGCGGGATAATCATCCCGCCATGCGCAGCGACAAATTCCGCCGCCGCCGCGACCTCTGCGAAAGGCGCGATCTCGGGCGCGCCCATTCCGCCGGCCAGGTCGGCGCCCATGACCAGCACCGCGGCATCCAGTGAAATCCAGTTTTCCACGCCCGGCTCATCCCAGCTGATCGCCGCACCCATATCGCTGACATAGGTGGCGCTCACCGGCGCCGTGCGTTCCGGGCTTCGCAGATAGGCGAGCGCGTCGCGCACCTGCGCGAAGAAGATCGGTTGCTGTAGACCGTCCAGATGGATTTGCGCCTTGGGACCACCATGCTCGGCCACCTGCATCTGGCAGAAATGGCTCAGCGCCTTCTCCGTCATCGGCATGGGATCGGGAACCTCCGCGACCTCTTCCTTGCAGGCTGTCAGCAACAACAGGATCAGCAGTGTTTTCTTCATCCCTCGACCCTCCGAAACACGACGCGCGCCAGACCCAGAGCGAGGACTGGCCAGACCAACAGCGATGCGGGCGCCGCCCAGACCGGCAACGCCGACGCCGCGCCTGACATGCCGCTGACCAGCGCCACCGACTCGGACCCGCCAAGATTCCAGAGCCGCAGCGCATCCGCCGGATTGAGCGCCAGCAACCAGGGGAACACAGTGCGCGCGAAAGCGCCGTCGCTGTCATAGATCAGCGCGCCCAGCAGCCCGAAATCATAGAGCACCACCACCACCAGCCACAGCGCCGCGCCAAGCCCGGCCGCCGCCGCCGCGCCGCCGGTCAGCGCCGACAGAGCGTAGCCGAGCGCGATGAAACAGGCCCCCAGCAGCAGAGAGCTGACGATCAGGCGCGCCAGCGCCATCAGGCTATCCGCATCCGCACCGCCCAGCGCCGCCGCCAGAACGCCCGCCGATCCGAACCCGACCAGCACCGAAAAGCCGAGCGTCGCCAAATGAGCGGCGAACTTGCCCGCAAGTATCTCGGTTCGGGTGACGGGATACGTCAGCACCAGCCCCAGCGAACCACGCTCGACCTCTCCCGCGATGGCGTCAAACGTCATCATCAGCGCCAGCAGCGGGGTCAGATAGACCGACAGGCTGGTCATCGACGCAACAGAGACGGTCAGCATGTCGACGCCCAGCGCGCCGGTGGGGCCGGCGCCCGCGAATGTCAGCGCCAGTGCGAAAAGCGTCATCATCCCGGCCGCGATGGCGACCCATCGGTTCCGCATGGCGATCTTCAACTCGATGTCGGCGATGGCGAGAATGCGGCGGATCATTGCGCATCCTCCTTCGAATAATGCTGATAGAGGTCCTCCAGATTGGGCGGCGCGATCTCAACATCCGATACAAGATCGCCCAGCGCCGTGATGCGCGCGAGACTCAGCATTTTTTCATCTTCCGGACTCTGCAATTCGATCGAAGCGCCGTTGACCCGCGTGCCACCCATGCGCGCCTGAACCTCGTCCGCAGCGTCGCCCCGCGCCGTCAGTCGAATCCGCGTTTGCAACCCGGCGCGAGCGCTGAGCGCGGCGAGGCTGTCATCGGCCACGAGCCGCCCCTGTCGCAAAATCGCGATCCGGTCAGTGCGCGCCTCAAGCTCGGTCAGCGCGTGAGAAGAGATCGCGACAGCGCAGCCCCCGGCGGACATCTCATCGATGATCGCATAGAGCTCACGGCGGGAGATCGGGTCCAGCCCGCTGGCTGGCTCATCAAGAAGAGCGAGCCTCGGTTGGCGCAACAGCACCTGCGCGAGACCCAGCCGCTGGCGCATGCCTTTCGAGTAGGTTCCAATCCTTCGATCGGCGGCGTCAGCCAGCCCTACTCGCTCTAGAAGCCCATCGACGTCCCTAACGGGCGCGCCGGCGAGCCGGGCGAACAGGCCAAGCTGCTCGCGCCCTGTCAGTGTTTTCTGGAATGAGACGTTCTCAGGCAGATAGGCGACACGCGCCCGCGCCTCGCTGCTGCCCGGCGCCGCGCCTAGAACCGAGACAAGACCACTGCTCGGCCGGACCAGCCCCAGCACGATCTTCATCAGAGTGGTCTTGCCGGCCCCGTTATGGCCAAGCAGCGCGACCCGCTCTCCCGGCGCGATCTGCGTCGAGACGTCCCGCAGCGTGTCAGCCGCTCCATAGGACTTGCATAAGCCTTCGATGCCCAGCGCGGGCGTATTCACATCAACCTGCATTCGCGCGCTCCCATTCCGGAACCGCGATGTCCATCGGCTGCATCAGGGGGCGTGTATCGACCACGCCGCCCGGCAAAAGCGCCGGGAACGAGGACTGCGCCCAGCGCACCAACTGAACAGCGGGCGACCCCAGCAGCAGCTTGGCGGCGGGCTGGGTCCACAGCACATGGTCCATGGCGTCGTTGGGCCGATAGGGCGCGTCAGCGATTCCGTCGCTGTTTATATCGTAGCCAACAAAATCGCTCCAATAATTGCCTCGGCCGTCGGCTGACCAGTCAAGCCAGCGGGAGGAGACGTATTTCACCTGCGTCCGGTTGCCGATAAAGGCGTTGCCGGTGATCGCGTTGCGTTCGGACCCCGCCGTGAAATGCACGCCGATAGCGCAGTGCTCGAACCGGTTGCCCTCAATAAGGTTCTTGTGGGCGTTGTAGAGAAACAGGCAACGCTCCGGACCGCCACGCACAAGGTTGCCCGATACCTCGGACTGATTGGCGTAGTTCAGCATGACGCCATGCTCAGCGTCGTCGATCGAGACGTTTCCGATCACCCGGACCCGCTTTGAGAACATCACAGCGAAGCCAAGATCGTTGCCGATGGAGACGTTATGCGAAACCTCGCTGTCGTCGGCGTACATGTAGTGCACGGCGAAGCGCAGATCGCGGAACCGGTTGCCGGTGAATGTGTTGCGCTTCGACGTATTGACGAAGATCCCGTCGCGGCCCCAGCGGATGTCATTGCCGATCACCGCCGCGCCCGGCGCATTCCAGACATAAACGCCGTTGCCCCGGTCGTTGACGCGGTGATCGCGCCGGCCTTCGATCACGTTCCCGCGCACGACCGCGTCCCGCGCACCGTGAATATCGACGCCGTATAGGTTGCCGATCAGGCGGTTGTTTTCGATCACCGCATGCTCGGCCGACTTGCCGAGCGAGATTCCGGATTCGATGGTTTCATGCGATGAGCCGGAACCGACGATCTCCAGCCCCCGGATGACGACGTCGGGCGCGTCAACGGTCAGCACGCTGCCAACTCCGCCAGCATCGATTTTCGCCGCCCCGCCGCCGTCTATGGTCAGCGGCCGGTCGATGACCAGAGGTCCCTTGTGCGTTCCCGCGGCGAGAAGCAGAACATCCCCCGCCGCGGCGTTTTCAATGGCGCTTTGCAGCGCGCCCGACTCCGCCAGCACGGCGATCTCGGCCGCCCGAAGGGGCGACGCGATGATCAGTGCGACAAGAAGCAGGACGCGCAGCATGACTCAGGCTCCACGCGGCTCGACGAACATACGGCCGCGCATCTCCATATGAAGCGCGTGGCAGAACCACTGGCAGTAGAACCAGTGCACGCCGGGACGATCCGCGGTGAACGTGACCGAAGCCGTGGCTTGCGGCCCGACTTCCATCGCGACGCCGTAGTTGGACAAACAGAACCCGTGGGTCACGTCATCCACATCATCCAGATTGGTGATGTAGATCGTCACCTCGTCGCCCTGTTTGACGGTGAACTTCTCCATGCTGAACGTCGGTGCGATTGAGTACATGTAGACCCGCACCTTGTTGCCATCCCGGATCGGCTCATCCGCTCCATCTTCCAGATCGACGCCATCGGCCTCGGCCTGCTTACGCGCATCTTCCCACGTGGCATCGCTGCGATCCCAGACGTTGACCGGGTTCACGATATCGCGGCGGACGATGATGCTGTCATGCGGCTCGGCGAAGGTCGGGCCGTCATGAACGACTTTCATTTCATCCGAAGAGATGTCGATCAGCTGCTCATTCTCAGGCTTCAGCGGGCCGACATTGATAAACCGGTCCTTGGAGAACTTGTTCATCGAAACCAACCACTTGCCATCGGCTTCGGCGGTCTCTCCCATCGACGTGGAGTTGTGGCCCGGCTGATAGTGCACATCGACTTTCGAGATGATCGGGTCGACATCGGCGCCGCCATAGGCCTCAACCGCCTTGTCCAGATTCCACTTCACAACCTGGCTGTCCAGGAACAGCGTGGTGAAGCAGTTGCCCTTCCCGTCAAAAGCGGTGTGAAGCGGGCCAAGGCCCAGCTGCGGCTCGCCGACGATGCAGGAGCGTGGGTCAGCATCTTCGGCGAACAGCGCGTCGACCTTGGTCACATCGATGATCGAAACCGTCGGAGACAACTTGCCGTTGATGACGACATGCTTCTTGTCCGGCGCGGTGTTACAGCCGTGCGGACTGTTCGGGATCGGCACATAACGTGTATATTTCGAACCCTTTCTTCCGTCGAGAACCCGCACTCCGTTGAGCATTTGCCCGTCGCCAGCCGCCACGCCCGCTTCGATCGCCTTGAGATCGAAAATGACGCAATGGTCCATCTCGCTCGCCGTCATCTCGGCCAGATTCATGCCCATTTCAGAGTTGTAGCTGGTCGCGAAGGCGTACTTGCCCTGATAGTCGGCGTCGCAGTTGTCGAGGTTTCCGCTGACGATGACCTGCCACGCAACCTCCATCGTATCGCCGTCGATCGCCGAGAAGATGTTCACATACTCTTCCGGCTTGTCGAGGATCTTGCCGTCATTGACCAGCGGCGCCTCGTGCTCTCCATTGGCGAAGACATAGCCGGTGCGCGGGAACTTCTGCGGACGCAGGCCATGGATGTCGGCGGCGTTCGGGATTTCGATGACCTTGTCGCACTTCATCACGTCGCAGCGCACACGGGCGACCCGCGTATTCGCCTTGTCGTTCATGAACAGATAGCGCCCGTCATAGGTGCCGTCGGTGAATGACATATGCGGGTGATGAAGATCGCCATTGTCATAGGTCTTCATGCCGCGGGCAGCGAGGAATTCCTTCGTCTCCGGCAACAGGTTTTCGTTGAGAATCTTGAGCGACTCGTTGGTCTGCCCCCAACCTGTGGCCGAGCAGCGATTGAACACCGGCACGCGCATCAACTCCCGCATCGACGGGAAGCCCATGATGCGCAACTCGCCGGTCTGGCCTGACGACCAGAAACCATAGTACTCGTCCAGTTCGCCCGGCGCGAGATTGACGCCTTCAGCCGCTTGCGCCTTGCCGCCGCTCGCCAGCAGGCCGCCGCCAGTGGCTGTCGCCAGCGCGGCGCCGGTGGCGGTCGCGCCCAGCATGCCACGCCTTGTGAGTTGAGGACTCTTCTTTGAATCAGGCATCGGATATCTCCTTCTTTGGAACGGGTTTAGACAAGGCGCGTTCAAGCGCCTCGCCGGATTGCTTGTTCTGTTCTGCAATTTTTGCGCGTCGTTTAAGTTGTTTGATCACAACCGGACACTTGGTTTCTGACTGATAAAGCACTTGGCAATGCAGGCAGTTCACACATTCATTCGGGTTGATCTCGCCGGTCTTGTGGATGGCCTGGACCGGGCATTCATTGGCGCAGGTCTGACAGGGCCAGCCGCATTCGTGGTAGCGCTTCAGCCAATCGAACATTCGCATGCGCGCCGGAATCGCCAGCGCCGCGCCCAGCGGGCATAGATAGCGGCAATAGAACCGTTCGACGAACAGTCCGGCGACCAATAGCGCGACGGCGAAAAGCACGTACCACCACTCGCGCGCGAATTTCAGGATGATCGCGGTTTTGAACGGCTCGACCTCAGCGAAGCGCTCCGCCAATGGAAGCGACGCGAGTGAAACCCCGAAAAGGCCAAGAAAAATCATGTATTTGAGGGGCCAAAGGCGCTCATGCAGGCCCCAGGGCAGCTCCCATTGTGGAATCTTGAATGCGCGTCCAATGCGGTTGGTCAGCTCCTGCAACGCGCCGAACGGGCAAAGCCAACCGCAATAGGCGCCCCGCCCCCAGAACAGCAGCGCCGCCGCGACCGAGAACCAGAGGATGAACACCAGCGGGTCCAGCAGGAATGCGTCCCAGGTGAATCCACCCCGCAAGGCGCCGGCCAGCGCCATAAGGTTGACGACCGACAACTGCGCGTTCGCGTACCATCCGATGAAGAACAACGTCAGAGTCAGAAATCCCATGCGGAACCAGAAATAGACCCGCGCGTTTCGTGTGACCTGGCGCTGGAAGAAGAAGACGCCGGTCAAGACCGCCAACATGATGGAAAGGCCGACGATCTCCACCTTGCGGCCCAGCCAGATGCGCCGCCAAAGCTGAGACTTGGCCTCGGCTTCCTCAGCGTCGTTGCTGACCACCGGGGCGATCGTCGCCAGCGGAATCAGGTGTATCTCGGGCAGCCGATAGCCCAGATCGAATGTCAGGAAGCTTTTATCCACCGGCCCGACGGCGCGCTGGGCCAGCAGCTGCAATCGCCACGGCTCGGCAGGATTGAACTCAGCGTCCGCGGGAATCTTGAAAAGATCCAGCTCCGTGAAACTTGGAGCGCCGTCGGCCGCGATCCGGCCCAGGCGGCGGTGTTGCCTGTCGAAGAATCTGATTGAGCGGTCGCCCTGAATCAGCTGAATGCGATCGAATATCCCGCCGCGCACATAGCCCGACCCTTTGAATGAATAGCGCCCGCGCCCGGCGACAAGAATCGCGTCCTCGCCCTCTTCCAGCCAGTTCTTGAGATTGCGGTGCTCCGCCGGCCCCAACAGGCTCAATCCGATTGAAGGCGCGCTGACCAGCGCTACTCGCATGTCGATGAAGCGACCATCGTCCTCGCCAGGTTCAGGCCGCGCGGCCGCGCGAGCGTCGCCAGTAGCTTCAAAAGCGGCGTTGATCTGCCCGATATCCAGCGAAAGCGAGCGCACCGAACCGTCGCCGACCAGTTGGTCCCAACTTTCCACCGTCTCCCGCGCTGGATTGATCTCTCGCTGTGGTCCGGAGGCGGTCACAGGGGCGAGACCCCCCAGCCCCAACGCACGCGCGACTTTCAGGCCCGCGCGGGTGATTGAATCATCGATCACCATGATGGTGACCGTGGCGCCGGAGATAATGTCGAGTTCATGCGCCGAGCCGCCCGCTGCGGCCTCCGCCTTCAAGTCCAGTCCCGCATAGCCCGCGGTCAGCGCTGAGACTTTGGCCTCAGGGATGCCGATCAGCACGATCGGCTCGGAGTGTTCAACCAATCGGACGCCTGTCAGCACCGCGTCCAGGTCGATCCCTGCGACCACGTGAATCGGTTTGCCCGAATATCCGGTCGTCCCAACGAAATCCGACGTCAGAAAGGCCCAGCCAATCGTTTCCGACCCTTTCAGAATAGGAACGACGGGCGCGTCCTCACCAAGCGGGCCAAAACCTGTCGCCCCTTCCGCCAGGTCCGCAGCCTCCATATCCGGAAGGAACCGCGGAAGGTCAGCGGCCACAACAGTATTCGCCAGCGCCATGAGCGCCAGCGAGAACAGGCTGATTATAAACCTTTGATAGTCCACAAGATCCCCTTGATTCACTGGGAAACTTGGGGGATTCGGCGCGGCCTCGCCTTGACATCGATTAAGTGCAGGCCGAATTGATTGACACTCAGATAGCGCGTGTACTCACGCGTATCCGGTCGAATTCGGTGGTTGCGCCATTCTCTCGGACGCGACTCCGCCGGGATGTACCCGACAAACGGCAGTGTCGTCGTTCAGGAAGGCGCGGCAAGAAGAAGAACCCCTCCCGCCCTATTCGCTCGCGTCACTGATCATAAGAGCCGTTCAAAAAAAAATGACCAACCCCGGCGCCGCCGGGATTGGCCTTTGTTCGATTGGTTCAGGTCGCTGGCGCGAATTAGCCCTCGTATCCAAACATGCGCGGCAGCCACAGCACGATATCGGGCACGAACAGCAGCAGCAGAAGCGCCGCGATCAGCACCGCCAGGAAGGCCCAGACCTCTCTGATGATTTCCTTCAGCTCGATGCCGGTGACGGCGTTGATCACGAACAGAAGAATGCCATAGGGCGGCGTGATCAGGCCGATCATGCTGTTGACGACGACGAGAACGCCGAAGTGCACCAGATCGATGCCAAGCTCGCGGCATGACGGGATGAACAGCGGGATAATCACCAGGATGATGGTCGTGGCGTCCAGAACGCAGCCAAGCGCCAGAACCAGAAGGTTCACGCCCAGCAGGAACACCAGCGGGTTAACATCAAGCCCAACCAACGCTGCCGACATCATTCCCGGAATATTCTCCGTGACGACGACGTAGTTCAGGATCAACGCGCCACCGATGACGACGCCAACTGCGGCTGAGGCCCGCGCGCTTTCCACAAGGATGCTGTAAAGCGCCTTGAACGTCAGAGCTCGGTAGAGCACCGCCGCGAGCAGCAGCGCATAAGCCGCGGCGACGGCGGCGGCCTCGGTCGGCGTGGTGACGCCGCCATAGATGCCGTAAAGCAGAATCACGGGCATCATCAGGGCCGGGAACGCGTTCAGCGCGTGGCCAGGAAGTTCCTTAAGCGGCACCGGCTCCTCCAGCGCAAAGCCGCGCTTGGTAGAGAGATAGGTGTTCATTCCCATCAGCACGACACCCATGACCAGACCGGGAACGATGCCGGCGAGGAACAGGGCGCCAATCGAGCTGTTGGACACCAGCGCGTAGAGCACCATCGGGATCGACGGCGGGATGATCGGGCCGATCGTGGCCGAAGCGGCGGTGATTGCGGCCGCATATCCCGGGCTGTAGCGCCCGCCCTTGGTCATCATCTCGATGATGATCTTGCCGATGCCCGCCGCATCCGCCACCGCGGATCCGGACATGCCTGAGAAGATCAGCGAGGCGACGACGTTCACATGTCCCAGCCCGCCGCGGAAGCGGCCGACGGCGGCGACGCAGAACGCCAGCAATCGGTCCGAGATCGTGCCGGCGTTCATGATGTTCGCAGCGACGATGAACAGCGGAACAGCCAGCAGGATGAAGCTTTTGTAGAGACCGACGACGATCTTCTCACCCACAAGCGCGGTGTCCAGACCGGCGGCGCCCATATAGACGATACAGGCGATCAGGATGGAAAAGCCGATCGGCGTGCCGATGCCGGCGAGCCCGAACATTGCGATCAGGCAGAGCGCAAATTCCATGCTCATCCTTCTTCTCCCGTATGAATGACATGAGCGTGGTCAGGCGGCCCTTTGCGCACGATCTGAACGAAGCGCAACGCATATCGTGCGATGATGATGATCATGAAGACGCCGTAAATTGAGTAGACGGTGCGAAGCGGGATCTTCAGCGTCGGGCTTTTCTTGATTTTGTAGAAGTCGATCCAGTCCAGCGTCGGCAGCAAAGCAATGCCGAACCCGATGACAATGGCCGCTGCGGCGATCAGCGCGAGCACCTTACGTACAGGGGCCGGAGCGGCGAGATAGAAGATGTCGAAAGTGACGTGGTCTCTTTCACGCACAATGAAGGCGTTGCCGAAGAACACGATCCAGACCCACAGCACCAGGCACAGTTCAAGCGTCCAGCCCAGAGGCTCAGCAAGGACGTACCTTGAGAAGATCTGCAAGAGGAAGGTGAGGAACATCGCCGCAAGCATGGCTGCGGAGATGGCCTCTGCTCCTCTAGTGAACAATTTTGATAGTTGGCTCAATTTCTTATTCCCCCCGAGGAACAGTATTTCCAGCTACGAGGGGCCAAATACCGAGCGCACGGACCGCTCAGTTTCTTTCCCCCCGAGGAACAGTCTATTCAGCAACGGGGGGGTCAGATATCGAGCGCACGGACCGCTCAATTTCTTCCCCCCCGAGGAACATTTTTTAGCTACGGAGGATCAGTTGCCGAGCGAGTTGATCTTCTCCAGAACGCCTTCCGGCCAGTCGCCGGCGAAATCGCTCTCGAGATACATCGACTGCACCTGAGTACGGAACGCGGCGAGATCCGGCTCGTAAACGTCGAGGCCCTGCTCGGTCAGGAACGAGACCAGCTCTTCCTCTTTCGCCAGCTGGTTCGTACGGCCAAACTCGGCTGTTGCGTCCGCAGCGGCCTGAATCGTCGCCTGCTGATCCGCGTCAAGACCGTCCCAGACCTCTTTCGAGAAAGCGATGTAGTTCAGGTCAACCAGGTGCGACGTCAGGACGATCTGCTTGGTCACCTCATAGAACTTCGCGTCAACCACGGTCGGCAGCGGGTTGTCCTGCCCATCGACAGCGCCGGTCGACAGCGCGGTGTAGACCTCGGCGAACGCCATCGGAGTCGGCGAGGCGCCAAGGGCCTTGCCCAGGAACTGCCAAGCGTCGGTGCCCGGCATGCGCAGCTGAACTCCGTCGAGATCGGCCGGGGTGCTAACCGTCAGCTCGTCCTTGCCCTGACGCAGGTTAACCTGACGACGGCCGAGATACATGACCGAGAGAAGCTTGACGCCCAGCTCGTCTTCGACTTTCTGCTTGAACGGTTCCATCAGCGGATCGTTGAAGACAGCAACCTGATGCGCCGCGTCCTGATGGACATAGCCGGCGGTAAAGATTGAGAACTCAGGGAAGAACTCAGCAAGCTCCTGCGCCGAGGTGATCGACATTTCGAGGTTGCCGCGAGCGATGGCCTCAAGCTCGGTGCCCTGTGCGAACAGAGTCGAGTTGAAGGCCGGCACGAAGTCGGCGATCTCGGCGACGCCCGGGCCGAACTTCTCAAGCAGGGCGACAGAGCGCTGATCGGTCTCGGAGCCGGACGAAGACAGGCGCAGCTCGATTTTGTCGGCGGCCATGGCGGCCGAGGTGCAGGAAATGGCCAGCGCCGCGGTTGCGGCCGCAAGCATGTTTCTTCGGGTTAGTTTGGTCATTTGGTGGATCTCCCTAAAGGTTCAAGATTCTTGTTTGTCACCAGAATCGCCGTCAGATAACATGGGCCAAACCATGAATCAAAGTCTATTTCCAATTTCTTATAGATTTCGCCAATATGCCATATATTTTGCGAATCATCGTTCATAATTTGAGCGTTGGCGGATAATGCATTGTGGAACACGGCCTCACGGGTCGATGCGCCACACAGGCCGGGTGCTGGCGGCGCTATGCTGAATGTGTCACTTGATCTTAGCGCAATCAGCATATCATCTTATCTTTTATATATCGCCGTATATAAAAATCATTGGGCTGGAAATTCTCAAAATATCATATAAAACATGCTTCGACTGATTCTGGGATTCCGCTTTCGAGAGGATGGGCATGAGCGCTGATACGGCCGCTGGGACTGTAGAATTTACTCCCCGTTATTCTCTTGGTCACTTAACGTTGCTGGACTGCTCTGTTCCGGAGCTGGTCTATATCGCCGCGCGCGCCGGGTATGACTATGTTAGTCCGCGCCTGGCTCAGATGGGCGTACCGGGGGAAAGTCCAATCGACCCCCTCGATAAAGACATGGTGCAGGCGACGAAGATCGCGCTGCGGGCCACCGGTCTGGAAGTGCATGACATTGAGCTTGCTCGCATCACGGACAACTGCGACGTCAGCGCGTATGAGCCTGCCTTTGCGCTTGGCGCGGAGATGGGCGCGAAGCAGATGATCTCCAGCGCGTGGACCAGCCGGACGGACGACCGTGACTATGTCGTGGAGAAATTCGGCGAGATCTGCGACCTCGGCGCCAAGTACGGCATCTCGGTCTCGCTCGAGTATCCGTCGTTCTCGCGCCTGCCGACGCTGAACGCCGTGATCGACATTCTGAAGGCTGCGAACCGGCCCAACGCAGGCGTCCTCGTCGATACGATGTATACGCATCTGTCCCACACCACCGTCGAGGAGTTCGAAGGCCTGCCGGTGAACTGGTTCAAGTTCATTCATATCGCCGATCTGATGCCGGGCATCCCGGAAAACCACGAGGGAATGCTTCAAGTCGTGCGGGACCACCGCCTCTATCCCGGATGGGGCTGCATCGATTTCAAGGCGATCGTTGAACGCCTTCCGCCGGTCGTTTATTCCATCGAACTGCCGAACCGTCCACGAGCGCGGGAGCATGGCTATGAAGGCCATGCGCGACGTTGCCTCAAGACGGCGAAGGAAGTCTTGGACGACCTGCGAAGCAAAGTTAACGCGTAGCGCCGATAACGGCGAAGTAAATCAACTAAAAAGTGAGGAGAACTATGGCTTTCGGATTAAGAGACGAAGACCGGGCGCAAGTCGCCGATATGATCGCCCGCGCGCGCGCGGCGATAAAAGAGATCGAAGATTGGTCTCAGGAGGATCTCGACCGCCTCGCCCAGTCGATCGGTTGGTACGCGGGCAACGAGAAGACGTTCACCCGCCTCGCGCAGCAGGGCGTCGATGAGAGCACGATCGGCGATCGTGACGGCCGTCCGGCCAAGCGCTTCAAGATCCATATGGTCCTTCGCGACACGCTCCGCCAGAAGAGCACGGGCATCGTTGAGGAGCTTCCGGAGAAGGGCATCGTCAAATACGCCAAGCCTGTTGGCGTGATCGCCTCTCTGGTGCCGATGACCAACCCGGCGATGACGCCGCCTGTGACCGGCGTCTACTCCGCGAACGCTGGCAATGCGGTGATCTTCTCGCCCCACCCGCGCACCGTCGGCACTTCGTCCGAGATGGTCGACGTCATGCGCGCGGCCTGTAAGAAGGTCGGCGCGCCTGAGGATCTGTTCCAGATCGTCACCAACCCGTCTATTCCGCTCACCCAGCACCTGATGTCCGAGTGTGACCTGACCATGGCCACCGGCGGCAAGCCAATGGTGCAGGCGGCCTACAGCTCCGGCAAGCCGGCTTATGGCGTTGGCGCAGGCAACTCGACCATGGTCATTGACGAAACGGCCGATCTGGACATCGCAGCGCAGAACACCCGCATTTCGAAGACGTCTGACTTCGGTTCGGGTTGCTCGGCAGACGGCAACATCATCATCCAGAAGTCCGTCTATCAGGACATGATCAAGGCTCTGGAGGCCGAAGGCGGCTATCTCTGCAACGCGGAAGAAGCGGCGGCGGTCGAAAAGGCGATGTTCAACGAGAAGGGCAACCGCACCTTCGAGACGATCGCCTGCCGTCCGCAGCAGACCGCCAAGGAAGCCGGCTTCGAGATCCCCGAGGACCGCAAGTTCCTGATGGTCGAGAACCAGGGCAAGATCGGCTACGAGCACAAGTTCTGCAAAGAGAAGCTGACCACGCTGATGGCGCTCTATCACTTCGACACATTCGAGGATGGTCTCGATATCGTGCGCCAGATCTACGCCGTCGGTGGTACGGGTCACTCCTGTGGCATCTATTCGCACAACGATGCGAACATCGACGCCCTGGCTCGCGTTGCGCCCGTCAGCCGCATGATGGTCCGTCAGCCGCAGTCGAAAGCGAATGCCGGCGCCTGGACCAACGGCATGCCCATGACCTCCAGCCTCGGCTGTGGCGTCTGGGGTGGCAACATCACCAACGAAAACGTCTCGCTGAAGCACTTCATGCAAACGACCTGGGTCAGCCGTCCGATTCCGGAGGATCGCCCGTCTGAGGAAGAGCTCTTCGGTGAATTCTACAACACAGAGGCGGGCTAACCCATGGATGAAGTAACGACTACCGACACCAAGACGTGCGCCGAGCACATCGTCGACTTTCTGGAGCGGCGCGGCGTTGAACATGTCTTCGGTCTTTGCGGACACACCAACATCGCGGTCCTGGCGGCGCTGGCGGAAAGCAAGATCGATTTCGTCAACCACCGGCATGAACAGTTCGCCAGCCACGCGGCTGACGGCTATGCGCGCGTCACCGGCAAGACGTCGGTCGTGCTGTCGCATCTCAGTCCGGGTTTGACCAACTGCGCGACCGGTGTCGCCAACGCGCAGATGGACTGCATCCCGATGGTGGTGATCGCAGGCGATATCCCGACGCACTACTACGGCAAGCATCCGCATCAGGAAGTGAACCTGCATGCCGACGCCACGCAGTACGAGATCTACCGGCCCTTCGTGAAGCGCTCCTGGCGTGTAGACCGGGCCGATCTGCTGGCCGAGATTCTGGAGAAGGCGTTCCATCTCGCTGAGAGCGGCCAGCCCGGCCCGGTTCTGGTCAACGTGCCGATGGATATCTTCTCTGAGAAGATCGACAGCGCCACCTTCGACCGGATCGCCGGCAATGCGCGTTCGCTCTCCAAGCCGTCGATTGACGACGAGACCGCGCGCTCGATCGTCTCTCAGCTTGCTGAGGCCGAGCGCCCGGTTATCCATGTCGGCGGCGGTATCGCGCTGGCCCGGGCGAACCAGGAGCTGCAAGATTTCGTCGATCACATGCAGATCCCGGTGACCCACAGCCTTATGGGCAAGGGCATGCTGTCGGACGCGCACCCGCTGGTGATGGGCATGACCGGCTTCTGGGGCACCGAGTTGGTGAACCAGGCTTGTCTGAACGCCGACACCATCTTTGCGATCGCCACGCGGTTCAAAGAGGCGGATTGTTCATCCTGGTATCCGGGCTACACCTTCAATATTCCGGGTTCCAAGCTGATCCATCTCGACATCGAGCCGCAGGAAATCGGCCGCAACTACCCGGTCGACATGGGCGTCGTCGCGGATGCGAAAGCCGCGCTGAAGGTGCTGAACCGCGTTGCGCGTGAGATGTATCCCGATGGCTTCAGCCGTCCGGAACTGGTCAAGAAGATCGCCGACTTCCGCACCGAGTTCACGGGTCGGAACACCGGAAACGCCACCAGCGACGCGTTCCCCATGATGCCCGAGCGCATTCTGGCGGATGTGCGCACGGCGCTGCCGGATGACGCGTTCATCACCACGGATGTGGGCTGGAACAAGAACGGCATCGGCCAGCAGTTCCCGTGCCTGACCCCGAACACGATCCTGACGCCCGGCGGCTTCGCCACCATGGGCTTTGGTTCTCCGGGCGCGGTCGGCGCGAAGCTCGCCGCTCCGGACCGGGTTGTCGTGTCGATGGTCGGCGATGGCGGCTTCGGTCAGAACCCGGCGATCCTCGCCACTGCAGTTGAGCAGGGCGCGGGCGTGATCTGGGTGGTCATGAACAACAACGCATTCGGCACCATCGCCGGTCTTCAGAAAGCCCATTACGGCCTGACCTACGGAACCACGTTCCCAGGGAAAGCCGGTGCGCCTGAATTCGGCCCGGACTATGCCGCAATCGCGCGCTCCTACGGTGCCGATGGCGTCAGGGTCTCGTCGGCGGATGAGCTGCTTCCGGCGCTTCAGGCGGCCATCGCCAGCGGCCGTCCGACGGTTCTGGATGTCGCCATGAAGAACAATCCGACGCCCACCACCGGGCATTGGAACATTCTCGATATCTATTCGCCGGATGAGTACGTCTCGCACGTCTCGACGGACTAAATCGAGTTAGATCGGAGGGATACCTCCCTGACTGGCGGCCCGGGAAACTGGGCCGCTTTTTTTGTGGCCGGAATATTTGAATGCGCGAATGAACCCGGCGCGCGGGACCGCTGTCTATTGATTCACAGACTTGGGATGAACCCAAATTAGAAAAGGGGCGCAGCAGCGCCCATCCCCATTCTCTTACATACCGTGCCAACGCGAGAGCGACGACGGACCGCGCTGTCGCAAAAGTTGAGCGCCCTAAAGCTCGTAGTCATGCGCCTCTGTCAGGTGGTGGTGGATCCGCCCTTCAAAATAGAGCGGCAGCACCGCGGCACGGAATTCCTCGGTCTTACCATCCTTAATGCGCCCTTCGAAAATCGCGTATCGCGTAATCACCTGTATTCTCCCCCAAGGTCTTTCACATCATAGGCGAGAGCACAGCCCGAACGCGCAGCGCGCCTCCTGACCTGCTCTCCCGCTGGTGCAGATTTCAGGATCAGAGCTCGAGCCGGCAATCGACCCAGGCACCGCCCGAGGTGTTCGATTCCACCGACGCCTCGATAAAGCGCACGCCTTTCGCGCCCTGCTCAACGGTTGGGAAGTTGATCCAGCCCTCCGGCAGCGCGATGCCATCCTTGCGCGCCGCGACCGCCATGGCGAACTCGGTGTAGAGATTGCCCCAGGCCTCGAACAGCCCTTCAGGAAAGCCGCGCGCGGACCGGACGAGGCGCTCGACATTGGCGCTGACGCCATGCCCATGTCCGCGGCTAATCACCCGATCAGGCTCGCCGTACCGATTGAACTTCATGTACTCCGAATTCTCCAGATCCCACTCGACGCCGCCCTCGCTGCCAAAGATGCGAACGCGCAGGCCGCCGCGGTTGCCCGAGGCGATGCGCGTTGACATCAGCGTGCCGGGAACGTCGCCCTCATAGCGGGTCATCATGAAGGCGGTATCCTCCAGCGGCTTCGGCGCGCCGCAGACATGGAACTCCGCCCGCAGGTCGGTCATCTGCAGGCCCGATATGAAGCTGGAGAGATGCGCGGCATGGGTGCCGATATCGCCCACGCAGCTGGTCGATCCGGACTTCTTCGGGTCCAGCCGCCATTTGACGTGATCCGCGTCACCTATATCTTCCGGGATCATCCAGTCCTGCATGAACTCGGCATGGATCTGCACAACCTTGCCAATGGCGCCGCTCTGCACGATTTCGCGCGCCTGACGAACCATAGGGAACGCCGACATGGCGTAGCAAACGCCGAAAACCTGACCGGTTTCTTTCGTGATGCGAACCAGGTCGGTCGCCTCGGAGACCTCGTTCGTCAGAGGCTTGTCGCAGAGGACGTCGATTCCAGCCTCAAGGAACGCCTTGGCCGACTCGTAGTGAACGTGGTTCGGTGTGGTGATCATCACGGCGTCGACGCCATCGGCGCGCGCCGCCTCCGCCTTCGCCATGTCCTCAAAAGAGGTGTAGCAACGATCTTCGGGCAGGAACCATTCCGCGCCGCGCGCTTTTGCGGCGTCAGGCCTGGATGACAGTGCGCCGGCCGTGACTTCCCAATAGTTGCTGAGGCGCGCGGCGGTCGCCTGTGTGGCCGAGATACGGCCTCCTCCAACGACGCCAAGGCGAAGCCGCCGGGATAGTCGTGGAAAAGCGCCGTCGAAAGAAAGCTCGGAGGGAAGAAGTTTGTCTGTCATGTCATCGCCTCAGCGAAAAAGTTGGAACCGGATTGGGCCAGTTGACCGGTCATGGATCATCGTTCGAATAGCAAAGCGCCCCGTGACGCTCACGTTCCGGATCACTCCGGCATTTCAATCGCCATAAAGATGCTCGGGGTCGTCGTCTCAAACTGATGCCAGGGGTAGTTCCCGTTTTCATCGAACATCGGTTTGTGGGTGACGCCCGGCGCCATCGGCTCTTCCCAATAGAGGGTGTTGACGTCCTTTTCCCGGCACTGCTGCATCTTGCCGATGCCGACGATCTGGGTGTGCACCTCTTTGTAGATATTGCACTGAACGTGAGTGTGATCTTTGTGCAGACCGACGTTCAGCGGCACGGAGCCGGAGTGGTACATGCTCAGAATGATGTCCCCGACAGGCGCCTTGGGCGACAGGTAGTGGCTGACGCCTTTTAACCTGTCTTCTTTCCGGACGTCATAGGCCAGCTTCCAGGTGTTTTTGACCCGCTCGAACAACGCAGGCTCGTCCGGATAGTCGGCGAAGCGCTCGATAACGATGGCTTTCTCCGCGTTCTCGATATCGGTGTCCGCAACGATCACCGACTCGAGAGACCCCAGTTTCTGACCCTGGATCAGGATCGGGTTCTTCGAGACGTTAACGATGATGCTCCGATCGCCGACGGTGAATTTGTCTTCGTCTGATAGGTACTTCACCGTGAAGAAGGGTTCGGCGAAATCCAGTGTTTCAACAGTCATCTGTATTTCCTCGCCTGATCTTCAGCCTTCGCTGGCTGGGAAGTTCTCTGGCAGCATGGCGGGTTTGCCGCATGTGCTTTCCATGACCCGATACATTCCGTCCCCGGGCGATTCCAGTATCCCCGTCATGACTTCGAACACGTGATGGGCCATTTCTCCGCTCGCGCGGACGGGACGCCCGTCTCTCGCCGCATAGGCCAGATCCACAAGGCCCAGCCCTCTGGAATCCACGTTGTGGCCATGGGTGTTCTCGGCGATCTGCCAGTTGTCGAGCCCCTTCACGCGCGGCTTGTAGGTCCAGCGCGATGTCTCACGGGTCCGGTACCAGACCTCGCCCTCGAACAGGTTGGGGCCATGAACCGGGTCCGGATCGGGAATGCAGATCGTACCGTTCTCGCCATAGATCTCCAGCCGGGGCGTCTGCGAGTCCCAGACATCGAAGCTCATCATGATCGATCCGACCACGCCGGACTCGAACTCCAGCATGCCAAGAACATGCGTATCGACTTCGACATCGATGTATTCGCCATGCCTTGGCTGGGATTCGATCAACCGCTTGTCGGAGATCCGGTTGGACATGCCGCAGGCCCGTTTGATCGGCCCCAGCATAGCGATCATGGCGGTCAAGTAGTACGGCCCTAGGTCAAGCATCGGTCCGCCGCCGATCTTGTAGTAGAAATCGGGGTTTGGGTGGTGGCGTTCGACGCCGTGAGAACCGACGAATGCGGCCGCCCCCGTAGGTTTTCCGATAACGCCCTCCTCCAGCAGCTTGCAGCATGTTTGCCATCTGCCGCCGAGGAACGTGTCCGGCGCGTTTCCGACATAGAGTCCC
Organism: Paracoccaceae bacterium; assembly: GCA_963669315.1. GTDB lineage: Bacteria > Pseudomonadota > Alphaproteobacteria > Rhodobacterales > Rhodobacteraceae > SZUA-547. The sequence goes on along the minus strand of OY770021.1, from coordinate 3,112,836 downwards.
TTCTCTTTCGCCAGCGCGAGGACTTTTTTTCCATCCTCAATCGTCGTCACAAAGGGTTTCTCTGAATAGACATGCTTGCCCGCGTTAAGAGCTGCGAGGCTGATCGGCGCGTGCGCCGCCGGAATGGTGAGGTTCAGAATTGCGTCGATATTCGGATCACTAAGAATCTCGTCCGGCATACAGGCTTTTGGAATGCCGTACTGCGCCGCCTTCGCCTTCGCCTGATCCAGGTCGAGCCCTCCGCAGGCGACGATATCGATGATATCGAACCGCTGGCTGGTTTTAAGATAGATGTCGCTGATGACGCCGCATCCGATCAATCCGACACGCAACTTTTCCATCAAATCCCCCATCACTTATTTTTGGCGTGATCCTCAGTCAGAGCCAAAATAAGCGTAGCAAATCCGTTCTGTCAGTTATTTTAAGCGGAATTGGCTCTTATCTATCAAAAGTATCATTCTTCCAATCACAGAAAGGCGAAAGACGCAGTCGGCGACGCCCTGAAGCTTGCTCAATGCCTCTGTTCGGACGCCGATTAAGGCCGGAATCGAGCGGGCCGATCCCGGAAGCGGAACCAGAGCGTGGAATGGAATTCAGATGAAAATCCAGAGGGGAAAAAAGCGCTCGCGGAGACATGCGCCAGTGAAATCTGCGCCGTCATCCGCGAGCTGTTCGTTTCTAAAATTCGATGGGCTGAATATCAGTCCAGCGTAATCGTTTGGCCAGTTTCGGCGGAGGTCTTAATCGCCTGCAGAACGCGCTGGTTCTTCAGGCCCTCTTCAACAGGGACCAGAGGCTCTTCATCACCGCGAATGACCGCTGCGAACTGGCGAATCTGACGGATCAGCGGGTCTTCAAAATCGAACATCATCTTGGTCTCGCTGATCGGAGCCCACCAGTTTGGCTCATCAGCCGGGCTGCCCCAGACTGACAGATTGGGCAGCGACAACGACGCCTTGGTTCCGCCGATCAGGTAGCAGGACTCGTTCGTCGCCGGATACATCGGGTTCTCACGCGCCGTCAGTTCCCAGCTCCATGGCGACTGAATGGCGTCCGAAGCGGTCATTGTGCCCAGAGCGCCATTGTCGAACTTCAGCAGCACAACTGCTGTGTCTTCGGCCTCGAACCCGCGTGCGGCGTTGGACTCCATGGAATGGACCGAGACGATCTCGCCACAGAGGTGGCGCATCAGGTCGATGTCGTGAACCATATTGATGAGCACCGGGCCGCCGCCCTTCTTGGTGCGCCACTCGACATTGTAGTAGTCATTCGGTTTGCGGAACCAGGTGGTTCCCTGAACCGCGGTGATCTGGCCCAGATCGCCATTCTCAATGGTTTCTTTCGCGCGCGCGATCAGCGCGTTGTGGCGGCGATGATGGCCGGTCAGCAAGGCGACGCCCGACGACTTTCCAGCCTCGACGATGCGCGCCGCGCCATCCAAATCTTCGGCGATCGGCTTTTCGATGATGGCGGGCACGCCCGCGGCGACGCACTCCATAGCATTGTCGACGTGCAGCTGGTTTGGCGTGGCCACAATCACACCGTCAGGCTTGTCTTTTTCGAACAGCTCCGTCAGCGATCGGTAACACGTCACGCCATACTGCTTGGCGACTTTGTCGCCGTTTTCGCTCGGGTCGACGACGGAAGCCAACGTAGCGCCTTTTGCGACGGCGATCGCTGCGGCGTGGCGGTGGCCGATCAGGCCGGCGCCGGCTACGGAGATGCGAACGGTCATAGTTTGATCCTTTTATTTTTTGGTCGCCAGAAGCGTCGCCATACGGCGAACCGCAAGAGAGTAGCCCTCAACGCCCAAGCCAGCGATGACTCCATCCGCGCGCCGAGACACATAGGAGTGGTGCCGAAACGTTTCCCGCTTGTAGATATTCGAGACATGAATCTCGATGACCGGGCCTTCGAAGGCGTTCAGGGAGTCCAGAACGGCGATAGACGTATGCGTCAACGCCGCAGCGTTGATGATGACGCCCGCCGATTTCAGGCGAGCCTCCTGAATCCAATCGACGATCTGGCCCTCGTAGTTCGATTGCTTTTGTTCAATGACCAGACCAAGGCTTTCCGCGACTTCCGCGCATTGCGCTTCGACGTCGGCCAGCGTGTCGTAACCGTAAACTTCGGGCTCACGTTGGCCGAGAAGGTCAAGATTAGGTCCATTGATGATTGTGATCAGCCTGCTCATCTGTGACATCCGTCAGTAAGTGCGCGTTACGCGCCCAATGCGCGCAAGCAACCAGCGCCGACCGGCCGAATAGACCAATTTCTGCGTCGTGTCACGTGTATGATATATGGTGTAAACCACATAAATCGCATCGTACGCATTATGTTTCCATATACAAGTGTGCATATTCAAAATATCATATGAAACTCCGTATAGCAGAGCTTATGAATCCGGTCTGCTGTTAAATCTGAGGTTGAACGTGTTTCAAAAAAAAGATGGATTGTCGGTTGGCGAGGCGGTCTATGCTTCGCTGCGTCATGACATCGTGTTTGGCCTCCTCACCCCCTCCAGCAAACTGAAATTGGACGCCCTTAAGGTGGCGTATCGCGCGTCGGTTACGACAATTCGGGAAGTACTCAATCGCCTCATCTCAGAGGGATTTGTCGTCGCTGAAGAACAGCGGGGCTACTTTGTCGCACCAGCGTCCAAAAGCGAGTTGAGGGAGGTTGCTGACGCCAGAATTCTTTTGGAGGGCTACGCGCTCGAACTATCAATCCGCGCCGGAAATATCGAATGGGAAGCTCAGGTTATCGCCGCTCATCACAAACTTTCCCGCATGGAGCAGAGAATCGCCGCCGGCGATTTGTCCGCTCTTGAGCAACGGACCGTGTACGACGGGCAGTTCCACACCGCGCTGATTCAATCGTGCCACTCTCGTGAACTTCTGAACATCCACGACAAGATTTTTGACCGTCATGTCAGATATCTTGTCCTAAACCATTCACATCGCGGCGCAGAAACGGCGGGGGAGCATCTGGCCCTTCGCGACGCGGCGCTTGAGCGAAACATCAACTCAGCTCGCTCGATTTTGCGCGACCACATAGAGCAGGGAGTCGAATACACACTGGCGAATTTCCAGAAGGTCTAGGCCAACACTCGCCTTTTGGTTCTTTTTTGCGGTCCCGCTGAGGCAGACGCCTGCCGTATCTTTTTTAACAGACCGCGCGTAAATATCGCTGGAGATTGAGCCAAAAGCACGCTGCGCGTTTTTTTCTCCTTGACTCGAGACGCCAGACAGTCATTTGACAGTTAGATATGAGCATAATGAAAATATCCTATCAATACTCTGATCTCAGCCAGATTGGCTGTGAAAGGATTTATCACTAACCGTAGCCTTGAACCCGGACATAGCGAAGTCATGGATACTCAGATCGCCACCGTAGGCTCCAGCACCTACGAATCTATCAAGCGGGACATCATTTTCGGTCAGCTTGAACCGGGGGCGAAACTGAAGCTTCAGGAACTGAAGGGGCGCTATCATGCGAGCGTCACGACCCTTCGCGAAACGCTAAGCCGACTCGCAAGCGAAGGTTTCGTCCACGCCGAGGATCAGAAGGGCTTCTCCGTCTCTCCGATCTCCAAGGAAGATCTGCTTGAAGTTGCAGACATTCGGCGGCTGCTTGAATGTTCCGCGTTGAGCAAATCAATCGACAACGGAGACGACGACTGGGAAGGAAGAGTTGTCGCGGCCCATCACAAGCTTCAAATCGTCGAACAAAAGATGCTTGCCGGAGATCACTCCGATAGAGAGCTGTGGAAGAAATATGATCTGGGATTCCACAACACGTTGATTCAAGCCTGCAACTCTAAACTCGTGCTATCCCTGCACAATACCATTCTAGACAAATACTTTAGATATCAAATGATTATAATGATTTTCAGGGGCGAGAAAGCGATTCAGGAGCACAAGGCGCTTTTGGATGCGACGCTGAAGCGCGACAAGAAGACTGCGCTGAACGTTCTTGAAGACCACATCCGCCTGGGCGTCGCTGACGCATTGCCCTATTTCGACTGATTTAGGAGCAACATTGGGGGTGATTGGCCGTAGATGCGCCCGTGAAACACCCAGACGGTCTAAAGCCTAACTCCACCATCGGATAATGCGGCCAGCAACGGACGGCGGCTGCCGGCTGGTGGTTGCTCGCCCGCCTGATCTGTATCGACCTGCTGGCGGGCGAGCTGAGCATCAGTCTTCCTTCGGCTCGTATTTCGGCAGGAAGCGCGGCGGCATCGGCCCTTTGTTGCGCCCGCCCTGCTGCATCTGCTCCCACGCATGGGAAAGAATGCCGACCGAGCGCGACAGGCAAAACAACCCGCGAGACAGCGGCGCTGGGAAGCCAAGCTCACAGAAGATCACAGCGGTTGCGCCGTCGATGTTCATCGCGATGGCGCGTCCGCCGCGCTGGCGGCCAAGCTCCTCCTGCACGCCCTCTCCGATTTCGACGAACCTGCCGCTGACGACGCCATTCGCGGCCGCATCGCGCACAATCCCCATCAGGCGCGGCGCGCGCGGATCGACTGGTTTGTGGAACCGGTGGCCAAAGCCAGAGACGATCTTGCCGTTCTCCGCCCTCCAGGCGTCCAACCCGTCGCGGACCGCCTGGTCCAATTCCACGCCTTTGTCCATAAGGTCGGAGATCATGAAATAGAGCTCGGCGCACTGTTCGCCGGCGCCGCCATGTACGTCGCCAAGCACGTTGACCGCGGTGCCCATCACGTTGTTGAGGCCGATGCCGCATGTGGACGCCATCCGGGAGATCGCGATCGACGGCGCCTGCGGCCCGTGATCAACGCCCGCGACCATGGCGCATTCGAACAGGTCCGCCTGCTCTCTCGTCGGCATCTCTCCCATGGTCATGAACCAGATCATCTGGGGAAAGGAGACATTGCCGATCAGATCTTCGATCGGCTTGCCGCGAAAGATGATCTGTCCCGGCGCCATGTTGATGATCGACGTGCGCCACCAATGGCGGATGTCTTGGGCGTCCTGGCTTTCTTCAGTCATTTGGTTCCTCCGTTTTGTCCTAGGTATCTTTTGCAAGTTTTTGAAAACTATCGCGAAACCTTGCCGGGTCCGCTTGGCGACCGGTCAGCAGCTGAAACGCGTCGATAGCTTGAAAAATGGCCATTCCAGACCCGGCCATTGTCCGGCAGCCATGCGCCCTGGCGCGTTTCAACAATTCAGTTTCAAGCGGAAAGTAGATGATGTCCGCCACCCATGTCGTCGACGACAGATCCTCGACGTGAATGGCCGTTCCCGGATGCTTTTCCATTCCGATGGGCGTCGCATTGACCACGCCGTCGAGACTGGAAAAGGCGATTTCCTTCAGGCTGCCAGGCGTCCTGATTTCAGCACCCGGACGCGCCTCCAGTATCCGATTGCGCAGGCCAACGGCGCTTTGACGGGCGACATCGAAAATGGTCAGCCGCGTCACGCCGGAATCGACAAGTGCAAAGGCGACCGCGGCGCCGGCGCCGCCCGCCCCGATCAGCAGAACTTCGCCTTTCGCGGCGTCCGACATCTCGGCCGCGAATGCCCGCTTGAATCCTGTGTAGTCAGTGTTGTGGCCGGTCAGAACGCCATCGGAAATGACGATTGTGTTGACGGCTCCGAGAAGCTGCGCAGAAGGCGACATCTGATCGACCAGATCGCAGACCCGCTCCTTAAACGGATGGGTGACGTTCAGCCCGGCATAACCATGATCCCGCGCGAATTGCAGGATCTCCGACGCCGTCATCTCATTGTAGGGGGACTGGCCGACATCGAAGCGGTCAAAACGGTAGTCGATCCCCTGCGCGCGCCCCTCCGCCATATGCATTTCAGGCGTTTTGGATTGCCCGATCCCATGCCCCAGCAAGGCCGCACGCAAGGCCGTGGATGGGCCGATGCCGTCCTTCGCTATGCCCGGACTCCGCAGGTTCATACGCGCGGCATCCCCGCCGGGCGCTTGTGCTTAAGCATCGCGGCCAGTCTGATCGGCGCGTTGCGCGCGCCATATCCGGTATAGCCATTGCGACGCTCAACAACCTCGAAGAAAAAGCCATCAAACAGCGGTTCGCTGAAAATCTGAAAATACTCCGCGTCGCCATCAACATCGTAGAGGATGTTGGCCGCCTGCAACCGGTCCACGAACTCAGGCGTCAGATCGAACAAGGTTCTTAGATTGCTGTAGTAGTTGGGAGATATCCGCAGGCGGTTCAGGCCGGCCTGCTCCAATTTCTCTGAAGTTTCAAAAATATCTCCGCACGCAAAGGCGATGTGTTGAACCGGCGCGCCGAAATGGTCGGCCAGAAACGCCCCTGCGCTCGTACGGTGCGTGTCCACGCCGTTGAGGTTCAGCCTTACGGTCCCCGCTTCGTTTTCAATTGCTTGGCTGCGGATCACACCGAGCGGATCGCTGACATCGACGATAGGCCGCGCCCTCATCTTCAATGTCGTAGTGTAAAACAGCGCCCAGCTTTGCATCTCATGCAGGTTCATCGGCTGCGCGATGTGATCGATCTCGGTCAGGCCGAATTCGACCGCCTCCACATCCGTCGTAGTAGGCGTGAACTCCTGATCCCAGATTTTGGCCAGTTCGGACGTCGAATCGAGGAGATGCAGAACGCTGCCGCCGATCCCGCGAATGGCGGGAACTTCCAGCTCATCGGGGCCCGTCGGCTGATGGAACACGTTAGCCCCAAGCGCGACAGCCCGGACATGGGTGTTCTTGGCGTCTCCGACATGCAGACCGATATCGCAGACCGAGGTTCCGTGGGTCAGATAGGACGATCTTGCAAAATCCTTGGTTTCCCTGTTGAGAACGATCCTCGCGCTACCCTGTCGCCATAAATCGACGTCTTTGCTGATGTGCCGGGCGCTCTGCCGGAAGCCCAGCTTGGCCAGAAGGCCAGAGAGCTGCTCGACATCGCCAGGGCCGACAGCGAATTCAATGAACTCCACCGCCTCGACATCGCCCTTTTCAGGCAGGGCGGCGATTTTCGACAACGACGCCGCCCGCTTGTTCCCGGCATCGTCCAGCAGGCTCAGAAGCGAACGGTAACCATCCTGCGCCAGCGTACGTGCGCTCGCCTCTCTCAGCTTGTCGTTCCGCACTGCGAACGACCAGCCGTCCTCGTAGCCGGTCGCTGCGATCTGGCGCACGAAATTCTTCAAATCCAGAGCGCCCAGCCCCAGAAAACACTGGAAGTGCTGCGAGAGAATACGGTCCCCCATATCCAGCTCTGGCGCGTCGCTCAGTTGAACGAAGAAAATATTCTCGGCGGTCGCTGAGTCCGGCGCACTCCAATCGCTGCGCCCACGGCAGGATTGAAGGGAATTGAGCGCCAGCCCGATGCTGGGGTGCCCCAACCCGGCGATCAGGGACGCTGCATGCTCATCACTCTTAACGTGAAGCGCCCAGCCAAGCGCCTGATAGGCGATCTTCAAGCCCCGTGCGCTCGCCCGCTCACCGGCCTCGCCAAGAATATCCATGATCGCGCTGTCGCCGTTCACAGAGTCCGTTCTGGAGGACGCTTGGAGGACCATCAAACCGACGCCCAGCGCATGCATCAGGTCAAATTTCGCCTCCAAGCGATCGAACTGGTTCCCGGAATCGTCGGACCCGAAAATCTCGAAATCCCGATTTGGCGCAAGCGAGTTGGCGATCAGATTCAGGTCGGAAAGTTGCGCGGCGATCTCAGCCAGCTCGCCATCGAAACCGGTGATGTCGAGTTCATCCAGATCAATCGAGTCGAATCCAGCATGCGCCGCCGCCAGAAGCTTTTGCGACATTTCTCCGGAGATCGATGCTGTTGAAATGCTGAGTTGCGACATGTGCAGCTGTTCTGGACGCCCAATTGCTCAATTTTACAACGAGCTTACAGACCTGCGTCCCGTTGCGTCGAGTGCGCCGCACCCCCCCATAAGGCGAATATGCAGCGCCCATCATATAACACGTGATATGGAATACAATAACCATATTCATATGATAAAATTGCAAGTGTATGATTGTCGCGGTGGACCATCCGGCTGGTGCGGATCGATGTTTAAATTCGCCCGTCTTCGTCCGCCGATAACGGTATGACATCGACACTGACGTTCAGGCTCTGATCGCCGGCGCCGATCACCAGGCCGGAAACAGGCGAGACGTCGCTGTAGTCCCGACCCCACGCGAGCGCGATATGGTCCTGCCCCGCCAGCGCATTGTTGGTTGGATCGAAATCCACCCAGCCGAACACTGGATCCCAAACAGATATCCAGGCATGGCTGGCGTCGGCGCCCTGCAGGCGCTCCTGCCCCTCGGGCGGGATGGTGCGAAGATATCCGCTGACATAGCGCGCGGGCACGCGATACGCGCGAAGCGCGGCGAGCATCACATGAGCGAAATCCTGGCATACGCCCTTTGCGGTCGCGAACGCTTCGGCAGGCGGCGTATCCGCATCCGTCACGCCTGGCGCGTACTCAAAGTCGCGATAGATGCGCTCCGTCAACTCATGTGCGGCCGCAAGAACCGGCCGGCCGGGAGACAGCGATCGCCGCGCGTAGTCGTCAATCGCTAAGTCCGCCTCCGTCATCGCGGTCGGAAACGCGAAAGGCGCCGCGGTCATAGCCGGATTTCCAGCCGCCCCGATCGCCAGATCGCGCGCACCCTCCCACGGCGTCGACGCGTCCAGGATCATTTCTCGGGACTCGGATCGATGCACGCGGCTGCGCGCCACGATCTCCAGCGTATCATGGGGCTCGCGAACGGTCGCAAGATGTTCGGTATTCCCAAACATATCGATTCCCAGCTCCAGCGCCTCCGGAGCCGGATCGACGGTGATTTCCGCGGTGATTGCGCGTTGCTCGGAATCCGTCCGCGGGGTCAGCCGCAACAGGTGCTGAGAGAAGCTTGCCGCTTCCTGATATGCGTATGAGGTGCGGTGAATGATATCGTAGATCATCGCGCCACATCCTCATCCAGTATCCGGCGCGACGCGCTGGTGAAGGTCAACGGCGCTTCGGCATGGGCGAAATAAGCGCGGCTGACGAAGTTCGATATTTCTGACAAATCCGACTGGCACCGCTCAGACAACGAGATCAGGCGCTCGCGCGTCGCCCCTTGATCGACCGCCTCGCCCTCGTTTGCCCGCGTGTTCGCCAGCGTTTCCGCATCGGTCAAGCGAATTTCAGTCATCAATGACAGCGCCAGTCGATGCTCAGGGCTGCGATAAGGACCGGTGTAGGGCAGCTCAGCAAGCACGCCCTCAAGCCGCGAAAGCTGGTAGGCCAATGCGCGCGGATTCGACTCGTCCAGAAACAGAAGATCAAGCACTGCCGCCGGTTGCGGCGTCGTCATGTAGCGAGAGCGATATGCGGATCTGCTGTCGCTGAGCATCAGCCAGGCGCGCAGATAGGTCTCTTCATTCTCACGCACTTCGCCGATCAGCTTCTCCGCCACGCGGGCCGTGCCCACGCCGCGCTCGATCCGGCGGCCCATCTCCAGAAAACGCCAGGCGTAATTGCGAGTCAGGTTCTCGTGCGCGGCCCCGGCGAAAGCTGCGAGCGCACGCAAGGAATCCTCAATCAGTCGCGCTACTTCTCCGATCCGGCGCATGTCACCGGCGCCGGTCCAGCGCCGGTCGGCGCACAGATGGTCAAGATTACGCCAGCTTTCTTCGCTGACATGGGCGCGGGTGCGTGCGAGACCGCGGCGAAGCGAGGCCAGCGTCGCGCTCAGACCCCATGGCTCCTCAGGATCTTCGGCCAGTCGTTTCACCACTTCCAGAAATCTGGCTTCGCCCGACAAGGCCTCATTTGCGCGGGCATGAATTTCAGCAATGCTGCACAAGACTTCCGGTGCCGAGTCGGCGCGGTTGCCCGCCAGCCGCCGCCGCGCGCAGAGATCGAGAATACGTAGAGTCGTCTCCGCCCGTTCCGCATTTCGGCCCAGCCAGAACAGATCGTCTGCGACGCGGCTCAGCAATTCCCGCCCGGTGCGGCGCAGATGAGCGTCGGCGACTCGAACACTGGCGATGGATGCGACGTTCTGCTCGGTATCGTCGCCAGGCAGCACCCAGACATCCTTGCCCAGACCTAGCGCCGGAAGGGCCGAGCCCGGCGCGGTTTGCGAGGCGACGCCACCTGGCGCAACACTCCATCCGTCCGGCGTCAGGCAGGCGAAGACGCGCATCATCCATTCGGCGGATTCCAACCTGCCGTGACGCCAGACCGGCGCATGCGCAAGCGGCGGGGTGGCGACGGCGACAAAGCGTTCCCCATAACGCTCAAGTTGCCGCATCAGCAAATCCCGGTCGGGCTCGGCCGAAATTGGGACGGGAGGGCCGTCTCGCCGGCCGTTCACCGACGCGATGGACCATTGCTCGGGTTCAGCCAACGCCTGCTCGCGCGCTATGGGGTCTCCCAGCCACAAACAGGGAGCGTCAGACAGCGTCAGTTCCTGCCCCAACAGACGTTGGCAAAGTTGAGGCGCGTAAGGCGCCAGACCACGATAGGCGAAGCTGGCGGCGCCGATGGCGTTGGCGATCACCATGCCGCCGTCCCGCGCCGCGGCGGAAAGCGCAGGTGAGCCATAGACCGCGTCACGCGGACGGTGCAGCGCATCCAGGCCACGGTCAGGCGCGCCGCGCAGCAAGACATCCAGCTTTTTCAGGCCGTCCAGCGTCTTCATAAAACAGGCGCCGGCGCGCACGGTCAGATCAGCCGGCTCCAACAGCGTCGCGTCCAGATAACGTGCGAAGTAAGCGTGCGAGAAGAACCTCGGATCCTTTTCCCCACGCGTTAAGAGAGCGACCCGACCCTCCGGTCCTGACAGCGTCTCAAGAAGCGCCTGGAAGCAAGTGTAGTGGGTCGACAGGCGCCTAACGCCCATCGACATGAAAGGTTCGGACATCGCCTGACTAACGGCGATGCGGTTGGCCAGCAGCCAGCCGTCGCCAAGGGGGGAATCCACGCGGTCAGCCAGAACCATCCAGCGCCCGTCGGCCGAGCGGGCGATATCCGCCTCGTAAAGGTACAACCACCGGTCTGGTCCGCGTCCGGCGCAATGGGCGGCGAATGAGCTTTGCCCGTAGCAAAGACCGGGAGGCAAGACCCCTTCTGCAATGGTATTCGCCGGTCCGTATACATCTGCCAGCGCCGCTTCCAGAAGATTGGCCCGCTGGATGACGCCGCGCTCAACCTCCGCCCAGTCGTCAGCGGAGAGCATGACAGGCAGGGGGTCGCGAGCCGCGGCGCTTTCCGCCTCAGACCCATGACTGGTTAAGGCGGTGGAGAATGCGATGCCGGACTCTGCGCGCAGACGATCGGCTTCCAATGCGACCGCTTCGGCTTCCTTGGGCGAATCCGCCAGCCAGTTCAGCAGCGGCGCCCAACTCGCACACACGTCGCCATCAGGCGAAAACGCCTCCTCAAACGCGTGTTCCGCGGGCGCACGCGCGCGCACCAGCGCCGCAAGCCTGTCTGTCTCAGTTTCTTCCGCCATGGCCATCGGCCGTGGTCGCCCCCATTCTCAGTGAATGCCCCACCGCTCTCACGTCTGGCGGCGAAGGTCCAGTGTCGGCGGAAAATCCGGGCCAATCCTTGACGTCGCAGGTCTGGACGGCCTCGGCGCGCTCACGATGCCTTGGGCCGACGCTGAGACACACCAACAAAATATCGTTTGTCGGGACTTCGTTAACCAACTTCATGGTCAAGTTCAGTTGTTCCGCATAAGTCTTACGAGTCGGAAAGCGGTCGATCAGGAATGAGGGAGAGAGCGTCTTGGCGCTGACACCAGTGATCCTTGCCGGCGGGTCGGGCTCGCGCCTGTGGCCGATGTCGCGGGCCGCCTATCCCAAACAGTTCCTTTCGCTGGGCGGTGAAAGCAGTCTGCTGCAACAAACGCTGACCCGCGCATCCGGCGACCGGTACGCTGCTCCGATGATCGTGACGAATGAGGAGTATCGGTTTCACTGCGCCGCGCAAGCCTGCGAAATCGGATTGACGCCCACGATCTTGCTTGAGCCCGCCGCCCGCAACACCGCACCGGCCATCGCCGCCGCAGCGCACGCGGCGCTACGGCGGGACATAGACGCAGTGCTTCACGTCATGCCCTCGGACCATGCTCTAAAAGTGGATCCGGCCTATCAGAAGGCGTTGGACGCGGCGGAAGTCGAAGCGGCCAAGGGCGGGCTGGTGACATTCGGCGTCGAACCCAAAAGCCCGGCCACAGGCTATGGCTATATCAAGGCCGTCGATGGGACCGGCTCACGCGCAGTCGCGCGTTTTGTTGAGAAACCAGATCGCTCACGCGCCGAAGCGATGCTGGCCGAGGGCGGGTATTTCTGGAACTCAGGCATGTTTCTGTTCCGGGCCGATGCGTTTCTTGAAGAACTCGAACGTCTGGCGCCGGATGTAGACAAGGCCGCCCTTGGCGCGGTCGCAGGCGCTCGAAAGGATTTGAGTTTTCTCCGATTGGACGCGGCTTCGTTCGAAGCGTCGCCGTCGATCTCCGTCGATTATGCGGTGTTTGAGAAAACCGACAAGGCGGTGGTCGTACCCGCAGCGATCCAATGGTCCGATCTCGGCGCCTGGTCCGCGATCTGGGAGCGTGACGCCACTGATCCGGACGCGGCCGTGACCCTTGGCGAGGCGAGCGCGCCAGACTCGCGACGCATTCTGGCGGTCAGTGATGGGCCGCGAGTGGTGGCGCAGGGCGTCGAGGATCTTGCGGTGATCGCCGCCGATGACGTGGTCTATGTGGGCAAGCTGTCAGAGTCGGAACGGGTGAGGGACGTGGTCGCCACTCTGGCCGCCGACCCCGACACCGCGCCGCTGACGCAGGAACATCGCACAATCCATCGCCCCTGGGGCGGATACACCAGTGTGTATTCGGGCACCCGATTTCAGGTCAAACGCCTGTTCGTGAAGCCGGGCGGTCGGCTGTCGCTACAAAAACATCATCACCGTTCCGAGCATTGGGTGGTCGTGAGTGGAACCGCCGAGGTCACGATCGACGACAAGGTCGTGATGCTCGGCGAGGACGAGTCCACCTATATTCCTCAAGGTTCCGTTCATCGCCTGGCCAATCCCGGCAAAATCCTGCTGGAGCTGATCGAGGTGCAGACAGGCGCTTATCTGGGCGAGGATGACATCATCCGCATCGAGGATGAGTTCGGGCGGTCCTGAGCCACGACGATTTCCGGCCAAATCTTCGATTGGGCCGCATCACAACGTCGCGGCGGAGCGGAATTTGACCCATTCGGCGCGGATAGGCGACTTGGCGCACCAATCGTCGCGGTTGATCCTATTGCGCCGGTATGACCGCTCTGTTTACCTAACCGGGCTAAGGGGAGTCGCCGCATGTTCGATGAAATGCTCGCCTCGGCCAAGGGTGTTCGACCGCCTTACGCCGAGATTGACCGCTGGATCAGCGATACGGGTCTGGACAACCTGCAAACTCGCAGTGCTGAGGCGGAGATGCTGTTTCGCAAGATCGGCATCACCTTCGCCGTCTACGGCGAGGGCGGCGATCCGGAGCGGCTGATCCCGTTCGATCTGGTCCCTCGCGTATTTGACGCGTTGGAGTGGCGTCATCTGTCGCGTGGCATCGAACAACGTGCGCGGGCTCTGAATGCGTTTCTCTGGGACGTCTACCACCGCGGAGAGATCGTCAAGGCGGGCATCGTTCCCGCCGATCTGGTCTATCGGAATGAAGCCTATCTGCCCGAGATGATCGGCATCGACCCACCGGGAAAAATTTACAGCCACATCGTCGGCATCGACATCGTGCGCACGGGCGAAAACGACTTCATGGTGCTGGAGGACAACTGCCGCACCCCCTCCGGCGTCTCCTATGTGCTGGAGAACCGCGAGATCATGATGCGGATGTTCCCGCAGCTCTTCACCGGGCGCCGCGTGCGGCCGGTCGATCAGTACCCGGCCCAGCTGCGCGCGACGTTGGAAGAAGTAGCGCCCCCCGCCTGCAAGGGCGATCCGACCGTCGTCGTCATGACGCCGGGCGCACTGAACAGCGCCTATTACGAGCATTCTTTCCTCGCCGACCAGATGGGCGCGGAGCTTGTCGAAGCGCAGGACATGTTCGTCGAGGACGGACTCGTCTGGATGCGCACGACCCGCGGACCGCGCCGGGTGGACGTGATCTATCGGCGCATCGATGACGACTTCATCGACCCCCTCGCCTTCCGGCCCGACAGCGTGCTCGGCGTTCCGGGCCTGTTCGACGCCTATCGCTCCGGCGGCGTGACGATCTGCTCAGCGCCCGGCGCCGGTGTGGCGGACGACAAGGCGATCTACATCTACGTGCCAGAGATGATCCGGTTCTATCTGGGCGAAAAACCGATCCTCAAAAACGTCCCGACCTACAAATGCGGCGATCCCAGCGAGTACAAATACGTGCTCGAGAATCTGGATAAGCTGGTGGTGAAAGAGGTCCACGGATCGGGCGGATACGGCATGCTGATCGGACCGAGATCGACCAAGGCGGAGCAGGAAGCCTACGCCAAACGCATCATCGCCGATCCGGCCGACTTCATCGCGCAGCCGACGCTGGACCTGTCGGCCTGCCCGACGCTGACGGATGGCGGCATTCAGCCCAGGCATGTGGATCTGCGCCCATTCTGCCTGGTTGGAAAAAAAGTGAGGCTGACGCCCGGCGGGTTGACGCGCGTGGCGTTGCGCGAAGGGTCGTTGGTCGTGAACTCCAGCCAGGGCGGAGGCGTCAAAGACACCTGGGTTCTGGCGGAAGACGAGTAGGGAGCGCGCGGCATGCTAAGCCGGACGGCGGAAAATATCTTCTGGATGGCGCGCTATATCGAGCGCGCTGAATCGACGGCGCGAATGATCGGCATGGGCGCCCGGATGGCGATGATGCCGGCGCGCGCCGGGCATGATGATGAATGGCGCTCAGTCGCGACGGCGACGGGCTGCTCTGAACTTCTGGAGTCGGAGGACGAGATAGACCAGCGCGCAATTTTGCGCACCCTGATCGTCGATCGTGACAATCCATCCTCGATCCTCTCCTCCATCGGACGCGCCCGTGACAACGGCCGGGCCATGAGGACCGCTCTGACCACTCCGATGTGGGAGGCGTTGAACGACACCTGGCTGAAGATCCGCGATATCGATGAAGACGCGGTGGAGCGGGATCTCACGGGCTATCTCGATTGGGTTCGAGAACGTTGCGCGCTGGTTCTGGGCGCCGCCGACGCCACGCATCTGAGAAATGACGGCCACGACTTCTTCCGGGTCGGCATTTGCCTCGAGCGCGCTGACCTGACCCTGCGACTGATGGATGTGAAGTATTATGTGCTGCTGCCCGAAACCGAGGTGGTCGGCGGCGGTCGGGATCATCACCAATGGACCAGTCTGCTGCACGCGACCTCGTCCAAGCGGGCCTATCACCACGTCTATCGTGGCGATTATTCACCATGGAAGATCGCCGACTTTCTGATCCTGAATGGCCTCAGCCCGCGGTCGGTCGCCTATTGTTATGATCGGATCAATGTCCATCTCAACCATTTGGCGGACAGCTATGGCGAACGACACGCCTGCCATCAAACCGCCAATGAATATGTCGCCATCCTCGCTGAGCAGGATATGGGCGAGATCTTCCAGACCGGACTTCATGAGTTCCTGACTGAATCGATCGCCCGCAATAACCGGTTGGCGGGCGAAATCGCAGACGCCTACCTTTTCTGATGAGGCCGCCATGCGCCTGAATATTCGTCACGAGACGACCTATCGCTACGACCCTCCCGCCCGGGGCATGTCGCAGCGGATCAAGCTGTTCCCCTCGGTCTATGAGGCGCAAAGCGTCAAAGACTGGTCGGTCACCGTGAATGGCGGCCCTATCAAGCCGGCTTTTAAGGATGGCTATGGCGATGAAGTCGCCCTGATCTCCGAACGCGATGGCGCCGAAGTCTGCGCGATCGTCGCCGAGGGCGTGGTCGAGACCCAGGATCGCGCTGGCGTCGTAAAGGGATTGCGCGCCGCTGCTCATCCCGCCGTTTTCCTGCGCGACACGCCGCCGACCGAAGCCAACGATGCGATCCGGGAGCTCGCCCGAAAGGCGGATGAGGACTCGCCCGATCCGCTGTCTCTGGCGCATCTTCTTTGCGCGCGGATCAGAGAGGCGATCGAGTATCAGACCGGAGAGACGGTGGCCAGCACCACCGCCGCCGAGGCGCTGGAGGCGGGCAAGGGCGTCTGTCAGGATCACGCGCATGTCTTCATCTCCGCCATGCGCAGCCTCAACATTTCGGCGCGATACGTCTCAGGCTATCTCCATATCGCCGATGATGGGCCGCAGGCGGCCGCCCACGCCTGGGCCGAATGTTGGGTCGAGGGCGTCGGCTGGGTTGGGTTCGATGTATCGAACAGCATTTGTCCGACCGAATTATACGTGCGGGTCGCCAGCGGGCTGGACGCGCGCGACGCCGCCCCGATCCGCGGCGCGGTGGCGGCCGGGTCACAAGAGCAGATCGACGTCGCGGTCACCGTTCAGCAAGCACAGCAATAGTAGACCGCTTCCTCCGCCGCGCGTAAGGTTGGCGAGATGACCATGAACGTCTATTTGCGCGAATACCCGGCGATGATCGTGAGCGGCGCGGTGTGCGATCCGCCCGTAAAAGGGTGATCGACATGGCGACGGCAAATGGTCTTCACGGCGTCATCCCTTATCTGGCCACGCCTGTGGACGAGGCTGGCGCGATCGATCGAGATACGCTGGCCGCACTTGTCGAACATCTGATCGGTAAGGGCGTGCATGGTCTGGCGCCCCTGGGCTCGACTGGAGAGTTCGCCTATCTCGACTTCGTCCAGCGCGAGACCGTAATCGAGACCGTGGTCCAGGCGGCCGCCGGGAGGGTTCCCGTCATCGCCGGAGTCGCCGCGACCACCACAGCGGACGCGATCACGCAGACCCGCCGATGGCGTGAGATTGGCGCGGACGGAATCCTCGCCATCCTGGAGGCCTATTTCCCGCTGCGCGATGACGGAGTCGAGGCTTACTTCACCGCCGTGGCGGATGCGGCGGACGCGCCAGTCACGCTATACACCAACCCAAATTTTCAGCGCACCGACCTTTCTCTTCCGGTGATTGAGCGTCTCTCGCATCACCCGAACATCCGTTATCTCAAGGACGCCTCCACTAACACGGGACGGCTGCTATCGATTCTGAACCGAACCGAAGGCCGGTTGGGCGTGTTCGCCGCGTCTTCTCATATCACCGCGGCGGTGATGCTGATGGGAGGGTTGGGTTGGATGGCCGGGCCATCCTGCGTCGCGCCGACGCAAAGCGTCAGGCTGTTCGAATTGTGCAAGGCGGCACGGTGGGATCAGGCGATGGCGCTGCAGCGCGATCTCTGGGCGCTGAACGAAGTTTTCGCCAGGTTCAACCTGGCGGCTGCGATCAAGGCGGGATTGAAGCTGCAGGGCTTCGACTGCGGCGCCCCCCTACCCCCTCAAACGGCGTTGTCAGCGGCGGATGTAGAGGAAGTGCGAGCCGCTCTGACAAAAATCGGAGCGCTGTGAACAAGGGCGCATCATTCTGGCCCTTCCACGGGTTTACAACCGGGGCGAAAAATAGGATTGGCGGGACTGTCGACCAACTTCCAGCCGAGCAATCCGGCGACTTATACCTCGAAGGAACTGTATCTTGACCAACAAGAAGGCGATGTACAGCCTGGCGTTCATGGCGATGATCGCACTCGTTACAGCGGCTTGGGCTGGCAGCGGGAAACTCGCCTTGGTGGGCGCGGTCTTGCTTGGCGTAGCATTCATTTTTGGGCGCATGGAGGACTAAGTTCAGTTTGCGAATTGATCGTGCGCCAAAAGTATAACCGGGATTATTTTTTCAGCTCCCGACCCTGCGCTGCAGATCCAGACCCCTGCCCTCCACGACGCCATGAACCTGGTGAGCGCTCAACTGAACCCTTATGATTGAGCATTGATTTGGGTTCGCTAGCACCCGGTTTATCGATACTGGAGGTACGCTGCCTGCACCAGCCATTCAACAAGCAGTTTCCCTGCTCGGCAGTCTCGCCCAATTTCATTTCGAGCGCCTGAACGCTTAAATCGCGGCAGCGCACAACTCCGCTTGAAACACCATATATTTCCGCGTATTTCCCGTCTCGGGCAGGTGGCCGAGTGGTCGAAGGCGCTCCCCTGCTAAGGGAGTAAACCAGAGATGGTTTCGAGGGTTCGAATCCCTTCCTGCCCGCCAGCCACCCCCGTCTCTTTCCCTGTTGTCTTTTTTCGCGCGGAACTCGCCCGAGTTTCCGGGGGTTAGACGAGCACGCATCGCGCAGAGACGCATCTCATCCAGTTCAATCGGGCCGATTTCGCCAGCCGTCTCAGTTCGCAAGATTTCGAGGTTCGCTTTCGGCGATTTCCCTGCATACAGGGAAATTAACAGGGATATGTTGGAATATCGCGGGATTCGCGCGATTTTTGCTCGTGAATATCTCGCGATTACAGAGGGTTAGAGACGAATTCCCTAAGATGGGGAACAGGGAATTTAATCCGTCGAACAGGGAATTTTCTGGAGGAAGCAGGGAATGGATTCGCGCCGTTCAGGGAAGCGGGAATTAGTTCTCGAATCCGAAGCGGCGCTCTTGTTCCGCCCAACCCAGCGGCACGCCTGAGCGGATGATTTCGGCGAGACTGAGATTTGGGGGCTGGGTCCCGTCGATGATCGCCTGCTGAATCCGAGGCGAGAGGAAAGCGAGGGGCGCCCGCGTTCGAATATAGGCTGGCGAGTGGCCATGGGCCTTCGCCAGGTCGGCCAGCTTCACACCCGCCTCGAGTTCCTTGATCCAGCGATGGGCGTCAGAGAGACGCCGGACCAATGTCGCATCCGGTTTGGCCTCACGCTCGCCCGCAATGATCTTGGTCTCGACGCCGCGGCGCCGGCAGGTGAATGGCGCGTCGATTGCGAGCAGGTCCGGGTCGAGGTCATCGGCGCCGATCTCCAGCGCTTTGGCGAGCGCCGCGCCGTCAAGGCTGATGCGGAGGCGCGCGGGGGCGATCTCTCCGGCAACGATCAATGGCGCGGCGGCGCGGATCCCGCTGGCGCTGATTTTTTCCGCGAGCGCCGACGCGCGGCGCGACAACTCATCTGAGACGACCGCATCTGGCCGCTTCAGAACCGCATGGCGCCTCGCATGGTTCGCCAGATGCTCGGCCACCGCCTTTGCTGTCGCCGCCTCGAATCCCGGCGCGGGCAGGCGCCAGGCTTTGGGATCGCCGCCGCGGGCGATCAGCCGGTTGGAGACGTAGTAGCGGAGCCGCCGCCCATGACGCTGCGTGTGGGTCGGCGTCAGAAGATCGCCGGTCTCGTCGCGGAACCTGCCCTTGAGCGGCGCCGATCCGACGGGCGTCCCGGCCTTGGTCCCGCGACGTTTGGCGCTCGCCGCTTGCAAGAGATGCTGAACCCGGTCCCAGAGCGCCTCCTCGATGATCGCCTGGTGCTTGCCGGGCCAGACCTTCTCCTTGTGCCGGATCAGACCGCGATAGACCGGGTTGGTGAGTATCTTGTGGATCTGACCCCGGCTGAACGGATTGCCGCCCTGAACTCGATCGTTCGCGAAGACGCGACGTTTTGAGCGGAGGCCGCGACGGGCCGCTTTCGTCTCGGCGGCGCTCAGACAGCCATGGGCCTCATATAGACCGAAGAGCTGGCGAACGGTCTCCGCCTCCGCCGCGTTGACCACCAGTTCGCGCCGGGTCTTGTCGGGATGGGGGTCATAGCCGAGGGGCGCCAGCCCGCCCATCCAGAGGCCCTTCTTCTTTGAGGCGGCGAACTTGTCGCGGATCCGCTCGGCAGTCACTTCGCGTTCAAACTGCGCGAAGGACAAGAGCATGTTGAGCGTCAGCCGGCCCATCGAGGTGGCGGTGTTGAAAGACTGGGTGACCGAGACGAAGGAGCATCCCGCCGCATCGAGGCGTTCGACCAGCTTGGCGAAGTCCGCGAGCGAGCGGGTCAGCCGATCGATCTTGTAGACGACAACCATGTCGACGCGTCCGGCGTCGATCTCGGCGAGAAGCCGCTGGAGCGCTGGGCGATCCAGCGTTCCGCCGGAGACGCCGCCATCGTCATAGCGGGTTGGCAAGGCGCGCCAGCCCTCCGCCTTTTGGCTTGCGATATAGGCGGCGCAGGCCTCGGCCTGGGCGTCGAGCGAGTTAAAATCCTGCTCGAGACCGTCCTCCGTGGATTTCCGCGTATAGATGGCGCAGCGGATGCGGGGCCGAGTCATGAGCCCGCCCCGCCGTTCAGGCCGAAGAAGCGCGGGCCGGACCAGTGCGCGCCGGTGATTTCCCGGGCGACGGCCGAGAGCGAGCGGTAGCGCTTTCCGCGCCAGTCGAAACCGCTGTCGGTCACATCGACCACATGGCTGACCCCGTTCCATTCCCGGATCAGGCGGCCCCCGGGCTTCAGCGCCGAGGATTTCGGCTTTGCTCGCCGCTCTTCGCCACGCGTCAGCTCGCGGCGCAGCCTGGCGGACAAGCCGCCCTTCTTGCGCGTCTGCAACTCGAAGGCGAGAAAGCGGCGCATGAAAGTCTGGCTGAGGCTCTTTGGGACCGGCGCGTCGAAGACTTGGGCCCAGGCGGCGATCAGGCCAGACCGATCCATCGTCTCGATCTCGGCGACGGTCATGACGCCGCCTCGGGCGATGTGATTATCCGGTAGACGGATCCGCCTTTCGCGCCCTCGGCCGGCGTGCGTTCGACCTCGTGGCCCGATTTGCGCAGGCCGCTGATCGCGGCGCGGACCGAGTGCGCCTGCCAGTCGGTTGCATCACAGATCGCCCCCAGGCTTGCGCCGGATTCTCGCGCCAACATCGCGGTGACTTTCGCGATCTTGGTCTCTTTGGATTTCGGCATGGTTCTCTCCTCATCTCCGGGCTGGCGAAAGGCCATCCCCCGGTACTGAGGAGAGCCCGGGTCGGATCCGGGCGTGAGGACAGTGACGCTCTCTTTGGCGCGGAAGTCCAGCGCTTCGAGAGCATGCAGTCGAGAAAGAGTGAGCCGCCTCAGCACGTACCACTGCCCTGATTATTTCACAATAACAATGGGTTAGTAAATTTTTCCTCTTGCAAATGGGGAATGGGCATCCTATCTCTGGACTGTCCTTCCTGAGGAAGGGCGCCTGTCCTAAGGCAGCACTCACAGGCCTAAGCCTGAGCTCAACTGAGCAGAGAGCATTCAAGGGGCGGCTTCACTGGATCACTTCGGTCCGGGGAGTTGCTTTTGTGCTCTCTCCAAACACGTCCGAAGCGATCTCCGATTTAAGCGCGCCCATATGCGGCGCACACAAATGGAGACGTTTATGTCCTTTTGCTCAAAGCCGACAGCTGCGGCCGTCGATGAACCCCAACCAATCTGGATGGCCGACAAGGTGGTCCAGACTTCACTCTCAAAACTCAAACCCTATATGCGCAACAACCGGACCCACAATCCGGCGGGCATCGCGAAGCTGAAGGAGTCGGTTGCGGCCTTTGGATTCGTTGTTCCCATCCTGATCGACGGGAAAGGCGTGATCATCGCCGGGCACGGCCGCTTTGAGGCGGCCAAAGCGCTCGAGCTCAAGACGGTCCCGACGGTGATCGCCGATCACCTGAGCGAGGCCGAAGCGCGTGCGCTGCGGATCGCCGACAACAAGCTGGCCGAGCTCTCGGACTGGAATGAAGACGCGCTCAGAATCGAGTTCGGGGATCTGATGGATCTCAGCCTCTCCGGCGAACTCGACTTCCAACTCGACATCACCGGCTTCGAGATGCCGGAGATCGACCTCGTGATCGGAGGCGCCGATGCCGCCGATCCGGAGCCCGAGACGGTCGAGGCGCCGGATCGGGCCCGGCCCGCCGTATCGGCGCCTGGGGATCTCTGGCTCCTCGGCGAGCACCGTATTCTTTGCGCGGACGCGCTCGAGGCGGAAAGCTATGCGCGCCTTCTTGGGGGCGAGACGCCCCGCATGGCGTTCACCGATCCCCCCTATAACGTGCCAGTGAACGGACATGTCCGGTGCGGCGAAGAGAGTGGTCACCGGGAATTCAGGATGGCCTCCGGCGAGATGTCAGAGAGCGAGTTCCAGGCCTTCCTGGAAAAAAGCATCGTCCATCTCGAGGCCCGTCTCGTCAAAGGCGGGATCGCGATGGTCTGCATGGACTGGCGCCATATCGACCAGCTGATCAGGGCGGGCAAGGCAAGCGGATTTGAGCTGATCAATCTCTGCGTCTGGAACAAGACCAATGGGGGCATGGGCAGTCTCTACCGCTCCAAGCACGAACTGGTCGCGATCTTCAAGAAGCCCGGCGCGGCGCATCTTAACAATGTGGAGCTGGGGCGGCATGGCCGCAACCGGACCAATGTCTGGGATTACGCGGGCGTCAACAGCTTCGGAGCTGGCCGGGAGGTGGATCTCGCCGATCATCCGACAGTCAAGCCGACAGCGCTGGTCGCCGACGCGATCATGGACGTCACCCATCGCGGCGATGTCGTGCTCGACGCCTTTGGCGGCTCCGGCGCGACGCTTCTGGCGGCCGAGAAGACCGGGCGACGCGCCCGGCTGATCGAACTCGATCCACTCTATGTCGATGTCGCCATCCGCCGCTGGCAGGCGCTGACCGGTCAAAAGGCGATCTTGGCGACATCCGGTGAGACCTGGGATCAACGCGCAGCTGCGGTAGCCGCCGCCGAGATCGGGGAGACGACCGATGTCGATGGATGATCAGGACGACGACTATGAGGTCGGCTACGGCAAGCCACCGAAAGCTACACAGTTCAAGAAGGGCCAGTCCGGCAATCCGAAAGGGCGGCCTAAAGGGTCGAAGAGCGCCGCATCGATATTTGAGAAGACGCTGTATCGAGAAATCTCGATCCGGGAAAACGGCAAGTCCCGCAAGGCCACCCAATTGGAGGCCTTCATGATGCTTCTCACCAAGGCGGCTCTGGGCGGCGATCCAGGCGCTGCGAACCGTCTCATCCGCCTGCTGCCATTGGCCCTGCAGGTGGTGGAGGAGAACAAGTCCATACAGCAAGCTGGCGAAGCCGAAAACAATGCGCCGGACATCACTGAAGTGGATCGCGACGTGCTGAAACATTTTTTTGAAATGGCGGGTGCAAGCGGCCTGGATGCCGTCATGGACGACCCTGTGGAGGGAAAGACATGACTATTGAAGACCCGCATGCCGCCCGACTTTGTACGGACGCGCTCTACCGTAGTTCGTTCTACGCCTTCGTCTGGAAGGTTTTCGAAGAACTGCACCGGGGAGGATCGACGGCATTTGCGCCGAACTGGCATATCGAAGCGATGTGCCATGAGCTCGATAATATCCGACGCGGAAAGAACCAGCGCCTTGTAATCAATGTGCCGCCCCGGCACCTCAAGTCGATCACAACCGCCGTCGCCTTCCCGGCCTTCCTGCTTGGCCATGGTCCGTCACGCAAAATCATCGTGGCCAGCTACGGGCTCGACCTCGCTCGCAAGCATTCCGAGGATTGCCGCCGGGTGATGGAGAGCGCCTGGTATCAGCGGCTCTTCATGAAGACCCGGCTCGCCCAGCGAGGCAACACGCAGGATGAGTTCCAGACATCCAAGGGCGGCGGCCGCAAGGCGGTCTCCATCGGCGGCGCCGTTACCGGGAGAGGATGTGATTATCTTATCATCGATGATCTTCTGAAGGCTGGCGATGCGGAGTCCGAGACGGAACTCTATCGCGCTCAGAATTACATCGAAGGCTCGCTCCTGTCGCGCTTTGACGATCCGGCCAATGGGCGGGTGGTGGCGATCCAGCAGCGGCTGCATGAAATGGATCCGGCGGGCTATCTACTCGAAAAGGGAACCTATCGGCACCTCAATCTGAAAGCGATCGCAGAGGAGGATGAAAGGATCGCGATCGGTCACGGACGATTCCATGAACGAATGGCCGGCACAGTTCTCGATCCTCTGCGCATGAGCCTCGAAAACCTTGAGCGCATGCGGCGCGAAATGGGTTCAGCCATATTCAATATGCAATACCAGCAAAACCCGATTGCGCCCGACGGGTCGCCTTTGCGTTGGGAATGGTTTCGCGTCTACGAAAAACCTGGACCGAGATCATCCTACCAGCTCGTCGTTCAGAGCTGGGATACGGCGATGTCCGCCGATCCGAGGAGCGATTTCTCGGTCTGCACGACCTGGGGCTTCCGCGAAAACCAATGGTATCTTCTGGACGTCTTCCGCGACCGGCTGGACTTTCCCGATCTCAAACGAAAGTGCCTGCAGCTGGGCGACCAATGGGAGGCGGACCGGGTTTTGATTGAGAACGCGGCCTCGGGAAAGCCGCTCTTTCAAGAGTGCCACGACGTTAACCGATCGCGGTTCGCATTGGTCAAACCCGAAGGCGATAAGAAGATCCGGTTCAATGCCGCGTGCGCTCCTGTCGAGGAGGGCAAGGTATTTCTTCCAAGAGGAGCCCCTTGGCTCGCGGAGTTCAAGCGGGAGCTCCTAGGATTTCCGCGCGCACTCCATGACGATCAGGTCGACAGTTTCAGCCAGTTTCTGAAATGGTCAGCTGGGGTCGGGCCTTGGCGGGCGCTTCCCCGCGATCATCCTCTGGCCAGGGAACGGCGCGAAAAATACATGCGGCGAAGGCGACGGCCATAAGACGTCGAGCCACTATTTCCAACCTAAGCGCTTCGGCCGCGAAACCACTTAGAAAGAGCGCGATCCAGAACCAAGGTCGCGAGTGCGCCATTGTGGTTTGGATCTCGGCTGGTCCTTCTCCTCGCCGAGGCCGCAGGGATAGAAGATGGCATTGAATGGGAACCCGCCGCGCATATGCCCAACCAGGCAGCGGGTGAAGGCTACCAGTTTTTCGGTCAGCCCGCTGTTGTTCATAACCTGACCCGCGATGATAAAAAACGGAACGGCCATGACAGTGAACGAATTCACCGAACCGGACATGCGCCCGATGGCCGACGAGAGCGGTATCTCGTCGATGAAAAGGTAAAGGAGCGAAGGCACCAGAACGGCGATAGAGACCGGAAGACCGATCGCCATGAGTACGGCCAAAACGATGAGTATCATCCCGACGGTCATAGGTACTTCTCCATGTCAGTGTCGTGGCCGTCCCGGCGCGCGGTGGCTATCCAATCCGGAATTTCCGCAAGGCTGAGGACCGAGCAGACGACGATGGGCAGGGTGAAGAGCCCCATCGGCCAAAGCAGGCCAGGGCTGGTCTGGCGCCAGGTGGTCTGGACCTGGTCCAATCCGATCCAGATCAGCACGAGAAAAGCCACGACTGAGATAGCGATCTGCAGGTAAGAAACG
The DNA here is from genome assembly GCA_963669315.1 of Paracoccaceae bacterium. Taxonomy (GTDB): domain Bacteria; phylum Pseudomonadota; class Alphaproteobacteria; order Rhodobacterales; family Rhodobacteraceae; genus SZUA-547. The sequence goes on along the minus strand of OY770021.1, from coordinate 3,087,528 downwards.
ATACGGCGCAGCAAGGGCGGCAATGACAGGTGAAAGAAGTCGATATTGATCAGCCGTCCACATGAAATCAGGATCGGCACCGCAAGAAAGGTCGCCCAGATGCTGAGGAAGCGGGCAAACTCTTCGGTCCAGCGCACCGAGAAGCCGCCGATCCGGGCCACGATCTGGTAGATGACGACGAGCGTCATCGCCACTGCGATTAGGATCAGAAGATGCTCCTGCAGTCGGATCATCGACGCCCGAGCCCGGGCGAAGCGGGTGTCGCTGGGGCCGGTCATTGCTCTGCCCCCCGCGCGGCGCGGCGCGCCTGCGCCAGATCGACGGTATGGTTGTAGGTGGCGGCCAGCGCGCCAGGGTCGGCGATGTCCTTTCCCGCGATGTCGAGCGCTGATCCGTGCCCGACCGAGGTCCGAACGAAAGGAAGGCCGAACGTGAGCGTGGTCGTTTCATTCATGTTCATCCGCGCCACCACCTGGTCGTGATAAAGCGCAAGCGTCAGGTCGTAGTCGCGCCCGTCATAAGGTGGAGAGATCAGAGCGTTCACCGGGAACGGACCATCGACCGAAATCCCTTCGGCCTGCGCCGCGGCAATGGCAGGCTCGATCTCGTCCATCTCTTCACGGCCCATCGTGCCGCGTTCACCGGCGTGGGGGTTGACCGGCTGCGCGACGGCGGGTTTTGAAGCTGGCGGCTTGGCGACATGTCCGCCGGTCGTGGAATACAGCAGGGAGTTTCAGGCGCGGGCGGCTGACGAATTGGCAATGCTGCCGGACGGATCGACCGTCGTCGAGATGATATCTGCGACGACTGCTTGTCGTCGGCGCCACATCGGTCATCCGCAGGGCCGAAACCAACGACACCAGAACCGGCGTCTGGGTGCGATCGCTTCTCGAACGCAAGCCCGCCCGCGTCGCCACGGTGGCGATGGCCAACAAGACCGCGCGGATCGCCTGGGCGGTGATGACGCGCGGCGAGACCTACCGGCCCGCGCCGAGGGTTTGAGCCGATCTGAGCCTCGGCGGCTGACTGCCGCCGCTTCGAACTGCAAGGGCGAACGTGGATGATGATGATCGAGAGGGACCGCGGCCGGGACACCCCGTGGTGGCGTCGGAGCCTCAGAGCTCGGTTGTCTGATAGGGACTCGGCGCGCGGACTTCATCAAGGCCAGCGGACATGTGTTCCGCGTCAACAGGCCGGACACATGACATGGTGTGATCGCGGCGGTCGTTCTCCGAGGGCGAACGAGGTCCGATATGATCGGCCTCACAACCAACGCCATGAGGAGAACGACCGTGAAACAGTATGCCGGACTGGATGTATCCCTGAAAGAAATATCAATCTGCGTCATCGATGGAGACGGCAGGATCATCGGGCGCGGATCGACGTCTTCTGATCCTGCGGCGGTGGCGGCGTTCTTCGCCGAGAAAGAGCTCTGTCCGGAACGGATCGTTCACGAGAGCGGTCAGCTGTCGATCTGGCTTCAGCGTGGCCTGACGCGCCTCAGCCTGCCAGCCATTTGCATTGATGCCCGCAGAGCCCACAAGGCGTTGTCAGCCCGACTCAATAAATCGGATGCGTCCGATGCTGAAGGGTTGGCTCAACTCGCACGCACGGGTTGGTTCACAAAGGTTCATATTCGCAGTCAGAATGCGGATCGTCTGCGCACTCTGCTGAGCGCAAGAGAACGGCTCATCAGTTTGCGCAAAGACCTGGAAGGCCATGTCCGGGGGGTGCTGAAGACGTTCGGCATTCGCATGGCTGGCGTCAACAAAGGGCGGTTGCGTCAGGGGTTCCGGGATCAGCTGGCCGCCGCTGGGGAGACCGATCCGGTTCTGGCGGTCATCGCCGACGGGTTCATTGTCGCCCATGAGACGCTATGCGCAGCGGCAGGAGCATTGGAAAAGGACTTGCGCGCCATCGCTCGCGAAAGCGCCCTATGTCGGCGGCTGATGACGATCCCGGGCGTTGGTCCGATCGTCGCGCTCAACTTCATCGCGCTCGTCGATGATGCGGACAGGTTCCGAAAGGTCGCCGATGTCGGCGCGTTCCTCGGGTTAACGCCGCGGCGGCGCCAATCCGGCGAAGTCGATTATTCCGGGCGGATATCGAAATGTGGGGATGCGCAGATGCGCGGACTTCTGTTTGAAGCCGCAACCTGTCTGATCCGGCTGGTCAAACGCTTCTCGCCCTTGAAGTCATGGGCGATGCGGCTGGCCGGGCGGAAGGGCTTCAAGAAGGCCGCTGTCGCCACAGCCCGAAAAATGGCCGTGCTGATGCTGGCGATTTGGAAGAATGAAACGGACTTCCGTTGGAAAGGAGATGCTGCGGCCTGACGCGATACGACGAAATCCCGCCTGAGGAGGAGGCTGGGAGCAATGTCCCCAGGGGACGGAGCCGGATCGATCTCGTGGTTGCGGTCGGGGCTGAGGGCTATCCGCCCAATGACCCCGCACATGACATTTGGAGACGATCAGCCCCGAACGCCATAGTGAGGCGGCAGCGCCCGACCTCGGAGAGAACCATGACCCCCGAAGGACTGCGCTATCCGGCTCTTGACTATACCGCGATCAGAGAACCGCAACCTGCGACGATCGCCATCAGCCCAAATCAAACCTTGCAGAACCGGGGTCAATGGTATGGACCCCGCCGCCACCGCGGGTGAGCTTTCGAACGTCAACTGCGATGAAGGAGCAATGTCATGCAGATCGTTCGAGTAGGCCTGGACTTGGCAAAGTACGTGTTTGAGGTTCATGGCGTCGACGCTCAGGATCAGGCGGTCCTGCGGAAAACACTGCGACGCGACGCCGTTCCGCAATTCTTTGCGGAATTGCCTCCGTGTATTGTTGGGATGGAGGCATCCAACGGCGCGCACTACTGGGCGAAGGTGCTTGCTGATTTCGGCCATGAAGTGCGCCTGATCAGCCCTCAGTTCGTGAAGCCGTACGTGAAGTCGAACAAGAACGATCGCAACGATGCGGAGGCGATCTGCGAGGCCGTCGGTCGGCCGTCAATGCGCTTCGTGCCGCCGAAATCCTCGGACCAACTGGAGATCCAGGCGGTTCATCGCATCCGCCAACGCCTGGTGGCGAGTCGAACCCGGCTGGTGAACCAGATCCGCGGGCTGCTCGCCGAGCATGGCGTCGTCATTCCCCGCGACATTTCTCGGTTGCGCCGCGCTGTTGTCCATATCGCGGAAGGCGCTGATGACGGCCTCTCCGATATGCTCCGGGATCTCGTGCGCGACATTCGCAAGGAGCTGGCCGAACTTGATCATCGCATCGCCTGCTACACACGACGGATACGGGACCTCTTCCGCACCAACGACATGTGCCAACGCATCGGCAAGATCGAAGGCATTGGACCGATCACCGCGACCGCATTGGTCGCTGCCGTCGGCGATCGGACCTGCTTCAGGAATGGCCGACAGTTTGCGGCCTGGCTGGGGCTGGTCCCGAAGCAAAGATCGAGCGGTGGCAAGGCTCGGCTTTTTGGGATCAGCAAGCGCGGTGATCGATACCTGCGCACGCTGATGATCCATGGCGCGAGAGCCGTTCTTGGCAAGGCGGGCGGGAAGGATGACCCCAGAAGCCAATGGATCGGCCGGTTGCGCGAACGTCGGCATCCGAACGTGGTCGCCGTCGCCCTGGCGAACAAGAACGCAAGGATTGTTTGGTCCGTCTTGTCGCGAGAGCAGGAATACCAGCCGGATCACGCCGTGACGGCCGCCTGACAGCGGCCGCGAAACAACTGAGAGAAGGAGGCTTGCCCCGGAATATTGCAGCAAACCGCCAGGAGATGGAGGAAAGGTCACCCCGATCGCTTCTCGAACCTGATGTGTGGACCGGCACGGCCAAGGCCGATGTCTTGGGGCCATTGAGGGAGAAGCGCGCGGAAACCCATCGGGGCTCGCGGCGACGATGTATCGGGCCGCATCAGGAAGCCGGATATACGTCAGCAATCGTGATCGCCGATCCATATCCAAACGGGCAGTTGCAATCAGGCGGGGTCCATATACGTCCACACATGACACCACCACTAGAGCAGCAAGATGATTCTTGTCCTGCTTCACGGCCTTCCCATAAGGGAAAGCAGTCGCATAAGATCCACCTGACGCTCCACGCCCATTTTCGCCATTAAAGATTTTATTTGGTTCCGCACTGTCCCGGTCGATACCGCGCGCACCTCGGCGATTTGTTCGAGAGGAAGTCCATTTGAAAAATGGTGCGCCACGGCCGCCTCAGCCTCGGTAAGATTGTAAGTCTCCTGCAATAGTTCGGCCGATGGGGAGGCGGCGTCCCTCGGGTCGACGATCAGCGCAAGTACCCAGGATTTGCGGGGGTCGAGCAACGGGTCAGTCGGCGGAAGCCCGCTAATCAGCAACTGATAAGGCGGCAAACCAGATGGACGCTTGACGAATAGCCTGCCGCCGGGTCGTTGAAAATCTTTGGTCAGAGAAGCCCTAGCAGCGTCGGAGACGAGTCGACTCAATCGGCTCATCGCGTCTCCGTCAGATAAGACAATTCCTTGAGACGAACCGGATACTCCATCACCAGCCTTGAAGACAGCTTGCGCCGGTGCATTCGCGAATGCGATTCCACCAGAACCTTCAAGAATGACGGCTCCCGTGCGAGCCGCTTCAAAACTTTCGACAAGACGCTCCAGATGAACCGTCGAACCCGTCAACGCCTGCCGAATATGCGCCGCCATCCTAAGGTGGGGGGCGAGCGAATTGATCTTTTCTAAGGTCTTGTCGTCAGTGTGGCCCTGCTTCCCACTCCGGAGAAATGTAAGCGTCGCCTCAAAATTTTTGTGTCGGCACAGTCTTAAGACAGCTCTATATTTTCCATCGTATTGGTCCGCCCAATTATAGAATGTGCTTTTCTCTATTTCCTCGGGGGTTATATAATCATTATCTGTAAATATACTCCAATCCGGACTCCCAATAATATGCATTAATGACTCGGCATATTGAGCGACTTCAGGGAACTCCTCCTGCGCCTCATGGCTGAATAAAACGGTATTTTCGATTATCTCCAGACTTGACGGGTCGATGACGAGAAGGTGCATCTCCGACGAGTCGGTGTAGACGCGCGCTTCCTCGAGTACGGATCGCCATCTACTGGGATCTAGCGCAGCTTCCAGAATACGCGACGAAACGGCATCGATATCGTCTGTCATGGAGATGCGCCCAAGGAGTCTGGCGCCACTCTCGAAAGAGCTAGAAATGCAGGAGCCAAATTGGCTGATCCAATACAATCGGAGACCGACTGGAACTTGAGGTCGATAAACTTGTCCAAATCTGATTTCTGAGTGGGGCCGCAGCACCATTGAGATAGCGCTTCAACATTGGACATATGAATAGCTTCAAACGAAGTCTGCATAAAAACCAAACCAGTCACTATGAAACTGATTGTTTCACTATAGGGCTATAAGTTGTGTATGGGCCAAGAACTTCCATCCTAACGCTCAAAAATTCACAGTTTTCTCGAGAAAAACAACTTTAACCATTGCATAGGTAGGACGATACCCTTATAGATAGATAGATTTCCATAGAATCTAGAAACCCATATCCCAAATGGGACATGCGATTCTCCGAGCGTCCCTCCAGACTATGAAGCGCAAGCATCTCAACTACGCCTAGTTAGTCATTGAGCATGCGTGCAAAAAAGTAATTTTGTCCCATACGTGTGCGTATGAAAATTTTTTAAGGTTGTTGGGACGGGCTGGGGAACTACTGATGCCGCCTGGATCGCGACGTCCGTCGATTGATCGAAGCTCACACTGCATGAATGAGGGGTCCTTCAGCCCCGACGCGTCCTCTATTAACAAAATTTCCAGTTCCGATCCGGCACCGGTGATCAAAACACCAAGCGATACTCCGAATTCGCCGCTGCGTGAGAAAGCGGAGGCGCGGTAATGGCCACCGTCACCGGCACAAATGGGTTCGACATTCTCGACGGGACGTCCGGCTCCGATACCATATCCGCGTTTGATGGCGGTGACTGGATTCTTGGCACCGATGGCAGCGATATCCTCGACGGAGGGAACGGTCACGATGTCGTCATGTACGACAACGTGAATGTCACCGGCGGCGTCTTTGTCAATCTGACGAACAGCGCGATCTCGGGCGTCGCCGCGGGGACAGTCTCGAAAACGCTCGGCATCGATACGATCATATCGATCGAGAGTGTTCACGGCACGAACAGCGATGACACGATCTATCTTGGCGACGTTCCCGAAGGAGCGTACGTGATCGCCAGAGGCGGCAACGATTTTATTGTCGGAGGCTCTGGAAACGACTCGCTCAACGGCGGTAGCGGCCACGACACTTTCGACGGCGGCGGCGGCTGGAATACGCTCGATTATTGGGATGACGGCAACGATGGCGCCGGAGCGGCGGCCACAGGTATCGTGCTCACATTCACCGGCGCCGGAATAGGCAGCGCGACCGACAGTTGGGGTTTCACCGACACCTTCACGAATATCACCGCGGTCAGAGGAACCCACTTCGCCGACATTTTGACCGGAGCCGCCGGCGACGATTGGCTCGACGGTCGAGGTGGCGACGATACGCTCATCGGCGGTAGCGGAAGCGACACCATCGTCGCTGGCAGCGGCCACGACATAGTCGATGGCGGCGCCGATTGGGATATCCTGCAATATTCCGACGGCAGCGATGACGGTGGAGGCGCCGCGTTCCAAGGCATCGTCGTAAGCCTCAGCGGGTCCGGCGTCGGTTCAATCACCGATAGCTGGGGATATACCGATACATTCACGGGCGTCGAAGAGATTGTCGGAACCCAATTTCACGACGCATTTAATGGCGCGGACGGGGATGACAATTTCTTCGGCGGCGACGACTGGGACCATATAGCGGGGTTCGCCGGGAGCGACCTCCTAGACGGAGGCGATGGCGACGATTGGCTAGACGGCGGAGCGGGCGACGACACAATCAATGGCGGCGCTGGCAACGACCACATTGCCCCCGGTAGCGGCCATGACGTCGTTCATGGCGGGGAAGGTTGGGACCGGCTCGACTACCGTGACTTTGGCAGCAACGGCTCAGTTGCTCAGGGCATTGTGGTTGTCTTCAGCGCGTCTGGCACTGGCGACGTCACCGACAGCTGGGGCTTCACCGATACGTTCACCGGCATCGAGCATATCGACGGAAACGAACTCGATGATTCAATCACCGGATCCGATGCGGACGAATGGCTCGTCGGCCACGACGGAAGCGACACCATCACCGCCAATGGAGGCAATGACGGCCTCGATGGCGGCGGTGGAGATGACGTGCTCTCCGGCGGCGCGGGAGAGGATTACTTTGCCCCAGGCAGCGGCCATGACGTCGTTCATGGCGGCACCGAGTGGGATATCCTAAGTTACCACGACTATGTCGATAGCGCCGGGCCGATCACCCAGGGCATCGTTGTTGTCTTCAGCGCGTCTGGCACTGGCGACGTCACCGACAGCTGGGGCTTCACCGATACGTTCACCGGCATCGAGCATATCGACGGAAACGAACTCGATGATTCAATCACCGGATCCGATGCGGACGAATGGCTCGTCGCCCACGACGGAAGCGACACCATCACCGCCAATGGAGGCAATGACGGCCTTGATGGCGGCGGTGGAGATGACGTGCTCTCCGGCGGCGCGGGAGAGGATTACTTTGCCCCAGGCAGCGGCCATGACGTCGTTCATGGCGGCACCGAGTGGGATATCCTAAGTTACCACGACTATGTCGATAGCGCCGGGCCGATCACCCAGGGCATCGTTGTTGTCTTCAGCGCGTCTGGCACAGGCGACGTCACTGACAGTTGGGGCTTCACCGATACATTTACCGGCATCGAGCATATCGACGGCACCCACCTCGATGACTCGATCACCGGATCCGATGCGGACGAATGGTTCGTCGGCTACGATGGCAGCGACACCATCACCGCCAATGGAGGCAATGACGGCCTTGATGGCGGCGGTGGAGATGACGTGCTCTCCGGCGGCGCGGGAGAGGATTACTTTGCCCCAGGCAGCGGCCATGACGTCGTTCATGGCGGCACCGAGTGGGATTTTCTCGATTATGCCGACAATGGTTACGATGGCGCGGGCTCGATCTCGCAAGGCATAAGCGCGACCTTCACCGCCGAAGGCGAAGGCGATGTCATAGACGGCTGGGGCGATTCAGACACCTTCACCGGTATCGAGCACCTTAACGGAACCCATCTCGACGACACGTTCACAGGTTCCGCCGGACGCGAATACTTAACTGGCGCAGAAGGTAGCGACACGTTTACCGGTGGAGGCGGCCGCGATTTTCTGGATGGCGGCGCGGGCGACGACATGATCGATGGCGGCGCGGACGATGATGATATCGTCGGCGGCGCGGGCGACGACGTGCTGGATGGCGGAGACGGCAATAGCGACGAACTCCGTTATGATCTCGAGGGCGGCTCGTCAGGCGTCACAGTGGACCTCTCCGCTGAGGCGGCCACGGACAGCTTCGGATCGACCGACACGATCACAAGTTTCGAGCGCGTCTACGGCACCAACTTCGACGATGTCATCACAGCCGACGAGTACGACCGTAATAGAATATGGGGTCTGGGCGGCAACGACATTCTGGATGGCGGCGACGGCGACAGCGATGAACTGCGATACAATCGCGACTATGACTATGGCGGCACCTGGGGCGTAACCGTCGATCTGGGCGCCAACACGGCGACCGATGGTTTCAGCGATACTGACACGATCTATGGCTTCGAACGAGTCGTCGGCACGCGGTATGACGACGATATCACCGGCGACGACAATAGTAATATCTTCCGGGGCGAGGATGGCGCCGACACGATTGACGGCGCAGGCGGATGGGACACCATCTCTTATAGCGGCGAGGATGGCTCCGGCGGCGTTACCGTCGATCTACTAAATGAGTTCGCGACGGACTCATATGGTTCCGTCGATACGCTGATCAATATCGAAGATGTCGACGGCACGGACTACAACGACGTTTTCATCGGCAACGATTACGATAATTTCTTTACGGGGCGAGACGGCGCAGATTCCTATACCGGCAATGCGACAGCGTTCACGCAGATCAGTTACGAGGACGAGGACGGCGGGGCGGGCATTGACGTCGATCTTGCCGGCGGAACCGGCACGGATACCTACGGCAACACTGAGACATTCAGCCTGATCGATGCGATCCGCGGTTCTCAGTATGGAGATACGATAACCGGAGACGACCGCGACAACACATTTTACGGCCTAGAGGGGGCCGACGATATCGATGGCGGCGACGGCCATGACCGCGTTCGCTATGACCGTGACGAAGGAGAAGGCGGCGGTAGCGGAGTAGAAGTTAATCTTGCCGCTGGATGGGCAGTCGATGGTTTCGGCCACACCGATACTCTGACCAGCATCGAGAATGTTCGCGGCACCGATTTCGACGACATCTTCATAGGCAATAACTACGACAACTACTTCGAAGGCCGGCAAGGCGCCGACTCTTACACTGGGCATATAGACGCCTGGACGCAGGTCAGCTACGCCAACGAAACAGGCGGCACCGGCATCATCGTCGACCTTTCCGCCGGAGTAGGCTCCGACACCTACGGCTTCACTGAAACCTTCAGCCTGGTCGATGCAGTCCGCGGGTCACAATACTTGGACACGCTAACGGGAGACGACGACGGCACTACGTTTCTGGGCCTAGAGGGCGACGACGTCATCACCGGCGGCGCCAGCAACGACGATTTCGTTCGCTACGATCGCGATGCCAGCTATGGCGGCGGTTTAGGCGTCACTGTTGACCTCGGAGCGGGGACTGCGATCGACGGCTTCGGCGACACCGATACCCTCGTCAGCATAGAGGCGGCGCGAGGGACCAGTTCCGACGACGAATTCATCGGCAACGACTACGAGAATTTCTTCGAAGGGCGACAGGGCGCCGACTCGTATACCGGCCACGCCAACGCATTCACCCAGGTCAGTTACGCTAATGAATCGGGCGGCGTTGGCGTCATCGCCGACCTCTCCACCGGAATGGGCTCGGATACCTATGGCTTCACCGAAACCTACTCCCTGGTCAACTCCATCCGCGGGTCCCAATACAACGATACCCTAACTGGCGACGCGGGCGACAATGACTTCCGCGGTCTTGAGGGCGACGACATTATCGATGGCGGCGACGGCTTCGACCGGATCCGCTTCGACCGTGACGAGCGTTATGGCGGGGGCTCGGGCGTCGATGTTGATCTCGGCGCAGGTACGGCGACGGACGGGTTCAGCGATACGGATACGCTGACCAGCATCGAGTCGGCGGTCGGAACTCGCTTCAACGACACCTTCATTGGAAATGACTACGCGAACCAGTTCGAAGGCGGCGACGGTTCAGACTCCTATACCGGGCATGCAACGGCGTTCACTGAAGTCAGTTTTGCGAATGAGGAAGGAGGCGCCGGCGTCAACGTCGATCTCTCCACCAGTTCGGGCACCGACACTTACGGCAATAGTGAAAGCTTCACACTCATCAACGCCATTCGCGGGTCGCAATACGCAGACACACTAATCGGCGATAGCGGCGACAACGTTTTCCGAGGCCTTGAGGGCGATGATACGATTAACGGCGGCGGCGGTTTCGACAGCGTCCGTTTTGATCGCGACGAAAGCTATGGCGGCGGCCTAGGCGTTTATGTCGATCTATTCGCAGGTACGGCAACCGATGGCTTCAGCGACACCGACACGCTGACTGGCATCGAGGAGGTTCGTGGAACCCGCTTCAACGACACCTTCATTGGAAACGACTATGAGAACCGGTTCGAAGGCGGCGACGGTGCAGATTCCTATACCGGGCATGCGACGGCATTCACTGAAGTCAGTTTTGCGAATGAGGACGGGGGCGCCGGCATCAATGTCGACCTCTCCGCCAGTTCGGGCACCGACACTTACGGCAATAGTGAAAGCTTCACACTCATCAACGCCATTCGCGGGTCGCAATACGACGACACGATAACTGGCGACGCAAACGACAATACGATTGAAGGCGGAGCCGGTAACGACACAATCGATCTCGGCGGTGGCTTCAACACTGTTATTTTCTCAGGAAGTCAGGCTGATTATTCGATCGTTGGCGACAGCGCCCTACTGACGGTCACAGATAACGACTCCTCCCTTAATGGTGACGACGGCACCGACACAATCACGGGCGCAAGATTCTTAAAATTTGAAAGTGGTGGCGAGAGCGACACGATAGACCTGTACGCTCCCGCCATCGACAGCACCGACACCGTCTCGGTCGCCGAGAACCAGACCGCGGTGATCGACGTCCAGGCCTCCGACGATCTCGACAGCGAGGGCGCCGGCCTCGTCTTCGCCATCTCCGGCGGGTCCGATTCCGCCGCCTTCGCCATCGATCCGAACTCCGGCGTGCTGACCTTCGCCGCCGCCCCGGATTTCGAGGCCCCGGCCGACGCGGACACCGACAATGTCTACGAGGTCCAGGTCACCGTCACCGACAGCGGCGGCCTCACCGACACCCAGGCCATCGCGGTGACCGTGACCGACCTGGTCGAGAACGATCCGCCCGCCATCGACAGCACCGACACCGTCTCGGTCGCCGAGAACCAGACCGCGGTGATCGACGTCCAGGCCTCCGACGATCTCGACAGCGAGGGCGCCGGCCTCGTCTTCGCCATCTCCGGCGGGTCCGATTCCGCCGCCTTCGCCATCGATCCGAACTCCGGCGTGCTGACCTTCGCCGCCGCCCCGGATTTCGAGGCCCCGGCCGACGCGGACACCGACAATGTCTACGAGGTCCAGGTCACCGTCACCGACAGCGGCGGCCTCACCGACACCCAGGCCATCGCGGTGACCGTGACCGACCTGGTCGAGAACGATCCGCCCGCCATCGACAGCACCGACACCGTCTCGGTCGCCGAGAACCAGACCGCGGTGATCGACGTCCAGGCCTCCGACGATCTCGACAGCGAGGGCGCCGGCCTCGTCTTCGCCATCTCCGGCGGGTCCGATTCCGCCGCCTTCGCCATCGATCCGAACTCCGGCGTGCTGACCTTCGCCGCCGCCCCGGATTTCGAGGCCCCGGCCGACGCGGACACCGACAATGTCTACGAGGTCCAGGTCACCGTCACCGACAGCGGCGGCCTCACCGACACCCAGGCCATCGCGGTGACCGTGACCGACCTGGTCGAGAACGATCCGCCCGCCATCGACAGCACCGACACCGTCTCGGTCGCCGAGAACCAGACCGCGGTGATCGACGTCCAGGCCTCCGACGATCTCGACAGCGAGGGCGCCGGCCTCGTCTTCGCCATCTCCGGCGGGTCCGATTCCGCCGCCTTCGCCATCGATCCGAACTCCGGCGTGCTGACCTTCGCCGCCGCCCCGGATTTCGAGGCCCCGGCCGACGCGGACACCGACAATGTCTACGAGGTCCAGGTCACCGTCACCGACAGCGGCGGCCTCACCGACACCCAGGCCATCGCGGTGACCGTGACCGACCTGGTCGAGAACGATCCGCCCGCCATCGACAGCACCGACACCGTCTCGGTCGCCGAGAACCAGACCGCGGTGATCGACGTCCAGGCCTCCGACGATCTCGACAGCGAGGGCGCCGGCCTCGTCTTCGCCATCTCCGGCGGGTCCGATTCCGCCGCCTTCGCCATCGATCCGAACTCCGGCGTGCTGACCTTCGCCGCCGCCCCGGATTTCGAGGCCCCGGCCGACGCGGACACCGACAATGTCTACGAGGTCCAGGTCACCGTCACCGACAGCGGCGGCCTCACCGACACCCAGGCCATCGCGGTGACCGTGACCGACCTGGTCGAGAACGATCCGCCCGCCATCGACAGCACCGACACCGTCTCGGTCGCCGAGAACCAGACCGCGGTGATCGACGTCCAGGCCTCCGACGATCTCGACAGCGAGGGCGCCGGCCTCGTCTTCGCCATCTCCGGCGGGTCCGATTCCGCCGCCTTCGCCATCGATCCGAACTCCGGCGTGCTGACCTTCGCCGCCGCCCCGGATTTCGAGGCCCCGGCCGACGCGGACACCGACAATGTCTACGAGGTCCAGGTCACCGTCACCGACAGCGGCGGCCTCACCGACACCCAGGCCATCGCGGTGACCGTGACCGACCTGGTCGAGAACGATCCGCCCGCCATCGACAGCACCGACACCGTCTCGGTCGCCGAGAACCAGACCGCGGTGATCGACGTCCAGGCCTCCGACGATCTCGACAGCGAGGGCGCCGGCCTCGTCTTCGCCATCTCCGGCGGGTCCGATTCCGCCGCCTTCGCCATCGATCCGAACTCCGGCGTGCTGACCTTCGCCGCCGCCCCGGATTTCGAGGCCCCGGCCGACGCGGACACCGACAATGTCTACGAGGTCCAGGTCACCGTCACCGACAGCGGCGGCCTCACCGACACCCAGGCCATCGCGGTGACCGTGACCGACCTGGTCGAGAACGATCCGCCCGCCATCGACAGCACCGACACCGTCTCGGTCGCCGAGAACCAGACCGCGGTGATCGACGTCCAGGCCTCCGACGATCTCGACAGCGAGGGCGCCGGCCTCGTCTTCGCCATCTCCGGCGGGTCCGATTCCGCCGCCTTCGCCATCGATCCGAACTCCGGCGTGCTGACCTTCGCCGCCGCCCCGGATTTCGAGGCCCCGGCCGACGCGGACACCGACAATGTCTACGAGGTCCAGGTCACCGTCACCGACAGCGGCGGCCTCACCGACACCCAGGCCATCGCGGTGACCGTGACCGACCTGGTCGAGAACGATCCGCCCGCCATCGACAGCACCGACACCGTCTCGGTCGCCGAGAACCAGACCGCGGTGATCGACGTCCAGGCCTCCGACGATCTCGACAGCGAGGGCGCCGGCCTCGTCTTCGCCATCTCCGGCGGGTCCGATTCCGCCGCCTTCGCCATCGATCCGAACTCCGGCGTGCTGACCTTCGCCGCCGCCCCGGATTTCGAGGCCCCGGCCGACGCGGACACCGACAATGTCTACGAGGTCCAGGTCACCGTCACCGACAGCGGCGGCCTCACCGACACCCAGGCCATCGCGGTGACCGTGACCGACCTGGTCGAGAACGATCCGCCCGCCATCGACAGCACCGACACCGTCTCGGTCGCCGAGAACCAGACCGCGGTGATCGACGTCCAGGCCTCCGACGATCTCGACAGCGAGGGCGCCGGCCTCGTCTTCGCCATCTCCGGCGGGTCCGATTCCGCCGCCTTCGCCATCGATCCGAACTCCGGCGTGCTGACCTTCGCCGCCGCCCCGGATTTCGAGGCCCCGGCCGACGCGGACACCGACAATGTCTACGAGGTCCAGGTCACCGTCACCGACAGCGGCGGCCTCACCGACACCCAGGCCATCGCGGTGACCGTGACCGACCTGGTCGAGAACGATCCGCCCGCCATCGACAGCACCGACACCGTCTCGGTCGCCGAGAACCAGACCGCGGTGATCGACGTCCAGGCCTCCGACGATCTCGACAGCGAGGGCGCCGGCCTCGTCTTCGCCATCTCCGGCGGGTCCGATTCCGCCGCCTTCGCCATCGATCCGAACTCCGGCGTGCTGACCTTCGCCGCCGCCCCGGATTTCGAGGCCCCGGCCGACGCGGACACCGACAATGTCTACGAGGTCCAGGTCACCGTCACCGACAGCGGCGGCCTCACCGACACCCAGGCCATCGCGGTGACCGTGACCGACCTGGTCGAGAACGATCCGCCCGCCATCGACAGCACCGACACCGTCTCGGTCGCCGAGAACCAGACCGCGGTGATCGACGTCCAGGCCTCCGACGATCTCGACAGCGAGGGCGCCGGCCTCGTCTTCGCCATCTCCGGCGGGTCCGATTCCGCCGCCTTCGCCATCGATCCGAACTCCGGCGTGCTGACCTTCGCCGCCGCCCCGGATTTCGAGGCCCCGGCCGACGCGGACACCGACAATGTCTACGAGGTCCAGGTCACCGTCACCGACAGCGGCGGCCTCACCGACACCCAGGCCATCGCGGTGACCGTGACCGACCTGGTCGAGAACGATCCGCCCGCCATCGACAGCACCGACACCGTCTCGGTCGCCGAGAACCAGACCGCGGTGATCGACGTCCAGGCCTCCGACGATCTCGACAGCGAGGGCGCCGGCCTCGTCTTCGCCATCTCCGGCGGGTCCGATTCCGCCGCCTTCGCCATCGATCCGAACTCCGGCGTGCTGACCTTCGCCGCCGCCCCGGATTTCGAGGCCCCGGCCGACGCGGACACCGACAATGTCTACGAGGTCCAGGTCACCGTCACCGACAGCGGCGGCCTCACCGACACCCAGGCCATCGCGGTGACCGTGACCGACCTGGTCGAGAACGATCCGCCCGCCATCGACAGCACCGACACCGTCTCGGTCGCCGAGAACCAGACCGCGGTGATCGACGTCCAGGCCTCCGACGATCTCGACAGCGAGGGCGCCGGCCTCGTCTTCGCCATCTCCGGCGGGTCCGATTCCGCCGCCTTCGCCATCGATCCGAACTCCGGCGTGCTGACCTTCGCCGCCGCCCCGGATTTCGAGGCCCCGGCCGACGCGGACACCGACAATGTCTACGAGGTCCAGGTCACCGTCACCGACAGCGGCGGCCTCACCGACACCCAGGCCATCGCGGTGACCGTGACCGACCTGGTCGAGAACGATCCGCCCGCCATCGACAGCACCGACACCGTCTCGGTCGCCGAGAACCAGACCGCGGTGATCGACGTCCAGGCCTCCGACGATCTCGACAGCGAGGGCGCCGGCCTCGTCTTCGCCATCTCCGGCGGGTCCGATTCCGCCGCCTTCGCCATCGATCCGAACTCCGGCGTGCTGACCTTCGCCGCCGCCCCGGATTTCGAGGCCCCGGCCGACGCGGACACCGACAATGTCTACGAGGTCCAGGTCACCGTCACCGACAGCGGCGGCCTCACCGACACCCAGGCCATCGCGGTGACCGTGACCGACCTGGTCGAGAACGATCCGCCCGCCATCGACAGCACCGACACCGTCTCGGTCGCCGAGAACCAGACCGCGGTGATCGACGTCCAGGCCTCCGACGATCTCGACAGCGAGGGCGCCGGCCTCGTCTTCGCCATCTCCGGCGGGTCCGATTCCGCCGCCTTCGCCATCGATCCGAACTCCGGCGTGCTGACCTTCGCCGCCGCCCCGGATTTCGAGGCCCCGGCCGACGCGGACACCGACAATGTCTACGAGGTCCAGGTCACCGTCACCGACAGCGGCGGGCTCACCGACACCCAGGCCATCGCGGTGACCGTGACCGACCTGGTCGAGAACGATCCGCCCGCCATCGACAGCACCGACACCGTCTCGGTCGCCGAGAACCAGACCGCGGTGATCGACGTCCAGGCCTCCGACGATCTCGACAGCGAGGGCGCCGGCCTCGTCTTCGCCATCTCCGGCGGGTCCGATTCCGCCGCCTTCGCCATCGATCCGAACTCCGGCGTGCTGACCTTCGCCGCCGCCCCGGATTTCGAGGCCCCGGCCGACGCGGACACCGACAATGTCTACGAGGTCCAGGTCACCGTCACCGACAGCGGCGGCCTCACCGACACCCAGGCCATCGCGGTGACCGTGACCGACCTGGTCGAGAACGATCCGCCCGCCATCGACAGCACCGACACCGTCTCGGTCGCCGAGAACCAGACCGCGGTGATCGACGTCCAGGCCTCCGACGATCTCGACAGCGAGGGCGCCGGCCTCGTCTTCGCCATCTCCGGCGGGTCCGATTCCGCCGCCTTCGCCATCGATCCGAACTCCGGCGTGCTGACCTTCGCCGCCGCCCCGGATTTCGAGGCCCCGGCCGACGCGGACACCGACAATGTCTACGAGGTCCAGGTCACCGTCACCGACAGCGGCGGCCTCACCGACACCCAGGCCATCGCGGTGACCGTGACCGACCTGGTCGAGAACGATCCGCCCGCCATCGACAGCACCGACACCGTCTCGGTCGCCGAGAACCAGACCGCGGTGATCGACGTCCAGGCCTCCGACGATCTCGACAGCGAGGGCGCCGGCCTCGTCTTCGCCATCTCCGGCGGGTCCGATTCCGCCGCCTTCGCCATCGATCCGAACTCCGGCGTGCTGACCTTCGCCGCCGCCCCGGATTTCGAGGCCCCGGCCGACGCGGACACCGACAATGTCTACGAGGTCCAGGTCACCGTCACCGACAGCGGCGGCCTCACCGACACCCAGGCCATCGCGGTGACCGTGACCGACCTGGTCGAGAACGATCCGCCCGCCATCGACAGCACCGACACCGTCTCGGTCGCCGAGAACCAGACCGCGGTGATCGACGTCCAGGCCTCCGACGATCTCGACAGCGAGGGCGCCGGCCTCGTCTTCGCCATCTCCGGCGGGTCCGATTCCGCCGCCTTCGCCATCGATCCGAACTCCGGCGTGCTGACCTTCGCCGCCGCCCCGGATTTCGAGGCCCCGGCCGACGCGGACACCGACAATGTCTACGAGGTCCAGGTCACCGTCACCGACAGCGGCGGCCTCACCGACACCCAGGCCATCGCGGTGACCGTGACCGACCTGGTCGAGAACGATCCGCCCGCCATCGACAGCACCGACACCGTCTCGGTCGCCGAGAACCAGACCGCGGTGATCGACGTCCAGGCCTCCGACGATCTCGACAGCGAGGGCGCCGGCCTCGTCTTCGCCATCTCCGGCGGGTCCGATTCCGCCGCCTTCGCCATCGATCCGAACTCCGGCGTGCTGACCTTCGCCGCCGCCCCGGATTTCGAGGCCCCGGCCGACGCGGACACCGACAATGTCTACGAGGTCCAGGTCACCGTCACCGACAGCGGCGGCCTCACCGACACCCAGGCCATCGCGGTGACCGTGACCGACCTGGTCGAGAACGATCCGCCCGCCATCGACAGCACCGACACCGTCTCGGTCGCCGAGAACCAGACCGCGGTGATCGACGTCCAGGCCTCCGACGATCTCGACAGCGAGGGCGCCGGCCTCGTCTTCGCCATCTCCGGCGGGTCCGATTCCGCCGCCTTCGCCATCGATCCGAACTCCGGCGTGCTGACCTTCGCCGCCGCCCCGGATTTCGAGGCCCCGGCCGACGCGGACACCGACAATGTCTACGAGGTCCAGGTCACCGTCACCGACAGCGGCGGCCTCACCGACACCCAGGCCATCGCGGTGACCGTGACCGACCTGGTCGAGAACGATCCGCCCGCCATCGACAGCACCGACACCGTCTCGGTCGCCGAGAACCAGACCGCGGTGATCGACGTCCAGGCCTCCGACGATCTCGACAGCGAGGGCGCCGGCCTCGTCTTCGCCATCTCCGGCGGGTCCGATTCCGCCGCCTTCGCCATCGATCCGAACTCCGGCGTGCTGACCTTCGCCGCCGCCCCGGATTTCGAGGCCCCGGCCGACGCGGACACCGACAATGTCTACGAGGTCCAGGTCACCGTCACCGACAGCGGCGGGCTCACCGACACCCAGGCCATCGCGGTGACCGTGACCGACCTGGTCGAGAACGATCCGCCCGCCATCGACAGCACCGACACCGTCTCGGTCGCCGAGAACCAGACCGCGGTGATCGACGTCCAGGCCTCCGACGATCTCGACAGCGAGGGCGCCGGCCTCGTCTTCGCCATCTCCGGCGGGTCCGATTCCGCCGCCTTCGCCATCGATCCGAACTCCGGCGTGCTGACCTTCGCCGCCGCCCCGGATTTCGAGGCCCCGGCCGACGCGGACACCGACAATGTCTACGAGGTCCAGGTCACCGTCACCGACAGCGGCGGCCTCACCGACACCCAGGCCATCGCGGTGACCGTGACCGACCTGGTCGAGAACGATCCGCCCGCCATCGACAGCACCGACACCGTCTCGGTCGCCGAGAACCAGACCGCGGTGATCGACGTCCAGGCCTCCGACGATCTCGACAGCGAGGGCGCCGGCCTCGTCTTCGCCATCTCCGGCGGGTCCGATTCCGCCGCCTTCGCCATCGATCCGAACTCCGGCGTGCTGACCTTCGCCGCCGCCCCGGATTTCGAGGCCCCGGCCGACGCGGACACCGACAATGTCTACGAGGTCCAGGTCACCGTCACCGACAGCGGCGGGCTCACCGACACCCAGGCCATCGCGGTGACCGTGACCGACCTGGTCGAGAACGATCCGCCCGCCATCGACAGCACCGACACCGTCTCGGTCGCCGAGAACCAGACCGCGGTGATCGACGTCCAGGCCTCCGACGATCTCGACAGCGAGGGCGCCGGCCTCGTCTTCGCCATCTCCGGCGGGTCCGATTCCGCCGCCTTCGCCATCGATCCGAACTCCGGCGTGCTGACCTTCGCCGCCGCCCCGGATTTCGAGGCCCCGGCCGACGCGGACACCGACAATGTCTACGAGGTCCAGGTCACCGTCACCGACAGCGGCGGCCTCACCGACACCCAGGCCATCGCGGTGACCGTGACCGACCTGGTCGAGAACGATCCGCCGGTCGCGTCCAATGACAGCGTGGTCGTGGCGGAGAGTAGTTCGGCCGCAATCATGGTTTTGGTGAATGACAGCGATCCTAACGATGACCCGCTAACAATCTCCGCTTTAGGCCAGGGCGCGAACGGGGTGGCAATCATTAATGGCGACGGCACCATCACCTACACCCCAAATGCAGGATTCACCGGAACTGACAGCTTCGCATACACCATCGCCGACGGTAACGGCGGAACTGACACGGCGACCGTTTCGCTCACCGTGGTCAACGCAGATCAGCTTAGCTTCATAACCGGTTCAGGAGGCGCCAACAGCCTGCTTGTCGGAATAGCCGATGAAACAAGAGAACTGACAATTGATGGCGGCGCAGGCAATGACCTCATCGGTGGCGGCGATGGGGTCGATACAATTATTGGCGGCGAGGGCGGTGATATCATCAGGTCGGGGCTCGGCGCCGATACAATCATTTTCGGTACAGAGGCGGCATTGCAGAACGGCGACCCTGTGATCGGCAGCGACCAGCTTTGGGGAACGGTGGCTGAACTTGATGGAGACACAATATTAGACTTCCGGTCGAACGATGTTATCGGAGTTCTCGACGAAAGCGGAAACGTGTTGGCCGCCCAGCTAGTGGTCGGCGGCGGATTGATCCAGATAGACGTCGGATTTGACGGAACAATTGAAGCCGAAATCAACATCTCCGGTAATCTCGCTGGGACTGGAACAAGCTCCTCTGGCAGCAATCCCTTTGCGTCAACAAATAGTAACTATTCTGGAAGCGGCGGCGACGACACCATATTTGGAACCGCGGGCGACAACTCCATGACTGGCGGCTCCGGAGATGACGTGCTCTTCGGCTATGACGGCAGCGACTCGCTAAACGGCGGAGCAGGGAATGATCGTTTGGTCGGCGGCGGCGGATCTGACCGCTTCGTTTTCTCGGGCGGTATGGGCGTCGATATTGTCGATGATTTTGAAACGGGCGTGGACCTCATCTCTGTATCCGGTTTCGCGTGGGAGGACCTGAGCATTCAGTCCTTCAATGGCGGTGATACGGAAATCGTCTCCGGAAACGGCGAGCACATGCTGCTTCTGGGCGTCGATTCCTCACAGATCGACGAGAGCGACTTTATCTTCATTTAGCCGTCCGTCGTTCCGTCACTTTTCAGTCGCTCGAAATACGCCTGCCCAATCCTCGCCCAGATTTCTACGCCGTAGCTCGATTATGCGCTCGCCAAAGCAATTGCACAGAGGTTGCGGGTTGAACCTGCCGATAGGATTTTGATTGTAGAGTTTTTCAAACATCCGCAGCGCAGCATCCCACTCTTTCCTCAAATAGTGAGATCTCGCGGCGCCGAGAGTATCCCGAACTTCGATGAATTCGGGTGAGTCCTTCAGAGCCGCATCACCGGCAACCGTCCACACTCGTTCCGGCTGTTGTCGACCTTTGACAGCGACCAGATCCAACTCCAATGAAGCGAATTTCGTCGCGGCGCTCGCTGTCCGGTTCCCAGTTAGGATCTCGACTCCATATATCTTGGTCAAACCCTCTAGCCGGGATGCAAGGTTTACCGGATCGCCAACGCAGGAATAGGCAAGACGCCGACTGGAGCCCATGTTGCCGACCGAGCAATGGCCGGTATTGATGCCGATCCCTACTTTCACACGCGGCATGCCGAGCGTCTTGAATTCGATATTCAACTCATCAACTGCGTTGAGGCATCGCAGTGCAGCTTCCACCGCCTTGTTTTCCATCTCTTCCGTCCGCCGCGGCGCATTCCAAAACGCCATCACGGCATCGCCCATGTACTTATCAACGGTGCCTTCGCATTCGAGGATTTCGTCGGTAATTGGCGTGAGTAGGCTGTTGACGAACTGAACCACCTGTTCGGGCGTCATGGTTTCCGTAATCGTTGAAAATCCACGGACGTCCAGAAAAAAGACTGAAAGCTCCCGCCGATCGCCGCCGGGAGTCATGTGGCGCTCGGGATCTAGCGAGATTTCCTTGATGACTTCTGGCGAAACGAAGTGTTCGAATTGGCGAGTGATGCCTCTGCGCCTCTGCTCTGCTTCAAAAAAGCTGGCGACGGTTCCCAAGAGATAGGTGCCGCCGGCCGCGGCGCTTGGCATGATAGGACTGATCAACAGATTATTTTGACTGAACATGAACCAGCAGACAGCGATTGTTCCCCACATTGACACCACTGAAAAGCCTAAGCCTATCACCTGCCAATTAAGCGCGAGGAATAGGCACGAAAAAAGGGAAAGTCCGACGACCAAGAGCAACTCTAATCCGTGCGCCCAGTCTGGCCGGGTGAAGAATTCATTCTCCACGATTTGCTCTATGACTTCGGCATGGACCTCGACGCCCGGCACAGAGACCGAAATTGGAGTTGCAACAAGATCGCGAAGGCCCGCCGCGCTGGCCCCGACGAGAAGTATCCGGCCCGCTACTCCATTCGAAATGTCTTCGCGCAGCGACGGGCCCGCCAGAATATCCTTTGCCGAGAAAAACCGATCGGGCCGATGCCCTGCATATCGCACTCGAACCGCGCCGTCGTGATCCAGCGGGACGACAAGCTGCCCCACCCGCATACTGGCGACGGAGGGCTCTTGCCCAACCGTGATCTCTCCACTGGCGTCGGTAGATCGAAGGATATAGCTGCCCGCTTGTTGCGCAACGCGCAACGCTTCGACAGAGAGCGCAGGCACGATATCCTCGCCTATCCTCGAGAAGATCGAAACCCGTCTGACAATATCGCCTTCGTGCGGGGTAAGACTGACGGAGCCGATGCCGGACGCCGCTGAGGCGAGGATCTCGATATTCGCCACGGACCCGCCGAAACTGACCAGCGCCGCTCTGGAGTCGCTGCCTTGAACCGAAATACCGGCCTTCACTGGCGGCCTCACATCATTGTTCTCGCCCGTCAAAAACGCGCCTAGCACTACGGCGCTGTTCTTTAGAGCATCAGCAAACATCTCATCATGATCCGGAAGACGTTCTATGGCGCCCAATTCAAGCGAAGGGCTTTCGTTTTCACCACCCAGAGAGATGAAACCTGGGCGAAACCGCATCCACCCTTCGCTGATCTGTTTCGGAGACGTACGGTCGGCTTCCGCAAACATGATATCGAAGGCGATCGCCGCAGCTCCGGCATCAGTTAGACGCTCTACAAGCTCGGCCAGGTAACTGCGAGGCCATGGCCATTGGCCCAACTCGTTGAGCGACTCCTCGTCAATATCAACAATTCTCACTACCCCAGCCGGATCGAATGCGCGCGGCTTCACGACTTGGAACTGGTCAAATAATCTCTCATCCGCATCGTGCAGTATCTGCGGCCGAACAGTGGTGAAAAGAATCATAAACGCCGTCACAAAGAACGCGACAGCGGCCGGAACGGTATGGAACTTTCGACCCAACTTCGCCATTTGGCTCCCCCTTCCTGAAGTTCCGTCGCAGTATCACCTAAATATGCAATATGATTGCCGGTAGATGGACGTTTTTTCTAGAGAATTGAATGAGATCTGGGTATTTTCTAAGATATTTCTGACTTGAATGCAGATTTGAGGAATATTTGACGGTGTCGAAGTTGAAGGCAGTCCTTTTTTGTGTGGTTTCGTTTCTCACTCTTCACGTGGCTCCGGAGGCGTCCCAAGCGCTGACAGATCAAGATCGGGAAGAACTTCGCGCCGAACAGCGCGCGCTTTTCGACCAGATCTTTGAAAACCCCTCCGATATCGAACTGATGATGCGATACGCGACGGTCTCAATTCAGTTGCAAGATTATGAGGCGGCGATTTCGACACTCGAGCGGCTGCTGATCTACGAACAGGATTTGCCACGCGTCAGACTCGAGTTGGGGGTCGCCTATTTTAATTTGGGCTCGTACGCGGTCGCTGAACTCTACCTCAACCAGGTTCTCGATGATCCGGACACACCGGATGAAATTCGCGGTCGTGTGGAACAATATATGGCGGAGATCGAGCGCCGCACCGAGCAATCCACGTTTAGCCTTGTAGCGAATCTTGGCCTGACATACGCGACTAACGCCAATCTGGGGCCGCTTGACAATGAAGTCACCGTCGGGGGGCAGCCAGGCTTTATAATTGATCCTTCCAGTGAGGCTCAGGACGACTTCGGCGTTCGAACCTTTATCTACGGATCGCATGATTTCGACTTGGAGAAACCAAATGACGACTCATGGCTGACGGATTTCAGCCTCTTTTCACTAAACTACTTTGAGGTGACGCAGGGCGATACGTTCTACGGGCGCCTGCGAACGGGGCCTCGTCTCGCGCTAACCGAGGAGGCGAGTGGCGCAAAGCTCCGGCCATATGTCGAGGGCGCATATCTCAATGGCGACAGTGAAACGATCTACTTCGCTGGCTTCGGTGGCGCACAATTGACCAGCTACCTCGGAGACTGCTGGTCCGCTTTCGGCGATGCAAATGTCGGATATTTTGACTTTGCGGAAAAGCGCGATCTCGAAGACCGCGCGAGTTACCGCCTTGTCGCCGGCGGAGCTTGCCAGCCTGACAGGGATCTCGTTGGTCGTTTGGCTGGGATCATCGAACACTACGACGCAGCGACCGCGTATAACTCCAGTATTGAGTTCGGTGGCCGGCTATCAGGCGAGTACCGGTATGACAGCGGGATTGAGATGGTCGACAGGAAATGGGCCATCACCGGGTATCTCGACGGCCGCTATCGCCAGTTCAACGATCCTGACCCGTTTATTGACCCCAATACGACCCGCGATGAATTCGATCTGCGTGGAGGCGTCAGTCACCTGTTCGCAATCAAGGACGGGTTTGGAGTGCAACTCGACGTCGACGGATTTCTCCGAGATGCGAATATTCAGAACTACGACCTAAACAATTTGAGCATCACGCTATCGGCCCAGTACCGGCTTTAATCGAACCTATGGAGAGTGATTCATGATTGAACATCGTTTATTCAAAGTCGTCATTGGTTTGATTACAGGTGTACTTATTACTTCGACGGCCAGCGCTGAAATTGGCACGGTCTCGGCCGTTAATCGCGATATGGATGGCACGCCACCTGAGCAGACCAGTCGCGCACTGACATTGGGGGATACCGTCTATTCGAATGAGCGCATCGAGACATCGGAATTGGGCCTAGGCCAGTTGCTGTTTGTCGATCAGACCTCTTTGACCGTCTCGCCGAACAGCGACATCATTCTCGATCGATACATTTATGATCCGGATCGTGAAACAGGCGACATGGCCTTGTCCATGACCCGCGGCGCGCTTCGATTTATCGGCGGCAGGATCTCCAAAAGCCAGGCCGCGACGATCCGGACGCCCACAGCGACCATCGGAATCCGTGGGGGAATGGTGCTCGTTGAAATAGACTCCGACGGCACACTCATCACGAACATTGCAAGTGAATCGGTTGTCGTAGAGCAGTATGGCGACGCTGATGGCGACGGACTCGACGACGGCCCGTCTGAAAATAAATCCGCATCCGGCGGTCGAAGTGGCGGCGGAAGCGGCGGTTCGACAATATCGACCGGCGGTCCGACGAGCCGAGTTGTTTTGACCAGGTCAAGCGCCACCGCAACCGCGAGCCGAGACGGAGCGACCTATACAGGTCTCGCGAATTCGGGCGATCTGGCGGCGAGCTTCGGAACTCTCGAGGGGGCCGGAGATGGCGGCTACTCGACGTCATCTTCAACATCGACTGTCCAAACTGAAGCCGATGCTGGAGCCCAGTCAGTAACGAGCAACAACTCTGGCGAAACAGGCGGTTATACCAATACAGAAGTAAATACTGAGGGCGGGTCCACGATCTCGCAAAACAGCGATGTTACTCTCGAGCCGAGCGCCGCGAGCATAGGTGACAATACAGAGCTAGACCGGGCTATTGCGGACATAGCTGAGAGCGTGGAAGCGTTTGATCCGGTGGCGATGGATAATCTTCCGGACCCCAGTGACATCGCCGCACTCACAGGAACCGCTCTCTACACTGGCCCAGCCAACGGCACTCTGGTTGATCTTTCCGGCTCAAGCCCTGTGAGTGGCTCCATTGCTCTTCTCTATGATTTCGACCAGCGCACTGGAGCTTTCGACCTGAATATCTTGGGCAATACCTTCACAACAGACGTCGGAGCTGATCCGGCGAACGCGGCGAACTTTGCGGGAGGCTCTCCGATATTTGGAGGCCCCGACACCGTTGCTGCGACCGGTGGTTTCAGAACCGACGGCAGCGATCCCGCAGTATCGGTCGAGGGTGAATTTGCGCTTGATTTACAATCCCAGAACCGCGCTGTCGTGGGCACCTACACCGGAACTAAGTAAGCGGGATTGGGGCGGTGTCATAGGTCCTGTCATGTATGGACGTATATGGACCCCGCCTGATGGGCTTGTCATGTGTGGACGTATATGGACCCCGCCTGATTGCAACGGCCGGCGTTGTCAGAGCAAAACAGCTTGAGGTGGGGCTAGGGTCTGCATAGCGTCCACGCATGAGTAAGCGTGACCCCTTCAAGTATTTCAAAACGTCTCCCGAAATCATCCGCCTCGCGGTCATGATGTATGTGCGGTTCCCGCTCTCGGGGCTTGTCAGAAGAATTCGGCTTGAGGCGATGAGGCCCCTCCCCTAGCGTCATCGGATGAGTAATAGTAACCCGTTCAAGGGCTTCCACAGCAGCCCTGACGTCATCCGCTTGGCGGTGATGATGTATATCCGTTTCCCGCTCTCGCTGCGAAATGTGGAGGATCTGCTCCACGAGCGCGGGATCGACATCAGCCACGAGACGATCCGGTTCTGGTGGCAGAGATTTGGCCCGATGTTCGCCGCCGAGATCAAGCGCAAGCGTGTCGACCGGATGCGCGCATATTCGAACTGGCGCTGGCATCTGGACGAGGTGTTCGTGAAGGTCAACGGCGAGCAGCATTACTTGTGGCGAGCTGTCGATCACGAAGGCGAGGTGCTGGATGCGGTCGTCACGAAACGCCGGGATAAGCGCGCCGCATTGAAATTCCTCAGGAAATTGATGAAGCGCTATGGCCATCCGCATGAGATCGTGACCGACTGCCTTCGGTCGTATGGCGCTGCTCTGCGCGAACTGGGTGCG
This sequence comes from Paracoccaceae bacterium, assembly GCA_963669315.1. Taxonomy (GTDB): domain Bacteria; phylum Pseudomonadota; class Alphaproteobacteria; order Rhodobacterales; family Rhodobacteraceae; genus SZUA-547. Next base: position 3,060,901 of record OY770021.1, on the reverse strand, counting down.
ACGGAACTTCAGTCGACGGGCCGCTGGCTCAACAACAGGGCGGAGAACTCACACCTGCCATTCCGACGAAGGGAACGGGCGATGCTTCGGTTCCGGCGCATGCGAAGTCTGCAGATGTTCGCCGCCGTCCACTCCTCCGTCTACAACCTGTTCAACCGCGAGCGCCACCTCTACTCACGTCGTAATTTCAAGCGCAACAGAACCGCCGCACTCGAAGAGTGGCGGCTGCTCGGTGCGGCCTAAGTTCCTGCGATTACGGGGATACTGAGACTGGTTCGCATTCGTCTGACAGCTCCGAAGGAAGCGCTATGGGGCAGATAAGCCACGGCAGCGCCACGATCACGCACGTCGTCCGCCTCGGGATCAAGTGCTATACATTATAAGATATAGATACTAGGCGCTCAAATGCGTGCTTTGGTTAATCTAAACCTAAAATATATCCTGGAAGGATCCCGGCGCTTAGCAGCGCCATAAGGTTAACCATGGTCGAACAGAGCACCAAATCCGCGACCAAGATCGATTGGCGGCTGAGTGATGAACTGCGTATCGCGCAGGCGCTTGAAGGGGGCCGGCACGGCGATGCTGTTCGAATTGACGCCAGAGACGCGGATTGGGTAGAACTGCCGTCGGGCGCGGACATCTCCGCGCCGAACATCGTCGGCGCCGATCTTCATTTTATTCAGACTGACGGAAGTGTGCTCATTCTGGAGGGTGGCGCTTCCACCGGCGCCTCGATCCTGGTTGATGGCGTCGCCATCCCGCTCCGCGACTTCGTGCTGGCTGCCAACGAAGGTGAGGCTGATCGGGAGATCGCGCCGGCGGCGCCGCCGTCCAACGGCGCGGTAAAATCAAGTGGTGGGAAATTTGCCCCCATTGATGCTGGCGAACTTGCTGAGACCCCCGCCTTAAGCGACCTGCTTGACCCAACTGCATTGGTTTTCGTCTCCCCGGAGGACGTGGACCGGAGCGAGATCCCGGAAGCGAAAGATTCGACGCTCCCGCCGCCGCCCCCGGATTCCACGCCTTCGGTGACGGTTGATCCCGGCGAGGTGAACGAGGCGGCTCTGGACGATGACGGGTCGAGCCCGACGCTGGACACGGAGACGGATACGGGCGCGATTACGATCGATGCTGGCGGCGACGATCTGGCGGCGTCTGGCGGCCTGACCATCGACGGGATCGACGTGACGACGGGGGGGCAGGTCTCGGGAACCTACGGGCTGCTGGACGTGATCCTCGACGGCGGGACCTACAGCTGGAGCTACGCGCTGTCCGGCGCGACGCAGGACCATCCGGATCCGACCTCGGTCGGAACCTCCGAGGGGATCTCCGAGAGCTTCACGGTGATCGTGCTCGACGATGACGGCTCGTCCGCCAGCGACACGCTGGTCGTGGAGGTGCTCGACGACGGCCCCGAGGCGATGGATGACAGCGCGACCCAGACGGTTGAGGACCAGGCGGTCACGGTGACGGTGACGGTCAACGACGTGACGGGCGCGGATCTTGTGGATCTTGCGACGGACGTCGAGGCGGTCTCAGACACGCTGACGGGGTCCGGTTCGCTTTCCTATGACGGGTCGGGATCGTTCATCTACACGCCGGCCTCGGGCGAGACCGGGACGGTCAGCTTCGACTACCGGATCACCGATGGCGACGGGGACCCTTCGACGGCGACGGTGACGATCGGCCTTCTGGCGGATTCCACGCCTTCGGTGACGGTTGATCCCGGCGAGGTGAACGAGGCGGCTCTGGACGATGACGGGTCGAGCCCGACGCTGGACACGGAGACGGATACGGGCGCGATTACGATCGATGCTGGCGGCGACGATCTGGCGGCGTCTGGCGGCCTGACCATCGACGGGATCGACGTGACGACGGGGGGGCAGGTCTCGGGAACCTACGGGCTGCTGGACGTGATCCTCGACGGCGGGACCTACAGCTGGAGCTACGCGCTGTCCGGCGCGACGCAGGACCATCCGGATCCGACCTCGGTCGGAACCTCCGAGGGGATCTCCGAGAGCTTCACGGTGATCGTGCTCGACGATGACGGCTCGTCCGCCAGCGACACGCTGGTCGTGGAGGTGCTCGACGACGGCCCCGAGGCGATGGATGACAGCGCGACCCAGACGGTTGAGGACCAGGCGGTCACGGTGACGGTGACGGTCAACGACGTGACGGGCGCGGATCTTGTGGATCTTGCGACGGACGTCGAGGCGGTCTCAGACACGCTGACGGGGTCCGGTTCGCTTTCCTATGACGGGTCGGGATCGTTCATCTACACGCCGGCCTCGGGCGAGACCGGGACGGTCAGCTTCGACTACCGGATCACCGATGGCGACGGGGACCCTTCGACGGCGACGGTGACGATCGGCCTTCTGGCGGATTCCACGCCTTCGGTGACGGTTGATCCCGGCGAGGTGAACGAGGCGGCTCTGGACGATGACGGGTCGAGCCCGACGCTGGACACGGAGACGGATACGGGCGCGATTACGATCGATGCTGGCGGCGACGATCTGGCGGCGTCTGGCGGCCTGACCATCGACGGGGTCGACGTGACGACGGGGGGTCAGGTCTCGGGAACCTACGGGCTGCTGGACGTGATCCTCGATGGCGGGACCTACAGCTGGAGCTACGCGCTGTCCGGCGCGACGCAGGACCATCCGGATCCGGCCTCGGTCGGAACCTCCGAGGGGATTTCCGAGAGCTTCACGGTGATCGTGCTGGACGATGACGGCTCGTCCGCCAGCGACACGCTGGTCGTGGAGGTGCTCGACGACGGCCCCGAGGCGATGGATGACAGCGCGACCCAGACGGTTGAGGACCAGGCGGTCACGGTGACGGTGACGGTCAACGACGTGACGGGCGCGGATCTTGTGGATCTTGCGACGGATGTCGAGGCGGTCTCAGGCACGCTGACGGGGTCCGGTTCGCTTTCCTATGACGGGTCGGGATCGTTCATCTACACGCCGGCCTCGGGCGAGACCGGGACGGTCAGCTTCGACTACCGGATCACCGATGGCGACGGGGACCCTTCGACGGCGACGGTGACGATCGGCCTTCTGGCGGATTCCACGCCTTCGGTGACGGTTGATCCCGGCGAGGTGAACGAGGCGGCTCTGGACGATGACGGGTCGAGCCCGACGCTGGACACGGAGACGGATACGGGCGCGATTACGATCGATGCTGGCGGCGTCTGGCGGCCTGACCATCGACGGGATCGACGTGACGACGGGGGGGCAGGTCTCGGGAACCTACGGGCTGCTGGACGTGATCCTCGACGGCGGGACCTACAGCTGGAGCTACGCGCTGTCCGGCGCGACGCAGGACCATCCGGATCCGACCTCGGTCGGAACCTCCGAGGGGATCTCCGAGAGCTTCACGGTGATCGTGCTCGACGATGACGGCTCGTCCGCCAGCGACACGCTGGTCGTGGAGGTGCTCGACGACGGCCCCGAGGCGATGGATGACAGCGACAGTATCGCGGGTGGTGAATTCGGGCCGGCTACTGGAAATGTGATCACGGGGATCGACTCTGGCGTCGTCACGGATTCCAACACAACTGATGGCGGCGAGGACGTGAAAGGCGCGGACGACGCCAGAGTGACGATGGTGTCGTTTGATACCGGAACGGGTACGACAACAATTGCAATCGATGTGGACGGCGAAACCATCGCCGGCGCATTTGGCGCTCTTACGATCGCAAGCGACGGCTTTTATTCCTACACACGCAACGCGGACACGCCTGGGGACGTGAGCGATGTATTCACCTACACGCTTACTGATGGCGATGGAGACCCGGATACAGCCGACCTAACCATTTCTATAGGAAACGCCACGCCTACCATTGTTGCTGATGACGGGTTGGCGGCGGAATCCGCGATCAACGATGTCGGAACCAGTCCAGACTCGAACAGCGAATTCTCAACAGGGCGGATCAAGTTCACTTCGGCCGATGGCGTAAGAACATTGCGTGTCGAAGGGGAGACTATCTACGACGCGTCGAATGGCGCGGTCGTCACGTCCATTACTTCCGCGCTGGGCGTTCTCTTGATTACCGGGATTGATCTGAATGCCGGCGAGATTGATTACACATATGTGCTGACCGGCGCGGGGGACCATTCAGGCGGGACCAGCGTTGTCGATATGTTTAACGTCGAAATCACCGATCGGGACGACGACACCGCATCGGACAGCCTAACGATTGATGTCAGCGACGACGCGCCGCTGATCTTTAATCCGACAAATATGGCCTTCTCCAACACTGGCGAACAAACTGCAACGGCACCGCTCAACACGATCATTGGAACCGACGGCTTGAGCGCAGCGGGTCCGATCGTCTTCTCAGGCGGTGCTGATGGCGACCCGCTTATCGGGCTTGTTGACGGCGCGACCCAGACACTGACCGCTGAGGCGCGCGATATCCTTCTGGAGGGCTTCGGAACGTCGCAACTTCGCGCGTATTTCGAAGGTTTCTCGGGCCTTGAGCGGACCGTGTTCACAGCAACAATCGACCCTGAAACTGACAGCTATACGATCGATTGGGAGTCGCCGATAGATACCCGAGCGACCGGCAGTTTTGTCGAGTTTCCTCCCGGCAACAACGCCTGGCTCGGCATCAACGGTTATCCCTCTGACGAATTCATCGATATTGAGGAGAACCCGCCCGACGATCTGATGAACGAGTTCACCGACCTCCTGCTGACGCCAATCGGCGGGGACACACTGAACTCGGACAATGACGATATCGGCGTCGGCAATCAGCAAGTCAGCCCGGGTCAAGGCATCCGGATAGATTATGTGTTCAACCTTCAGCGAGACGACGGGCTCGATGAAAAAGACCCCGAGGGCTACCTATTCACCGATCACAGCCTCGCTGGTGTCGTGTCTTTCACGATCATAGAAATCCAAGGCAATAAGGACCAATTCGCCTCCGTTCGTCTGACCACCTATCTCGACGGCGATGGCGACAAGGATCTGTCGGAAGACATCGTTCCTATCGATGTTGACTCGATCGTTATCGTTCCATCTCCGACAGCGGCGAGGGCCGCTGATCCAGAGATCGTGGATATGGGCGATGGTACTGTGGTCGTCACGGGCCTGATCGGTCTCGATCAGGTGTTCTTCGCGGCGAACGATGATTTTGACGCGATTGGGATGGTGAACGCTGCGGAGGAGATTATTCCAGGAAGCGATCCGGAGGAGGAATTCGGCGGTAGCGCGTTTGGGCTCGGCGCATTTGGATTTGGCGGCGCTGATGCGGAGGTCTTATTCGCGCTGGAGGCGACGGCGACAGACGGAGACGGCGACAGCGTTGTCGGCGTGATCGACGTTTTCATTTCGCCGGAAGGCGAATTGATATTCGGAGGAACGGAAGCCGATGTACTCGCGGCGACGTCGGAGGCGGACGAATTCATCGGCCTGGGAGGGATCAATCTTGTCAGCTATGCGGATGCGGTGTCGACCGATGGTGTCTCGGCCGGATTGATCGCGAACCTGCTCGATCCGTCATTCAACACGGGCTCTGCGAGCGGAGATTTTTACTCCAGTATTGAGGGGCTTATCGGATCGGCCTTTGATGATTTCCTACGCGGCGATATCGACGACAACATCCTGGAAGGATTGGCTGGCGTTGACTATATCGACGGCAATCTGGGCTCCGACTTCGTCAGCTATGCTATGGTTGGCGCGGGCGCCGGCTCGACGCAGGGCGTCACCGTGGACCTGGGGGCGGGCGAGACCAGTGAGGACGGATACGGAGCCACCGATACGCTTACTGCGATTGAGAATATCATTGGTTCGGCCTTTGACGACACGCTGACGGGCGACGATGGCGTCAACCAGATCATAGGCGGTGGTGGGGATGACATTCTCGCTGGCTGGCTGAGCAGCGATGTGCTGACCGGCGGCGCAGGCTCGGACATCTTCGTGTTCGACGACGCAACTCTGGCGGAGGCGGCCAGCGACATTATCAGCGACTACGCACTCGGCTCGGACATTATCGACCTGACTGGCATATCGCTGACCATTGGTCCCGGCGGCCAGATATCCGACTACGTCTCGCTGGAGACCTCCAGCGCGGCCCAGCTTCTCATTGATGCGAACGGGGATGGCGCGGACGCGGTGGCCATCGCGACATTCACGAGCGACGTCGTCGCGGTGATGGTGATGTATGACGAGGTAGGCGGCGGCGCGAGCCAAACCGCGACAATTGTGGTCTGATGACTGCATGCTGGATTCACATTTCAAGTGCGACACCGAGGTTGGCGGCGAAAGTCCATGGCACGGCGGTCCTCGACGTGATCGCGCAGGCCGGTGGAGCGCCCGATCCGCGGCCCGCGCAGCTTGCGCGCCCAGGCCCGCCGGTCGGCGCTGTCCGGCCGGTGGTCCTGTCAGAAGAATTCGGCTTGAGGCGATGAGGCCCCTCCCCTAGCGTCCCCGGATGAGTAAGAGTAACCCGTTCAAGGGCTTCCATAGCAGCCCTGACGTCATCCGCTTGGCGGTGATGATGTATATTCGCTTCCCGCTCTCATTGCGGAATGTGGAGGATCTGCTCCACGAGCGCGGGATCGATATCAGCCACGAGACGATCCGGTTCTGGTGGCAGCGGTTTGGTCCGATGTTCGCCGCCGAGATCAAGCGCAAGCGGGTCGATCGGATGCGCGCATACTCGAACTGGCGCTGGCATCTGGACGAGGTGTTCGTGCAGGTCAACGGCGAGCAGCGCTATTTGTGGCGCGCCGTGGATCACGAAGGCGAGGTGCTGGAGACGGTGGTCACCAAACGCCGGTACAAACGCCCCGCATTGAAATTCCTCAGGAAATTGATGAAGCGCTATGGCCATCCGCATGAGATCGTGACCGACTGCCTTCGGTCATATGGCGCTGCATTACGCGAGCTTGGCTGTTCAGACCTCCAGGCCACGGAACGCTGGCTCAACAATAGGGCAGAGAACTCACACCTGCCATTCCGACGAAGGGAACGGGCGATGCTTCGCTTCCGGCGCATGCGAAGTCTGCAGATGTTCGCCGCCGTCCACTCCTCCGTCTACAACCTGTTCAACCGAGAGCACCACCTCTACTCCAGACGAAATTTCAAACTTAACCGCACCGCCGCTCTCGAAGAGTGGCGGCGGCTCAGTGCGGCCTAAGTTCCTGCGATTACGGGGATACTGAGACTGGTTCGCATTCGTCTGACAGCTCCGAGACGAGTTAGAAAGTGTCTGACAGCTCCGGGGCGACCGCTGACATGAGCACTACCGAACTCAATGAGTCATTCATCAGATTAAACGGCGCCCAGTTAAAATAATGGATGGAGTATGCTAAAAATGCGCAATTGGCGTATGATAGTTTCCAGCTGCCAGTGGCGTAAAGCATCCCAATAAATCGCATGTATTCGGCGTGGGAGAGAAGCGCACGATGCCTGAACTTTTGAAAGATATTGAGGCCGCTGAGGCTAAGCTAAACCAACTGAAAACGCTCCTGCAAGACACCAAGAAAAAGTTTTTGGCGAATGACGGCGTGATCGATAAAGACGAACAAGTGCAAATAAATTCAATTGAAGCAAATCTAAAAGTCGCTGAAAAAAAAATTAAAGATTCTTGGGATGAATATGCGAAACACGAGACTCTTTGGAAGGCCAAATCTGGCGAACTTACCATATTGAAACTGCAAAGCGCTCAGCTAAAAGATTGGGATCACAGCGCCACCGCAAGTATTGAAAAATCGATCGCAGAAATCACCAAGTTCGAAGGAAAAGGTGCCTGGAAGAAAGCCGTTGATACTCTGGAATTAGCCCAGAAACAGGCCAAATCTCCGATTGATCAAGTCAAGGCGCAGGTTCCGAAGAAGCTTGAGTTCCAAGCTGAGATGAAATCATTCGTTGAGAGATACAACAAGGCCAAATCTTCAGAGTATTTCTCAGCCGCGCCTGTCCAGAGTTTGATCGCCCCGGTCGATGCCGCCGTCGCCAACGCGGACAAGTCGGAAAGCGACCGCAAATACGATCAGGGTTTGAATGACTTGCAGGCGGCGAATAAGGCGCTCTCTACTCTCAACGATAAGATTCGCGAACTCAAGACCGACTTCGACATCTACACCGCCAATCGCGACGCCATGAATCAAGGACTGGATCGGATCTCAAAGCATCCCCACCAGTCCGACATCGTGAAAGGCGCAGTCTCGTCGATCAAGGCGAACCTTCCCGCGATCGACGCCGAGGCGGGCGCGCACAACTACGGCACAGCGGTAGATCTGTTGAACGTTTCGTTCAAGGAACTCGACAAGGCCGAAAAGGATATCGAGAAGAATTCTCCGGAAGGTGAGCCGAAACGTGATGTCTACGATCTTTTCGGAGAATTAATCGCCCTGACGGATGAGGAATTCAAAATTGCGAAGGTCGAGCTTTGCACAGCTTTGAAGCAAGGCCCGTTGTTCAGCATGGAAAACGCTTTGAAGACCGTACAAGGCACCCATGCGCATTATAAAGCGCTCAACAAAAAGGAGTGGGCGGCGTGGTTTATAGTGGCGTTAGCCGGAGGATTCGCGACTCTGCCACATTATGAAAGTTTCATTCAGCCGGCCCAGGACGCCTACGACGTCGCCAAAAGTGTGATCGAAGCGAACGATATAACCGGGGCGGAAGGAGCTTTTAAGGATCTCGAGAAAGAGCTGCAGGTCGCTGTCGGTGTGATGCAGCAATATCAACGCAAAATGTTTGCGGGTGGCGAGTTGGCCATCACCGTTCTCCAAGTAACGCAAACAACGGCCTTCGCGGTAGTCGGGGTTCTTGCTGCTCCGGTCGCCACCGGGGTCTTAGTGAGTGCTGGGGTATCAGGCACAGCAGCAGCATATGGCGGGGCGATGATCGGATCCGCCGCGGGTGTCGCACTGGATGGATACTATAAAGAAGCTATAAACAGTAAATTTGACTCTCGCTGGAAGCAGGATGAAGCGTTCCAAAGAGTCGCCACTGACGCTGGCGTGGCGGCAATAACGGCCGGTGTCGCAAAAGGCAGCGGGGATATTGCGAAGGAAATGGAGAGCCGGTTCGCCACCAGGTTGGCGCGGACCGAGGTGTTCAAAGATCTCAGTGAGGGCGCGAGGAACGCCTTTGCCAAATCTCTGATGGAGGGATCGAAGTCGAGTTTAGAAGCGGCGATCAAGAGCGTCGGTGAAGCGATTAAGCCCGATAAGAGTATGACCGCCGCTGAGTTTTTCGAAAGAGTCACATCGGCGTTTATTACCGGCGCTTTGCTGGCGCCGTTTGGCACCAGGATCGAAAAATATTCCAGTGGCAATTTCGACAATCTGTCAGAAGCTTTCAAAGCAGATTCTATAATTTACGCCAAGACTACTGCGAAGGAAGACATCATCAAAAAACTGAAGAAAGAGGGAAGTACAATAAATAAAGCTATAATTTCTAGCGAAGTTGATAAAAAAATTAAAGAGCTGGCGCCGAAGATATATGGAGATGCTATGAAGAAGGCGAGCAAAGGGGCGACTAACGCCGCTTTCGCAGCGATGACGGGAAACGCTGATCCCAATTCCCTCGACAGGCTCATCCGCGATAAGCTGCCCCTAGAAAATGAACTCAAGAAGGCGAGAGATGACCTGGTGAATCAGGCCGTTAAAGAGGTCGAAAAGGAGCTGGCCAACAAGAAGGAGGCGGGTTGACCATCCGTCGATCAGACCACTGAGCATCGGTTAACTCCTCTCTGAATACTCTCGTCCGGACTGGATCGAGTTTCAATGAGGACGCCTGAGAGCATGTTCTCTTGATCAGTCCAGTTTCAACCAAGATAGCTATCGGAAACGGCGGCGTTGTCAGAGCAAAACAGCTTGAGGTGGGGCTAGGGTCTGCATAGCGTCCACGCATGAGTAAGCGTGACCCCTTCAAGTATTTCAAAACGTCTCCCGAAATCATCCGCCTCGCGGTCATGATGTATGTGCGGTTCCCGCTCTCGCTGCGGAATGTCGAGGACCTGCTGCACGAGCGCGGGATCGACGTCAGCCACGAGACGATCCGGTTCTGGTGGCACAGATTTGGCCCAAAGTTCGCCGCAGAGATCAAGCGCAGACGCGTGGATCGAATGCGAGCGTTCTCGAGCTGGCGCTGGCATCTGGACGAGGTATTCGTGAAGATCAACGGCGAGCAGCACTATCTCTGGCGCGCCGTCGACCACGAGGGCGAGGTGCTTGAGAGTTTCGTCACGAAGAGGCGCGACAAGAAAGCGGCGTTGAAATTTCTCAGGAAATTGATGAGGCGCTATGGCCAGCCGCATGAGATCGTGACCGACTGCCTTCGGTCGTATGGCGCCGCGCTCAAGGAGCTGGGTGCTACGGATCTTCAGTCGACGGGACGCTGGCTCAACAACAGAGCGGAGAATTCGCACCTGCCATTTCGAGGAAGAGAGCGGGCGATGCAGCGCTTCCGGCGTATGCGAAGCCTGCAAATGTTCGCCGCCGTTCATTCCTCCGTCTACAACCTCTTCAATCGGGAACGCCACCTCAACTCCAGACGAAATTTCAAGCTCTTCCGAACCGCCGCACTTGAGGAGTGGCGGCTGCTTTGTTCCGCCTAAGTTCCTGCGTTTTGAGGGAAAGTGAGACTGGTTAGAATCTGTCTGACACCACCGCCAGCCACCCCCGTCTCTTTCCCTGTTGTCTTTTTTCGCGCGGAACTCGCCCGAGTTTCCGGGGGTTAGACGAGCACGCATCGCGCAGAGACGCATCTCATCCAGTTCAATCGGGCCGAATTCGCCCGCCGTCTCAGTTCGCAAGATTTCGAGGTTCGCTTAAGGCGATTTCCCTGCATACAGGGAAATTAACAGGGATATGTTGGAATATCGCGGGATTCGCGCGATTTTTGCTCGTGAATATCTCGCGATTACAGAGGGTTAGAGACGAATTCCCTAAGATGGGGAACAGGGAATTTAATCCGTCGAACAGGGAATTTTCTGGAGGAAGCAGGGAATGGATTCGCGCCGTTCAGGGAAGCGGGAATTAGTTCTCGAATCCGAAGCGGCGCTCTTGTTCCGCCCAACCCAGCGGCACGCCTGAGCAGATGATTTCGGCGAGACTGAGATTTGGGGGCTGGGTCCCGTCGATGATCGCCTGCTGAATCCGAGGCGAGAGGAAAGCGAGGGGCGCCCGCGTTCGAATATAGGCTGGCGAGTGGCCATGGGCCTTCGCCAGGTCGGCCAGCTTCACACCCGCCTCGAGTTCCTTGATCCAGCGATGGGCGTCAGAGAGACGCCGGACCAATGTCGCATCCGGTTTGGCCTCACGCTCGCCCGCAATGATCTTGGTCTCGACGCCGCGGCGCCGGCAGGTGAATGGCGCGTCGATTGCGAGCAGGTCCGGATCGAGATCATCGGTGCCGATCTCCAGCGCTTTGGCGAGCGCCGCGCAATCAAGGCTGATGCGGAGGCGCGCGGGGGCGATCTCTCCGGCAACGATCAGGGGCGCGGCGGCGCGGATTCCATTGGCGTTGATTTTTTTCGCGAGCGCCGACGCGCGGCGCGACAACTCAGATGAGATGACCGCATCTGGACGCTTCAGAACCGTGTGGCGCTTCGCACGACCCGCGAGATGCTCCGCGACGGTCTTCGCAACCGCCGCTTCGAACCCCGGCGCGGGTCCTGTCAGAAGAATTCGGCTTGAGGCACGGAGGGCCCTCCCCTAGCGTCCCCGGATGAGTAAGAGTAACCCGTTCAAGGGCTTCCACAGCAGCCCTGACGTCATTCGCCTCGCGGTGATGATGTATATTCGCTTCCCGCTCTCGTTGCGGAATGTGGAGGATCTGCTCCACGAGCGCGGGATCGATATCAGCCACGAGACGATCCGGTTCTGGTGGCAGCGGTTTGGTCCGATGTTCGCCGCCGAGATCAAGCGCAAGCGGGTCGATCGGATGCGCGCATACTCGAACTGGCGCTGGCATCTGGACGAGGTGTTCGTGAAGGTCAACGGCGAGCAGCGCTATTTGTGGCGCGCCGTGGATCACGAAGGCGAGGTGCTGGAGACGGTGGTCACCAAACGCCGGGACAAACGCGCCGCATTGAAATTATTGAAGAAATTGATGAAGCGGTTCGGCGCTCCGCGTGAAATCGTGACGGATCTGCTTCGTTCGTATCGCGCCGCTCTAAAGGAACTCGGAGCTGCCGATCTTCAGACAACGGGCCGTTGGCTCAACAATCGCATTGAGAATTCGCACCTGCCATTCCGACGAAGAGAACGAGCCATGCAGCGCTTCAGGCGCATGCGAAGTTTACAGATGTTCGCCGCCGTCCATTCCTCCGTCCACAACCTGTTCAACCGAGAGCGCCACCTCTACTCCAGACGAAATTTCAAGCTTTTCCGAACCGCCGCTCTCGAAGAGTGGCGGCTGCTCGGCACGGCCTGAGGAGCCGCGTCCCAGAGCATTCGGAGACTGGTTCGAAAGTGTCTGACAGCTCCGCCAGCCACCCCCGTCTCTTTCCCTGTTGTCTTTTTTCGCGCGGAACTCGCCCGAGTTTCCGGGGGTTAGACGAGCACGCATCGCGCAGAGACGCATCTCATCCAGTTCAATCGGGCCGAATTCGCCCGCCGTCTCAGTTCGCAAGATTTCGAGGTTCGCTTAAGGCGATTTCCCTGCATACAGGGAAATTAACAGGGATATGTTGGAATATCGCGGGATTCGCGCGATTTTTGCTCGTGAATATCTCGCGATTACAGAGGGTTAGAGACGAATTCCCTAAGATGGGGAACAGGGAATTTAATCCGTCGAACAGGGAATTTTCTGGAGGAAGCAGGGAATGGATTCGCGCCGTTCAGGGAAGCGGGAATTAGTTCTCGAATCCGAAGCGGCGCTCTTGTTCCGCCCAACCCAGCGGCACGCCTGAGCAGATGATTTCGGCGAGACTGAGATTTGGGGGCTGGGTCCCGTCGATGATCGCCTGCTGAATCCGAGGCGAGAGGAAAGCGAGGGGCGCCCGCGTTCGAATATAGGCTGGCGAGTGGCCATGGGCCTTCGCCAGGTCGGCCAGCTTCACACCCGCCTCGAGTTCCTTGATCCAGCGATGGGCGTCAGAGAGACGCCGGACCAATGTCGCATCCGGTTTGGCCTCACGCTCGCCCGCAATGATCTTGGTCTCGACGCCGCGGCGCCGGCAGGTGAATGGCGCGTCGATTGCGAGCAGGTCCGGATCGAGATCATCGGTGCCGATCTCCAGCGCTTTGGCGAGCGCCGCGCAATCAAGGCTGATGCGGAGGCGCGCGGGGGCGATCTCTCCGGCAACGATCAGGGGCGCGGCGGCGCGGATTCCATTGGCGTTGATTTTTTTCGCGAGCGCCGACGCGCGGCGCGACAACTCAGATGAGATGACCGCATCTGGACGCTTCAGAACCGTGTGGCGCTTCGCACGACCCGCGAGATGCTCCGCGACGGTCTTCGCAACCGCCGCTTCGAACCCCGGCGCGGGTCCTGTCAGAAGAATTCGGCTTGAGGCACGGAGGGCCCTCCCCTAGCGTCCCCGGATGAGTAAGAGTAACCCGTTCAAGGGCTTCCACAGCAGCCCTGACGTCATTCGCCTCGCGGTGATGATGTATATTCGCTTCCCGCTCTCGTTGCGGAATGTGGAGGATCTGCTCCACGAGCGCGGGATCGATATCAGCCACGAGACGATCCGGTTCTGGTGGCAGCGGTTTGGTCCGATGTTCGCCGCCGAGATCAAGCGCAAGCGGGTCGATCGGATGCGCGCATACTCGAACTGGCGCTGGCATCTGGACGAGGTGTTCGTGAAGGTCAACGGCGAGCAGCGCTATTTGTGGCGCGCCGTGGATCACGAAGGCGAGGTGCTGGAGACGGTGGTCACCAAACGCCGGGACAAACGCGCCGCATTGAAATTATTGAAGAAATTGATGAAGCGGTTCGGCGCTCCGCGTGAAATCGTGACGGATCTGCTTCGTTCGTATCGCGCCGCTCTAAAGGAACTCGGAGCTGCCGATCTTCAGACAACGGGCCGTTGGCTCAACAATCGCATTGAGAATTCGCACCTGCCATTCCGACGAAGAGAACGAGCCATGCAGCGCTTCAGGCGCATGCGAAGTTTACAGATGTTCGCCGCCGTCCATTCCTCCGTCCACAACCTGTTCAACCGAGAGCGCCACCTCTACTCCAGACGAAATTTCAAGCTTTTCCGAACCGCCGCTCTCGAAGAGTGGCGGCTGCTCGGCACGGCCTGAGGAGCCGCGTCCCAGAGCATTCGGAGACTGGTTCGAAAGTGTCTGACAGCTCCTAACGAGTTGTTTCAGAAGGTCCGCTTTCCCCCAAAAAAAAGGACATCCCCGTATGACGCGGTAATCGGCTCCACAGATCTACGCGGCTAAAGTCGTTGGGGAACAAGTGGGCCACCATCGATATCGTTCGCCATGTTCTGTTAAGCTGCGGACCCTAGGCATCGTATCGACTCCCGTCCAAGCTCAAGTTGAGGGATATTCCCATGCGCGCGATGGTGTTGGAGAAAGCGGGCGCTCCTCTCGTCTTTAAGGATCTGCCGGAGCCAATCGCCTCGACGGGCGAGGTGCTGATCGATATCGCTGCGTGCGGCGTTTGCCGGACCGATCTGCATATCGTCGACGGCGAACTGGATGAACCGAAGCTGCCGCTGGTCCCCGGGCACGAGATCGTTGGCCGGATTAGAAGCTGCGGATCAGGGGTGACCGGTCTCGAACCTGGTATGCGGGTCGGCGTGCCCTGGCTCGGGCAGACTTGCGGATCTTGCTACTACTGTTCGGCAGGCGCTGAAAACCTATGCGATGCGCCACTTTTCACGGGGTATACGCGCAATGGCGGCTACGCTGAGGCATGCGTCGCCGGCGCATCCTACGTCTTCCCCTTGCCTGATGGACCAGACGACGCGCAACTTGCTCCGCTTCTCTGCGCCGGTCTAATCGGGCATCGTTCGCTTGGTATGTGCGGCGAGGCGGATCGCCTTGGCATCTACGGATTCGGAGCTGCGGCGCATATCGTGGCCCAAGTGGCGAAATTCCAGGGGCGGCGTGTTTTCGCATTCACTCGGCCGGGAGATAGCGCGGCGCAGGACTTCGCCATTCGACTAGGCGCCGCATGGGCGGGAGGATCTGATGAAGCGGCGCCCGAAAAGTTGGATGCCGCCATCATATTTGCGCCGATCGGACCACTTGTGCCAGTCGCGCTTCGCGCTGTGCGGAAGGGTGGTGTTGTGGTGTGCGGCGGAATCCACATGAGTGATATTCCCGGTTTTCCCTATGCCGATCTCTGGGGCGAGCGACAAATCCGCTCCGTTGCGAACCTGACCCGCGCGGATGGCGAGGAGCTTCTGTCGATCGTAGGCCCCGCGGGGGTGACCACCGAAATCGAGATTTTTGCTCTCGATGACGCGAATCTTGCGTTGGAAAAATTACGACGCGGCGAACTGACTGGCGCTGCGGTGTTGATGGCGCGGCCACAAAGCTGATCAGAGACCCGCGCCAAGCAGTTGACCTGAATCACGGCGCAAACTCGAGACCCGAGGATAATGCGCCGCATCGATATGTGGAGGGATCTTCATGACGATGACAGGTCTGCGCGCTTTCGACGAGACGATCCATGCGTCGAACACCTGGTTACACGAACTCACATCTCGTATGGGCTGGGATGATCGTCAGAAGGGGTATCGCGCCTTGAGGCTTAGCCTACATGCGCTTCGTGACCGCTTGCCGGTCGCTGAGGCCGCGCAATTGGCGGCGCAGCTTCCGATGCTCTTGAGGGGCGTTTTTTACGAGGGCTGGCGCCCGGCGGCCAAGCGCGACATATCCCACAGCATTGACGAGTTCCTCTCCGGACTCAGCAAAGGTTTCTCTGAGGACGAGGAGTTCAACGCCAAGGCTACGTTTCAAGAGGTGATCAGCGTTCTGAAGCTTCACATCTCGGAAGGCGAGATGGAGCATGTGCGCCACGCACTGCCAGAGTCCCTTCACTCGCTGTTCGAGGAGCCCGATGTCGCGTGAATGCTTCAGCAACCGGGCCGTTTCATTGTGTCCGATGCTCCTGGTCGCGCGCGGGCTCCGCCTATCTGTCGGAGCTGTTGAATGACAAGAGCCGTATTTGAGAATAGTGCACTCAGCGCAGATAAACTACGCCGAACCATCGATCCCAATTCGCTGCAACTATCTCCTCGCTCGGACCTTTCTGAGCCGATGGTTCTGGTCGGCCAGGAGCGCGGGACAGACGCGATAAAACTCGCCTCGGCGGTCGAGCACCGAGATTTCAATCTGTTTGTTCTGGGACCCGCAGGCACTGGGCGCCACCAAGCGGTGCGCGACGTACTTGCCAAGGAAGCGGCGACAAGACCCGTTCCGGACGACTGGGCCTATGTGAACAATTTTGAGGAGCCGCACAAGCCAAAGTCTTTGCGCTTGCCGCCCGGAACCGGGACCAAGCTTAGACGCGCGATGCAAGCGATGGTCGACGACCTCGCCAATGACATTCCGGCATTATTTGAATCCGACGAATACCAGACCCAGAGACGCGCTATCGAGCAGGAGTTCGGAGAGCTGCATGAAAGCGAGATGGCCGATTTCATTGAGCGCGCGCGTTCCGAGGAAATCGCGGTCCTGAGATCGCCGATGGGCTTCGTATTGACCGCCATGCAAGATGGCGCTCCGGTGAAACCCCAAGAGTTCAACCAGTTGCCGGAGCAGCAGCAGGAAGAGATCAATGAAAAAATCGAGCGCTTGCAGGAGGACTTGGCGAAAGTGCTTCGCAACGCGCCGAACCTGGAAAAACAGCACCGACACCGGGTCGAGGAACTGAACGCGGACATGGCCGAACGCGTCGTATCTTCGACGATTGACGAGGTCGAAGCGCTCTTTCCGAATGAAAGACCGATCCTCGACTATCTGGCTGCGGTTCGCGAAGACGTCATCGCGAATGCAGAGCTTTTCCTTATGAGTAGCGAGAAGAACGATGACGGCCCGTTTCCCGCGGAGGTGAGCAAACACCACCTGCATCCGAATTTCAGCCGGTACTCCGTGAACATCATGGTCTCGCATCCACCGAAGAGCTCGGGCGCCCCGATCGAGAAAGTGGACCTGCCGACGCTCGACCAGTTGACCGGTCGCATCGAACACCTGTCGCAAATGGGCGCTCTGATCACGAATTTTACGATGATCAAGCCGGGTGCGCTTCACCGAGCTAACGGCGGTTATCTGGTGCTCGACGCTCGCAGCGTCTTGAGCGAACCGCTCGCTTGGGACGCTCTGAAGCGATGCCTGCGGGACCAGCAGGTGACGATCACATCTCTTGCTGAACGATTGAGTCTCGCGTCTACGACCTCGCTAGAACCCGACCCGGTGCCCTTAAATGTACGGGTGGTGTTGATTGGTGACCGTCTCCTGTACACGCTGCTGGTCATGCTCGACCCGGATTTTGGCGAGCTCTTCAAACTGCAAGCCGATTTTGAGGATGCGATCGAAATCAATGAGTCGAGCATGAACTTGTTCGCGCGCCTGATCGTAGCGCGTGCGACGACGGATGTATCGCGCGAACTATTACCGCCTGCCGTGGCCCGAGTAATGGAGGAGGCGATCCGAGACGCTGACGATGCGAAAAAGTTCTCGTTGCGGCTCGATGGGCTGATCGACCTTATTCGGGAAGCTGATCACTACGCGGGCCGCGCGGGCCGTGACGCGATCAGTCGCGCGGATATCGAATGCGCGGTCAATGAGAAAGAGAAGCGCGCCTCCCGCATCAAGGAGAAGATGAGAGAGGCGGTCGCGCGCGACATCATGCTGGTGGAAATCAGTGGCAATCAGATTGGACAGGTCAACGGTTTGTCGGTCATCGGTCTTGGCGGCTATCGGTTCGGCTCGGCCTCCCGCATCACCGCTAGCGTTCGGCTTGGCTCCGGCAAATTGATCGACATCGAACGTGAAGTAGAGCTTGGCGGTCCCCTTCACTCAAAAGGCGTAATGATCCTGTCCGGGTATTTGACGTCGACCTATGCGCTCGATGTCCCATTTTCGTTGCACGCGAGCCTTGTGTTCGAGCAAAGCTACGCTGGCGTGGAGGGCGACAGCGCGTCATCGGCGGAGCTCTACGCTCTTCTGTCGGCGCTGTCTGGCCTTGCGATCAATCAGGGCTTCGCGGTCACCGGGTCGGTCAATCAAAGCGGCGGTGTCCAGGCCATAGGTGGGGTCAACGAAAAGATCGAAGGGTTCTTCGAGACATGCCAGCTGAAAGGTCTGACCGGAGAACAGGGCGTTCTGATTCCAGAGTCGAATGTGCAGCACCTAATGCTGCGCGAAGACGTCGTTGACGCGGTTCGAGACGGTCGTTTCCGCATCATTCCGGTTGCGTCGATTAATGACGGTGTATCGATCCTGACTGGCGCACCTGCCGGGACGCGTGGAAAGGACGGAGCTTTTCCAGAAGGCTCGGTCAACGCAAGAGTCGAGGAGAGGTTGCTTGAGTTCGCTAGGAAGCGCCGGGATTTCGCGAAAGTGGATCGCGGCGTTGAACAGGAGAGCGCCAAGTGACTGAATCTGCACTTCAGAAGAGGCGTATCATGGTCGGCGCTAGCTGTTTCACTGACGCGCTCAGCGCCCTTCAGTTGTTCGGCGCGCAGGCAGGCCTGTCGGCATCGGAAATCCGGGGGGTGCTTTTCACCGAGGACTTCATCGGAAGAATTGAAGCATCGCTCAGCCGGCGCGTGGTGACATCTAGCGGCGCGCTTGTCCAGGCGCCGTCACGACGACGTGCGCGCGGGGTGGTTGAAAGCGAAGCGAACGCATTTCGGCAAATGTTGGCCAGCAAGGCGCGATCTTGCGCTGCGACCTGGTCATTCGAGACCTGCACCGGAGAGCTGATCGAAGGGGTATGGAGCGCTCAAGAGAAGCACGACCTGCTTCTGCTCGGCTACGGAACAATAAACCGCCGAAGAGGTCGAATCGTTCTCGTCGCCAAACCAAACGGGGCCTCTGAGGCATCCGCAGCGCTTGCCGAAGGATTAGGCAAACGGTTGCATACGGAGGTTGTCTCGCTGCCCATAGATTCCGAAAGCCCCCCTGAGAACCAGGTGCGGGGCGCGACACCGACACTGCCCGCTCTTCTGTCTCAATTAAATCGAATGAATGCAGAGGTCGTCATTTTGGATATTCCGTCACCGCAGTCCGTGTCTCGCGATCTGTTGAGGGCCATTTATTCGACTGCACGATGCCCGGTGCTCGTTCTAAAATCTGCTGATTAAGTTCCTGCGATTACGGGGATACTGAGACTGGTTCGCATTCGTCTGACAGCTCCCAGCGCGATCAGACAGGGTGGTGGAGGCGTCGCCAGAAGGAGCGCACCGCGGCGCAACGCAAGTTCCCGAAAGCGGTCGTTCAAGCCAGTTATTTTGCCCCGACCGGAACCGGTCACTCGCTGCGAGCGCACCTTGGGTCCGAGTTGCGGGACATTCCTGCCATTCGCGGCTCGATCAGCACCGGTAGCTTTCTGCGCACTTCGGCAACCACCTTTTCCCGCAGAGCTTTAGGGAGGAGCAATGCAAACGGTCGGTTCCCTGGAATTTTTTTGAATACTGCAAGCAAACTAGTCATTCATTCTTGGCGCATATCGGCAATGCGCATGCAGGTTTTAATTTCGCGTATCCCTGCAATGATGTGAAGATGACAAGACTGAATCTCGAGCAGCTGAAAACCTTTCTGAGCGTTGTGCGTCTCGGCGGCGTGCGAAAAGCATCGACTGGGCTGAACCTGACGCAACCAGCGGTCACCGCTCGGATCAAAAATCTTGAGGATACGCTATCTTGCGACCTCTTCGACCGGACCTCGAGCGGTATGATGTTAACCAAACGGGGTGAGTTGCTTCTGGCCTATGCAGAGCAGTTCGAGCACCTGTCTGAGTTGGTCGCAAAAGATATCATCGATCCGGCTGGAGTCGAAGGTCACCTTCGACTTGGCGTTTCGGAAACCATTGCGCAGTGTTGGCTTCCGGAGTTCGTCTACCGCTTGCACGGGCTCTATCCAAAACTCGATATTGAGCTCAACGTCGATATCTCGATGAACCTCAGATCCGGGTTGCTGAACAGGCAAATCGACCTGGCCATATTGCTGGGCCCGATTTCAGAATTTTCCGTCGACAATATAGAACTGCCTGGGTTCGACTTGGCTTGGTATGCCGCGATCGACGCCCCGCCGGATACGGCCGACGCCGGATATCTTTCCAGGCCGGTACTGACCTACGCCCGCCACACTCGACCCTATCGTGAGTTGAAGGAGATGCTTTTTGAACGCGTTGGGCCAGGCGTGTCGCTCTTTCCATCATCGTCCCTATCGGCCTGTTTTCGCCTCGTAGAAGCGAACCTCGGAGTCGCGGTTCTCCCCAAAGTCCTGGGTCAGGACTACGTAGACTCTGGCAGGATCCGCGAGTTCGATCCCGGCTGGACGCCGAGCCCGTTACAATTTTCCGCATCCTACCTAGGTGAACCGAAAAGCCACCTGGTTGAGATCGCAGCGAGAATGGCTCTCCAGGTCGCTAAGCAATACCTTAGTGATAAAAATTACTGATCAATTTACAGAAAAATATTCGATTTGATTTGATATGCGATTCCGATGAACCTCCTTCCGGCCAGAGGAGGCTCATTTGTCGACCACATATCAGGCGCTCAGAGGCAGCAACCCGAAAAGCATTCGTGGCGAGATCCGTAGCGGGCGGTACGCCTCGCATACCGCCGGGTTGGGCCAAGGTTTACTTCAGGCCAATCTGGCGATCCTTCCGCAATCTCACGCGCTCGATTTCATGCGATTTTGCCAGCGCAACCCGAAACCCTGCCCTCTGACCGGAGTTACTGACACCGGAAATCCGCGAATGTTCACTCTGGGCGACGACATCGACATTCGAACCGATGTGCCCGCGTACAACATCTATCGAGACGGGCGACTTGACGAAACGGTCAGCGATATTTCGGATGTATGGAAGGAGGATCTGGTCGCCTTCGCGCTGGGCTGCTCTTTCACATTCGAGCACGCCATCCAGCAGGCCGGCATCCCGCTTTGGCATATCGTCCACGACAAGACGGTTCCAATGTTTCGGTCAAACATCGAAACGGTCCCTGCCGGGCCATTCTCCGGGAAGATGGTGGTGAGCATGCGGGCTATTCCCACAGACCGTATCGACGAGGTCGTAAAGATCTCGCAACGATACCCGCTGGCGCATGGCGCCCCCATCCACTGGGGCGATCCACAAGAGATCGGCGTAAGCGACATCGCTCGTCCTGACTGGGGCGACGCAGCGCCAATAGCCGAAGGACAGACGCCAGTATTCTGGGCGTGCGGCGTGACCCCTCAGGTAGCCATTGAAGCCGCGCGTCTTCCTCTCTGCATCACACATAAACCCGGTCACATGCTTATCACTGACGTGGCGGAAAACGCGGAGGTTCCGGTGATCTCACAAATCAATCCGAAATCTGAAACTTTCAATCAAGGAGCAACTACATGAAACGTGTTCTAAGCATTCTGGCGGCGTCGGCGGCGTTGGCCGCGCCTGCCGTTGCCGAAGACCTATCGGTTGTTGGCAGTTGGTCCAGTCTGCCGCTTCACAAACAATTCGAAGCGCCTTTCTGGTCCGAAACCCTTCCCGCCGCCTCAGGTGGGGCCATCAACGTCAACCTGACTACGCACAACCAAATGAACCTTGGTGTCGGCGACGTCTTCCGCCTTCTGGGCGACGGTGTCTATGACGTGGGTATGACGGTTGCTGACTACGCGGTTGCTGACGCGCCGGAACTCGAGGGGCTGGATGTGCCGCTTCTGGCTCTGACCGCCGATGAAGCACGCGCAATGGTTGACGCCGCGCGTCCAATGGTCAGCGATATCTATCGCGACCGATTCAACAGCCATGTGTTGGCCATCGCGCCTTATCCCCCGCAGGTTGTTTTCTGCAATAAGGATGTCGCCAACTTGGATGATCTCACTCATCTCAAAATCCGCGCATCCGGGCGAATGACAGCGAAATTTCTCGAAGCTCTTGGCGCGGAAGGCGTTAATGTCAGCTTTGCTGAAGTTCCCGGCGCGCTTCAAAAAGGTGTTGTGGATTGCGCCGTTACTGGCGCCGGTTCCGGCTACAATGCCGGATGGTGGGAAGTGTCGACGCATCTGTTGGCTATACCGCTGGGCGGTTGGGACTCTGTCGTGACAGCCATCAACCTGGACAAGTGGAATAGCCTGAGCCCTGAAACGCAGGAGCTTATCCAGAGTCAGATCAAGACCGAATTCGAAGACCTGGCCTGGGCCGTGGCGCAGGACGCCCTGGTCAACGACATCGCCTGTTTAACCGGAAACGGAGAGTGCCCGTCGGGCGACGCTCGCAGTATGACGCTTGTCGAGGTTTCGGAAGACGACTTCAATAGGGCCCGTGAGATTTTGGTCACCGAAGTGCTGCCGGATTGGGCTGAGCGAGCCGGGCCGGAATGGACGGACCGCTGGAACGCCTCTGTCGGTGAAGCGGTCGGCGTTAAAGTCGGCGAATAGCCACTCAGCCAAGGGGGGAATCCAATGCCTGAGAAAATACTCGCGCTAATGAAAAGACTTAATCGAGGAGTGGCTATGCTGATCGGCGTTCTTCTTCTTGTCTGCGTCGTTTTCATACTCGCTGAAATCGTGATCAGGCAGTTGGGTGCCTCCCTCGGCGGTACTGATGAAATTAGTGGCTATGTCATGGCGATCGTGACGTCTTGGGGAATGGGCTTTGCATTGCTCGAACTCAGCCACGTGCGGATTGACTTTCTTCGGGGGCGTGTAAACGCCCTCGGACGGTCGCTGTTCGACCTGTTTTCTATGTTTGTCCTATCCAGCACGATCACCCTGATCGCTGTCCGGTCCTGGCCGGTCGTCGAGCGATCGCTCGTGAACAGTTCGCGTGCGAATACACCGCTCGAAACTCCATTGGCCCTGGTGCAACTGCCCTGGTTCGCAGGGTGGCTATGGTTTGCCATCGTCGCCTGGTTCACGCTTTACGCGGCAATCCGGTTGGTGCTGCGTGGCGAGTTTGAACAATCTGAGGCCGCTATCGGCACCTTCGGCGAAGAGAATGCGGAGATTCACACATGATCTCTTCAGTCACAATTGGGCTGCTGGGCCTGCTCACTCTTTCAATTCCGGTTGGGATCGTTCTGTTTCTGCTCGGCTTTGGCATCGACGCGTTTTTTAGCCCCTTCCCGCTGATAAAAGGGCTGGGCAATTTGGTGTGGTCGACGTCAAACAACGCCACGCTGATCGCCATCCCGTTCTTTGTCTTGCTGGGCGAAATTCTGGTGCGCAGCGGTATCGCCACCAGAACCTATGCCGCCCTTGACCGTTGGGTGTCATGGCTCCCGGGCGGCCTTGTGCATGCGAATGTGGCGACATCAACCATGTTTTCAGCCATATCGGGCTCTTCAGTCGCAACAGCTGCAACGGTAGCCACCGTGGCCATGCCTCAAGCTGAAAAGCTGGGCTACGATCCGAAGTTGTTTTCCGGCGCAATCGCCGCGGGCGGCACTTTGGGCATCATGATTCCGCCTTCAATCAACCTGATCGTCTACGGATTCCTGACGCAATCCTCGATCCCGCAGCTATTCCTGGCCGGCTTGATTCCGGGTCTGCTGCTGGCATTTGGGTTCATGGTCGTGACCATTCTGATTTGCATGGCTCGTCCGGAGCTGGGTGGCGTGCGGCGGGTTTTCCCAATCGCAGAGATGATCCGCGCCCTGGTGCAACTGATCCCGATCATCATCCTGTTCAGCGCCATCATCGGCACAATCTACAAGGGCTGGGCGACACCGACCGAAGCGGCGGCCGTGGGAGTCGCCGGCGCGGTCCTGATCGCCGCGGCGTTCGGCGGCGTATCAATACAGATGATCAGTGAAAGCGTCGTCGGCACGATCAAGATCACATCGATGATCATGCTGGTGGTGATCGGTGCGTCTTTCCTGAACTTCACGCTGGCTTCTGCGGGGCTTGGCGCGGAGCTAAAAGCTATCCTTGATGGCCTTGGCCTATCACCATTGATGACAATCCTCGTCATTGTGTGCATCTACATCGTGCTTGGGTTCTTCATCGAGACGCTGTCGCTGATGGTTGTCACCATACCGATCATTGTCCCCCTGGTCGCTGAGCTCGGGTACAATGTCATTTGGTTCGGCATTCTGATGATTGTTCTCATTGAAATGGCGCTCATTTCACCCCCGGTCGGGTTGAACCTCTATGTCGTTCAGGGCGCTCGGAAAAGCGGCAAAATGAGCGAAGTGATGCTCGGCACCATTCCGTTCGTCATAGCCATGCTCATCATGGTCGCGGCTTTGATAGCCTTCCCTCAAATTGCGCTTTTTCTGCCGGAGTCGCTGCAATGACGAAATATTCTGTTGAGTCTCAAACGCATCGAGTTGATCAGTGAGTGTCCGAAATGACCACTATCGAATCCAGCATCGACAACGGACAATTCCACTCCGCATGGCCTCGGATCAGCACTGTTGGGGTGGACGGTCTGCTGGTCAGATTCGGCGACCGCCTGTCCGAACCCGCCAACCGGGCGGCCCTGGCGCTGCGCGACGCTGTCGAGAAGGTTGGCTGGGATGGCGTCGAGGAGACGTCCACATCGCTCGTCTCCTCCTATCTGCGCTTCAATCCGCAGAGCACGGACCATGCTTCGATACGGTCGATGCTCGAAGGTGTTCTGTCGGATCGGGACTGGTATTCCGCTTCTCTGCCGGTCGGGCGCAGGCTGTGGCGGATACCGACCGTCTATCGGGGGGAGTCGGCCCCGCAATTGGAGGAAGCTGCGTCGGCAGCCGGAATCTCACCTGAGGCCGCGATCGCGTCGATCTCGCAAACCCGCGTTCGGGTGCAGACAATCGGATTCGCGCCTGGAATGCCATATCTGGGCGAACTCCCGTCAGAATGGGACATTCCGCGTCAGACCGAATTAACGGGGCAGGTTCCGGCCGGCGGGCTATGCGTCGCGATCCGTCAATTGGTTCTGTTTCCAGTCGCTACGCCGACCGGGTGGCGGCACATCGGGCAGACAGCAATCCGATTGTTTCGACCGAATGACGACACGCCATTCGTCCTGCGCCCCGGAGACGAGGTTCTGTTCGAGCCCACAACGCCGGAAAAGCTGAGCGTGATGCGCGAAAGCGGTCCGGACGGCGGCGCAACCTTTGAGGTACTCCCATGAGCCGCGCGATTATCGTTCATCGGGCCGGGCCGGGTCTGACGGCGCAGGATCGGGGCCGGCCGGGTTATCTCGCCTTCGGACTATCGCGCGGCGGGGCCGCCGATCGGTTGGCGCTGGTGGAAGGCGCGGCGCTTCTAGGCCAGAGTGAAAACTGCGCCGCCATTGAAATGACCGGAACCGGCGGCGAGTTCGAGGCAACGGAGGATATGCGCATCGCGCTTACCGGCGCGCCGATGGCGGCAAGCATTGAAGGCGCCCGCGTCGCGTGGAACGCCAGCCATATGCTGCCTGCAGGGGAGCGGCTGTCTATCGGGGGTTCAGAGAGCGGGATCTACGGTTATCTTCATTTTGGAGGAGGGCTGGAGTCGGCTGAGCGGCTTGGCGCGCGCAGCGCCCATCTGGCGGCTGGCGTCGGCGCGGCGATCGTTTCCGGTGATCGATTGCCGGTGGGCGCGGACACCGGTAACAGCGCCACGGGTATGCGGATCGAACCGGACTCGCGCTTCGATGGCGGAACGGTGCGCGCTGCGCCTAGCCTGCAAACGGAGCTTTTCGACCCTGACGAGATCCTCCGGTTCGAGGCGATGGAGTTCCGCCGCGATGTGCGCGGCAACCGGATGGGCGCGCGTTTCCTGCCCAACGGACAAGGCTTTCAAAACGAAGGCGGTCTGAGCGTCCTGTCCGAAGTCATCGTTGCCGGCGATATCCAGATCACCGGCGACGGCGCGCCTTTCGTGCTGCTGTGCGAATGCCAGACCACCGGCGGCTATCCACGGATCGGCTCGGTTATTCCGACCGATCTGCCGAGGGTGGCGCAGGCGAGGCCAGGAGCGCCTCTGCGTTTTCGCTTCTTGACGCTGGAGGAAGCGGTGGCCGCCGAGGCGCGCGAACGGGATCGGCGCAAAGACTTGCCGCGCAGCCTGCGCCCGCTTGTCCGCGATCCCCGGGACATTCCCGATCTGCTATCTTATCAACTTGTCGGCGGCGTCACCGCCGGCGACGATCTGGAAGATGCTGATTGATGTTCAAATCCGTCGACCTGAACGCCGATATGGGGGAAAGCTTCGGCCCCTGGAATATGGGCGATGACAGCGCCTTGCTGGAGATTGTGACGTCGGCCAATCTCGCCTGCGGATTTCACGCCGGCGACTGGGACGTCATGGCCCGGACCATGGCCGAAGCGAAACAACATGGCGTCGGCGTCGGCGCGCATCCGGGTTTCGCCGATCTGCAGGGGTTCGGGCGGCGGAGCATGACGGTCCCACATGACAGCCTCGGAAATATGATCCGCTATCAGCTGGGCGCTGCTCAAGGCATGGCCCGCGCCGCAGGGGTCGAGATCCGCCACCTTAAGCTGCACGGTGCGCTGGCGAGCATAGCCGCCGAGGACATTGGCGTCGCTCGCGCCTGCTACGGCGCTGCCTTGTCGGTTGCGCCAGAGACCATCGTGATGGTTCTCGCGCAAACCGCTCAGCAAGCGGCGGCGACGGAGCTTGGCTGTCGCGCCGCCTGTGAGGTCTTCGCCGATCGCGCCTATAATGACGACGCGACGCTGGTGGACCGTAGCCTGCCGGGCGCAGTGATTCACGATCCGCAGGTCGCAGGCAAACGTGTTGTCGATATGGTGCAGGCTGGCGCGATCATCGCAGAAAGCGGCATACTCATCCCAACCAGGATTGATACAATTTGCCTGCATGGCGACACGCCGACGGCTCTGAGCATCGCGATGGAGACGCGGTCCGCGCTGAACGCCGCCAGCGTATCGCTCGCCCAGTTCGAAGGTGCAACTCTCTGACGGTAAACAAACCTGTTGAAGAAGACTGCGTTGCGGCGCGTTCGGGATCGCCGCTCACTATTCGGACGGACGGAACGCGTGATATAGAGCTACTCAAACGAACATCCATTATAGGATTAAGTATTGCCTTTGCGCCTTCGGTGAAGGGCTGGGTTCGTCCGCGATTTCCCAAATCTGGGGGCTCACCCAACGACGGATTTCGGCACCTTTTGCCAGTTCGAGGGCAACGCAATATCTGGTAGTATGGGCTCGAAACGGTAATTCCGCCCCAAGTCGTCTGACGGCGGCTTCCGATCACCGAATGTCCGGGCTTTCTTCTATCGATCTGATGCCAGGGCGCTATCCGCGCCGCACGAACGACCGCAATCGATTTGCTCTGGGAAACTGAGCATATTGCCATGCAGAAGACCGTTCCTGACCCAAAGCGGCTACTTTTCGAAGCCGCGCTATGACGTCTCGAAGCAGCTTTCGCTCAGAGCGAAGCATTGGGCTGCATCTACGCGCAATTTCTACATCGAGGCGTATGCGGGACTGCTTCCAGTCTCTCGTCCGAGACGCGCTCGCCGCATTCCACGCAGACGCCATATTCTCCCCTAGCGATCCTTTCGAGCGCCGCGTTAATCATTGCAATTTCACTCAGTCCAGCGGCGCCGAGGCTCTCTAACACCTCGTCGCCCTCTCGCTCGGTTGCGCGGTCCTCGAAGTCTGGGTCGGGCGGTTCATCCAGTTCCGCTTCGACTTCATGTAGGCGAGCCTCCAGTTCGCTGAGGCGACGCCTCAACAGCGCCTCGAAATGGTCATGTTCCGGCATAGTCGGCTCCAGGATCGAGAGGGTTAGTCCTCCGCTCATATTCGAGGCATGACCCTCTAACATTGAGCGGGGTCAATGTCGTCTCCCCTCGAATTTGCCAGTTCCTTCTAAAAGCCCCACACAGAGAAAGGGAGAGGTTGATGCATGGTTGATAAATCCCACACGGTCGGCTGGTGTCCCAGCGTTTATGAACCTCTGAGACAGATCGGACAAAGCGTCGCCGACTGGTTTGCGCCGCGCTCCGATGCGTCGGCGATGGAGGATTACTACGAGATCAACGTCGAACTGCCGGGCGTTAAGGCCGAGGATGTCGATGTCTCGGTTCACAACAACAGCCTTCAGGTGAGCGGCGAGAAATCGCCCCACAGGGAGGAGAAAGGCCAGACGTTCTTCTTCTCCGAACGTGAGTACGGTGCTTTCCAAAGGACGTTCAGGCTTCCGGCCGGCGCGGATCAGGAAATGGTCGAAGCCAGCTTCTCCGACGGTGTGCTTCGTCTGCGCATTGCCAAGCGATCGGTGGAGGCGCCAAAGGGCAAAAAGATTGAAGTTCGGCCTCTCTGACCAGACGCCGACGGCCAAAACAGTTCTAAGGAGATGATGAAATGTATAGTCGTATTCTAATTGCGACAGACGGTTCTGATCTGGCTGGGAAGGCAGTAGATCACGGACTCCAACTTGCAAAATCTGTTGACGCCACCGCCGTGTTTGTGACCGTGACAGAGATTTGGTCGGCATTCAATATGGCCAGCAACGTCGACAGGGGCCAATTGGACCCGATCGAGGTCTATGAAAAATCGGCCAAGCAATCAGCGCATTCCATTCTGGAAGAAGCCGCCGCCCGCGCGTCGTCCATGGGAGTCGCATCAGAGAGTCGTCATGTAAGCGACCAAAAGCCCGCCGAAGGTATCCTGGAAGCGGCGGACCGCGAGGACTGCGATCTTATAATCATGGCATCGCACGGCCTCCGGGGCGTAAAGAGAATGCTTCTTGGGAGCCAAACTGCCGAAGTAACGGCCTTGAGTGAAAAGCCCGTTCTCGTCGTACGCTAGAGGTGATTGACCGACACCCTTCGCGGCGCCCAGCGCCTTGTGATGCCTGAGGGAATAGGCTGGTCGTTAAGTGAACTCACGACCGTGGAGTGATGTCGGCTGTTGGCGCTTAGCGGAAATCACCGCCTCTGATCATGCTGCAGTCGCGACGGGCTTGTCAGAAGAATAAACCGAAAAATAGTGAGGAAAGAAAATGAAAAAGAGAACAAAGTCGGTTATGTTTTCCGGCGTTTTCGCGCTAGGTACCTGCGCAGCAGCTCTCAGCAATGCGGCGGAGTCGGTTACGGTCGACAACTTTGTGAGGGCCGAGACCGACAGAACAATGGCGGCCTATGTGGCACAGGGCGGGTTCGGTCAGTTCTTCCACATTCGGGAGCCGGTTGCGATCGACAAGCAGGACGTAATTCGGATGCAGCGCGATACGCTATACTCAATTGGGGTGTTCGATCTGGGCAGCCCGGTCACCGTCACATTGCCGGACAGCGATGGCCGCTACCTGTCGGCCCTGATCATCAACCAGGACCATTCCATGCTGCCGATGGAGTACGCCCCGGGCGCGTTTACGCTGACCCAGGATCTCATGGGATCCCGCTATGCGGTTGTCATTCTGAGAACCTTCGTCAACGCGAACGATTCCGCAGACGTCGCTGCCGGAATTGACCTACAGGATGCGGTGACCGTTGCGCAGGACGATCCCGGGGTATTCGAGGTGCCGGACTGGGATCTTGAACAGGTTGAGGCTTTGCGCACAGCGATCAACGTACTGGCGGCAACGAAAGAGGATACATCCGGTTTTTTTGGTGACAAGAATGAACTCAATCCGATCGATCACTTGCTCGGGACGTCGTTTGGCTGGGGCGGCAACCCGAAGGAGGCGACGATCTATCTTAACGCGGTGCCGGAAACCAACGATGGTCAGACGCCGCACCGCATGGAGATCTCCAACGAAATCCCGATCAATGACGGCGGATTTGTCTCGATCACGATGTACAACGCGGAAGGATACATGCAGGAAAACGACCTTGGGATGTATTCGGTCAACAACGTGACCGCCGAGCGCGACAAGGACGGATCGGTCACGATCCATGCTGGCGGTTGCGATGATGGCCGGGTGAATTGCCTTCCGATCACCAAAGGCTGGAACTACATCGTGCGGATGTACAAGCCGGGGCCGGAAATCATTTCGGGTGAATATCAATTCCCAACATTCGAAGTGGTCAAATAGACCGTTCATCGCTCCCTGCAATTCTGCTTGTTGGGAGCGACGATCTGAGGGCGCGCTCGAAGTCGATGTCACATGTATTTCAGGCCTTCATGCCCGACACACCGGAGTCAAAAATGGCACTGGGGAAAGTTGGTGACTTTCTTAAGCAACACTTGTGTAAGAAACGATTTTTTGAATATTGCTTAACAGGAGAGTCAGACATGAAGACACCAGCGACTGTACAACGAACCCTACAAGCCCTGTTTATATCAGGGATTTCCACATTTGCTTTAGTGCCGGCTCTCGCTGCGGATACCCTTGTGGTCACCGCCGATGCAGCGGAAAAACCCCAGCTCGTTCTCCAGATCACCGTGGACCAGTTCCGGGGCGACCTGCCAACGCGCTACTTCGACCGGCTCGGCAAAGGCGGGCTGCGCTACCTGCTCGAGGAGGGTGAGGCCGTGCGCCGCGCACAACCTCCTTCCGCCCGTTCCCGGCATGGCCGGGGGCCCCAAGCGGGTCTGGAACCGTATCCCTGATGATGTGCGAGAAAGGGTCGTCCGCCTGGCGCTGGAGGAGCCGGAATTGTCGCCTCGCGAGCTCGCGGTCCGTTTCACAGACAGAGAAAAGCACTTCGTGTCAGAAGCGTCCGTCTATCGCCTTCTCAAGGCGCATGACCTGATCACCAGCCCGGCCTTCATCGTGGTCAAAGCGGCCGATGAGTTCACGGACAAGACCACGAGGCCGAACCAGCTCTGGCAGACCGACTTCACCTATCTCAAGGTCATCGGTTGGGGCTGGTTCTATCTTTCGACGATCCTGGGCGATTACAGCCGCTACATTGTCGCCTGGAAGCTCTGTTCGAACATGAAAGCGGGCGACGTCACCGACACGCTGAAGCTGGCGCTCGAGGCGTCGGGCTGCGATAGCGCGTCGGTCCGGCATAAGCCCAGGCTGCTCAGCGACAACGGCGCGTCCTACATCTCTCACGACCTGGCCACTTGGCTCGATGGTCAGGGCATGGATCACGTCCGCGGCGCACCGAACCATCCCCAGACGCAAGGCAAGATCGAGCGCTGGCATCAGACCCTGAAAAACCGCGTCCTGCTGGAAAATTACTACCTTCCCGGCGCGCTGGAGCACGCCATCGAGGCGTTCGTCGAGCACTACAACCATCGCCGCTATCACGAGAGCCTCGGCAATCTCACCCCGGCCGACGTCTACTTCGGGCGGGCCGAAACCATTCTCAGCGAAAGGAGAAAGATCAAGGAACGAACTCTGAAACAGCGCCGCTTGATCAACCAGCAGCAGGCCGCGTAACCTAAACCCAGATGAGCCAGATCCTCCTGAAGCTCATCACGTCAGGACGCCCAAATTATCTGACGACGGACACCGTCGTTCGGACGAATTGCCACGCATGCCTGCATCTGGCGCGAAGCGGTCGACGGCTTCGCTCTTCGGGGCGTCGGCTTTCAGCCCTGAAGCGACATCGTTGGGCGAAGCGCGGATGAGCGGCTGCTTCTTGGCGGTAAGCAGCCATCGCCAAATCAATCCGTGACGACCGTTCCTGACCCAAAGGCGACATTCGTGCCACGTGCATCGAACTACAGCTTCGAACCCAATGCGGAGGTCTCTGATTGACGCCGAAATGTTCGCAATGCGCAGATGTCGTTGAAGGAGGCGTTTTGAAGCAGCCGGAGAAACCTAATTTAGTTCTTCCAATTCCCGCAGAGAGCTACGACGATGATGGGAATTCGGCAGGCGGAGCAAGACGCTTTATTCTAAAATTTCTCGACCGCGTTCCGTGTTCCCCGCTCAATCAAGCCGAGCGAAAGAGGGATTGTAAAAAGTCCCGACCAAAGGGCGAAATATCACTCGTACTGCATGTATAGGGGAGATCAGATGACCAAACATTTTTTTATTAGAATTGTAGGACGCATGGGGGCTTGTCGCATCGCCGTCGCGTTGGCTGTGGCTCTCGGTTCGACAATGTCGTCCGGCGTGCGCGCCGACGAGGCGGACGCCAAACGCCTGCTGAAGGCGATGTCCGACTACCTCGCAGCGCAGGAGGCGATCTCTTTCAGCTATGACGCCACGCTCGAAGTCGTCACCAAGGACGACCAAAAGCTTGCGCTGGCCAGTTCGGGCGAGACGACCCTAAGGCGACCTAACAAGCTTCACACCACGCGCGCCGGCGGCCATGCCGATATCGAAGTTGTCTTTGATGGTACGACGCTGACATTGCTCGGCAATACGGCGAACGCCTACACCCAGATCGAAGTGCCAGGTTCGATCGACCATTTGATCGACGAATTGCACGAAAAGTACAATCGACCTGTTCCCGCCGGCGATCTCCTTCTGTCAAACGCGTATGACGCTCTGATGCAGGACGTCGTCGACGTGAAGGATCTCGGAAGCGGCGTGATCGGCGGCGTCGAGTGTGATTTCCTCGCCTTCCGGACCGAGGAGATCGACTGGCAGATCTGGATCGCCCATGGCGATCGGCCCTATCCCTGCAGGTACGCGATCACCTCAAAGGATATCCCGCATTCGCCGCAATACACCATCCAAGTCAGGGACTGGCGGACTGGAGATGAGGTCGCAGCAACCGATTTCACTTTCGATGCGCCGGCGAACGCCGAAAAGATCGAACTGGAAGATATTCAGGAACATCTGGGCGATTTGCCCGGGCATTTCAAAGTGGGAGGTGGACAATGACCGTATCGATGCGCCTTGGCGCCTTTGCTTTTCTCGTGGTTCTCGCGCTTGGCGCGCTCGAAATTGGAGAGCGCGCCGCAGGAGGCAGGGAACTCGGCGTCGTCTCGACTGCCGAAGCGAGGGTCGGCCGACCGCTGACACCGGTCAGCGTCGCCGGAGTCGGCCGCCGTACAGCCAGACGTTGCGCTTCTGGCGTCTATAACTGCTAAGGACTAGTCGGAGAAATCCGGTATCGAACCTGGATACGGTTCTGCAGCGGGACTGATCACTCTTCTGAGGAATCCATTTTGGGTCAAGGAGCGGCCGTCGAGGTGATCTAAATTGACGGCCGCTTGTCCGCATCTCGATCGTCGATGCGCTTCGCGTTAAACGGCCGCGAGGAGCCGAGGCTGTGTGAAAACTAGCCGTCCGCGCAATCTGCGAGAAAATGATTCACTATAACAGCGTTTCGCCGAACGATATTCCGATCTAACGCACCCATCGGCTCCACATTGGAGCAGTATTCTTGGAGTCTCAGCAGTTTTCGAGTTTTCGCACAGCCTCGGCCCATTGCGGACGCCAGTGCATTTTAGAGTGTGCAGCCGCACAAATCTCATGAGGTGCTGATTGCCGACGGCCGGTGCCGCATCGCAGCGAGAAATCCGGTCGTTGGTGCAATGTGCGGCAAGTTCCTTCGCGTCGTATCTAAGAAGCAGATGAAGCCGACCTCTTGGTCCGCAGTTCGAACGACCACTTGCACGCCAAATCTTCGAGCTTGTTGGCGAGGGTGCTCGGCTAATTTTGGGGCTACTCGAAGACTTCTTTCGCTCCGTACCCGGTTCAAACTGCGTTGTCTTGCGATGGCCTGCAATATAAAGATTCGCGCGACGAACCAGCTTCGAACACTCCGCCTCAAGCCTCTTGTCCGGACGCCTGTGAGAACATTGGCAGCCTGTTCTCGGTTACCCAGAATAGTCACTCCTGGTAGCTAGGCGTCTCCCATAGCTCGACATCCTCGCTGTAGCGGATGTTCATGCGGAACTGCAGAATCGTCTTGGGGCCGACCACCTCGATGATCCCGGTTCGGAGGGCTTCGCCGTCCAATTCTTTCGGGATGAGCTGCTTTTGCCAATGGCGCCCGAACTTCCGTCCAGTTGGGCGCCCGAACACCCGGCCAGCTGAGTGGATCGGTCTGATCCAGCGCCAAGGGCGCGCTGACCGTCAAGAGTCAGAGCGCGCCCGTGGTTGAGCCGGGGAGTTGTTCAGATGGCTTTGCGAGCCCGGCTTTGCGCCAGGCGGTAGGACCGGCCGTTCATCTCAAGAATGTGGACATGGTGGGTGAGCCTGTCGAGAAGGGCTCCGGTGAGGCGTTCTTCGCCGAGGATCGAGGTCCATTCGTCGAAGGGCAGGTTCGAGGTGATGATGGTGGCGCCGCGTTCGTAGCGCTGGCTGATCAACTCGAACAGCAGTTCTGCGCCGGTCTTTGAGAGCGGGACGAAGCCGAGCTCATCGATGATCAGCAGCTCGACCGTCGCCATCTGCTTCTGGAGACGCAGGAGACGTCTTTCGTCGCGGGCCTCGATCAGCTCATGCACGATTGCGGCGGCGGCGGCGAAGCGGGTCTTGATCCCGCGCTGGCAGGCGGCCAGGCCGATCCCGAGGGCGACATGGGTCTTGCCGACGCCGGACGGGCCGAGGGCGATGACGTTCTCCCGTCGGCTGACGAACTCGCCGCGGGCAAGGTTCAGGACGAGTTTCTTGTTCAATTGCGGGATGGCGTCGAAATCGAAGCTCTCCAGGCTCTTGATCGCCGGGAACCTGGCGGCCTTGATGCGCCGATCGATCATCCGCGCCTCCCGATCCAGCAGCTCCAGTTCGATCAGCCGGGCGAGATAGCGGACATGGTCGACATTCTCCTCGGCGCATTGCCGGGCGATCTTCTCATGCTCGCGCAGCACGGTGGGGAGCTTCAGTTTCTTCAGGTGATGGCGCAGCAGGATTTCCGGCGCTTCGTTCGTCGCGGCGCTCATCATATCGCTCCGGCCATCAGAGCCATGTAGTCGGCCGGGTTGGTCGCCGCGACGGCGGAGACGGGCAGATGCGGGTACTCCTTCAGGTCCAGCCGCGGCGGGCGGTTCTCGGTTTTGCAGAGCGCCAGATGCTTCACCGCGTCGGCGCTGATCGCCCCGAGCTCCAGCGCGTCGCGCACGGCGGATCGGACCACGGGCTCGGGGAAGACCTTGAACAGCTGCAGCACCTGCACGAACTCGCGCTTGCCGGCGGATCTGCGGTTCCTCTGGCTGAGCCGCGCCTCCAGGAGGCGGCGCAGCCGGTCGAAGTCATCGCCCAGATCCCAGCCCTGCAGGGGCGCGGCCTGATCGAGGGCCCCCACCTTGCGCTCGATCAGATCGAGATAATGCAGCGGGTCGAAGACGAAGTCCTCGGCGGCGTAGGAGCGTCTGTGGCGGGCGATCTCCTCGGCGCCCGCTTCGATGACGATCTCATCGACATAGGCTTTGACCATCACGTCCCTGTGGGCGTAGGCGACGGGAACCGAGTAGTCCGTGTTTTTGTAGCGGACCAGCGCCAGGCTGCTCGCCCGGCCGGGCCGCTTATGGCAGGCCTCGAACGGCGTCGCCGGCAGATCCATGAACGCCGCCCGATCCGCGTCCAGCCGGGCGCCGATGCTGGCGCTTTCCACCCCGCGCAGCACCGCCGACAGGCGCTCCCGGCAGCGCTCCAGCAGCATCGCGTTCAAGGCGTCGATGTCGGGCGCGTTCGGGATCGGAACCATGAACGTCCTCCGCGCGAAGCCGACCATGCCTTCGACCTTGCCGTTCGCCATTGTCTCTCGGACCAATGGCGCTCCAAAGGCTCACTCGTTGCCTCGGCCAGGGCGGCCGAACCGGTCCTCGAACAGGTAATGCGACTGCAAGGCCTCGAACATCCGGCTGCGCTTGCGGGTCCCGTCGCCAAGGATCTGCGCCACCGCCAGCCTGGTGTTGTCATAGAGAATAGAGAGGGGAACGCCGCCGAAAAAGTCGAAGGCCTCGACATGCCCGTCGCAGAACGCCTCCGCCGTCTCGGCGTGATACGCCTTCACGAAAACCGCGTCGCTCTGCGGCAGGCTCACCACGAAGAACCGCACCTTCCGCTCGACCCCGCCAAGCACAACGGTCGCCTCGCCGAAGTCGGCCTGGGCATGGCCCGGGGGATGCGCGAGCGGAACAAAGGCCTCCTTCAGGTGCTGGCGCCGAGGGCGCACATGGTCCCGCACCGTCGTGTAGCCGCCCTCGAACCCGCGCTCATCTCGCAGACGCTCGAAGATCCGCCGCACCGTGTGTCGCTGCTTCTTCGGAACCTCCCGGTCCGAGATCAGGATCTGGTCGACAAACTCCGCGTGCGCGTCCATCCGGCTGCGTGGCCGCTGCGACTTCAGCCGATAACCAGGCGGTTCGGAGAACGTCAGCATCTTCGACACCGTCGCCCGATCGATCCCGAAAGCCAGCGCCGCTTCCCGCTCGCTCATCCCGTCGCGCAG
This sequence comes from Paracoccaceae bacterium, assembly GCA_963669315.1. Classification (GTDB taxonomy): domain Bacteria; phylum Pseudomonadota; class Alphaproteobacteria; order Rhodobacterales; family Rhodobacteraceae; genus SZUA-547. The sequence goes on along the minus strand of OY770021.1, from coordinate 3,024,598 downwards.
AACCGCCCGCCGGACGCGATGATAAATCTCCAACCCGTACATCCTCGCCTCGAAACCGCCTCAACGATTCCCAGACTTCCACGTGGCGGGATATTAAGCCGCCCGCAGCAGGATCATCCCGCCGCTCCAGTGGTCGGATTTACAGGCGCCATCTACAGAACGACCGCAATGACGCCGAAGCGATCTGCGAAGCGGTCGGCCGGCCTTCGATGCGCTTTGTACCGCCGAAATCAACAGAACAACTGGAGATCCAGGCGGTTCATCGCATCCGGCAGCGTTTGGTGGCGAGCCGGACCCGGTTGGTGAACCAGGCCCGCGGTCTACTGGCGGAGCACGGCGTGGTCGTCGCCCGCGATATCACGCGGTTGCGCCGCGCCCTCGGCCAGATTGTGGACGGCGCCAATGACGGTCTGAGCCAAACGTTTCGGGATTTGCTGCGTGACATATGCGAAGAGTTGGTCGAGCTGGATCGCCGCGTCTCCGCCTACAATCGCCGAATCCGACACCTCTTCCGCACCAACGACATGTGCCAACGCATCGGCAAGATCGAAGGGATCGGCCCGATCACCGCCACCGCGTTGGTCGCAGCTGTCGGAGACCGGTCCTGCTTCAGGAATGGCCGACAGTTCGCCGCCTGGCTGGGGCTGGTCCCGAAGCAAAGATCGAGCGGCGGCAAGGCTCAGCTTTTTGGGATCAGTAAGCGTGGTGACCGATACCTGCGCACGCTGATGATCCACGGCGCGAGAGCCGTTCTCGGCAAGGCGGGCGGGAAGGATGACCCCAGAAGCCAATGGATCAGCCGGTTGCGCGAACGTCGGCATCCGAACGTCGCCGCCGTTGCGCTTGCCAACAAGAACGCGCGGATCGTGTGGTCGGTATTGTCGCGAGAGCAGGAATACCAGCCGGATCACACCGTGACGGCCGCCTGATAGCGGCTTCGTAAACCTGAGAAAAGGAGGACTCGCCTCAGAAAAATTGCAGCAAACTGGCAGGAGATGGTGAAAAGGTCACCCCGATCGCTTCTCGAACCTGATGTGTGGACCGGCAAGGCGCATCGCCTATGCCTGGGAGCCATTGAGGAAGAAGCGCGCGGAAACCGATCGGGGCTCGCGGCGACGATGTATCGGGCCGCTCAAAGAAGCCGGATATACGTCAGCAATCGTGATCGCCCAACCAGACCCAGACAGGCCGTTGCAATCAGGCGGGGTCCATATACGTCCACACATGACACCGCCTTTCAATACAATCGGCCCGAAGCAGACCAGGCTTTCAGACGTGCCACCGACCAAAATGCCCCAGAAGTGGAAATCTCTGAATGTGCGATTGTTCAAGGATACGACCAAGACCTGTTCGCAGCGCCGAGAGCTTCGCACAATTTGGTCTTACGTGAAGCAAGGCCATCAATGACGTCGAAATGATGCAGATCTGGCTCGACAACGAGGCCGATATTCACATCGGCGCGGCTCCAGGCGTCGTATAGAAGGCGTGACTGGCGAATGAACTCTGGTCTTTCTTCTCCGCCAACCCATGCCATCACGGAGACATCGCCCGTCGACGAAAGCAACGCGGGACTCTCCTCCCGCGATTCTTCAACAGTCAACTTCAGGTCCTCGTTCATTCTGGTATGAACGAGCGGTGTTAGATCATGTACGCCGCTGATCGATACGACCCGCTCTATTCGGTCCTTCTCGGATGTTGGAAGCGGACTGCCTTCGCAGATCATTTTGAGGACAAGATGCCCACCCGCCGAATGTCCTATCAGAGTGACCGGTCCGTCCACACATTCGGCAGCTGTGGAAATTGCGTTTGCGAAGCGACGCGTAATCTCAGCGATGCGCGCCTCGGGCGCCAGAACATAGCTGGGTATAGCGACGCTCAAGCCAAGGTCACGCGCGCCTTTTGCCAAATGTGACCAGTAAGATTTGTCGAAACGCCTCCAGTAACCGCCGTGAACGAATATCGCCAAACCACGTGCGACGCCGTCGGCGTGGAAAAGGTCGAAGCGCTCACGCGGGTGTTCGCCATAGGGGATATCCAGTTCGGCGAAATTCGCGGTCCGCCGATAGGCTTCCGCCAATGCGGCCCATCGTGCTGGAAAGGTCGCCGCGTCGGCGATATGCCCAAAATTGTCGAACGCGTTGTCCCAGTCGGTCAAAGTCCGTTTCCTTGAGTCCGCTCGTCGCGCCCTCGACCGGGCGCGCAACTTGCTCTAACACTTTTCAAAGAACAATCGAACCGGACGGCGAAGCGCCGAGACGGTCATACGGGAGGTGACGGAGATGAAGATCACGAATTTCATTGCGGCGACCATTGCCGCTGCGACGATGACTGCGGGCTCGGCGCTTGCTGAGAACCCGGTCAAGGTCGGCATGATCACCACGCTGTCGGGCGGCGGAGCTGGCCTTGGAATTGATGTGCGAGACGGATTTTTGCTCGCGCTCAAGATTTCGGAGGCATCCAATATCGAGGTCGTCGTGGAAGACGACCAGCGCAAGCCTGATATCGCAGTGCAGCTGGCCGACAAGATGGTTCAATCGGAAAAGGTCGATGTCTTAACGGGCATCATCTGGTCGAATCTTGCTATGGCGGTGGTGCCGTCGGTCGCGGCGCAGGGCAAGTTCTACCTGTCGCCGAATGCTGGCCCCTCTGCGCTGGCGGGTAAGGGGTGCCATCCGAACTATTTCAACGTGGCTTGGCAAAACGACAATCTCCACGAGGCGGCCGGCGCTTACGCCAATGACGTCGGGTTCAAGAAATCCTTCATCCTGGCGCCGAACTATCCGGCGGGTCAGGACGCGCTGACAGGTTACAAGCGTTTCTACAAGGGCGAGCTGACGGGAGAGATCTACACCAAGCTCGGGCAGAAAGACTATGCGGCCGAAATCGCCCAGATCCGCGCATCGGGTGCCGATAGTGTCTTTTTCTTTCTGCCTGGGGGCATGGGCATCTCTTTCCTCAAGCAGTACGCCGACAGCGGGGTTGAGATCCCGGTGCTCGGCCCGGCGTTCAGCTTCGATCAGGGCATCCTTCAGGCAGTCGGCGCGGCGGCGCTTGGCGTGAAGAACACCTCGCAATGGAACAAGGATATCGATAATCCAGCCAACGCCAAATTCGTCGAGGCGTTTCAAGCGGAATATGGGCGTCTTCCCTCTCTCTACGCCAGTCAGGGCTTTGATACGGCGAACCTGTTGATCAGTGCTGCGAAATTAGCGGATGTGTCGGACGCTGACGCCTTCCGCTCGGCGCTGGAGGCCGCCGAATTCGACTCGGTGCGTGGCGACTTCGCCTTTGGGCCGAACCATCACCCGGTGCAGAACATCTATGTGCGTGAGGTGATCCAGGAGGGCGACATCTTCACCAACAAGATCATCGCCACCGGGCTGACCGCCCATTCGGACGCCTACGCTGCTGAGTGCAAGATGTAACGTTTGAGGGGCGGGTTTTATCCCGCCCCGTGTGTAAATGATTACGTCGAAGAAAATCGTGCTTCGTTTGCCCCTATCTGATGGCGCTCGCCTAGATATTTTTGTTGAAGAGTGTCTGTCTGAAGGAGTCGAGCTTGTTGCAGTTTGGGGCGATAGATCGGCACAAGTTGAAGATGCAATCGATGAGCTTGTAGTAGGCGATGGATCGGACCCGAGCCGGTTCTTGGTAACCACTGCTCATCCCCCAGAAAAAGATGCGATCGCCTTCGCGAAGTCGTTCAACGATGGGGCGGAGCCAACAGTATTGATCCTTTAGAATGACCTTCGCCCTTTTCTCCGAGCAAGTGCTGAACGGCCTTCAGTTTGGCGCGATGCTGTTTCTGATGGCGTCGGGGCTGACGCTGGTGTTCGGCGTGATGGGGCTGATCAATCTGGCGCATGGCTCGCTTTACATGATCGGTGCCTTTGCGGCGGCGGCGGTCGCGGGCGCAACGGGCTCTTTCATTCTAGCGTTGGCCGCCAGCCTCGTCGCCGCAGCTGCGGCGGGCGCGCTGGTCGAAGTAGCGGTGATCCGGCGGCTTTACGCCCGCAACCACCTGGATCAGGTGCTGGCGACATTCGCACTAATCCTGATTTTCTCGGAAGGCACGCGCTGGCTGTTCGGCTCCTTCCCTCTCTATCTCGATATTCCACCCTACTTGGCAGGACCGGTGAGCTTACCTGGCGGCATCGAGTACCCGCTTTATCGACTGACCATTATCGCCATCGGCGGTGCCGTGGCGTTGGGGCTTTACCTGCTGATCACCCGCACCCGCATCGGAGTGCAGATCCGGGCGGGAGAGAGCGACCGAGAGATGATCGCCGCGCTCGGCGTCAACATATCAAGACTCTATACGATTGTTTTCGCGGTTGGCGCAGCGCTGGCGGGTCTGGCGGGGGCGCTGATCGGGCCGCTGCAATCCGTTCAGATAGGCATGGGCGAGCCCGTTCTCATTCTGGCATTCGTTGTTATTGTGATCGGCGGAATCGGCTCCGGCAAAGGCGCACTGATCGCATCCATCCTTGTGGGATTGACCGACACGATGGGCCGGTTCTTGCTGCCAATCGCCTTTGGCGCGTTCATGGAGCCGGCGGCCGCGAACGCCGTGGGCTCGGCATTGGCGTCGATGTCGATTTATGTGTTGATGGCCGTCGTCCTGATCGTGCGCCCAACGGGTCTTTACGGAGTGGCGCCCTATGAGGCGTGAGACGCTGGTCAATCTGGGCCTCGCGCTCTGCTTGCCCGCTGTCGCGTTGTCGGCTCTGGCTCTGGAGGAACCCTTCACCATTACCTTGGCGACGCGCGCGGCGATCCTGGCGCTTGCCGGCGTCGGGCTCAACATCGCGCTCGGGCAAGGCGGGTTGGTCAGTCTGGGTCATGCCGCATTCTTCGGCATCGGCGGATATGCGATGGGCGTGCTCGCCAGCCACGCCCAAAGCTTCGAGCCATTGATGCAGTGGCCATTCTCGCTTGACGGCACGAAGTCGATGCCTGTCATCTGGCTGGCTGCAATGCTCACTAGTGCATTGGCGGCTCTGGGGATCGGAGCGCTGAGTCTGCGCACCACCGGCGTTTACTTCATCATGATCACGCTCGCTTTTGGGCAGATGCTTTATTATTTCGCGGTCAGTTGGCCCGCTTATGGTGGCGAAGACGGGTTGTCGATCTATGTTCGGAACGACTTTCCGGGACTCAACACGCTCGACCCGATCCAGTTTTTTGCACTCAGTTTCGCCTTGTTGGCGGTAGCCCTGTTCCTGTCCGCCCGATTAAAGAGATCGCCATTCGGCATCGCGCTCAACGCCACACGGCAGAACCCGGCGCGAGTGCGAGCCGTCGGCATTCGACCATACAAGGTTCAGCTGACTGCCTTTGTCCTTTCGGGCGCCATCACCGGCCTTGCCGGCGCCCTGTTCGCTGATCTCAATCGCTTTGTCAGCCCCTCGATGCTAAGCTGGCACACAAGCGGCGAGATCATAATATTCGTTCTACTCGGCGGGGTTGGACGCCTGTTTGGGCCTGTGGCGGGCGCGGGGCTTTTCTTGCTGCTCGAGCAACTGCTGGGCGGCGTCAGCGACTACTGGCAAGTCTTTCTCGGACTGTTGTTACTGAGCGTCGTCCTGTTCGCGCGCGGCGGGCTGATCGGGGCCTTGGCGGGACGGGAGGTCGCTCATGACTGACCCGGTTCTAGCCGTCGACGGGGTGACGAAATCTTTTGGCGGTCTTGCCGCCTGCCGAGAAGTCTCCTTGGACCTCCAGCCGGGCGAAATTCATGCTCTGATCGGCCCAAACGGCGCCGGCAAATCGACTCTGATCAAGCAGATCGCTGGTGAACTGAAGCCGGACGAGGGTCGGATCTGTTTTCTTGGGCGGGACGTAACGAATATGGATGTCGCGTCTCGCGCCCAGTTAGGGCTGGGGCGCAGTTTTCAGATCTCCGCCGTCGTACCGGATTTCACCGTTCTGCAGAATGTCGCCCTCGCCGCGCTCGGCGCCGAACAACGTGTGTTTCGCTTTATGCGGGCGGCGCTCTCGGACCGCACTCTGACCAAACGAGCAGATCTGGAACTAGACCGCGTGCGTCTTTCACAAAGCCGAGCCGCGCGCGCCTCAGACATTTCCCATGGTGAGAGGCGGCGTCTTGAGCTCGCAATGGCTTTGGCGTTGAAGCCGAAAGCTTTTCTGCTTGATGAGCCGATGGCAGGCCTTGGTGCCGAGGGCGGAGCGGAGATGACTGCTCTGCTCTCGCAGCTACGCGCCGAGGCGCCGATCCTTTTGGTCGAGCACGACATGGACGCAGTCTTCTCCCTGGCCAACCGGATCAGCGTGCTGGTTTATGGTGAGATTATCGCGACCGGGAGTGTCGATGAAATCCGGGCCGATGCGAATGTCCGCCGCGCATATCTTGGCGAGGAAGCGGCGATATGAGCCTGCTCAGCCTCTCAGGCGTCACCTCGTTTTATGGCGCTTCGCAGGCGTTGTTCGGCGTCGATCTCGACGTGCGCGAGGGTGAAGTCGTAGCATTGCTCGGTCGCAACGGCATGGGAAAGACCACCACGATCCGCACAATCCTGGGCGCGCCGAAGGCGCGGAGCGGCTCCATAATCTTCGACGGCGCCGAGATCAGAGAATTGGCGACCTACCGGATCGCGCGTCTAGGGATTGGCCTGGCGCCGGAAGGGCGGCGCTGTTTTCCGAATTTAACGGTCGCCGAGAACCTGACTGCCGCCGCGCGCACCGGGCGTTGGACTGTAGAGGCTGTGTGCGATCTGTTTCCACGGCTTGGCGAACGCTCAGGCCAATTGGCGACGACGCTTTCTGGCGGAGAGCAACAGATGCTAGCGATCGCCCGCGCGCTGGCCACCAATCCCAGATTGCTAATCCTCGACGAAGCGACAGAGGGGCTAGCGCCGATGGTGCGGGAGGAAATATGGGCGTCAATACGACGCCTCAAGGCCGCGGCGCAAATGTCCATCATCGTTGTCGACAAGTCTCTCGCCGAGCTTGCGTCAGTGGCGGATCGAGCATTCATCCTTCAACGCGGGCGCACTGTATGGTCTGGAGAAATGGCTGCGATCAACAATGAGTTGAAAGTCGCGCTGCTAGGAGTCTGACGGTCTTGTCAGAAGAATTCGGCTTGAGGCGATGAGGCCCCTCCCCTAGCTGTTTAGTCCCGGCATCTGATGGATTGGATCGAATCTGAATCGCTCTGGCTCGGTTGTCCAGATTTTGCAGATGTATTCGTAGGGCGTGAGGCCTTTGAGCGTCTTGAGCCTGCGGGCGAAGTTGTAGGCGTCGATGAAGTCGCTGAGATGCCTGCGCAGCTGGTCGTGGCTGTCATAGTAGAACCGCTTGACGGTGGCGTCTTTGATGGTGCGGTTCATGCGTTCGACCTGGCCGTTGGTCCACGGATGCCTGACCTTGGTGAGACGGTGCTCGATGCCGTTCTCCTGGCAGCGCATCCCGAACATGTGGGTGGCGACGCTGGCGGTCGGCCCTGTTCGATAACGCGGCGGCAGGGTGAACTGAATACCGTTATCGGTGAGCACCGTGTGGATCTGGTAGGGAACGGCGGCGATCACGGCTTCGAGAAAGGCCGTGGCCGTCCGGCGGTTGGCCTTGTCCACGAGCTGCGCGAAGGCAGAACTTGGATGTTCTGTCGATGGCGACATAGAGATGCAGTTTACCCTCGGCGGTCTGCACCTCCGCCAGATCGATGTGAAAGTATCCTATTGGATAACGCTTGAACTTCTTCTTCGCCGGCTTGTCGCCGTCGACATCGGGCAGGCGGCTGATCCCGTGGCGCTGCAAGCAGCGATGCAGCGAAGAGCGCGTCAGGTGCGGGATCGTCGGCTGCAGGGCGTAGAGGCAGTCGTCCAGGGGAAGCAGAGTGTGACGCCGAAAGGCGACGATGATCGCCTCCTCCTCTTTGCTGAGAACGGTTGAACGGGGCTCTTTCGGCCCGGTCTTGCGATCCTCAACCGACGTCCGCTTGCGCCATTTCAGAACCGTCTTCGGGTTGATTCCATAGGTCCGGCTCAGCTCCGCGGCCGAAGCTTGCGATCGCTGTATCGCCGCTCGGACCGCGTGCGTGGTCGTGGCGCTGCCGTGGCGTATCTGTCCCATAGGGCGTCCTTCCATTCCAAAGAAAAGATCGCACCATCAAATCCTGGGATCAAACAACTAGCGTCCCCGGATGAGTAAGAGTAACCCGTTCAAGGGCTTTCACAGCAGCCCTGACGTCATTCGCCTGGCGGTCATGATGTACATCCGCTTCCCGCTTTCGCTGAGGAATGTCGAAGACCTTTTGCATGAGCGCGGGATCGACATCAGCCACGAGACGATCCGGTTCTGGTGGCAGAGATTTGGCCCGAAGTTCGCCGCGGAGATCAAGCGCAAGCGGGTCGACCGGATGCGCGCGTTCTCGAACTGGCGATGGCACCTGGACGAGGTTTTCGTAAAGATCAACGGCGAGCAGCATTACTTGTGGCGAGCTGTCGATCACGAAGGCGAGGTGCTGGATGCGGTCGTCACGAAACGCCGGGATAAGCGCGCCGCATTGAAATTCCTCAGGAAATTGATGAAGCGCTATGGCCATCCGCATGAGATCGTGACCGACTGCCTTCGGTCATATGGCGCTGCATTACGCGAGCTTGGCTGTTCAGACCTTCAGGCCACGGAACGCTGGCTCAACAATAGGGCAGAGAACTCACACCTGCCATTCCGACGAAGGGAACGGGCGATGCTTCGCTTCCGGCGCATGCGAAGTCTGCAGATGTTCGCCGCCGTCCACTCCTCCGTCTACAACCTGTTCAACCGCGAGCGACACCTCTACTCACGTCGTAATTTCAAGCTCAACAGAACCGCCGCTCTCGAAGAGTGGCGGCTGCTCGGTGCGGCCTAAGTTCCTGCGATTACGGGGATACTGAGACTGGTTCGCATTCGTCTGACAGCTCCGTGCATCGGGATCCCTAAGGACACCAAATACGTCGAACGCAGAAATCGGATCGCCCTAGCTCATCTGAAAGCAATGTTGCATCGCAGCCATGAAAGCCGCCATTCGTTGTAGCTGCAGCGAGGTCCGTGGCGCTTATGGCCGAGTTGCGGACAATCCGGCCTAACGCGAATTCAACATTACTTGTCGCTCTTTCGGTGGCGTCACACGACCCGCCCGCCGCGGCGCAGCGCAACTTCTACAAAGCGGACACTCGCGGCTGCCTGGATGTTGGTTCTCCGATCCGGTCATTCGCGGCACGCGCGCAGTAGGTCTGAGTTGCGGACAAAGCAGTCATCTCAGTGATTTGAGTAGATGACTGGTGATGATCGATTCCGTTGAAAAAGTCGTCAAGTTTGGCTGTTGGAGAGCGGCGTCGTTCGACGCGCAACCGGGCCCGATCACGCCGGTTGCGACGTTCGGGGCGCCGGGACCAGTTTGGCGAGCTTTCTGAGGTTCTGAGCGGTGGCTGCGAGGTGGAATTCGTCCCTGGCGCCGTTGGGTCCGGGTAATCGAAGTCGGTCGAGCTTGAGGATGCGTTTGAGGTGGGCGAAGAGCATCTCGACCTTTTTCCTCATTCGGCGCGAGACGACATAGGCGTCGGTCTTCGCGATGGCGCGGGCGATGTCCCGCGCGCCTTCGTGGATGGATCGGGGGACTTTTCGTTGGGGCGCTTTTGGACAACAGCGGGGTTTGAGGACGCAGGCGTCGCAGTCGTGCTTGCTGGCGCGGTAGATCAGCGTCGCCTCGTCATTGACCCGGCGCCCCTGTCGTCGTCATCGGACGGCCTCCGGGACAGATGTAAGCGTCGGTCTCGTGGTCGTAAGCAAAGTCCTCGCGGGAGAAGGTTCCATCCCGCCGAGCCGATTTGTCGATCACCGGGATGTGCGGCTCGATCCCGCGCCCCTCGACCAGCCAGTTCAGCATGGCCGCGGACCCGTAAGCCGTGTCGGCGATCAGCCGCTCGGGGGAGAGGTCGAAACGGTCCATCGTTCGGTCGATCATGGTCTGCGCGGCGCCCGTCTCCGCCGGGCGGACCGCCCGCGTCGCCTCCACATCGACGATGACCACGTGGTCCGTGTCGATCAGATAGTTGTCCGCGTAAGCGAAGAAGGCCGGCCCCTTCAGCGCTCCGGTCCATTGCGCGGCCGGGTCGGCATGCGAAGTGAACTTGGGCGCTTTCTCCGTCGCCGCGCCGAAGGCGGCGTCGTCAAGCGTATCGAGATATTCACGCAGGGCGCGGGGCGCGTCCTCGGGGTCGAGCTTCTCCGCCGGCCAGTCAGCGATTGGCGTCGCGTTCTGCTTGCTGGCGTCGGCCCGGATGATGCTGGCGTCGACCGCGAAGCTTTGGCCGCCGACCAGGCCCTCGACGATGCAGCGCGCGACGACCTCTTCGAACAGGCGGCGCAAGAGGTCGCTCTCCCGGAACCTCCCGTGGCGGTTTTTCGAGAAAGTAGAGTGGTCAGGGATCGGGTCGGTGAGATCGAGCCGGCAAAACCACCGGTAGGCGAGGTTCAGATGCGCCTCTTCGCAAAGGCGGCGCTCGGACCGAATACCCATCACGTAGCCGACAAGCAGCATCCGGATCATCAGTTCTGGATCGACCGAGGGCCGGCCTGTCGAGCTGTAGTGAGCAGCCAGGTGATGGCGGACGCCAGAAAGATCGACGAACCGGTCAATCGACCGCAACAGGTGATCCCGCGGCACATGATCCTCAATCGAGAACTCGTAGAAAAGCGCGCCTTGCGCTTCCTGCCTCGGACCCATCATCTCAACCGCCCTCCCGCGTTTGCCGGTGGACTGAATCAGGACGCCGAAGCTACTTCAACAGGGAGTTTTTCAACACAATCGACCCAAAGCGGACGCCAAGTGTCGCTAATTTACTCGACGAATATCGCCCCTGATAATTCATTGCGCTCCAAGAGCTGGAACGACCAGCGACCCCATGCAATCCACATCAAGCCGCTTGTCGATTGACCCAATTCAACGATGTAAAATGTTTAAGTTCCGTGCGCGTTATCTGATTCTGGGCGATGTGGTGCGCCCTCAACTCTTCCAACGACCAATCGAAGGAGGCGATTGCATCCGTGATCGTGAAGAACGGCATGGAGATCACGTCGCGCTCCTCCTGAAAGCTGGCCAAGGCGTCCTCGCGGTCGCTTAGAACCGCGCGAGACAACAGCGCCGCGTCCCGCAGCGCATCGGTGATCCCATGCGCTGTCAGCGGATCCTTAAAGTAACTGGCGTCGCCCACCAGCGCCCAGCCAGGACCATGTGAGCGGCGGATGAAGCCGGGCGCTCCGGGGAAACGAGACAGCCGCGTTTCGGAGGCCATGCTCAGCAAACTACCGGCGAGACGCGTGTCGAACCGCGCGACAATCTGCAGGAAACCGCGCGACGTATCTCTCCCGAACGTGGCTCTGAACGAGTCATGCGGAACCGAGGCGAAGACGCAGGTCCCGTAATTCGTCGGGATCAGCCCGACGCTCGATCCTGGGCGATACATCCAATGATAGCCGTCCGGTTTCAGCCCCTCGAAATGGCCATAGACCGTGCCCGAGCAATGAGAAGAGCGCACCAGAATCTCCGCGTCCGCCGCTTCGGCGACCATCGAAGTTCTTCCATCTGCGCCGATTACCAGATCCGCCTCAACCTCGAAGGTTTCGCCGCCACCGCGTGAGAGCCGCGCTCCGGTCACCCGGCCGGACCGCCCGGTGGTCAATTCGAGGAAATGGGTCTCGTGCAACGCCTCGGCGCCGGCCTCGACGGCCGCCTCCACCAAAAGGCGGTCGAGCACGGTGCGGCGCGGCGCGTAGAGCGCGTCCACCCCGCCGTCTGATGCGATATCGATCGGCAGGACCTCCTCGCCATAGTGGAAGGTCGTACGGCGGATCGGCGGAGCGCCGCTTCTTCGCACCCCATCCAGCACGCCCCATTGATCCAGCAACCACACGGCCGGCCGCATCAACGCGTGGGTCGACAATGTATCGGAGCCCAGCGGCTGACGGTCGATCAGCAGCACTTTGGCGCCGCCGCGCGCCAGCAGCATGGCTGTCGCGGCACCCGCGCAGCGCGCGCCCACGATCACGACGTCGTAGCGATTGGACATGGCGGCTTTGCGGGTCATGACGTTCTCCATCATTCAGGCGGCGGCGCGGTGCAGACGCGCCTCCATGTGATCGGCGAGATCGCAGGCGTCGACGCCCACGCCATCGATTTGCAGGGATTTGCGGCGGCGCATGAATGGCAGGCCCATCACGTAAAGGCCGGGCGCATCCACGACGCCGCCGTCATGGCGCAGCCGCCCCCTGCGGTCGAAAGCAGGGACATGCAGCCAGGAATAATCGGGCCGGAATCCGGTCGCCCAGATCACGGTCCGGACGCCAGCGGCCTTCAGGTCCAGTTCCAGCCGAGGCTCCTTTGGGATGCGCGTCGGCGCCGGGCGGTCCGGCGCCGGAACCTGACCGTCTAGCCAAGTCTCGGACGCAAATTCGTCGATCGCCTCCAGCATCCGGTTCATCTTCAGGTCCGCCAGCGCACAAAGATTGGGCAACCCGCCGGAGAAGCGCGCTCGGCCGTCATACACGCCCGCGAAACGGCCGACGACCTCCACGCCGAGCTCGGTCAGCGCGTTGAGATCAACCAGCGCGCCGTGATCCGAGCCAATGATCTGCGGCGAGGGCGTGCGGCGGGCGCGGTCGATGTCATCCACCTCGTCATAGCGCTCATCCAGCAATCCGGCCGCGTCGGACCACCATTCGATGTTCCGGCCGCGATAGGTGCGGGGCGCGCGCAGATGCTCGCCGACGGCCAGCGTGACCGGCCGGTCCGAAAGCTGGATCTCTCGCGCCAACTGCACGCCGGTCGCCGAGGCGCCGACGATCAGCACGCCGCCATGCGGCAGTTGGTCCGGTCGCCTGTACTCGAGCGGGGTGACTTTCCGGATCGAGGTCGGAAGCCCTTCCGCGCCGCGCGGGATGATTGGAAGGCGGCAGGCGCCGGCCGCCATCACCACATTAGCGCAGCGCCAGGCGCCGGCCGTGGTGGCGACGCGATAGCCGTAATTGTCAGGCCGCACGGACAGGACTTCGGTGAATGTCTCGACCGGCGCGCCGCAGAAATCTGAATAGTCTTGCAGGTAGGTGGTGACCTCGGCGGCGGTCATGTAGCCGTCCGGATCATCGCCCGTGTAGCTATAGTCGGGCAGCCTGCTCTGCCAATTTGGGGTCAGCAGGCGCAGCGAATCCCAGCGCTCGGCACGCCAGGAATTGGCCACCTCGCCCCGCTCGATCAGCACATGGTCGATCGAGCGGTTCGAGAGCTGGCGGCTCATAGCGAGACCGGCCTGGCCGGCGCCGATGATGACGGTCGTTGCGTATTTCATGACTCTCGCTCCTCTTCTCAGCCGTTCAGACGGTTACTTGACGGTGACGAACACGTTCGTCGGGTTGGTGATGACGTCGAAAACGGCCGAGCGCTTTTGCGACTGGGCGACCAGCGCCCGAATTTCCGCATCGGTGGCGTCGGCCTCGACCTCAAAGGTGACGCGGATGGCGTTGAAGCCGTTCCGCACATCGCCGTCGATGCCGAGGATGCCGGCGATGTCCATGTCGCCCTCGACTGTCGCGCGGACGGCATGAAGCTGAATGCCGCGATTCTGCGCCACTGCGGCGAGTCCGCCGGTCAGGCAGCTCGCAAGGCCGGAGAGCACGATCTCAACCGGGGTCGGCGCCGCGTCCTCAGCCGCGAAGCACTCGGGGTGATCGGCCTCCACATGGAAGTTCTGCTTTCGCTCCTGCTCCTCTCCAAGGCCGAAGAAGCCGTTGAGTGTGGAGCGGCTGCGCACGCCGTTCATCCACTGGCAGGTGGCCCGCCAGGTGAACTGCGCCGCTTCCGGCGCATCCGCCAGAGCCTCGCGGGCGCCCAGCAGAGCTTCGACATTCACGCCGTTATCGACGGGCGGGAAGGAGGATTCATGGGTTGTACGGGTCATGGTCTTTTCCTTTGTGTTTGAGCGGCCTTATCGGCTCACGAACAATCTGGAGTGTTGCGGCCTCCCGCGCTTGGGGACCGCTTGGGGATTTCTTGGGGAATGCTTGGATTTTGTGTCTCCCCCGGTTTTTTGGGCCGCCCTACTGACGACCGTCTGCAAAACCTAGGGGACGGGTATTTTGATTTTCAGAGCAGTTTGTGCCAGAAAAGATTCAAACGTGCCAGAAAATCGAGACGTTGGATGGTGGAACAGCCGGAGAATGTGACAGATGCGTTGATCGTCGCGGTTCCGGAGACGGCGGGCTCGGCGCTTTACGGCATGCTCGACGTGCTCTCTTCGGTGGGGAGCATCTGGCAGGATCTGGTGGGTGTTCCCCAGGCGAACAAACGGATCAGTCCAAGAGTCGTCTCACCGCTCAAGGACAGCTTCACCTGTGGCAACAACATCCCGGTCAGCCCCGACCTCTCGATCGATGACGCCCCCTCCGCCCCGATCGTCATTCTGCCTGAAATCTGGTTGGGGCCGGATGAGGACTTCAAGGGCCGCTATCCCGATCTGATGGACTGGATCAGGGCGCGCTACCGGGCGGGGTCCTGCATATACTCGGCCTGCGCGGGCTCCATCATGTTGGCCGAGACCGGTTTGCTCGACGGGTGCGACGCCACTTCTCACTGGGGATATCAGCGCCTGTTCAAAAACCGTTATCCCCGCGTGCGCTTTCAGGCGGAGCCCAATCTCTGCTTCGCGGACCCGGCGGGCCGGATCGTCACAGCGGGCGGGACGACCTCCTGGCACGATCTCGCCTGCCATATCATCGCGCGCCATTGCAGCCCGGGAGAGGCGTTGCGCATCGCCAAGGTCTATCTGCTGAAATGGCACGGCGAAGGCCAATTGCCGTTCGACACGCTGATCAAGCACGCGCCGCATGCCGACTCGGTCGTAAGAGAATGCGAGATTTGGCTTGAGGACAATTTCCATCTGTCCGATCCCGTCGCGCGGGTCGTGGCGCATGCAGGCGTTCCCGAGCGAACCGTCAAGCGCCGGTTCAAGATCGCCACCGGCGATACGTTGATGGGCCGGGTGCAAAACCTTCGGATCGAAGAGGCGAAACGCATTCTGGAGGCCAGCGACAGGTCTTTCGATGAGATTGCGGGAGATGTCGGCTATGAAAACCCCGGTTTCTTCCGCAATGTCTTCAAGCGAAGAACCGGCCTGACGCCCTCGCAATATCGTAAAATGTTCAAAGTCTATGGCGAAGCCTGAGATTCAGAGGCGGGGAGGACGTCCGTGATCTACCTGTTCGGAGAGTTTGAGATCGACACATCCCGGTTCGAATTGCGCCAATCCGGGGTGTCGCGATCGGTCGAGCCTAAAGTCTTCGACCTGTTGATTTGCCTGATCGAACATCGCGACCGCGTGTTGTCGCGAGAGGAATTGATCGAGCGCGTGTGGGACGGGCGGATCGTCTCGGATTCCACGCTCAGCACGGCGGTCAAACAGGCGCGTACCGCGCTTGGCGATGACGGCAAGGCGCAGCGATGGATCCAAACGAGCCACGGGCGCGGGTTCCGGTTTGTGGGCGAAGCGGATGCGACGGGCGAGCGGCCGGACCACTCGGCCAGCCGGCAGAGGCAGGACATTCGCTACTGCACGACCGCGGACGATGTGAAGATCGCCTTTGCGAGCGGCGGCGAAGGCCCGACCCTGATCAAAGCCGCAAACTGGATGTCTCATCTGGAATATGACTGGGAAAGCCCGATCTGGCGGCACTGGATCGAAGGCCTCAGCCGCAACCATCGGCTGGTGCGATATGACGAGCGCGGCAATGGGCTGTCGGACCGGGAAGTCGACGATCTGTCCTTCGACTCCTGGGTCGCGGATCTTGAAAGCGTCGTCGACGCGGTCGGCGCTGAGCGATTCGCTCTCTTGGGCATCTCCCAGGGGGGCGCGGTCGCGGTCGAATATGCAGTGCGCCATCCCGAGCGGGTGAGCCATCTGATTATCTATGGCGGCTATGTGAAGGGCTGGAGAAAGCGCGGCGATCCCAACGAGGTCGAGAAGAGAGAGGCGATGAGCGCGCTGCTTCGCATGGGCTGGGGGCAGGACAATCCGGCGTTTCGGCAGATTTTCACATCGCTGTTCATGCCCGGCGCCAGCCATGATCAGGCGGATTGGTTCAACGACCTTCAGCGTGAGACCACCGGACCAGAGACGGCTGCGCGCCTGTTTGAGGAAGCCGGGCTGATTGACGTGTCGGACCGGCTCTCAAGAGTCCATGCGCCGACTTTGGTGCTCCACGCCAGACGCGACGCCGTTGTTCCGCTGAAATTCGGCCGCGCATTCGCAACGGCGATTTCGGGCGCGCAATTTGTCAGCCTCGACAGCGACAATCACATATTGCTGAAGGATGAACCCGCGTTCGAACAGCTGATTAAGGCGGTAAAGGAATTTCTGCGCTAGCGGATTCCGCGCCTAGTGTGAATAGACTTGCTGTTGGCGCTTGGCGAACATCCGGCGCGGGCTTGTCAGAAGAATTCGGCTTGAGGCACGGAGGGCCCTCCCCTAGCGTCCCCGGATGAGTAAGAGTAACCCGTTCAAGGGCTTTCACAGCAGCCCTGACGTCATTCGCCTGGCGGTCATGATGTACATCCGCTTCCCGCTTTCGCTGAGGAATGTCGAAGACCTTTTGCATGAGCGCGGGATCGACATCAGCCACGAGACGATCCGGTTCTGGTGGCAGAGATTTGGCCCGAAGTTCGCCGCGGAGATCAAGCGCAAGCGGGTCGACCGGATGCGCGCGTTCTCGAACTGGCGATGGCACCTGGACGAGGTTTTCGTAAAGATCAACGGCGAGCAGCATTACTTGTGGCGAGCTGTCGATCACGAAGGCGAGGTGCTGGATGCGGTCGTCACGAAACGCCGGGATAAGCGCGCCGCATTGAAATTCCTCAGGAAATTGATGAAGCGCTATGGCCATCCGCATGAGATCGTGACCGACTGCCTTCGGTCATATGGCGCTGCATTACGCGAGCTTGGCTGTTCAGACCTTCAGGCCACGGAACGCTGGCTCAACAATAGGGCAGAGAACTCACACCTGCCATTCCGACGAAGGGAACGGGCGATGCTTCACTTCCGGCGCATGCGAAGTCTGCAGATGTTCGCCGCCGTCCACTCCTCCGTCTACAACCTGTTCAACCGCGAGCGCCACCTCTACTCACGTCGTAATTTCAAGCTCAACAGAACCGCCGCTCTCGAAGAGTGGCGGCTGCTCGGTGCGGCCTAAGTTCCTGCGATTACGGGGATACTGAGACTGGTTCGCATTCGTCTGACAGCTCCGTTGAAGAGCGTATGGACTCGACCGGAGAAACGCAGGTCTCGCTCAGCGACCCGGACGCCCGCTCCATGGCGACAACCGCCCGGATGCCGCGTGTCGTCGGTTACAATGTGCAAACCGCGGTCGAGGCCGAGCATCACCTGATCGTCGCGCATGAAGTGACGATGCATGGTTATGATCGAGACGCCTTATCGATGATGGGCGTCGCGGCGCGCGAGGCGATGTCTGCGGACCAGATCGAGGCGATCGCCGATAAGGGATATTACAAGGGCGAAGAGATCGTCGCCTGTGAAGAGCAAGGCGTCTCGGTCGTCGTCCCGAAACCATTGACGTCGAACGCCGGAGCGCGCGGCCGGTTCGACAAGGCTGACTTCGCCTATGACGGTGCGCAGGACATCTATGTATGCCCGGCCGGCGCGCATCTGACCTACCGATTCACCAGCCAGCAGGATGGCAAAGCCATACGCTCATACTGGTCCGGCGCCTGCGTCGATTGCGCGATCAGGGACAAATGCACGACCGGCAAGGAGCGGCGCGTTCGTCGGTGGGAGCATGAAGACGTGCTCGACCGCGTCCAGAAGCGGCTGGACGATGATCCCTCAAAGCTGGCGGTCCGCAGCATGACGGTCGAGCATCCGTTCGGCACGATCAAGTCCTGGATGGGGGCGACGCACTTCAAGATGCGGTCGCTGAAAAACGTCGCGACGGAGATGGCGCTGAACGTCCTCGCCTACAACATGATGCGCGTAATGAAGATCATCGGCATTCCGGCGATGATCGAAGCCATGAGGGCCTAGAGCGCTTCATCCGCACCGAAACGGCGCGCCATAACACCGAAAAACCCGCGCAATCGGCGCGACAGGCCGGAAACCGACTCTACAGGCGATGTCGCCTCAAACACCCCGATATTCGAAGGCGGGCCTCGAAGGCCCAACTCACCAATAGCGGAAACAAGTTTCCACACAGCCTCCGGACTTTCCGGACGTGTGCGGATGCAGCGCGATCAGACAGGGTGCTGGAGGCGTCGCCATAGGGAGCGCACCGCGGCGCAACGCAAGTTCCCGAAAGCGGTCGTTCAAGCCAGTCATTTTGCCCCGACCGGAACCGGTCGCTCGCTGCGAGCGTACCTTGGGTCCGAATTGCGGGATGGGGTGGATGGCTCCTGCTCCATCGGCGTCGCAATGCGCCATAGTGCAGTTGTCATGAACTGCGAAGAGAGGAGCCACCCCATGCAAGTTACAACGGTCGGTCTCGATTTGGCCAAGAACGTTTTCCATGTTCACGGCGTCACGCAAGATGGGGCGGTGGGATTCAGCCGGTCTTTGCGCCGCAGCCAGATGTTGTCATTCTTCGAGCGTCTGGAGCCATGTCTGATCGGCATGGAAGCTTGCGGCGCGAGCCACTATTGGGCGCGAGAACTGACCAAGCTGGGCCATGAAGCCAGGTTGATCGCGCCGGTCTACGTGAAGCCCTACGTCAAGCGCGGCAAATCAGATGCGGCTGATGCAGAGGCAATCTGCGAGGCTGTCACCCGCCCGACCATGCGGTTCGTCGAGGTGAAGTCACCTGAACAGCAGGCCATTCTTTCACTGCACCGAGCGCGTAGTCTGATTGTCCGGCAGAGAACCCAGACGATCAACATGCTTCGTGGTCTGTTGGCGGAGTTCGGTATCGTCTTTGCTCGGGGTGTCGGCCACGCCGTCCGGTTCGCAAAGCACGCAACCCAAGGGCGGGCCCCGGACCTACCGTCGATCGCGCTGGATACGATCATCGATCTGAGCGAACAACTCCTGGCCCTGCACAGGCGGCTGAACTGGTATGGCCGCAAATTGACACAAGCGGCGAAATCCGAGCCCCGGATCGCCTTGCTCCAAACGATCCCCGGTATCGGGCCGATCACGGCATCCGCCATCGTCGCGACGGTCGGCAGCGCGGAGCAGTTCCGGTGCGGCCGGGACTTCTCCGCCTGGCTGGGACTGACGCCGATCAACCGCTCAACGGGAGGCAAAGAACGGCTGGGGCGCATATCGAAGATGGGTGACCGCTACATTCGCCGCCTGATGGTTGTCGGCATGACTTCCCGTATGAAGCAAATCAAGAGCGCGCCTGAGCGATTTGATCCCTGGTTTGTGGAGCTCTTAGATCGCAAACCCGCCAAGCTAGCTGCCGTAGCGATGGCCAACAAAACGGCGCGAATTATCTGGGCCGTTCTTACACACGATGAGCCCTACAGAGTCAGAACCGCCTGAAATCGAGAGGGGAAAGAAACCGAGACAGCAAGACCAGTGAAGTGATGGCGAATGAGTCAGCCGCAACCCCAAGACACCCCGGGCTTTGTCCAGGACGGCAACTGTCCGCTTGCGAGAATGGGGACTTGGGCTGCGGAAACCATCAGGGCCAGCGGTCACGTGCACCGCGCAAACAGGCCGGACACAAGACCGCTTCTGACGAAATGCAGATCACCTCAAAAATGTCTTGCTATGCAGGAGCCATCCACACAGGACAAAACAGACTCACGCGGCCGCAGTGAAGTTCGCTATGATCCCCCGGTCAAGATCGCGATCAAGATGCGGTGGCGCGACGCACTTTCCCCGAAGCGGTCATTCACACCGAGCAAGGTGATCGAAGTCCTTTCCGGTCGTTCACCGCGACCTTGTTCGACGTCTCCCCTGCGGCAGGGAAAAGCAAGCGGGTTCGAGACTCGCTCATTCCACTCTAGCGTCATCTAGCGCTTACGCGTTAACCGACTGATAGAGTTCCGAAAGCTTCTCGCTGTAGCGGTCTTCGATCCTTGGCCGCTTCGTCTTGAGGGTAGGCGTGACCAACCCGCTTTCAGGGTGCCAAGGTTCGATTTCAACTACAATACCGCAGGTACGCGCAAAGGGTGGGATCGAGTCCATTCGCTGGAGCAAGCGCGCATTTAGAAGGCGTCGGCAATCTGAGCTGTCCGGAGTCAACACGTTCAGACCGTTCTTGCGCATCCAGTCCCGGAATCCTTCCGGGTGAACAACGACGACGGCGGCGCATCGCGGCCAGCCGTCACCGATGACGCAGGCCTGATCTATCAGTTCATCCTCCAGAACAGCGGCCTCGATCGGAGCGGGATTCACGTTCTCTCCGGTCGAGAGCACGATGACGTCCTTGACGCGCCCGCGGATATAGACGCGTCCATCGATGATTTCCGCTACGTCACCCGTCTTCAGCCAGCCGTCCCTGTCCTTGACCTCAGACGTCGTTTCCGGCCGCCCCCAGTATCCCATCATGATTCCCGGCGACCGGACTTCGAGTTCGTTCAAGTGGGAGGTCCGAACTTCGGCCCCGGGCAGCGGAGACCCGACGCTTTTGAACCGCCGGTCTTCCAGCTTTGAGCCGGTCACCGCCGGGCCGGCCTCGGTCAGCCCGTAACCCTCGATCAGAGGCACCTCCATGGCAGCCATGAACCGTGCTGTGTCGTCAGCGAGTGGAGCTCCGCCGTTGAGCGCGATGCGCAGGCGCACACCGAAGGCGCGTCGAAACCGAGCCGCAACCTGTCGCCCGACGAACCACCAAAACAGCAGATCTGGAAAGCCCGGCGGTTGAGCGACACCTTCCCGCGCCTGCGCCTGCGCCCGCGACCATCCGATCCGTTCCGTGGCCCTAAGAAGGCGAACGCCCAGCCAGGACTTGGCGGCTTGCTCTTGCGCTGCCGCGCGCATTTTGTCGAAGAGCCTCGGGACCGCCAGCATCATCGTTGGCGAGATGGTCACGAGGTCCTCGCGAAGATGCTCGATCGACCTGGCGAAAACCACCTCGCTGCCGCCGATCAACGGACACAGCCAACCAAGGGAGCGCTCGAAGCTGTGCGCGAGTGGAAGAATTGAAAGGAAAACGTCATCGGGCCGGAGCGGATGCAACTCGGCGACGGCGCGTGCATTCCAGATCAGCGCGCCGTGACTCAGCATGACGCCCTTTGATGGACCGGTGGTGCCGGACGTATAGATGATCGTGGCGAGGTCCGCAGAGGTTCGCGCAACCGGGTCGACCGCGAAGGGTTCTGTCGTCCCGTCAGGGACGCGCACGATGAGCGTGTCGGCGGCTGCGGGCGACGGGCCGCGAATGAACCAGACTTTGTGCAGCGTCTCGGCCGGGCACCCTCCCTGCCGGATGAAGGAAGCCCAACGATCGGCCGTGTCGGTGATGCAGAGGCTGGCGCCGCTATCCCTGATGACATGCGCCACATTGTCGACGCTGTCACGGATATAGACAGGAACCGTCACCAGCCCTTCGCACATCGCCGCAAGGTCCGAGACGACCCACTCGACGCTGTTCCCCATCATAATGCCAACCCTGTCGCCGCGGCGCAGCCCGGCGTGGCGAAGCGCCCCGCGTCGCCGTTCTATCCGGTCAGCGACCTCCGCCCATGTGAAGGCCCGCCAAGCGCCGTTGCGGAACTCTCGGTAGGCGTTGCGACCGGGGGATTGCTCTACACGCTTAAGAAAAAGATTCGGTATGGTTTCGTCTCTGGCCGCTTCCGCGGACGAACCGGAACGGTCTGCAGATGAAGCATCCATAGCGGGATCAAAACGCAGATCGCTCTTCACCAAAATGATACAAGTCAACTCACGCACGTCGCCGCGAGGTTAACCTGTGCCGGTCAAAGGGAGGGTCGTCGGATGCCAAACCGTGTTCCGTCTTCAGTGACTAAGATAGCGGCGTTTGTCAGAAGCATCCGGAATTCGGGCCTCTATCCGCAGAACCCCATCGTCAACAGCGCGACCACCGAACCCGTGGTGTGGGTGGACGGAAGAGATCACCTTCTCTTCTGTTCAAATAATCTTCTCGGCCTCTCCAACCATCCCGAGGTCAAGGCGGCGGCCGCCAAGGCGCTCGACCGTTACGGCCTTGGTTCCGGCGGGTCGCGCCAGATGGCGGCCAATATCGACGTACATCGCGCGCTCGAGCGCCGCATCGCCGAGTTCGTTGGTCAAGAGGACGCGATCTGCTTCGCTGCTGGATACATGGCGAATGTGGGCGCCGTGCCCGCGCTGATGCGGATCGACCTGCTTCATAGGCTCGCAGTCTCGCAACTGGGCTCCAAAACGGTTTCTCCGCCTGTAGAGAAGGTTGGGATCGATCAGAGCTGGGAAATATTCAGCGAGGAGCTCAACCACGCAAGCCTGGTGGACGGCGTTCGCTTAGCCCGCGCCAAGGTCTCGAAATATGGGCACAAGGACATAGGCGCACTGTCCGATCTCTTGCAGACCTCCGAAGCGCGAACAAAGTTCATTCTTAGCGATGGCGTGTTCAGCATGGACGGGGACATTGCACGGATTCCCGACATGGTCGATCTAGCGGCGCGGCACGATGCTGTACTCATGATCGACGACGCGCACGGGGTCGGAATGCTTGGCGCGAACGGACGCGGCAGTCTCGAGCATCATGGTGTGGCGCCTTCTCTGGTTGATCTCCAGATGGGCACGTTCACCAAGGCGTTCGGCGGAATCGGCGGCTATATCGCAGGAAATCGGGAGATTGTGGATTTTCTGCGGATCACCGCCCGAACTTACATCTTCTCGGCACCCTTGCCCCCTTCGATCGCCGCGGGGGTGGCTGAGGCGATCGACATCGCTGAGCGCGATTCATGGCGCCGCGAGAAGGCGCTCGAAAATGCCTTTTACTTCCGGCGCGAAGTCGAGGCGATGGGTTTCGACACGCTCGGAAGCGAGGCGCACATCGTGCCTACCCTGATCGGCGATGAGAACACAGCGGCGGAGGCGACCAGGCTTCTACGTCACCGAGGCATCGTCGCGCCGCACGCAAGGTATCCTGCCGTTCCGGTTGGCAAGGCGCGCATCAGGTTCGTGATGACGTGCGAGCACGACCGGGATCAGATCGACTTTCTGCTGAAGCGCCTCAAGGAAGTGCGGGATTCGCTGCACCTATGAGTGGGGAGGCGTCCATAAGCAGACGGCCTGCAGCGCTGATTACCGGCGCGTCTTCAGGAATCGGGCGAGCGTTCGCCGAGGCTTATGCTCGGCGCGGGCACGATATTTTCCTGGTCGCGCGGCGGGAAGACCAGCTGGCGAGGGTCGCCACCGATCTCGGTCGGGCGCACGGAATTGATGCAATTCCATGGGCTGGCGATCTCGCGGATCCCGAAACGCCGCAACGGCTGTTCGACGCGCTCGCAGCCCTCGGCCGCGAGGTCGACGTTCTCGTTAACAATGCCGGTTTCGGTGTGCCGGGCGTGTTCATCGAAGTCGACTGGGCGCGCCACAAGGCCTGCCTTGAGGTGATGACCGTAGCGCCGGTCCGTCTCGCTTATCTTTTTGCGCCGCAAATGGCGGCGCGTGGAGCAGGTTCCATCATCAACGTGGCGTCACTGTCGGCGATGCTGCCGCCACATGCCGGTGGAACACTCTACTACCCGGTGAAGTCCTTCCTGCTGCAGTTCTCGCTCGCGCTGAGCGCGGAACTGCGCCAGACGGGCGTAAACGTCACGGCGCTTTGCCCCGGTTTCACCGAAACTGATTTTCAGGCGGCGGCGGGCGGCACCGTGGAGTCCGTGGCGATACCACGCTTTCTCTGGTCGAAACCCGATGATGTCGTGGCGGCCTGCATAAGGGCGGTAGAGGCGGAGCGCCCCGTCTGCATTCCAGGCGCATTCAACAAGGCGATTGCGGTCGCCTTCAAGCTGATGCCGGGCCCGATTGCGCGATACCTCGTCCGCGGCGACGCCTAGGCTCAGATCACGTCCGCAGCGCTGACGAGCAACGGCCGAGAGGAAAGCGCCTCGATCATCTCAGCGTCCATGCCGACAACATCGATGCGGTTCATGACCGCCCCTCGGATTGCGCGCGACAGAAGCCCCATCCGCACATGCGATCGGATGCGGTCGAGGATCGAACTGCGGGCGTCTAACATGATCAGCCCGATCCTGGCTTCACACTGGTCGAGAAGCGCCTCGGCAAGGTGGGCGAAAGCGGCCTCCTCTCCGGGTCGAACGAGAAGATTGCTCAGGCGAATGATTTTGAGGTCATCGAGATCGATGATTCTGCGGAGAAACGAAATCCGTGGAGCGACATTGAGGAGAATCCATCCCATAACTCCGGGAATCTCGACGACGGACAAGCGGATTTGTTCGGCTTGGGCGCCGGCGACGATCCGACCGCCATCTCGCAAAAGGAAATACTCATCGGTCCTCACGGACGCCGAAAAATCCGCAAGCTCGTGATCGGCGTAGACCGCCTGCAACTCGTCGACGATGCGTTGTAAATCCTTGGGCGCCGCCTGCTCCACCGACACCTCGTCCCGAGGCGTGAATCGCGTGAAAAAGGTGAGCGGGACCGTCGCCTCGATGGCGTGGCTGATCCCGTTCGACAGCCTCAGCGAGAACTCGGTCGTGGCCTCCACATAGGCGAAGCCGAGACCGGGACGACCGACCGTTTCAATCGCGTGTTTTTTCACGGCATCGAGAAGCACGGAGGCCAGACCTTCGTTTCTGCGCTCGGGAACTGTCGCGGCCATCACGAAATGATAGGCTCCGCAATCCCTTCCGAGCACCGACTTCCGGCAAAAATCCAAGACGATCACTGCGACTTCCTGATCTCGCTCATGAAGCGTGAAAAAACTTGGATCGCGCAAACGCCGGAGCTTTTCCGTCACGCCCAGAATGCGGTAACGCGACGTCCTGCTGCCCCAGATCGTGGCGTCAAGCATCGCGATCGTCGCGGACGATGGCGACTTGCTTCGCAGAATCCGGCGACCGCTGTTGGGATCGGACCAGAGTGCTCCGGCGGTCACCCTTCTTCTCCTGCGAAGCCGTGGTTTCGGAAGAACGCCATCATGCCAGTGAGCATCTCCGGGTCCTTGGCGACACGCGGGATTTTGTTCTGCCCGCCCAGCCGCCGGTGCGATTCCATCCATGATGCGAACCCATCTGGCAAGACGTTGACGATGAGGGGGCGATCGAGAGCGTAGTCGTTCTCTCGCAGCTCCGCGTAGTCCTCATTGTCCGCGCGGAGCGCCGCGTCGAAAGCTGTCGCGAAGGCGCTGACCAGCGGCCGCGACATAGGCGCGTCCGTTTCGACGAGCAGCAGGTGCTGGCTCCTTTCGCCGGTTTCGGTTGCGCCCATGGTGTAATCGAGCACGGCGCGACCTACGGATGCCGCGGCCGCCGCGAGCGCGTCTGCGACTTCGCTCTCGATCAGGTGCTCGCCATAGGCCGAAAGTCCCTGGCCCAGCCTTCCGACAATCGCGATCCGGGGCGGCCGGGTCGAAACGAAACGCACGATGTCGCCCAGCAGGTAGCACCAGAGCCCCGCGGCGGTCGTGATCGCAAGCGCATAGTCCACATCAGTTTCGACGGTTCTGATCCAGTGCCGGACGGGGATGTCGCAGTCGAGCGAGTCTACAGGGATGAACTCGAAGAAGACATTACCATCAAGGTGCAGCCGCAAGCCGTCGCCATCTCCCCGATCTGCGTAGGCGAAAACGCCTTCGCTCGCGGAATAGAGTTCTCGGGTTTCGGCGTGGCCGCCTGCGAGGAGCGCCTCAAACCGCTCTCGATAGGGCATAAAATTGACCCCGCCATGAGCGATCAACTCGAGGTTGGGATACCAGTCCACCAGCTTTCCGGCGTCCCCGCCCCTGATCTTGCCCACTTCTTCCAGGTAGACCAGTAGCCAATTCGGTGAACCGCCGAGAAATCTGACGTCGCTGGCGAGCGAAATGGGCGCGAGCCTCCGGATCTTTTCGCGCCAGTCGTGCAAATTGGCGATCTCGCTCGGCGGAAGAAACCTGTGCCGCAAAATTCTGGGGGCTGCGCCCGCGGTAATCGCGCTGACCGCGCCGGTCGCCGTCCCCTCATGCGCAGCAAGTTCCGTTGGACCGGCGAGGGCGAGGAAGCTTCCACCAAGCAGCCGGCTCTCTCGATTGGCGTCGAGGTGAAAACAGAGCAGATCAACAAAGCCTCTGACGGCGTCGCGACGCATCTCGGAAGTGTAGGGAATGTGCTTCGAGCGGCCAGTCGTCGTGCCGGAAGTCATCGCGAAATAGGGGATGCGGCCTGGCCACGTCACGTCCACGAGGTCAGGATGGGGCGCGCGCCACCATTCTTCCCAGAACGCCTCAAAATCACGGGGTAGCACGGCATTTTGGTAAGCCTCAACGCTGACGATTTGCGAGAATCCATGTTCACGTCCGAACTGTGTCCCGGCGGCTCTCGCGACCAGCCGCCGAAGGACGCGGCGTTGCGCCGCTTCGGGATCGAGCGACCGTATCGCGCATGTTCGGCGGGTGGCATAGAGACGGGCGATTGGCGTGAGGTCGATATAAGGTCTTGAAGATGCATCGCCCGACCGGGCGCTTCCCGTCTTGGAAGGAGCGTCCGCTCGGCGCCCCGGAAATACGTAGAGCTTGATCAGCAGATAGTCGATGGCGGCGACTGAAACGAGACATATCGCCCAGGCGGTGCGATGGTTAATCTTGCCTATTTCGTTCAGCGTGAAATTCAGCGTTGTGCTCAAGACGATCACGATGAGGCTCGCGATGATGTCCCGCAGTAGCGACGTGCGGTAAGGGACGGCGGTCTGTGGGAACGAGAGGGTGCGGTGCAAGTGGTGCTGGCGGAACACGCCGATCGTGAACGACACGGCCCAGCTTGTTGACGCCCTCGGTTCGAACGGATTGAGAAAATACACGGTCTCGTAGGTGACCCATGACAGAACCGTGCCGATCAGGGCGACGACCCCGACCCGCGCCAGTTCGGGCCGCCTATGAAGCCAATCCACCCAATCGACGAGCACCTTTCGCATTCCGCCCCCCTAGCGGCATCACACGGCAAGGAAACTCGAAAGGACATGATATCGATCAAGATTGTGCAGCCATCGATGCCACGGGAGCGGCCTCTGAGATCGTCGATTTATCGTTAATGGGGCTTTTCAGAAAGTTAAGCCTTGAGCCGGGCGGTGCGGATTCGTAGCGTCCGGGAATGTCCACACTCAACCCATTCAAGGGGCGTTGTCATGTTTGGACGGCCCCTGGTTTGCAAGGGTCCTGTCAGAAGAATTCGGCTTGAGGCACGGAGGGCCCTCCCCTAAAGCCTTTCGACTGAACGTTGAATCGCGGGGGATTCCCAGGGCGGTGATTTTGTGATTCCTCCTGTTCAGGAGGACCCTGCGATGCCCGCACGGGCTTGTCAGAAGAATTCGGCTTGAGGCACGGAGGGCCCTCCCCTAGCGTCCCCGGATGAGTAAGAGTAACCCGTTCAAGGGCTTCCACAGCAGCCCTGACGTCATTCGCCTCGCGGTGATGATGTATATTCGCTTCCCGCTCTCGTTGCGGAATGTGGAGGATCTGCTCCACGAGCGCGGGATCGATATCAGCCACGAGACGATCCGGTTCTGGTGGCAGCGGTTTGGTCCGATGTTCGGCGTTGTCAGAAAGTTTGGCCTTGAGGAGAGCGGAACGGATTCGTAGCGTCCTCGGATGATTAAGAGTAATCCGTTCAAGGGCTTCCATAGCAGCCCTGAGGTCATCCGCCTGGCCGTCATGATGTATCTCAGATTCCCGTTGTCGCTCCGAAATGTCGAAGACCTTCTCCACGAGCGTGGGATCGACGTCAGCTATGAGACGATCCGGTTCTGGTGGTTGCGATTTGGGCCCAAATTCGCCGCCGAGATCCGGCGCAAGCGGGTTGACCGGATGCGGGCGTTCTCGAACTGGCGATGGCATCTGGATGAGGTGTTCGTGAAGATCAACGGCGAGCGCTGCTATCTCTGGCGCGCCGTCGATCACGAGGGAGAGGTGCTCGACGTTTTCGTCACCAAGCGCCGAAACAAGAAGGCGGCGTTGAAATTCCTCAGAAAATTGATGCGGAGGTATGGTCCTCCGCGGGAAATCGTCACCGATCGGCTGCCATCCTATCGGGCCGCACTGCGCGAGCTTGGTTGGTCAGATCTTCAATCCACGGGGCGCTGGCTCAACAACCGCGTCGAGAATTCACACCTGCCATTTCGACGAAGAGAGCGGGCGATGCAGCGCTTCCGGCGTATGCGAAGCCTGCAAATGTTCGCCGCCGTCCATTCCTCCGTCTACAACCTCTTCAATCGGGAACGCCACCTCAACTCAAGACGAAATTTCAAGCTCTTCCGAACCGCCGCACTTGAGGAGTGGCGGCTGCTTTGTTCCGCCTAAGTTCCTGCGTTTTGAGGGAAAGTGAGACTGGTTAGAATCTGTCTGACACCACCGTCTGGATCATCGCCGATGAGATCTACCGCCGCATTACGTATACGCCGTTTACGTCGTTCCGCGAAGCTGCGCCTGATTTGGCCGACCGGACGCTTGTCGTAAACGGGGTTTCCAAGGCCTACGCCATGACGGGTTGGCGCATCGGTTGGGGGATCGGCCCGGCCGAACTCATCGAGACCATGGTGGCGATCCAGGGACAATCCACGTCTGGGGCATGTTCGATCAGCCAGGCGGCGGCGCTGGCGGCCTTGACTGGCCCACAGGCGCTCTTGGCCGAGCGACGCGAAGAATTCCGCGGCCGGAGGGACCTGATCGTGCGGCGATTGAATGCGACGCCGCATCTCGATTGCTCAGCGCCGGACGGAGCATTCTATGCGTTTCCATCCTGCGCGGGCGTGATCGGCAAGACGACGCCCGCGGGCGAAGCACTTGAATCGGACAGCGATTTTTGCCGCTATCTTTTGGAAGACGCGCTGGTGGCGCTGGTGCCGGGCCGCGCCTTTGGCCTGCCTGGGCACTTCCGAATGTCCTATGCTTATTCCACGCAGGATTTGACCGAGGGGCTGACGCGCATCCACCAGGCCGTCGACGCTCTCAGGAACTGACAGGATACCGTTATGACACTGAAACCCAAAGACAAACCGGGCCTTGGAAGCTTCAGTTGGGAAGACCCGTTTCTGCTTGAGGAGCAGTTGCAGGAAGAAGAGCGCCTGATCCGCGACTCCGCTTTCGCTTATGCGCAGGAGAAGTTGCAACCGCGCGCGATCGACGCCTACGCCAATGATGAGACCGACCCGGCCATTTTCACCGAGATGGGCGAAATGGGTTTTCTGGGCGTCTCGATCCCGGAGGAATATGGCGGGCTCGGCGCGGGTTATGTGGCCTACGGGCTGGTCGCGCGCGAAGTGGAGCGGGTGGATTCAGGCTACCGCTCGATGATGTCGGTGCAGAGCTCGCTGGTGATGTATCCGATCTACGCCTACGGAACAGAGGAGCAGCGGCGCAAATATCTGCCTGGTCTCGCCACCGGCGAGCTGATCGGGTGTTTCGGCCTGACGGAACCGGACGCGGGGTCCGATCCCGGCTCGATGAAGACGACCGCGAAAAAGACGGATGGCGGTTACGTGCTGAACGGCGCCAAAACATGGATTTCGAACTCGCCGATCGCCGATGTTTTCATTGTCTGGGCCAAATCCGACGCTCATGGCGGAAAAATTCGCGGCTTTGTTTTGGAAAAAGACGCAAAAGGCCTTTCAGCTCCGAAGATCAGAGGCAAGCAGAGCCTGCGCGCATCGATCACCGGCGAGATCGTGATGAGCGGCGTCGAAGTGGGCGAGGATGCGCTCCTTCCAGGCGCCGAGGGCCTGACCGGCCCCTTCGGCTGCCTCAACCGGGCGCGCTATGGCATCGCCTGGGGCGTGATGGGCGCGGCCGAGGCCTGCTGGCATGCGGCTCGGCAATATGGCCTGGACCGCAAGCAGTTCGGCAGGCCGATCGCCCAGACTCAACTCTATCAGCTGAAACTGGCCAACATGCAGACGGAGATCTCGCTGGGCCTGCAGGCCGCGCTGCGGGTCGGACGGCTGATGGATCAGGCGAACGCCGCGCCCGAGATGATCTCCCTTATCAAGCGCAACAACTGCGGCAAGGCGCTTGAGATCGCCCGGCACGCCCGCGACATGCATGGCGGTAACGGCATCAGCGAGGAATTCCAGGTGATTCGCCACATGCTCAACCTCGAGTCGGTCAACACCTATGAGGGCACCCATGATGTGCACGCGCTGATCCTCGGCCGCGCCCAGACCGGGTTGCAGGGGTTTTGTTGATGTTGAGGCATAAGTGAGATCATGGACCGCGCCGATATCGTCGATCAGGCGTTTCGAGAGAGGTTGGCCAAAGGCGATCTACCCGAGGGTCGAACGGCCGAGGGACCGCTTAGAAATCACGAGGCTGTCCAGATTTTTCGCGCGCAATGCCTGAGCCGAAATCTCGATAGAAGATCGAGAAAGATGCAGGCGGCTGAGCAGGGTTTTTACACCATCGGCTCGTCGGGACACGAGGGCATGGCCTCGGTTGCCGCCGCACTGCGCCCGGACGACATGGCGTTCCTGCACTACCGCGACGGGGCATTTCAGACGATGCGCTCATCGCAGACGCCCGGCGTGACGCCGACTTGGGACATGCTACTGAGTTTCGCGACGTCGATTGAGGATCCGATTTCGGGCGGGCGGCACAAGGTGCTGGGGTCGAAACGGATGTTGATCCCGCCGCAGACGTCAACCATCGCCAGCCACCTTCCGAAAGCCGTGGGGGCCGCCTATTCAATCGGGCTGGCGAAACGCCTCCAGCCGGAACATCGGGAGTTGGCGACGGACGGCGTCGTCATGTGTTCCTTCGGCGACGCGTCATCGAATCATTCAACCGCTCAGGGCGCCATCAACGCCGCCTGCTGGACATCGTTCCAGTCGGCGCCAATGCCGCTTCTTTTCGTCTGCGAAGACAATGGCATCGGGATTTCCGTGCGCACGCCAAAAGGCTGGGTCACCGCCAACTTCTCCAACAAGCCCGGATTGAAATATATTCACGCCAATGGTTTGGATATCTTTGACGTCTATCGCGCCGCCCAAGAGGCCACCGACTATGTGCGCACCTGCCGCAAACCGGCGTTTCTTCATCTGTCGATGGTGCGCCTTTACGGCCATGCCGGGTCGGATGTGCAGCAGGCCTACCTCAGCAGGGCGATCTACGAAGGCTGGGAGGCAGACGATCCGTTGTTGCACAGCGCGCGGTTGCTGACCGACGCCGATGCCCTGACCGCCGGGGAGGTGTTGGCGATCTATGAAGAGACAGAGGCGCAAAGCGCCCGCGTCGCGACGGAGGTCGCGACCCGACCGCGTCTCCAAACAGCCGAACAGGTGATGGCGAGCCTGATCCCACCGAAACGCGACTGCGCTCCGACCGTTCGCCCCTCGGATCACGAAAGAGCGGCGGTGTTCGGCTCGGATATGAAGCAGCTGGATCAGCCGCAGACGATGTCACGGCTGTTGAACTGGGCGCTGACCGACCTGATGTTGGAGCACGGTGAGATCGTGGTGATGGGCGAGGATGTCGGCCGCAAAGGCGGGGTCTATGGCGTCACGCAGAAGCTGATCGACCGGTTCGGTCCGGACCGGATGATCGACACCCTGCTGGATGAGCAGTCCATTCTGGGAATGGCGATTGGCCTCGCGCATAACGGTTTCATTCCAATGCCCGAAATCCAGTTCCTCGCCTATCTGCACAACGCCGAGGACCAGTTGCGTGGAGAAGCCGCCACCCTGCCTTTCTTCTCGAACGGTCAGTTCACCAACCCGATGGTCGTGCGTGTCGCCGGTCTGGGCTATCAGAAGGGCTTTGGCGGACATTTCCACAACGACAACTCGCTGGCCGTGCTGCGCGACATTCCTGGAATCATCCTCGCCTGTCCCAGCCGGGGAGACGACGCTGCGCAGATGCTGCGCGAATGCCTGCGCCTGGCGCGTGAGGAGCAACGGGTGGTGGTCTTCGTCGAGCCTATCGCGCTCTATCCGATGCGCGATCTGCATAACGACAAGGACGGCGGCTGGATGCGACCCTATCCATCGCCAGACAAGCGGATCGCGCTTGGCGAAGTGGGCGTGACCGGCGACGGACCATTGGCGATCGTAACTTATGGCAATGGCTGCTACCTGAGTCGGCAAGCGGCGAAAATCCTCTCAGAGCAAGGGGTCGAGACGCGCGTCATCGACATGCGCTGGCTGGCCCCGCTGCCTGTCGATGGCGTTTTGCGGGCGCTTGAGGGGGCCGAGAAAGCGCTGATCGTCGATGAATGCCGCATCACCGGCAGCCAGTCTGAGGCGCTGATGGCGATGCTGACGGAACGGACCAAGTTACCGCACGCCCGTCTCGCGGCCGAGGACAGTTTCATCGCAACGGGTCCGGCCTACGCCGCCACGATGCCCTCTCGAGAGAGCATCGTCGAGGCGGCGAGATTGCTGTGGAGCGGACCATGAAACAGACGGCGGTCGTCGTCGCGCCGGGGCGCGGAACCTATAACAAGGCCGAACTGGGATATCTCGCTCGCCATCATGCTGAAAAGCGTGGGTTGATTGCAAACTTTGACGCCTATCGCGCAAAAAACGGCCAGAAGCCGGTCGGCGAACTCGATGCCGCCGAACGCTTCACAGGCTCTATCCATACGCGGGGGGACAACGCTTCGCCGCTGATCTACGCCTGCGCCTACGCTGACTTTTTGTCCATCGATCGCGACCGCTTCGACATTCTCGGCGTCACCGGCAACTCCATGGGCTGGTACATCGCGCTGGCCTGCGCCGGAGCGCTGGATTCGCTGGGCGGGCTCGAAGTGGTCAACACAATGGGCACGCTGATGCAGGAGAATCTGATCGGCGGCCAGTTGATCTATCCCTTCGTCGATGAGGACTGGCGCGAAATTCCAAGGCTCCGCGAAGAGATATTCACGGCGGTTGGTGAGATCGATGCACGTCCAGACAGTACTCTAGGACTTTCGATCGACCTCGGCGGCATGCTCGTGTTGGCCGGTGACGCTGCTGGGCTGGACGCATTCGAGGCTCTTATGCCGCGCATTCAAGGTCGTTTTCCGATGCGTCTGCAAAACCACGCCGCCTTTCATACGACGATGCAGGCCCCTGTGGCCGAATTGGGCCAACAGGCTCTGCCGCAAAGCCTGTTTCGCCAACCCACACTATCATTAATTGATGGGCGCGGCGGAGTTTGGCGCCCGAAGTCATGCGATCTGTCACAGCTGCGCGACTACACTTTGGGGCGACAGGTGATCGAGCCCTACGATTTTTCCGCGGCCATCCGCACCGCAGCCTGCGAGCTGGCGCCCGATGTCTTCATCACACTAGGCCCTGGAAACACCTTAGGCGGGGCTGTGGCGCAGTCGCTCATTCGATGCCAGTGGCGCGGATGGACCGCCAAGTCTGTATTCCAATCGGCTCAGGCAGCGCACTCGCGGCTGTTATCCATGGGGATTCCCGCACAGCGCAACTTAGTGCGCTAAGCGAGAAAAGTTGTGCTAATCGGAGGCAATCGGTTTTCTCTCGCGACTACCAATTTCTAGTCGCCAGGGCGCACGGCTGGCCTCATTGTTCTTAATAACCAACTTTTCCATAAGCTTCATGAGTTGGGAATACTCCTCGTCATTCAGCGGCGCCATAAATCTTTGCTGTGCTCTAACCATGGCTGGATGTACCGCATTGACCAGTTTTTGGCCTTCTTCGGTTATGCGGGCCAACTTGGCGCGCTTATCTTTTGTGCTGCTTGGACGTTGCAGAAGACCGCGCCGTTCAAGCCGTCTGATAACATCAGCTGCATTGTTGCGGTCTACTCCCAATTCGTTTGCGATGGTGACTTGCTCAAGCGCCCTGCCATCGGAAAGGACAAAGAGAACTCCATACTGGATTGTAGTCAGGTTGAACTCGCTGAACTCTTCCAAGAAAATTGCGACATGGATTTGATGCAGCCTGCGTATCATGTCCGTCGTCAGATAATTTGGGCGTCCTGACGTGATGAGCTTCAGGAGGATCTGGCTCATCTGGGTTTAGGTTACGCGGCCTGCTGCTGGTTGATCAAGCGGCGCTGTTTCAGAGTTCGTTCCTTGATCTTTCTCCTTTCGCTGAGAATGGTTTCGGCCCGCCCGAAGTAGACGTCGGCCGGGGTGAGATTGCCGAGGCTCTCGTGATAGCGGCGATGGTTGTAGTGCTCGACGAACGCCTCGATGGCGTGCTCCAGCGCGCCGGGAAGGTAGTAATTTTCCAGCAGGACGCGGTTTTTCAGGTTCTGATGCCAGCGCTCGATCTTGCCTTGCGTCTGGGGATGGTTCGGCGCGCCGCGGACGTGATCCATGCCCTGACCATCGAGCCAAGTGGCCAGGTCGTGAGAGATGTAGGACGCGCCGTTGTCGCTGAGCAGCCTGGGCTTATGCCGGACCGACGCGCTATCGCAGCCCGACGCCTCGAGCGCCAGCTTCAGCGTGTCGGTGACGTCGCCCGCTTTCATGTTCGAACAGAGCTTCCAGGCGACAATGTAGCGGCTGTAATCGCCCAGGATCGTCGAAAGATAGAACCAGCCCCAACCGATGACCTTGAGATAGGTGAAGTCGGTCTGCCAGAGCTGGTTCGGCCTCGTGGTCTTGTCCGTGAACTCATCGGCCGCTTTGACCACGATGAAGGCCGGGCTGGTGATCAGGTCATGCGCCTTGAGAAGGCGATAGACGGACGCTTCTGACACGAAGTGCTTTTCTCTGTCTGTGAAACGGACCGCGAGCTCGCGAGGCGACAATTCCGGCTCCTCCAGCGCCAGGCGGACGACCCTTTCTCGCACATCATCAGGGATACGGTTCCAGACCCGCCCCGGATGCGGGGAGCGGTCCTCAAGCCCGGCGTCGCCGAACGAGAGATACCGGTCATACCACCGATAGAACGTGGTCTTGGGAATGCCGAGCATCTCCAGCGTGCGCGTCGCCGGCAGGTGCGACTGCTCGACGAGCCGGATGATCTCGAGCTTTTCGGATGCGGGATACCTCATGCCTCGTCGTCCCCATCCCCGATCATGCTTTTTTTGAGCAGTCGGTTCTCCAGGGTGAGATCGGCGACCGCCTCCTTGAGCGCCGCGGATTCGGCGCGAAGATCCTTCATCTCCGGGCTCGTCGCCTGACGGGTGGCGTCGCCAGCCAGGCGCCGCTTGC
Source organism: Paracoccaceae bacterium (assembly GCA_963669315.1). Lineage (GTDB taxonomy): Bacteria > Pseudomonadota > Alphaproteobacteria > Rhodobacterales > Rhodobacteraceae > SZUA-547. The sequence goes on along the minus strand of OY770021.1, from coordinate 2,989,335 downwards.
CGGCTTCAAGGAACTCCTTCGACCAGCAATAGTAGAGGCTCGTCGCGATCCCTTCTCGGCGGCACAGCTCGGCGATGCTCTCCTCGCCGCGCAGGCCCTCAAGAACGATGCGGATCTTTTCCTCGGCCGAGTGACGCTTGCGCGTCTTCCGGCGGATGTCTTTCACGACGCGATCGGTCGTCGATTTCATAGTCCCGGGTTTCCGTCTCATCTCCACTCCTTGGTGGTTACGATGAGACCAAAACCCTCCGTTAGACAATCACATCAATTCGGCCCATGGGCGCTGACGGGTGACAAGCGTGAGATCGTGACCGACTGCCTTCGGTCATATGGCGCTGCTCTGCGCGAACTGGGTGCGACTGATCTTCAGTCTACGGGACGCTGGCTCAACAACAGGGCGGAGAATTCACACCTGCCATTCCGACGAAGGGAACGGGCGATGCTCCGCTTCCGGAGCATGCGAAGTTTGCAGAAGTTCGCCACCGTCCACTCTTCTGTCTACAACCTCTTCAACCGAGAGCGCCACCTCTACTCCAGACGAAATTTCAAACTTAACCGAACCGCCGCACTCGAAGAGTGGCGGCTGCTCTGTTCCGCCTAAGTTCCTGCGTATTCGGGGAACCTGAGACGAGTTAGAATCCGTCTGACACCACCTTCAGAATTGCTGCAGCGCAGTGGCGAAACCAGCCATTCGTCGCGACTGCAGCGCGATTGGAGGCAGCGATTTCCGCCACGCGGGACTAAGCCGTCATCTAATTCATTCGGCCAAATGACCGGCGCTGACCCAATGTGGTCATGCGTGAATTGTGTTGCTAGCGCGACAAGGCCGTGTTGAGCGCTCGATTCCCAACTTCTCTTCATTCGGCGTCCTCGAATTCGGTTCGAGCTCGCACTTTAATGCTGATATCGCCATTCGCATTTCTCCTTCCCGGGTAGGCCGACACGCGTCGTCGTTAAAAATTCGGATCAAGGTCATCGCCGGCAAAAAATATGAGGGCGCGGTCGGAAGCTCGGGCTTTATTCAGAACCAGCATCGCGTTTGGCACATCGTTCGACCGGGCGCGGCGCTTGGCGCCTGCCAAATCGTAGCCGTGGTCGAGCCAGCGACGGATCAGACGACTTTCGAGGCTCGCCATGGGCGCACCAAGGAAGATTTCCAGATCAAAGAGCGGTGCGAGGCTGGTCCACGGCTCTTCGTCGAGCATCAGGTAGTTTCCTTCGACGACGACGACTTCGGTTTCAGGCGTCACCACTCCCGCACCCGCAATCGCCGTGTCGCGCGCGCGGTCAAATACAGGATAGTAGATCGGTACGCGCGTATTTCGGACCCGTTCAAGCAAGCATCGAAACCCGTCGAAATCGAATGTTGAAGGCGCGCCTTTGTGCTGTCTGACACCAAGATGGTCGAGTTGAGCGTTGTCGAGATGGAAACCGTCCATGGGTACAACACAGGCTTCGAGAGTATGGCCGTCGCGCCCGTTCAACGCCTTGAGAAGCGCCTCGGAAAATGTAGACTTCCCGGTAGCGGGCGGACCGGCTACTGCGACGAGAATTCGCTCGCCGACCCGGCGCCGATTAAGGATCTCCTCCACGACATGATCCATGCGATTCGCCATCAAATCAGATCCTTTGGACAACGTCTGCGCGATGTAGCGAAAGGCGCAAATGGGGCATTCATGGTGCAGCTGCGATTTTAGGTCTCTCTGCTGGAAACTGTCTGCCGCGCAACGGCGGCGTTTCCAGAATAAACCAGTGCGACACCGACCAGCCTCATCTGATTGGTTCGAGCGAGTAGCTAGTTCATGACCCGCGCCCGATCCACCGAGGCGATCGTCTGGGGGCCGACGGGTGGCGGCCCGGAGCGCTGTATCGCCGTCTCGTGTTGTCGTGTTTCCTCGGCTTGACCCTGGCCCGCGTTGATCATCGTCGCCACCGCCTGAGTGCGGTTCTTGACATTCAGCTTGTCGAAGATATTCCGCAGGTGAAACTTGGTGGTGCTGACCGATATGTCCAGGCGATGAGAGATGTTGTTGTTCGAAAGGCCCTTTGAGGCGCAGTCCAAAACCTGCGACTCGCGCCTGGTCAGCGTTTCTATTTTCGGCTGCGACGTCCTATCTGGCAAAACCCGCCTTCCCAGCGAAACCGCCCAAAGAGAGTCCAGCAAACGATCCGGCGGCGTCGATCTGGAAATGACGGCGCGGGTGCCTTCACACACGGCGGAATGGGCGATGGCGCGAACCGGCGCGCCTGTATAGATCACCACATTCGGACGCCTCCGAGGCAAGCGAGCCGCCTGGCGCAGCACTTCACGGCCGCCGCCATTCGCTCCAACCCATCCTGATACAAGAACGTCCAGCCGCGCCTCGTCTTCTCGCAGAAAGCTTTCAAGGTCGCTGACGGCGACAACCAGTTCAAATCTGCAATCCTGCTCCAGCAGTTCGGACAGGACCCGCAGCACGATTGGGCTCTTCTCGATTATGCCTATCCGCGCCATTGGATGCCCCCCTTTCATACGGCGGCGACATCGGATCGGTGCGGAAGGTCCGCGCCTCGCCGGCTGCATGTGATCGCCGCCGCCGTGATTGCGAAGCGGACAACCGCGTGGACTTCATCCGCCGCAAGCGCCACCAGCCCCGCCCGTGTCTTTGCGTTTCGCTCAGCCAGTCCAGTAATCAGCGCCGCCTGAAACGTATCGCCCGCCCCGACCGTGTCGATGACCGCGACCCGCTCGCCATCGACGGAGAACCGGCCGAAGGATCCATACGCTTCCGCACCCTCCCCGCCCCGCGTGATGATGACCAGCGCCGGACCCGCTGCGAGCCACGTCTCGCCGATCTGCTCGTGCGAAGCGCCCGGATAGAGGATCTCCAGATCCTCCTCGCTGGGCTTCACCACATCCGCACATGGCAGGAAGGCGTCAATTCGGCTGCGCCACAAATCCAGATCGGGCTCCACAGTCGGGCGCACATTTGGATCCAATGTGATCAACCGTCGCCCCGCCTCACGCCGCGCCAGCGCAAGAAGGCTGGACCCGACCGGCTCAGCCACAAGCGTGTAAGAGCCCAGATGCAGCCCCCAAACGGCATCGTCGAAATCGGGAAGGTCATCCATTCGCAGGTTTCGATCGGCCGCATTCTCCCCATAGAACGCATAGGCCGGGCCGCCGTCAGGTCCTATATCGACAATGCTAAGCGTTGTAGGGTTTTCAGAGCGGGCGATAAGCCGCGTCTCGACGCCTTCCCCCGAAAGAGCGCCAAGCAGGCGCTCGCCCAGACGGTCGTTCGAAAGCCCGGTCAGCAGCGCCGAACTCTGCCCCAGTCGCGACAGGCCGACGGCGACATTGAAGGGCGAGCCGCCAATCCGGGCGTCAAAGACGAGCCCGTCGTCTTGCTCGACGGCGAACAGATCCCAAAGGGCTTCTCCGCAAACAATAAACATCAGCGCGCCTCACTTGGTGAGTGGTGGGCCGGCCACTTGGCTTCGGCGATCATGAGGGAATCAGAATTATATACGGCGCGGCCATCGCGTCGCTGGATGCTTCAACACCAGCAGCGCCGGTCCATTCCAGCGCGCTACTACGAACTTCGAAACTATTCATCGACATAGCGCCGCATCGCCGCCTCGCAGCCCTTGGACCAGATTATCCCAAGCCATTCCTCGAACGCGTCCGCAAATTGTGTTGAGTCGACCAGTCTTCCATAAAATCGCTGCTGCTCAAGCCATGCCCGCGGGCGTTTCTTCGCGGCGATCGCGGCCGATCTGAGGTCATCCCAAAACGGATCGTTCGGCGCGATTTCGCTCCCGTCCTCGCGCGTGCCTTCGCACATGCGCGCCCACAATGCTTCAACGAGGGCAAGCCCGCCCACCGGAGCGCCTGACGCGAGCCCGTCGCGTAGAATGGGATGCACGAACCCTGTGTGGCGAGACGATCCATCGAACGCGACACGCCGCGTCGTGTCGACGATGGCTGGGTTCGTAAAGCGCGCTTCGATGAGCTTGATATATTCCGTCGGGCTCATCCCCGGCACCGCCTTCACATGCGGGGCGATTTCATCGGCCTGAACCTTCAGGAAGTATGCCGAGACCAAGGGGGTGGCCATACAGTCTGCGATCGTATCGATTGAGAGAAGCTCACCGGGGTTGGCGAGAATCTGATGCCCTGCGTTCAGCATACGCAGCTTCATCATCTCATAGCCATGCACGTCTTCCGTAAACGTGACTCCAACGCGATCCCAGGCCGGGCGGCCAGCGCAGAAATCATCCTCCATAACCCATTGCCGGTAGTTCTCGTGCGTTACTGGCGCGGCGTCATCTATTCCCAACTCCCGCGCCAACGCGATTTCCTTCGGTCCGGTCGCAGGCACGATGCAGTCCACCATCGAATTCGGGAAGCTGCAGTTCGCGTCGATCCAATCCGCCAGGCCGGGGTCTGACATCCGGGCGAGGGATACGACCGTTTGCCTCAAGAGAGTTCCGTTGCCGGACAGGTTATCGCAACTCAGCCCCGTGAACGGACCGGCGCCGCTCTCACGCCGACGCTTCAGCGCCGCCACCATGGCGCCGAACGCAGATCGAGGCTCATCCGGATGCATCGCGTCGTGGCGAATATCCGGATGATTGGAGTGGAAACTGCTCGTGACGGGATCGATGTAGTACCCGCCTTCCGTCACCGTCAGCGCAACGATGCGGATCGCCGGGTCCGCCATTTGCGCGATCAGCGGCGCATTTCCATCCTCAATCGGCAAGTAGTCGATCATGGAGCCGGTGATTTCCACAGATCTGCTTTCAGGGGCGAGTTCTATCAGAGTAGAGAGGCAATCCTGCCTAAGCAGTCTGTCGCGCATTCCAACGTCGTAGGCTCGAACGCCCGCGCCAATGATCGCCCAATCGGTCGCGTCGCCGGATTGCATCAGCCGATGCAGATACCAGGCCTGGTGCGCACGGTGAAAATTACCGACGCCGATATGGACGATGCCCGGCGTCAGCGCCAACCTGTCATAGCTTGGCCTGGCGGCGCTATCCGGAATCCGACTGATATTAGCGATTGAAAGGCGCGTCAGCTCATCCATTGGCCACCATCCACATTGTAGCACTGGGCGACGATGTACTTCGCTTCATCGCTGGCCAGGAACACCGCCATTCCGGTGAGATCCTCCGCCCTTCCCATGCGGCCATAGGGCACCGCCTCTCCGACTTCCTTCTTTTTCTGACCCGGCGCCTTGTTCTCATGCTTCGCGAAAAACGCGTCGACGCCGTCCCAGTGCTCGCCATCCACCACGCCTGGTGCGATGGCGTTCACATTGATCCCGTGCTCGATCAGGTTCAGCCCTGCAGACTGGGTCAGGCTGATGATCGCCGCCTTCGTGGCGCAATAAACCGCGACCAAGGGCTCGCCGCGCCGTCCCGCCTGACTGGCCATGTTGATAATCCTTCCACCGCCCCCGCGGTCGATCATGTGTCTCGCCACCGCCTGCAGAGTAAAAAGCGCGCCAGCGACATTGATCTCGAAGGCGCGGGCGTAGTCCTCACGCGTGATCTCGACAATGGGCGCGGCGGTGAAAATGGCGGCGTTGTTGATCAGTGTGTCGATGCGCCCAAAAGAGTCCACGACGTGGAAAACCGCGCCATCGATGCTGTCTTGCCGGGTTACATCCATCTCGACGGCGATCGCCGCGTCTCCGATCTGCGCAGCCTCGGCGCGAGCCCGTTGAATATCGACATCCGCTATCGCGACGCGCGCGCCTTCGCGGACATAGGCCTTTGCAAAGGCGAGGCCTATGCCGCGAGCGGAGCCCGTTATCAGGGCTGTTTTACCAGCCAGCCGGGTCATTCAACTCTCAGACCCTGCGCGTCGAACTTGTGCATCTGGTCCATTTGCGGCGTGAGGTAGATCGTGTCGCCATGTTTCACCGATATATCGCCGGAGATGCGCACGGTGAACATGTCAGCCAGACCAGTATCGTGAACATGGATGAACGTGTCCGAGCCCAGATGTTCGGCGACGCCGACGCGCCCTTCCCACATGCCCTCCGTCGTGCTGACATCAGTGTGCTCAGGTCGGATGCCGATCGAGGCGGCGCCGTGTTTCTCCGCCTCGGGACCCGAGATGATGTTCATCTTCGGCGAGCCGATGAAGCCCGCGACAAACACATTGCGCGGTTTGTGGTAGAGCTCCAGCGGCGAGCCCACCTGCTCAATAACACCGGCGCGCAGAACGACGATCTTGTCGGCCATGGTCATCGCCTCGACCTGATCATGCGTGACATAGATCATCGTCGTGGCCAGACGCTCATGCAGTTCGCTGATCTCCAGCCGCATTCCCACCCGTAGCGCGGCGTCGAGGTTTGACAGCGGCTCATCGAACAGGAAGGCGGCGGGCTCTCGAACAATCGCCCGGCCGATGGCGACGCGTTGCCGCTGACCGCCTGACAGCTGACCCGGACGCCGGTCCAGATAGTCGGTGAGGTTTAGCGCCTTGGCCGCCGCCTCGATCCGACGGTTCTGCTCGTCCACGGGGATCTTGGCCATACGCATCGGGAAGGCGATGTTCTTGCGCACCGACATATGCGGATACAGCGCGTAGGACTGGAACACCATGGCCAGACCACGCTTGGCTGGCGGCACAAATGTGGCATCTGCATCGTCGATCTCGATGTGGCCGCTGGTAATGTCCTCCAGCCCTGCTATCAGCCGAAGAAGGGTCGACTTGCCGCAGCCCGATGGTCCGACGAACACGGTGAACTCTCCATCTTCGATGGTCAGATCCAGGGGTGGAATGACCTGGACGTCGCCGAAGCTTTTCGAGACTTGGTTGAGTTGAATTTTTCCCATTGTTCCAGGTCCTTATTTGACAGCGCCGAAGGTCAGGCCGCTTACGAGTTGTTTCTGGCTGAACCAGCCGAGGATCAGGATTGGCGCGATGGCCATGGTCGAAGCCGCGCTAAGCTTGGCGTAAAACAGGCCCTCCGGGCTGGAGTAGCTGGCGATGAACGCCGTGAGCGGGGCCGCTTTGGCCGCAGTCAGGTTGAGCGTCCAGAACGCCTCATTCCACGCCAGGATGAAGTTCAGAAGCAGGGTCGAGGCGATACCGGGCACAGCCATAGGCGTCAGGATGTGAAGGATCTCTTCCTTCAGCGTGGCCCCGTCCATCCGCGCCGCTTCCAGGATCTCGCCGGGGATCTCCTTGAAATAGGTGTAGAGCATCCAGACGATGATCGGCAGGTTCATCAGCATCAGGACGATGACCAGTCCGAACCTCGTATCCAGCAGTCCCAGATTGATGAACAGCAGATAGATCGGATAGAGCACGCCGACCGCCGGTAGCATCTTGGTGGACAGCATCCACAGCAGAATGTCCTTGGTCCGTTTTGACGGCACAAAGGCCATCGACCAGGCGGCGGGAACCGCAATGATGATCCCTAGAAGCGTGGAGCCGCCGGCGATGATCACCGAGTTCCACAGGAAACGCATGTAGTTAGAGCGCTCCTGAACGACGCTGTAGTTCTCCAGCGTCCAGTCGAAGAACAGAAACACCGGAGGGTCCGATATGGCCTGAGCTTCGGTTTTGAAGCTGGTTAGGATCGTCCAGAGGATTGGGAAAAAGATCAGCAAACCAATCGCCCAAGCGGCTGCCGTGTTGATGATCTTGCGATTTTGCGTAACTGCGCGAGCCATGATTTTCTCCTCACGCGTCCAGGTTTTTGCCGACGATGCGCATCAGGAAGATGGCGATGATGTTGGCGAGAATGATTGCGTAGACGCCTCCGGCGGAGCCGAGGCCCACATTCTGGCTCTCCAGCACGCGCTGGTAGATTAGGTAGGTCAGCGTCCGTGTTCCGAAGCTTCCCTGCGTCGTCACGAAGATCTCTGCGAAGATCGCCAGAAGGAAAATCGTCTGGATCAGAACCACGATAGTGATGGCGCGGCTCAGATGCGGCAGGGTAATGAAGCCGAAGCGCTTGAGCGGCGGGGCGCCATCCATCTCGGCAGCCTCCAGCTGCTCGCCGTCGAGCGATTGAATCGCCGTCAGCAGGATGAGTGTCGCAAAGGGCAACCACTGCCATGAAACGATCATGACGATGGATTGCAGCGACGCCTGACTCAGCCATTCGACAGGTGCCGCGCCAAAGAATTTCCAAAGATGTGCAAAGAGCCCGTTGACCGGGTCCATGAACATGTTCTTCCAGACCAGCGCCGAAACCGTCGGCATGACGAAGAACGGAGCGATCACGAGGATGCGGACTATGCCCTGCCCCCACATCGGCTGATTAAGCAGCAAGGCCAGAAGAACACCGAAAATCACGGTGATGATCAGTACGCCGCCCACGATTATGAGCGTGGCCTGAACACTTGGCCAGAAGGCGCTGGACGTAACGAAGCGGACATAGTTGTCGAAACCGACCCAACCGAGGTCGCCGCCCCGCAAAGGCAGATACTTCTTGAACGAAAAGTACAGCGTCATCGTCAGAGGGATGAGCATCCACCCCAGGAGAAGTATGACCGCTGGCGCCATCATAAATCTGGCTGCTGAGCGGGAATGCTGGGTAGCCATCGCCGCACCTCCTCTGTTATCGGCGATACGCCGACCTCATTGCGAATATTGAGAGAGTAGCTGGTGAAAAACCGAGGGGCGACCGCGGTGGGTTCGCCCCCCGATCCTGGGAGGAGCCGTTAGTAGCCTGCGGCTTCCATCTCATCGGCGACAAGCGCCTGGGCTTTCGCCAGAGCTTCGTCAGGCGTCTGCTGCCCGGCGACCATGGCTGAGAACTCTTGTCCCGCCGACGTTCCAATGCCCGCCCATTCCGGGATCGCAACATACTGGATGCCGACATAAGGCACCGGATCGACGGTTGGGCTGCTCGGGTCCGCCGCGTTGATCGACTGCAGAGTCATCGCTGCGAACGGCACCTTTTGGTACTCAGGATTCTCGTAGAGCGAGGTCCGGCTGCCCGGAGGCACATTCGCCCAGCCCTCTTTCTCGGCCACGAGAGCGAGATACTCTTTCGATGTTGCCCAGTTGATGAACGCTTTGGCGGCGTCCTCTTTCTGAGTACCGGCAGGGATCGCCAGAGCCCAAGCCCACAGCCAGTTGGCGCGTTTGCCAACGCCGGTATCCGGCGCAAGCGCAAAGCCCACCTTGTCTGCGACGGTGGAATCGGTCGGGTTGGTCACGAAGGACGCCGCGACGGTGGCGTCAATCCACATGCCGCATTTACCCTGCTGGAACAGCGACAGGTTCTCGTTGAAACCGTTGGTCGATGCGCCCGGAGGGCCGTAGCTGGAGAGCAGATCGTAATAGAAGGACACCGCTTCTTTCCACTGAGGGCTGTCGAGTTGCGGTTTCCAGTCCTCGTCGAACCAGCGGGCGCCGAAGGAGTTCGCCACGGTGGTGATGAAGGCCATATTCTCGCCCCAGCCAGCCTTGCCGCGCAGACAGACGCCGTAGATCTCGTTGTCCTTGTCGGTCATGGCGGCGGCGGCTTCTTTGACCTGCTCCCAGGTGGGCGCGTCAGGCATCTCAAGCCCGGCCTTTTCCATAAGGTCGGTGCGATACATGATCATAGAGCTTTCGCCGTAGAACGGAGCGGCGTACATCGTTCCATCGATCGACAGACCGCTGCGCATCGCAGGAAGAATGTCGTCAATATCGTACTCAGCCGGCAGATCGTTAAGCGAGACCAACCAGTCCTGCGCTCCCCAGATGGGAGTCTCGTACATGCCAATGGTCATAACGTCGAACTGACCGCCTTTGGCGGCGATATCCTGCGTGACGCGCTGGCGAAGAACATTCTCTTCCAGCGTGACCCACTCCACGTCGTGTCCGGTTTTTGCAGTGAAGTCCTCAGTCAGGCCCTGCATGCGGATCATGTCGCCGTTGTTCACGGTGGCGATCGTGATCGTATCGGCGTTGGCGTTAACGGCGCCAGCCGCTACCAACGCGGTCGCCGCCAATAGTGTTGTCTTCAGGTTCGTCCGTTCCTCCCATGCTTGGATGTTTCGGAGAAACTAGCGGCACCACTTGATTCGTGTCAATTATTTTCTTTACGCGCGTAAATTTTAATCCGTCTAAATTAGGCGGATTCCCTGAGAACCAGGCGAGCCGGAATCAGCTCTTCGGTGCGCTTTGCAAACCGCCCGCCTGCCTCTACGAGGTCCAAAAGCCTCTCGATGCTCCGCTTTGATACCACTTCGTAGTCGTGGGCCGCTGTCGTGAGCGAAGGGCTTGTGAAACGCGAATAAGGGTGATCGTCGTTTGAGGCGACTCGCAGTGCGTAGCCATACCCCCGCCCGACACGACGGCCCCGTTCATAGCAGGCCGACAATAGTCCGATGGCCAAGCGGTCATTGCTGCATAGAATTGTGTTGGTCGGAAAGCCATCTTGGTCAAAAATCTTGAGCGCACCTTGCCGCCCGATTTTTTCGAACTCCCAACTCTCACCATCAACCTTGACGATTTGCGGCTCCAGCCCCAGGTGCTCCATAATTTTAAGATAAGCCGCGCGTCGTTTGTATGCGTTCGGGTTGACCGGGGTCGCCATTTCGAAGAAGCATGGCGCCTCTCCCGTGCGACACAGATACTCTACAGTTTGCGAAACAAAACTGAAATTATCCGACCCAACAAAGGCTTCTCCGATACCATCAAGGTTGGAGTCAAACAGAATTGTAGGAATATCGGCGCAGAATTTCTCGATAACGCGCCTGTCGGACACCCGCCCCAGCGGCGCCAGCAGTACGCCCGCCGGTTTGATTGAGCGAAGCTCCTCCAAGATGTCGTTCTCGTAGGCTGGTACGCCATGCGAACTGAAAAGGATTGGCGAAAAGCCGGCGTCGATACAGCGACGTTCCAGATTTCGCGCGATCTCGGCGAAGAACGGATCTGCAAGGTAAGGCACGACGATGCCGACATTCTTCGTCAGGCTGCGATTCTGATTCATCGCATAGATGTTGGGGCGGTAGTCGTAACGCTCCAGCGCCGCTTCAATACGTTCACGGGTTGAGGCGCGAACGCTGTCAGGATTGTTGAAGTATTTAGAGAGGGTCGGGCGTGATACTCCGCTTACGGAAGCAAGCTCCTCCATATTTCTAATTTTTTGACTGACCATTCTTTACTCCGCTCCGGGCGCATGCCGGGCACCCGTGGTTATTTCTCGATGCACAGCCAAATAGCCATACTCCCGATAGAAACAAAATTCACGCGCGTCTCTTCATTTCTTTACAATATTTCGCTCGACCTCTGTTGGTCAAGGAAATGAAGGATGTCGCCAGGCAAGGCGAACTGAGTTGTGTAGGTCTTGCCAGGGCAAAACGGCCTGCTCAGCCAAGGCGCTCTCGACCGTAAAACCCAGATACTGTCCATGACCCGCCTGTCGTCAAAGCGCGGCACACGTCGTGGTTTGCGGGACAGGACAGGCTCGATGAGACGCCACTCGGCGTTAGTTAGACTGCTTCTTTTCGGAGCTTGAATCATGCCAACCGGCCCACATCCATCGTCTGCTTCGCCGCTGAGACCAGACATCTCACTCCGCAGCCTGATCGTCTCAAAGGAGCCCTAGGACGAAGCCGCTGCCGCGGCAGGGGCGCTTGTGGCCGCCGTACTTCATTGATCAGAACGCCGTGCATTTGGGAATTGGCGGACCTGCCTGACGATTGGGGCCTTCTCAATCGACAGACAGGAGGCTTCCATGACAGAGGAGAGGACCACGCCGCTGCGCGCTCGGATGATCGAGGATATGCGCATTCGGGGACTTGGGGCCAAATCCCAGCAGGCGCACATCCGGGCGGTCAAGGATTTCGCGGCGTTTCTGGGTCGCTCGCCGGATACGGCGGCGCCGGAAGAGCTTCGCGCGTACCAGCTTCACATGACGGATGCCGAGGTGACGCCCTCGGTCTACAACAGGCGCATCACCGCGCTGCGCTTCTTTTTCTCGATGACCGGCGGGCGGGAAGAGATGAAGCGGTACATGCAATTCCGCACTCAGCCGCGCAAACTGCCCGCAGTGCTCAGCGCCGAGGAAGTCTCCGACCTGCTGATGGCCGCGCCCGGTCCCGGGCTCAAGTACCGCGCGGCGCTCAGCATTTCCTATGGCGCCGGGCTTCGGGCCTCCGAGGTCTGCAATCTCACGATCGGCGACATCGACAGCGACCGGATGCTGATCCATGTCGTGCAGGGCAAGGGTCGGAAAGACCGCAAGGTGATGTTGTCGGCCGGGCTGCTCGATCTTTTACGTGAGTATTGGCTGGAGGCGCGGCCAGAAGGCTGGCTGTTTCCCGGCAAGCCGAAGATCAACCCGATTTCGCCACGACAGCTCAACCGGGCCTTCACATCGGCCAAGCGCATGGCCGGGATCAACAAGCCCGCAACGCTGCACACCCTGCGGCACAGCTTCGCCACCCATCTGCTGGAGGCGGGGACGGATGTGCGGGTGATCCAGGTGCTCCTCGGTCACGCCAAGCTGACGACCACCGCCCAGTACACCAAAGTCGCCACCGGGATGATCCGGGACACCACCAGCCCGTTCGAGGCGCTCAAGCAATTGAACTTGCAGACCCGCAAGACCCGGCCGGGTTAAGGCGCGGGCTTTGCCCCGCCCTAGACTGGAGATTGCCGACATATTCCGAAGACACGGCCCCGCATGGCGGCGGGCCAATGCCGGGCATGTCAGCCTCTCCCAGCTCAAGGTGATGTCCGCCATCGAAGCCTGCCGGACCGAAGCGCTCGGCGGCCATGTGGCGGCGTGCGCCAAGTGTGATCACCAGCATGTCGCTTACAACAGTTGCAAGAACCGACACTGCCCGAAGTGTCAGGGCCCCGCGGCGCGCGACTGGATGGCGGCGCGCGCCGAAGACCTGCTCCCGGTCGAGTATTTCCATGTCGTCTTTACCCTGCCAGCCGAGATCGCGCGGATCGCCTACTGGTGTCAATGGCGCCCGAACTTCCGTCCAGTTGGGCGCCCGAACACCCGGCCAGCTGAGTGGATCGGTCTGATCCAGCGCCAAGGGCGCGCTGACCGTCAAGAGTCAGAGCGCGCCCGTGGTTGAGCCGGGGAGTTGTTCAGATGGCTTTGCGAGCCCGGCTTTGCGCCAGGCGGTAGGACCGGCCGTTCATCTCAAGAATGTGGACATGGTGGGTGAGCCTGTCGAGAAGGGCTCCGGTGAGGCGTTCTTCGCCGAGGATCGAGGTCCATTCGTCGAAGGGCAGGTTCGAGGTGATGATGGTGGCGCCGCGTTCGTAGCGCTGGCTGATCAACTCGAACAGCAGTTCTGCGCCGGTCTTTGAGAGCGGGACGAAGCCGAGCTCATCGATGATCAGCAGCTCGACCGTCGCCATCTGCTTCTGGAGACGCAGGAGACGTCTTTCGTCGCGGGCCTCGATCAGCTCATGCACGATTGCGGCGGCGGCGGCGAAGCGGGTCTTGATCCCGCGCTGGCAGGCGGCCAGGCCGATCCCGAGGGCGACATGGGTCTTGCCGACGCCGGACGGGCCGAGGGCGATGACGTTCTCCCGTCGGCTGACGAACTCGCCGCGGGCAAGGTTCAGGACGAGTTTCTTGTTCAATTGCGGGATGGCGTCGAAATCGAAGCTCTCCAGGCTCTTGATCGCCGGGAACCTGGCGGCCTTGATGCGCCGATCGATCATCCGCGCCTCCCGATCCAGCAGCTCCAGTTCGATCAGCCGGGCGAGATAGCGGACATGGTCGACATTCTCCTCGGCGCATTGCCGGGCGATCTTCTCATGCTCGCGCAGCACGGTGGGGAGCTTCAGTTTCTTCAGGTGATGGCGCAGCAGGATTTCCGGCGCTTCGTTCGTCGCGGCGCTCATCATATCGCTCCGGCCATCAGAGCCATGTAGTCGGCCGGGTTGGTCGCCGCGACGGCGGAGACGGGCAGATGCGGGTACTCCTTCAGGTCCAGCCGCGGCGGGCGGTTCTCGGTTTTGCAGAGCGCCAGATGCTTCACCGCGTCGGCGCTGATCGCCCCGAGCTCCAGCGCGTCGCGCACGGCGGATCGGACCACGGGCTCGGGGAAGACCTTGAACAGCTGCAGCACCTGCACGAACTCGCGCTTGCCGGCGGATCTGCGGTTCCTCTGGCTGAGCCGCGCCTCCAGGAGGCGGCGCAGCCGGTCGAAGTCATCGCCCAGATCCCAGCCCTGCAGGGGCGCGGCCTGATCGAGGGCCCCCACCTTGCGCTCGATCAGATCGAGATAATGCAGCGGGTCGAAGACGAAGTCCTCGGCGGCGTAGGAGCGTCTGTGGCGGGCGATCTCCTCGGCGCCCGCTTCGATGACGATCTCATCGACATAGGCTTTGACCATCACGTCCCTGTGGGCGTAGGCGACGGGAACCGAGTAGTCCGTGTTTTTGTAGCGGACCAGCGCCAGGCTGCTCGCCCGGCCGGGCCGCTTATGGCAGGCCTCGAACGGCGTCGCCGGCAGATCCATGAACGCCGCCCGATCCGCGTCCAGCCGGGCGCCGATGCTGGCGCTTTCCACCCCGCGCAGCACCGCCGACAGGCGCTCCCGGCAGCGCTCCAGCAGCGTCGCGTTCAAGGCGTCGATGTCGGGCGCCGACGGATTCGGAACCATGAAGCTCCGGCGCGCAAAGCCCACCATCCCCTCCACCTTGCCTTTATCGTTCCCCCGACCTGGGCGGCCGAACCGGTCCTCGAACAGGTAATGCGACTGCAAGGCCTCGAACATCCGGCTGCGCTTGCGGGTCCCGTCGCCAAGGATCTGCGCCACCGCCAGCCTGGTGTTGTCATAGAGAATGGAGAGGGGAACACCGCCGAAGAACGCAAAAGCCTCCACATGCCCGTCGCAAAACGCCTCAGCCGTCTCCGCGTGATAGGCCTTCACGAAGAAGGCGTCGCTCTGTGGCAGGCTCACCACGAAGAACCGCACCTTCCGCTCGACCCCGCCAAGCACGACGGTCGCTTCGCCGAAGTCGGCCTGCGCCTGGCCCGGGGGATGCGCGAGCGGAACAAAGGCCTCCTTCAGGTGCTGGCGCCGAGGGCGCACATGGTCCCGCACCGTCGTGTAGCCGCCCTCGAACCCGCGCTCATCTCGCAGACGCTCGAAGATCCGCCGCACCGTGTGTCGCTGCTTCTTCGGAACCTCCCGGTCCGAGATCAGGATCTGATCAACGAAATCCGCGTGCGCGTCCATCCGGCTGCGTGGCCGCTGCGACTTCAGCCGATAACCAGGCGGTTCGGAGAACCGCAACATCTTCGACACCGTCGCCCGATCGATCCCGAAAGCCAGCGCCGCTTCCCGCTCGCTCATCCCGTCGCGCAGAACCGCCCGCCGGACACGATGATAAATCTCCAACCCGTACATCCCCGCCTCAAATCAAACCTCAATGGTTCGAGACTTCCACGTGGCGGGTTTTTACGCCGCCCGCAGCGAAGACATTCCGCCGCTCCCGTGGTTGGATTTACAGGCGCCCTCTACACCCGGCGTCATCCGCCTGGCGGTCATGATGTACATCCGCTTCCCGCTTTCGCTGAGGAATGTCGAAGACCTTTTGCATGAGCGCGGGATCGATATCAGCCACGAGACGATCCGGTTCTGGTGGCGGCGGTTTGGTCCGATGTTCGCCGCCGAGATCAAGCGCAAGCGTGTCGATCGGATGCGCGCATACTCGAACTGGCGATGGCACCTGGACGAGGTTTTCGTAAAGATCAACGGCGAGCGCTACTATTTGTGGCGCGCCGTGGATCATGAAGGCGAGGTGCTGGATGCAATCTTCACGAAACGCCGGGATAAGCGCGCCGCATTGAAATTCCTCAGGAAATTGATGAAGCGCTATGGCCATCCGCATGAGATCGTGACCGACTGCCTTCGGTCATATGGCGCTGCATTACGCGAGCTTGGCTGTTCAGACCTTCAGGCCACGGAACGCTGGCTCAACAACAGGGCGGAGAATTCACACCTGCCATTCCGACGAAGGGATCGGGCGATGCTCCGCTTCCGGCGCATGCGAAGTTTGCAGAAGTTCGCCGCAGTTCACTCTTCTGTCTGCAACCTCTTCAACTGCGAGCGCCACCTCTACTCCAGACGATATTTCAAACTGTTCCGAACCGCCGCACTTGAGGAGTGGCGGCAGCTTTGTTCCGCCTAGGTTCCTCCGTTTTGAGGGAAGCTGAGGCGAGTTAGAAAGTGTCTGACACCACCGGCGGGGATCCTGTCCCTCGCCACAGACGCAAAAAAGCCGCTCGATGCGAGCGGCCATGCGGTCGAGTCTATAAAGCTGGTTGCGGGGGCTGGATTAATTCAAGAACCTACCTTGCAAATGACGGTCTAGGCTACATCCATTGCGTTCACAGCTTCTAAACTGGCCGCCGTTTCGACCGGACAGTCAGGCATAATCATGGAGGCTTTGGTTTATGCCTGAGCCCGAAATCATCACTGATGGCGGGCTGCATTCAAATTGACGCAAATGAGTCAGAACCCGGGTTGTAAACGTCCATCACACCAGTCTCGATTTCGATCCAAGCACCATGAATTGCGGTTTCACCCTTCTCGATCGCTTCCTGCACGCATGGGAAGGTTGCGAGATTGCTGAGGGAGTTTAGAACGCCCTCATGCTCGAGCTTCCGCAGTTTCTCGGAACGGTCCAGTTCAAGCACAGCCACTCTCTCATAGGCGGGTCGCAAGAGGTCGACCCAGCGTCCGATTATGCTGTCCTTTTCTGTTAACTCCGACGCTTCGTCCGAGCACATATCGTGGCAGGCGGCGACCCCGCCGCATTTCGAATGCCCGATGACGAGGACATTTGCGACTTTCAGAACCTTTATAGCATATTCCACCGCCGCCGATGTGCCATGATGGGCGTGATCCCGCGTGTAGGGAGGCACGATATTTGCGACGTTTCTCACAACGAACAGGTCGCCCGGCTCGACACCAAACATTCTGACGGCTTCTGTTCGACTGTCGCAGCAGCTGATCACCATAGCCCTTGGGCGCTGGCCCTCCGTGGCCAGACGATTGAACCATGCTTTGTTCTCGTCGAACCGAAACATTTTCCAACCGCGATAGCGATCCAACAGATACTCAGGAAGCGGTTTAGCGTGTCCGGACATTTTGAGTGTTTCCCTTTTTGAGTATTGTCAGACCAATCCGAAACCGTCTGGCTCTCCCTGAATTTCAGGAACCGAGGTTCTACAAAACCGCCGCCATCCCAAGCTTGCGACGGATCGGAAAATCCGCAAGTTTCGTCCGAGAAGTCGGCATTTGTGCTCAAAGCACCAAAGCGGTTCTCTCTGACTGAATTCGCTCGGAAGAACGAATAAAGTCCCGGATGTGACTGGTTGCAAAGGCCCCGGCGCAACTCGGGCGTCGGGGCCTACCGCAGTTCTCAATCCGCGTCTGCTACGCCTTTCGCCCGGTTGCGGGCGCGACGAGCGCGGTAGCTGGGCAGGACTATCAGCAAGACAGCGATGGCCAGCAATCCGAGCGTCATCGGACGATCTAGTATGAAACCGGGGCCTTCGTAGAGCTGCATCGCGCGGGAGAAATTGTTCTCCAGCAGCGGGCCGAGGATGAACCCGATCAGCAGAGGCGCCAGCGGGAAGTCGGCGAAGCGGAAGATCGACGCGATGACGCCGAACCCGACCAGAAGCAGCAGCTCCGTCGCGTTGTTCTGCCCGATATAGGCCCCCATCAGCGTGAAAAAGAGGATGAAGGGGATCAGGTAGTTGCGCGGCACCATCAGGATCTTGGCGATATAGGGGATCAGCGGCAGGTTCAGGATCAAGAGCACCAGATTGCCGAGATACATCGAGATGATCACCGCCCAGAAGATCTGCGGCTCGTCGATCATCAGACGCGGGCCGGGCGAGACATTGAGCGCGATCAACGCGCCCAGCAGGATCGCCGTGGTGCCCGACCCCGGGATGCCCAGCGTCAGGAGCGGCACGAAAGAGCCGGTGCAGGCCGCGTTGTTGGCGCTTTCCGGCGCCGCCAGCCCCTTGATCGAGCCTTTGCCGAACTCTTTCTGTTCCTCGGGCGAGGCGATGTTTCGCTCGACCGCATAGCCCAGGAAAGAGGCGATCGTGGCGCCCGCGCCCGGCAGCACCCCAATCATGAAGCCCATGACCGACTGGCGGCCGATCACCGGGGTGATTTGCTTCGCCTCCTGCCGGTTGATACGAAGATCCTTGATCTCGCCGCCAGCATCGCCGGAATTCGAGCGCGACTTGTCGAGGACAAGGAACAGCGCCTCGGGCAGGGCGAACATCGCCATGGCCAGCGTGATAAAGCCGAACCCGCCCTGCAGATCCATGATACCCATCGTGAAGCGCGGAAGGTTGAAGAGCACGCCCTCCCCCACTGTCGACATGATCAGGCCCAGAATGGTCATCAACAAGGCTTTCGAGACCTGTCCGGAACCGGCGAAAGCGGCGATGGCCGAGAGACCCACGACCATAAGTGCGAAATACTCGGCCGAGTGGAACAGAAGCGCCACGGAAGCCAGCGCCGGCGCGAAGATCATCAGCAGAACCGCGCCGATCGTGCCGCCCATGAAGGACGAGATCGCCGCGACCGTCAGCGCCTTGCCCGCCTTGCCCTGGCGGGCCAGCGGGTATCCGTCGAAACTGGACGCCACCGTCGATGCGACGCCCGGCGCGTTGATCAAGATCGAGGAGGTCGAGCCGCCGAAGATCGCACCATAGTAAACGCCGGCCAACAGGATCAGCGCGGCCGAGGGATCGCCGATCGAGATTGCGATCGGGATCATGATCGCGATGATCGACATCGGGCCGAGGCCCGGCAGCATGCCGATGAACGTGCCAATCAGGCAGCCGCCGATCACCATCGCAAGGTTGGTGACCGAAAACGCGGTGCCGAGGCCGATAAGAAGTCCTTCAAGCATGTCTTATGCCCCCACTGTCGCTGTAAGAAATGCCGGAAGCGGCTTGAGGAAAATGCCAAGCACCTGTTCGACCAGATACCAGACGATGCCAGCGGCAAGCGCGGAGGTTATGGCCATCAAGACATATCTCCGCTCGCCCAGGATATAGCTGCCCGCGGTGAGAAAGATGAATGTCGAGGCGAGGAAGCCTACCGGGCGCAGCGCGAAGGCGTAGACCACCATCAGACCCAGAAGCCCGAGCGCTTGTCCGATATTGTAATCGGTGAGGCGCGTGTAGTTGATCTCCATTGCGGAGGGGTCCTTCGACTCTTGCCTCTCTAGGTTCAGCACCACAGATATCGCCAGGATCACGCCGAGAACCGACAGAACTTTCGGAAATGTGGACGGCCAGATCGGATTTCTCTTCATGATCGGCGCCAGCAGCTCGTCCATAGCGAACCAGGCCGAATAGCCGTAAATTGCGCATATGAGTAAGATGGCAAGGGCCACCCAACGGTCGAGCGACATCGTCATCGTTTCTTCCCCCCGGAAATAGAACGCCCCGCCCGAATTCTCCGGACGGGGCGGATGTCAGGCTTCAGAGGAAGCCGAGTTTCTTCATCAGATCGCCGATGACCTTTTCCTGCGCCTCGAGGAACGCGGTGAAGTCATCGCCATTGTTGTAGATGTTGACCCAACCGTTGCGGGCGCGCACTTCTTCCCATTCCGGGGTGTCGTACATCTTGGCGATCACGCCCTGATAAGCGGCCAGTTGATCCGCCGGCAGACCCGGCGCGGCGAAGAACCCGCGCCAGTTCACGAAGGTGACGTCGACGCCCTGCTCTTTGACCGTCATGGCGTCCGGAAGCGCAGGGACGCGCTCTTCCGATGTGACCGCGAGCACGCGAACCTCACCCGCAGCCGCAAGATCGACCGCCTCGGAGAAGCCGGTCGAAACAGCCTGGACTTCACCTGAGAGCAGCCCGGCGTTCGCCTTCGCGCCGGCGTCATAGGCGATGTACTTCATGGCGATCGGATCACCGCCCGCCGCCTCGACAACCATCGCCGCGACCAGATGGTCCATGCCACCCGGAACCGAGCCGCCGCCGATGGCGGTGCCAGAGGGATTGGAGTTAAGAGACTCCATCAAATCTGCAAGATTTTGGTACGGGCTGTCCTTGGCTACGACGAGCGCGGCGTAGTCACCGATGGTGCCAGCCACCATGGTCAGATCGCGGAAGTTCTGCGGAAAGACGCCGGTCAGAGAGCGGATCACGATCGGGGTCGAATTGACCATCAGCGTGCCGTGATTGCTCTCGGCGTTCTCGATCAGAAAGGCGATGGCCTTGCCGCCGCCGCCGCCCGACATGTTCTCGAAGCTTGCTTGTCCGACGAGGCCAGCCTTCGTCAGCGCCTCGCCCGTGCCGCGCGCGGTGCCGTCCCAGCCGCCGCCGGCGCCGCCCGGAATCAGAAAGTGGATCGACTCTACGTCCGCCGCAACCGCGGGCGCGGATGCGAAAGCCGTCGCAGCCACCGCTGCAATCGCTATCTTGCGAGTGAAAAACGCCATGGTCATTAGGCTCCTCCGATTATTATGCTTTGGATCACTGTCGTATCTTGCTCTCGTACGAGTGCATGAGTTGCTGCGTTTTGGGCTGCTTAGGTCCAACGGATGCAGCGCTGTACTTCGGTACCTCGATGAAACTGTCATTATTCTGTTGATCAGTCTCGAAACGGGAATAACCGCCAATTCGAACCTCGTTATCCGCCTCGACGCCCACGTCTCCACGAGAAACGCCCGGGGTTGGCCCGGGCGTTTTACAGGTTCGGCCGACGCGCAGGCGCCGGCCGGTGATCATCAGTTTGCGACGAGGCCGGCCAGGTTGCGCAGGACGTAGTGCAGCACGCCGCCATGCTCGATGTATTCGATCTCGACCTCGGTATCGATCCGGCATTTCAGCTGGATCTCCCTGGTCGCTCCATTCGCGTAGGTGATCGTGCAAGGCACGTTTGACAGCGGCTCGATATCGCCTTCCAGCCCCGTGATCGTGACCGTCTCATCGCCCTTCAGGCCAAGGGACTTGCGCGTGTCGCCGCCGGTGAATTCGAACGGGATCACGCCCATGCCGACCAGGTTTGAGCGATGGATGCGCTCAAACCCCTCGGCGACCACCGCCTTGACGCCGAGCAGCGCCGTGCCCTTGGCCGCCCAGTCGCGGGAGGAGCCGGCGCCGTATTGCTCGCCGCCGAACACCACCAGCGGCGTGCCCGCCGCCTGGTGCGCCATAGCCGCCTCGAAGATCGAGGTCTCGGCCCCGTCCGGCCCTTTGGTGTAGCCGCCCTCAACCCCGTCCAGCATCTCATTCTTGACGCGGATATTGGCGAAGGTGCCGCGCATCATGATCTCGTGATTGCCGCGGCGCGAGCCGTAGGAGTTGAAGTCGCGCGGCGCCACCTGCCGTTCGGTCAGATACTGACCGGCCGGGGTGGTCGCCTTGAACCCGCCCGCGGGCGAGATGTGGTCGGTGGTGATCATGTCGCCGAGGATCGCCAGCACCTTGGCGTCCCTGATGTCGCTGATCGAGCCGGCCTCTTTGCCCATGCCCTGGAAGTAGGGCGGGTTCTGGACGTAGGTGGAGGTCGCCGGCCAGTCATAGGTTTTCTGGTCGGTGGTCTCGACCGAGCGCCATTTCTCGTCGCCCTTGAAGACATCCGCGTATTTCGACTGGAACGCCTCTCGGGTCACGGTCTGCTGGACCAGATCGGCAACCTCTTTGGAGGTCGGCCAGATGTCCTTCAGATAGACGTCATTGCCGTCCTTGTCCTGACCCAGCGGCTCGGTCGACAGGTCGATGTCCAGCGTTCCCGCCAGCGCATAGGCCACCACCAGCGGCGGCGAGGCGAGATAGTTGGCGCGGACATCCGGACTGATGCGGCCTTCGAAGTTGCGGTTGCCGGAGAGCACCGAGGTCGCCACCAGATCGCCCTCGGCGATGGCCTCGGAAAGCTCCGCCTGGATCGGACCGGAGTTGCCGATGCAGGTTGTGCAGCCATAGCCCACCAGGTTGAAGCCGATGGCGTCCAGATCCTTTTGCAGATCGGCGGCCTCAAGATAGGCCGAGACGACCTGCGAGCCGGGGGCCAGAGAGGTCTTCACCCAGGGCTTCCGGTTGAGGCCGAGCGCGGCGGCTTTACGCGCCACCAGACCCGCGCCGATCATCACATAGGGGTTCGAGGTGTTGGTGCAGGAGGTGATCGAGGCGATCACGACCTTGCCCGACTCCATGGTGTAGTCCTCGCCCTTGACGGCGACTTCCTTGCCCATCGGGCGCTTGAAGTTCTGCTCCATCTCGTTGCGGAACGCGGCCTTGGCGTTCGACAGGGCGACATAGTCCTGAGGACGCTTCGGGCCGGAGATGGCGGGCACGATCGTCCCCATGTCCAGATGCAGCGTGTCGGTGTAGACCGGCGCATAGTTCTCGTCCCGCCAGAAGCCGTTCTCCTTGGCGTAGGCTTCGACCAGCGCGATCCGGCCGTCGTCGCGGCCGGTGTTGCGCAGATAGCGGATGGTCTCTCCATCGATCGGGAAGAAGCCGCAGGTGGCGCCGTATTCCGGGGCCATGTTGGCGATGGTCGCGCGATCGGCCAGCGGCAGGTGATCCAGCCCAGCGCCGTAGAACTCGACGAACTTGCCGACCACGCCCTTGGCGCGCAGCATCTCCACGACTTTCAGCACCAGATCGGTGCCGGTGGAGCCCTCGACCATCTCGCCGGTCAGCTCAAACCCGATCACCTCGGGGATCAGCATCGAGATCGGCTGGCCCAGCATCGCGGCCTCGGCCTCAATGCCGCCGACGCCCCAGCCCAAGACCGCCGCGCCGTTGACCATGGTGGTGTGGCTGTCGGTGCCGACCAGCGTGTCGGGATAGGCGACCTCGGCCCCGTTCTGATCGCTGTCGGTCCAGACCGTTTGCGACAGATACTCCAGATTGACCTGGTGGCAGATGCCGGTGCCCGGCGGCACCACGCGGAAATTGTCGAACGCGCTCTGGCCCCATTTCAGGAAGGTGTAGCGCTCCATGTTCCGCTCATACTCGCGGTCCACGTTCATCTGGAAGGCGCGCGGATTGCCAAACTCGTCGATCATCACCGAGTGGTCGATCACCAGGTCCACCGGGTTCAGCGGATTGATCTTCTCCGGATCGCCGCCCAGCGCCACGATGCCGTCGCGCATCGCCGCCAGATCCACCACCGCCGGGACGCCGGTGAAGTCCTGCATCAGCACGCGCGCCGGGCGATAGGCGATCTCTCGCGGGTTCTTGCCGCCATTCTCCGCCCAGGTTCCAAACGCCTTGATGTCGTCGACGCTGACCGTGCGCCCGCCATCCTCGAACCGCAGCATGTTCTCAAGCACCACCTTCAGCGCCGCAGGAAGCTTCGAGAAAGACCCCGCCCCCGCCGCTTCCGCCGCCGGAATCGAATAATAGGCGACAGTCTTGCCCCCCGCGGAAATCTCGCGGCGGGCGTTCAAAGTGTCGGAACCAGTTTTGATCGGCACGTTGGCATCTCCTTATTCATTGGCAGTAGGGGCAGGTTCGCCGACTTATCGTCCGCCATATCGTCGGCAAACGGCCGCTCGACGCCCGGCGCGGAATCGCGGCTTGGTAACGAAAATTCGCCAATTCATTCATGAAGCGGCGTCTGCGCCGTCGTGACACAAATGAGCGTCCATTCAGGCGATCACGTCCATGGCCGGCCGCGATAGCCGGAACTCCCGCCCTTTTAACTCCCCCCAAAAGACGGCGCGCCTGTCCGATACCGGACGCGCCTGTCATTGGCTGGGCAAGCTATGTCGGGCAGGCTGTCGCAAATCTGTCTAAAGGCGACGAGTTGGATGCGCCGCGTATTCGCCCATGCGTCGCCCCCGAACCGGCCTGGAGCAAAATCTCAATCGAGTGATTTCTTCCAGAGACGGATGAACGAAACCCGCTTGTGCGAATCGAGCCCGACCAGAAGCACCGGGGACAGCGCGATCGGCACCAGCCTCTCGCTATTGTTCGGATGCGCCGCGTCCTCGGCCAGCGACTGGCGCAGCATCGACACGCTGGCCAGAATGCGGCGTCCCTCTGCGGAAAGGGAGAAATCAATTAACGCCCGAGCCAAGTCCGCGTTGGGCGTCTGCCGGGCCACGACGGCGGCGCGAGACAGCACTAGGGTGTAGTCCTCCAACTCGACGATTCCGACCCGGTCATCGACCTTCGCCCGCTCACGCGCATATGAGCCGAGAACGTTGTAGCCCAAGAGGTACCGCCCGTCGGCGACGCCGTCCACGATGTCGGAACTACAGCACTTGACCTCGACTTCGGCCCGGCCGAACGCTTCGATCAGCCGGCCAAACGTTGTTGCGCGCTGTGCGTCCTGAAAGGCGAACAGGTAACCTAGGCCCGACGCTTCAATGTCGTAAGTCGCTATCCGCCCGCGAAAATCTGAGCTGGAGGCGCGTAAAAGATCGACCAGATCGAAACGTGACCTAGGAACTTTCTCTGGCGCGATGAGGCTCCGGTTGTAGACCAGCACCGCCGGCTCAAAGGTAAGGCCGAACACTTCGTTCCGCCACTTCGCCCAGCTCGGCAGCGTCTCGGTGAACCTGGATTGGTGCGGCTGCGCGCACAAATCGTTTACCAGCGAGACCTGCAGATCTATGGCCGAACTGATCCAGAGATCGCCATCTGTCCGGCTGTCGTCGCAGGCGGACTTGGCCCGCTCGTAGAGGTTCCTGGTGACCTCTTCCTCGTAAAGCACGCTCATGCCGTTCTGCGAGTTGACGAAGCCGACAAGCAAAGGCCAGATGAACTCTATATCGGTCGATCCGACAATGTGCAGTTGGCGCTCGCTGCTCGCGTCGCCGACCACGATGCGCTGTTCCTGCGCCAGCGCAGGCGCCGCCGCGGCGAGCGCAAAGATGAGGGCAAGCAAAAAACGCCTCACGAGGAATGCTCCGGCTCCGCGAGCGGCAGAGAGATGCCGACGCGGAATCCGCCCGCCGCTGTCTGCTGAGTTTCGACGCGCCCGCCATGCGATTCTGCAACCGATGCGACAATCGACAGACCAAGTCCTGCGCCCGACGAATTTGACCCTGCGGTGCGGGCGAAACGGACCGCAAGCTCCGGCCATAAATCTTTCCTTATTCCCTCTCCGCAGTCCTCGACGGCGACAATCGCGAATCCGTGCGACGCATCCGCCTCAACAATCAGTTTGTACGGCGCCTCGCCGTATTTCAGGGCGTTGTTGAGCAGATTCTTGACGCCCTCGGCCAGACTGAAAGAATCGCCTTGAACCCAAACCGCGTCCTCCGGCAACACGAGCCACGTGTCATCGACACCGCCCAGGGCGACAAAGTCGGTATCCTCCTCGGCCCGGATCGCGACGGACCTCAGGTCGAGTCTCTGCATCGTTATCGAGTCGGTGCGGTGGATGACCATCGCCTGGCTCAGAAGTTGACTGGCCAGCCGCCCCAGACCCAGCGCTCTTTTATTTGCGATTTGCGCGATATCACGCAGCTTTGCCGGATCGTCGGTCGATAAAGCGGTTCTCGTATGCATCACGAGCGCGGCGATCGGGGTCTGCAATTGGTGGCTGGAGTCCGCGATCAGCCTCTGCATCGCGTTGACGCGCCGGGATAACCGCCGCATGAACCGGTTCAGCGTCGCGACGCTCGCCTCTATCTCAGTCGGCACCGATACATCGATCGGTGTTAAATTCATTGGATCGCGCGCCCGAATCTCCGCCTCGATCTTCCAAAGCGGCGCGAGCGAGACGCGCACGGCTATAAGCGCCAGGATAATCATGACGATGCAAACGCCGAGCAATAAGATCATGGCGTTGGAGACGATCTCAGATTTCAGCGCTTCCCGTGCGGCCGTCGTATGACCCACATAGATGTTAACCGACCCGCTGAACGACCGTTCCGAAAACACACGGCTGAGGATTGCGTACCTAGCGCGCTCGCCTCGATCGACCTCGTCCACGAAGATGATCTCGCCCGGAGGCGCCATTGCCGCTAGAGGTGTCGCCCCGGTCAACAGAAGCCCTGCAGGATCGGTAACCGCATACATCACGCGGTCGTCTGTCGAAAGCGCCAGCAACTCGAACGCTGCGGCAGGCAAGTCCACCACGGGCGCGCCGTCGACGATAGAAATTGATCTGGCCATCTCGAACGCCGCGCCGGCAAGGATCTTGTCGAAAGCCTGCTGCGCCGCGCGCTGGCCGTAAAGATTCGCTCCGAACAGCGCCAGCGCGCAACCGAGAGACAAGATTGCAGCCGTCGCTACAAACAACCTCGCAGTAATGGATCTAGACAGCCTATTCGCGTAAATCAAGTTGGTAGCCTATTCCCTTCAATGTTCTTATAGTTACATTAGAATTGGCGAGTTTTTTTCGTATTCTTCCAATATTTAATTCTATCGCGTTCATATTTACATGATCATCAGAAAACGCATAGACTCTCTCAAAAATGCGCTGCTTATTAACAGGCTTTTTCCTGTTCCTAAATAATATTTCCAAAATGGAATACTCCCTTCTTGTAAAAGAAATCGTCTCATCCCGAATGAAAGCAACTTTCTCGATCGGATCAAGTGTCAGGTCGCC
This sequence comes from Paracoccaceae bacterium, assembly GCA_963669315.1. GTDB lineage: Bacteria > Pseudomonadota > Alphaproteobacteria > Rhodobacterales > Rhodobacteraceae > SZUA-547. The sequence continues at coordinate 2,962,838 of OY770021.1, read as the reverse complement.
AAACGAAATTTTCTCCTGAACGTCCCCATGCGCGCGGCGGACAACCGCACGTATTCGCGCCTCGAGTTCTGACATTTGGACGGGTTTAACGATATAGTCGTCGGCGCCGATATATAGCCCTTCGAGCTTGCTTTCGATATCGGAATTCACCGTAAGTATAATGACGGACACTCTTTTTTTTTGCGCGCGCAACCGCTTGAGAAAATCCAGTCCAGACCCATCAGGAAGCTGCAAGTCCAGTATTATGCAATCAAATTCCTGAACAGAGGTATGGTCTTCCGCATCCTCTATGCTTTCCGCGCAATCGCATGCAATACCCCTGCCTTGCAGGTAATCGGAAATCGCCTGCGCGATGTCCTGAGCGTCTTCTACAACCAGTATTCGCATTATTCCCACGACCAGTTCTTTATTACAAACTGAAATTCGTCGCTCACTCTATTGCAATCGATCTTAGAAAAGAAAAGGGAATTTAGTCTTCGTATTGCAAAGCGGCTGTCAGGAAGCTGTCAGCTCTCACATTGGAAGAAGCGACAACTGCGCGAGCGGCCCGAGATTCGGAGGCGGGCGGCTCTCTGCAAAAATCGCCCGCTAGTCGGTCTCGCGGACGTCTCGATCTTCGGGTTCCGGACCGCGCTACTGCTGGATCGCAACGCCATCGGCGCTTCCGCCGATTTCCTCATCCCGCAGCCGGAGCAGATGCGCGGTGAAGTAGCGCATGGACCGGAACGCTGCGGTTGAGGCCGCAGTTGGCCGACGCGCGCGAAGTCGAGGATCGAGTCGTCCTGATTATACTGGGTCTACGAGACTCTGAACCGGAGAGAATTACCGACCAAGAATCGCGTTGAATGTCGCGCTTGGCCGCATGACGGCGGCCAGCTTTCCGGCGTCGGGCGCATAGTAGCCCCCCAAATCCGCCGACTTGCCGTGAGCCGCGTCGATTTCCCCCACGATCTTCGCTTCGTTCTCCCGCAGGCCCGTGGCGACAGGCGCAAAATGCGCCTTCAATTCCGCATCCTCATCCTGTTCGGCCAGAGCCTCCGCCCAGTAGAGCGCCAGGTAGAAATGGCTGGTTCTGGTGTCCACATCCTCCAGGTTCGGCCCCGGCGACTTGCCGGTGTCCAGCACCTTCTCTGTCGCCTGATCCAGCGTCGTCGCCAACACGGCCGCTTTGGCGTTTCCAGAGGCTCCCGCCAGATGTTCGAAAGAGGCGCCCAACGCGCAAAACTCGCCGAGCGAATCCCAGCAAAAATGACCGTCCTCGATGAGTTGCCGATAAAGCACCGGCGCGGAACCGCCCGCCCCGGTCTCGAACAAGCCGCCACCGGCCAGGAGCGGCACGATGGACAGCATTTTGGCGCTGGTGCCGACCTCCAGGATCGGGAACAGATCCGTCAGATAATCGCGCAGCACATTGCCGGTCACCGAGATGGTGTTCAGGCCCTCTTTCATGCGCTCCAGCGTGAAACGCGTCGCAGTGCGCAGATTCATGATGTGAATCCCGAGGCCCCGGGTGTCATGTTCCTTGAGATACTCCTCGACCAGACGAATTTGCTCCGCATGGTGCGCGCGTTTGTGATTGAGCCAGAAAACGGCCGGATCGCCGGTCGCGCGGGCCCGGGCCACCGCCAGCTTCACCCAATCACGGATCGGTTCATCTTCGGCCATACAGGCGCGCCAAATATCGCCTTCCTCGACGTCATGTGCGTGAACGGTTTCGCCCGCGGGGTCGGTGATGCGAATGACGCCGTCGCCCGGCGCGATGAATGTCATGGTGTGCGAGCCGTATTCTTCGGCCTTGTCCGCCATCAGCCCCACGTTCGAGACCGTGCCCATCGTCGCCGGATCAAACGCGCCGTGCACTTTGCAGAAGCGGATAGTCTCCTGATAAATCGGCGCATAGCAATAGTCGGGAATCACGCATTTGGTGTCGTGTTGCTTGCCATCCGGTCCCCAGCCCTTGCCGCCAGCGCGGATCAGGGCCGGCATGGAGGCGTCGACAATAACGTCGCTGGGCACGTGAAGATTGGTGATCCCGCGTTCTGAGTTCACCATGAAGAGGTCCGGGCCCGCGTCCATGCAAGCCTTAATGTCTGCCTCGATGGCGGCGCGCTGATCGTCAGGAAGGGACTCGATCCTGGAGAGCAGATCGCCAAGCCCATTGTTGGGGTTGAATCCAATGTCCTTCAGTGCATCCGCGTGCTTCTCAAGCAGATCCTTGAAGAAGACGGCGACCACGTGACCGAACATCACGGGGTCCGAGACCTTCATCATCGTCGCCTTCAGATGAACCGAGAACAGCACGCCCTGTTCCCTGGCGTCGGCGACGTGAGCCTCCAGAAACGCGCGAAGCGCCTTGGCGCTAAGGAAAGTCGCGTCCAGGATCTGTCCGACGTGCAACGGCATACTCTCTTTGAGCACTGTGACGGCGCCGTCCTCGGCGACGAATTCGACACGGCCGTCGCCAGCCTGCGCCTCGGTGATAGTCGTTGATTTCTCATTGGTGAAGAAGTCGCCACCTTGCATCGTGGCCACATGAGTCTTCGACTCAGGCGCCCATTCACCCATGAAGTGCGGGTTTTTCCTGGCGTATTCCTTCACCGCCTTCGGGGCGCGGCGGTCGGAATTGCCTTGCCTCAACACTGGGTTCACAGCGCTGCCCATGACTTTCGCGTAGGTCGCCTGGATCTCCCGCTCAGCGTCGCTTGAGGGCTCATCAGGGTAGTCGGGAATGGCGAAACCGTTTTCCTGCAACTCCTTGATAGCGGCCTTCAACTGGGGCACGGAGGCGCTGATGTTCGGCAGCTTGACGATGTTGGCGTTCGCGTTAGTCACCACTTGGCCGAGATCCGCGAGGTGATCGGCCTGTTTCTGGTCTTCGCTGAGACTGTCTGGGAAGCTCGCCAGAATCCTGCCGGCCAGAGAGATGTTCCGCGTGTCCACCTCGATTCCAGCCGCCTGGGTGAATGCCCGAACGATCGGCAACAAGGAGCCGCTCGCCAGTTCAGGCGACTCGTCAACCTTTGTATAGATGATTTTGGTCACGCTGTTCTTCCTCTCTGGCCGTCTTTTTTAGTTTTGATGCGAGACATCATTGCGCTGCGCATGCGGCTTCCATTTGCGCGATGAAGCTCCAGACCTGACGCAAACACGAATGTCGCTCGCGACAGCGCGGACGTTTCCGAGCGACTACGCATTTGATCCATCCGTGCTGCGTGTTCTCCCCCCGCCTCCAGCACGTAAGACGAATTTTTTGTCGGTTCGCTGAACGCTACGCAGTAAAGCTGTCGCCAGCCTGTTGCCTCCAATGTGACACCTCCGCCGATCAACTCTGCGACAATCGTGACAGCGCCAGATTAATAGCGAAGAGGCGCCCCGCCAACCCAATGCAATAACCTCCAGCATTCATGCACCAATTGACGAGTCGGTCTTTGGCGTCAATCTTGGCACCATGCGCCGCGCTCGCACGCGATGCTTCAAATTCGTCACCACCATTGCAACGCCGGCGATTGCCTTGAGGCGATGCTCCTCTCTGTCGCGTGAAAACAGGCTGACATTGAAATGGGCACGGCAATTTCTCCACTTCGCTTGGTTTGGCCTTGCGCGTCGCGTCAAGATGCGCCGATTGTTTACCGGCATCTATAACTAGGGTCGCTCGCTGCAGCGACGGGCGACACGGCGCCCGATCTGAACGGAGCCTCAGCATGAACCAGATCAAACAACCCCCGCTGCGCCATCTCAGCGAAAACCTGTCGGAGATTATCGGCGGCGTCAGCGGCGTCGATACTGAGTTGAAGAGCGTTCAGGGCTTACTGAAAGATCTAAAGAAGACGTTGGGTTACCCGGCGAAGATCGAAAAGGATCTCAAGAAGATTCAGACTCCGCTGACCACCGTTCAGGCGATCGCCGACGACATGTCGATCCTTCCGGAGATCGGCGCAGCCAGCGGTGCGGTCGCGACGACGTTGAAGCCTTTGGTCAAGCCCAAGCCTCCGGGGGGCACCATCGGCGAGACCCGCGCGGTCCTGCATGAGATCGATCTCGCACTTTCCGGGCTGAAAAGTGGCGTCGACAAGGTGAAGAAACCGATTGACGACGCGCGGAGCGAGCTCGGCGAGGTCCTCACCAAACTCAACCAGTTCAAGACCGGGGTGGACTATCTGATCAGCATCCACGGCGACAGCCCGCCGGCAGGGATCAAGAATTGCGCCACCGAGTTGAACAGGATCATCGACAAGTCGCGCGACGATCTGCGAAAGGCTCAGGATTTCGTCGCCGACAAGCTGAGCGTTTTTCACGACGTGGCGGCGACCATCGACGGTGTGCTGCGCGGCATCGGCGACTTCATCAGCGTCATCGACGGGTTGGTGCGCGAGTTGACCAGCGGGCCGTTCAAGACCCTGCAGAACGCCTTGGCCAAGGTTGAAAAGCATCTCGACGCGCTGAAACGGGCTGGCAAGGCGCTGATCCGACTGGCGTTCAAAGCGATCGGCCTCGACCTCGACGAGTTGGAGAAGGGATTGAAGCGCTTCGAGGCACGGATTGAAAACTTCATCATGGATGCGATTCAGCAGCAGTTGGACCGCGCCAAAGAAGCGCTTCTGGACGAACTGAACAAAATGGCGCCTGTGCAAGAAATCGCGCGCATGCTCAGCGAATTTGAACGAAAAATGGCGGCAATTCGCGACCAGGTCGAGAACGGGCTGGGCGAGGAGTGTACGCGGAAGCTGACAGATTTGGGTTAGTCAGCGCGGCCGGGCTTGTCAGAAAGATTGGCTTTGAGGAGAGCAGAGCGGATTTGTAGCGTCCCCGGATGAGTAAGCGTAATCCGTTCAAGGGTTTTCACAGCAGCCCTGAAGTCATCCGCCTGGTGGTCATGATGTATGTGCGCTTTCCACTGTCACTGCGGAACGTCGAGGACCTGCTGCATGAACGGGGATCGACGTCAGCCATGAAACCATCCGCTTCTGGTGGCAAAGATTTGGTCCGATGTTCGCCGCCGAGATTAAGCGCAAGCGCGTCGATAGGCTGGAGACTTACTCGAACTGGCGGTGGCATTTGGACGAGGTCTTCGTGAAGGTCAACGGGGAGCGCCGGCACTTGTGGCGCGCGGTGGATCATGAAGGCGAAGTCCTGGAGGCGGTCGTCACGGAGCGCCGGGACAAACGCGCCGCATTGAAATTATTGAAGAAATTGATGAACCGATTCGGCGCTCCGCGTGAAATCGTGACGGATCTGCTTCGTTCGTATCGCGCCGCTCTAAAGGAGATGGGCGGCTCGGATCTGCAGACCACATGTCGCTGACTGAACAATCGCATTGAGAATTCGCACCTGCCATTCCGACGAAGGGAACGGGCGATGCAGCGCTTCCGGCGCATGCGAAGTTTGCAAATGTTCACAGCCGTTCACGCCTCCGTCTACAACCTGTTCAATCGCGAGCGTCATCTCTACTCCAGCCGCCATGTTTTCAAGAGAGCCCGCTCCGCCGCTCTTGCCGAGTGGCGGCAACTTTGTTCCGCCTAGTTGTTTAGTCCCGGCATCTGATGGATTGGATCGAATCTGAATCGCTCTGGCTCGGTTGTCCAGATTTTGCAGATGTATTCGTAGGGCGTGAGGCCTTTGAGCGTCTTGAGCCTGCGGGCGAAGTTGTAGGCGTCGATGAAGTCGCTGAGATGCCTGCGCAGCTGGTCGTGGCTGTCATAGTAGAACCGCTTGACGGTGGCGTCTTTGATGGTGCGGTTCATGCGTTCGACCTGGCCGTTGGTCCACGGATGCCTGACCTTGGTGAGACGGTGCTCGATGCCGTTCTCCTGGCAGCGCATCCCGAACATGTGGGTGGCGACGCTGGCGGTCGGCCCTGTTCGATAACGCGGCGGCAGGGTGAACTGAATACCGTTATCGGTGAGCACCGTGTGGATCTGGTAGGGAACGGCGGCGATCACGGCTTCGAGAAAGGCCGTGGCCGTCCGGCGGTTGGCCTTGTCCACGAGCTGCGCGAAGGCAGAACTTGGATGTTCTGTCGATGGCGACATAGAGATGCAGTTTACCCTCGGCGGTCTGCACCTCCGCCAGATCGATGTGAAAGTATCCTATTGGATAACGCTTGAACTTCTTCTTCGCCGGCTTGTCGCCGTCGACATCGGGCAGGCGGCTGATCCCGTGGCGCTGCAAGCAGCGATGCAGCGAAGAGCGCGTCAGGTGCGGGATCGTCGGCTGCAGGGCGTAGAGGCAGTCGTCCAGGGGAAGCAGAGTGTGACGCCGAAAGGCGACGATGATCGCCTCCTCCTCTTTGCTGAGAACGGTTGAACGGGGCTCTTTCGGCCCGGTCTTGCGATCCTCAACCGACGTCCGCTTGCGCCATTTCAGAACCGTCTTCGGGTTGATTCCATAGGTCCGGCTCAGCTCCGCGGCCGAAGCTTGCGATCGCTGTATCGCCGCTCGGACCGCGTGCGTGGTCGTGGCGCTGCCGTGGCGTATCTGTCCCATAGGGCGTCCTTCCATTCCAAAGAAAAGATCGCACCATCAAATCCTGGGATCAAACAACTAGGTTCCTGCATTTTGAGGGAAATTGAGACGAGTTAGAAAGTGTCTGACAGCTCCGTCGCGGATCACAATGTGCAATCGAACGTCACCTGCGCTTTCATCGCTTGCGTGCGGTCTGAGGCCAGCTCAAACGCATCGACTGCGTTCTCAAGCCCTAGCGTGTGGGTGATCAGCGGTTTCACGTCGATCAGGCCCTTGCGCATCAAAGTGACGCCATCGAAAAACTCGTCGTGAAACCGGAATGCGCCGCGAAGCTGAAGTTCCTTCGCTGTGATCGCCTGAACCGGCACTGTCATGTCGCCACCGAGTCCGATTTGAACGATCACTCCGCCAGGGCGCAGCGCGGCGATCCCTCCGCTCAGCGCGGGCGCTGCGCCGGTGCACTCGAAGAGAACGTCGAAGTAACCTTTGCCTGACTGATACTCTCCAAGTCCCTCGGGATTCTCGGCGACGTTGATCCCGCGATCCGCGCCGTTCGCCGACGCAATTCTGAGCGTGAAATCCGATAGGTCCATCGCCACGATTTCTGCGGCGCCCGCGCGCCGCGCGGCGAGAATGCTCAATAGGCCGATCGGTCCGCAGCCCGCCACCAAAACATTCTTGCCCAGCATCTCACCGGCCCGCCGTGTCGCGTGCAAACAGACAGCGAGAGGCTCGGCCATAGCGGCTTCTCCGGCCGTTAATCCGTCAGCGGGCGCGCATTGGCGGGCGTCGGCCACCAGCACCTGCCTGAACGCGCCCTGAATATGGGGAAATGGCATCGCGGAGCCATAAAACCGCATATTCTCGCACTGGTTATGCGCGCCTTCCTGACAGAAGCCGCATGAATAGCAGGGCCGCGAAGGCGATACGGCGACCAATTGACCGACGCTCAGTCCTTCCACCCGGTCACCCAGCGCCGTGATGTGACCGGAGACTTCGTGCCCCAGGATCATCGGTTCTTTGAGGCGCACGGCTCCGAATCCGCCATGGTTGTAGTAGTGAAGGTCGGAGCCGCAGACGCCACCTGTGGATATGGCGATCTGGACTTCACCTGGGCCGGGATTTCGCGCCTCGCGTTCTTCAATGCGCAGATCTTTGGGCGCGTGGATGACAATGCATTTCATGGGGCGCTCACAGAACCTGCGTTAAAAGGGGCTGACCGGCGAAATGCGCCGTCAGATTGTCACGAACCAGCTTCCCCATGGCTTTGCGGGTCTCAATCGTACCAGAACCGTGATGAGGCTGCAGCAGCACGTTGTCGAGCGCGAGGAAGCGCGGGTTGAGCGATGGTTCGCCTTCGAACACATCCAGAGCGGCCGAGCCAAGCGCGCCGCTTTCCAGCGCGTCGAGCAGCGCCTCCTCATCAACATTCGATGCGCGGCTGATGTTGATGACCATGCCTTCCGGCCCCAGCGCTTCGATGACCTCGCGAGAAACAATGTGGCGGGTTTCAGCCGAAGCCGAGAGCGCGACCACGTAGAAGTCAGAGTGGCGCGCCAGCTCCACCGGATCCTTGATGAAGGCCCAGCTCTCCGGCGCATGGTCTTTCGCGGAATTGCTTGAATATGCGATGTCGAGATCGAAAGCCGCCAGCCGCTTCGCAATTTCAAACCCGATGCGGCCCAGACCCAACACCCCTGCTTTTTTGCCGCTGACCCTGTGCGAGAGCGGATACATTCCCTTTTCCGCCCAACTGCCATCTCTGGCCCAGGCGTCGGCGCCGATCACGCTCCGCGATTGCGCAAGCAGCATGGCGACGGCCATATCAGCGACGTCCGTGGTCAGAACATCCGGCGTATTTGTGACCCGGATGTTCCGCTCGCCACAAGCGTCGATGTCGACGGCGTCATAGCCCACGCCGTAGACCGAAATGACCTCCAGGTTCGGGCAGGCTTCGATCATGGCGCGGTCTGCGCCAAGGTCTCCGCGCGTGGCGATTCCGCGGATTCCCGGTCCGACATTCCCCAGAAACGCAGATTTGTCCTCCGCCTCAAAAAACCGGTGCATCGTAAAGACCTCATCAAGGGGAACCTGATCCCATTCCGGGTATGGCCCAACTTGAAGAACGTCCGGTTTGCTCATGTGGATTATCCATTGCTTGACAGCGATTGTTATCGGTAACATAAACAGAGCAGGTGCGGATGTCGAGACGGAAAGAGGTGACGAATGAGTATCGCGTTGTTCGACCTTACTGGGAAAAGAGCGCTCGTCACCGGGTCGTCTCAGGGAATTGGCTTCGCGCTGGCGAAAGGTCTGGCGGACGCCGGGGCTGAAATAGTTTTGAACGGCCGAAACCTGGAGAAACTGGCCGAGTCGGCGGCGACGCTGCGTGCAAGCGGCGCGATGGTTCGCGAACTGGCGTTCGACGTCACAGACCACGACGCCGTCCGCGCGGCGGTGGACAAGTTCGAGGCCGAGGTCGGCGCAATCGATATTCTGGTCAACAACGCGGGAATGCAGCATCGCACGCCACTGGAGGATTTTCCGGCTGACGCGTTCGAGCGTCTATTGCAGACCAACATCGCCAGCGTGTTCCATGTCGGCCAAGCGGTCGCCCGGCACATGATCGCGCGCGGCGCGGGCAAGATCGTCAACATCTGCTCGGTGCAGTCGGCCTTGGCGCGTCCGGCGATCGCGCCGTATACGGCGACGAAAGGCGCGGTGGTGAACCTGACCAAGGGCATGGCCACGGATTGGGCGCAGTATGGCCTGCAATGCAATGGGCTGGCGCCGGGTTACTTCGATACGCCGCTGAACGCGGCGCTGGTTGGCGATCCGGAGTTCAGCGCTTGGCTGGCGAAACGCACGCCAGCCGGGCGCTGGGGCGACGTCGAGGAGTTGGTTGGAGCCTGCATTTTCCTGTCCTCCGAGGCCTCATCGTTCGTAAACGGAACGGTCGTTTACGTTGACGGCGGCATCACGGCGTCGCTTTGACGACGCGCTTCGTAGTCATGGGCGTGTCTGGTTGCGGAAAGACGATGATCGGGACCGCGTTTGCTGCGGCGATTGGCGCTGAGTACGTTGACGGCGATGATCTGCATCCGGCCGGAAACGTAGCCAAGATGGCCAGCGGAGAGCCCCTGGGCGACGACGATAGAAAACCATGGCTGGCCGTGATTGCGGAATTGTTGAAGTCGCATGGCGATCCGATCGTGGTCGGCTGTTCGTCACTCAAAAGGCGGTATCGGGATTGGATCAGAGAGGGCGCGGGCGGAGGCGTGACCTTTCTCCATCTCGCGGGCGACCGCGACGTGATCGCTCGGCGCATGGCGGAGCGCAACGGGCATTTCATGCCGCTGTCGCTGCTGGACAGCCAGTTTGAGGCGCTCGAGCCGCCAGAGGCCGACGAGAACGCCGTTACTGTGAATATCGATCAGGCGCCGAAAGGAATCGTGTCGGCGCTCCTGAAGGCGACGGGAAAGGAAGAGCTATGAAAGTAAATGTGGCGCTTATCGGCGCTGGAGCAATGGGCGGCGCAATTGGAACCCGGCTTGTCGAGACCGGCAACGCTTTACAGGTGTTTGATCTGGACGCCGAAAAAGTGAACGCCTTGGTCTCCAAGGGGGCAACGGCGGCTCTATCCGCTGCAGCGGCGGCCGCTGAATCGGATTACGTGATTACCAGCCTGAACTCGCCCCGCGTCGTCGATATCGCCGTGTTCGGGCCGGGCGGCGTCGCAGAGGGCGCGAAGCCTGGCGCCCTGATCATTGACATGTCCTCGATCGATCCGGAGGCGACGCAATCTCTTGCTGCAAAGGCGGCTGAGCGCGGCCTTCGCTGGGTTGACAGCCCCCTCTCAGGCGGCGCCCCCAAGGCGTTACTTGGTGAGTTGACCCTGATGGCCGGCGGTGAAGCGAAAGATGTCAAAGACGCAAAGAACGTTCTCGCCCATGTCGCCACAAACTACACCCATATGGGTCCGGTCGGTGCGGGCCAGACGACCAAACTGATCAACCAGGTGCTTTGCGGTCTGATCTTTCTGGCGGTCGCCGAGGCAACGCAACTCGCTCAGGACGCTGGCGTCGACGCCGCCAAGATTCCAACGGCCCTGAAAGGGGGGCGCGCGGACAGCGCCATATTGCAGGAATACATGCCCCGTTTCGTCGAGCGCGACTATCGACGAACGGGACGTATCGACAACATGGTCAAGGACCTCAACGGCGCGCAGGATCTGGCGCGCCGCACCCATACCGCGATGCCTCTGACCGCATTGTGCGCCGAGGTGCATCGCTTGCTCACCGCTGCAGGCCTGGGCGGCGAGGATCAGGCCGCGCTCATGGAGTTTTTCAAGGGACCCAACAAGGAGTTGTTTCAATGATCACCCGTTTCGCGCTTTTTGAGGGCCGAATTAAAGAGGATCGGATCACGGATTTCAGGGCCGCCGTTCTCGGTGAGATCGTGCCGCACTGGAAGGCGATGCCAGGCGTATTGGCTGTGCGCGTCTGCTTCGAGAATGAGCGCGATGACGGAGCGCCGGAGTTTCCGCTTATTCTTGCTATCAGCTATGCGGATCGAGCGAGCGTCGATGTCGCCTTGGCCAGTCCGGCAAGGGCTGCCGCCAAGACTGCGACAGAGTCTGTCTTGGATCGCCATTTCGAAGGTCGCTGCCACCACCATATCACGGAAGCCCATGACCACGTGTTGCAGCCCGGGTGAGTGTCGGCTTCCGGCCCCTACGCGGGTTGAGCCAATCCACTTAATTCCAATAATCGAAATTTCGATACCGACGGGTGCGCCGGAATGCCGAAACTACCGACGATGAAGGATGTCGCCAAGGCTGCAAACGTCTCTGTCATGACAGTGAGCAGGTCGTTCAAAAAAGACTCGTCAGTCAGCGCGGAAACCCGCGAGCGCATCCTCAATATCGCTGAGGAGATGGGGTACCTGTTCGATAGCGTGGCCTCGAATCTGCGCTCGCAGCGCAGCGGATTTGTGGCCGCCATCATCCCGTCGATCAATAATGCCAACTTCGCGGACTACCTGCGCGCTTTTTCGAACCGGTTGATGGAGGAGGACTTGCAGGTCCTGCTCGGATACACCGACTACGACATTCAAGAGGAAGAGCGGCTGGTTGAGCAGTTGTTGAGGCGACGACCGGAGGCGATCGTCATCGTCGGCGGCCAGCATACCTATCGAGCCCGGCGACTGCTGGTCAATTCAGGCGTCCCCGTCGTCGAAACCTGGGATCTGCCGCCGCTCCCTATTGAACATGTCGTTGGGTTCTCGAACGTCGCGACGATGGAGCCGATGATCGAGCATCTCATCTCGCAAGGTTTCAAGAGGATTGCATTTATAGGCGGCGACGCAGAGCGCGATACGCGGGGCGCGGAGCGCCAGCGGGGCGCCGCGCGCGCCTTAGATGAACGAGGGATGGACGCTTTACGTCAGATTGCGGCCGGTCAGCCGCCAATCGCGATGCGAGAGGGAGCGGAAGCGATGGCTAAGCTTCTGGATAGCCAGCCGGACACCGAAGCCGTCATCTGTGTATCCGATCTATCCGCATTCGGAGCGCTCACCGAATGCATGCGGCGCGGCGTGCGGGTGCCAGAGGATATTGCGCTGGCTGGATTCGGCGCTTTTGGCATCTCGGGAATTTCAGTGCCGACCATTACTACAGTCGATCCCCATCCGCGTGATATTGGATTGCGCTCTGCGGAGTTGGTCATCTCGTTGCTGCGAGGTTCCGAAAAAGAAATCGGCCCGACCTGCATAGAGATCGAGCCGACTTTGATTGTCGGAGAATCGACGGGTTAAGTCGATTACTTGCCTGAGGCGGCGAGGATCGCGTTGATCAGCTCATCGCCATTTTCTTCAATAAAAGCGTCCCACACCGGCGTGATCGCGCTCTGGAAAGCAGCGCCGTTCACGTCGCGGTTCACTTCCATGCCTCCAGCTTCGAGTTCAGCAATCATCTCATCTTCTTTCGCGATGCTGAGTTCGCGCTGCAGGTCTACGGCTTCGGCCGCAACTTCCAGAATGATCTTCTGCTGATCGGCTGTCAGGCCATTGAATTTGTCCAGGTTCATCGCGACGGCCAGCGGCGAGTAAGCGTGCTGAGTCATCGAGAGGTACTTCTGGACCTCGTAGAACTTGAACGACAGGGTGACGCCGATCGGATGGTCCTGGCTGTCGACAACGCTGGTCTCAAGGGCAGTATAGAGTTCCGCCACCGGGATCTGCTGCGGCGCAGCGCCAAGCGTCTGGAACATGTCGTTGAGCGCTTTGGAGTTGTTGACGCGCATCTGAAGGCCAACAACGTCGGCAGGCTCCCGAATGGGGCCGGTGTTGTTGGTCATGTTGCGGTATCTGATTGGAACACGCGCGATCGAGGGGAAGCACACGCTTCTCTGCGCGGCGCCTTTGCGGTTGACGGGCACCGATGGCGCTCCGGCGCGGGTCATCGCATTCGAGGAGTGATCTTTGGGGAAACTGAGATTGGGCAATCGGGTTGTTAGTCGCCCGGGTGATGACCGGGGCGAGAAGGCCCTTCGTTGGTTCAAAACAGCACCAACCTGGCGCATTGCGATGCCGTTCGGGTGGAGCCATCCACACCATCAGACACTTTCGAACTCGTCTCAATTTCCCTCAAAACGCAGGAACTTAGGCCGCACTGAGCCGCCGCCACTCTTCGAGAACGGCGGTTTTGTTGAGCTTGAAATTACGACGTGAGTAGAGGTGGCGCTCGCGGTTGAACAGGTTGTAGACGGAGGAGTGGACGGCGGCGAACATCTGCAGACTTCGCATGCGCCGGAAGCGAAGCATGGCTCGCTCTCTTCGTCGAAATGGTAAGTGCGAATTCTCGGCTCTGTTGTTGAGCCAGCGGCCCGTGGTCTGCAGATCAGACCCGCCAATATCGCGAAGAGCGGTGCCGTATGATCGAAACCGGTCGGTGACGACCTCACGCGGCCGGCCAAAGCGGCGCATCAATTTCCTCAATAATTTCAATGAGGTGCGCTTGTCCCGGCGCTTGGTGACGACCGATTCCGGCACCTCGCCTTCGTGATCGACCGCCCGCCAATGGTAATGTTGCGCACCGTTAACTTTCACGAACACCTCGTCCACATGCCAGCGCCAGTTCGAGTAAGCCTTCATCCGATCAACGCGTTTCCGCCGAATCTCAGAGGCGAACATCGACCCGAACCGGTTCCACCAAAACCGGATCGTCTCGTGGCTGATATCGATCCCGCGCTCGTGAGGCAGATCCTCTACATTTCGGAGTGAAAGCGGGAAGCGGATATACATCATCACCGCCAGGCGGATGAAGTCAGGGCTGCTGATGTCAGGGCTGCTGTGGAAGCCTTTGAACGGGTTACTCTTACTCATCCGGGGACGCTACGGATCCGCGTCGCTCGCCTCAAGGCTGAACTTTCTGACAAGACCGGACATATCGCTCGACGCTCCCGACAGCTCCTTCGTCGCAGATACTCAACCTTATCGATCGAATCACCGCGAATTATCGCCAACCGGCTGTAAGGCTTGCCGGATAGGTTGCTCCAAAACGCTGATTTGCCTTGGTTAATCCCTTTAGTGCCAAAATTTCTTGCAATATTGATCTTTGCTTGATAATTTCTTGGAAACGTTTCCACGAAGGGATGAATATTGCGCCAGCCAGCCACAATCAAAGACGTCGCATTGCGAGCGGGTTGTGGCGTGGCGACTGTCAGCCGTGTTCTGAACAATACCGGGCCTGCCAGCGCCAACATGCGGAAACGCGTTCTGACAGCAGTCGAAGAGCTTGATTTTCAATTCAGCGAGGTGGGCCGCTCACTTCAAAGCAATACAACCCGTACGATCGGTTGTGTCGTGCCGTCGATCGCGAACCCTGTCTACGCCGATGCTGTTCAAGGCGCGCAAGACGTGTTCTTACGCGCGGGTTATCAAACGCTTCTCATCTGCACAAATTACAACACAGAGATTGAAACACAGGCGATCCGAACGCTGATCGCCAAGAAGGTCGACGGACTTGTGCTGACGGTCAGTGATCCGCAGACAAGCGAAGCTCTGGCCTTCATCGAAAGCCGCCAGGTGCCCCATTGCCTATTGTACAACATGGCGCCGGCGAATCATACGAGCTGGTCGGTGCACGATCACGCTGCGGCTACGCGGGTGGCGGACGCCTTCTCAGAATACGGTCACGTACAGACCGGCTTCCTTGCGCTCAAATTTTTAAGTTCCGATCGCGCGCGGCAACGCTACGAGGGTTTCGTCGCTGGTTGCGCGCGCCACGGAATGCCCAAGCCGGCGTTGCTGGAGATTGACGATAACGACGACAATCTGACGAAGATGCTCGACAAGTTTTTGAAGGACAACCCGGCAATCACCGGGATCTTCGCCTCCAACGACTTTCGTGCGCTTGCGGTAATCCGAAGCGCACGCGAGCTTGCGCTTGATGTGCCGGGTGATCTGTCGATCATTGGCTTCGACGGCATCAAGGTGGGCCAGATAGTCGAGCCTAGCCTGGCGACGATCGTGACCAATCCCACCCAACTGGGCGGTGGCGCCGGAAAAACAGTTCTGTCCATGATTAATGGTACCGCGACGCCGGAGATGCCCGACCCTGACGAAACATTCAGTTTCCGCACCGGAGGCAGCCTTTCGCGTCCGGTTGCAGAAAGCAATGACGGCGGAAAGGTTGCAGCCTTCCCGCCGTCGAAGATCTAACCAAGAGACCACTACATCCCAGGAGGAGAGATCGACATGAAATATAAACTCGCGGCCGCACTTGTAACAATGGCGTTCGCCACGCCAGCGATTGCCGAAGACGCTGTGTGTTACAATTGCCCACCACAATGGGCCGATTGGGCGTCTATGCTGGAAGCGATCGACGAAGAGATCGACATCCAGATGCCGCACGACAACAAGAACTCCGGCCAGACTCTGAGCCAGCTATTGGCTGAAAAAGATAACCCTGTCGCCGACGTGGCCTATTACGGCGTGACCACCGGCATCAAGGCGGGCAACGAGGGCGTCGCGACGGCCTACAAACCGACCGGCTTTGACGACATCCCGGACGGCCTGAAAGACCCGGACGGAAAATGGTTCGCCATTCACTACGGCACGCTTGGCCTGTTCGTGAATGTCGATGCGCTTGGCGGCGCCGAAGTGCCTCAGTGCTTCGCTGATCTGAAGAAGCCGGAATACCAGGGCATGGTCGGCTATCTCGACCCGTCTTCGGCCTTTGTCGGTTACGCTGGCGCTGTCGCGGTCAATGTCGCCTTCGGCGGTGATCTGGACAACTTTGACCCGGCGGTCAAGTTCTTCAACGAACTGGCGGAGAATTCTCCGATCGTGCCCAAGCAGACGTCTTTTGCGAGGGTCGTATCGGGCGAGATTCCGATCCTGTTCGACTATGACTTCAACGCGTATCGCGGCAAGTATGAAGAGGATGGCAATTTCGAATTTGTTCTTCCTTGCGAAGGTACAGTCCGCGTTCCCTACGTGATGAGCCTGGTGAACAACGGTCCGAATCCGGAACTCGGCAAGCGCGTCCTCGATTTCATCCTGTCCGACAAGGGCCAGGCGATCTGGACCAACGCATATCTGCAGCCGTCGCGCCCTGTCGAACTGCCGGCGGACGTGGCTGCGAAGTTCCTGCCTGCCAGCGACTACGAGCGCGCCGTGGCCGTGGACTACGCGAAGATGGAAAAAGCTCAGGCCGGTTTCGGCGAGCGCTACCTGTCTGACGTGAAGTAACCTTTCACCCAAAAAAGAGGGGTCGAACATCTGTTCGGCCCCCAAAGGCAATCCCATGACAAACCGAACGTTCGTTCTGGCGTGTCTCACGCCACTGTTCATCTTTACTCTGGTGTTTCTCGCCCTTCCTCTGATGCGCCTGTTTCTCGCATCCGGTGAAAGTGAGGCAGGGTGGGCGATCTATCTCGATATCCTGCGAAAGCCGCGCTATCTCAACACTCTGGTGCTGACGGTGCTGATTTCGCTGGCGACGACCATTGCGGCGCTCGCCGTTTCGACCACTGCGGGCATGTTCCTGTCGCGCAACCGGTTTCGTGGCCGGGGGACGTTGCTTTCCGTCTTGACGCTGCCGCTCGCATTTCCCGGCGTTGTGATCGGCTTTCTGATCATCCTGCTCGGCGGTCGCCAGGGACTCGTCAATCAGATTACACCGGGCCATGTGGTGTTTGCCTATTCCGCGTTCGGCCTGTTTCTGGGGTATCTCTACTTCTCGATCCCACGCGTTTTGCTGACGGTGATGGCCGCGGCCGAAAAACTCGATCCGGCGCTTGAGGAAGCCGCCCGTACGATGGGCGCCTCGCCCTATCGGGTCGTGGTCGATGTCATTGTGCCGGGATTGATGCCGTCGCTGGTTGCATCCGGGGCGATCGCTTTCGCCACCGCAATGGGAGCCTTCGGTACGGCCTTCACGCTGGCGACCGATATCGATGTCATTCCGATGGTGATCTACACCGAATTCACCTTGTCCGCCAACATCGCCATGGCGTCGGCGCTTTCGATCGTGCTGGGCATCGTGACCTGGGCGCTTCTGCTGATCGCGCGCACCATGTCGGGCACAACCGTGGCTGCAGGAGGCTGATATGTTCAAGTCAAAAACAAAAATACTACAACTGACAGTGACGCTGACCGCGTGCGCGTTTCTGCTGATCCCGACGTTAATGTCGGCCCTGGCCGGCGTCACGGTGAACTATTTCCAGGGCGTCTCATCTGGCCTCACCCTGAAATGGGTTTACCAAGTGTGGGAGCTCTATGCAGACAGCATCTTTCTGTCGATATGGCTGGCCATCGCCTGCCTGATCGCGACGCTGATCATCGGATTGCCCGCCGCCTATGGGTTGGCGCGCCATCCCGGTTGGTTGTCACGCATGCTGGAAGAGTTCATCTCGCTGCCTCTCGCGGTTCCCGGACTGGCGATCGCGCTGGCGTTGCTGCAGCTATACGGGTCGATGAAGGGCTTCCGCGCCTCGTGGACCTTCATTCTGGTTGGGCACGTACTTTACACCCTGCCTTTCATGGTCCGATCCATACTGGCGGTTCTGGCCGCAATGGACCTCAAGACGCTTGAGGAAGGCGCCGCTTCGCTGGGTGCGACGCCATGGCAGAGATTCCGTGACATCGTCGTGCCCAACGCAATGCCGGGCATCCTCGCCGGGGCGCTCACTGTGGTGACCCTATCCATCGGTGAGTTCAACATCACCTGGATGCTGCACACACCCTATCTCAAGACGCTGCCCGTGGGTCTCGCCGACAGTTACGCCTCAATGCGGCTGGAAGTGGCCTCGGCCTACACGCTCGTCTTCTTCGTACTCATCGTCCCGCTTTTGATGGCCATGCAATGGGCCTCGACGCGTGCGCAAAGGATCACAAAATGACCCTAAGATTGACCAATACAGCCAAGACTTATCCGGACGGAACGAAAGCGCTTCTGTCCACCGAACTGTCCGTCGACAAAGGAGAAATCGTCTCGCTTCTCGGGCCGTCGGGATGCGGAAAGACTACTTTGCTCAGGATTATCGCAGGCCTCGAGACGCCCGATCCTGGCAGCGAAATCTGGTTCGATAATGACAACGTGACTGCGCTGTCGGTCGAGAATCGCAAGGTGGGCATGGTCTTTCAGTCCTATGCGCTATTTCCCAACATGTCGGTGCGCGCGAACATCGGCTACGGGCTGAAAATGCAGAAACTGCCGAAGGACGAGATCGACACACGCGTCACCGAAGTTCTGGAGCTGTGCCAGCTGCAAAAGTTCTCAGGGCGCGCGATCGACGCGCTTTCGGGGGGGCAGCGTCAACGTGTGGCTCTGGCCCGGGCGATCGCGCCGCGTCCCAGGATGCTGTTGCTGGATGAACCACTTTCCGCTCTGGACGCCGCCTTGCGCGAAGCCTTGCGTGACGAATTGGCGGTGCTCTTGCGCGAGTTCCACATCACCGCGATCTTCGTCACACACGATCAGGACGAGGCTATGGCCATTGCCGACCGTGTCGCGGTCATGTCCAACGGCCGCGTGGCCCAGAGCGGCACGCCGGAAGAGCTGTATCGCAATCCGACCTCGCCCTTCGTTGCGGGCTTTGTCGGCAACGCGATGCGCCTCGAAGGAAAAAGCGAGGGCGCGACACTTCACCTAAAGGGTGGCGCGCTGACGCTGCCCGGTGATGGCGCGGGTCACAACGCTTATGTCAGGGCCCAGGATGTTCAGATCGACGAAAACGGACCATTGGCCGGGCAAGTGGAAACTGTCACGTTCCTTGGCACACACTATCAGATCGGAATCTCGGGCATCATTCCCGATATGCTGACTTCGACTTACGCGGGTCAAAGCTCCCCGAAGGTGGGAGATGCGGTCAAGGTGGCGATCAAGCCCGAAGCGCTGATGCTCTTGCCAGAGGCGTCCGGTGTATGACCAAAGTCATACAAATCTCGGATCCGCATATCGTGCCTAACGGTCAACTTGCCTACGGGCAGGTTGACACGGCCGCGGCCTTGGCAAGTTGCGTCGAAACCGTCAACCGGTTCCTTCCAAACATCGGCCCTGTCGACATGGCCTTCGTCGCCGGCGATTTGACCGATTTTGGCACGCACGAAGAGTATCAGCGGTTTCGTGACATCATGGAACCGCTGGCCATCCCTTATCGCGCGATCCCGGGGAACCACGATATCGTGCCTACGATGCGCGAGTGCTTTGCCGACCAGGACTGGATGCCGGAAACCGGCCCAATCGACTGGACGGTCGAGTTCGCCGATCTGGTGCTTATTGGTTTGGATACGAATGTTGAAGGCAAGTCGCATGGCGATTTGGAAGATGCATCCCTGGAGTTTCTGAAGTCCGGGCTGGCGGCCGCCCAAGGCAAACCGGTAATCGTCGCCGTGCATCACCCTCCGAGCCTGACCGGCATCGAAAAGATGGATATTCAGAATTTGCGAGACAGCCGCGATCTGAAATCAATCCTGTCCGAATACCAAGGCGAGTTGCGGCTGGTCTGCGGCCATGTTCACCGCAACATCGTAGCGCCTTTTGGCGATGTGATCTGCCAGATCGCACCGGGCGTATCTCACGCGGTCACCATGGATCTGCGCGTCGGCGCTCCGAACTGCCTCACCAAGGAACCCGGAGCGTTCCTGTTGCACGAAATGCGCGGTGGGATTCTGACACACAGCATTCCTGTCGGGCAGTACGATGGCCCATATTTGTTCTATCCGGACAAGTGACAGCCGCCTGGAAATGAGAAAAGGCTTCGGCAATGGATGACACAAATATTGTCATGTTCGCCCTGCATATCGCCGGCGCCGCCGCCCTCCTGATCTGGGCTGTGCGGCTGCTGCGCACTGCGGTCGAACGGGCGTATTCCGTGCAGCTTCGCTCTTTCCTGCGGCGCTCGAACGCCAGCCGCTTGCAGGCTGCAGCCAGCGGTGTTTTTGCGGCCCTCTGTCTGCAAAGCGCGACCGCGGTCGCGGTTTTGGTCTCGAATTTCGCCGCCAAAGGCGGGGTTGGGCTGCTGGCGGGGATGGCCATTCTGCTGGGGGCCGATATCGGATCCGCGATCGTCTCGCAGATCCTGCTGGTGCGCCAGGAATTCCTGATCCCGCTGTTTCTGCTGTGCGGCGTCGTCCTGTTCCTGCGCAGTTCAAAAAACGAGGTGCGCCAGCTGGGCCGGATCCTGATCGGGATAGCGCTGATCTTCGTCTCGCTCGATATGATCCGCGCCGCCACCGGACCGCTGATCGACAGCCCGGCCACGCTCAGCGTCATGCGCTATCTGGGCGGCGATATCGTGACATCGTTTCTGATCGGAGCGCTTTTCGCCTGGGCCGTGCATTCCTCGGTCGCCGCGGTGCTCTTCTTTGTCACCCTGACCGCGCAGGGGCTTCTGCCCTCGAGCGGAGCCGCCGCCATGGTTATGGGCGCAAACGCGGGCGGTGCCTTCCTTGCCTATATGCTGACCATGACTGCGCCGCTGACGGCGCGCCGAATGGTCGTGGCGAATCTCGCCCTACGTGGCGGCGGCGCCGCGCTGGTGCTTGTGTGGCTGTCGCAAGTTGAAAGCTCCCTGACCTGGCTTGGCGAGAGTGAAGCCCGGCAGGTCATCAACCTGCATCTCGCCTTCAACACGGGGCTGGCGCTGGCCTGCCTGCCTTTATTGAGCTGGATTGCGTCGGCCGCCCAGCGACTGATGCCGGATCGCGCCGAACCCACGGCCACTCTCATCCAATCCACGGCGCTGGACCCGTCCACACTCGATCAACCGGACCGGGCTTTGATTTGCGCGACGCGCGAAGTCATGAAAATGGGCGAACACACTGAATCCATGCTTCGCTCGGTGATCGCTCTGTATCAAAGCTGGGACGAACCAACAGCGAAAGCGATTAACGAGAAAGCCGGCCTCGTGCGGGAGTTGCACGAGGAAATCAAGCGGTTTCTGGCTCAGCTGAACCACAACCTGCTGGACGAGGCGGAAAGAGACCGATCCAGCGAGCTCACCACGATCGCGCTCAATCTCGAGACCGCGGCGGAGGCGATCACGCAGGGTCTTGTCGGTCAGGCCAGGCAGCTGAACGCCGACAGGCTGACGTTTTCTGAAGACGGATTGTCAGATGTCGAAGATTTCCATGACCGGGTTCTCAGCAACGCCCAACTTTCTCTGAGCGTGCTCATGACCGGCGCGCCTGACGCCGCGCGGCAGCTGGTGCGTGCAAAGGACGAGGTGCGCAAGGTCGAGCAGGACCTGCAGGAAAAGCACCTGGGACGTCTGCGCGACGGCGTACAGGTGAGCTTTGAGACCAGCCGGATGCACCAGGAAACGCTGCGAATCCTCAAGAACGTAAACGGAGCTTTCGCGATAATCGGCTATGCGATTGCGGCTCGATCGGGCGATCTTTTGTCGACCCGGCTGTCAGAAAACACCAAAGCCGACCCGGGCGAAGGAACCTGATGACAATGCAGAAACACACAAATGAGACAATCGATCTGTTCGTCATTGGCGGCGGGGTAAACGGCTGCGGCATTGCGCGCGACGCGGCGGGGCGTGGGCTTTCGGTGATGTTGGCCGAGATGGGCGATCTGGGCGGCGCGACCTCGTCAGCCTCGACCAAGCTGTTTCACGGCGGGCTGCGGTATCTGGAATATTTCGAGTTCAGGCTGGTGCGCGAGTCGCTGCGCGAGCGCGAGGTTCTGCTGACCGCCATGCCGCATATCAGCCGGCCGATGCGCTTCGTTCTGCCCTATCATCCCGGCCAGAGATTCGCGGGGGGCACGCCGACCTCGCGCCTCTTGGGAACCTTCATGCCGTGGCTGAAGGGGCGCCGCCCCGCCTGGCTGATCCGGCTGGGACTGTTCCTCTATGACCACCTTGGCGGGCGCAAGATCCTGCCGGGCACGGCACGCCTTGATCTGCAAACCGATCCCGCTGGCGCGGCGCTGAACGACCGCTTCCAGAAGGCCTATGAGTATTCCGACTGCTGGGTCGATGACGCGCGGCTTGTGGCGCTGAACGCCCGCGACGCCCGCGAGCGAGGCGCGCAAGTGCTGACCCGCACCAAAGCGACCCACGCCGAGCGGGTGGATGGGCTGTGGCGGGTCACGCTGATGGAAAACTCCACCGGCGAAACCCGTCAGGTGCAAGCGCGCGCACTGATCAATGCGGCAGGCCCCTGGGTGAGCGATGTCATCCGCGGTGTAGTCAACACCGAGAGCCGGGAGCATATCCGCCTGGTGCGTGGCAGCCACATCGTGACGCGAAGACTCTTCGACCATGACAAGGCTTATTTCTTTCAAGGAGCCGATGGCCGGATCATCTTCGCGATCCCGTATGAGGACGACTTCACCGTGATCGGGACCACCGATTGCGACCATCAAGACCCCAATACGCCGCCCGTCTGCACCGAGGAAGAACAAGACTACCTCTGCGCATTCGCCTCGGAGTATTTCGAGCGCCGCGTGACGCGGGATGACATCGTCTGGACCTATTCCGGCGTGCGGCCGCTGTTTGACGACGGAGCAGGTTCCGCCTCGGCGGCGACACGGGAATATGTCCTGAAGCTTGAGGCCGAAGGCGGCGCGCCTGTGCTCAACGTATTCGGCGGCAAGATCACCACCTATCGCAAGCTGGCCGAGGCGGCTATGGCGCAGGTCGCGCCGTTCTTTGACGCCCTCCCTGGTCCGTGGACCGCCGGAGCTGCGTTGCCGGGCGGAGATTTCCCTGTCGAGGACATCGGAACGCTACGCGATGAGCTTTACGCGCAATACCCTTTCCTCAACGATCGATGGGTCCGGCGACTCGTGCGCTGCTATGGGCGGGACGCGTGGGAGATCCTGGGGCGCGCCCAGACGCCGGATGAGCTCGGGCGCGACTTCGGTGCGACCCTTAGCGAAGCCGAACTGCGCTGGCTGATGACCCATGAATTCGCGCGTACCGCCGAAGATGTGGTCTGGCGCCGCACCAAACTGGGCCTGCGGATGAGCGCCGAGGAGATTAGCGCGCTCGAGGCGTGGATGAAAAGTGAACGAGAAACAACCGGCGGTGTCAGAGAGGTTCGCCTTGAGGCAGGCAGACCGGATTCGTAGCGTCCGCAGAAAAGCAAGCCGTTTTCGTTGTCAGATAGTTTGGATCGTCGAGGCGCATGACAGGGCAACGGCTTCGCTTGGCCCGATGCTGAACGCGCGGCGAGGCGCGAGCCGGAGAGAGAATTGCGGATTGAAAACGGGACTCTCCCCAACTGAATTGGACCGACCCTAAGGTTAGGAATCGGTCAACGTGCATTTCTGAGCAAGCGGGCTATGATCACCAAAATGGCGAAACGATCAAAATAATGTCTGCAAAGAAGCGCGACCGAAGGCAGAAAATCATCGAGCTGACGCTGCAGCAGAAATCTGTGGCCGTCGATGATCTGGCCGAAGCTCTGGATGTCTCGGCCCAGACAGTGCGGCGTGACATCAACCATCTTTGCGACATCAACATTCTTCGCCGCACTCATGGCGGGGCGGAGCTGTTCGAGTCGCAGCGCAACATGCCCTACGATCAGCGCGCCACGACCAATCCCAGCGCCAAGCGCGCTATTGGGATGGCCGTTGCGGCGCAAATCCCGGAAGGCGCAACCGTAGCGATCTCGGCCGGCACGACGCCGATGATGGTCGCTGAGGAGCTGCGGGGGAAGAAGAACCTGACCATTGTCACCAACAACCTGAACGCGGCGATGCTGCTGGCGCGCGAGGGAACCAACCGGATCATCTTACCAGGCGGTGAGATGAGGCTGCCCGACAAGGACATTATGGGCGAACAGGTCGTCGACTATTTCGCCAACTATCGCACAGAGTTCGGTATTTTCGGCGTTGGCGGCGTGGCCGAAGATGGCGGCCTGCTGGACTTTCATCGCTCCGAAGTGCGGGTTCGGGAAACAATTTGCGAGAATTCCCGGCAGGCGATTTTGGTCATGGACCGGACCAAGTTTGGCCGACCTGCGCCGGCCGTGGGAGGCAAGATCTCAGATGTGGATCTGGTCGTTTTGGACATCAAACCGGACGGCGATTTCGCCCCTCTTTTGGATGGGCTCGATGATCGTCTGCTCCTAGCCGGAGGCGCTCTGAAATGAGCCAGAACCACTTTGTCGTCCTAAAGGACATCGCCAAGCGCTGGAACGGCTAGCTGGGGGTCGAGGACATATCGCTCGACGTTCCCGAGGGCGCCTTCGTCGCAGAGACTCAACTTTATTTATCGAATCACCGCGAATTGTCGCCAATCGGTAGTAAGGCTTGCCGGATAGTCTGATCCAAGGCGCTGATTTGCCTTGGTTAATTCCTTTATTGGCAAGATTTCTTGCAATATAGGGCCTTGCCTGTTAACAAATATGGAAACGTTTCCATATTGGTGAATCTTGCGTCACTCGACCACAATCAAAGACGTCGATTTGCGAGCCGGAGAGAGAAATGCGAATTGAAAATGGAATAGCGACGGCGCGCTGGACGGCCACATATGATCAGGCGAATTCCGACGCGACCGGCTGTGCGACTCTCCATCGGGCGCCGAGACCCTTCGTCCCGCCATCCGTCGCCAAGTCGCGTCCTGGATTCGGAAATGCGACGCTTGTCGAGTACCCATCGCGCGACGCCCTGATGATCCGCCTCGCCGAAAAAATAGCGCGCCGCATCGCAGAGTTGATCGAGACCCAAGACGTGGCGCGTATCGCAGTGCCGGGCGTCGCGGCGCTGGAGCCGATGTTCTTGCAGCTGGGCCAAACAGCGCTGGATTGGCAAAAGGTGGTGGTCACACTGACGGATGAAGGTTGGGTCAGGACGCAAGTTCTCAGGTCGCAAGAGCGTATGCTTGCGGATCCGCTTCTTACGGGCGCGGCGTGCGCTGCCGAATATTCCCCTCTCTATTGCGAGGCAAGGTCTCAAAAAGTCGGGATACGGGAGGCGGAGGCGACCTTGCGCCGGACCACATTACCTTTGGATATCGCCTTGCTCGATTTCAATGCGCATATGGGCGTAGGCTCGCTCGTTCCGAATGCTAGAGGTCTAGAGGATGCGCTTTCGATGGAGGCGGATCCAGTCGTCCCAATTCGAACTCCCCGAACAATGGAACCCCGCATTGCACTGTCGGTTCCCACTCTAACCGCTGCGGAGCGGCACATTCTGGTGGTCGGTCCGAAAAATCGCGCTGCATTGGACAGCGCTCTCCGGCTGAATGATCCGTCCAGCGCGCCGGTTTGCGCCGTGCTGGATGACGCGATCGTTCATGTTGCGGATTGACGCCGAAGAAAACGCAATTTGCTTGCGAAACTCCTCAAACACGTGCCGAACGCCCGGGCGGAAGATGCGCCGCAGATCCCGAACTACTTAGAAAGGTCACTCTGATGCCGCTTGTCTCTTTACGCTAGATCCTGGACCACGCCGCCGAACGCCCAGCGGCATGCTGGAGAACAGCGAAGAGAACGCCATTTTGGCTGATTCCAGCAAATTTTCGGCACGCGCGAATTACCGCTACTGCGCCTTTCACCGAATGGGTGCTCTGGTAACCGACGCCAACGTCCGCGCGGTTCCCGGTTTCCCCGATGAAAGGGTCAATTCCGTAACCCAGCTTGTGTTGGCTGGATAGAAAGCCGACCCGCCCCTGGTGACATTCGCCGCCGGGGCGCGGCATCCCGCGGCTGGCCGCGGCTCAGATACACGCCTCGAACAGCGCACGGGTGTTTTCCGGCGTCAACTCCACTGGATTGCCGCCGCAGCTGGGGTCATCTAGCGCCATGGCTACAAGGTCATCCACCCGGTCAGCGCCGACGCCCATTTCTCGCAACTTTTGCGGAATACCAAAGCTATCGTTGAAGCGCTGAACGAAGTCGCGGAAGCCGTTGAGGCCGCCCGCGATGTCCAGATATGCGGCCGCCTTGTCGAAACGCTCGGCGATGACCGGGGCGTTGAGCGCCAGAACCGCTGGCATACAGACCGCGTTGGTGGTGCCGTGATGGGTGCCGTAGACCGCACCGATTGGGTGGCTCAGCGCGTGGATCGCGCCAAGACCCTTCTGGAAGGCCGTCGCACCCATCATCGCCGCGCTCATCATCTGCGCCCGCGCCTCGATATCGGAGCCGTCGGCATAGGCGCGCGGCAGGTAGTCCTTGACCAATCGCAAGCCTTCCAACGCGATACCGGCGCACATCGGGTGGTAATAGGGGCTGGAATACGCCTCGACGCAGTGGGCGAAGGCGTCAAGCCCAGTGCCGGCAGTGATAAACTGCGGCATTCCGACGGTCAGCTCCGGATCGGCGATAACGATGCTGGGCAGCACTTTTGGGTGGAAGATGATCTTCTTTACATGGGTTTCAGAATTGGTGATGACGCTGGCGCGGCCAACCTCCGATCCGGTTCCGGCGGTGGTCGGAACCGCGACAATGGGCGCAATGGTCTCGATGTCGGCCCGTGTCCACCAGTCGCCGATATCCTCGAAATCCCAAACCGGACGCGTCTGCCCGGACATGAACGCGACCATCTTGCCCAGATCGAGTCCCGAGCCGCCGCCAAAGGCGATCACCCCATCATGCCCGCCGGCCTTGTAGGCGGCGACGCCGGCCGCCAGGTTCTTTTCATTCGGGTTTGGATCGACATCGCAAAACAGACCACGCCCCAGACCGGCGGCCTCCATGATGTCCAGCGTGGCGGCGGTGACCGGCAGCCCCGACAGCCCTTTGTCGGTGACCAGAAGCGGCCTGTCGATTCCGGCCTGCCCACAAGCCTGTGGCAACTCGGAAATGCGCCCGGCGCCGAATTTGATCGCCGTGGGATAGGACCAATTTCCAACGGAGTTCATGTCGTCACCTTCTTCAGATGGTACGATTTAGGTCGCGTGAGATTGTGATAGCCGATCACCGACAGGCCACCGCCGCGCCCGGTATTCTTGCAACCGGTCCAACACAGGCCCGGATCTAGGTAATCGGCGCGGTTCAGAAACACGGTGCCTGTCTCCAGCCGGTCGCCGACCCGCTTCGCGCGCTCGATATCACCTGTCCAAAGGCTGGCGGTCAGCCCGAAATCGCTGTCGTTCATCAGCGCGATAGCTTCATTGTCACCCGAGACCTTCATAACGCCGACGACCGGACCGAAGCTTTCCTCGCGCATCACCCGCATATCATGGCTGACATTGGTCAGAATCTGTGGCGTCAGATAGGCGCCGCCGTCATCTTTTTCGAACCGCGCAATATGCGCCACCGCACCGGCCGCGACCGCCTCGGAAACCTGTTCACGAACGTCTGTCGCAAAACGCACGCTGGCCATCGGTCCGAGCGTGGTTTCCGGGCCCAGCGGATCGCCCAGCCTGTAGCCTTTTACGATTTCCACCGCCTTGGCGACGAAACCGTCGTAGAGGCTCTCGTGCACATAAATCCGCTCAATGCCGCAGCAGCATTGACCCGAGTTGAACATCGCGCCGTCAATGAGCGTCTCGACAGCGGCGTCGAGATCAGCATCTTCCATAACATAGGCTGGATCCTTGCCGCCCAGTTCCAGCCCGAGGCCGACGAAGGCGCCCGCGGCCGCGCGTTCCATTGCCTGGCCGCCACCGACCGAGCCGGTGAAGTTGACGAAGTCGACGGCGCGCCCGGAAATCAATTCCGAGGTTGTGGCGTGGCCGAGAAACAGGTTCTGGAACACATCCTTCGGAACGCCGGCCGAATGAAACGCCTGCGCCATGCGCTCTCCGGCAAGCAATGTCTGGGTGGCGGGTTTCAGCAATACCGCATTTCCAGCGATCAGCGCCGGCGCCACCGTGTTGATCGCGGTCATGTAGGGGTAGTTCCATGGCGCTATGACCAGCACCACGCCATGCGGGATGCGCCTGATGTAGCGGCTGAACGTAGCGTCCTCGCCGACCTCGATATCGGCCAGGGCCTCAGCTGCTATCGCAGCCATATGGCTGGCGCGCTCATCGACGCCGCTGAATTCGCCGCCATGGCGCACCGGACGGCCCATCATCCACGCCAATTCCGGCACGACCTGATCGCTCATGCGGCCCAGGGCCGCGACACCGGCCATCACCAGATTTATTCGATCGGTGAGCGGCCGCGCCGCCCACGCCGCCTGCGCCGCGCGGGCGCGATTTGCGGCCTCGGTCGCGGCCTCTTCTGACAGCGCATCGCGGGTGGCGTAGACTGCCCCGTCGACCGGTGAGATGCATTGCAAAACCTGGGTCATTTAGTCCTCGTTCATGCGCGCTCGAATCCGCGCGCAATTTCGTAATCGGTTACGACGCGGTCGAATTCCTCGATTTCCCACTCCGCCGCGCGGACGTAATGGTCGATCACGTCCTCGCCCATCGCTTCACGCAGCATCCCCGAAGCCTTCAGCGTCTTCATCGCATCGCGCAGAGTCGTCGGGATCATGCCGGTGTCGCCTTCATAGGCGTCGCCTTTGAACGGCGGGTCGAGCTCAAGTTCGCCCTCGATTCCGCTGATGCCGGCCGCGATCTGCGCAGCCATCGCCAGATAGGGATTCATGTCTGATCCGCCGATCCGGCATTCTACCCGCACCGCCTTGGTGCCGGCGCCACAGAGACGGAAACCGGCGGTGCGGTTGTCGACCGACCAGATTGTCCGTGTCGGGGCGAATGACCCTTTCTGGAAGCGTTTGTAACTGTTGACATAGGGTGCCAGGAAATAGCAGTAATCCGGCGCGAATTTCAGCAGTCCCGCCATGTATCGCTTCATCAGCAGTGACATGCCCAGACTGTCATCAGCGTCATGGAATGCGGGATCGCCGTCCATCCACAGAGACTGGTGCACATGGCTGGAACTGCCGACCCGGTCGTGGCTCCATTTCGGCAGAAATGTCACCGCGTGCCCCTGCTGCCAGGCGATCTCCTTGGTCGCGTGTTTGGCGATCGTGTGGTGGTCGGCAGTGTCCATGGCCGCGGCGTATTTGATGTTCAGTTCTTCTTGCCCGGCCTCGGCCTCTCCCTTGGAATTTTCCACCGGGATGCCGGCGTTCCACAGGTGATTGCGCAACGGGCGCATCACATGTTCTTCCTTGGTTGTCTGCAGGATGTGGTAATCCTCATTGTAGCCGGAAATCGGCTCCAGATCGCGCCATTTTTCCTTACGGATCTGGTCAAAACTCTTCTCGAACAGGAAGAACTCCAGCTCTGTCGCCATCATTGCGTCGAAGCCCATCGCCTTCAGCCGTCGCAATTGCTTCCTAAGCACCGCGCGCGGCGAATGCGGCACTTCTTCGTGGGTATGGTGATCCAACACATCGCAGAGAACCATCGCCGTGCCTTCAAGCCATGGCATGGGGCGCAGGGTCGACAGATCAGGCTTCATTACGTAGTCGCCGTAGCCGGATTGCCAGCTGGTCGATGCGTAGCCATCCGGCGTGGCCATTTCCAGATCCGTCGCCAGCAGGTAGTTGCAGCAATGCGTCTCTTCCCAAGCGCCGTCTACGAAATGTCCGGCATGAAACCGTTTGCCCATCAACCGCCCCTGCATGTCAATCAGACAAGCCACAACGGTGTCGATCTCCTTTGACGCTACCCGCGCCTTCAGCTCTTCAAAACTCAAGCTTGCGGCCACGTGACATTCTCCTTCATCGTGAATTCCTCTATCGACGGCGCCAGCAAGCTGACGATGTCCCGACACATGCGTGAGATGTCTTCGGGGGCGCTGAGCAAGTCGTTGCGCACCTCGATCATCACATTTGCCAATCCGCGGCTCAACGCGTGCAATTTCAGCGAATGGGTCACGCCATCCTCCGGCCCGTAGGGCAGATTCCGAGCTATCCGGCGGTGCGACAGTTCATGCGACCGCGATAGCATGGCGCCGACCAAACGACTGTCGGAATCGTGAAGCAGGCCCAGCTCGACTTCTCGCCGTTGCCCGAAATAGACAGGCGTGAAACTGTGGGCCGTGACAAGCATCGTATCCGGGCCGCGCGCATCGAGAACTTCAGAAACTGCCGCGCAATATGGGTCGTACACCGCTTCGGTGCGGGCGCGGCGTTCCTCGACGCTGAGATCTATGTTGCTAGAGACATTTACACGTTCGGATTTCTCCGGCATCGCACTGGCGACGTCTGGCGGCCGGTTGCAGTCATAGACAAGCCGCGAAACCTTGCCAGCCACGACCGGGGCGTCCAACGCAGCCGACAGTTCCTCTGACAGGGCCAACGCGCCGGGATCCCACGCCGCATGGCTTTGCCGATCTTCCGGCGCAAGACCCAGGCCCTTATATTCGGCGGGGATGAAAGACGAGGCGTGTTCGCAAAGGATTACCACCTGGCCTGCTCCGGCCGGATTCAGAATTTCGACGGGCGGTCGCCAGGTTTGAGTACGCGCGATGTTGTCCATTCTCGAATTCATCCCGCAGCAAAGCTCCGCTGACGGCGGTCGGCTGAGGGCGTGTCGCCGTATTTCCGGCGATACGGACTCGCCATGCCGCTGGCGCAACCGAACCCCATCGCTAGTGCGATTTCAAGAAGCGGAAGATTGGTTTTCAGAACCAGATCGCGGGCGAATGACAGCCGCACGTCCCGGTAGTATTTTTCGGGAGAGGTTCCGCAACATCGGTCGAATTCTCTCTCCAACTGTCGTTGCGAAACTCCGAGTTCCCGCGCAATGGATTTCATTGTCGCCGGCCGCTCCAGGTCTTTTCGGAACAGGTCGATTGCGCCGTTGACCACAGGCGATCCGGTGACCGGCGCGCGCAGTACTTCGTCATGTTGTGTCGCCTTGCTGTCGTAGAGACGCGAGTGGACAAACTCTTGGGCAAGTTCGGTGGCCAGGGGGGCTCCGTAGATGTCCGCGATCACGTGAATCGCGAGATCAAGCGCTGATGTCTGCCCGCAGGACGTCCAAATCTGGCCCTCTGTTTCGCACAGCTTGTCGGAAGCCTCATGCGCCGAGGACAGCTCCGCCAGCATTACCTTCCGCCGCCAATGAATGGCCACCCGCTCCCGGGCCAGCAGATCCAATTTCGCCATAGCGATCACGGCCCCGCCGACTGCGCCAACAACGGAGTTTTCGAGCCGCAGCCGCGACAGGCACGCCGCCAGTCGCATCGGGTTCCGCAACGCTCCGTCGGGTTGCGAAAAAACGAAGAAATAGTCATGGTCACACTGACCAGCGTCCAGCGCTTCGGTCTCGACCAGACCGCAGCAACTGCCGCGGATCGTTCCGCCGGTTTCCGACAACCTGCGAATTTCCAGGCTCGGATTCCCCATTCGAGCGCCGGCCGCTTCAACGGCGGAGGCGAAGAGCGCGTATTCCTCCATCTGGAATCCGGGCAGCAGGAACAGCTCGATCCTGGCGCAGGCGGAATTCGATTTTCCACGGCGAAATGGCCTGCGCCTGTGCTGGGCTGGCGGGACGGCTATTGTCCCACAAGTTCCGGTAAATGATTCGTGCTTCATCAGTTCCCCGCTGCGTCGGGCAGCATTCAACTCAGCGTCATGACTTTACTCTGGCCATCGACGGATCGTAGAGCGCGCCAAGTTGCACTTCGCATGGAACGCGCTTTGTAGAGACTTCGAGCTCGTATTCGCCGCCGGTCACAAAATCCGCATCCACGCCGTCTGCGTTTCGGACGTAGCCGTAGCCAATGGATTTACCGACCGTGTAACCATACCCGCCGCTGGTCAGCCATCCGACCCGCTCGCCATTGCGGTAAATGGTTTCGCGCCCCATCAGCACCACGCTGGAATCCGCCGTGAAACAGGCCAGCTTCTTTTCGACCCCGTTTTCCTTTTGCGCCTGCATCGGCGCCCGCCCCTTGAAATCGATGTCCTTGCGCAGTTTTACCGCCCAGCCGAGACCTGATTCAAACGGGGTGTGGTCGGGACCGATATCCGATCCCCAAGCCCGATAGCCTTTTTCCAGGCGCAGCGATTCAATCGAGCGGGAACCGGCATTGACCAAGCCGTGATCGCGCCCGGCGTCCATCAGGGCGCTGTAGACGGTTGTGGCGTATTCGACGGGCAGGTGAAGCTCCCAGCCAAGCTCGCCCACATAAGTCACGCGCAGCGCCTTAACCGGACAGCCGGCGATTCCGATCGTGCGGATTGCGCCAAACTTAAAGCCCTCATTAGACACGTCGTCTCGCGTCGCCTTTTCGAGGATCAGTCGTGCATTCGGTCCCATCAGCGACAACACGGCGTTGGCTGACGTAATGTCGAACAACTGGCTATTCATGCCGTCCGGAATGTTTCGGGAAATCCAATCGAAGTCATGGGTCGCAAAACCAGTGCCCGTCACGATGTAGTATTCATCCTCGGCGACACGGCCGACGGTCAGGTCACATTCGATCCCCCCCTTCTCATTGAGCATCTGTGTGTACACCAGCGATCCGACGGGCTTGTCGACGTCATTCGCAGCGATCCAGCTTAGCGCCGCTGCCGCATCCGGTCCTTTAAGCGAGAATTTCGCAAACGATGTCTGATCAAAGATCGCCGCGGCCTCGCGGGTGGCCTTGTGTTCCCGGCCCACGGCTTCGAACCAATTCTGACGGCCAAAGCTGTATTCGTCCTTTGGCTCTTCGCCCCTTGCCGTATCGGCAAACCAGTTTGGCCGCTCCCAGCCCAGTTTTTCGCCGAAGCAAGCGCCCTGTCCCGCCAACACCTCATAGAGTGGCGATTTCCGACAGGGGCGGCCCGAAGAATGTTCCTCGTGTGGCCAAGCCATTGTGTAATGTTTGCCGTAAGCTTCTACGGCACGCGTGCGCACCCAGTCGGTGTCGAAATGCGGGCGGCCAAAACGCCGGATATCGGCGGACCACAGATCGAACGGCGGTTTGCCGTTGTGAACCCATTCCGCCAGCGCCATGCCAGCGCCGCCGCCGGCTGCAATTCCGAATGCGTTGAACCCGGCGCCGACGAAGAAGTTCGAAAGCTCCGGCGCCTCGCCGATGATGAAGTTGCCGTCGGGCGTAAAACTCTCCGGCCCGTTGGTCAGCATCCTGATCCCTGCGTGCTCGAGCGCCGGAACGCGGCCCAGCGACAACTCCATCAGCTGTTCGAAATGATCGAAGTTGCTGTCGAGCAGCGTGTAGTGGAATCCCTCTGGAATGCCGTCAACGGCCCAGGGGATTGGGTTCGGTTCGTAACCGCCCATGACCAATCCGCCAACTTCTTCCTTGTAATATGTCAGCCGGTCAGGATCGCGCAATGTCGGCAGATTTGATGGAACCCCGTCAAATGGCTCCGTCACCATGAACTGGTGTTCCATTGGAACGAGCGGAACGTTGACACCGAACCGGGCGGCGAAAATGCGGGTCCATTGCCCGGCGCAGCAGATCACCTTTTCGCATTCGATACGGCCCTGATCCGTTATGACCGCTCGGATTTTTCCCTTTTCGATTTCGATATCAGTAACTTTCGTATCCTCAAACAACCGCGCACCGGCCATGCGAGCGCCTTTTGCAAGCGCCTGAGTGATGTCAGAGGGATTGGCCTGACCGTCGGTCGGCATGAAAGCCGCTCCGATGACGTCGTCGATATTCATCAACGGCCACAACTCCAGCGCCTCTTTCGGCGTCAAAAGCTCCATTTCCAGACCAAAGCTATGCGCAGTCGTCGCCTGCCGCTTGACCTCGGTCCAGCGCTCTTCATTGCAGGCCAGGCGCAGGCCGCCATTCATTTTCCAACCGGTGCCAAGCCCGGTTTCGTCTTCGATGCTGTTGTAGAGATCGACTGAATATCCAAGCAACTGCGTGATATTGGCGTTCGAACGCAACTGTCCAACCAATCCGGCGGCGTGGAAAGTGGTTCCGGATGTCAGCTTCTTGCGTTCCAAAAGAGCTGTGTCGGTCCAGCCCAGCTTGGCCAGATGATACGCCGTCGAACATCCGACAATGCCGCCGCCGATGATTACGGCCTTGGCCGATTTGGGAAGATCGGACATTTTCTTTTCCTCAGTCTTTTAGGATTTCGTCGAAAGCTGCGCGAAATCGCGCGAGGTTTTCGGCCGTGTAGGCCTCGTAGTCGAAGTCGAGATCCGAAGTGATTTCCGAGACCATGCTCCACATGGTTTCACGCAGAAGCGATGCGCATTTCATCGCCGCATACCGGTGGCGCAGATTGTCGGTCACAGGAGCCTCGAAATAGGCCTCAAGCACCGCCTCTTCCTGCCCGGCGGAAAGCTCGTTGTTCGAAGCGAGTCCACCGATATCGAACAGCGGGCTATTGAACCCGGCATATTCGAAATCGATCAGCCACAACCGATCGCCGTCATCCAAAAGATTGGCGGCCAGCAGATCATTATGGCCCAACACCATGTCGTAAGGACCCGCTTCGGCCTCTAGTCGGTCGCCAATCCCGACCAGTTCGCGAACCAGCGTTCCATGACGGCTTCGCCGCTCTTCCAGGGTTGCTCCATAGTCGCGGATGACATGAAAGACCCAGAATACAAGCGCAGGTCCGCGCAGGTGTTTTGGGGCCTCTCTGTGAAATCGTTTCACCAACTCCACAATCCGAGACAGCATGTCGGGCTCACGCACGATATCCGGTGTTAGAGTTCGACCGTCGATGAAATCCAAAACCAGCAAACCATCATCGGAATGAACGACCGCCGGTGAGACTCCCGCCGCGTGCGCCGCGCGACAGGACGACAGTTCGTTGAACCGCATTACATGATGTTCGGGAATGTCGGCGCCGACCCGGACCACATATTTGCGCTGGCCGTCCTGAACTACAAAGTTAACGTTGGTGATCCCGCCGCCTAGCGGCTCGATGCTGATCTCTCCCCGCCAGCATGGCAGCGCCTGAATGCGGCTGAGCATGTTGCTATCGTTCATTTTGCATCCTCCAGACCGAACCGGATTCGCGCGCTGCGGGCGCCGGCGGAGATCAGACGGTCAGCAATGATTGCGATAAAGGCGATGGCCAGACCTGCGACCAACCCGCGGCCGGTGTCGGCTTTGGTCAGGGCGATATAAACTTCTTGCCCAAGATCACGGGTTCCAACGAGCGCCGTGATCACCAGCATCGACAGCGCCAGCATGATGGTCTGATTGATCCCCAGCAGGATCTCGGGCAGCGCCATCGGTAATCTGATGTGACGCAACAACTGGCCGTTGGTGCAGCCAGAAACCCAGCCCGCTTCGATCAGCTCGGAATTGACGCTTCTTACGCCATGCGCCGCATAGCGGACCGCCGGCGCCAGCGCATAAAGCACAATGGCCACAAGAGCAGTGAAGTCGCCGACGCGGAACAGCATCACAACCGGGATCAGGTATACGAAGCTAGGCAGTGTCTGCAGCGTGTCGATAAGCACGTTGATGACCTGGCCCGCCCGTTTGTTCAGTGCGGCCAGCACGCCCAGCGGCACCCCGATCACGGTGGCGATGATCACCGACGCGCCGCACAGATAGACCGTCACCATCGCTTTGGACCAAAGACCGGTCACGACGATCAGTCCCGACATGGCGGCGCAGAGAAGCGTCAGTCGCCATCCTCCCAGCCTCCAGCCAAGCACGGCCAGCATGGCGATCGCCCAGGGCCACGGTATGCCGAGAAGCACCTTCTTGATCGGCAGCATGAACCAGGTCAGGAACGCCACTTTGACCGCTTCAAACATGTCGAAATAGTTGACGTTCAGGTATTTGATGAAGTCATTCCAGAACGCACCGGTCGTCAGCACCTGATCCGCCGGATAGGATTGCAGGATCGGGATTGCGCGGCCCAGAATATAGGTCAGACCCAGCAGCCCAACTACCAAGGTTGTCCGTTTGTGGCGGCGGATCCAGTCGCCCTTCTGCGGCAAATGGTGGACCTGTCCCATCCGCTCTGCAAAGGCCTGGCTCAGTCGGTCCACCGCAATCGCCAGCACGACTATGGCGATGCCGGCTTCGAACCCGGCGCCGATATCAAGCCGCCGCAACGCAGCAAGCACGTCAAACCCAAGTCCGCCAGCGCCGATCATCGAGGCGATGATCACCATGTTGAGCGTCAGCATGATCACTTGGTTGACCCCGATCATGATGCTCTTCATCGCCGAAGGCACCAGAATCCGCCACATCATCTGGCGTGGCGTGGTTCCCGCCATACGCCCGAAATCCACGATCTCCGGATCCACCGCCTTCAGCGCCATTGTCGTGATACGGATCATCGGCGGGGTCGCGTAGATGATGGTCGAGACAAGCGCCGAAATCGGACCAAATCCCAACATGAACAGGATCGGGACCAGGTAGGCGAAGATCGGAATCGTCTGCATCAGGTCAAGAACGGGGGACAGCAGACGCTCTCCCAGCGAGTGGCGGTAGGCCCAGATGCCGATAAGCAACCCGCTTCCGGCGCCGATCGGCACAGCAATCAGAACCGAGGCCAATGTGACCATGGCGCTTTCCCACTGGCCGAAAATCGCCAGATACAGGAAACAGCCCCCCACCAGCGCCGCCAGCCCCCAGTTGCGGCAGTAATGGCCCAGCGCGACGACGGCGCCAGTGACGGCGATCCAGCTTGCCGGCGGAAGTATCACGGTGGTTTCAGCCCCTCGGCCGGAGGTGAAACCGTCACCCAGGAATGACAGAACAAACTGGTAGGGCTGTTCGATCACCCAGGCGAGTCCGCGAGTGATGTCTGTGAATGCGACGGACCCGATCGCCGCATCCTCGACCAGCCATTTCATGGCGCCTGAGATGTAGATTTTAAACGGCACTAGCCAAGCCGATGGAAACTTGACCAGCCAGCGCATGTCCAGCGCCTTTGCTAGGTCACGCCCGTACACGCCCAGCAAGATCGTGATCACCACGAGTGCAAGGGTGATCTTCGTGGATTTGCTGACGTGCAGGATCATGCCTGCGTTCCATCGCCGAAAAGAACATGTGCAATAGCCGCCCGATCGATGGAACCGACGACACTCCCCCCGGCATCGGCCACGGGAACTGGTGTGTCAGAGGTGATGATCC
This sequence comes from Paracoccaceae bacterium, assembly GCA_963669315.1. Lineage (GTDB taxonomy): Bacteria > Pseudomonadota > Alphaproteobacteria > Rhodobacterales > Rhodobacteraceae > SZUA-547. The sequence goes on along the minus strand of OY770021.1, from coordinate 2,925,971 downwards.
GGTCCGCCACGGCGAAGATCCGCGCATCCGCACACACAGGATCGCCTATTCCGAGCACCTCGGAATTCATCAGCTTCGCGACGGTCAATACTTTGCTTCGTGGAATGTGACGCGTGAATTCCGCCACATAATCCGTTGCCGGATTCAGCACCAACTCTTCAGGGCTGGCGACCTGTATGACTTCGCCATCCTTCATGATGGCGATGCGGTCGGCCAGTCTGACCGCTTCGTCGAAATCGTGGGTAATGAAAACGATCGTCTTGTGAAGTTTGGCCTGCAGGCGCAGGAATTCGTCCTGCATCTCGCGCCGAATTAACGGATCAAGCGCCGAGAAAGGCTCATCCAGGAACCACAGATCCGGCTCGGTCACCAACGAACGGGCAATACCGACACGCTGCTGCTGGCCACCAGAAAGTTCGCGCGGGTAATAGTCTTCCCTGCCTGCCAACCCGACCAGCTCGGTCACCTCTCGCGCCCGCGCATCCGCCTTATCGCGCGGCGTGGCCTGTACGGTCAGCGGGAACATCACATTTTGCAGGACGGTCAGGTGCGGCAGCAGGGCGAAGTGCTGAAACACCATGCCCAGCTTGTGACGGCGGATTTCGATCAATTCGCGATCGCTGACCCGCAACAGATCTTTTCCGTCGAACAGAACCTCGCCGGCGGTCGGTTCGATCAGCCGAGAAAGACAACGCACGAGGGTGGATTTCCCGGAACCCGACAAACCCATGATCACGAAGATCTCACCGTCGCGGATGTCCAGATTTGTATTGCGGACCGCGCCGATCAGGCCCGATTTTTCAATGTCCTCGCCGGAAGGCGCCGGGTTTTTCCGCAGGAAACTCTCTGCGTTCGCCCCGTAGAGCATCCACACGTTTCGACAGGACAATTTCGCTGGATTTGTCACGCTCTGATCCGATCTTTCGAGTATTTGGAAGTGGTCTTTCGCCACGACCATACCGTACGGTTGCGTTTGACCGGTCTGGATCTTGCAGTTCTGGAAGGTGCGCCAAAGCCGTGAGGGAGGGGAACGGCCTTGGCGCTGATGAAAGCCTACTTGGCGATCCAGGCGGACCAGCGGTCCTTGTTTGCTTCCATCCAGCTAGCGACGACCGTGTCCACGTCCACGCCGTCAAGATCGGCGTTCCCGACCATCGCGCTCATTTCTTCGTTGTTGATGTTGTAGGCCGAGATAATGTCATAGGCGCCCGGCCATTTCTCTTGCAGCCCGGCCCATGCGGCTTTCCAGATCGGGCCGCGCGGCTTGCCGCAGTCATAGGCGAGGTTCGGGTTCACGCCCACCGACGCATCCGCATAACATTCGGCCGAATAGGGCGGAAATTCGACAAACTCACCGTCGTATTTTGCGGGCGCCCAGTGCGGAACATAGACCCACAGTATGACAGGATCCTGACGCTGATAGGCCGATTCAAGCTCCGCAAACAGCGCCGCGTCCGTTCCGGCATGAACGACTTCAAACTCCAACTCCAGCGCCTCGACGCGCCCTTCGTCGAAGCCCCCCCACGTGACCGGGCCGCCCACGTAGCGCCCATAAGGCGCCGTTTCAGGCGTGGAGAATTCCTCAGCGCAATCCTTCAGGGCGTCCCAATTGGGCAACCCCGGGCAGAGCTCTTTCATGTAGGATGGATACCACCACTCCTCGATCGCCATCAGACCAGTTTCGCCGACGTTTACGACCTTTCCGGTGGCGGTCGCCTCATCCAGAGCCTCGCGCCCCGTTGTCTCCCAAATCTCCATCGCGAGGTGAAGGTCTCCGGTTTTTAGCCCGGCAAACTGCGCGATATAGTCGGCCTGTACATATTCGACGCTGTAACCGGCCTCGGACAGAATACTGCCCATGATCTTCGTATTGATCAGCTGACCGGACCAATCGTGCAGCGTCAGGCGGATTGGATCGTTTGATTCGACTTCGGCCACCGCTGCCGTTCCAAAGACCGCTACAGCGAAACCGACGGCCAGCGCGTTGATTTTCTTGGGCATTCGTTTCTCCACATCTTAATTGTTTCATCTGGCTGTTATCCGCCGACTCCTCGAACCGCGCAGAAAACAATACAAATTGTCAACATAAAGCCACATGAAGCGTATTTTTTTACCTAATTTTCCATCATTTTACACACCAAAGCCTCGCTGACCGATTATTTCGTTGCTTTTTGTGGCTTCTCTGCCTAAATGACAACAAGGAGACCGCATGAACAAGAACCGACAAACCACCAATCAGCGAGAGGAGGAAATACTCCGTGCAATCCGTCTTTCGGGCGGTTCGTGTCGAGTTAGTTATCTCGCTGAGATCCTCGGCGTTTCAAATGAGACCATCAGAAGAAACATCAAGTCGCTTGAGACAAATCACATCGTCCGCAAGGTTCACGGCGGCGTTCATCTGATCAACGAACTCAACGAACCGCCGCTTGACCGCCGGATGGATACGCAATCCGATATCAAGGAGCGATTGGCGGCTGCTGTGGCGGAAAGCATAAGCGACGGGGATTCCGTCTTTCTCGATATCGGGTCGACGACAGCCTATGTCGCAATAGCGCTGAAGCAGCGCAGCAATCTGTTTGTGGTTACGAATTCCGTGTTCGTTGCGCACACCTTGGCCACCATCAACAACAACAAGGTATTTCTTGCAGGCGGCGAACTACGCTCGCATGACGGAGGCGCGTTCGGCGCAGAGGCGATGGAATTGGTCAAGAGGTTCAACGTTCAGTTCGCCGTCTTTTCAATCGGCGCCGTGAATTCCGATCTCGGTTTCATGCTCCACGATCTCGGAGAAGCGAATATCGCCCGCGCCGCAGCCCAAAACGCACAGGTTCGAATTGCGGTTGCCGATAGCGGCAAATTCGAAAAACGTGCGCCGGTTTCCCTCGGTGACACAAAATGCATCGACATCTTTTATACCGACAGAACGCCTCCAGAAGATATCGGACTTATGTTGCAGAACAGCAATGTGGAGGTGGTCGTTCCGAGCGTCTTTCAAGCGGCCGGATAAAATTAAGTCCTTTCTGACGACTTGACCAAGGCAGTGCTTCGAGAAGCTTGCCGACATTGTCAGGGGAAAATCGTTTGAGCTTGGCTAGTCGGATTCGTGGCGTCCGAGCATGAGTAAGCGTAATCCGTTCAAGGGCTTCCATAGCAGCTGCTCACCGCCACATATTATCGTATTTTTTGCTCTCCATATCGGGATTTGGTCTGAGCCTGTTGGCTGGGCAGAAGATTCGGCAGATTAACGGACGGGTTGCGGTGGTTGACCTAGTGCAAATGAAGCACAAAAAAATAGATATGTCAGGGGGGGGTACTATCAATACCTGAGGTCTAATTCGATAAACTGGAATTACGAGCTGTGGATGATAATGAAGAACTTTGGGGTGGATTTGGATATAACTCAAGTAGAATAGAATAATATTTCAGTTAGCGGGGTTATATTATTCGGTTATATCCTGGGATTTTTCATCTCCCATAGTTTTCAGGTATTCTCCGTAGTCAGTTTTAGCGAATTTTTGCGCAGCGACTCGCAGTTCAGAAACTCCCATCCAACCATTCCGAAAAGCGATCTCTTCGGGGCATCCAATTACTACGCCCTGTCGGTGCTCGATCGTGCGGATGTATTCGCCGGCCTCTATTAGGCTGTCATGCGTCCCTGTATCCAGCCAAGCGTAACCGCGGTTTAGACGCTCGACAGAGAGTTCTTCGTCTCGGAGATAGACATCCAGCAGCGAGAGTATCTCCAATTCACCACGCGCGGACGGTGTTACCAAGCGTGCCCGCTCCGAAGCTCTGTCATCGAGAAAATACAGTCCCGTGACGGCGAATCTTGATTTCGGCGAAACCGGTTTTTCTTCCAGGGAAAGCACATGGCCTTGCGGATCAAACTCTACGACGCCGTAGCGTTCGGGATCTCTGACCCGGTATCCGAACACCGTAGCCCCGACTTGCTTTTCGTTGGCCGCAGCTAGTCGTTCGGGAAAGTTGCTTCCGTAAAAGATGTTGTCGCCCAAAATCATTGCGGACGGGCAACCATCCAGAAACTCCTCCGCCAAAATATAGGCCTGCGCTAAACCATCTGGGCTCGGCTGGGCGATATACTCGAGCCGCATGCCCCATTGCGATCCATCTCCCAGCAACTCGATGAACTGCGGCTGCTGTTCAGGCGTAGTGATGATGCCGATTTCACGGATCTTCGTTAGCATGAGGACCGAAAGCGGATAGTAGATCATCGGCTTGTCGTAGATCGGAAGCAGCTGCTTCGAGACGGACAGCGTGAGCGGATAAAGTCGAGTTCCTGATCCCCCCGCCAGAATTATGCCCTTGCGACTCTTACTCATCCGACTTCTCCAATTCCTCAATCACGTCCCGTAGCGATCGTCGCCAGTCCGGCTGCTGGATTCCGTAGACTTCTTGAATTTTCGAACAATCCAGCGTGGAGTTCTTCGGGCGTTCAGCAGCCGTTGGATATTCATCAGAGGTGATCGGCCGGATTATTGGACCGGGCCGGTTGTAGAATACCGCTTCGGCGAACCCGCGCCAGCTGATGGCCGGTGTTCCCGCAAAATGAAAAACGCCACTTTGGCCTCGGCCGTTCATAAACTGCCGAGCGATAGAAATTAGAGCAACTGCTATGTCCTGAGCCGCGGTCGGCCCACCCCGCTGGTCGTCAACAACCGATATCACATCCCGGTTTGCGCCAATTCGGCGCATTGTTTTTACGAAATTGGCGCCGTGCGCTGAAAAAACCCACGACGTGCGCAGGATCGCATATGCGCCCGCGACTTCGACGACCGCGCGATCGCCTGCCAGTTTGGTGGTCCCATAGACGCCAAGCGGCCGCGCTTCCTTGCTTTCAATGTGCGGAGAGTCACCGGTCCCATCGTATACATAGTCGGAGGAGATATGCAGGAAGGGAAAATCCTTTTTCGCCGCCGCTCTGGCCATCGCGGCAGGCGATTCGGCGTTGATTTTTAACGCAAGATCCTGTTCAGATTCCGCGCGGTCGACGGCCGTGTAGGACGCTGCGTTGAGAACAACGTCTGCATCTATCTCACTGATACGCGCGGCACACTGGTCTGGTTTCAACAAATCTGCTTGCTTGCGGTCGAGAGCGATCACTTTAACGTTTGGATCCGCAAGTCTTAGCACTTCGCGCGCCACTTGGCCTGTCGCGCCAAACATCAAGATTTTCAGCGTCACGCGCTCAGACCCCGACGATGAAGCTTGTGGCCACGATCCTGAATGTCGCGCCACCAGGATTCATTCTCCAAGTACCAGCGTACGGTTTTCTCCAACCCTTGGCGAAGATCGAGAGACGGACGCCAGCCCAGTTCGTCAGTGATCCTGGTCGCGTCGATTGCATATCTGAAATCGTGACCTGGACGGTCCGCCACGAAAGTGATCAACCGGTCATGCGGCGCCCCTTCCGGACGCGCCTCGTCGAGTACGGCGCAGATCATGCGAACGATATCGATATTTCGCGCCTCGGAATCGCCACCGATATTGTAAGTACGCCCCGTCTGACCTTCGGTCAGAACCAGAAGCAATGCATCCGCGTGATCCTCGACATAAAGCCAGTCCCGCACATTCTCACCGCGTCCGTAAACCGGAATCGGACGTCCTGCGATACCGTTCAACACCACGACCGGGATCAGCTTTTCCGGAAACTGATAAGGACCATAATTATTTGAACAATTGGTCAGAACATAGGGCAATCCATAGGTCTCACCCCAAGCGCGCACCAGATGGTCCGACGCCGCCTTGGAGGCGGAATAGGGAGAGTTGGGAGCATAGGGCGTTGTTTCGACGAATGCCCCTTCCGTTCCCAGTGAGCCAAATACTTCGTCGGTTGAGATATGATGAAAACGGAAATTTTCGGCGTCTCGGCCGTCGAGCGAAGACCAGTAGTTTCTTGCGGCTTCCAGCATCGAGTATGTGCCAACAATATTGGTGTCGATAAAGTCGGCTGGACCATCGATGGATCGATCGACATGGCTTTCTGCAGCAAGGTGCATCAAAGCATCTGGCCTGTACTGGCGAAAAACCCGTTCGATCTCAGGCCTGTTGCGGATGTCGATATTCTCGAACTTGTAGAGAGGATTCTCTTTAACAAGGTCGAGATTCGCCGGGTTAGCGGCGTATGTCAGGCAATCGGCATTGATGACTTCATGGCCCCGCTCGATCGCATTTCGAACAACCGAGGAGCCAATGAAGCCGGCGCCGCCCGTGACTAAAAGTTTCAATACTCTTCCCCAAAAATAAATGGCGAAGAGACATCCCGCAGGAGCGGAGCAGCTCGATCCTTTTCCGATAGGATTGCATCGCCAGTCGGAATGCCCCAATCGATGCCAAGATCAGGATCGTCGAACCGCACAGCGGCGTCCGCCTTCGGGTCATATCCGGCATCGACCTTATAGATCACGACGGTGTCGTCTTCGAGCGCAATAAAGCCGTGTAGAAAACCTCGGGGAATCAGCAACTGAGTGCGATTTTCCGCCGACAGTTCTTCCGCCACCCATTCGCCGAAGGTTGGCGATCCCCGCCGAAAATCCACGGCGACGTCCAAGATCGCGCCTTTAACGACGCGCACCAATTTAGCTTGGGCCGAAGGTGGCGCCTGATAGTGCAGGCCGCGAACTGTATTCATCGAGCGAGAGACTGATTGGTTGTCTTGTACGAATTCGGCATGGAGCTCAGCTTGCGCCATCGCCCGCGCACTCCACACTTCCGAGAACTCGCCCCGATCATCGGCGAAAACCAATGGCGTAATCTTAATGACGCCCGAGAGTTTAGTTCGTTCGAGTTTCATCTTGATCACATTCGAAGAAATTTCTGACTAGTCACAAGGCACCGCGCTTCCGCTCAAATCTAGTAGCGATTTTATACCGCCACAACTCGCCGATGTATGCCGAATTGGATTCGCAAGGGTGATGTCGGATACTTTCGAACCAATCTCTGTTTTCCGACAAACGCTGGAATATCGACAGAACAGGGCCGCCGCCATCCTCAAGTACAGCGATTCGAAAAACTTGATTTTTTGTAGTGAATTGAGTTGGCGTCTAGACCCGCATACCACGCGCGACACCGGTTAAATTTCCGGGATCGCCATGGGAACGAGATACAGCCACTTTACGCTTGAGGAACGCTGTCGCATGCGCGGTCAGATGGAGATGGGATTGCCAAAGACGGAGATCGCTCCCCATCTGGGGCGGTGTCGCTCGTTGATCGACCGCAAACTCCGACGCGAGCGCCCCTCACCTAATACATGATTCTCATCCTGCATATGGTGATGCTCACGGACACCGTTTCGGGCTGGCTCAGGCGGCGGTTGATCACCGGCAAGGACGCGCGTTGATTGGTGGCGAAACTCAGCGCGGGCGCGCCGTATATTCACCCCGATTGCGACGTCTCCGAGTGTTAATTCTGCCGGTATGTCGAGATCGGAAAGGGCTTACGCGGTGCCTGCTCCAGCATCGGCGATTGTTCTTATTGCGATCGGTTTGCGGACATCGCAAACACCGAGGTCAGCAAATTCTCGAACATAGCCAGCTATGTACGGATCGGTGCCACTAATCACCCGATGGACCGGGCCAGCATGCATCATTTCCAGTATCGGTCCTCGGACTACTGGGTCGACATTGAGCATAACGCCGCGGTTTTCGCGCTCAGGCGCTCTCGCTGGCGAAGATCGATTGATCGCGCTGGCCTGATGCGATTGGAGCCATGATGTAATTCGCGCGTCGCTGGACGATTTTCGCGCGCTGAACGCAGAGGCGTTCCTCGAAAAATCCGAGTGACGGCCCTGCTAGTCGGACGAGACCGTCAGCGTCACCCGATCCCCGGATAACCATGTCGTACCGCGTTCGACCGGCTCGCCCCTGAACGTCGCTCACGGAGAATTCGCTGCGCTGACCGGCGTTGCTTGCGCCGGCAAGTCCACGCTGATGCGCATGATCTATGGCAACTATCTGACTCAGGGCGGACGTATTCTGGTCGGCGGCCTGGACTTGTCCTTGGCGGAGCCGCGCAAGATACTTGAGCTTCGGCGCACGACGCTCTGCTATGTCAGCCAGTTCCTGTGGGTGGCGCAGAGCGTCTCCACTATCGATGTGGTGGCGGAGCCGTTGCTGCGCGCCGGGAGCGGCGCGGAGGCGGCGCGGAGGCGGCGCGAAAGAAAGCCCGGAAGCTTCCGACTCGGCCCCGCATTCCTGAATCGCTCTGGTCGTTGTCGCCTCTGACCTTCTCGGGTGGAGAGCAACAGCGGGTCAACATCGCACGAGGTTTCACGTATGACTATCCAGCCGTTCTGATGGATGAACCTACGGCGAGCCTCGACGGGCGAATCGCGAGACAGTGCTTGAGCAAATCGAAGAATCGAAGACGAGGGGCGCCGCGATTGTCGATATCTATCATGATCAGGCTGCTCGCAGCCGTGTCTGCGACTGGGAAAACGACGTGATCGAGTTTACTCCAAAGGCGGCCTGACGGATTTATGGCTGAGATGCGCAACGAACGAGGAGAGGCCCTTCGGCAAAGGCCACGCGATGGGGAAGGCCGGCTGATCGCCGTCGTCGGCCCGTCCGGCGTGGGCAAAGACACTTTGATGGACGCCGCCAGAAAGGCGAGGCCCGACCTCTTTTTTCCGAGGCGCGTCATCACCCGGCCAAGCGAGGCAGGCGGTGAGGATTACGAAGGCGTGACGGATTTTGAGTTCGCCCGGCGTCTGGAATGCGGTGAATTCGCGTTTCACTGGCGGGCGCATGGCCTCTGCTACGGGGTGCCGGCGGAGATCGACGGCATTCTGGCGGAGGGCCGGGACGTCGTGTTCAACGGTTCTCGCGCGGCGTTGCTTGGGATATTGAAGCGCTGTCCCGACTTACGCGTCGTGCTTGTGACCGCACCCGTGGCTGTGCTTGCGGAGCGATTGGCCCAACGCGGGAGAGAGAGACGGGAGGAGATTGAGCAGCGCTTGTCCCGCGGGGCGTTCGAGACGCCGGAGGGGGCGGTCGTGGTTCTTAACGACCGAACATTGGAAGAGGGCGTCGCGCGTTTTCTCAACGCGCTGAGCCCCGGTAAAGAAGGCGCGCTCAAGCACGTCATAAGGTGATTTATGGAACTTGAAGGTCAAGCCCCGGTCCAAACCGAGCCATCCGTTGACGACCGTGCGTCGCAAGCGTCGGTCGCCGCGTCATCTGACGACGAGGTCGTTTTCGCCAATGCGCGGCTCGTCTTGCGAGACGAGGTTGTTCTTGGATCCGTGCAAACGCGGAAAGCACAGATTGTTTCTATTGATACGGGCGTCTCAGTCCCAACCGGCGCAATCGACATTGAGGGCGAATTTCTGGCACCCGGCCTGATTGAGCTCCATACCGACAATCTGGAGCGTCACATGACCCCACGGCCGGGAGTAAAATGGCCGCTGGACGCGGCCGTTATCGCGCATGATGCAGAACTGGCCAGCGTCGGCGTCACCACCGTGTTTGATGCGCTTCGCGTGGGGTCAATCCCGTCAGCAAAAGGGAAGTATGACAAATACGCCCGCAACGTCGCCGACCGTATTCTGATGCTTCGCGGCGCTAGGCATCTGAGGATTAGCCACTACCTGCACCTTCGCGCCGAAATCGTCTCGGAAGCATTGCTTGAAGAACTGTCTGAATTCCGCTCTGAAGAAAGGATCGGGATTGTCAGCCTGATGGATCACACGCCTGGCCAGCGCCAGTTCCGTGACATCTCAAAATATGAAGAGTATCTGTCGGGCAAGCACGGCATGTCTCAGACGGATATGGACGCCTATTTCGCTGACCTTAAAGCGCTCAGCGCGCGCGTCGGTCCTGTGCATGAGCCCGGCGCGGTGAGAATTGCAAAAGAGCTGGGCGCCACGTTGGCGAGCCATGATGACACGACGGAAAGCGACGTCGCGACGTCTCTGGCGCATGGCGCGCGCCTAGCCGAATTTCCGACCACGATGGAGGCCGCACGCGCCAGTCATCAGGCTGGCATCGCAGTCATTATGGGCGCGCCGAACCTTCTGAGGGGCGGATCTCACTCCGGCAATGTCGCAGCGGCGGATCTGGTCGAGGCCGGCGTGTTGGATATTCTCAGTTCGGATTACGCGCCTTCGTCTCTTTTGATGGCGGCGGTGAAGATGGGGCTGGAGAGCGGCAATATGGCGACCGGGCTTCATACCGTGACCGCTGCTCCGGCCAAGGCGGTCGGCATGGCTGACAGAGGCGTGATCGAGATCGGCAAGCGCGCCGATCTGATCCAGTTTGGCGTCGCGGGCGATTTGCCTGTCGTGCGCGCAACCTGGACACAGGGACATACAGCCTGAGTGCAGCTTAGGGAATTTTCAGAGAAATCGGCTTTGAGCCGGGAAACATGGCATGGAGCAAAAAACGACCAATGGACGCTAACTGTGACCCGCTAGATCCTGGCCGATACAGCGCGCTGGACGCATGATGACATGCCTTGACGATCTACATCAGTTCGAGTCAATCCTTGAGGATCCGCATCAGTCCACCCGCGATTCCACCAAATGCCGCGGCGCACGGCGAGCTAACACCCCCCCGCAGTGAGCTGCGAGGATACAAGCGCGAGCTTCGCCACACTCAGGTCTCCCTCGGACTGCAACTGATCGATCAATTGGTCCATGCGCATGGTCAGCTGAGCGTTCTTCTCCGCCCATTCCGCAACGCTGCTTTCTCCCGGCTGGGCGTCCGACAGGGTCAGCGCGGCCGCGCCGATGCCGGATTGCTGCGCCCTCAGACCCGCCATCAGACGCCCAAGCGCCTTACGCTCCCAGTGGTTCGCAACCTCAACGCTGCGGGCTTTCGAGCGCAACCAATCGAGCCCGAAGCGCGCGCCGGCGGAGAAGTAGTTCGCCGCCACGTCGGCGACATCGCGGTTCAGCTGTTCGGCGATGTCGACGATATCGATGGCGCCGCCCAGCAATTCAAGCGCTGCGACCCGCGCGGCGAGGGCTTTGGGCGCGCCCTTCGCAACAAGCTCATTGGTTCTCGATGTCAGGCGTTGCTGCGAGTATGCCGAAATGGTTGTCCCGGCGACTGCTTCAATCGCTTCAACCCCGGACTTGTACAATTCGATGGCTTCGCCGATCGATCGATCGCCTTGTTGGGCCAGTCGCCGCGTCTGCGCCGCGGCCGTGTCCGACAACGCCAACTGAATCTTGTTCTGGACTGCAGCCGAAATCTTGTTGTCGAGTGCGTTAACCTCCGCAGCGATATTCGGAAGGCTGAACACCTCTCGTGCGATGATAAACGCCTTGACGATTTCGCCGATCGAGGCTCCGGTCTCTTCCCGCATCCGGAAGTATCGGGCCGGACCGGCTTCGTTGGCGATCAAGTTGCAGGCGACGGTCGCAATGATCTCTCGTCGCAGGCGATGACTGCGCAGCACGTTCTTGTATTTGCTCTGGATAGGAGTCGGCATGTATTCGAACAGAAACCGTTCCATATACGGATCGTCCGGCACATCCGTAAGAACAAGCTCTGAGAAGATATCGATCTTGGCGTAGGCCAGCATCACCGCGATCTCGGGTCGCGTCAGGCCGACGCCGGCTGCCTTCCGCTCGCTAACTTCCTCATCGTTCGGAAGGAACTCGACCGCCCGATCAAGCTTTCCGGCAGCCTCCAGCGCGCGCAGGAATTGAGCGTGCTCCTCGATCAACTTGGGCGCGACGACTTCGACAAGCGACATGGCCAGCGTCTGGTCGTAGTTGTCCTTGAGAACAAGCGCGCTGACCTCGTCGGTCATTTTGGCCAGAAGGTTGTTGCGCTGCTTCTCCGTCATGTCGCCAGCGGCCATAACGGCGCCCAGCGCGATCTTGATATTGACCTCGTGGTCTGAGCAGTCGACGCCGGCGGAATTGTCAATGGCGTCGTTGTTGACCTTGACGCCTCGTTTAGCAAGCTGAACGCGGCCGCGCTGGCTTACCGCGAGATTTCCGCCTTCTCCGATCACCCGCGCCTGAACTTCGGTCGCATCAACGCGAACGGAGTCGTTCGCACGGTCTCCGATATTCAAATGGGTCTCATCCGGACTCTTGATGTAGGTGCCGATGCCTCCGAACCACAGCAGGTCGGCCTTAGATTTCATCAGGGCGTTGATCAACTCGAACGGCGTTACCGATTTTTCATCAAGACCGGTCATGGCCCGAATTTCCGATGTCAGCTCAATCGATTTGGCCGAGCGCGAAAAGATACCCCCCCCCTTTGAGATCAGCTTCTCGTCATAGGATCGCCAGCTTGATCTGGGCAATTCGAACAACCGTTTTCGCTCAGCGAAGGTTTTCGCCGGGTCCGGATCAGGATCGATGAAGATATCGCGGTGATCAAACGCTGCAATCAGACGGATCTGTTCCGAAAGGAGCATTCCGTTTCCAAAGACGTCGCCTGACATGTCGCCGCAACCGATCACGCTGAATGGCTGGGTCTGGGTGTCGTGGTCCAGTTCGCGGAAATGGCGCTTTACAGCCTCCCAGGCTCCCTTAGCGGTGATCCCCATTCCCTTGTGATCGTAGCCGTTCGAACCGCCCGAAGCGAAAGCGTCGCCGAGCCAGAACCCACGCTCCTCCGACAGTTCGTTCGCAAAGTCCGAAAACGTCGCCGTTCCCTTATCCGCGGCGACCACTAGATACGGGTCGTCATCGTCGCGCCTGACCACCGAATCCGGGGGTACGATATCCGCGCCGGAGATGTTGTCGGTGATGTCCAGCATGCCCGACAGGAAGATGCGATAGCACCGGACGGCTTCGGCGACGACTTCGTCGCGCGGCGCGTTGGCCGGCAGCGATTTTGGCAGAAACCCGCCCTTGGAGCCGACGGGAACGATAACCGCGTTCTTAGCCTGCTGCGCCTTTACGAGACCCAGCGTCTCTGTGCGGTAATCCTCTCTGCGATCCGACCAGCGCAGGCCGCCACGGGCGACCGGACCGAACCGCAAATGCACGCCTTCAACCTTGGTCGAATAGACAAAAATCTCGCGCCACGGACGGGGGTCTGGCAAATCTTCAAGCTCCGAGCTGTCGAACTTGAATGAGAAGTAGCGCTTGAGCTGACCATCCGCGTCGGATTGGTAGTAGTTCGTGCGCAGGGTCGACTGGATCGCATTGTGGAAGCGGCGCAGGATCCGGTCGACGTCAAGGCTGGCGACGGCTTCGAGCGCGGCTTCGATTTTCCCGCTGATTTTTGCCGCTTCCGCCTCGCGATCAGCGACCTTCTTGGCCGGATCGAACAGCGTCTGAAACAACTCCACAAACAACCGGGCGAAACCCGGATTTTCGATCAGCGAATCCTCCATATACGTCACGGAGTAGGGAATCTTGGCCTGCCGCAGGAAACTGCCATAGGCGCGCAACAGCGCTGTTTCGCGTACGGTCAGTCCGGCGACCAGCACAAGTCGGTTAAGCGGGTCATCGTCAATCGCGTCGGCCCAAAGTGAGGCGAAAGTTTCCTCCAGCTTCTCGCGCAGGCTTGAGATATCGACGTCGGCGCCGGTCGCCGATCGCATAAGGAAATCGTGAATCCAGATCTCCTGACCGCCGCGGATCACTGTGAATGGATGCTCCTCCAGAATACGGAACCCCATGTTTTCGAGCATCGGCAGGCTGTCGGACAGCGGCACCGCCGCGTCGAGCCGGAACAGCTTGAAGCGAACGGAACTTTCAGGGTCCTCGAGCCGCCGGTAGAATTTCATCTCCAGTTCAGCCGGGTCGCTGAGGTTCTCCATCCTCTCGACATCGGCGATCGCCATGACCGCATTGAAATCGTCCTGGTAGGCCGCGTTGAAACCGGCGCTGTAGAGCGAATGGAGCCTGTTGCCCTCGTGTTCGCCCTTTACGTCGACCAATGCGTCCCGCAGATGGTCGCCCCAGCTTCGAACCGCGGCGACGATCTGCGCTTCGATGTCCGCGGTATCGCGCGTGGACGCATCCTTGCCCGTCAAAGCGATGACAAAATGCAGGCGAGTCAGAACATCGCTGACGAAGGTCGGCGTCCAGTTCGCTATACGGCCCTCAAAACCCTCGCTTAGAATTTCGCCGATCTTCACCCGCCGCTCCGTGTTGTAGCGTTCGCGCGGAATATAAATGAGGCAGGATACGAACCTGCCGAACCTGTCCGGGCGCACGAACAGACAGGTGCGCGGCCGGGTCGCCAGGTGCAGCACTCCCATCGCATTGCGGTACAGTTGCTCGTCGGAACTCTGAAACAATTCGTCGCGCGGATAGGTCTCAAGCACATTGGTCAACGCCTTGCCGTCATGGCTTGTCGGCGCGAAACCCGCTTGTTCGATCAGGCGCTGCACCTTTTGCCGCAATAGCGGGATCGCCCGCGGGCTGCGATTATAGGCGGTGGCGGTGAAGTGCCCGATGAAGACATGCTCGCCGATCACCTTGCCCTTCGCATCAAACTTTTTCACGCCAATCAGATCGAAATGGGTTGGGCGATGCACGGTCGAACGGCGATTGGCCTTGATGACCATCAGCGGGGACACATCCGACACGAATACGTCCATCTCCGGCGACCAATCCGCGAAATTGCCGTCGGGGTCTCGCAGAACCGTGAACTTCGTATCGCGCATCAGGCCAAGCGACGCGCCGTCCACCTGACTGAATGATGTTCCTCCGGCATCGATGCGAAACTCCCGGTAACCAAGGAACGTGAAGTGGTTCTCGGCCAGCCATTCCAGAAACTCGATGGCGTCGGCTGTGGCGCCTTTCGCCTTCTTGGGCGCGCCCTTGCGCAAGGCGTCGGTCGCGTCGGCGAGGCGCGCCATCATCGGCTTCCAGTCGGCCACCGACAAGCGCACGTCCCGCATCACTTGTACGAGTTCACTCCGATATTGTGAGAGCTTCGCCTCATCGCCGATCTGGTCTAGTTGCACCTGGATCAGGGATTCGCTGATCCCTCCTTCGGCGGCCGAGCCGAGAAGTTCAATCCTCTCACCCTCGGCGCCGCGCTTGACAGCCAGGACCGGGTGGATGAGTGAATGAATCCCAAGCCCCCGTTCCGTGAGGAAGGCGATTACCGAATCCACCAGAAAAGGCATATCGTCGTTGACGATTTCGAGAACGGTGTGCGAGCACGACCAGCCCTGCTCGGACATCCGCGGATTGTACATTCGCGCGCTTGCGACCCCGGGTTTGCGATGGGCCGCGAACTTCCATAACGCCAACGTTGATCCGTAGATCTCCTCGGCCTCAAAGTCGACCAGGTCGTCTGGCGACGAATTTGTGAACAGCTGATCCAGCGCTCCGAGAAACGGATCGCGATCAGCCTTGTCTAATCGAGCGGCTCCGATTTCACGAATTTGGTCAAGTTTCTCACGAAAACCTACGGACTCAACCTCGTGCATTGCAAAACCCCTCCCTGGCGCTCCCGGTCTGACCTTGGATCTGGCCATATCGACGAGAGCAGTTAGTTATTCCGGGCGCTTTATTGTTGTCTTGGATGTTCCGAATTCACGGCTCGGGCGTCAGAATCTGAATCCGACTCGAACGAACATCTTCTGGTCGTAGCGCCAATCTGTAATTCGTACGCGTTTCCGCCCGAAACGCAAGCCGGAGGAGGAGTTAACAGGGACAACTGCTGAGGGGGCAGCGCTCCCCTGACTGCCCCGCTTGAGAAAGCATGACCGCTTTACTTTTGCTCCCCGCGCAGAAACTGAAATTGGCCGCGTAAGTTCTACTGACCGACCCCATCAAAAATGGGGGGGATCACCATATCGACCCCGCGTTCTTGGCGGACGCCCTCCATAGTACGGAGCAAAAACGGAATTCCGACTTAGGCCTTCTCCGCAAGGCGGATGATTTTGGGAGTTTGAAAGACTCTCCAGTGAACCTGAAGCGGCTGTGCAAATTCATCTGCAGAAGCTTTGAACGCGTCGGACGCAATTCTAGCCTGCTAGCTCCGATTGATTGAGAGCGCTCTTCCGTCGTTCGGTTGGCGTCTGGCCGAATTTTCGCCGATAGACGCGCGAGAAATGAGTCTGGTTGCTGAACCCGGCGGCCAGTGCGACGTCGATGATGGGGAGGCGGGTTTGGCGCAGCAGTTGGTCCGCCTTCTCCAACCGCATGTTCAGAAACGTCCGAGCCACCGTCAGACCAACGTCTTCGATAAATTGGCGCTGAAGCTGGCGTGCGCTCAGGCCTGTGAGCCGGGCTATGTCCGGCAGGCTCAGTGGTTCCGCGATGTGGTTTTCCATCAATTGGAGAGCGGTCGCCACAGAGCGGCGATACAGCCCGGCTTGATTAAGACCCGCCGATCTCTGGGGCTCTTCCGCCGAACGGATGCCCGTATGAATCAGCCAGTCGCTGACAGCGGTCGCCAGTTCAGAGCCATGGTCCCTCGCGATGAGCGCATGCATCATATCCAGAGCGCCCGCCCCTCCCGCGCAGGTGTACCGATCCCGGTCGATAACGAAAAGCCGCCGTTCCAGAAGAAACTCTTCAGAGAGCTCGCGCAGGGACTCCACATGCTCCCAATGAACGGTGAAGCGGCGCCCAGCCATCAGCCCCGCGCGCGCCAGAACCACCGGCCCGCCAGAGAAGCCGCCCAGCGGAACACCGCGGACGGCAAGCGCGCGCAAAACGGCGAATGCGCCGGCATCGTCAAATAGCATCGGGTCGCCGCCGGCGGCGATGAATACGACGTCGCATTTTCGCCCTTGCTCCGCGGCCCTCGACGTATCGAAGTACCCGCGAGAGGACGACGCCACCTGCTGGCCCGTCGTCGACAGGAAGTCGATTTCATAGAGCGTCTTCCTTGCGATCAGGTTCGCGGCGCGCAATGGCTCGATCGCGGACGCGACCGCCATCAGCGGGAACTGATCCATTAAATAGATTCCATATCTGAGCGGGCGTAGCCTCTCCATCGTTGGGCCTTGGTCTGCAATTTTGTCCAAATTAGTTCAGCATACGTCTCAAATGGAAACACTAGATCCGATCATGTCAACTAAGGTAGCGGCAAGGTAGGGGAATGACGACGTGAACTATTCGGGTTTCAGACTGATCAAAGAGGCGCTGACGGGCCACAGGGGATGGAAGCCCGCATGGCGGGATCCGGAGCCCAAATCGCGCTACGACATCGTCATCATCGGCGGCGGCGGGCATGGCCTGGCCACTGCGCATTACCTGGCGAAAGTTTTTGGCGAAGCCAACATCGCCGTATTGGAGAAGGGCTGGATCGGCAGCGGCAATGTCGGCCGGAACACGACGATTATCCGGTCGAACTACATGCTTGACGGCAATGAGCCACTCTACGAGTTCTCGCTGAAACTGTGGGAGGGGCTGGAGCAAGACCTGAACTACAACGCGATGATCAGCCAGCGCGGCGTTCTCAACGTCCTCCACTCCGACGCGCAGCGGGACGCGTTCCGCCGTCGGGGAAATGCGATGATCCTGAACGGCGCCGACGCCGAGTTGCTGGACGCCAAAGGTGTGCGCGACATGGCGCCCTTCCTGAATTTCGACAATGCGCGTTTTTCGATCAAGGGCGGGCTGTTGCACCGCCGGGGCGGAACCGCGCGGCATGACGCGGTGGCCTGGGGCTACGCTCGATCCGCCGATCGCCATGGCGTCGACATCATTCAAAACTGTGAGGTCACCGGTTTTCGGATCGAGGACGGCGCTGTTCAGGGCGTCGAGACCGCGCGCGGCTACATCGGCGCCGGCAAGATCGGCGTCGCGGTGGCGGGAAATTCAAGCCGCGTGATGGCGACGGCGGGCATGCGTCTGCCGATCGAAAGCCATGTGCTTCAGGCCTTTGTGTCCGAGGGGTTGAAGCCGGTCGTGCCCGGCGTGATCACCTTCGGCGCGGGTCATTTCTACGTCAGCCAGTCTGACAAGGGCGGTCTGGTCTTCGGCGGCGATCTGGACGGATACAATTCCTACGCCCAACGCGGCGGATTGCCAGTGGTCGAGGACGTCTGCGAGGGCGGCATGGCGCTGATGCCGATGATCGGACGCGCGCGCATCCTCAGAATGTGGGGCGGGGTTGTGGACATGTCTATGGATGGCTCCCCCTTCATTGACCGCACGCATATCGACCGGCTCTATTTCAACGGCGGCTGGAACTATGGCGGGTTCAAGGCGACCCCAGCATCTGGCTACGCCTTTGCGCACCTTCTCGCCACCGACACCCCGCACGAGACGGCGGCCGCCTATCGGCTGGACCGGTTCGGGCGCGGCGCGATGATCGACGAGAAGGGCGTTGGCGCCCAACCCAATCTGCATTGAGGCCAACATGATCATCACCCATCCCATTCTTGGCCCCCGCGACGCATCCGAGTTCACCTATCTCGGCGACGCATCGCTGATCGACCGACCTGACGGTATGAACGAAGGCGCGGCGGAGGCGTTTCTCGACTACGTCTATTTGCGCGACAATCCGGCGGGCGAACACCGTGAACTTTGGTACCACGAGCAGGGCGACCGGTCCTGGCTGGTGGTCACCCGAGATACCGTAACTCACGAAGTCACCAAGGTTGAACTGGCGTGCGACGTGGCTCTTGCGGCAAGGAGCGCGACATGACGCAGACCAACCGGCTGGATGGCGGGCTGATCGACCGCTCTGAGACGTTGAACTTCACCTTCGACGGCAAGGATATTCAGGGGCATCCGGGCGACACGCTCGCCTCAGCGCTCTTGGCCAACGACGTGCGCCTGATGGGTCGCTCGTTCAAATATCACCGGCCGCGCGGGGTGTTCTCGGCGGGCTCGGAGGAGCCCAACGCGCTGGTCGAATTGCGAAGCGGCGCCGCGCGAGAGCCCAACACCCGCGCCACCGTGGCGGAGCTGTTCGACGGGTTGGAGGCGACCAGCCAGAACCGCTGGCCCTCGCTTTCGAGCGACGTGATGGCGGTCAACGACCTGCTGTCGCAGTTCCTGACGGCGGGTTTCTACTACAAGACCTTCATGTGGCCGAAATCGTTCTGGGAGAAGGTCTATGAACCGATCATCAGACGGGCGGCAGGTCTGGGCTCCTTGTCGATGGAGCCTGACCCGGACGCTTACGACAGAGGGTTTTTGCACTGCGACCTTTTGGTGATCGGCGCCGGGCCTGCAGGACTTTCGGCCGCGCTGACGGCGGGACGCGCCGGGGCTGAAGTGATCCTGGCGGATGAGGATTTCGCGCCGGGCGGCCGGTTGAATGCGGAGACGTATGCGCTGGACAACGAACCGGCGGCGGATTGGGTCGGTACGGCGTTGGCTGAGCTGCTAGAGATGCCGAACCTGCGTCTGATGACGCGCACGACGGTGTTCGGCGCCTTTGATCATGGCGTCTATGGCGCGATGGAGCGGGTGACGGATCATCTGGTCAGCCCCCCAGAGGGCGCTCCGCGGCAGACGCATTGGAAAATCACCGCGCAGCGGGCTTTGCACTGCGCCGGAGCGATTGAGCGCGGTATCGCGTTCGCGAACAATGACCGGCCCGGCGTCATGCTGGCGGGCGCAATGCGGGCCTACGCCAACCGCTGGGCGGCGACCGCAGACCAGACCGTCGCGGTGTTCACCAATAATGACGACGGTCACCGAACTGCGCGCGACCTTCTCGCCAAGGGCGTGAACGTGGCGGCTGTGGTGGATATCCGTCCCGATGCGCAGGCGATGGGCGATTATCCTCTCTTCGCCGGAGCCAAGGTACTGAACGCCAAGGGCCGCCTGGGACTCGCCGAGATCGAGGTTCGCCTCGCCGATGGCGGCCAAACCACTGTAAGCTGCGGCGCGTTGGGCGTGTCGGGCGGCTGGAACCCCAATATATCGCTGTCCTGTCATCACCGCGGACGGCCTGTCTGGGATGACCGAATCGCTGCATTCCTGCCGGGACCGACACCGCCGGCCGGCCTCAAGATCGCCGGGGCCGCAGCGGGTGAATTCTCGACCCATGGCGCGCTGAAATCCGGCGCCGCGCAAGCTGTCGCGGCACTCTCGGAAATCGGAGTGTCCGCCACGGAACCCGAGCCGCCGCGATCCGAGGACGCGCCTTTCTCGATCACGCCATTCTGGCACGTGGGCGAAGGCAAGGGCCGAGCGTGGCTTGATCTGCAGAACGACGTGACCGTCAAGGACGTGAAACTGGCGCATCAGGAAGGCTTCCGTTCAGTCGAGCACCTGAAGCGCTACACCACGCTGGGCATGGCGACCGATCAGGGCAAGACTTCCAACATGGGAGCGTTGGCTGTGATGGCGGAGATGACCGGTCAGACCATCGCCGAGACCGGAACCACAATCTTCCGCCCGCCCTATACGCCTGTCGCAATCGCGGCCCTCGCCGGGCGTGCGCGGGATGACGCGTTTCGACCCGTCCGCCGAACCCCGAGCCACTACTGGGCTGAGGAACAGGGCGCCGCATTCGTCGAATCGGGGCAATGGCTGCGCTCGCAGTATTTCCCGAGGAAGGGCGAAACCCACTGGCGCCAGAGCGTTGATCGCGAGGCGCTGGCCGTTCGCAAATCTGTGGGCGTCTGCGATGTGACGACACTCGGCAAGGTGGATGTGCAGGGCGAAGACGCCGCGACCTTCCTGAACCTCGTCTACTGCAACGGCTTCGCCAAGCTGGCGGTCGGCAAGACCCGCTATGGGCTGATGCTGCGCGAGGACGGCATCGCGATGGATGACGGCACCGCCGCGCGGCTGGCGGAGGATCATTTCGTTGTGACCACGACCACGGCGAACGCGGTCCCTGTCTATCGGCATATGGAGTTCGTGCGCCAGTGCTTGCGTCCAGATCTGGACGTACAGCTGATCTCGACCACCGAGGCCTGGGCGCAATACGCGGTGGCGGGGCCGAACTCTCGCAAGCTGCTGCAAAAGATCATTGATCCTGAATATGACATCA
Organism: Paracoccaceae bacterium; assembly: GCA_963669315.1. GTDB lineage: Bacteria > Pseudomonadota > Alphaproteobacteria > Rhodobacterales > Rhodobacteraceae > SZUA-547. The sequence goes on along the minus strand of OY770021.1, from coordinate 2,905,113 downwards.
GCAATGAGGGCTTCCCCTTCATGGCCTGCGCCGAGATCACCATTTGCGGTGGGCTGCGCGCGCGGCTCTTCCGCATCTCCTTCTCGGGCGAACTCGCCTATGAAATCGCGGTTCCGACCCGATATGGCGACGCGCTGATGCGGCGGCTGATGGAAGAGGGGCGCGAGTTTGACGTCACCCCTTATGGAACCGAAGCGCTGAGCGTGCTGCGCATCGAAAAAGGCCATGCCGCCGGCGCGGAACTCAACGGCCAGATATCGCCGTCGCATCTTGGGATGGCGCGCATGGTCTCCACCAAGAAGGACAGCATCGGCGCGGTGATGTCCCGCCGTGATGGGCTTTGCGTCGCTGAAAGTTACCGGATGATTGGGCTGGAGGCGGAGGATCCCGACAAAAGCCTGCCTGCCGGCGCGCATCTGATTGCGGAGGGAGACGCGATCGACGCCGCCCACGATCAAGGCTGGATCACCTCCGCCGCGTACTCGCCCCATCTGGGCAAATCGATTGGTCTCGGTTTCCTGAAACGCGGCGATGCGCGTGAAGGCGAGGTCATCCTCGTCGCCAATCCGCTGCAAGGCGAATCATCCCGGGCCCGAGTCGTCGCGCCCCATTTCATTGATCCAAAAGGGGAGCGCCTTCGTGCCTGAGCACAGTCTTTCTCCGCTTTCGCCTCTCGGCGATGAGGCGCCGCGATCGACCCAGATTGGCGGCTTTCGATTGATCGAACGCGCCGACTTCGCGCTTGCTTCCGTCGCGGCGCGTGACGGAAGGGTTGAAATCGTGCGTGAGAGTCTCGCTTCGCTTTTGGGGAAGGCGCCCGATGCGGGGCGCCTGGAACATGGCAAGGAGCATATGGGATTCTGGATTGGCCCCGATCAATGGATGATCGAAGCCGATCACGACCCCTACGAGGATCTGGCCGCCCAACTGAAAACAACGCTCGGCGACGCGGTCTCGATCACCGAGCAGAACGACGGATGGGTGGTCGTCGATCTCGAAGGATCTGCGTTGCGCGCAGTGCTGGAGCGCCTCGCCAATATCGACGTATCGCGCTTTGACGCGGGTTGCGCCACGAGGTGCAGCATCGAGCATATGGGTTGCTTCCTGCTGTGCCTCGATCACGGCGAGCACTACCGGATTCTGGCCGGCCGGTCATTCGCCGGATCGCTCTGGCATGCGCTGACCACGACCTGCGCCTCAGTAGCGGCGATCAACCAAGCCGCGAATGAACATAACCGCAGTAACTGGATGCGACCTTAGACGCCATATCTTCTTTCAAACCCGCGCCTTAAGGACCTCGGCTGCGTGAAGTTTCTCTAGTGAAAGATTGAGCTCAATGAACAAGATCGTCCTGACCGTAAAATGCAAATCGCGCATCGGCCTTGTGGCCGCCATCTCCGGCTTTCTGGCTGATCGTCGGTGCAACATCACCGACGCCGTCCAGTTCGACGATATGGACACCGGGCGCTTCTTCGCGCGCCTGGGGTTCGAGGCGCCTGACAGCATGACCGCTGAGACGCTTGAATCGGACTTTGCGACCGTCTCGGAGGAATTCAAGATGGAATCCGGTTTTTTCGCCGATGGCCGAAAGATGAAGGTCATGGTGATGGTCTCGCGGTTTGGCCATTGCCTGAACGATTTGCTCTATCGCTCTCGCATCGGCGCGCTGCCGATCGAAATCGTGGCCGTGATCTCGAACCACATGGACTATCAGAAGGTGGTCGTGAACCATGACATCCCGTTTCACCGGATCAAGGTGACCAAGGAAAACAAGGCAGAGGCCGAGACGGCCCAGATGGCGATCGTTGAAGAAACGGGCGCCGAACTGGTTGTTCTGGCGCGTTACATGCAGATCCTCTCGGACGAGATGTGCCAAAAGATGTCGGGCCGGATCATCAACATCCACCACTCATTTCTGCCCAGTTTCAAGGGCGCCAACCCTTACAAGCAGGCGTTCGAACGCGGCGTAAAGATGATCGGCGCGACGTCGCATTACGTGACCGCCGACCTTGATGAGGGTCCGATCATCGAGCAGGACATCGCGCGGGTCACCCACGCCCAGTCGGCGCGGGACTATGTCTCGCTTGGGCGCGACGTGGAAAGCCAGGTTCTCGCCCGCGCTATTCACGCCCATGCGCATCGCCGCGCCTTCCTGAACGGTAACAAGACGGTGGTGTTCCCGGCCTCGCCCGGCGGATTCGCGTCCGAAAAGATGGGATAGGTGGTAGAGTGGGTCGATCGCAAATTATGTTCAGTATCGAAATTATAGATTTGTATAATTGTATAAGGTGAGATTAGCCCACCGGACCACCATAGCTGCGTATAGCGATGAAGATCTCTATTGAACGCCCATAGCGGATTTCTTTTTCGCTCCAGTTGGAATTATGACCGCGCAGCCGACCTTAGGTCGATCTCTACACCCTTAGAATTTGGAGGACATTTGTCGTTCACCACGGCAGGAAAGAATGTCCTGGGGCGCATGCATCTTCTGCGTAGCGCGATGGGCCGCCCCCGGGCCCATCGCGCCGGTCGCCTCAGCGATTGCGCCGGGGTTCGCCATCTCTCCGGCGCTCCCTGCGCTCGGGAGAGCGGTTCACCTGACTGGCGACCTCGCCAGGGCGACCGTCTCTGCGGCCTGCCCTTACACCGCGATCATACGCGCGCTGGCGCACTTCGCCGCGGTGATCCTTCCATGCCTCGCGACGTTCGCGGAAATCCTGCCTAGCGGACCTGCGACCCCGTTCATAGGCGCGTTGACGCACCTCCCGGCGACGGTCCTTCCACCCCTCGCGGCGATCCCGGAAATCTCGCCGCGCGGCTTTATAACCCCGGTGATGCGCGCGTTGACGCCCTTCGTGGTGGCGATCCTTCCATGCCGTGCGGCGATCCCGAAAATCCTGCTTCGCAGCCTTGTAGCCCCGGTTGTATGACCGCTCGCGGATTTCCCGCCGTACTTCGCGACGGATCTGCGGACGATCATCGTAATAAGGAGCCGGAGCGTATTGCGGCGCATAGTAGGAGGGAGCCGGCGGCGCGTAGCCTTGAGGCGCACCGCCATAACCATAATAGCTTGCTATGCCGCTGGCGATCGCCTCCGTCAGGGGATCCGCGGACGCGGATGTTGTAGAACTGGCTGAGAGCGCGAGCACCGCCGCGCCGATGATCTGTGTTAATCGCATTTTTGTTCTCCCTCCGGCGATTTCGAGAAGTTGCGTTGAACGAATGGGGAGTCGGACAGTTGGCGGACGCTGCGATTCCGATTCGCCGCCGCGCCGCGAGCAGGTGTCATGCAGGCGGCGTCGCTATCGCCTTGGGCCGTGCGAACACGCGCCCCTGCGAAGCAAATTGCGGCGGGATAGATTGAGACGTAAACGGTCATCGCATCGGCTCCGGTCTAAGCTGTTCCGACGCTTCGACCATCGCCGGGGCGGACCTTAAAATTCCATGCGCCGGCTGTTATGGGATTTTAATGTCGGGAAATGCGATACTTGAGGCTCGGCAAATCGGGACTGGTGACGCATGCGCGCCATTTTCACATCTCTTGTTCTTGCGCTCTGCGTAGTCGTTACGCCGACGGTGGCTGGCGTGCGGGTCGCGGATGCGCCAGCGCAGGTCGCGCTAACTCAGCGTGACGCTATGCCAACCGCAGAGCCTCTGCGCCTTGCGCAGAAAAAGGACAAGAAAAAGAAAAAGAAAAATGGCGCGCCGGGTTGGGCGCGCAAGGATTCCGGTCGCTCTGACGGCGCGCGGGTTTCCGCCCGCAGCCTGAATGGCGTCATCAAAAGCCAACCGAGGCACCGCGACTCCAAGATTACAAATGTGTTCATACGCAGACCCGCGCGCACGTCGTCCGGTTTCATGTATGAAGTGTGGGTGCGATCCCGCAGCGGGTCGGAAACGATCGTATATGTCGATCCGGACACGAGGCAAATTTTGTACGAGGCGCCAGGACGGCGTTGAACTGAACGAAGGAACACGCGATGCGCACGCTCATCGTTGAGGATGACCCCGATCTGGCGCATCAGATTTCCGCGCTGCTGGTGGGCGAGGGATACGTCGTCGATTGGTCGAGCGACGGCGAAGAAGCGCTGGAGCTTGGACTTTCGGCGCCCTACGCGGCGGTAGTTCTGGATTTGGGGCTGCCGGGCATGGACGGGTTGTCCGTTCTGCGCCGCTGGCGAGGCGCGGGGCGCTTGATGCCGGTGATCGTCCTGACCGCGACCCGGCAATCGGTGGCTGATATGCGGGACGGCGTGCGCGCCGGCGCCACCAACTATCTGCTGAAGCCGGTTGATTTGGAGCTTCTGCTGGATTGGGTGCGGGGCGCGGTAAATTCCGGCGGCCCCAACGTGTCGACACCGGTGCTCGAAATAGGCCCGCTGCGCATGGATACCCGCGCCATGCGGGTTTGGCTGGATGCGGAGCCATTACGACTCACGCCCACCGAATTTCGCCTGCTTCACTGTTTGATCGTCAGCGCGGACCGCCCAAGCTCCGCCAACGATCTGGCCGAGCGCGCTTTCGACAACGCGTCGGCGAAAACCGGCGGCGAGATCCCGGTCTATATCGGCCGGTTGCGAGACAAGCTCGGAAAGGACGCCATCGAGACCGTGCGCGGATTTGGATATCGTCTCGCCTACGCAGAGGCGAAATGAGGCTTTTCCCCCAAAGCTTGCGCCATCGATTGTTGTTGGTCGCCACGTTGCTTTACGCTCTTGTCTGTGGGGTATCCTGGTTTGTGATCGACGCGGCGGCGGAGCGGCCGGCCCGGCGTGCGGTGGACGGGCGGATGGAGTCGCTCGCCCGCGAACTGAGGGGGCGCTGGACGACAGCGCAGATCACAGGGGTCTTCCCGTCAGAGGTCTCGAGCAACGACCTGCATTGGAGCGTCGCCGACGAAAAAGGAGGCCTCCGTCTCTCGGAAGTATTTGAAGCCGAGGGAATCGCGCCGCCCGGTCTTGCGGGAGAGGTGACAGGGTTCCAAAGCAAGACCGTCGAGTCGCCGATTGGCGATCTCACCATTGTTCAGCAATCGAGGGCGGAAAACCCTCCGGCCTCGCCGGGCGCGCCGGCGACGGAGTCGGTGCGAGTCACCTATACAGTCGCGATGAGCGCCGCTCGACATGAGGAGCTGATCGCCGAACGCGCCGATGCCCTGCGCAAGGCGGCTCTTCAAGCTTTCGTTGCATTTGGCGCGCTGATGCTGGGTCTGATCGTGATCCTGATCGCGCTTGTTTTGAGCCCGCTCCGTCGTCTGGATCACGCTGCGCGGCGATACGGCGCCGGCGACAGCCCGAGGATCGACGGGCGCTATCCCTCTGAAATCGCGGCGGTCGTTCAGAACCTGAACGCCTCGATAGATCAGAATGCGAAGCTGGTGGAGCGGACGCGCCGCTATATCGGCAAAATCGCGCACGACCTCAGGCATCCGCTGACGGTGGCGCAAAACGTCTTGTCGCACGGCGGCGACGCCGAGATGGCGCAGTCGCGCCTGGCGGCGATGGGCGGCATGCTTGATCGCTACGCCGGGCTCGCCACGTCAATCGGTCCGGACGGCCCGCATCCTGCGTTGGAGATCAAGCCGTTTCTGGAGGACGCGCGCGAAGGATTTCTGCTGCTTTACCGATCGGCGCCGCTGTCTATCGATCTTCGTTGCGAGCCGGAGCTTACGCTTCGCATGGCCGAGACCGACCTCGACGCCATCGTCGCCAACCTGATGACCAACGCGCATCGGCATGCCGCATCTCGTATCGCGCTGTCCGCTGAAAAACACGGAGACGCGGTCGTTTTTTCGGTTGAAGATGATGGCCCTGGGCTGGATGAGGCTGCGCGCGGCAAGGCCACATCCTGGGGCGAGCGGCTGGATACATCGGCACCCGGGTCCGGTTTCGGCCTCGCGATCGTCTCCGACATCGCCGCTCTCTATGGCGGCGAATTGCGGCTGGAGGCCTCCGAATTGCTGGGCGGTCTACGTGTGGACGTGAGCGTAAAATCCGCTCAACAGACCCTTGTTACTGGTTGAAGAATGCCTGCCAAAACGTGGCTCCCTTCCTCTACTCCACCGCATGGCGCAGCCACAGAGTGAAGACCGAGCCTTCGCCGGGCGTGGAGCGGACCGAAAGATGCAACCCATTCGCCTCAGCCAGTTCGAAGCAGATAGAGAGGCCGAGGCCGGTTCCGTCCGATTGTGCGCCCTTGCGGTAGGCGCTGGTGAATTCTGCGATCTGGGCGTTGGTCATTCCAACTCCCGTATCGCAGATGAGAATATCCAGCCCGTCGGGGCGGCGACGCGCGCCCAACAGAACCTTGCCTTCGGTGGTGTATTTTACGGCGTTAGAGACGAGATTGCTGATGATCCGCATGATCGCCATCACAGGCGCGTCCGTCCGGGCTGAGCAGGCGACCTTACGCAGGTTGACGCCCTTCGAGATCGCCTCCTCTCGAAACATCTGCGCCACCGTGTCGAAGATCAGATTGAGCGGATACGGCTCCTGCTCTTGCGGCTCGGCCTCCGATGGTGGAGTCTCCGCCGCGTCGTCCGGCGTCGTTTCGTCCAGATACCCGGCCGACAGGCTCTCCATATAGTCAAACGCCTCGGTAAGCCGGTCGCGCACCGCCGGGTCCTGCCCCTTGGTGATCGAATCCATCGTCAGCCGCAGCGACATGATCGGCTGCTTCAGATCATGCGAGGCGGTGGCCAGCTGGCGTTGGCGCAGCGCCGCCAGATCGCGGGCGCGATTGTAATTCTGCTCGGTCTCGAGCAGATCCCGCGTCGCATCCGCCTCTCGCCGGGCGGCGGTCAGCGCGCCCTCCGTCGCCTCAGCATGCTGACGGCGGAGGTCGACTAGGGCGATGGTGACCCCGAAGATGATCCATCCGCCGATCACGGCGTAGAGCGCCTTGATCAGAATACCGGGATCGACGGCGCCGCCGAGGCGACCGGCGAAGAGCAGCACGACCAGCGCCGCAGCGGCCGCGGCGCAAACCCAGGACAGCGCGCGCATCACCGTGGTGAAGCGCCCCTCTACGCGTCGCCAGTTCAGCACCGCCACCGCGTGCGCGCCGAACATCAGGACCGCCGCGATATACGATACCGGGGCCATGATCTCCGCCGCGACCACGAGCGTTAGCGGGATCGCGACGGCGAACAGCAGGCCTGCGCGCCGGAACCCCGAAGCCAGACGATGTCGGTCGCTGGTCGCATCGACCGAGTGCCCGGCAACCCAGAACCCGGCGGCGGAGAGCGCGAACAGGATCGCGATGCCGACCGGAACATGCGCCGCGGGCGCGTTCGGATAGAGGAACCGGAACGACAACCCGTCCTGGTATGCGACTAGCGCCAGACCCAGCATCAACAGCGCCGAGTATCCGACACCGACGCTGCTTCGCATCGACAGGCTGAAGCCGAAAAAGAACAGCAGGCAGGACAGGCTGAAGGCGTAGAAGGCGGTCAGCGAGATGCCTGAAAAAAAGCTCTGCGCATCCATCTCTACCGGCGTCTCAAGCATCAGGTCGGCGGAGGCGACCGGCCCGAACGCCATCTTCGCCATCAGCAGAGCGGATTCCTCGGGTGCGAGAAGAAAGGCGGAGGACCGGAGACGGACGCCGTTGTATTCGCTTTGATCGAAAGGCGCGCGTGCATCGTAGCTGAGGATCGTCTCGGTCAGCCCGCTATCGCGGATCACAAACAGATCCAGCGCAACGAGGCCGAAAATTTCCGACGCGACGTGCCAGGGGTCTCCCTCTCGCCCGTCATCGGGGGTGCCATTGATCAGCGTCACCGCCCCCCAGACCGGTTGATAGGGTGCGCCATCGCGGGCCGCCTCCGCCAGCGAGGGGTCGAACGCGCCGTCCAGAAACAGTCGGATTTTCTCCGCCAGCGGCTCGCCACCCTCAAGATGGAATTGCAGCCGCGCATCAAGCGCCACTTTGGTCTGTCCGGCGGTCAGTGTGATCTCGCGTTCCACGCCTGTCGCGGCCAAAGGCGAGCCGCACAGAAGCATGAATGAGACGATGAGCCTTGCAATAGTCCGACGGGTTCTGTTCACTTTGCTAAACCCTGCCCCTGCATGGCCTTTTGGCGTGAATTCTAGAATGAAACCTCGGAAATACCAATGCGTTATCGCTGACGACCATGCGATCGTCCGCAGCGGGCTGAAGACCGCTCTGGAAACGCCGGGGCTTATCGAAGAGAGCGGAATAGAGGTCGTCGCCGAAGCCGCAAACGGAATCGAGGCGATCGCCGCCGTGCGCGCGCACCGGCCCCAACTCCTGCTGCTCGACGTTCAAATGCCCCATGCGGGCGGCAGCGAGGTGCTGATCGAAACCCGCCGCTGGTCCGCCGACACCAAGATTGTCGTGCTCACCGGCATATCCTCGGCCGGGAAGCTGAGTGAGTTGGTCGAGATCGGCGTCGACGGTCTGTTCTCGAAGGCGACCTCGAACGATGAGCTCTATGAGGCGCTGCCGAAGATCCTACGCGGCGCCCGGCACATCTCGACATCGGTCGTGGCGTTGCTGGATGAGGCACCGAAGACGTCTCCGCTGACGGATCGCGAACGCCAGATCCTGAATCTGGTCGTCGCCGGGCGCTCCAACAAGGAAATCGCGCCGATACTGGGGATCAGCGCCAAGACTGTCGATCACCACCGCACCAGCATGATGAAGAAGCTCGGCGTGCGCTCCGCCGCGCAGCTGATCGCGTTCGCGCTTCGCGAAGGGCTGATCGACCCGTCGGCCGAGCTCTAGCAAAACTAGGGCGTTCACCCGATACCGGCGGCGGGGCCGTCGGAATACTTCTGGCGCATGTTCGATACGTGCCAGAAGATTGCGCAAGTGCAGCTATCGCGCCGCGCGTTTTGCGCCGCCGGGTTGGCCGGCCTCGCCCTTGCGGCGGCGGCTGAACAGGCGGACTCCACGAAAATCAAAACGCTTGAAAGCGCGATAGGCGACGTCGTCCGGATCGAGATTGAAGATCGGGCCGACGATGGGGTGGAGGATGTCATCCTTTGCCTGCTGAATCGCACCGCGACCGACGCGACAGGCTTTGACATCCGGCGGGGCGTGCAACCGCGCTTCGTCGCCGCTTCGCGCGGGGTGGCCTGCACGCGAGTCACTCCGGGCCGTCATGAGCTGTTCTTGTGGAGAAGCGTGGACGGGCGGTTCGTTCCAGTCATCCAGACGACGCTCGATCTGTCGCGCGCCGCGGGGGCGCGCGCGCTGATCACCTGGTGACCGGACGGGAAAACCGACCTTAAGCGGAGGACGACCTCAATCGAGCCTCGCACTTGGGGCCTGAAGGTTTTGCGTTGGCTCATCGGAAATCACGCCCCGTCCAGCCCGGCCAAGTCGAATGGGGGATCGACCCCATACGCGCAATGCCATGGCGCTCATAGCTTTTTCCACAAGGCGGCCGAAAGGGCGCCAACCCGGAAACAGCACCGCCGAGAGGAAAGCGCCATGTTGAATTCAGATGTCACCAAATTCTCCCTCGCCACCGCCAATACGCTCGTCGCGGTGGCGGCGGCTTTGACCATAACCCTTCTGACCTCCACCGAGGCGGAGGCGAACAGCAAATGCGGCGGTCTGAATCAACGCGTCTGTAAAAAATGGCAGCAGCTGCGCGGCTGCGACAAGGGCCTGCATCGCACCAGCCCGATTGGCGGGACCTGCACGCGCGACAACAAGCTGATCCCCGATTTTATCGAAGACAAACCCATCCGGTTCCCGAAACCCCCGAAAGCCTACGTCGCCAGCCTGACGCATTGCGGCGGTCTGAATCAGCGCGTCTGCAAGAAAACCGAGCAGCTGCGCGGCTGCGATCCCGGGCTGCACCGCACCAGCCCGGTCGGCGGCGTCTGCACCCGCGACAACAAGCTGATCCCCGACGTCATCGAGAACAAACCGATCCGGATGCCGAGGGTTCCGAAGTTCTATGAGCCAAGCATGACGCAGTGCGGCGGTCTGAATCAGCGCGTCTGCAAGAAATGGGAGCAGCTGCGCGGCTGCGATCCGGATCTGCATCGCACCAGCCCTGTCGGCGGCGTCTGCACGCCCGTCAACAAGCTCGCGATCGGCTCCAACCTCGTCAACGCCGCAGAGGCGATCAACAACGGCACTGCGGCCCAGCAACGCGCGCTGAAGAGCATCGCGACCTGCATCGGCGGCCGGCGGAGCCAGTTCAAGGACGCGGTGAAGAACCGCAATATGAACTCCGCAAAGAGCATCGCCTTCAACTGCGTATCGCCCCAGACGGCGCAAGCGCTGCGCGCCGCCCCGACCTCTGGCGTCCGCTCGACAGGCGGCGGAGCCGACTTTTTCCACACACTGACCATCGGCGTCGGCGGCGGCGCGATGTATGGCGTAGGCGGGAATGGCGAAGGCGGCGTAGTGCTGTCGCTGGACGGGCTGACCTGGCCGAAATTCTACAGCGCCGGCGGCGTGAATGTGGGGGTCGGCGCGGCCGCAGGCGCAGACGTCATCATCGGCGTCAGCCGCGATCGCCTGGCCGCGGGCCGCAGCCAGAATCTCAGCGTCAACGCCTCCGGCAAGTATGTGGCGGGCGGCGGGATCTCCGTGACTTTCGACTACGCCAACCCGTTCAAGGAAAATCCGTTCAACGGTATTTCGGTCAGTGGCGGCGCGGGCGTCGGCTTTGAGGCCGGCACGGTCAACCCGACCTGGTCGCGCGTCTACTGATCTCAGCCCGACCGGTCGCCGCAGGGCCACACCCACACCCTCACAGCGGCGACCGAGGCCCCCGCGAACATCTGTTCGCGGGGGCTTGAACCTGCGCGGACTACGCCTCCAGCCACACGCCCGGTCATATGGGGGATTTACCCGATACGCCCCAAAGGTTGGCCCCCTTACCTGTTTATCAAGGCGGCCGGAAGGGGCGCCAGGAACCTGAAAGACAAGGCCAAGACCATGAAACCGGTCGCGGCGCTCAACGAAAGGAAATAGCCATGACCACGCTCACCTTCTCTAAGGCCGCCCTCACCGTCGCCTACGCCGCCACCGTGCTCGGCGCTGCCTCGATCGCCACCCTGTCGACCACGACCGACGCTGCGGCGAGCAGCAAATGCGGCGGCCTGAACCAGCGCGTCTGTAAAAAATGGGAGCAGCTGCGCGGCTGCGACAAGGGCCTGCACCGGACCAGCCCGATTGGCGGCATCTGCACCCGCGACAACAAACTGATCCCTGACGCGATCGAGAACATCTTCGAACCCCGCCCGATCGCCCGGCCGAAGCCGGATCCGGTGGTCATCATGCCGCCTCCGGTTCTTCCTGGCCCCCCCGCGACCATGCCGATGCCGACGGCTAAGAAAGGCGCGCTGCCGCATGTCTCAACCGTGGCGCCGACCCAGCCGACCGCGATGGACGGCCTCTACAAGCTTCAGGCGAACGGCATTCCCTACAAGCTGGAGGCGGGGCGCCTCTATGCGATGGCGGCGTACAAGCACCTGTTCGTCTTCCCGGTCGACGCCCATGACGTCGTCGTCAAGGACATCGTTCAGACCGCCCCAGGTCAACTGTCCGGCAACGATCTGGCGCTGCTTGGCCCCTGGACCGCCAGCCTGACCTCGAGCGGTTCGATCACGATCAACGTTCAGGGCGCGCTGGGGCCGTTCACCAGCACGCTGACGCCGATCCAGCTCGATAATCCCGATTGGTTCGCGCAGGAGATGACCTCGATGAATGGCGGCGGCTACCAGACCTATCCGCAGCCGCAGCCTTACCCGCAGCCCTATCCGGAGCAGTATCCGCAGCCCTATCCGGACGCCGGCGGGTGGCCCGCCCCGGTCGAGCCTCCGATGGGCGGCGGCGGATACCCCCCAGGTTGGGGAAGCTGAGGACACTCCATGCCCCCAAGACGCGCGGCGCTCGGTTGAGCGCCGCTTTTCTGTCTACCTCGGATGGACGCGGTGGAGCCCTGCGGGCGCGTATTAAGTTTGCAAGTGTTTGCAGGAGTGGTGCGATTGCTTATCGGCTCCGGTCTTCAACGGCGAGATCCAATACTACTCACGTCGTGATTTCGGGATCGACGAAGCCCCCTCCCAAAAAAATGGCGGTAGAAGCTCGGAGCGTTTGAAAGCACGGTGAACCCAGAAAGGCTTAGACGGGCATATCCATGTGCCAACACCCCCCTCAACCTATTGGCGGAAGCTGGTTGAGCCCCCTCCCCGGTTTAAACCGCCTTCTCCTGACAGGTCTGTCGCTGGCGCCGATAGACGAGCCGGTCCACAGCTTTCCCGCACGACCAAATCTCCTCGCAGAAGCGTGGTAGCCATCGAACCCGTCTGATCGGCGAGAGTGTCGAGCAAAAACTCCATGGCCAGTTCGCCGATCTGGCTTCTCGGCTGCCGTATGGTCGTAAGAGCCGGGGTGATGTTGTTCGCAAACGGAATGTCGTCAAACCCGATGACGGAAAAATCCTCTGGGACGCGGTACCCTCTCATCCGTAAAGCGCTGATCACGCCAATCGCCGTATCGTCATTGTAACAAAAAAAAGCGGTCGGAAGCGTATCCTTGATGAACAGGCGCTCGACCGCGGCCCGCCCTCCTTCGCCCGATCCATCGCCATCGACCCGCCAGTTTTCGATAGGATTTGCGGCTTCGGACAGGCCCAGCAGGTATCCTTCATGGCGGAGGTCGGACACCGCGTCGCTGCTGTCTGCGGCGACATAAACGATATTTCTGTGCCCCAGCGATATCAGGTACTCGGTCGCCATCTTCGCCGCCGCGATATCGTCCACCCCGACATAGGGTATATCCGCGTGGCTTACGGGACACGCCGCCGCGACCATGGGTGGAAATGACGAAGCGGGAGCTTCCGGCCATCCGGCAACCGGCAGATGACCGGTGAGCAAGACCAACCCGTCGACCATACCGGCCGACAGGAATCTCAGATAGTTTTCCTCCAGCGAAACGGTGCCCTCTGTGTTGCCGATCAAGACGCCGTAGCCGCGCTCATTGGCGATCTTTTCCAGCCCAATCAGGATGCCAGGAAAGTTCGGATCGGCGATTGACGGCGCCAGAACCATGACCATCTTGGATCGCTGCATCCGAAGGTTTTGCGCCATGGCGTTGGCGGTATAGCCGGTCCGCGCGATTGCGGCGGTGACTTTCTTCCGGGTGCTCTCCGCCACCTTCTCGGGCATGCGAATCGCACGGCTGACGGTGGCGATCGAAACTCCTGCGAGTTTCGCGACATCCTCGATCGTCGCCGGTTTATCAGCAGGGTTTCTCAATGCCTTAAACCACTATGGAACGACAATCGCGCTCCGGTTTTCGATGCGTATTTCCAGTCACTTAGCTAGCCGTATACCCGCTATTCCTGTGTCTGAAAAGGTTTTCAGTGCATAATGTAAAGGTTTACACGCTGAATGAAAAGGTTTACACAGCACTCAATGACGCGTCGCACCAGTGGTGAACGAGCGTGTTGGGAGGTCAAAGATGCCGAATGGGCGCACACATGAGCACTCAGTGCTCAAGGCGGATCACATCAGCAAGTCTTTCGGGGCGGTGCCGGTGCTGTTCAGTGTGAACCTGGATATCCGCCCCGGAGAGGTCCACGCGCTGATCGGAGAGAATGGCGCGGGAAAATCCACTCTCATGAAAATCCTGTCGGGTTTTCACAATCCGACGTCAGGCCGCATTCTTTTGGATGGAGAAGAGATCGAGCTTCCGCCGAATGGCGACGCCGAAAAACTGGGCATCGTTCTCATTCACCAGGAACTGAATTTGGCCGAGCAGATGACGGTCGAAGAGAATATCTTCCTGGGAAGAGAGTTGACGAACTCCGGCGTGCTTCAACGCCAGGCGATGCGCGAGATTGTTAAGAAGCATCTTGAGGATATCGGGCTGGATATATCTCCGACGGCCCGGATCTCGAGCCTTTCCATCGCGGAAAAGCAAATGGTCGAGATCGTGAAGGCGATCAGCCGGGATGCGCGCGTCCTGATCATGGATGAGCCCACTGCAGTGCTGACCGTGATGGAGACGGAGTTGTTCTTTCGTCAGGTCGAGCGCCTGAAGGAAAAAGGCGTCGCGATCGTGTTCGTGTCGCACAAACTTTCGGAAGTGAAAGAGATTGCGGACCGCATCACGGTGCTCCGGGACGGTCAGTGGATCGGAACCGAACAGGCGGAAACGCTAACCCCAGACGCGATGGCGCAAATGATGGTTGGGCGCGAGTTATCCGACCTCTACCCGCCGCTGCATGAGGCGGACGTGGACGCCGAGCGCGTGCTGGAGGTCCAGAATCTAAACGCGACTAACGTACGCGATGTGTCGTTCTATCTGCGGCGAGGAGAAATTCTGGGCTTCTCGGGCCTCATTGGCTCAGGCAGGACAGCAGTGTTCGAGGCGATCTGCGGATTGTCCCCGATCGAAAGCGGCGCCGTGCGTGTCGATGGCGAAGAGGTGCGGTTCTCCAGCGTGGCCGCCGCAAGGGACGCGGGCGTCGCCTATCTCACCAAGGATCGCAAGGAAAACGGCCTGCTGCTGGGCCAGCGGATGCGCCCGAACCTGACACTGTTTTCGCTACCGAAATTCGTACGCAATTTCTGTCTTGATTTCGCTGCCGAAGAAGAAGCGTTGAAACGCGCAATCCGCCGCTTCGATATTCGCACGCGCGACCCCAAGATTCTCGCTGGCGACATGTCGGGAGGCAATCAACAAAAACTGTTGCTCGCCAAGATCATGGAGAGCGATCCGCGAATAGTCATCATCGACGAACCCACCCGCGGAATTGACGTAGGCACAAAGCAGCAGGTCTATCACTTCATCGCCGCCCTGGCCGCCGAAGGCGTATCGGTTGTGGTTATCTCATCGGAAATGCCTGAGATCATCGGCGTCAGCCACCGTGTTGTCGTCATGCGAGAAGGTCAGGTGATGGGCGTTTTGACTGGCGACGACATCAACGAGAATGAAATCGTGCGCTATGCCGCAGGATTGAAGCGGGAGGCTATACAATGACCGCGCTGTCGACAAACTTCGCAACAAAGAGAGAAACGATGAGCGTCGATATCAAGACCGTGGGACCCGCCATCGCCCTCATCCTGCTCTGCATCATCGGCTTCATGCTGAACCCGGCATTCATGAGCGAAGGCAACCTGACCAACCTGCTGACCCGATCGGCCTTTATTGGAATTATCGCCATCGGCGCGACCTTCGTCATCACGGCGGGTGGAATTGACCTATCGGTCGGCTCCATGGCCGCGGCGATCGCCGGAGTGATGATCATCATCATGAACAGCGCGGTCGAAACGATGGGAACGGGCGTCGCCACGGTTCTGCTCGGTTGCGGATGCTCGGTCCTTCTTGGTCTGGGCGCCGGATGGATCAACGGCGTGCTGACGACCAAGGGCAAGATCGAGGCTTTCATCGTCACGCTCGGAACGATGGGAATTTACCGCTCGCTGGTCACATATTTCGCCGACGGCGGAACGCTGTCGCTGAATTTCGATCTGCGGGGAACTTATCGCCCAATCTACTACGACAGCTTTTTCGGCCTGCCGATCCCGGTCTGGGCGTTCATCATCGTCTCGATTTTGGGTTGGCTGCTTCTGAACCGCACGGCGTTTGGTCGCTACTGCACGGCGATCGGTTCGAACGAGGCCGTGGCCAAGTACTCCGCAATCAAAGTCGACCGGATCAAGACCTGGACCTACGTGATACAGGGGCTTTGCGTCTCGCTCGCCACCATCATTTATGTACCCCGGCTTGGTTCGGCGTCCTCCTCAACCGGCGTGTTGTGGGAGCTTGAGGCCATCGCCGCGGTTATCATCGGCGGCACCGTACTCAAGGGCGGATATGGGCGGGTCGGCGGGACGATCCTGGGCGCTCTGATCCTTACGACGATCGGAAATATCCTGAACTTCACCGATCTGGTTTCGAACTATCTCAATGGCACCATGCAAGGTCTGATCATCATCATCGCAGTATGGCTGCAACGCGGAGCCTGGACCAAACGAAGCGCCAAGAAAACGTAAAGTTTTTAAAGCGTTACCAACACTCTGTCTGACTGAAAAAATTGAACCGGGCGTCACCGGACAGGAGAAGTGCGCCCAATTCCTAGAAGGAGGAAACAATGAATCCCTTACAAACACTCGGCGCCATCACGATGACCGGCGCGTTGGCTCTCACCGCCTCAATGGCGAACGCCGAGACCATCAAGATCGGCGTTAGCTATCCCACTCCGACCCACGCCTGGGCGGCCGGCATGAACTGGCACGCGGAACAGGCCGAGAAACGGCTGGAAGCGCTCCACCCCGATATCGACATGATCCTGGTGAATTCGCCGGACCCCGGCGCGCAGGCCAGCGCGCTTGAAGATCTCGTGTCGGTGCACCAGGTGGACGCCCTTGTCGTTCTGCCCTTCGAGTCCGAGCCGCTGACCGACCCGGTCATAAACGTCAAGAAATCCGGGGCGCTGATCACCGTTGTGGACCGCGGGCTCAGCCAGCCGGGCATTGAGGATATCTACGTCGCGGGAAACAACCCCGAGCTTGGCCGCGTGTCGGCGGTTTACATGAAAGGCCGTCTGAAATCGGGCGATAACATCGTGGTTCTGCGCGGCATCCCGACCCTGATCGACAATGAGCGCTTTGACGCTTTCATGGCTGAAATCGAAGGTTCCGGCATCAACGTTCTGGATCACAAGCACGCCAACTGGAACCGCGACGACGGGTTCGAGGTGATGCAGGATTTCCTGAGCCGTTTCCCCGATATCGACGCCGTCTGGGCGCAGGATGACGACATCGCCATCGGCGTGGTCGCCGCTCTGCAACAGGCCGGCCGTGATGGCGACGGTATGTTCGTCGTCGGCGGCGCCGGTATGAAGGAAACGATCAAGGGCATCATGGATGGCAACGAGCTTGTCCCGGTCGATGTTCTGTATCCCCCGTCGATGATCGCCACGGCGATGGATGTGACGGTCGCCGCTTTCAAATCGAACGGCCCAGTGGCCGGGCGCTATATCCTCGGCGCGACGCTCATCACGCCAGAGAACGCCGCTTCGTTCTACTTCCCGGACTCCCCTTTCTAGGAACTACGAACGAAGCAACAACGAAGGGGCGGGCCTACGCCCGCCCCTTCGCCAAAGCGGAGGATTTGACATGAAAACGCTCAAAGGCCCTGGCTTGTTTCTGGCCCAGTTCGCCAATGACCAGGCCCCTTTCGACAACTGGAGCAACATCACCAAGTGGGCGGCCGACTGTGGTTACGCCGGCGTGCAAGTTCCCAGTTGGGACGATCGCATGATCGATCTGAAAAAGGCGGCCAGTTCGCGTTCCTATTGCGATGAGTTCCTTGGGGTGGCTCGCGAAAACGGCGTCGAAGTCACCGAGCTGTCGACCCATCTGCAAGGTCAGCTTGTCGCCGTGCACCCCGCTTATGATGAAGCTTTTGATGGTTTCGCTGCGCCGGAAGTGCGCGGAAACCCCGATGCGCGGAGGGCATGGGCGGTCGATCAGGTCAAGCTCGCCATCACCGCCAGCTACAATCTGGGAATCTCGGCGCACGCCACGTTCTCCGGCGCGCTCGCCTGGCCCTTTCTCTATCCGTGGCCACAGCGACCAGCCGGATTGATTGAAACGGCCTTCGATGAACTGGCGAGCCGGTGGCGCCCTATTCTCGACCATGCGGACAATATGGGCGTCGATGTCTGCTATGAAATCCACCCAGGTGAGGACCTCCACGATGGCGTCACGTTCGAGATGTTTCTGGATCGCGTCGATCAGCACCCACGCGCCAACATGCTCTATGACCCGTCGCACTACGTTCTGCAGTGCCTCGATTATCTGGACAACATCGACATCTATCGCGATCGCATAAAGATGGTCCACGTCAAGGACGCCGAATTCAATCCGACCGGTCGTCAAGGCGTTTACTCAGGCTATCAAACCTGGACTGACCGCGCCGGACGATTCCGCTCGGTTGGCGACGGCCAGGTCGATTTCGCAGCGGTTTTCTCAAAACTGGCCGCCAATGACTTCGACGGATGGGCGGTTGTCGAGTGGGAGTGCTGCCTGAAACATCCGGAAGACGGCGCACGCGAAGGCGCTCAATTCGTCAAAGACCACATCATCCGCGTCACGGAAAAAGCCTTTGACGATTTCGCCGGCGGCGATGCGGATCAGGCCGCAAATCGGCGATTGCTTGGATTGGGAGGCCAACCATGAGCGCCAATGCTTCGACACAACCGATCAGGCTCGGAATGGTTGGCGGCGGCAACGACGCTTTCATTGGCGCCGTGCACCGTATCGCCGCGCGCATTGACGGCGAATATCAGCTCGTCGCCGGAGCGCTGTCTTCGACGCCGGAAAAATCGCGCGAGTCCGGGCATGCGCTGGGTCTTGCGACCGACCGCATTTATGACGACTTTCGTTCGATGGCTATCCGCGAAGCGAGGTTGAAGGCCGGGATTGAGGCGGTGGCCATCGTCACGCCCAATCACATGCACTACCCGGCCGCCAAAGAGTTCCTGAAGCGTGGCATCCACGTGATTTGCGACAAGCCGCTGACAGCCACGCTGCCGGATGCGCGTAAACTGGCGAAGCTCGCCGGGAACTCGGACGCGCTCTTCATCCTCACCCACAACTACACGGGCTATCCCATGGTCCGGCAAGCTCGCGACATGATCGCATCGGGCGAGCTTGGCGAAATTCGGGTGATTCAGGCGGAGTATCCGCAGGACTGGCTGACCGAGGCGCAGGAAACACAAGAAAACAAGCAGGCCGAATGGCGAACGGACCCGGCGCGGTCAGGCGCCGGCGGAAGCATCGGCGACATCGGCACGCACGCCTACAATCTGCTCACCTTCATGACTGGTTTGAAAGCGTCGGCGCTGTCCGCCGATCTGCACAGTTTTGTTCCGGGCCGGCGGCTGGATGACAACGCGCATGTCCTGCTCAGATTCGAGAGCGGCGCGCGCGGAATGCTGTGGTCCAGCCAGGTGGCGCCGGGCAACGAGAACGCCCTGAAGGTCCGCATCTATGGCTCCAAAGGCGGGCTTGAGTGGGCGCAGGAGGATCCGAACTACCTTTGGTTCACGCCGTTTGGCGAGCCGAAGCGCCTGATCACACGGGGCGGTGTCGCAGCCGGCCCCGCGGCGGCGCGTATCACCCGAACGCCGGGGGGACATCCGGAGGGATACCTCGAAGGCTTCGCGAACGTCTATGCGGAAGCGGCCAGGGCCATTCGCAGCCATAGAACAGGGCAAGCAACGCCAAGCGACGTGACGTTCCCAACCGTGCAGGACGGTCTCGACGGCGTTGAATTTATCACTGCCTGCGTGAAATCGTCGGCGAAGAACGCGGCCTGGGTAAGCCTTTAAAACTTCGTTTCGAGCGCCCGAGAATTATGTGTCGGCATCGAAACCGTCAAAGCCGGAGGCTTCCTGCTGACTGCAACCACGCGCTGGCCAGTATTATCTGGCCGATCACCGAAAAATCGTCGCGCCAGCGCCTTCTGTCGCCTCTGGGACGCGTATTCTCACACGAACCTTCGCCATAAAGCGACACCGCCGATCAGAGCCGCGCTCACGCCCAATGCGGCGGCGATGATCGCGGTCCAGTCGGTCGTACCGGCGATGACTTTCGGCGTGATTGGCTTAGCGTCCACTGCGGCCGCTCTCGCCCGCCATTCAGATCGTTGTTCCTGCAGGCTGAATGACACGAAGTATTTGTGGATGTTGCGGACATATATGACCGGCTCTCGCCCCACGGTTCTGGCCATGGCCATCTCGACATTCGAAAACCATCTGTTCGGGTCGAGTCCCATTTTCTTCGCGCGTTTACGGGCCTTTGAGACATTGCCGGCGCCTGCGTTGTAGGCTGCGAGCGAGAAGAAAATCGCGTCCTCTTCGGAAATCTCAGGCGTATCGAAATACCTGCCTTTGAGGAACCGGAGGTATTTCACGCCCGCGTGGATGTTCACGTCCTGCCGGTCGATTTCGGGCAGGGCGACATTCGGGTCTTTGGCCGTGCTCGGCAGGATCTGCATGATCCCAAGCGCGCCGACGGCGCTCTTCTTGTTTTGGTCCAGTTTCGATTCCTGATACGGCTGCGCCAGGATCAAGCGCCAGTCGAAGCCGTACTCGTCCGCCCTCTTGCGGATTTGCTTGGTGATGAGATTGTAGTCTTCGAGGACATGCCCCCGCTTTATCTCATTGATCCATTCTGAAGAGCCGAGATATCGATCCGCCAGGATGTTCCCCAGCAAAGTGCCTTTCCGGACTTTGGATACGAAGCCATTCATCGTCTCCATCAGTTGGGGGCTGCTCTTGCGTATGGCCCAGGCGATTTCGCCATCCTCGTGCAGAACCAGATTCTCGTGGATGACGAGATTTACAAAGACTTTGCGCCAAAGCTGAAGCTTTCTGCTGTCGACCGCAACGGCCGGCAGGACGCCGATATTCAGCATGTCTAGAAGGTCGTAATCCTCCAGATGAGGATCCGCATCGACTATCGGTATGGGTGGCTTCCCCTCGGAGCCTCGCGTTTTGTTCAGCTCCTGTAGATGCTCATAGCGGCTGCTGGAAGGTCGCAGATAGACGCCTGTCGAAACAAGATCGTCCATTGACTGGACATGCGCCGCGGCCGGTCCTGTGACGACGAACTCCGATACTCCGGTGAAAATCGGGTCAGCAAAGTCGACGATCTGTGATCGCGCTTCGGTGACCATCAGATTCGCGACCGCCACGTCCGCCATGCCCTCTATCACGGCAGGCAGGATCTGGTCGCGCGGAAGCGGCATCAGGACCACGTCGATGCGGGCGCCCAGCTTTTCGCGCAGAAACGCCTCCATCTCGCGCGCGATTTCGACCGCGAAACCGATCAGCTTTTCGCCGTCGTATGAGAAGTAGATCGGCGTATAGGGAATGGCCATTCGCAGCGTTCCGCGCTGCACGATGGCGTCCAGGTCGCCTGTCATCGGCTCCATTGCGGCGATCGCCGTCACATCAACTTCGCCCGACTGCTCCTGCGCCGAGGTGGGCGCGGTGACGCTGCAGCAGAGCAAGATCGCAATGAACGGCAATGCAATTGTTGACAGGGCGACTTTCAGCGCGGGCTCCAAGCTTGATCTCAGACGAAATTCGGGTTCGTTAGCCCAAGCCTAACAAGTCTTGGAGACGGCGCGAACGCTGAATATCCGCGTGCGCCCAAGTGACCACCCGATTGAGTGTATTCGCACCACGCTCTCGTTCGTGACCGTAAGCGCGCAAGCCCGGCGGGCCGCGATAAATTCGCTCGCCCCGGACAAACGCGCGCGGCATAGAGGCCCACCGTGATACAGATCAAGGATTATCGGACATCCAGCGCCCAAACGAGGGCGGACTGAAATCAACGTGAGCGCTTCAACATGCAGCTGCATCAGCTTTCGACGATGTTCAACCCGCGTTCGATCGCCGTGATCGGAGCAAATGATTCGGATGAATCAGTGGGCGGGCGGGTGCTTCGAAACCTGATCGAAGCCGGGTACCAGGGCGACATTTTCGCCGTCAATCCGAGCCATGAGACCATTCAGGGCCAGCCATGCCTCCCGTCATTGCGGGCGCTTGAGAAATCGGTTGATCTGGCGGTGATCGCCTCGCCTCCCGACACCGTCACCAGCATTCTCAAGGATTGCGGCGCGGCGAGCGTGCGCAACGCCGTAGTGGTGACCGCTGGTTTCAGCAAATCAGGCAAAGACAGCCGCGACGCGGAACGCCGGCTTCTGGAGATCGCCCGACGGAGCAATGTGCGCTTCATCGGACCCAATTGCGCGGCGCTCGTCCGTCCCTGGATCGGTTTGAACGCAAGCTCTCTCAAGTCTGAAACGCCGCCGGGAAAATTGGCGGTGATTTCGCAGTCTGGCGCGCTAGTCTCGGCGATTTCGGACTGGGCGGCGTCCAATTATCTGGGGTTCTCAGCGCTGATCTCGCTGGGAAGCTCGGTCGATAGCAGGTTCGGGGATGCGCTGAGTTATCTCGCAACCGACCCGAAGACGGATGCGATCCTGCTCTATGTCGAAGGCATACGAAACGCGCGATCGTTCATCAGCGAACTTAGGGCCGCAGCGCGGACCAAGCCGATCGTCGTCCTGAAGGGAGGGCGTCACCGAAAAAGCTCGACCGCGGCCAACACCCATACTGGAGGGCTTGTCGGCTCGAACGAAGTGTTCGATGCAGCGCTGGAGCGCGCGGGCGCCATTCGAGCGAACACGTTCGGCCAGCTGTTCGCCGCCGCCGAGATGCTGTCGGCGCATAAGCGCGCCAACGGGAACCGGTTGTGCATCATCACCGATGCGGGCGGCGCCGGCGTAATTGCCGCCGATCGCGCGGAGGATTTGGGGATCGCCCTCCCGTCCCCTTCAGACGCGACCATGGAGACGCTGAACAAGCTTCTGCCTGAGAATTGGTCGCGCGCGAACCCGATCGATATTCTGGGCGCCGCGACGCCTGAATTGTTCAGCGAGACCGCGACGGCGTGCCTGTCCGATTCTTCATATCAAGGCGTATTGGTCATCCTGACGCCGCAATCGCAGACCGATGCGGACCTGACCGCGAAAAAAATCGCCGAAGCCTCCAAGACGAACAGAAGAAAACCCCTGATCGCCTGCTGGATGGGCGGAACCACGGTCAGCGGCGGACGAGAGCATCTCGCCAACGCCGGCATCCCGGAATTCGCGACTCCAGAGCGTGCGGTTGAAGCATTCTCTTACCTGGCCCGGCACGAGCTGAACCAACGCCTGTCGCTTGAGACGCCGGGGCCGGACGTTCTTTCGGGCCGGCAGGACATCGTCGGCGCCAATATGATCATCGACAGCGCCCTCTCTGAGGGGCGAAAAATGCTGTCCGACATCGAATCCAAGGCGATCCTTCGTGCGTTTGGGATCAATGTCGGAACCGCGCTGGAGGCATCGACCGCGTCGAAAGCGCTGATCGCGGCGGAGACGCTCGGCTTTCCCGTCGCCATGAAGATCAATTCGCCGGAGATCACGCACAAATCGGACATCGGCGGCGTGAAGATCAACCTCATGAGCGCGCCGGACATTCGCCCCGCCTTCAACGAGTTGATAGAAAAGGCCAAGGCCGCCGCGCCAGATGCGAGAATCCTTGGCGTGACGATCGAGTCGATGGCCAAGGTCGAGGACTCGCGAGAGCTGCTGGTCGGCGTCACGAGAGACCCGGTCTTCGGCCCGACCATCGTCTTCGGCGCTGGCGGCACGATGGTTGAGGTTCTGAAAGACAGCGCCGTCGCCCTGCCACCCTTGAATACGGTGCTTGCCGAGCGGCTGATCGACCGAACTCGCGTGTCGGGGCTTTTGTCGGCTTTCCGCAACCGCCCCGCCGTCGACCGGGACGCGGTCGTCGAAGTGTTGCTGCGCGTCTCGGACATGATCGCCGAGCTGCCGCAGATACGGGAACTTGACATCAACCCGCTGATCGCCGGCCCCGACGGCGTTCTGGCCGTCGATGCGAGAATTGAAATTGGCCGCGCGCCCAGTATGAGCGCGCCCTACGATCACATGGCGATCGCCCCCTATCCAACACATCTGGTCGAGACGGGCTTTATGTCGGACGGCGAGCCGATCACGATCCGGCCAATCCGGCCGGAGGACGCGGAGAGCGAGCGCGAGTTCGTCCGCAGCCTATCCGCGGAGACAAAGCATTTCCGTTTCATGCAGACCATCCACGAGTTGACACCGCAGATGGTCGCCCAGTTCACGCAGATCGACTACAGCCGGGAGATGGCGCTGATTGCGCTGACGCAGGAGAATGGAGAGGACGAGCAGGTCGCCGTGGCGCGCTATGTCATCAATCCGGACGGACGGACCTGTGAGTTCGCGATTGTGGTTGGTGACGAAGTGCATTCTCGTGGTATCGGATCGCGGTTGATGCGAGCTTTGATCAACTCCACGCGTCTACACGGCCTTACCACGATGGAGGGGCTGGTGCTGGCCGACAACCGCTCGATGCTGGCGCTGATGCGGACCCTTGGTTTCAGTGACCGGCCGGATGAAGACGATCCGGACCTCGTGGTCGTCGAGCGACGCATCTGACCCTCTTCCTGCCGAACGGAGAACGCCTCAAGTGCTTGGTTTCATTAGCCATCCAGACTGCCGCGACCACGATCCCGGCCCACACCATCCGGAATGCCCAGAGCGGTTGGGCGCGATTCAGAATCAGCTGATCAGCTCAGGCCTGGATTTCGTTCTCAGGCATTATGATGCGCCGCTGGCGGATCGCGCTGCGCTGAAGGCGGTGCATGACGACGACTATGTCGACAGGATATTCGCCACAGGGCCGGAAACTGGCGAAGTCACGATCGACGGCGACACGGTAATGACGCCGTTTACGCTGGGGGCCGCGCTGCGGGCTGCGGGCGCAGGCGTCATGGGTGTTGATCTCGTCATGCGCGGCGAGTCCTGTCCCGTCTTCTGCGCCGTCCGCCCGCCCGGTCATCATGCGGAGCGAAACCAGGCGATGGGCTTTTGCCTGTTCAACAATATCGCCGTCGCCGCCGCCCACGCCCTCAATGAGCATGGTCTGGAGCGGGTCGCGATCCTCGATTTCGACGTCCATCATGGGAACGGGACGGAGGATATATTTCGCGAAGAGCCGCGCGTGTTGTTCTGCTCCAGTTTCCAGCATCCGTTCTATCCCGGAACCGGAGTGGAGTCGGATGCCGTAAATTATGTCGGCGTTCCGCTGAGCGCCGGAACAAATGGCGCGACGTTCAGGGCCGAAATCTCTGCGCATTGGTTCCCGGCCCTTGAGAATTTTAAGCCTCAACTGATCCTGCTCTCCGCCGGATTCGACGCGCATATTCTGGACGATATGTCGGCGCTGTCGCTATCGGATGGCGACTATGCGTGGCTTACAAGGCAGGTCCTAGAGATCGCTGACCGCCACGCCGACGGCCGGATTGTTTCAATGTTGGAGGGCGGATACGAAACCGGCTCGCTCGCCCGCAGCGTCGTCGCGCATCTGAACGCGATGATCTAGAGAGGCTTCTGCAAGAAAATTATTGATTTGTCGGGACGGCACCTTCGCCACGCTTGCACATGATGCAAGCGCAGCAAAGCCGCCCTTCCTTTTTCGCGCCCTATCTTGGCTCGCTGGCGAGCCCCTTAAAGATCGAGTAGCACGCAAACAGCAGCACGATAGTGAACGGGAACCCCGTTGAAACCGCCATCGCCTGCAACGCGGTCAGACCGCCACCCAGCAGCAGCGCAATCGCGACCAGCCCCTCGAACGACGCCCAGAAAACGCGCTGAGACACCGGCGCGTTCACTTTGCCGCCCGCCGTAATCGTGTCGATCACAAGGGAGCCAGAATCCGACGACGTTACGAAGAACACGATCACCAGCAGGATTCCGATGAAGGAGGTGATCTGCGTCAGCGGCAACGGAGCGAGCATCTCAAACAATTTCAGCTCTAGCGCCGCGTCCTGCACGGTCGTGTAGCCGTCATTGACCACCTGACTAATCGCTGTGCCGCCAAAGGCGGTCATCCACAACACAGACACGAAAGACGGGATGATCAGCACGCAGGTGATAAACTCGCGCACGGTGCGCCCACGGCTGACCCGCGCAATGAACATGCCGACGAAGGGCGACCAGGAAATCCACCACGCCCAGTAGAACGACGTCCAGCCTTGGCTGAAATTGGCGTCTTCGCGACCGAACGGCATCGACAGCGCCGGCAGATACTGAGCGTACGCAGCTAGATTCGCGAAGAAACCGGTGATGATCGCAACGGTGGGTCCGACCAGGATCACGAACAGCAGAAGTAACGCCGCCAAAACCATGTTGATTTCCGACAGCCGCTTTACGCCGGCATCCAGCCCGGCCAGAACCGACATCAGCGCGACGCCGGTGATCGCGGTGATCAAAACGACCTTCGACGCGTTCGACACCGGGATTCCGAACAGGAACTCCAGCCCGGCATTCGCCTGTTCGGCGCCGATGCCAAGCGACGTCGCGAGGCCAAACAGCGTAGCGAACACCGCCAGCGTGTCGATGATATGGCCCCACCAGCCCCAGACGCGCTCTCCGAGGATCGGATAGAAGGCCGAACGGATCGTCAGCGGCAGACCCTTGTTATAAGCGAACAGCGCCAGAGCCAGCGCGACCACCGCATAGATCGCCCAAGGGTGCAAGCCCCAGTGAAAGATCGTGGCCGCCATGCCAAGGCGCTGCGCCTCCACCGAATCCTCTCCCGCCGCGCCCAAGGGCGCCCAATCGGTGCGTACGCCGTCCTCTCCGACAGCTGTGCCGCCGAAGGATGAGGAATAGTGAGAGATTGGTTCGGACACGCCGTAGAACATCAAGCCGATGCCCATGCCGGCGGCAAACAGCATCGCGAACCAGCCAGTATAGGAATAGTCGGGCGTCGCATCCCGCCCACCGATGCGCACCCGCCCGTAGGGAGAGACGATCAGCACAAGACAGACCAGTACGAAGATGTTGCCCGAGGCGAGGAAGAACCAATCCAGATTGCTGGTCAGCCAGGAACGCAGGTCGCCGAAAATCGGCCCGACTTCATTCTGAAACGCCAGTGTTAGGAACACGAAGCCGACAATTGACAGCCCCGAAATCATGAAGACTGGATTGTGAATATCGAGCCCGAATGGCCCGATTTGGGGCGTTATATTATCCTGACCGATCTCGTACTCGGTTTCGATGATGTCAGCCGGTCCTTCTGGTCCCGGAATCGCATCAACTTCCTGGTCCGTCATGATCTCTCCCTTTACCGGGCGGCTCTGTCGGCCGTCCTTCTGAGTTATTAATCCGAAACGCGCGAGGCTGGCCCGCGAGCAACTCAAACGCTGGAATACCTGGCGATCCCGCCACGGTTAAACCGCCGGACGCCGATCGCTATAATTGCGCTGTTCTCTTCCTAAACAGCGTAGAGTTTCGAAAATCTCTCTAAACTGACAACCCACCCTATTGTAGTGATCCGGGTGAATTTTCATTTTTGCCGAGAAAGACCTCGCTCGCCTGACTTAAGTTCCACGAAACCAGGCAAGATTATCTTGCGACTTCACGATAGTTAACACGCCTCAAAGGCTTTCACCAAGCTCCTCTTGTTTTGCTCACCGCCTTTCAACTTGGACTCCGGGGGTCATGCGCGACTCTTTGACTACCAGGCGCATCAGATCTTGCCCCCCATTCGCGCGCCGCACTGGCCAGAAGCCCCCATACATAGTGGGCCATGGAGCGCCGGACGAAAATTCGGAAGGTCGGGTCAGCAACGCCCTCCTCAACCGACAACATCCAGACCCAGACACTGGCTTTTGCGAGGACCGTAGCGACCGCCCGCTGCGCCGCGAACGCGCGCGGGTGCAGGTCTGCGACCAATAGCTTCGAGAGCAAGTCGCGCGCACGGCGGCCGCTGATATCCACCGCGGTGTAATAGTCCGAAACGTCGACGACCTGATGATGCGTCCCGGCCAGCGCCTGCTCAAGACTACCGATTAGAACCTGCTCCGCGCCAGTAGGCGAGACCAGAAGCCACTCGTCCGGCGATACCCACATCGCGGAAGCGCCAGTCCCGATGGCTGTCTCGCCCACCGCAGCAGGCAGGCTGGCGCCCAATACGTCCGCCGCATTATCGCCAATCTCAGCGAGGTCGCCGCGCAGGAGAAGCGCGCCCAGATATGGCTTCTCAGCGATACGCACATTGTCGCCTGCACTAATCGGCGCGTGAGAGACGAGCGGAGAAAGCCAACGAGGATCGATCATGCCGCCCCCTCCCCTTCGCTCAGGAAATTGACGCCACCGATCGTGGCGGCGGCGGGCGGCAGACCCGGCCGCGCGACATGAACCGTCTCGCCCATCCGCGACAACCCGCCCTCGATCAGCGCCAGCGAAATAGAGCGCGCCAGATTTGGGCTGAAATAACTTGATGTGACGTGACCAATCATCAGCGTGCGCGGCAGCGTTTCCTGCGGCCCGGCGATAATCTGTGCGCCTTCCGGGATCACCCAACTAGGCTCTTCGGACAAAAGCCCAACAAATTGCCGCCGACCGTCGCGCGCGGTGTCCGATCGGCTGAGGGAGCGGCGGCCAATGAAGTCGCCGGATTTCTTCACTGCCCAACTCATACCCAGATCATGCGGCGTCACCGTTCCGTCTGTGTCTTGCCCGACGATAACAAAACCTTTTTCCGCTCTGAGCAGGTGCATCGCATCGGTGCCGTAAGGCGTGATACGATGAGGCGCGCCAGCCTCCAAGATCTGTTGCCATAACCAATGGCCGTAGCGCGCCGGAATGTTGATTTCGTAGGAAAGCTCGCCGGTGAACGAGATGCGGAACACCCGAACCGGTATTCCGTCGATATGGTCCTCACGCCATGACATAAATTCGAATGTAGCGGGATCCGGGTCGATATCATCGAATAGTTCGGCGACGATCTCCCGGCTCTTCGGCCCGCAAATGGCGGCGACAGCCCACTGTTCGGTCACCGAGGTGAGATAAACCTTCAACTCTGGCCATTCAGTCTGAAGGTAATCCTCCAGCCATGTCAGCACACCGGCCGCTCCGCCAGTTGTCGTGGTCATGTGGAAATGATCATCGGCGAGGCAGGCCGTGACCCCATCATCGAACACCATACCGTCTTCATTCAGCATCAGTCCGTAACGGCAGCGGCCCGGCGCCAGCTTCATCCAGTCGTTGGTGTAGACCCGATTCAGGAACTCGCGCGCATCCGGCCCCTTGATATCGATCTTGCCCAGCGTCGAAGCGTCAAGTACGCCCGCATCGGTACGCGCGGCCAGACTCTCGCGCTGCACCGCCTGTCCGACGCTCTCGCCATTCTTTGGATAGGTGCGGGCGCGCAGCCAGTCGCCGACCGGCTCAAACTCGGCCCCCGCCTCAATATGGCAATCATGCATCGGGGTCTTCCGACGAGCGTGGAAATTCTCGCCCACATGCTGACCCGCGATGGCGCCGAAGCTTATCGGCTTGAAGGGCGGCCGAAAGGTGGTGACGCCGACTTCGGGAATGGGTCTCTCCAATACCTCAGACAGAATGCCGAAGGCGTTGACGCTCGCGGTCTTGCCCTGATCGGTACCCATTCCGGTCGTGGTGTAGCGCTTGGCGTGTTCGACGGAGCGATATCCCTCTCGCACCGCCATTTTCAGATCGGAGGCGGTGACGTCGTTGTGCAAATCGACGAACGCGCGGGACCGTCCCTCGGACGGCGCGTGAGGAAGCATCCATGCGGGCGAAATGTTGAACTCGGGGCTGTCCGAGACAGCCGGCGCGGCCGGCCGGTCAATGTCGAACCCTGCGTTGGCGGCGGCATCCGCTCCTGCCTTTGCCCCTTCAGCCAAGCAATCTACGAGCGAGAATGCGCCATTCGCCGCACCCACCGAGCGCTCCGCCTGCCAGGATTGAAAGGGGCGGAATCCGGCGATCATGGCATCGTAGCTCAGCTTGCCGCGCGACTGAGAAAACAGCGCGACATTGGGCGACCACCCGCCAGAGACGGCGAGAAGATCGCAGGAAATCTTCTCCGGCGCGCCGATCAGATTTCCCTCCGTGGTCATTTCCTGCACTGCGACGGAGCGTACGCGCTTACGACCTCTTGAGCCCACAACGGTCGAGGAGGATTTCACAGGTACGTCAAGTTCACGCGCGCGCGCCAGCAGCGCCTCACCGGGCTCGGCGCGGGTGTCGATGATCGCCGCGACCTCCGCGCCCGCGCCCAATAGGTCGAACGCAGTCTCCCATGCCGACGAATTGTTGGCGAAGACTACCGCTTTCCGTCCCGGCGTTACCCCGTAGCGATGGATATATGTGCGCACGGCGCCCGCCAACATCACGCCGGGCCGGTCGTTGCCATGAAATACCAAGGGGCGCTCGATCGCGCCGCTCGCCAACACGACCTGTTTGGCGCGCACTCGCCACAAGCGCCGCATCGAAAGCTTGTCATCGCGCTGATTTGGCGGCAGATGCGCCTGCATCGCCTCCTCCAGCACCAGCCAATTATCCGGGTGATAACCAAAGCAGCAAGTCCGCGTCAGTACAGTCGCGTCGGGCGCTTTCTCCAACTCTTGACGAACCTGCGCGATCCAGTCCCGCGCGCCGATGCCGTCGATTTTGCTGGCGCCGTCCGCTTCCGACAGCAACCGGCCGCCCAGCGCCTGGGTTTCCTCACACAGAATCACCCGCGCGCCAGTCGCCGCCACCGTTCGGGCCGCCGCCAGACCCGCCGGCCCTCCGCCGACCACCAGCACGTCGCAATGGCGGTTCACATGCTCATAACGGTCCGGATCAGGCGCGTTTGGACAGACGCCAAGCCCGGCGCTTTTCCGGATCAGTCCCTCAACCCGCATCCAGTTGAAGAAAGTCTTGTAGTAAAAGCCCGCAGGCATGAATCGCGAGAAAACATCGTTAACTTCTCTGATGTCGAAATTCAGAGACGGCCAGCAGTTCTGGGGAAAGGCCTCTAACCCGTCATAGATCTCTAACTCGGTCGCTCGGGTGTTGGGCAGCGTCTCGGCGCCCCGCCCGACCTGCACGAGCGCCGCAGGATCTTCCGATCCGGCGCTCAGAATTCCGCGCGGGCGGTGATATTTGAAACTGCGCGCAACCATGTGCACGCCATTGGCCAACAGAGCCGAGGCGAGCGTGTCACCCTTGAAACCGGTGTATTCGCGCCCGTCAAAGCGGAACCGCACCGTTTCAGCGTCTTCGACCATAATGCTAGCACGCAGGCGATAGGGTTGAGCAGTCATTCCCCGCCCTCCCGCAACACTTTGGTCGAATCCGCGCCCGAGCCGATATCCGGCTCGCCCGCGGGCGTCGGCAGGTCTTGCCCTGTCACCGAAGGCGGCTGCTCACCCATCCGGTAGAACGCCAAAAACTCGTCAGTCGCCGTGTTGCGCAGCGCGTTGAACCATTTCCGGCAACCCGCCTCATGCCGCCATCGCTCAGCGAATACGCCCTTTGTGTTCGAGCGCATGAAGACAAATTCGGCCCATTCCTCATCGGTCAGCGCCTCCGGCCCTTTCGGTCGGGCGATATGCGCCTCTCCGCCATTATGGAATTCGCTCTGGTCGCGCGGGCCGCAATAAGGGCAGGTAATCAGAAACATCGTCCGCCCCCTAATGCGCCACGGCGGCGGCGCCATGCTCAGCGACAAGTTTGCCAGTGACGAACCGCTCCAACGTAAACGGCGCGGCGATCTCGTTCGGCTCGTCATTGGCGACAAGATCAGCGAAGACATGTCCCGAGCCAGGCGTGGCCTTCCACCCGCCTGTGCCCCAGCCGCCATTGACATAAAAACCTTTGACCGGAGTTTTCGAGATTATCGCGCTGGCGTCGGGGCAAACATCCACGATCCCGCCCCAATGCCGCAGCATCCTGAGGCGAGAGAAGGTCGGGAACAACTCAAGCAGCGCGGCAACTTCTTCCTCAATGACGTTAAAGGAACCGCGCTGCGTGTAGGAGATGTGATGATCGATCCCCGCACCGATCACCAGCTCTCCCTTGTCGGACTGGCTGCAATAAGCGTGCACGGCGTTTGACATAACGACGCAATCCAGAACCGGCTTGATCGGCTCGGAGACCAGCGCCTGCAGCGGATGGCTTTCGATCGGCAGGCGCAGGCCCGCCATTTCTCCGATAACGCTGGTGTGTCCGGCCGCGACGCTGGCGACTTTTGGAGTTCGGATTTCGCCAAGGGTCGTCTCAACACCTTCGATGCGGCCATTTTCAATCCGAAGCCCCGTGACCTCACAATTTTGAAGGATATCGACGCCCAGCGCATCGGCCGCGCGCGCATAGCCCCAAACGACAGCGTCGTGCCGATTCACGCCACCAGATCGCTGCAGCGTTGCGCCGAGAACCGGATATCGCGGCCGGTCTGACACATCGAGCACCGGGCAGTATTCGCCGACTTGCTTTGCATCCAGCCATTCCGCGTCGACGCCGTTCAGCCGGTTCGCCTCCACCCGGCGCTTGAGCTGGCGCATCTCGTTGTCGTCATGCGCGAGATTCAGCACGCCACGATGGCTCATCATGATGTTGAAGTTCAGCTCGCGGCCGAGTCCTTTCCAAAGGTTAAGCGCGTGGTCATAGATCGCCGCGCTCTCGTCATAGAGGTAGTTAGACCGAATGATCGTCGTGTTGCGCCCAGCGTTGCCGCCGCCGATCCAGCCCTTCTCGAGGATCGCGATATTGGTCAGTCCGTGCTCTTTGGCGAGGTAATAAGCCGTGGCGCAGCCATGCCCGCCGCCGCCGATGATCACCGCATCGTAGGCGGATTTTGGCCGGGCTTCGCGCCAGACAGGCGACCAGCCTCTGCCGCGGCCGATCCCTTCCCGCAGAAGCCTCAGCCATGAATATCGTTCGCGCGTCATTCCTGCTCTGTCCTATTCGGCTTCCTTTTAATTCTTGACGATCCAGACTTTTATCGATGGCGCCTGGGCGACGTAGCCTTGCCTAGATCCGACATGCGCCTGTATGCGGCTCAATCGTAGCCTAATGCGGCACGCGCTCAGGCGCGCGCCGCTCTCCGCTCGGCGTCTTCATGAAGAATTCGCGATACGAACGCGTGAAATGAGACGCTGAGGTAAAACCGGACGCGACCGAGATCTGAGAGATCGACATGGAGGTCTGCAGCAACAGCAGCCTAGCGCGCTGCAACCGAAGTTCGAGGTAATAGCGCGACGGCGTCTGGTCGAGGCGCTCGCGAAACAACCGCTCCAGCTGCCGGTCCGACAGGTTCACCGAGGCCGCAAGCTCATGCACAGAGACCGGGTTTTCCACATAGGCCTCCATATGCGCGATCACCGCCAGAAGCTTCGGGTGGGAGATCCCCGTACGGTGCTGCAACGGCATACGCTGCATGTCGTGCGGATGACGCACCACGTTGTGCAATAAAAATTCGGCGACGCCGACGGCCAGATCGTCGCCATGGTCCAGCGCGATGGAATTGATCATCATGTCGAGCGGCGCGGTGCCGCCAGAACACGTATAGCGCTTGCCATCCGCTTCAAACATGGTCGCGGTGATCTCAAGCTTCGGGAACTCCTCGGCGAAGCCTTCCACGTTTTCCCAATGAATGGTGCATCGCCGGCCATCCAGCAGACCGGCCCGCGCCAGCGCGTAGGCGCCGGTGCACACGCCGCCCAGAGCAACGCCGCGCCGCGCCAGGCGCCGCAGCTGGTTGCTAACGACGGCATTATCGAAATGCTCAGCGCCGAGACCCGCGCAGACGAACAGCGCGCCATCCTCATCAGCCGCGTTTAACCCCGCATCGACTCTGACAGTTACGCCATTGCTGGCCGCGACCGGCGCGCCATCGATACTGAGCGTTCGCCAGTCGTAGAGCCGCTTTCCGCTCAGTTGGTTGGCCGCGCGCAGTGGCTCGATCGAGGAGGTGAAAGCCATCATCGAGAAGTCGGGCAGCAGCAGGAACTGCACCTCTTCCGATATTCCGGCCTTCAATTCTCCGAACATCGCCCATCTGAAAATCAACGCGGCGCAACGGCCGCTCCAGTCATCAAGGGACGATCTTGTTCGCGCCAAGCGCGTGCGGCAAGAAAATTGTGGCTGCATCGATTTGCAGCGATCAGGCGCGAAGGCGTTCGTTCTCAGGGTCATAGGGGCTCTCGCCAACCACACGCGCGGCGCAGGTCGCGCCAAGCACATCCATCTCAAGCTCGGCGCCGATCTCGGCCACGTCCGGTTTCAGCATCGCCAGCGCCAGGGATTTTCCGACACGAAATCCGAAATTGCCGCCCGTGGCGCGTCCCACCAGTTCGCCGTCTCTGTAGATCGGATTGTTGCCCAGAGGGTCGGCGTTGTTCGCGCCGCTGACCTCCAGCGTCGCAAACGTATTGGCCAAACCTGCGTCACGCCATTTCAGCAAGGCGTCTCGCCCGATGAAATCACCCTTCTCCGGTCGGATGAAGCGATCCAGCCCCGATTCGTAGGCTGCGTATTCGATCGACATTTCCGCGCCGACCATGCGGTAGGATTTCTCGATCCGTAGCGAGTCCATGGCGCGAATGCCGAACGGTTTCAGGCCCAAATCGGCGCCCGCCTCCACCAGAGCATCGAAAATATGGTTCTGATACTCGAGGCCGTGATGAATCTCCCAACCCAACTCGCCGACGAAATTCACCCGCATCAACCGCGCGGGCGCCAGGCCGATCGTCGTGTCTTTGCCGGTCAGCCAGCGGAAATTCGAGTTCGAAACATCTTCGCCACACACCCGCTCCAACAATGTTCTCGATTTCGGCCCGGCGATGACCAGCACGCCCATGGCGCCGGTCAGATTCTGAAAATGAACCGAGCCGTCGCGCGGCATGCGCCGCCACAGCCAGTCGTGATCCAGCCGCTGCAGCGCGCCTGCCGAGACGAGGTAGAAGGACCCCTCCCCCTCCCGATAGATGGTGAATTCCGAATGCACGCCACCGCGCGTGTTGAGCGCATGCGCCAGACACATGCGCCCCGCCTTGCTTGGCAGTTTGTTCGCCACCATACGGTCGAGAAACGCTTCCGCCCCAGGCCCGGACACCCGCGCCTTGGCGAAGGCAGTCATGTCCTGAATGCCGACATTCTCCATCACGTTGCGGCATTCGTTCCCGACATGCTCGAACCAGTCCGAGCGGCGGAACGACCAGTGGTCCTTTTGCGGTATACTTTCAGGCGCGAACCAGTTCGGCCGCTCCCAACCAAATTTCTGCCCGAACACAGCGCCCGACGCCTTCATGCGGTCATAGCAAGGCGCCATGCGAAGCGGTCGCGCGGCCAAACGCTCCTCATCCGGGTAGTGCACGGTGAAAACGTTGGCGTAGGCTTCCTCGTTCTTCTTGATGAGGTAGGCTTTCGAGGCGTAGTCGCCGAAGCGCCGCGGCTCTACGCCCAGCATGTCTATGGTGGGCTCGCCCTCGACGATCCATTCCGCCAACTGCCAACCGGCGCCGCCCGCGGCGGTGATGCCGAAGGAATGCCCTTCGTTGAGCCAGAAATTCCGCTTGCCCCAGGCCGGGCCGACAATGGGAGAACCATCGGGCGTATAGGCGATGGCGCCATTATAGACCTTCTTGACCCCCAGTTCTTCAAAGGCGGGCACGCGCGCGATCGCAGACTCGATATGCGGCATCAAGCGGTCGAGATCCTCCTGAAACAGCTCGTACTCGCTCTGATCGTCCGGCCCGTCCACATAGCAGGCCGGCGCGCCGACCTCGTACGGCCCCAACAGCAGTCCGCCCGCCTCTTCGCGCATATACCAGGAGCCGTCGGATTCCCGCAGCACGCCCATCTCCGGCAGGCCCGCTGCATGGCGCGCCTGAATCTCCGGGTGCGGCTCGGTAACGATATACTGGTGCTCGACGGGAACGACCGGGATGTCGAGCCCCACCATCGCGCCGGTCTTCCGCGCAAAATTACCGGTGGCTGAGATCACATGCTCGCAGGTGATCTCGCCTTTGTCCGTCTCGACCACCCACTCGTCATCGGGTTTCTGGGAGATGGAAAGAACTTTGGTGTTGCGATAAATCTCCGCGCCGCGCGCGCGGGCGCCGATCGCCAGCGCCTGAGTCAGGTCGGCAGGCTGGATATACCCGTCCTCCGGGTGGCGGATCGCGCCGATCAGCCGGTCCGTGACCGCCAGAGGCCAGATTTCCCGCACTTCGTCCGGCGTCAGAAAGTCCACCTGTACCCCGATGGTTTTCGCCACACCGGAATATTGACGATACTCATCCATCCGGTCGCGCGTGGTGGCCAGACGAATATTGCCGACGCGACGCAGCCCGACATCTTGTCCAGTTTCGGCCTGCAACTCGCCGTAGAGCTTGACCGAATATTTGTGAATCTGCCCGACCGAATAGCTCATGTTGAAAAGCGGCAGCAGACCCGCGGCGTGCCATGTGGAACCGGAGGTCAACTCTTTCCGCTCGACCAAAACGACGTCGGACCACCCTTTTTTGGCGAGATGATAGAGAGTCGAGACGCCGACGACGCCTCCGCCGATCACCACAACGCGGGCATGGCTTTTCATCGTGTCGCTCCTCTCGCCACTGACCATTCGGGGTCATGTATCGCTGGCCGTCCTGAGCTACTCCGCCTCGCTGACGGCTGCTCGCACGCCTGAAATCCAATCCAGCGACGCCTTCAGCCCGCCAAACGGATAGACATGGATTCCTTGAATCTGGCTCTCTCCCCGATCGGCGCACCCGGCTGCGATATCGCGCAGCAAGCCGTCCGGGCGCCAGCGTCCCAGCATTTTCATTACCTCCGGCCTGTGGATCAGCGCCCGAGCTGACCCGCCCACGCCGCACCGCATGGCGTATGACATCAGAGCACGGATCGAAGACGGGCCGGGAAGGCCGACCCTGACCGGAAGGTTCACCGCCACCGCCTTCAGCCTGCCTTCCCACGCGATGAGCGGCGCAGCCTCAAACAAGAACTGGGTGACCACCCACATATCCGTTCCGGTAACGCGCCCGTACTCCGCTTTCGCGCGAAGCGCTTGGTCAAGTTCACGCTCGTCGGCGATCGGATGACCGTCAGGATGTCCGGCGACGCCAAGCTTGTGGATCCCGTTATGCGCCAACAAGCCGGACTCGAGCAGTTCCGCCACGCTTTCATAGGGGCCGGCCGAATCCGACATATCGCCGGCGATCAGCAACATGGCGTCTACACCGGCCTCCACAAATCCGGGTAGCGCGTCGTCCAACTCGGCGGGGCCTGCAATCGCGCGCGCCGCTAGATGCGGAACGGGCCGCAGTCCGAGCGCCTTCAAATGGCGGCAACTTTCCAGCGAATCCAGCAGCGCTGCGCCGGGCAGCATTGGCACATAGACCCGCATGCCCTTCCATTCCGGCGCCGACAAGCGACCGTTCCCCTCGATCTGCCGCGGCGTCGCCTCAATAGAGACGTCCGCCAACAGATCCTTTAACGCGCGCTTCACCGTCAGCGACGTCGCTGCGTTGTAAGGAAGATCCTCCATTAGGCCCATCTATAGGCGACCTCCGACTTGCCGCCCACTCAATACGCGGTGTCGCGGCCTTCGCTTTTGGCGACTTCCCGCGCATTCGGATTGACAGATGGCCGGAACGGCACATCGACGACTTCCGCCGGCACGCCCACGCTCGGATCACCCGTGGCGTATTCATCAGGCAACAGAACAGTGAGCTTCGTCCCGATAGAACTCTGTTCGATTGGTACATGTGCAAGCGCGATGTTCGTCTCGAGTTCAGGCGAGTACCATGGCGAGGTGACATAGCCGATTGGATCTCCACCATCCACGCCGGTGATCAACCAGAAATCAGGTGCGTAATCGGTGACCGGCAGGCCACCGAACGTGATTCCGATCATGGTCATCTTGAACGGCGGCGCGCCAGCCTCGATCTGACCGCGCACCGCTTCCAGCCGATCTTTGCCAATATAGTCGGCCTGCTTTTTGCGCGGCACCTGATAGGCAAGATTGCACTGGAACGGCAGGGTCTCCTGATCCAGGTCCTGCCCCCAGGAAAGGATACCCGCGGCGATGCGGCGGTGATGGGCCGGCGCGATAACCATCAGGTTATGCCGCACGCCCGCCTCTAGCACGGCGTTCCACATGTCCTCGGCGTAAACCGTCGAGTCATAGAGATAGATCTCATATCCCTTTTCGCCGGAAAAGCCTGATTGCGAGATGATCACGTCTCGGCCACCCACTTTCGCCTGCATCAGCCCGTAGAACGGAATATTCCGCACCGCATCACCAACGAGGTCAGCCATCAAATCCTCAGATTTCGGGCCCTGTATCTGCACTGGCGACACGTCTACTTCGGCGATTGAAACGTCATAGCCCTTGCCGATATTGACGCCGCGCAGCCACCATTCAATGTCGCTGTCAGACAGTGAAAACCAGAACTCGTCCTCTGCGATTCGAAGCAGCACCGGGTCGTTCAGAATGCCGCCTTCTTCATTGCAGAGGATCACGTATTTCCCGTGCATAGGCTCGATGCGCGTGGCGTCACGTGTTATGACATAGTTTACGAACGCCTCGGCGTCCGGACCCTTGACCTGAATTTGCCGCTCGACAGCCACGTTCCACATTGTGACGTGATTGACCAGCGCATCATATTCGACCATTGCGCCGCCATCTTCGGGCCGGACATAGCCGCGCGGATGATAAATGCGGTTATAGATCGTCGCGCGCCAGCACCCGGCTTTATGCGACAGGTGCCAGTAGGGTGATTTACGCACGCGCGTGGAGATCAGCATTTCCACCGGCGTTCTTCCGGATTGACGCAAGTTGATCGGCACCCGGCGATCGGACTGATCTACGGACAGCGCTTGCCCCTGCGATGAGTCGGACGCGCCCACAGAAGAATCTCCAGTTTCGATATCGACAACTCTCTCTCGCTCCGCGCCAGTAGATCCTGCAATATTCATCGGGTCGTCCGCCTCTGCTGCATCGCATTTCACGACTCTGATAATGCGGCGCAGGGAATGGGCGCGTTGTCCTGCGGACGACGAAAAATGTAAAAAATGCGCCATGCGGAACTGCGGCCGCCCCACCTCGCCTACAACCCTTGTTTGCAGAGGCCCTGATGGGCGGCCTAAGATGGAATGTCGCTCAGTTCTTCAGCTAGGATCCGCCCCAATACCGTGCAGTCCTCAAGGCTGAAACTCAGCGGAATGCGCAAATCGAAAAGCCCGCTGAGAATTCGGTCGGTTTCAGGCAGCGCCTGACTATCGACATATCGCCAATGGTGATGCGACGACGTGAAACCGGATGGTTCATCCCGGCCGAACCACTTCACTTCGACGCCGCGCGCGCCGAGCCTCTCCAACAAATCGAGGCAGCCCTCGACGGATAAGCCGGGAGTCCGAAATTGGAGCGAGCTTCCAACCCGAACCGCCCCCGTTATCGGCTGGGGCAGAACAACGGCTGGCGCTAGCGGAGCAAGCGCATCCTCAAAGATCGCGCA
Organism: Paracoccaceae bacterium; assembly: GCA_963669315.1. GTDB lineage: Bacteria > Pseudomonadota > Alphaproteobacteria > Rhodobacterales > Rhodobacteraceae > SZUA-547. Next base: position 2,866,180 of record OY770021.1, on the reverse strand, counting down.
ACGCGCGTTCCACCCCTCGATCGCCTGGTCCAACTCCGCAAGCTGAGGCGACAGTATCGCCGCGCGAAGATTGTCCATGCGGGCCGACATGTTCGGGCAGTCATATTTGGCGTCCGCAAAATATGACGCATCCGGAGCGGCGCCGTGCCGATCGAAGTTCATATACGACCCGGACAGGATGATCGCACGCGCCATAAACGCCGGATCGTCTGTCGTGACGAACCCGCCCTCGCCTGAGTTCAGGTGCTTGTAAGTTTGCGAGGAGAAGCACCCGGCCGCACCGAAATTACCGCTTTTTCTCCCACGATAGGTGGCGCCCATCGTATGCGCGCAATCCTCGATCAGGGTGATGCCGAACTCAGAGCAGATCTCGGCGATCCGATCCATATTGGCGACGTGCCCCCGCATGTGGGAGAGCGCCAAAACCCGCGCGCCGGACGACCGGGCCTTCATCGCGAGATCATCGCAATCGATGATCAGATCGTCAGTGATCTCGGCCAGAACCGGGTCGCCGCCCACTGCTCGTATTGCGCCGGGCACCGGGGCGAGCGTGAATCCGTTGGTCAGAACCGGGTCGCCATGCGCCACGCCCTGCGCTCGCATGGCGATTTGCAGCGCCTGACCGCCGGATGCGCAGGCCAGACAATATTCGGCACCCTGCCAATCGGCGAATTCACGCTCCAGCTTGGCGACTGCGCCGTGGCTATCGCCATATCGATGCAGCCGCGCGCCGTTCAGCACCTGCAACGCCGCCTCAATCGCGTCCGCCGGCAGCGCGCTTTGCTGTGTGAACGACTTTTCGAATTTCGGACGCTCGGATTTCATGGCTGTGGTTCCATCGTTGCGCCGCTTCGGCGGCGCTTGAAATCAAAATCATAGCTCAATCGCGCCGCCGAACCACCATCATCGTTCGCCTGCGGCCTCCCCTAATCGAAATACCAGACGCTGATAGACAAAGCCGATGCCAATAAGCGTCAGACCCAGCCCCAGAAAGGAAGCGACGCGGAAGAGGCCCGTCAGGTCCGACATATCGTAAAGGAAGACCTTGAGCACCGTCACGATCAGCACCGCAAGCGACGCGTACCGCCAGAAACTGGATTTCTGAAGAATCCCGATCCCGAGCAGAACCAGCGCGCAGACCAGCCAAACGGCAGAGTAGGCGTAAGCCTCCGCATCGCTGACGCCAAGCCGCAACGACAGCCCCAGATCGCCGCCCAGGAACGCCCGCCGCACTTCCAGAGTGACATAGATGAACACCAGCACGCCCGCCGCGATGAGGAGAGGCTCGCGAACCCGGCGCGAGAGCATGAAGCCGTCAACGCGTCCGATCACGCAAAGCAGGATCGCAGGCAGCAGATAGGCGACGCCCAGCAGATTCAGCAGCGGCCATGATCCAACCGGCTCATGGGACCAGAGCGGATTGTTCCAGAGGATGTGGCCGAACACGATCTGCACCCCGGCCAACAGCAGCAGGAACACGCCGCCGAACCACACTTGCGGCAGCTTCTCGTCCAGCTCTCGCCGAAGCAAAAGCCCGGCGGCGATGATCCACCACACTGTCTGCACCGACTGGTCGAGCAGGTCGTAGTGCGCGCCAGAGATCGCGCCCGTCGTCCAGATCCGCAATTGCAGCGCCACCATCAGGAAGGCGAAAGCGATCGCCCCGATCTGGCAGAGTGCGGACAACGGATCGCGGATCGGGTCGCCCAGGAACCGGCTGGCCAGATAGAAGGCCAGCGCAGGAACACCGTAACCATAGAGCACCCAGTTGAACGCCCAGAAGCCTTCGCCGGTGTAATCCAGAATGTTGTGATTGAGGATAAGGCGGATGGCGACTACGGAGATCGCGGCATAGATCACAGCGCGAATTTCGCGGACCCGAAGTTCGGACCAGATCCACGCCAGCGCCAGCACCTCGACCGAGATCGCGACCGTCAGCCACGCCTCTCGCAGCAGGCAGGTGAATGTCAACGCAAGCGCGGTCGTGCAGCCTGTGGCGAAGAAGCCGACGCAAATATCGCTGGTGCGGCCAGAGAGGACGCGCCGGGCGTAGGCCGCCGCAGCGAGGTTGAACGCGGCAATGCCAAGCGAAATCGACGCCCAGGAAACATCGACCTCGAACCCGCCGATGCGCCAGTAGCCGATTACGAAGAAATAGATCGGCGCGCCGGCGGCGATGGCGCTCCAGACCGGCGGCGTGTCGGCGGACCGCAGCGCGGCGAGGCACCCCAGACCGGCGCCGACCGCGAAAACCACCAGAGAGCGCGCGAAGATCAGGAACTCGGGCGGCATGATGAACGGCCCGAACGCGGTCGCATAGCTGTCGACGCCGAGGCGCTGAAGCTCCTCTGGGATCGAAACGGTCACAGGCTGCGGCCACAGGAAGACGCCCACAGCCACCACAAGGATCGCGGCGACGGCGAGGCTCTCATAGGCTTTGCGGCGAAAACCGAATGCGAGCCCCATGACCGCGAACAGGCCAAGGAATACAAAGGCGGCCTCATTGTAGTCAGCAGCGATCGCTAAAAGGACGACGAGCGCGCCGCTCAATACGAATCCAAGCCCCGACGTGTTGGTCAGCATGCGCGCGAGCCACGCCAGCGCAGGCGTTTGAGGCGCCTTGATCGGCAGGTTCGTGCTGAAGAGAGCGAACAGCGCGCCAACCCCGACGACATATGCGCCGAGCACCCCTTGATCGGCCAGCACCCAGGGGCCGAACAGCCAGACCAGCGGCCAGCCAAGCGCGCCGATCAGCGTCGCGTAGGCCAGGAACCACCATTTGCGATACATCATCAGCGCGAGGCAAGCGGCGGTCAGCACGAAGAGATAGAGAAAGACCGGCGCGGCGGCAGGTGGCCCGGCGGAAATCAGCGCCGGAACCAGATAGCCGCCGCCGAGCGCCATGATCGCCACGAATGCGCCATGCCTGAGCGCGAGCAGAAGACCCGCGAAGCTGATCGCCGCAAGAGCGATGAACGACACGACCACGCCGATCAGGCCGTATAGGGCATGCGCCGCGAACGTGCTGACATAGAGCGCGAAGACGCCGGACGCGACCAGTGCGGGCGGCACATAATCCGGGCCGATGACCCGCTCCACCACCACGAAGGAATGACGCCGCGCCCATTCGCCAGCAGCGATCAGCGCGGCGCCGAATAACCCGCCCAGGACGACCCGCGTCGCAGGTCCCATCCAGCCTTGCTCGATGGCGTAGGTGAACAGGAACACCACGCCCAGTCCGATGGTCACCGCGCCCAGCCAGATCATCCAGCTGGAGGCCAGGGTTTTCTCCAGACGCTCCTCAAGGCTCTCGGTCTTTGCAGGCGGCGCTTCGTCTTTCGACTCATCGCGCTTGATGACCGGGATCGGCGTGGCGTCCTCCGCCACTGGTTCGGAGGGCGGCTCCTCAGGCTTATCCAAATCCGGGATATCCGCGTCCGGCGCACCTTCGCCCACTTCGGTTTCTTGATCGACCGGGGGCTGGGGCGGCGCATCGGCCTCAGGCGCCGCCTGCTCGCCAAAGGCCGCGACCTTGCGCTCGAGCCCCGAGATCCGCGCCCTTTGATGGGTGATGCGGAGATCCTGTTGCTCGATCTCCAGTTTGAGACTTCGATTCCAGAAAATTAGCGCCACCGGCGTGATCAACAGATGCGCCAAAAGAATGAGAACCACGGCGCCCAGGAGAATCTCCATGTTACTAATCCTCTCTTTGATGAGAGCCCGCCCGTCATAACGACGCCAGAGAGCTTATTGCCGTTTGCTCAGGTGGTCTTTGACCAGCGTCACGACGGCGCGAAAATCGGTCTTGCCGGACCCGAGCATTGGCAGCTCGTCGACCAACACAACCTCGGCCGGGACCAGAAGCTCGGACGCGCCCTTGGCTTTCGCCTGCATGTGAATTTGGTCGCGTTCCGCGTCTTGGGCCGTCGTAACCAACACGATCCGCTCTCCCTTGCGCGGGTCGGGCGTCGCGACGGAGGCGGTGTCTGCGTCCGGCCAGACCTCATGCGCCAGCGCCTCCACGGCGGCCAACGAGACCATCTCGCCGCCAAGCTTGGCGAAGCGCTTGGCCCGGCCCTGAATGGTGATGAAGCCGTCCTCGTCGATTGAGACGATATCGCCCGTGTCGTGCCAGCCATCGGGGGGCGGGACCAGAACGCCGGGATTGTCCGCTCTCAGGTAGCCGAGCATCACATTCGGCCCGCGCACATAGAGGCCCCCCCCTTCCGCGACGCCATCGACCGGCTCGACGCGCGCCTCCATCAGCGGCGACAGGCGGCCCACGGTTCCGGCGCGGTTCTCCAGCGGCGTGTTGAGCGCGAGCACCGGGGCGGTTTCCGTGACGCCGTACCCCTCCAGAATCCGCACGCCGAACCGCTCCATATAGAGCGCGCGGGTTTCAGCGCGGACGGGCTCGGCGCCGGCCAGAACCAGCCTCAGCGCGCGGAAATCGTAAGCGTGGGCCGTCCGGGCGTATCCCGCCAGGAAGGTGTTGGTGCCGAACAGGATCGTGGCGTTGGACTGATAGATCAGCTCCGGCACGATCCGGTAATGCAGCGGCGACGGGTAGAGGAACACCGGCACGCCCGCCAGCAACGGCATCACCAGCCCCGCCGTCAGCCCGAAGGAGTGAAACACGGGCAGCACGTTGAAGACTTTGTCCTCCCCGTTCACATCGACTCGCATCAGCGACTGCGCGACATTCGTCAGAAGATTTCGGTGGGACAGCACGACGCCTTTGGGCGCGCCTTCCGAACCGGATGTAAACAGAATGACGGCGGGATCGTCCGGCTGCTGAGCCACGCGCGGCGCGGACCCCCGGATGAGGCCGTGGATCTTGTCCGTCAGCGTCACGCTCTCCTTTACATCCTCCAGATAGATGATCTGACGATCGCGCGAGATCTGCTCGATGACATCATCCAGCTGCGCCTTTTCGATGAACGCCCGCGAGGTCAGAACCGTCCTGACCTCCGCCGCGCGACAGCAGCTTTCCAGACTGGCGGCGCCAGCGGTGAAGTTCAGCATGGCCGGCACGCGCGCAATGCTCTGAAGCGCGAAGAAGGTGACCGCGGCGCCCGCCGAATTCGGCAGCATCACGCCGACATTCTCCCGCTCCTTGGCCAAGGGCTCCAGCTTGCGGCCCAACACCTGCGCCGCCCGGATCAACTGGCGATAGGTCAACTGGGCGCCCATCGCATCCTCGACGATCGGCTTTCCGGCGTCGCGCGTCGTCATGGCGTCTGACAGGGCCTCGAACAGCGTTCCTTCGTGGAACATCGAACGGACCGCAGTTTCCGTCATCGCGTCCTGAAGCGCCCGAGTCGCCGACCGACGCACCTGTTTGCCCTGCGCAGCGACGCGCGCCGTCAACAGAACCGGTTCTTCGATAGTCACGGTGATGCGCGGGAACAGCGCTTTGCGAACCTGACCCTGCCTAAGATAGCTCAGCACCGACCGCTCGGCGCCGTCGATGCGCACCGGCACGACATGCGCGCCGGTCTTCTCTGCGATCATCGCAACGCCGTCATAGACCTTCATCAACTGGCCGGTGACGGAGATGCGGCCTTCTGGAAAGATCACCAGCGGCTCGCCCGACTTCACGATCCGCACCAGCCGCATTGCAGTGGCGGGCTGCGAAAAATCTACTTTCTGATGCGCCAGCCCGGACAAGAGCAGCCGCATCCACCACTTGTCCGCCCAGCCTGCGTGAACCGCGAATGTGGGATCGATCGGCAGGAAACACCGCAACAAGGGGCCGTCCAGAAGGCTGACATGATTGGGCGCGATAATCACCGGCTCGCCAGCTTCCGGCAGGTTCTCCATCCCCTTCACCTTCACCCGGAACAGCACCCGAAATACGGCGGCGCCGAGATCCCGCATGACCTCGCGCCCCCAGGCCTTCAGCACCAGCACGATGGCGGCAAGGTTGCCGATCACCAGAACTCTCAGCAGCGAGTCGAACGCGGCGCCCATAGCCTGCGCCGCCGCAACGGCGAGGCCAGCCGCGGCCATGAAAGCGGCGGAGACGATATTGACAGCCGCCACCACGCGCGCGCGTTGGTCCGGCGCGGCCCAGGATTGCACGGCGGCGAAAGACGGCACAACGAACAAGCCGCCAGAGGCCGCCAGCCCGAACAGATCGACGGCCAGCCGGCGACCTTCAGAAGTCGTGAGCAGATCCATCGCCGACATCGCCATGCCCGCCGGCGCGCGGCTCACTTGCAAAGCCAGATCCAGCCCGAACGCCGCCATGGCGAACGCGGCCAGCGGCACGACGCCCAGATTGGGCCGCCTCTGGCTGGCCTGAGCGGCCAGAAACGACCCGGCGCCGATCCCGAACACAAAGAGCGCGAGGCAGGCGGACACCAGCTCTTGCGCGCCGCCGAACACGTCCTTCACGATGGACGGAATGATCGACAGCATGACCGCGCCCAGCAGCCAGAACCAGGAAACGATAACCGCTCCGGTCCAAAGGCGCGGCGTTTTCCGAACCGAGCGAACGATGCGCATGGTCGAGGTCATGGGGTTTCGGTCGACCGTCAACTGCGGCGCCCCGCTCGCCGAGGATGGGATCAGGCATGCGAACCCATAGGACGCCAACGCGATCGCCACCATCGCTGTTGAAACGATCACCGGAGCGACCGCTTCGCTGAGCACGCCGCCCACCGCGGCGCCTAACAAGATGGCGGCGAAGGTCGCACCCTCGAACATGGCGTTGCCTGCGGTCAGTTCATGCGCGCCAAGCTGTTCCGGCAGAATGCTGTACTTGACCGGGCTGAACAGCGCGGACAGAGCGCCGGTCATCGCCAGCGCCGTCATCAGCAGTGGCACCGAGTTCAATGCGAAACCGGCGGCGGCGATCAGCGCAACGACGATCTCGAAGAGCTTCAGCCGACGGGCGAGCATCGCCTTGTCGAACTTGTCGGCGATCTGTCCGCCCAGCGCCGACAGGATGAAATAGGGCGCGATGAAAACCGCGCCCGCGACGGAGACCAGCGCCGGACCCTGGGCGAGATCCGCAGAGAACAGGATCAGAAACACCAGCGCCGCTTTGACGAAATTGTCGTTCAGCGCGGCGAAAAACTGGCAGAGGAACAGCGGCAGGAACCGCCGCGACGTCAACATATTCTGTGTCATTTTCTGGCCCATGTGAGTCCGGCTAAAGTCCGTTTCGGCAGTCGCTGGCGCGAAATCCGTCAGCTTGGGAGGCATGTTTTCCCCGCGCTTGAGTTTCATTTCACCAACCTTTATGAACATCGTTCATGAGCATGTAGCACGTGTTTGAACGATGTTCAATAAAAAATGAACGTTGTTCATGATTTAGGCGGTAATGACATGAAACCAGATCAAAGACGCTTGGAGCTGCGCAAACGACTATTGCAGGCGGCGGAGCGGACTGTTGCGCAGGACGGGCTGGACGCGCTTCGCGCCAGGGCGCTGGCGACCGAGGTGAAGTGCTCGGTCGGCCAGATCTATAATATCTTCCCCGACCTTGACGCTCTTATCCTGGCGGTGAACGCGCAGACCCTGTCGGAACTCGGAGAGAAGGTGACGTCCGCCATGACGACGCCGAATCCGGCCACCCCGGACGAGGCGTTTCAGAATCTCACCAACCAGGCGCGCGCCTATTTGGAGTTCGCTCGTGACAACCGAAACCGATGGCAAGCGGTGTTCCAGCACCGGCTGACGGAATCTCGAGAGCTGCCGGATTGGTATCGGGAATTGAAAGAGGAGCTGTTCTCCCACGTCGCGACGCCGTTGCAGCGCCTGTTGCCCGACATGCCCGCCGAGAAACGGCAGGTTCTGGGACGCACCATCTTCTCCGCCGTCCATGGCGTCGTATCGCTGGGCGTCGAGGAACGTCTCGCAGAGCAATCATTCGAACAGCTAAGCGATCAACTCGATATCGTCGTTGGAGCCATGGTCCGAGGGCTTCAATCGCAGGCGCCAAGCTAGCGCAGAGCCGCCCGCCCCGTTTCGTCTACCTTCGCCTAACCGGTTCCGATGATACGTGCCGGCGCATCCGGCAGGTTTGCTTCGCCCAGACACGCTTCGATCTGATCGCGGTCCAGAATCTCTTCCCGCTCCAACTGCGCGATCAGCGCCTCCACTTTAGGTCGGTGCTCCTCGATCGCCTTCGCAGCCGTCGCCTCGGCCTCGCGCAACAATTTGGCGACGTCCTCGTCCACCTTCGCCGCGGTCTTGTCCGCAAAACGGCGAGGATGCGCGATCTCTCGCCCGAGGAAGGGATGTTCATCGCTGTCCCGCAGATCGACAGGACCGATCTCCTCCGACATGCCCCAACGCGACACCATCGCCCGCGCGGTCTGCGTGGCGCGGCGAATATCGTCGTCGGCGCCGGAGCTGACCGTGCCAAGGAAGATCTTCTCGGCCGCCCTTCCCGCCAAAGTCACCGCCAGCGTCGCGCGCAGATAGTCCTCCGGCAGAGTGTGGCGCTCCTCCTCCGGCAGCATGTGCGTGCCGCCCAAGCTGCGTCCGCGAGGAATGATCGTCACTTTATAAAGCGGGTCCGCCTTCGGCAGGAAATGCGCCGCCGCGGTGTGTCCGGCTTCATGGACCGCAAGCCGATGCTTTTCGCTGGGCTGGATAGCCAGCGTGCGAACCGTGCCCAGCATCACCTTGTCGCGCGCTTCGTCCATATGGCGCATTGAGACCTCTGTAGCCCCCTCGCGTGCGGCGGTGATCGCCGATTCATTGATCAGGTTCTTGATATCAGCGCCGGAAAACCCCGGCGTACCCGCCGCCACCGCGTCCAGATCCACATCCATCGCCAACGGCGTGTGTTTGATATGGACATCCAGGATTGCGCGACGCGCGTTCTTGTCCGGCAACTCCAGCGAGACATGCCGGTCGAAGCGCCCCGGCCGCAACAGCGCCGGGTCCAGCACGTCGGGCCGGTTGGTGGCGGCCAGCACGACGACCGCTTCGCGCCCTGAGAACCCGTCCAGTTCGGCGAGGATCTGGTTTAACGTCTGCTCACGCTCGTCATGGCCGCCGCCAAGACCCGTGCCGCGCACCCGGCCGATCGAGTCCAGCTCATCGATGAAGATGATCGCGGGCGCGCGTTCCCGCGCTTCCTCGAACATCTTTCGCACCCGCGACGCGCCGACGCCTACGAACACCTCTATGAACTCCGAGCCTGAGGTGGAGAAAAACGGCACGTCTGCCTCCCCCGCCAGCGCCCGCGCTAACAACGTTTTACCCGTACCGGGCGGCCCGACCAGAAGCACGCCGCGAGGCGCTTGTGCGCCGACGACCCGAAACCGCTCAGGATCACGCAGAAACTCGACGAGCTCCGCGACCTCCTGCTTCGCCGAATCCTGCCCGGCGACATCCTTGAACGTTACGCGCTCTCCCGGATCCCGCTCTTTGGCGGCGCCGCCGCCGATGATGTCGCCAAGTCCCCGAGGAAGGCCGCCAAAACCGCCCATGCTTTTCGCCATCCGGCGCGTGATCCAGATGTAGAATGCGATCAGGACCAGCCACGGCAGCAGGTAGATCCAGGCGGAATCGTCGCGTGGCTTGGCGAATTCCACGATGACGCCGTTCGCCTCCAGCAACGGCAACAGATCGGGGTCGCCATCGGGCGGGGCGATGCTGCGCAAGGTCGGGTCGACCAAGCCATCGGCCGCGAAACCTGCGGCCCCTTCGGTCGCGGTTATCTCTCTATTGTCGATTTCGACCCGCACGATGGCGCGGTCCGCGACCAGCGATTTGAACTCGGTATAGGGGATGGTGCGCGGGTCGGCGCCGCTTTCGCCGGTCTCCAGAGAGCGGAAGAAAATGAACGCAATCAGCGCGAAGGTGACGAAGAACCAAATCGGACCCGGCGCGGGAACTTTGTCGGAGCCCCCGCTTCCACGGTTCTGGCGCATTGGTCCTTTTCTCGCCATGTGACGACCTTGGCCGGGCGGCGCGCATGGCGCCGCGTCTATTCAAGGCGACTCTGAAGTTCCAGGAGGCGGATCGCATTGACCTCGAACAAGCCTTTAGAGCGTCCGGGTCGCCTCTATCACCCGTTAATATAGCGCATTCTTACCCAAAGCGGGTTCAGCAGCAGCCAGCATGCACGCGCTCAACCACACGCCTCTGCTTGGAGGTCTTGCCGATTCCGGGGTTGAACGAGTTGGTCGGATCGAGCTTCTCATAGAACGCCGCCAGTTCCGGCTTCGCATCATAGAGATGCCCCACATTATGCTCGGCCGGGTATTCAGCGCCGCGCGTGTCCAGCAGCGCGAGCATCTTCTGCTTGATCGCCTTCGGATCCGCGCCCTTTCGCACTGCATAGTCCTGATGGAATACGTGGCAGAAGAAATGCCCGTAATAGAGCTTGGCGACGAGATCCTTCTCGATCTCCTCCGGCAAAACCTCCAGCCAGTCACGATCATTGCGGCGGAGCGCGATATCGAGCGCAATTATGTCCTCCACTTGCGACTCATGCACCGCCTGATAGCGCACGGCGGCGCCTGCCGCGGCGAAGCGGTGCAGCATTGCCTTCTTGGCCTCTTTCTCGTCGCAGAGGAACCAGCCCTCTCCGCCAAAAACATCGTTCAACACCGTTTCGGCCTGATCCGCCGCGCCCGCGCCCATCTTCAGGATCAGATGGTGTTCGTATGCCTCCCGAAACTTCAGCATTCGCTTGGGCAGCGCCTCTGGCATCATGCGACTGAAAAACTGCAGGCTCTTGTCCACAAGATTGCTGGGCAGGAAGTAAAGCTTATTCAGCCTCGCATCGATCTGCCCCTTCAGGGTGAACATGGCCGGCAGGAAATCCGTGCCAAGCCAGTGGATCATCAGCAGCGTGTCCTTGCCGTAGCGACGGGCGATGTCGAAGCAATCCCGATGCAGATATTCGCCGCTGATCGGCAGTTCCGGACATTCGGTCAGGATCCGGCGTCGCATTTCGGTCAGCTCTGAGGGATCGTTGGTTCCGATGTAGTAGACCTTGTCGCCGGTCTCCGCCGGGAAGGTGTCGAGCCGCACCACGAAGACGCCCAGCTTGCCAGCGCAGCCTGAGGTCTCGTAAAGGCGTCCGGGATCCGCGTTATAGCGGGCGGGCGAAGAGGCATCCACGTCGCGCACGCGGTCGGGATAGCTGTCGTCAGAGCCGCGTCCGGCGTCGTCCCGCACATCCGCGTCGGTGAAATCGCCCTTCTCCAGCCGGGTCAGGATCTCCTCGGGCGTGTCGCCGAGATCGATCCCAAGGTGGTTCACAAGCTCAAGCGTTCCATCCTCATGCAGTTGGGCGTAGAGCGACAACTCGGTATAGGCCGGGCCGCGCTGAACCAGCGAGCCGCCCGAGTTGTTGCAAACCCCGCCAATGACCGAAGCGCCGATGCAGGACGAACCGATCACCGAATGGGGCTGCCGGCCAAAAGGCGCCAGCAGCTTCTCCAACTTGTAGAGCGTGCCGCCGGGGTGGGAGATGATCTGCTTGCCGTCTTTCAGCACATGGAGCTTGTCCAGCTTCAGCGTGTTGATGATGACGACGTTGCGGTCATATTCGCCTTTTGGCGTGGACCCCTCGGTCAGGCCGGTATTGGCGGCCTGCATGATGACGATGCGGTTCGCCGCCACGCAGGCCTGCAGCACCTTCCAAAGCTCCAGCAACGTGTGGGGGAAAACAACGGCTTCCGCCTCTCCCCCGCCCGAGCGAAACCCCTTGCGGTACCGCTCGGACCTCACCTTGTCCGTGACCACGTTTCGCGCGCCCACGATAACGGCGAGTTGGTCAGCTAATGCGTCAGCCATCAATCCATCCTCACTTGAAGGCGACCGAGGGAAGCCATGTCGCGAGTTCCGGCAGCAGGAACACTGCGGCAAGGCCGGTCAGCTGCAGCAGCACGAACGGGATCACGCCTTTGTAGATGTCGGTCAGCTTCACCTCTGGCGGGCAGACGCCCTTCAGGTAGAACAGCGCGAAACCCACAGGCGGCGTCAGGAACGAGGTCTGCAACGTCACCGCAACCAGTATCACGAACCAGACCAGCGCAGGCTCGTCGATCGCATCGAAGCCGGGGATATCCAAGCCAAGCCCGTTTACGATCGGGCGCATCAGCGGCAACACGATCAGCGTGATCTCGATCCAATCGAGCACGAAACCCAGCAGGAACACGATGAACAGGATGAAGAACACCGTGCCGTGCGGCCCAAGCCCGGTGGAGGCCACCATGCTCTCGATCAGCTCATCCCCGCCCAACTCGCGCAGCACATAGGAGAACGCGGTCGCGCCGAGGAATATCGCGAAGATGTAGGCGGTGGTGTTGAAGGTCGAGATGCAGACATTCTTCAGCTTGCTGAGGTCCAGCTTGCGATAGGCGACGGCCAGCAAGGTGGCGCCCATCGCGCCGACGCCCGACGCCTCAGTCGGCGTGGCGACGCCCGCGAAGATCGAACCGAGCACCGAGAAGATCAGCGCGATGGGCGGCAGAACGGCCACCAGCACGTCCTTGACCGCAGCCCAGTCCGGGGCCTTCGCGCCCTCCGGCACCGGGGCCGAAGACGGGCTGACGAGACCAACCACCAGGATGTAGACGAGGTACAGACCACCGATCAGCAGGCCGGGGAACAGTGCGGCCATGAAGAGGTCGCCGACCGAAAGCGCCATCTGGTCGGCCATGATGACCAGCATGATCGAGGGCGGGATCAGGATGCCCAGCGTGCCCGAAGCGGCGATCGCGCCGGTGGCGAGGGGCTTCGAGTAGCCCTGATTGACCATGGCGGGCAGCGACAACACGCCCAACAGCACGACGGAGGCGCCGATGATGCCGGTCGACGCCGCCAGGATGATGCCAATCGCCGTCACTGTGATGGCGAGGCCTCCCCGCGCGGTGCCAAAGAGGCGCTGCATGGAGTTCATCAGCCGCTCGGCGACACCGGATTCGTCCAGCATCAGCCCCATGAAGATGAACATTGGCAGGGCGACCAGAACCGCGCTCGACATGGTGGCGTAGACCCGGTTCACGACGGCGCCCAGAGTCAGATAGTCGAGGCCGGTCAGGGTCTCCTCCAGCCCGGTCCAGTTCATCATCCCGTTGTCGAACAGGTAGGCGACGCCGCAATAAAGGACGCCGACGCCAGCCAGCACCCACGCCACCGGAAAACCGGTGAACAGGAGACCGATGAAGGTCATGAACATGGCGACGACCAGCTTCTCTTCGGTCGTCTCGACCAGAGTGGCGAGAAGAACGGCGACGATGGCGGCGCCGGCCATCACCAGCAGCACGCGGCCCCACCCGGCCCCGGCGCGCCCTTGTTTTTGGGTCATCAATGCATGAACGTCGTGGATGATCCGGGCGAGCGCAGCGACGGCCAGCAGCGCGAAGCTGATCGGAATGACGGCCTTGAAGACCCAGCGCGCGGGTAGGCCGGTGGGGCTGTCGGACCGCTCATTCACCCGCAGAGATTCCGAAAAATAGTCGTAGCCCTGATCGATCATAAGATAGATGAAAGGCGCCAGCAGGGCGACGACGCCGATGATTTCAATGACGCGCCTGACGCTGTCCTTCAGCGTCACATGCAGGATATCGACGCGGACATGGCTGCCTTTGACCAAGGCATATGACAGGCCGACCATCGTCGTCAGGCCGTAGAAATGCCACTGAATTTCGTCCAGCTTCGGCAGGTTGGTGTCGAATAGATATCGCAGGCCGACCTGAGCGATGATCGCGGCGATCAGCGCCGCATTGGCCCACATCACGATATGACCGACAGTGATGACGAACTTGTCCAGCGCGTCGGCGATCGGCTGACGATCCGTGTCTTCGTGTTCGAGAATGTGTTCGAACACCTCGACGGGGTCGTCGGCGGGGATATTGAGTTCGTGCGACATTCCCGGGGTTTCCTCTATTTCCTGAGCGCTCTGCGCGCTTTCTCGAAAAAAAACCGGGCGACCGACGGCGCGGCCGCCCGGCAAGGGGGGATTGGCGACCCGGTTTGGAGCCGGGCCGAAGGATCGCCGATTACTGGCTTTTCACCTCAGCAGACGTGCGCGGCAGAAAGGCGTTCTCTTTCCAGACGGCGTAGCCGTCGCGGAACTCGGTCAGATCGCCCAGTACCTTGGCGAAGAACGTGTCATTCGCGGCCTCTTCCGCAGCGACTTCTTCCCAAGTGGACCGGAACAGCGAGAGCATCTCATCGTTCCACTTTTTGATTTCAACGCCGTTCTTCTCGACATTCTCGAGCATCACGGCGTGCTGGATCGCCTCTCCCTCGGCGAAGCTGTCGGCCATGGACGCCTTGCAGGCGTTCTCGATGATCGCCTTGTGCTGATCGGTCGCCTCATTCCAGACATCCTTATTGATGATCAACTCAAAGACGGTGGCTTGCTGGTGCCAGCCGGGGAAGTAGTTGAACTTCACCAACTTGTGGAAGCCGAGACGCGCGTCGATGGCGGGCATGGAGAATTCAGTGGCGTCGATGGCGCCCTTCTCCAGCGCCGGGAAGATATCGCCACCCGGCAATAGCGAGGTCGCGACGCCGAGTTTCTGCATGACTTTGCCGCCGAGACCGAAGAAACGCATCTTCAGACCATCGAGGTCCTCGGCCGAATTGATCTCATTCGCGAACCACCCGGACGTCTCTGGCGCGATGATGGCGCAGGGCAGAACTTTTACGTTGAAGCCCGCCTGATCGTACATCTCCTGATACAGGTCCATTCCGTTGCCGTAGTAGAGCCATGCCATGTACTCACCCGCCTCCGGGCCGAACGGCACGGCAGAGAACAGCGGCGACGCCGGGATCTTGCCAGCCCAGTAGCCGGCGGTGGTGTAGCCCGAGTTGATCTTGCCGGAGGATACCGCGTCGAGGATCTCGAACGGAGGCACCAGCTTGCCCGGCTCGTACACCTTCATCTTCAGCGTGCCGCCAGACATCAGCTTCATCTGATCGGCCACGCGCGGGACCGGCGAGCCGAGGCCCGGTAGGGCGGTCGAGAACGCGATTGGTGTTTTCAAAAGCAGTTTGTCTGCAGCCTGAGCGGCGACAGGCGCGGCTGCGGTGACGGCCAGCGCGGCGGCTGCGGCCAGATTGGTGAGCGTGCGGTTCATAATTCTTCCTCCTCAAACGACCGGAAGACCCGGTCCTGAACAGCGACTCATCGTGAGGCGCGATCGAGAGGTTAATTATCTTAACCACTAAAATAAGTCATCAACTTTTTTTACCACTAATCGCTTTGCGCCATAAAGGCCTGGGCCACAGCAACCTATGACGGCCTAGTGGTCACGGGCCCCGCACACTCGGTGCCGCACTAGCAAGGCATTGAAAAAACGTTGTTAAATTACGAGCGCCGGCCACAGGGCAGCGCTTGCGAGCGAAAATTGAGGATTCATCTCTCCGGCTTTGTGGTTTACAATAATTACCTTCTTAACTAGCCTTGTCGCAGTCGCACGAACCGGAGCGCGCCATGGAAACCGCGAAACAAATCTTCGAGCCGATAGAGCTTGATTCGGTGTCCGAGGCCGTGATCGGTCAGATCGAGCAGCTGGTCATCTCGGGCGTTCTGAAAAGCGGGCAGAAATTGCCCTCAGAGCGCGAATTGGCCGAGTTGGTCGAAGTTTCCCGCCCCAAAGTGCGCGACGCGATCAAGGTGCTCGAGGACCGGGGGCTGCTGACGGTCAAGCACGGCGAAGGCACCTTTGTCGCCGATCTGACGGGCGCCGCGCTCTCTCCCGCGATGGTGGACCTCTACTCGCGGCACGCCGAGGCGTTTTTCGATTATCTGGAGTTTCGGCGCGAACTAGAAGGCTACGCCGCGTTCCTGGCCGCGAGACGCGCCACCGATCATGACCGCTCGATTATCCGCAATATCGTGGAGCGCATGGAATCCGCGCATGGTCAGGCTGACCCCGCCGAGGAGGCGGAATTGGATGTCGGCCTTCACGCGGCGGTGGCCGACGCGGCCCACAACTCCATGCTGGTTCATGTAATGGGCTCGATCTATGAGCTGATGCTGCGCGGCATCTTCTATAATCGAGAGCAGCTGTATCGTCGCCCCGGCGCCCGCGAGAAGCTGCTGACGCAGCATCAGGCGATTGCAGCCGGCGTTCTGAACGGCGACCCGGAAGCGGCCGCGGAAGCGGCGGAAGCGCATCTGGATTTCGTACGCGCCGAATTCTCCGCCAGCAGCGCCGTAGACGGCCGGGCGCGCACCGCGCGCAAGCGTTTGGGTCTCTACGAAATGTCAGTCGAGAAAGCGAAACCGCGACGGGCGAGATCGAGCTAGCGCTGGCGCGTTTTCTCTGGACAGGCGCACTGCGTATCGCCCATGACTTCCCCTTATACTTCGCGGAATGCGTGATCTGGAAGGTGGGGCGAAATCCATGGAATTGTCTTCGGTCGACCCGAAATTACTGACGACATTGTTTCTGCTGATGCTGATTGGCATGGGGCCGAAAATCGCCTTGGTGCCGTTTCTGGAGAAAACGAAGAGCTTCACGCCTGAGCAGCAGCGCGAAACTGGCACGAAAATGGTCAAGACTGCGGTTGCGACCGCGTTTGTGCTGTTTTTCACCGGCGCGATTCTGATGAAGCTTTTGCATATCACCAGCGCGGAAGTCGCTGTGGCGGGCGGGCTGGTGCTGGTCTTGTTGGCCCTGAAGATGGCCGCTGGACCGGACCACGAGCCGGAGAAAGAGCATGACACGCCACTCGATCATCATCAGATCGCGGTGTATCCGCTGGCGGTTCCCTATCTGTTGAACCCCGTGGGCGTGACGGTGCTTTTGATGGCGTCCAGTCAGGTTCAGACCGGCCTGGGCGCGGCGATCGTGGTCGGCATGATCCTGCTGATCGGCGCGTTCGATCTGCTGGTTTTCCGGAATGCCGACAAGTTGTCCAAGCGCCTCAACCCAACCAGCCTGATCATCTCTGAGATCGTCTTCGGCATTCTTCTGACCGCGATGGGCGTCGAGATGATCGTGAAAGGCCTCGACACGCTGGGCGTTATTCAGGCGGCGGCTGCGGCGCATTAAACGCCGAGATTTTCGGCAGCAGCAAAAGTTTGGCTATTGAGAAGGTTGGCGCACCCAGCATTGCGCCATAGCGTATTCTGAACACTTCCACAGCGTTCCAAAATATTTAATTATGATAGGTAATTAAGCCTTTTTATCACCCAAACCGTTCCGGCATGTTCCTACATATTCCGCCAGTATTTAGGGGAAGAAATGGAGCAAGAGTTGCCGAGAGGTTTGGCGCGGCGAAATCGAAAGTGACCCTCGGCGGCGAAAGCGCGCTCGGCGTTGGAGCCAGGCAAGTATCATGTCGGCGGCGGGACCGGCCTCTATCTTCGGGTCGATGCGAGCGGCGGAAAGTTCTGGTTCCAGCGTATCATGATCCGCGGCAAGCTTCGGAAAATGGGCCTTGGCGGCGCCAATATCGTGACTTTGGCTGAGGCGCGGGAAGATGCGCTCGAAAACAAGCGACTTGCTCGCAAAGGCGGCCACCCCATCCCCGATCATGCTTTCTTAAGCAGACGATTTTCCAACGTGAGATCGGCGACCGCCTCCTTGAGCGCCGCGGATTCAGCGCGGAGCTCCTTCACCTCGGGGCTCGTCGCCTGACGGGCGGTATCCCCCGCCAGCCGGCGTTTGCCGTTCGGCCTTGCGCTTTAACCGATGGCGCGCTGGCGGCCTCACCTAGGAACTCCTTCGACCAGGAATAGTAGAGGCTCGTGGCGATCCCTTCTCGGCGGCACAATTCGGCGCTGCTCTCCTCACCGCGCAGACCTGCCAGGACAATCCTGATCTTCTCTTCGGCTGAATACTGTTTGCGGGTCTTCCACTTGATGCCCCTGACCAATTTATCAGCGGCGTCCTTCGATGTTCCGGATTTCTTGTTCATCTTCGCTCCATAATGGCTTCGATGAGCCAGAAATCCTCCGTTGCTCAAACCCATAAATCTGTCCGATGGGTGCTGACATCAGACACCTCATTCAGGCGGAGTGAATCATCAATGCGCTGGACGGGCGAGGCTTTTAGAAGTGTCCATTCGTGGAAAGCGATGCTCGTCCGGCTTGCCGGCTCCATTCAGCCCGAAAGTTGGGGCTCGCCCAGCCAGGTTTTATAGTCGCTGACCAGCAGGTGAACTGGTCGTTCGTCTTCTTCGACAGAAGCAAAGCGGCTGATCGAATCCCGGAATATGTTATCGGTCTCGTCGTCATTGACCGTCGAAACCTCGCCGATCAGAACATCGCCGCCTTCACCCCAGAAAGCGTGCCAGTCGCCTGGCGTCAGCGTCACGCTCTGGCCAGGCCTCAGTTTCAGTTTCTCGCCAGGAGCGAATTCTCGCTTGACCCCGTCGCACCAGACGGTCCCACCGCGATCCCCGTCGCAGCGACCTTCGTCGTCGGAGCCGTAGAGCTCTACCACAAGCGTCGCGCCGCCTCGGTTGATGATATCTTCAGCCTTGATGACATGGGTGTGCATCGGCGACAGCTGATCCTGCCTCGAAATCAGCAGTTTCTCGGCGTAGCACATACCGCCGCCGCGCTGCAGATCGGTCAGGCGGCCATTGCGCAGCGTGAATAGGAACAGCCCCATCTCGTCAAACCGGCCGGCGCCGTAATCGGTGATGTCCCAACCACAGTGGGCGTCGATGACGTTCCTCGCCACGTCCCGTTTGGCTTCGAACTCGCCCGGCGTCCAATAAGCGAAAGGCGGAAGGACGAAGCCGTAGGATCGGATCAGTTCGTCCGCTTCGCCCATAATGGCGTTGATGTGGGAACGCTTCATGCGACTTCCTCCGGCAGATCAGAAACTTGATCACTACAGTAGCCGTCTAGGTGAGCTGCTCGCCAGATCACCCTGCACTAATCCGAATAAGTGAACATCGGGCTGACAGGGTCGATCACTGGCAACGGCTTTCGATCAAGTCGCCAAAACTCTCCGCCATAACTTGGCAGAACGAAAAATCGGAGCCTGTACAGCATTCGCCAACAGCCAGAACTGATATTCCAGCAGCGAAAGCCGACTGTGCGCCGGGCAATGAATCTTCGAACGCACAAGCCTCATGAGGCGCAAGGCCGAGCGCCTCTAGAGTTGCGACATAGGGCAATGGATCAGGCTTCCCGCGGGGCAATTCCGCGGCCGAAACAATGGCTTCAACGCGGTTAGAGACGCCGAGCATTTCGAGTGCGCCCACGATGTGTCGGCGCGGCGAAGACGAACATATCGCGATACTCAATCCTTTGTCATGCAGGGAGCAAAGTAGTTCTGGCGCGCCAGATACCGGCGTTCGCATCTCTGGCAACAACTCATCCGCCACGGCGCCAATCTGATTTCCTATCTCGTCGCGCTCTGTTTGCGACAGCCGGTGATTGAACAGATCATCCAAGAATGCGGAGAGGCCCCGCCCAACATGCGCGTGAAGCAGAGCGCGGGACGGTGAAAGACCGTGCCGGGCGGCGATTTCGATCTTCGCGGCCTCCCATGCATGCTCCGAGTGAACCAGCGTCCCGTCCAGATCGAAGATCGCCGCACGGTATCGTGAGTAGTCGATATGTTGGGTGTTTCCCGATGGCGTCATTTGCAAGGGCTCCATAACTGGACACGGGAAAACGACATCAACGCGCGCGACTATCCTGTAGTAGCAGAACTGGGCTCGTTGCGCCGCTGAATAGCATCTCCCACAGCCGCCAAGCGCTCAGAATGTGAAATTTCCCAATATTTAGGATGAGAATCATTGATTAGTACAAGTTTTGATGCTCGAATTTTGCACAATGTCTAAGCTGTGCGAATAACAGCGCCCGGGTGGCTTCGTGCGAACGGAGAAAAGCCAAGATGGTTGCTTTCCGGACGATTGCGGAGAGCACACCGACTTTAATCAAGCGCTGAATGAGACACAGTCAAAAGGCGAACCGTCAAAAGAAAACCAGGGAGGTTAACATGAAGACTATTCGCACATTGGCGTGCTCGACCGCGCTCGCTGTTTTTACATCCGTAGGGGCCGCGCAGGCCGCGAGTCTAACGCTTTACTGCAGCGCACAGGAAGACTGGTGCCAACTTCTGGCGCGCAGTTTTGAAGATGCGACGGGCATCGATGTCAACATGACCCGCAAGAGTTCTGGCGAGACTTTCGCGCAGGTGAAGGCGGAATCCTCCAACCCCAAGGGTGACATCTGGTGGGGCGGTACGGGCGATCCGCATTTGCAAGCCGCTGAGGAAGGGTTGACCGAGGCCTATGTTTCGCCAATGCGCGACCAACTGCACCCATGGGCGATCTCGCAGGCTGAAAGTGCGGGTGATCGCACTATTGGCATCTACTCCGGCGCGCTTGGGTACGGCTATAACGCCGATATTTTGTCGGCCAACAACCTGCCAGAGCCTGCATGCTGGAAAGACCTTCTGAAGCCTGAGTACAAGGGCCATGTTCAGATGGCGAACCCAAACTCATCGGGCACCGCCTACACGACGCTGGCTTCTATGGTGCAAATTTTTGGTGAGGATGAAGGCTTCGAGTTCATGAAGGGCCTGCACGCCAATATCAATCAGTACACCAAATCCGGATCGGCGCCGATCAAGGCTGCGGGCCGCGGAGAGAACACTATCGGCATCGTCTTTATGCATGATGCTGTGAAGCAGGCTGTGGCCGGTTTCCCGATCAAGGTCGTCGCGCCGTGCGAAGGCACGGGGTACGAGATCGGCTCAATGTCGATTGTCTCCGGCGCGCGGAACATGGATGAAGCGAAGAAATTCTACGACTGGGCGCTCAGCGCCGAAGCGCAGAACCTCGCACTGCAGGTCAATGCGTTCCAGGTGCCTTCGAATACGGGCGCTGAGACATCGCCGTCTGCGCCGGACATGTCGACGATCAAGCTGATCGACTACGACTTCAAGAAATATGGCTCCAGTGATGAGCGTAAGCGGCTGCTGAAAAAGTGGGACGACGACGTCTCAACGCTTCCGCAGTAAGAATTGCGGCGCGCCTCAACCGACACCTCGTCCCATTCCGTACTGATCTTCTGGATTGCTACGGGATGGGTCGGGTTCCTGTTGCTGCCCTGGTATGGGATTCAAGACGGGTTTTTCAAATTTGAGTGGCTGACAGACGGCTACCCGTTTGACGATGACTATGCGCCCGCCGCGTTTCTGATCGGACAGGGCGAAAAGCTTTGGCTGGCGCCGATGATTCCATTCCTTGTGGCGCCGCTATTCGTTCTGAAGCGTCGCAAGACTGATCCGACCTTCGCGAAAATTCTGATCCTCTCTGGCGCGCTTGGCTTTAGCGCTTTGATTGCGCAGGGATTCGGCATTGGCATCCGTGGTTGGAATTTCGGCTGGCTGGAGGCCGCCTTCGGACCGCTTGGCGACCGCCAGTTCGGCATGGGCTATGGCGCGTTGCTAGTCGCCAGCGCTTTTTTGTTTATCTTCACCCACGGTATCGCGGCGCGTGGCGCGGTCAATGGCGACGTCTTCGTCGTTGGCGCGATCGGGTTCGTGATCCTTATTGTCACAGCCTTTGTCTTCTTCCCGATTGCTAAAATGTTGTCCGCCGCATTTATCACTGATGGAGGCGGTTATTCAGCGCTGACCTTCGCCGAAAAGTTCGTCGACCGTCGGCTTTGGGGGGTCGGATGCCTGACCGGGGCCGGGCGTTGCGGCGCTGCGCTGAATTCACTGTTTTTGGCGGTCGCCGTCGGCACCATCACTACTGTTCTGGGCCTCGTCTTCGCGCTTGTCGTCACGCGATCCGGCTTTCGGCACACGCGGGTGCTGCGCGCGCTGACAGTGCTTCCTATCATCACGCCTCCATTCGTGATCGGCCTGGCGCTGATCCTTCTGTTCGGCCTTTCCGGGGCGGTCACAGTGTTCATATCGGACGTGTTCGGGATTCAGCCGACGCGCTGGCTTTATGGCATGCCCGGCATCCTGATCGCGCAAATTCTGGCCTATACGCCGATCGCCTTTCTTGTGCTGATCGGCGTCGTGGAGGGCGTAAGCCCCTCGATGGAGGAAGCCGCGCAGACCCTGCGCGCGAACCGCTGGCAGGTGTTTCGCACCGTGTCTCTGCCGCTGATGCGGCCCGGCCTGGCGAACGCCTTTCTGATCGGCTTCATCGAAAGCATGGCGGATTTTGGCAATCCGCTGATCCTGGGCGGAAACTTCGATGTGCTATCGACCGAGATCTTTTTCGCCATCGTTGGCGCGCAATACGATCAGGGACGCGCCGCTGTGGTGGCGCTGGTGCTGTTGAGCTTCACGCTGGCGGCCTTCTATGCACAGCGCTTCTGGCTGGGAAAGAAAAGCTACACCACGGTCTCGGGTAAGGGAGACGCTGGCGTGCACCCGAAGATGCCGCGCGGGCTCTCGATCCCGGTCTTCGCCGTCGCCGGCATCTGGGGCGCATTCACCGTTATCATCTATGGGATGATCCTCTACGGCAGTGTTGTAGAGCTTTGGGGCGTCAATAACACTTTGACATTCAAGCACTATGTCACCGCATTCTCCGTCAGGATTGAGGATACCGGCATTCGCTGGAGCGGCGCCGCCTGGGACAGTTTTTGGACCACGGTGCAGATTGCCGCTATCGCCGCGCCTTTGACGGCTGCAGTGGGCCTAATCACTGCGTATCTGCTGACTCGGCAGAATTTTGCAGGCAAGAATGCATTCGAATTCGGAACAATGCTGTCCTTCGCCATTCCGGGCACCGTGATTGGCGTCAGCTATATTCTGGCATTCAACGTGCCCCCGGTGGAGATCACCGGCACGGGCATTATTCTGGTGGTCAGTTTCATATTCCGGAACATGCCGGTTGGGGTGCGCGCCGGGATCGCATCAATGTCGCAATTGGACAAGTCATTGGACGAGTCGTCGCTGACCTTGGGCGCCAACAGCTGGCAAACTTTCCGCAAAGTCATCCTGCCGCTGCTAAGGCCGGCGATTCTGGCCGCGCTGGTCTACAGCTTCGTGCGCGCCATGACCGCGATTTCAGCGGTGATCTTCCTTGTCTCCGCCAACTACGACATGGCCACCAGTTACATCATCGGTCGTGTTGAGAATAACGACTATGGCTTGGCCATCGCCTATTCGACCACTTTGATATTCGTGATGCTGTCGGCAGTTGGGCTCTTGCAGCTTCTGGTTGGAAAGACGCGGATCGGCCGGCGAACAGCGGTCACTTAGGAGAACTGGGTATGGGAACTGCGAAGATCAGTAGTAAAGCGGCCCCGGTCAGTTTTCGTGGCGTCACAAAGGTGTATGGCCGGGACGTGGTCGCGGTCGACGACATCAGCCTGGAGATCGAGGCGGGCAAGCTGGTGACGCTTCTGGGACCATCGGGATGTGGCAAGACGACGACGCTGCGAATGATCGCCGGGCTGGAAATGGCAACCAGAGGGGAGATCTTCATTGGCGACCGGGACGTAACGAAGCTGCCAGCGACTGATCGCGACGTCTCGATGGTGTTCCAGTCCTATGCGCTGTTTCCCCATATGACGGTTCTTGAGAACGTAACTTATGGACTGACATTCTCCGGTTTCAACAAAGCGGATGCGCGTGAAAGAGCGGTGCAGGGGTTGGATCTCGTAGGGCTGACGGATTTCGGCGACCGCCTTCCCAGCGAACTTTCAGGCGGGCAACAACAGCGCGTGGCGGTTGCGCGCGCCCTGGTGCTGGAGCCGCAGGTGCTGTTGTTCGATGAGCCACTGTCGAATCTCGACGCGAAGTTGCGTCGACAAATGCGCGAGGAAATCCGGGACATCCAACAAAGTCTGGGCATGACCGTGGTCTATGTCACCCATGATCAGGAAGAGGCGCTGGCCGTCTCAGACGTGATCGTGGTGATGCGCAACGCCTCAATCGCGCAAATTGGAACGCCGCGAGAGCTTTACGACGCGCCAGCCGACCGCTTTGTCGCCGACTTTATTGGTGAAGCGAACTTGATTCCGTGCGAAATTACAGGCGTCGAGGGAGGCGTGGCTGACATTTCACTGGCAGGTTACCATCATCGGCTGGACTCCAGAGGACTTGGTCCGGGTCCGGCCACGTTGGCTGTGCGTCCGTCCCGATTGGTTCTTAACGCAGGCAACGGATTCTCAGCGTCGGTGAACAAGGCGACCTATGTGGGAAGTCGGATGGAATACACGCTGAACGCTGAGTTCGGTCCGGTGTTTGCAGTGGCGGAGTCGACCGGCGATCCATTCAGGGTTGGCCAGGAACTGGTTGTCGGATTGGCACCGACAGGCCCAGTTCTTCTGCCGGACGATTAGTTCGAAAATGCCTGAAGCGAGATTTCTCTCAACTCGTCGAACACGCCGTCCAGTCCCACGATCACCCGGCCGCCATTTGCAATCATCTCGTCGGCGTCCTGCTCCTCAACCCGCGCTCCGGCCTCGGCCACGATCAGTTGTCCGGCCAGACAATCCCAAGCGTTCATATGCTCTTCGGAATAGCCAAGCAATTTTCCGGATGCGACATAGGCGAGCGAAAGGGCGCCGGACGCGTTTCGGTGAAAAACGCCGCCCGCATCGAGCAACGCCGTGACCAATTTCTGGATGCCTTTGGTGGAGACCCGGTTCGAAAACCCGACCCCGATGGAGCCGTCTCGAACGCCTTTTCCTTTCGGAGCATGGATCGCCGCTCCGTTGAGCGTGGCACCCTGTCCGGCCACCGCGAGATAGAGCTCTTCATTGCAGGGATCGAAGATAACGCCGATCTCTGTCTTACCTCCCCGCACGCCAGCGACCACGACGGTCCACGCCGGAATGCCGCTTATGAAATTCGTGGTGCCGTCGATGGGATCGATCACCCATGTAAAGCCTGAAACGCCCTCCTTCGGGGCATACTCCTCCCCGACGATCGCGTCTTTCGGCGCCGCCTCTTCCAAAGCGTTGCGGACGAACAACTCCACCTCTCGATCCGCTTGAGAGATGAAATCCTGATGGCCTTTGCGTTCGACGCGCAGATCGTCAATTTTTCGAAAGAAATCGAGGCCTAATGCGCCAGCGGCGCGCGCGATTTCGACGGCGAGGTCAGCCCGATCAGTGTCACTCATCGCTCTCTCCTGTCGCATTGAACGAATGAGCACAAGCTTGTTCTTGCGGGCCAGCCCATCCGCCAGTTGCAGGCCATGATGCTAGAGCTGACACGAGGCAATACCCAGGTTGCAGTCACTCACACCAAGCGGGGCGACGAAATCGGCGACATGGCGCAGGCCCTGCAGGTGTTCAAGGAGAACGCCATACGCCTCGATGAGAAAACGACGACCCTCGAAGCCCTTCCGGCCAAGCTCGACAAATACCTCTCGCCTCAGGTCTACAGTTACGCCTGCAATTCGGGAGACGGCTAGCCGGGAGACGGCGGACAGGGGACGGCGAGAAATTTTTTTAGGGGGCTGCGTAGGGGGGTGCCCACGTATTCTGCCCGCCCGATCCCCGGTGGGTGGGGGGCCTCTCGATCTGAAAATCTGCCCCACAAATCGACCCCCTCCCCGTCCCAAATGTGTCCACATGTGACCAAATGACCGCACCGCAAGTCCATCGGTCCGAATAACCCAAGCATTCTAAGGGGTTGTGGCGCACCCAGCACGATTCGAACGTGCGACCTCTGCCTTCGGAGGGCAGCGCTCTATCCAGCTGAGCTATGGGTGCCGCGCGCGCCCTCAGATACAGGATGGATGACGCGCGCGCAACGCCGGTTTCGAAACCGGGCGACGATCCGACCGGACAGCGGCGCTCAGAGGTACTTGGAGATGATCTCGGCCATTTTCTCTGGCCCGAGCACGGGCGGAAGCAGCGACACCAGCTCCCCCTTCCCGTCGATCAGATAGACGAATGAGCCGTGCGAATAGATCGGCCCGTATTCCGGGTCGACGAACTGCAACTCCGCTTCGACCCCGAACGCGTCGCGCGCCTCGGCCAGCGCATCGGCTGAACCGGTCAGGCCCCTAAGGTTCGGATGGATGCGCGGCATTTGTTCCGAAAGGGTGTCGGGCGTATCCAGTTCCGGGTCGATGGTGATCATCAGCGGCGCGACTTTGCCGATATCATCGCCCAAAAGGTCCAGCGTCGTCGCCAATCGCGGCAGAGCAACCGAGCAAATGCCCGGGCAGTTGGCGTAGCCGAAGAAAATCAGCATATGCCGGTCGGCGTAATCCGCCTGAGTCACCGCCTCGCCCGACTGGTCGATCAGGTCGAATTCGGCCCGAACCTGAACCGGGAAGGCCGCGCCGTCCAGAACCGGCGCGGTCGGGGCCGAGACAGGCGGCGCGGCGCCCGTCGCGGCGGCGTGGGCCGCCGCTTCTTCCTTGGTGCCGTGCACGACCCCGTCATGCGCGACGGCGGGGAGAGCCGCCGCCACAGACGCGATCAGTGTGTACGCAGCTAAGCGTGTTGCGACCCGCACAGTTAGAAATTCTCCTTGGCGAAGGCTTCGTCCGCCTCCTTGCCGAGGCCAAGCCTCCCGTCGCGCTCCAACAGCGCCTTGACGCGCGTGTCCTTCTTGAACCATCCGCCTTTGATCTTCGCCTGCTCCGGGTTTCGCCGGTTCCACTCCTTGGTCCACTTGTTCGCCTTGGCGAATTTCTCGTCGCCGACCACGCGGATTTTCTGCAGTTGATAGAACTTGGCGGCCGTGTTGTCGGGTGAGCCGACCAGAAGCCCATCGACCTCCACCTGCTTGCCGCAATAGGCCATCAGGTCGTAGTTCGCCCCGGCGAAGGCCTGAAGGTTCTTGTTGGCCAGCACCAGCACGCCGTCGGCGTCCCTCAGGATGCCAAGATGCCGGTCGCCGCCGCCGCAATTGTCCGGGCAGTCCCCCGTCAATTCGCAGAGCACATCGACAACCTTGCCGGTGAACAGGGCCTTTTCCTCGCCCAGCAGGCTGCCCTTGCCCTTGGCGGTGCTTCCTTCGGCGAAGGCGCCTTCATCGGCCGAGACAGCGCCCGTGGCACCGAGCAGCGAAATGGCGAGCGCCGTGAATAAAGTTCGCATGATCATTGTCTCGCTCCTCATTTCTTCTTTTTCTTGTTCGGGTTTGGGAAGGCGAAGGGCGGGATCACGCCGTAATCTTCATGGCTGAGGTTCACGAGCCCTTCATTGGTGACGACGTCGTCGACGACCAGATAGTTGACGCCGTCGCGCTGGAAAAGCTGCCCGTCCACGGTGATGCGGCTTGACTGCACATCCAGAATGGCGTCTCCGCCTGTGACCGGATCGTCGCCCGCATATTTCAGGATCATGTATACGACATTGTCGTCGCCCAGCATGCCGACTGGAATGCCGCCCGCGGCGCACCACAGCGCGCAGGTGTGATGAGCTGAGCCAAGGGTCGATTCCGGGCCGCCCATAATGCCTGAGAAATAGCACCACGTGTCAATGATCTCGCCGCTGACCTGCACCTTCTCGGGCGTCGCGGCTTGTGCGCCGGTGGTCGCCATGGCGAACGGCGCAGCCAGCACAGAAAGTGCGAACGGCGCAAGCAATCTGAGTTTCATAATTCGATCTCCCCTGAGCAGAATTCGGACAGACGCCACCTGGGCCGCATCCGATTCGAAACTTTGGCGAAAGTGTGGCTAGCGGGCGGTTAAACAACCAATCACAATTGCGGGTCGAAAATGTGAACTGAGCGAGCCAGAACTTGCAGGCTGGGCCTCGCCGCCGAACTGGTTTACCAAGCGCAGCCCGTCCACTCGCAAAGATGGCCGAAATGCAGCCGCCCGCGTTCTTCTCAGACCCTGTCTCCGTCGCAATCGTCATTGCCGCTGTCGTGATCGTGGGCATGTCGAAGGGCGGGCTGGGCGGCGCGATGGGAATTTTCGGCGTCCCGCTGATGTCGCTGGTCATACCGCCGATCAAGGCGGCCGCGATCATGCTGCCGATTCTCTTGCTCATGGATGCGGTCAGCCTGACCAAATGGTGGGGCGGCTGGGACAAGCGAACTTTGCGCGCGCTTTTACCGGGCGCCGTGATCGGCATCACGATCGGCTGGCTGGCGGCGGCCGTGACGTCAGACGCGATGGTGCGTCTGTTGGTCGGCGTAGTGGCTCTCGTGTTCGCAACCCGAACCGCGCTGTCTGCTATGCGAAAGAGCCCGCCGGTCAAATCAGGGCACAGACCGATTCTGGCGAGCATCTGCGGCACGATCGCGGGCTTCACCAGTTTCGTCGCCCATGCGGGCGGTCCGCCATTCCAGGTCTATGTGCTGCCCCTGCGGCTCGAACCCACCCACTATGTCGGCACCAGCGTGGCGTTCTTCGCGATCATCAACACCATCAAAGTTGCGCCCTATGCGGCGCTGGGCCAGTTTGAGACCGAGAATCTCGTGGCCTCGGCAGCGATGATCCCCATCGCGATACTGGCGACGCTCGCGGGCGCCGCCATCGTCAAACGCATGCGCGCCGAAGTGTTCTATCCGATCGTCTATACGCTTTTGTTCTTTGTATCGCTGAAGCTGATCTATGACGGCGCGACAGCTCTGCTGTCCTGAGCCTGTTTAGACGGATGACCGGGTCAATTCGACGAATACATCCTCTAGATCCGGTTCTTCGGTCGTAACGTCGCGGATCGAGACGCCGGCGCCCCGCACCATATCCAGCAAACCAGCGATCTCAGCCTCCGACTTGCGGTAGGTCAGCGCTAGCGCCCCATCCGCCCGAATCTCCGCCTTTACACCGGGCGGCGCTGCGGGCGTAATCTCGATCGGCGTATCGGATGTGATGACGAGCGTTTTCGTATCCAGCCGCGCGAGTAGCGTCGGCGTATCTTCACAGGTGACGAGCGAGCCGTGGTTCACGATCGCGATGCGGTCGCACATCTCCTCGGCTTCCTCCAGATAGTGCGTGGTCAGGATGATGGTCACGCCGCTCGCATTCAGCTCCCGCACATAGTCCCAGAGCATCCGGCGCAACTCGACATCCACGCCCGCCGTTGGCTCATCCAGCACCAGCACGGGCGGTGAATGCACCATGGCTTTCGCGACCAGAAGCCGCCGCCGCATGCCGCCGGACAGCGTCCGGGCGTATGCGTGGACCTTGTCGCCCAGACCGACGGCTTCGAGAATCTCCATCGAGCGCCGCTCGGACTTGGGCGTGCCATAAAGCCCAGCCTGCACTTCCAACGCCTCATAGGGCGTGAAGAACGCGTCGATATTCAATTCCTGCGGCACCACGCCGATCGAGGCTCGGGACATGCGCGGGCTCACGTCCTGATCGAACCCCCAGATGTTCACCGTGCCCGAGCTCTTGATCACCAACCCGGCCAGAATGTTGATGAAGGTGGACTTCCCGGCGCCGTTCGGGCCGAGCAAACCGAAGATCGAGCCCGTGGGAATGTCGAGGTCCAGACCCTTCAGCGCCTCTTTCGGCGGCTGTCCGCCCTGCGAGGCGTAGGTTTTCCGCAAAGCGCGGACCTCGATGGCGTTCTCGGGCATGAATGCTCCTTCCGGGCGGGTGGGCAAGGATGACTTAGCGCCCCGGACGCGGGCTGGCAATCTCGCCCTGCGCTCGCAGCCCGACTCCGCTTGCCGCGCCCGACGGCTCGGCTATCATGCGCCGCGAAACCCAAGGAGAACGCCATGACCATTGAAGCGCCCGAGATCGAAGAGGTCGAAAAGACCCGCATCGCCTGCGATGGCGGCGAGGGCGCGTTGGGCCACCCGCGAGTCTGGCTGAACATCGGCGAAAAAGGCTTCGTCGAGTGTCCCTATTGCGACAAGCGTTTCGTGCTGAAGCCCGGCGCAGGCGGACATTGAGCGAAGCATGGGAACCAAAGAAGAGAATAACCGAGAAAGCGGCGCGTCGCTGGACGGACCTGAGAGCGAATACCCTCGCAAACCGCTAACTGGCGTGGCGAGGGTTATCGCGGCGGCCGGTCATTCTATGAGAGGCGTCGTCTCCACCGCCAAGACCGAGGCGGCCTTTCGGCAGGAGCTTGCTCTGTTCGCGTTCGGCGTCGCTGTTGCGCTAGCGCTGGATGTCTCTGCTGGCTGGCGCGCGGCCATGATCGGATCGCTCTTGCTTGTGTTGATCGTCGAGCTTTTGAACACAGCGGTCGAATGGGTTGTGGACGATATCGGCCCACACTACAGAGATCTCGCAAAGCGCGCCAAGGACGCTGGATCGGCCGCTGTGTTGGCGTCGCTAATACTTGCGGGATACATATGGATCGAGGCGCTTCTAGCGCGATTTCTAGGCTGAGGAGCGTCTGACATGCCGGACCAGAATGACGGCGCGGAGACAGGCCTCGGCCCGGACGATCACCTCTATCTGGTTGACGGGTCTGGATATATCTTCCGCGCCTATCACGCCCTGCCGCCCCTGACGCGCAAATCTGATGGCCTGCCAGTGGGCGCGGTCTCCGGCTTTTGCAACATGCTTTACAAGCTGTTGGCAGACCTTGAGGGGGAGGACCGGCCCAGCCATTTGGGCGTCATCTTCGACTATTCCGCCAAGACCTTCCGAAATGAGATTTATCCGAAGTACAAAGCCCACCGCCCGCCCCCGCCGGAGGATCTGCGCCCGCAATTCGGCCTGATCCGGCAGGCGACGCGCGCCTTCAACGTCGCCTGCATCGAATTACAAGGCTATGAGGCTGACGACGTGATCGCCACCTATGCGCGCGAAGGCGCCGAAGCGGGCGCGGAAGTTACTATCGTCTCGTCCGACAAGGATCTGATGCAGCTGGTCCGGGGTCGCGTCGGCATGGTCGACGGGATGAAGAACAAGGTCATCGGCCCGGATCAGGTGGTGGAGAAATTCGGCGTCGCGGCGGACAAAGTGGTCGATGTGCAGGCGCTGGCCGGGGACTCGGTCGACAACGTGCCTGGCGCGCCCGGCATCGGCGTGAAGACCGCCGCCCTGCTGATCAACGAGTATGGCGACCTGGAAACGCTGCTGTCGCGCGCCGAGGAGATCAAGCAGCCCAAGCGCCGCCAGACCCTGATCGACAACGTCGAGCAGATCCGTATCTCGAGAAAGCTCGTGCAACTCGACGAAAACACGCCGGGCCTACCGGAAGTCGGTTCTCTGGCGGTGGATGACGCCCGCGCCTCAGACCTGATCGGGTTCCTGAAGGCGATGGAGTTCACGACACTGACCAAGCGCATCGCCACGCGGATGGAGGCGGACCCAGCCGCCATCGACAAGGCGGAAGTGGTGGTGGACTGGGAACCGCCTTCGGCTGTTGAGGAGTCCGCCGAAGCGCCGGACATTGTCCTAGCCGACGAAGGCCCGATCGACCCGGACGCCTATGAGTGCGTCTCGGACGAAGCGGCGCTGAAAACCTGGCTCGAGGAGATCTATGAGATCGGCGCGGTGGCAATCGACACTGAGACGACTTCGCTGGATGAGATGAAGGCGGAACTGGTCGGCGTGTCTCTGGCCACGCGACCGGGCCGGGCCTGCTATATCCCGCTAGGCCATGTGGAGGGCGATGGCGACTTGCTGGGCGAGGCGAAACGCGCCGACGGCCAGATGGATCTCGAAGCAGCGCTTGAGCTTCTAAAGCCGATGCTGGAGGACGCTGCGATCCTGAAGATCGGCCAAAACCTGAAATACGACATCAAGGTTCTGAAACGGTATGGGCTGGACGTGGCGCCCATCGACGACACGATGCTGATCTCCTACGCCCTCAACTCCGGCCTGCATGGGCATGGTATGGATGCGCTTTCGAAGCAATATCTCGATCACGCGCCAATCCCAATCAAAGAGCTTCTGGGAACCGGCAAATCCGCCATCACCTTCGACAAGGTGGAAGTGGTCAAAGCCGTGCGCTACGCCGCCGAGGACGCGGACGTCACGCTACGCCTGCACCGCACGCTGAAACCGCGACTGCCCATCGACCGCCTGACCACAGTCTATGAAACGCTGGAACGCCCCTTGATCCCGGTGCTGGCGAAGATGGAGATGGCCGGGATCAATGTAGATCGCGACGCGCTTTCTCGCCTCTCCAACGGATTCGCGCAACGCATGGCCGGGCAGGAGGCGGAGATCCACGAGCTGGCGGGCGGACCGTTCAATGTCGGCTCACCCAAGCAACTGGGCGAGATTCTGTTCGACAGGCTGGGCGCCGAGGGCGGCAAGAAGGGCAAGACCGGGGCCTATTCCACGGGCGCCGATGTGCTGGACACGCTCGCCGGGCAAAGCGAGGACGAGACCGTCAAATCCCTCGCCTCCACTGTTCTCGACTGGCGCCAGCTTTCGAAACTGAAAAGCACATACACCGATGCGCTGCAGGAGCACATCAACGCCGAGTCCGGACGGGTGCACACCTCGTTTTCGCTGGCGGCGACCTCCACGGGCCGCCTCGCCTCGACCGACCCGAACTTGCAGAACATACCCGTCAGAACCGAAGAAGGTCGCCGCATCCGCGAGGCTTTCGTCGCCGAGGAGGGCAACGTTCTACTCAGTCTCGACTACAGCCAGATCGAGCTGCGCCTGCTGGCCCACATCGCCGGGATCGACGCCCTGAAAACGGCGTTCCATGATGGGCTGGACATCCACGCCATGACCGCCTCGGAGGTGTTCAGCGTACCGGTCGAGGGCATGGACCCGATGGTCCGCCGGCAGGCCAAGGCGATCAATTTCGGCGTGATCTACGGCATCTCAGCATTCGGTCTGTCCAATCAGCTGAAGATCAAGCAGGCCGAGGCGAAGGAGTTCATTGACGCCTATTTCGCCAAGTTCCCCGGCATCCGAAAATACATGGACGAAACGGTAGAGCACGCGAAATCAAAGGGTTACGTGGCGACGATCTTCGGTCGGCGCATCCACACCCCCGACATCAACGCCAAGGGGCCGCGGCAGGGTTTCCAGAAACGCGCCGCGATCAACGCGCCGATTCAGGGCTCGGCCGCCGATGTGATCCGCCGCGCCATGATCCGCATTCCGGACGCGCTTCAAGCCGCGGGCCTGTCGGGCCGGATGCTGCTGCAGGTCCATGACGAGCTGCTGTTCGAGGTTCCGAAACCGGAAGCCGACGCCACCATCGCCGCCATGCGGGAGGTGATGGAGACCGCCCACAAACCGGCGGTCGAGATCGATGTTCCGCTGGTTGTCGATGCTGGTCAGGGCGCCAGCTGGGCCGAGGCGCACTAGGCGCCGGCGCGCGTCTCCCTCGCTTCCAGAGCGCGGCGCAGCAGATAGTCGTCGATCTTGCGGAAGAGGTAGTCGCGATGGGGTTGAATGTACGGGAATTGTTTCGCGAGTTTCGGCACAGTGAACGCCATCGACGCATTCACTTCGAATATTACCACTTCGCCGGAGCGCGCGACGCCAAAATCGATCCCAAAAAGATCCAACGGCGTATTCTCCATGATCTCGGAAAACACTTCGTAGCGATCGAATCCGAGCGCCCCATCGGCGTCATCAAGAAACGCCTTCTCTTCGCGCCAATAGTTCGAATCCATCCAGTTCAGCTCAGCCCGGCTGTCGCCATGGGCGTTCCAACCGCGAACGGCGTGCATGTTGGTCGCGAACAACTCGCCATCCACATGCGTGAACCGATAACGGCGAGCACAACCATCATCCATCGCACAGTAAAAGTACTCGATTGCATAAATTACCCCGTCCTTAAACGAGGCGATCTGAGCGATCAGCTCATCGGAACTATCGACCAATCGCGCGCCTAAACCCTCTTGCGTATGAGGCGGCCGCAGGATCAGCGGCAGAGAGATGCGCTCCAGAATGAACTCCGCCGTGTCGCCCGCGGCTTCGCCCTGACGCTCCACGGCAATCGTTCTTGGAAACCGGAATCTGGTCGCGTCGCGGAATCGATCGGCGTTCGCCGCGCGGGACGTCGCCAGCACGCCATCTACGCCGTTGATGATCGGCGCACCCATGCTATCCAGTGCACATTTCGCCAATCCCGACCGGTCGCCCTGCAACATTTCAGCGTTTACAAGATTGCTGAGAACGATGTCGGTCCGCATCTTTTTCGGTGGGGTCCAGACGGTGTTGGACAACGAGACGAAGCAGTGCTCGAATTGCAGAATTTGGCTGTCTAGGGTCACAGGAAAGTTCCCGCCAACGGGTAGTCCGACGCCATAGCGCGGGCTGGCGAAATATCCATCGTTTACCGAATGCACGATCGCCACATGCGCCTCAGGCTTTGTGGCGCCGACCCTCACGACAGGGCGTAGATCGAGATACCTTCGCGCCGCGTCGCGGGCTGCGATGATGTCTTTGAGGCGAGTTTGAGCGCATGAAAGACCCATCAGCGCATCGGTATTTTTCGGATCCTTGGCCAAGGCCGCCTGAAACGCCGCGGCGGCCTCCTTCGGAAGGCGTTTCGCGTAGAGAATTTTTCCGATCAGGCAGTGCAATTCCGCCGTATCCAGCCCGGATCCAAGCGCGGCCTTCGCCCACTCCTCCGCTTCGTCAAATCGGTCCAGCCGAAAGAGAGCATCCGCCATTGGGCCTTTGGCGCGCGGATGCGGCGCCAGTTTGTGGGCGCACTGAAACTGCTCGACCGCTTCTTCCAGACGGCCGGTCTCCGCCAGCGCCTTCCCATAGCAGAGCTGCGCCTCGAAATCCCGTGGCGCGAGCCTCGCGGCCTCACCGAATGTCGCCAGCCCGTCCTCGCGACGGTTAAGCGCAAATTCGATGCTCGCGAGATTCAAAAGCAACTGCGGGCTGCCGGGGGTCGCTTGAACTGCTGTCTTCGCGTGACCATGCGCGGATTCAAAATCGCCCTGTTTCAGTGCGATCCCTGCGAGGATTTGACTGGCGGGCCCCGGCGCTGCGCCGCGCACCGCCTTGGCCGCCTGCTCAGCGCGGCGAAGGTCGCCTTTTTCAAACAGGCGCGCCGCCCGTGCGAGTTCCGAATTCAACCGCTGTTTCTGCGCCATGATCCCTCCGATTGAAGAGATCGATAAACGCATGGTGAGGTGGGATCAATGGCGGTTGCTTCGCCTGCCGCGGCGAGGCTGTCAGTACCCGACCGGCGTGAACACCGTGGGTTCGCTGGGAAGGTCGGCGGCCGTAATGGTCAACTCTGGTCCCGGAAACCGCGCGATCCGGAACTGGTCGGACATGCCCTGCAGGAAAAGATCCAGATTGTACCCGCCAAACCAATGCATCGGCAGCACGACGCTGGCGCGCAGGCGCTTCAAAACCTTGATCATATCGTCCAGCGCCAGCGTAAATCCGCCATCCACCGGCGCCATAACCACATCCAGACGACCGATCAGCGCGAACTGCTCCTCAGTCGGCACATGATGCAAATGCCCCAGATGCCCGATGCAGAGATCGCCAATTTCGAAAATGAAGATCGAATTACCATTGGCAAGCGCATAGCCATTGTCCGCGCCCCGGATATCGGTGGTCACATTGCGCACCACAAGATCGGCGACCTCCAGATAGTGCTCGGCGCCGCCTTCGACCGGATCCCAGCCCTTCAGAACATGTTTGATCGCCGGATCGGGATACGACGTCCAATGCGATTCATGCGCGTAATTCATGGTCGCGATATCTGGCGCCGGTCCCTCGCCGAAATAGCCCGAATAGTCGGTGACCGCGCGCACCCCGGCCGGGCTGTCGATCCGATAGGTCGAATGCCCCAGATAGGTGAACGTGGCCCGGCTGTCCTCTAAAGACGCCGGAATTACCTGCGCATCTCGAGCGCCCGGCAAAGTCGGGAAACCGGCGAATGCGAAACAGGGGCTGGCGGAGGCGGGCGCGACGAACAAGGCGCATGAAAGCGCCGCGCAAACGGCTGCGAACGGAATGCGGAACATGCGCGCCTCCCCCGATGGACCGGGGGAAATGATAGCGCGCGAGTGAGAATTTAAAAGTCAGGCGTCAAGGCCGCGTTTCTCCAGCAACGCCTCGACTTCCGGTCCGCGGCCCCGGAAGGCCTCATAGGCTTCCTCCGGATCGCGCTTGTTCCCGGCCGAGTAGACATGCTCGGACAGACGGGCGGCGGTATCGGAATCGAAAATATCGCCCGCCTCCTCAAAGGCGCGGAAAGCGTCCGCATCCATCACCTCGGACCACATATAGCTGTAATAGCCGGCGGAGTAGCCGTCGCCCGAAAACACATGCTGGAAGTGCGGGGTGCGATGTCTCATCACGATGGCCGGCGGCATGCCGATCCGCTCAAGCGTCGCGGCCTCCATATCTATCGGATCGGCGATCTCCTCCGCCTCATGCATGTCGAGATCAACCAAGGCGGACGAGACATACTCGACCGTCGCGAAGCCCTGATTGAATTTCTGCGCGGCGATCACCTTGGCGATCATCTCCGCAGGCATCGCTTCGCCGGTCTCCACATGCCGGGCGTGCTTCGCCAGCACCTCAGGCTGCTCCAGCCAATGCTCGTAGAGTTGCGAGGGAAGCTCCACCCAATCGCGCGCCACCGAGGTGCCGGAGATCGAAGGATAGGTGACATCCGACAGGATGTGGTGCAGCGCGTGGCCGAACTCGTGAAACAAGGTGCTGGCGTCATCAAAGGTCAGCAGAGTCTCCTGACCGCCCGGCGCCTTGGCGAAGTTCATCACATTTACGACGATGGGCCGGACCTCTCCGTCCATCGTCTCCTGCGCGCGATAGCGGGAACACCACGCCCCGGATCGCTTGGTGGGCCGGGCGAAATAATCGCCGACGAAAAGCGCCATATGGCGGCCGTCCTTCGTCACCTCCCAGACCCGCGCGTCAGGATGGTGGGTGGGCACATCCGTCCGCTCTGAAAAACTGACGCCGAACAGACGCGACGCCACGTCGAAGGACGCCTCGATCATCGCCTGAAGCGGCATGAATGGCTTCAGCGCGGCGGCGTCGAGGTCATGCTCCTGTAGGCGCAACTTCTCAGCGTAGTGACGCCAGTCCCACGCCTCCAGCGCGCCGTTGACCCCGTCGCCATGCAAAAGCTCGGTCAGGCGTTCCGCCTCCTCACCCGCTCGGTCGCGCGCAGGCGCCCAGACACGCATCAGAAGCTCGCGTACCGCCTCCGGCGTCTTCGCCATCTCGGGCGCCAGCTTGAAGGCGGCGAAATTGTCGAATCCCAGCAAAGCCGCGCGTTCTTTTCGAAGCGTAAGCGTCTCCGCCACAATCTCACGGTTGTCCGTCTCGCCGCCATTCTCACCCCGAGCGACCCACGCCTTGAACGCCGTCTCTCGCAGATCGCGCCGCGTCGAGCTTTCAAGGAACGGCTCGATCAGAGAACGCGAGAGGGTGAGCGCCCAGCCTTCCAGCCCCCGCTCCTTCGCCGCCGAGGCCATCGCGTCGCGCAGGCTCTCTGAAAGGCCGTTGAGATCGCCCTCGCCCAGCGCCATGTGCCAGTCTTTTTCATCCGCCAGCACATGCTGCCCAAATGCGGTCCCAAGCTCGGACAGCCGGGCCATGATCTCTCCCATCCGCTTGCGAGCGTCGTCATCCAGCTGCGCGCCCGCGCGCTGAAAACCAAGATGGGTCAGTTCCAGCACGCGGTCCTGCTCCGGCGTCAGGCCCAAATCGGCGCGCCGATCCATCAGCGCGTTCACCCGCGCAAAGAGACGTGGATCGCTGGCGACTTCAGACCCGAACAGCGCCAGCTTCGGCGCAATCTCCATCTGGATCGCCTCGATCTCATCGGTCGCATTCACGCCAGTCAGATTGAAAAACACCGAGCAGACCCGGTCCAGAGCCCGGCTGGCGCGCTCCAGAGCCTCCACCGTATTGGCGAAGCTCGGCTCGGCCCGGTCTGTCGCGATCGCTTCGATATTGGCGCGCGCCTCCGCCATGGCCGCCTCGAAGGCAGGCAGGAAATGCGCGTTTTTGATCTGGTCGAGCGGCGGGGCCTGAAACGGACCTGTCCAGTCGGCGAGCAGCGGGTTGTCAGACATCGAAACCTCTCAGGGGGCGTGGATCAAAGCGGCCAGAACACCAGAATGGCGGGTGTCGCGACAGCTATCACGATGATCTCCAACGGCAAGCCCATGCGCCAGTAATCGCCGAACGCGTACCCGCCGGGGCCGAGGATCAGCGTGTTGTTCTTGTGCCCGATTGGCGTCAGAAACGCGCAAGACGCCGCGACCGCAACCGCCATCAGCATCGGGTCGGGATTGACCTCCAGCTTGCGGGCCAAGTCGATGGCGATGGGCGCCGCCACCACGGTCGTCGCGGTGTTGTTCAGCACATCCGACAAGGTCATGGTCGCCGTCATCAACACCACAAGCACCGCCCAGGCGGGAAGGCCCGCGGTGATCGCCAGTATCCCGTCTGCGATCAACTCCGCCCCGCCGGTGGATTCCAGCGCGACCCCCAGCGGAATCATGGAGCCAAGCAGCACCACAACCGGCCATTCGATCTGCTCATAGACTTCTTTCACCGGCACGACGCCGGTCAGCGTATAGCCCGCCACCACGACGCCCAGCGCCACGGGAAGATAGATCAGGCCAAAGCTCGCCGCTGCGATCGCCGCCGCGAACAGGCCCGCCGCGATCCAGATCTTGTCGGTCTGCGCCACGGTGAAGCCGCGCTCGGCCAGTGGCAGGCAACGCAGCCAGTTCACCGCCTCCGGAAGACGGTTCGACCGGCCCAGCAGCAGCAGGATGTCGCCCGGCTCGATCACCTCTCTCCGCACGCGATAAGTCAGCCTTTTGCCCTGCCGTGATATGCCCAGCAGCGTCACGCCCTGCCGCCGCATCAGTTGCAGCGTCTGCGCGGACTTGCCCGCGATGCGAGAGGATTCCGGCGCAACCACCTCCACCATCGACATGCCCTCGCCCGCCAATTCGTGGCTGGTTTTCTCGTCATGGAATGAAAGCTTCAGCGCCGTCCGCAGCTCCTCAATCGCATCGGGAGCGGCTTCGACCAGCAAGATGTCAGTCGGTCGAATGCGATCATGCCTCGCCGTGCCGAACAGTCGTTTGCCATCCCGCACCAGCCCGACGATCACGCAATCATTCGCCTCCACATCATCGTCCAGCTCCGCCACCCGCTTGCCGATCACAGGCGAATCTTCGGTCGGGTGCAGTTCGGCGACGTAGTCCTCCAACTCGAACAGCTTCTCACCGGGCGCCTTATCGGACTTGCCCTCTGGGATCAGCCGCCAGCCGATCGTGGCCACAAACAGCAAGCCAACCAGCGCGCAAATTCCCCCCACCGGCGCGAAATCGAACATCTTGAACGGTTCGCCCACCGCGCTCTCGCGATAGGACGCCACGATGATGTTGGGCGGCGTGCCGATCAGCGTCACCAGCCCGCCCAGAATGGTCGCGAAGGAAAGCGCCATCAGCGTCTTGCGGGGCGTGCGACCCTCTTTCGCCGCGGTCTGGATATCCACCGGCATCAACAGCGCCAGCGCCGCGACATTGTTCATGAAGGCCGACATGACGGCCCCAACCCCGCCCATCAGTGCGATATGCCGCTTCAGACCCATGGTCGAGGACAGCACGTTTCTGGTGATCAATTGAATAGCGCCCGAATTGACCAATCCGCGAGAGACGACCAGCACCAGAGCCACGATGATCGTCGCCGGATGGCCGAAGCCTGAGAACACTTCTGCTTTCGGAACCAGGCCCAGCGCGGCGCCCACCAGAAGCGCGCAAAAGGCGACAAGGTCGTAGCGCCAGCGCCCCCACAGCAACATGCCGAAGACGGCCGCGAATATCGCGAACAGCAGTCCTTGCTCGACCGTCATCGGCAGTTCCCCGTTTTCATCCCTGCGGGCGACAGAATGGCCCGTGCAAACAGCGGGCACCAGATGAAAAACCGCCGCCGCGTCGGGGTGGCGCGGCGGCGGGAAGTGGCGGAACCTCGGGGGGAGCCTCCGCTAAAGCGTCTACTGCACGATCACCTCGGGCCCCATGAAGTAGTGCGGCAGCAGGGTCGAGATGATCGGGATGTAGGTGACCATGATCAGGAACACGACCAGGATCATCAGCCAGGGCAGCGAGGCCTTGACCACCCGCATCATCGGCATCCCCGTCACGCCGGATGTGACGAACAGATTGAGTCCGACCGGCGGCGTGATCATGCCGATCTCCATGTTCACCACCATGATGATGCCCAGATGGATCGGGTCGATCCCCAGCTGGATCGCGATCGGGAACACCAGAGGCGCCACGATGACGATCAGGCCGCTGGGCTCCATGAACTGGCCGCCTATCAGCAGGATGACGTTCACGATCACCAGGAACATGACCGGGCCGAAGCCGGCGTCCAGCATCGAGGCGGCGATGCCCTGCGGGATCTGCTCTTCCGTCAGCACATGCTTCAGGATCAGCGCGTTGGCGATCACGAACAGCAGCATGATCGTCATCCGCCCGGCGTCGAACAGCGCGTTCTTGGCGTCTTTGTGGAACCACGCCGTCACCAGGGCCTGCGGT
The DNA here is from genome assembly GCA_963669315.1 of Paracoccaceae bacterium. Taxonomy (GTDB): domain Bacteria; phylum Pseudomonadota; class Alphaproteobacteria; order Rhodobacterales; family Rhodobacteraceae; genus SZUA-547. The sequence continues at coordinate 2,825,924 of OY770021.1, read as the reverse complement.
TTGCGCATCAGCGACATGGAGGAACCGTCCTCCCGGTTCAGCGGCCCCATGTCGCGATAGACGAAGTTCGCGATCAGGAACGCATAGACGGAGGCGACCGCCGCGGCCTCAGTCGGCGTGAAAATGCCGCCATAGATGCCGCCGAGGATGATGATGATCAGAAAGAGGCCCCACATCGCGTCGCGCGCGGATTCGAAGATCTCGCCCCAGCCCGCGAACGGATTGGCCGGCAGGCCTTTCACGCGCGCGGCGACATAGATGCCGATCATCAGCATCAGACCCGCCATGATGCCCGGAATGACGCCGGCCAGGAACATCCGGCCGACCGAGACGTCGACCGACGCCGCATAGACGACCATCACGATCGAGGGCGGGATCAGAATCCCCAGCGTGCCCGCGTTACAGATCACGCCGGCAGCGAAGTCCTTGGTGTAGCCGACCTGGGTCATGCCCGCGATGCAGATCGAGCCGATCGCGACGACCGTGGCAGGCGAAGAGCCAGAGAGCGCCGCGAACAGCATGCAGGCGAAGACCGAGGCGATGGCCAGACCGCCGCGCAGATGCCCGACGCAGGCGATCGCAAAGCGGATGATCCGTTTCGCCACGCCGCCGGTCGACATGAAAGTCGACGCCAGGATGAAGAACGGGATCGCCAGCAGCGTGAAGTGACCAACGAACGCGTTCATCAGGGTCTGTGCGATCGACGCCAGCGAAGCGTCCGACAGGACCAACAGGAAGATGATCGAGGAGAGGCCCAGCGAGACCGCGATGGGAACGCCGATCAGCAGCAGTGCCACCACCATGCCAAAGAGGAATGCCATTTCCATGGGGTCAGCCCTCCTTATCGGCGCTGGCGGCCGCTTCTTCGACCATATCCTCGGCCTCATGGCTGGCGATGATCATGTCGATATCGCCTCTGAAGACTTCAATGGCGAGTTGGATGAAGCGCACCAGCATCAGGCCCACACCGAGCGGCAAGGCGAAATAGGGAATGAACCGCGGAAGTTTCTCGTAGGATTCGCCTTCGTTCATCGACGCTTCGATAAAGCGCAGCCAGTCCCACATCGGCACATCGTTCACCTCATACCAGGCCTGATCCCTCACCGTTCCGGTAAAGTCGGGCAAGGCGGCGAACGGCGCCCAGTAGTTCCACGAACCGATGAATAGCAGCACGGTGAATACGAGGCAGAGGCTGACCGAGATGATCGCCAGAACTCTGCGAGCCGCCGGCGAGACCATGTTCAGAACCGCATCGACTCCGAGATGGGTGTGCGTTTTCACACAATAGGACGCCCCCAGAAGGACCAGCCAGGCGAACAGGAACACCGTTCCTTCCAGCGCCCAAAGGATGTTCGCGTTGAACACGTACCGAGCGATGACATTGGCGAAAGTGATCAATGTCATCAGACCGAGGATGATCGCGATCAGCGACTCCTCCAGCGCGTTGAACGCTCGACCCAATGGCGTCTTGGGTTCGTAGTGCATGGGTTCCTCCCCTCCTCTAGGGCTTTGCGGCGGATCGGCGTGTGTTGATTGGGATCGCGCGATCTCGCCATTCGCCGACGCGGCCTCCTGATCGCGGGGGCCGCGCCGTTTGCTTCAATGGCCTTGTTCTTAGTTGGTCAGCTTGTTGGCTTCCTGAGCCGCCGCGATGTTGTCTTCGCCCACATCGCCAGCGAACTTCTCCCAGACCGGCTTCATCGCCGTGACCCAGGCTTCGCGCTGCTCGGGCGTCAGCTGACGGACCACACCGCCGGCCTCGATGACCGATTGCTTGGCTTTCTCGTTCACCGCGGTCGACTCGGCATTCCGCTCTTTCGTAACCTCGGTGAGGATCGTGGAAAGCTGATCGCGGATCGCCGGATCAAGACCGTCCCACCACTCGGTGGAGGTGACAACCAGATAGTCGATGATGCCGTGATTGGTCTCGCTGACGCCGTCCTGAACTTCGAAGAACTTCTTGCCGTAGATGTTCGACCAGGTGTTCTCCTGTCCATCGACGACGCCGGTCTGCAGCGCGCCATAGACCTCAGAGAAGGCCATCTTCTGCGGGGTGCCGCCAATCGCCTCCATCTGCGCGACCAGAACCTCAGAGGGCTGCACGCGGAATTTCAGACCCTTGGCGTCCGCAGGCGTCAGCAGCGGACGGTTGGCCGAGAACTGCTTCATGCCGTTGTGCCAATAGCCGAGCCCCAGAAGACCACGCCGTTTCATCGCCGTCAGCAGCTTCTGACCGGCTTCGCCGTTCTGGAAACGGTCCACCGCATTGATGTCGGAGAACATGAAGGGCAGATCGAACAGGCGGAACTTCTTGGTGAAGGTCTCAAATTTCGACAGCGACGGCGCGGCCAGTTGCACATCGCCGCGCAGCATCGCCTCCAGCACCTGATCGTCATTGTAGAGCGACGAGTTGCCAAAGACCTCCATGCAGGCCTTGCCGTTCATCTCCTCGTTCACGCGCTTCTCAAGAAGCGACGCGGCGAGACCCTTCGGATGCTTGTCCGTGTTTGTCACATGGCTGAATTTGATGACCACCTCGCCGTCCTGACAGGCGTCAGAAGCGAGAGCCGTGGTGGCGGTCAACGACATGGCGGCGGCGGCCGCCAGAGCTACGAAGCGCATAGTATACCTCCCAATGCGTTCTGGGGCTTGGTCGCCCCGATTGAGCGCCCGCTCTTGGGCGTCGAGCGTATGAAACTCTGCGCTGAACCGTGCGGACAAGCTTTGCGAGGGATCGAAAATGGCGAAAAATGCGGAAACTCGCGGCCCTGTTTCGACATTCACCCAAAGCGACCCACGCCGTGGGTGGAAATGCGCCCATTCCGTCCAGGCAGGCGACTACTCGGCGTAATCTTCGCGCCTCAGCCCGTACTTTTGCATCTTTTCGTAAAGCGATTTACGGCTGAGGCGCAGCGATTCGTAAGTGGCTTTCAAAGACCCCTCATTCGCCGCGAGCGCGGATGCGATCAGCGCCTTTTCGTGCCGTTCCATCTGTTCGCCGAGGCTCGCCTCGGCGACCACGGACGCGCCCTCCTCCACGCCCAGACCAAGCACGAACCGGTCAGCCGCGTTCCTGAGTTCACGCACATTGCCCCGCCAATCGCGCGACGTCAGACCGGCCAGAACATCCGCGGGAACGCTCGGCGCCTCCCGCCGATATCTAAGCGCCGCCTCGGCGACCAGATGCTGAAACAGGCGCGGCGCATCCTCCATACGGTCGCGAAGCGGGGGCACCGTCATCGACGCGACATTGAGCCGGTAAAAGAGGTCGTCCCGAAACGCGCCTTCAGCCACCAACGCCGCCAGATCCTCCTTGCTCGAAGCAAGAAAGCGAACATCCAGCGGCACCGGATCGTTCGAGCCCAGCCGCGTGATTGACCGTTCCTCAATCACCCGCAGCAGCTTGGCCTGCAAGTCCAGCGGGACGGCGCCGATCTCATCCAGAAACAGCGTGCCGCCGCGCGCATGCTCGAATTTGCCGACTCGGGCTCGATGCGCGCCCGCGAACGCCCCCTGCTCATGCCCGAACAACTCGGACTCGATCGCCGCGGCTGGCAGCGCCGCCATGTTGACCGCGACGAAGGGCTTTCCCTTGCGCTCCGAAAGATCATGGATCGCCCGCGCCGCGACGCCCTTTCCCACGCCGGTCTCACCCGTCAAGAGCACGTCGATATCGGTCGCGGCGATGGTCCGCAATCGTTCACGAAACGCGACAATCGGCGCGGAGCGTCCGACGATCTGCGCCTCCAGATCGTCGCGTTGCTCCAACTTTGAGCGCAGTGAACGGTTTTCGAGGGTGAGATGTCGCAACTCACACGCGCGCACCGCCGATTCCACCAGACGCGCGGTGGCGAAGGGCTTTTCGATGAAGTCATAGGCACCCTTCCGCATGGCCGACACCGCCAGCGGCACGTCGCCATGCCCGGTCATCAGGATCACGGGCAACTTGGCGTCGATCTTCTGAGCGGCCTCCAACAACTCCAGACCGTCCATACGCGGCATTCGAATGTCCGAGATCAGGACGCCATCAAAGCCGCGGTCGATCCTCTCCAGCGCGCGCTCGGCGCGGGCGAAGGCTTCGATCTGGAACCCGGCCAATTGCAGCCCCTGGGTCACCGCCTCTCGCAAGTGCTCCTCATCATCGACGACGATGGCCCGCCCTGCCCCGTTCGCGTTGTCGCCCGCGTCGTTCATGCCTGCTCCACCCTCACTCGGCGGCCGAATCCATTTGGTCCGCCCGTCGCAATGTCAGCACGAACCTCGCCCCGCCCTCGGGCGGGTTCTCCCCACGCAGCGCGCCGCCGAAATCCTTGACGATATTGTATGAGATCGACAGGCCGAGCCCCAGACCCTTGCCCACATCCTTGGTCGTGAAGAACGGATCGAAAATCTTCTCCAACGCCTCGGGCGCGATGCCCGGCCCGTTGTCGGACACCGTCAATCGCACGTCCGAACCGGCCGTCATCTCGATCTCGATCCGCGGGTCTTCGCTTCCTTCAAGCGCGTCGATCGCGTTGCTGATCAGGTTCATCACCACGTGCTGCAACCGGATATGCCCGCCCAGCACTGACACGGGCGTCTCGGGCCGGATAACCACCGGCGTGACCCCCGACCTTTCGAAACGACCCTTCAGCAGATTCATCGCCTCATCGATCACCGCGCCCAGATCGACGGGGAGGACCGCATCGCGCGGGCGGCGGGAGAAATTGAGCATCAGCTTGGAAAGTTCCGCCATCCGCTCGGTCAACCGCGTGATCCTGCCGAGATTTTCCTCCGCCGGTTCCGGTTGTTCATGATGCAAAAAGGCGATGGCGTTCTCCGAATAAGACCGGATCGCAGCCAATGGCTGGTTGAACTCATGGCTGAGGGCCGCCGACATCTGCCCCAGCGCCGCCAGCTTGCCCGCCTGGATCAACTCATCCTGCGCGGTGCGCAAATCCTTTTCGGCATGGCGGCGTTCAACGATCTCGGCCTCAAGCTCCTCGTTCACGCGCCTCAGATCGGCGGTGCGCTCAATCACCGTGCGCTCCAGCACCGCCTGCGCGCGCTCATGCGCTCTAATGCCCTCGACCAGCCTGCGCCGGCGCTGCCAAATCGCCGCCGCTCCGAAACCGAAAGCCGCCAGGACCGAGGCGACGAACAGGGTGGCGGTCACCGCCTGAGAACGTGCGGTCTCGGTTCCGATCAGCACATGCAGCGTCCAGCCTTCGATGGTCATCGGCGCGGTCAGATGCATAAATTCGAGCACCGGCGCGTCCGATAGGTCCGCTACCGCGTTCACGATCTCGCCATCCCGCGGCGCGCGCGTCTCGCCGGAACTGAGCGTGAAGTCCGCCCGGCGCAAATCCGCGCCGCGAAACTGGTCGCCCGCGCGAATGCGCTCGGCCTGAGCTTCAGCGATGTCTCCGAATGCGCCCAGCCGCCAATTCGGGTTTCCTGCCAGCACGATCACGCCGTCCACGTCGGTGATGAACACCTCATGCGGGCTGAGACGCAGTTCCTGCTCGATCTCGTCGACGCCGACTTTGACCACCATGACGCCAGCGACCTCAACGCCATGCCGCACCGGGTGAGAGAAGTAATAGCCTCGTCGCTCTGATTTAGAGCCAAGCGCGAAATACCGGCCCAGCCGGCCCTGAAGCGCCACGGTGAAATAGGGCCGATAACTGTAGTCGGATCCAATGAATGTCTGCGGATCGGCCCAGTTCGAAGCAGCGATCGCCACCCCGACAGAATCCAGAAGATAGGTGTCGGCGGCGCCGGTCGTCGCGTTCAACACCTCCAGCTTCTCATTCACTTCCTGAATCTGCGATGGCGTCGCATCCGGGCGCAATACGTCGCGAATATCCGGCGCGCGCGCATAGATCGTGGGCATCGCCTGAAACACGTCCAGCCGACTGCGCACATCCTCCACATGGCGGTCCAGCGCGGCCCGACCGCGTTGTTCGGTCTCGTCCAGAAATACGCGGACGGCGATGGTGTGCGCTGCGAACAACGTCAGGCCGACCGCAACGGCGGTGACGGCGAACAATACCAGTATTCGGCGCGAAACCTTCATCACCCCAAGGTCTCGACCGGAAACGGCTCTGGCGTCAATGGGTTTTGCGTCAGCTCACCCGCTCAGTCAGACGTTTGCAGAGGTGGTCCATGGAAGCGAACAGAGCGACCGTGAAGATTGCGAGAACAATAATCGCTGCGAACATCAGGTCGATCTTGGCGCGCCCATTGGCCAGCGAGACCAGATAGCCCAACCCCCAGGACGACCCGACCCATTCGCCAAAAAACACGCCGATCGGCGCATAGACCGCCGCCAGCCTCAGTCCTGACGCCAGTGAGGGCGTCGCAGCGGGAATCCGAACCCGCCACATGATCCGGGCGTCGCTGGCGCCCATGGTTCGCGCGAGGTCCAGCCAGCCTTGCGGCGTACGGTTCAGGCCATCGAAAAAGTTGGAGGCGACGGGAAAATAAATGATCAGAACCGCAATCGCGATCTTCGAGGCGACGCCATAGCCCAGCCAAAGCGTTAGCACCGGCGCGAGCGCGAATACGGGAATCGCCTGTAGAAACACCACGATGGGCCGCATCAGCGCTGTCGCCCTTGGCGATGACGCCAGCTGTACTGCCGTGATCGCCCCCAGCACCGAGCCGATCAACAGGCCGATCAGCACTTCGGCCACGGTGATCGCGCCGTTCTTGGCGATAATCTCCCAGTTGTCGGCGAACGCTTTGGCCACCCTCAGCGGGCCGGGCAGGATGAAATGCGGCAAACCGGTCGCCCATACAATAACCTGCCAGATGGCGACGCCGAGCGTGGCCGCCGCGAGCCCGTTTCGCCAGCCACGCATCAGGCGGGCTCCCGCAACAGCCGCAGCAAAGCGCCCTGCTGGACCAGCGTATCTTGATCGTCCACGGGGCGGACCGGCGGCGCAGCGGGCGGCTCGATATGACTGAGGCCAGCCTCCGTCATCACCGCAATGCGATGGCCGAGCCGAGCGGCCTCTCCCGGATCATGGGTGACCAGAAGCACGGTGCGCCCGGTCAGAAGCTCCGCGGCAAGCTCCTGCATTTCCGCCCGGCGTCGGGAATCGAGCGCGGAGAACGCCTCATCCAGCAAAACGACGGACCGGTCCTCCATCAGCGTGCGCGCCAAAGCCGCGCGCTGGCGCATGCCCCCCGACAATTGCGCCGGGCGCTTGTGCGCGTGATCGGCCAGACCAACACGCTCGATCAGGCGCTGAGCCCTGTCTTTTTCGGATTTCGCGCCCCTCAGGCGGCTCCCGAGTGTGACATTGCCCATCACGTCGAGCCATGGAAGCAGCAAGTCGCTCTGCGCCATATAGGCGATCCGGCCCTCAAGCGGCGCGCCGTCAGATGCGATGATCTCGCCTTCCAGCGTCGCCCCGGTCGCCAGCCCCGCGATCAGGCGCAGCACCGTGGTCTTGCCGACCCCGGACGGCCCAAGCAGGCAGGTCCACTCCCCTGCGCCAATCTCAAGCTCCAGCGGCGCGAACAAGCGCTGGCCGCCGATATGGCAAGCGCCTGAAAACCGGATGGAAGGGGCCGGCGTCACCCGCCCCGCAGTCCCATCGCCCAGAAATCGACTTCCAGCCGCGTCGCGGTCTCGAACCGTTTGGAAAGCGTCGCCCAGCGCGGCGACGCATCGAAGTCAGCACCGATCCGGCGTTCGAGTGCGGCGTCGATCAACGCGCCCACATCGCGGCAGACTTCCTGATACTCCGCGCCGGAATAGGTCTCGATCCATTCGGCGTAGGTCGTATCCCCGGCTTCCGCCTTCAGCCTTGCGCCGATCTCGCCATAGCCGAGAACGCAGGGCGCCAGCGCCGCCATCAGATCGAGGAAATCGCCGGAATATCCCGCCTCCAGCACATAGCGCGTATAGGCGAGGTTCTCCGCCTCCTCCCGCGCATTGAACAGCGCCTCTTCGGGGATGCCCGCCTTGGCGCAGGTCTCCACATGCAGCTGCATTTCGTGATTGACCAGCGCGTTGACCGTGGCCGAGGCCGCCTTCAACTCGTCCAGCGCTTCCGCCTTGACCGCCGCCAACGCCCAAGCCCGCGAGAATTGGACCAGAAAGACATAATCCTGCGTCAAGTAGTGCAGGAACGCCGCCTCGGGCAGCGTTCCATCCTTCAGTCCCTCGACAAAGGCGTGGCGCGTATAATCCCGCCACGGGCCGGCCGCGCCCTGCCGCCACAGGGCGAAGGCGCGGCCATAATCAGGCGCGTCGGTCACTGGCCGCTCTCAACCGCGGTGATGTCGATTGCAATCTCCGAAACCGGGTTGATCGAGGGGACCAGTCCGGCGTCCTTCAGAAACTCCTCGAACCGCGCATAGCGGCCCACATCGAGCGCGGCAGGGCGCAGCGCGAAACGCGGCAACGTATCGACCCAGGCGCGGGCGTTCAGCTCATCCTGCAGCTCTTTCGAATAGCCGGAGAAGATCTCCCAGCTTTCTTTCGGATGGTTGACGATGAACTGGGTCGCCTTTTCGGTGGCGGCCAGGAAACGGGTGATCTTGTCGGTATCCATCGTCTCCGGATTTGCCACATAGATCAGCTCGTCATAGGTCGGCACGCCCTCTTCCTCGATATAGAAGCAGCGGCCTTTGACGCCCTCGATGTCCATCTGGTTGAGCTCGAAATTGCGGTAGGCGCCGATCACCGCGTCGACCTGCCCCGACATCAGCGAGGGCGAAAGCGACCAGTTCACGTTAACCAACTCGATGTCTTCATAGGCGACGCCATGATTGCCCAGGATCGAGCTAAGCAACGCCTCTTCGACGCCAGCGACCGAGAATCCGATCTTGGCGCCTTTCAGCTGGCTGATCTCCTTGATCGGCCCGTCCTCAAGCACCAGCAGGCAGTTGAGCGGCGTGGCCACCAGCGTGCCGACGCGCTTCAGGGGCAGACCTTCATGGATCTGCAAATGCAGCTGCGGCTGATAGGAAACGGCGAGCTCCGCCTTGCCCGCAGCCACCAGCTTCGGCGGGTCCGAGGGATCGGCCGGGGCGATGATCTCGACCTCAAGCCCCTGATCGGCGAAATAGCCCTTTTCCTGCGCGACGATGATCGGGCCGTGATCCGGATTGATGAACCAGTCCAGAAGCAGAGTCATCTTGTCTGCGGCGACGGCCGGGCTGGCGATCAGCAACGCGGCGGCGAATGTTACGAATTTCATGCGGTTTCTTCCTTTGATGTTTGGGCGCGCTTACTGCGTCGCTCTCACCCAGGCGCGCACTCGCGCTTCCGGGTCTTCGTTCAAGGTGATGTCGGTGACGGCGGAGACGATGTCGGCCCCGGCGTCGAAGGCGCCTTTCGCGCGCTCCACGTTCATGCCGCCGATGGCGACCAGCGGAATGTCGCCGATCAGGCCTTTCCATTCGGTGACGCGGCCAAGGCCCTGCTGTTCCCAGCGCATGGACTTCAGGATCGTCGGATAGACCGGCCCCAGCGCGATATAGTCGGGCTGCAGCATCAACGCGCGCTCAAGCTCCGCATTGTCGTGCGTCGAGACGCCCAGCTTCATCCCCGCGTCGCGGATTGCGCCGACATCGGCGTCGTCCAGATCTTCCTGACCCAGATGGACGAAATCCGCGCCCTCCTCGATCGCGATCTCCCAATAGTCATTGACGACCAGCTGGGCATCGTATTCCTCACAAAGGACAATGGCTTGCGCGATCTCGGCGCGGGTCTCTTCTTCCGAGCGCTCCTTGACCCGCAATTGCACAAACTGAACACCTTCCGGCAGCAGCCGGTGCAGCCATTCGCAGCTGTCGAAGATCGGGTAAAACCGGTCAAGTTTAGTATCGGGCGTCATTCCAGAAACGCCTTTCCAAGCACGGGGGTGGAGGGGGTGGCCATATCGCGCGGCTCCATCAGATCGGCGGTATGAGCCGCTGCGCCGGCCTCGACCGCCTGAGCGAACGCGCAGGCCATCGCCACCGGATCGCCGGCCTTGGCGACGGCCGTGTTCAGCAGCACCGCGTCGAACCCCAACTCCATCGCCTTGGCGGCGTGGCTGGGCGCGCCAATCCCGGCGTCGACCACCAGAGGGATTTCAGGAAACCGGGCCCTCAGCGTCTTCAGGCCGTATTCGTTGTTCAGCCCGAGGCCTGAACCAATCGGCGAGCCCCACGGCATCAGCACCCGGCAACCCGCCGAGACCAGCCGCTCGCAGACGATCAGATCTTCCGTGGTGTACGGGAAAACCTCGAACCCTTCTTCGGTCAGGATTCTGGCGGCCTCGACAAGCCCGTAGACGTCCGGCTGCAGCGTGTCGGCGTCGCCGATCACCTCCAGCTTGATCCAATTGGTGTCGAACACCTCGCGCGCCATATGGGCTGTGGTGATCGCCTCCTTGACCGTATAGCAGCCGGCGGTGTTGGGCAGGACCAACGTGCCGAGCGAGGCGATCAGTTCCCAAAACGCCTGACCAGCACGTTCGCCGCCCGCCTCACGCCGAAGCGAAACAGTCGCGATCCCGGCGCCCGACGCCTTGAATGCCTCGCCCATGATTGCGGGCGATGGATACTGGGCCGTGCCCAGCATCAGCGGCGTTTTCAGCGTGACGCCGTAAAAGTCCCGCATGCCTCAGCCCCCCTGCATCGGCGCAACGACTTCAACCCGGTCGCCATCGGCCAGCGCGGTCGACTCGCGCTGCGACACCGGCACGAAATCTTCGTTCACCGCCGTCGCGATTTTCGCCTCGCCATAGCCCAACTCATCCAGCGCGGCTGCGAGGGTGACGGCGGCGATCTCAGTCGCCTCTCCGTTAAGCCTGATTTTCATCCATCATCTCCGGGTGAGCGCCGTCGAACACAAGCTCAGCCACCATCCGGCCCAGCGCGGGCGCGAGTAGATAGCCGTGCCTGTAAAGCCCGTTTGCGTAAATCATATCGCCGCGACGACGGATGCGCGGCAGATTGTCATGGAAGGCGGGGCGGGCGTCGACGCCGATCTCGAGCACCTCCGCCTCTCCGAAAGCGGGGTGCAAGGCGTAGGCGGCCGACAGCATCTCCAGCAGCGACCGCGCGGTGACGCGGCCGCGCTCAGTCGCCTCGATCATTGTGGCGCCCAGCATGTAGACGCCCTCGCCCCGCGGCACGATGTAAAGCGGAATGCGCGGATGCAGCAGGCGGATGGGACGAGAAAGGGTCACATCCGGGCATTTCAGCACCAGCATCTCGCCCTTGACGCCGCGCAGATCCGTCAGCGCATCGCGCGCGGCGAGGCCGCGACAATCAATCGTCTCTTCACGGACTTCGCCAGACGGGGCGCCCTCTTCCTCCCGGAATTCAACGCCCTTCCGCTTCAGATTCTCGGTCAACGCGCGCAGCGCCGTGCGTGGGTCCAGATGCGCTTCATCCGCGAAGTAGAGCGCCTTGCCGAAGCGACCGTCGAGATCTGGCTCCAGCTCCGCGACCCTGTCAGCGCCGATCTCGTCGAACCGCTCGGTCCGCCGGGCGAAGCGCTTCAGCTCTCCCTGATCGCGCCCCATCGCCAAAACCAGAGAACCGGCGCGCGTGACGCCGCCCGCGTGGTCGTCCCACCATTCTATGGCTTCCTGACCCAGCCGGACGACGGGTTCTTCGGCGCTTTCGCCTTCGCACCAGGGCGCGAGCATGCCGCCCGCCCACCAGGAACAGCCATGCGGTCCCGGCTCGCCGTTCCGGTCGATCAGAGTCACCTCCGCGCCGCGTTCGGCCAGTTCGGTCGCAACGCAGAGCCCGGCGACGCCAGCGCCTATGATCCGCGCTTCAACCATCGGCCCGTCCCGACGCTGGCCAGAATTCATGGAAATGATGCACCGGTCCGTGGCCAGAGCCGACCTTCAGGTCATCAGCAGCGCGGATCGCGGCCTGCAAATAGGCGTGGGCGTTCCTCGCGGCGCGTTCCACAGTCTCCCCTTTCGCGATCTCGGCCGCGATTGACGAGGACAACGTACAGCCGGTTCCATGGGTGTTTTTTGTGTCGATCCGGGGTGCTGTCAGCGCCAGCGGCTCCGCTCCGTCGCCCAGCAACAGATCGGTGCAGACCTCTCCCTGGGCGTGGCCGCCCTTCATCAAAACCCGCTTCGGCCCCAATTCCAGAAGAAGGCGCCCCTGCCCTTCCATTTCGGCGTCGGTTTCGGCCACCGTCGACTCGCCCAAAAGCCGCGCAGCCTCTGGCAAGTTTGGTGTGATAAGCGCCGCCAGCGGCAGCAGTTCTTCGATCAGCGCGGAGACCGCCTCATCCTGCAGCAGCGAGTCGCCCGACTTCGCCACCATCACCGGGTCCAGAACGACCGGGATTCCCCTGCCGCGCACGCCTGCCGCCACCACATGGATAATGTCGGGAGAGGACAGCATGCCGATCTTGATCGCGCCCACCGCCAGATCGTCGAGCACGGCCTCGATCTGCGCGGCCACCACAGGCGGAGAAATCTCCTCGACGGCGGTCACTGCGCGGGTGTTCTGGGCGGTAATCGCGGTGATGACGCTGGCGCCATAAGCCCCACGCGCGGAAAACGCCTTGATATCCGCCTGGATCCCGGCGCCGCCGCCGCTGTCCGAGCCGGCGATCGTCAATGCTATGGGGGTCATGCGACCGGCCTCTCCTCGTAACGCTCCGATGCTTCGCCGAGGGTCTGGTCGCTTCAAGGAAGAGGCCCGTTTCCTACGCCGGCATAGCCCGGATCAGGTTCGATGAGTTCGCGCCCAGCGCATCTCAGCCTCGTAGGAGGCACCCCAACGGAATACCGTCCTGTAACGATGCAACGGCGGATTTGCAATCGAATAGGCCCATCAGAGCCGATGAATTCCCGATCTGAAGACATACATAAGGACTATCCGCGCGGCGCTTGCGTATTGGCCGTGCAACAGCATTCGAAAGGAAAGAGGCATGAAGGGCGATGCGACGGTCATCGAGTATCTAAACAAGGCGGTGCGCAGCGAAATGACCGCAGTCAGCCAGTATCGGCTGCATGCGCGTCTGCAGGATGATTGGGGCTTCGGCAAGCTCGCAGCCAAATCGGAGGCGGAATCGTTTGAGGAGCTTGCGCATGCCGACCTGCTGATAGACCGCATCATTTTTTTGGAGGGCGCGCCAGACCTGCAGACTCTCGACCCACTCAGGATCGGCGGGAGCGTCAAGGAAACGCTCGAATGCGATCTCGCCGCCGAGCATGACGCGCATGCGCTCTACAAGGAGGCGCGCTCTCATTGCTCCACCGTGGGCGATATCGTCTCCATGAAGCTGTTCGAGCAACTAATCGAGGACGAGGAAGGACATATCGACTTTCTGGAGACCCAGCTTGATCTACATGACCGGATCGGCGCGCAGAATTACGGCCTGATCAACGCCAATTCGGCGGACCTCGCCGAAGCCTGATCCGCAGCACGGAATCGAATATCGAAAGGACGCGGCCATGAACGCCGCACCCATTTTTTCTGCGCGGTCGCCCTGACCTCAGCCGCCTGTCGTATCGCCCAACGGCTCCTGTTCGAAGACGTTCCGGTCCGGCGACAGATCGGCCGCGCCCGTGCCCGGCATGATCTCGAAGCCAAGCTCGAAATTCACCAACATGGTCTTGAGGTCCTCATAGACAGACTGGTCGCCCTCGATTTTCGCCTTGCCTGCCGCGATCTGGTTATCGAAGGGCACTGCGCCCATCATCACAAATAACAGGTCCGCGCGGTTGATGGTCACCGTCAGGTCAGGCGCCTCGGCCTGAAATCCCTCAATCGCCGTCAACGTTCCGTTTGACAGCTCGACCACGAATTTCTCGCCATTGTCCGGGGTCAGAAGATTGATCGCAAACTCCCGGTCGCCGGCCTTATCGCTGTCCAGCCGCACCCCAAGGAAATCCAGCCACAGCTGGGTGGACATCGCCCGGACCATGTCCGGCCCGGATGTCTTCGGCGACGCGCCGCCGGGAATGCCGTTCCTCAACTCATACGCCGCGGCGAGGAAGGAGTTTCGAACGCTCGGGCTTTCCTGTTGATAGCCGATTTGTTCGAATACATCGGCCAGAAGATCCTTCGCGTCCTGATTCTGCGGCTCAGCGTGAACCAGCTTGTTCAGGATTTCCTGCGCCAGCTTGTAATCGCCCGCGTCGAACAGCGCCTTGCCCTTCTCCATGATCGGCGCCGCGCCGCCCATCATCTCCACATAAAGCGGCGCTGAATCCTCCGGCGATAGCGGGATCAGCGTAGTCGGATTGCCGTCCCAATAGCCGAGATAACGGTTCACAACCGCCCGGCTGTTGTGCTCAACCGAGCCGTGATAGCTGCGCGCCGACCACTGGTCCTGCAGGCTTTTCGGCACCTCATAGACGTTGTGAATCTGGTTGATCGTCACGCCCTGGTTTGCCAGATGCAGCACGCCATTGTTGAGGTGACCATAAGTGTCTCTCTGCGCGCGCATCACCTCTTGAATCCGGTCATTTCCCCAACGCGGCCAGCTGTGAGAGGCGAACATCACCTCCGCCTCCAGTCCAAAGAGGTAAAGCGCCCTGTTGATCTGCTTCGACCATTCCAGCGCATCGCGCACCAGCGCGCCCCGCAGCGTATAGATGTTGTGGATCGTGCCGGTGATGTTCTCCGCCGCCCAGAACGCCTTGAGGTCGGGGAAATAGGTGTTCATCTCGGCCGGCGCTTCGGTCCCCGGCGTGTTCTGAAAAACCATCTTGACGCCATCGACGGTCAGCTCCTCGATATCGTCTTCGATCACGACGCTCGGCTGAATCAGGCCCAGATTACCCGCCGCCACGTTTTTGCCGATAGATTGGTCCACATGCCCGAACGGGCTGCGCGGCAGCAACACGCCATACTGAAAGAACAGCCGCCGGTTCATGGCGTTTCCGGCGTAGACGTTCTCGGACACCGCGTGGTCCATGAAACCGATCGGCGCGATCACCGGCACCTTGCCGGAGACGACGTCTGCCTCGTCCACCACGCCGCGTACGCCGCCGAAGTGATCTGCATGACTGTGCGAATAGACGACGCCCGTCACCGGCCGTTCGCCCAGATGCTCATTGACCAGAGCCAAAGCCGCTTCGGCCGTCTCCTTCGCTGTCAGCGGGTCGAACACGATCCAGCCCGTATCGCCCTTGATAACGGTGAAGTTCGCCAGATCGAAGCCGCGCACCTGATAGATCTTATCCGGCACCACTTCATAGAGGCCATAGGACATGTTCAGGACCGCCTGACGCTGCAGCGAAGGGTGAATGGAATCGAAATCCTTGCCCTGCAGCAGCCATTGATAGCTTTCCATATCCCAGGCGACATGGCCCGCCTCGGCCTTGATCTGCAAGAATTCCGGTGCGGCGATGAAACCCTTCTTCGCCTCTTCGAAATCGCGCTCATCCTCGAAGGGCATACTCTCGCGCAATCCGTTGACGATCTCGACTGTATGCGACGATGGCTGCCTGCCCTTGGGGTCGAAGTGCTCGCCCGTCGCCGCGCCGTCGTCTGCGACCACCCCGCCGCCGCCCGCTGAGTTCGCCGGATCCGCGCTGATGCTCGCGCCGACGAATATGGCGGCGCTGAACAGGCTAAATGCTTTCATGAGGCTCGCTCCGATTTGATCGCCGATCTCGGCGGGATGGATTCGTTGTTTGGGTCTTTATCGAGACTAGGCCGTCCACCGCGGTAATCAATTTCCAGCTGCGTCTAGTTCGCGAAATCACTCAGCGGTTCGCGTCACCACATGATGTCGATGGCCAGGAACGGTCCGGAGATTTCGGCGTCGAGAACCAGCTTGTCGTCCGCGAAATCAAGCGCCAGATGCCGATAGCCAAGCGCGGCGCCGATGTGATCCGTGAATTCGTATCCGACGCGACCGATCAACTCCCATTGCAAATCCGATCCGACGCCGAAACCGCCGATATCCGCCAGGCCTGAGAGCGCAACCCGATCCGTCAGCGCGTAACTCCCGCGCATCCCGATGATCGGATCGACCCAATTGCGAGACACCGAGGGGTTGGAGATCCGCTGCAAGTCGATCTCCGCATCAATCCACCATGCGCGCGCGCCGCCGAATACCTCAGCGCTGGCGCGTTCGTCGTGATGAAAGCGGTAGGCGACGGCGGCGCCCGCCATATGCCCGTCAAACAATATGTCTGCGCTCAGCCGCCCCCCCAGGGCCTCGGCGTCGTCCGACAATGCAAGATAATTGTACTCGCCGATCAGCGCCCAGTCGCCGCGTCGAGCCTCTCCGTTGATCAGTACGGCGAATTCAAGCAGCTCCCAAAACGAAGGGCCAGATCCGTCGCCGGACTCGTCGCCAATCGCCATTTCGGCGTCGAAGCTCGGAATCCAGGCGTAGGGCGTGACGCGATACTCCCACTCGCTCGCCTCGGCGAGGTTTGCGGCGGGAGGCGCCAGCGCGATCAACGCGGCAAGAAGAAATCGTGTCGCCATTTAAGTCCAATCCAGAGTGCGCAACGTCATTGAGACTGGGCGGAACGAAGTCGGACAAATAGTCGATCCAGGAGTCTTTGTCCGCATCTATATCGGGCATGACCTGCCCCCCGAATCTTCCCTCGTTTTAATTTAGAGTTTTCTCAACCTCTGAGGGAGCAGGCGAATGCGAAGGAGCCGTTTCACGGAAGCGCAGATAATCGGGATGATCAAGGAACAGGAAACCGGGATTCCGACGGCGGATGTTTGCCGCAAACACGGCCTTAGCCAGGGGACGTTTTGCAATTTCAAGTCGAAGTATGGCAGCATGGAGGTGTCCGATGCCGCGCGGTTGAAGGCCTCGAAGATGAGAATGCCAAGCTCAAGCGGCTTCTTGCAGACACGATGCTGGACAACGTGGTTCTTAGAGACCTGCTGGGAAAGAACTGACTAACCCGGAAAAGCGGCGAGACAGGGCGGGCGAGCAACCTTACGGCGCGCGCTCAATATGCCAGCCCTCATGGCCGTTCGCTTCAATCCTGATCTCAAGCATAAGTACGACCAACTGGAGCGAGCCAGAAAACAGAAAAAGGTCGCTCTCACAGCCATCACGCGCAAGTTGCGTGTCATTGCGAACACCCTGCTGAGAGATGGTCGCCGATGGACAGAAATCCGACCTTGACCAAGACGGATACTCCACTCCTTCGTGTTACGATGAGACCAAAACCCTCCGTTAGACAATCACATCAAATCGGCCCAAAGGCGCTGACGGTAGAAAAGGTAAGATCGAGCGCTGTCATCAGACCCTGAAGAACCGGGTTCTACTCGAAAACTACTACCTTCCGAGCGCGCTGGAACACGCCATTGAAGCGTTCGTCGAGCATTACAACAACCGCCGCTATCACGAGAGTCTTGGCAATCTCACCCCGGCCGACGTCTACTTCGGGCGCGGCGAAACCATTCTCACAAAAGGAGAAAGATCAAGGAACAGACGCTGAAGCAGCGCCGCTTGCTCAACCAGCGGCAGGCCGCATAACATAAACCCAGATGAGCCAGATCCGCCTGGAGCTCATCACGTCAGGACGCCCAATTTATCTGATGACGGACAAGGCTGTTTCGGTTGGCCATGTGTCTCCCCCAATGTTCGCGGACTTCATGCGCCAGGCTCCACCTCTCAGTTGCTCATGGTTGTAATCTAAAGCCGCCCAATGCCCTGCGTGGGTCAGGCTCTGCGAAACTGCCATTTCGTCGAATTCGGAGATACACTGAGCATCGCGCTGATCGTCTGCGGCGCCTAACAGTGCGCTGATAGCGCAGA
This sequence comes from Paracoccaceae bacterium, assembly GCA_963669315.1. GTDB lineage: Bacteria > Pseudomonadota > Alphaproteobacteria > Rhodobacterales > Rhodobacteraceae > SZUA-547. The sequence goes on along the minus strand of OY770021.1, from coordinate 2,808,208 downwards.
GAACCTAGGAGCTAGCGAATGATCACAAAAAGATTCTACACGCTGGTGGATAAGTGGCGGTGGGCGTTTCTGCTCTCACTTCTACTCGCCGCCATGTTTCTCAGCGCCTCAACCGGCGAGAGCCAACTGGAGCACGTCGTCGTCCTGACGCTGTACGTCATGGTTTTTGCAGGCACGCTCCACGCTGCGCATGTAAAGACCGGGCCGCGACGCGCCGGCCTGGCGCTTATCGCCATCTGGTTTGCGACGGGTCTGATCGACTCGCTGAAGGATGGCGGCTTTGACGGACCAGTGTTCATCATCGTGACGGCCAGCATTCTTGTCGGATCCCTGGCGGTGACGATTCATGAGCTTGCTCGCAACCGCGACTCTGGCCTCGACCCGATACTCGGCGCTGTCTTCGGATACATCCTGATCGCATATAGCTGGTCGCAGCTCTACGCGCAGATTGAGGCCGGAACTCCCGGGTCGTTTAATCTTCCCGGCGACGAGCGGTCGTCCGGTGAGTTCCTGTATTTCAGCCTGGTTACGCTGACCACGCTTGGATATGGCGAGATCACGCCGGCGACGCCAATCCCACGGCTGTTGGCCGGGATCGAAGCCGCCGTCGGCACGATTTATATCGCCGTGTTGATCGGGCGTATCGTCGGGCGGTTTAAGGATTAGTGATCAGCGTCGCCGTTGGCTTGATCCGGGCCTGCGGCGCCAAACAGGATCGAGACATAGGGAATTGCGCTGAGACCGTGCAGAATAACGCTGAGCAGCACCGTGCAGACTGCTGTAACGACGATCAGATCCGCGTCTTGAAGCCCGCTTTGCAGCACCATCATCGCAAAGACGACGGTCGCGAGCCCCCTAGGTCCGAACCACCCGATGAAGAGTTTCTGACCGAAGGTTAGCGGCAATCCCCACATCGATAGCACGACCGGCACGATCCGCATCAGCGTCAGCGCGAAAAGCGAATAGAGGATGACGTCCATCGAGAACGCGTCCGCGACCTGCCCAACAACCGCCGCGCCAAAGGCGATCCACGTCAACATGGCGAATATATCGCCAGTTCCCTCCGCGGAATGAACCAAATGGTGCGTGCTGTTCTTTGCGATATAGCCGAACGCGAGACCGCCGATGAACGCCCCAATGAAGCCACTTCCGTGCAGCGCCTGCGATCCTGCGAAACAGGCGATCGCCGCCGCGATGACAGGCGCCTGCATCCAGCTTTCATTGACCCAGCCGCGCTCATAGCAGCGCTTGATGATTGCGGCCGCGGCGACTGCGACGACGCCGCCGACGACCGCGCCAACACCGATCTCTTGAATGACGAGGCCAATGGCCAGCATGGTGAAGGAGCCGGTTTGCTCGACACTGGTGGCCACCGTCAGGAAGGCGAGGAAGATCGGAACGCAAACCCCGTCATTAAGGCCGCTCTCAAAGTTCAGGCCTTCGCGGATTTCGGCGGGAACCTTCTTGTTCGTGACAACCGCTTTGCCCAAGGCCGCATCGGTGGGCGCGAGGATCGTCGCCAGGATCGCCACGCCCAACAGACTCATGCCGCCAAAGAATGGAATGGCGCCGACGAACCCCAGCAGAATGACGAGCGGAAGCGCGATGAGGTGTAGATGGCGCCTGTAAATCCGACCACTGGAGCGGCGGGATGATCCTGCTGCGGGCGGCTTAATATCCCGCCACGTGGAAGTCTGGGAATCGTTGAGGCGGTTTCGAGGCGAGGATGTACGGGTTGGAGATTTATCATCGCGTCCGGCGGGCGGTTCTGCGCGACGGGATGAGCGAACGGGCTGCTGCGCTGGCTTTCGGGGTCGACCGTGGGACGATCTCGAAGATGCTGACGTTCTCCGAACCGCCTGGTTATCGGCTGAAGTCGCAGCGGCCACGCAGCCGGATGGACGCGCACGCGGAGTTTGTCGACCAGATCCTGATCTCGGACCGGGAGGTTCCGAAGAAGCAGCGACACACGGTGCGGCGGATCTTCGAGCGTCTGCGAGATGAGCGCGGGTTCGAGGGCGGGTATACGACGGTGCGGGACCATGTGCGCCCTCGGCGCCAGCACCTGAAGGAGGCCTTTGTTCCGCTCGCGCATCCCCCGGGCCAGGCGCAGGCCGACTTCGGCGAAGCGACCGTCGTGCTTGGCGGGGTCGAGCGGAAGATCCGGTTCTTCGTGGTGAGCCTGCCACAGAGCGACGCCTTCTTCGTGAAGGCCTATCACGCGGAGACGGCTGAGGCGTTTTGCGACGGGCATGTGGAGGCTTTTGCGTTCTTCGGCGGTGTTCCCCTCTCCATTCTCTATGACAACACCAGGCTGGCGGTGGCGCAGATCCTTGGCGACGGGACCCGCAAGCGCAGCCGGATGTTCGAGGCCTTGCAGTCGCATTACCTGTTCGAGGACCGGTTCGGCCGCCCAGGTCGGGGGAACGATAAAGGCAAGGTGGAGGGGATGGTGGGCTTTGCGCGCCGGAGCTTCATGGTTCCGAATCCGTCGGCGCCCGACATCGACGCCTTGAACGCGATGCTGCTGGAGCGCTGCCGGGAGCGCCTGTCGGCGGTGCTGCGCGGGGTGGAAAGCGCCAGCATCGGCGCCCGGCTGGACGCGGATCGGGCGGCGTTCATGGATCTGCCGGCGACGCCGTTCGAGGCCTGCCATAAGCGGCCCGGCCGGGCGAGCAGCCTGGCGCTGGTCCGCTACAAAAACACGGACTACTCGGTTCCCGTCGCCTACGCCCACAGGGACGTGATGGTCAAAGCCTATGTCGATGAGATCGTCATCGAAGCGGGCGCCGAGGAGATCGCCCGCCACAGACGCTCCTACGCCGCCGAGGACTTCGTCTTCGACCCGCTGCATTATCTCGATCTGATCGAGCGCAAGGTGGGGGCCCTCGATCAGGCCGCGCCCCTGCAGGGCTGGGATCTGGGCGATGACTTCGACCGGCTGCGCCGCCTCCTGGAGGCGCGGCTCAGCCAGAGGAACCGCAGATCCGCCGGCAAGCGCGAGTTCGTGCAGGTGCTGCAGCTGTTCAAGGTCTTCCCCGAGCCCGTGGTCCGATCCGCCGTGCGCGACGCGCTGGAGCTCGGGGCGATCAGCGCCGACGCGGTGAAGCATCTGGCGCTCTGCAAAACCGAGAACCGCCCGCCGCGGCTGGACCTGAAGGAGTACCCGCATCTGCCCGTCTCCGCCGTCGCGGCGACCAACCCGGCCGACTACATGGCTCTGATGGCCGGAGCGATATGATGAGCGCCGCGACGAACGAAGCGCCGGAAATCCTGCTGCGCCATCACCTGAAGAAACTGAAGCTCCCCACCGTGCTGCGCGAGCATGAGAAGATCGCCCGGCAATGCGCCGAGGAGAATGTCGACCATGTCCGCTATCTCGCCCGGCTGATCGAACTGGAGCTGCTGGATCGGGAGGCGCGGATGATCGATCGGCGCATCAAGGCCGCCAGGTTCCCGGCGATCAAGAGCCTGGAGAGCTTCGATTTCGACGCCATCCCGCAATTGAACAAGAAACTCGTCCTGAACCTTGCCCGCGGCGAGTTCGTCAGCCGACGGGAGAACGTCATCGCCCTCGGCCCGTCCGGCGTCGGCAAGACCCATGTCGCCCTCGGGATCGGCCTGGCCGCCTGCCAGCGCGGGATCAAGACCCGCTTCGCCGCCGCCGCCGCAATCGTGCATGAGCTGATCGAGGCCCGCGACGAAAGACGTCTCCTGCGTCTCCAGAAGCAGATGGCGACGGTCGAGCTGCTGATCATCGATGAGCTCGGCTTCGTCCCGCTCTCAAAGACCGGCGCAGAACTGCTGTTCGAGTTGATCAGCCAGCGCTACGAACGCGGCGCCACCATCATCACCTCGAACCTGCCCTTCGACGAATGGACCTCGATCCTCGGCGAAGAACGCCTCACCGGAGCCCTTCTCGACAGGCTCACCCACCATGTCCACATTCTTGAGATGAACGGCCGGTCCTACCGCCTGGCGCAAAGCCGGGCTCGCAAAGCCATCTGAACAACTCCCCGGCTCAACCACGGGCGCGCTCTGACTCTTGACGGTCAGCGCGCCCTTGGCGCTGGCTCAGACCGATCCGCTCAGATGGCTGGGTGTTCGGGCGCCTAAATGACCGAAAGTTCGGGCGCCATTGGCAGCCATCGCCATGGATTTAGTATAATCTGCGCCTGCTCTTAGGCTGGCTCCTGGTCGCGAGGTCATCAGCACATGGAGGCGAGTATGGGCCATGTTTATCCTACCACGGGAATCTACGGCTCCTCGGGCAGGTCGATTGACGATGCAATTCGGCAAGCGGTTTCAGCCGCGAACGAAACCGTCAAGAACCTTGAATGGTTCGAGTTGACCGAAATCAGGGGACATGTGGAAGACGGTTCTGTGGCCCACTTCCAGGTCGGTGTAAAATTAGGCTTTCGATTGGCGCGAAAAGGCGATTAGTTCAGGCGTGGATTGGCCTCACTCACTGGGCTGCATTTAGTCATGAAGATCATCGTCACGGGAGCCACCGGTTTGGTGGGTGGAGAGGCGCTGCGCCAGGCGCTCACATGGCCCGGCGTCACGGAAGTTGTGTCTCTGGGGCGGCGCACATGCGGAATCGACGACCCCAAACTTACCGACGTTGTCCATGACGACTTTAGCGATCTCCGGGCCGTTGCGGATCATTTTTGCGGCGTTGACCTTTGCGTCTACTGCCTCGCGGCTTACAGCTATCGAATGAGCAGGGCGCAGTACGCGACAATCACGGTCGAATATCTCCGCGCCTTCCTCGACGTAATATGCGAAATCAGCCCGGACGCCGCGTTCAGCTACTTTAGCGCAGAGGGCGCGCAGCTAAACGGGCGCAGTTGGATGCATACCCTGAACGTAAAGGGGCGCGCCGAAACCTTGGTCCTGGAATCGCCTCTCCCACGCCGCTACGTATTTCGGCCGGGCTACATCAACCCCACGAGCCCCCGCGAAAATCCTATGCTGATGGACATGCTGGCGGCGCCGTTTTTTCGAGTTCTTCCGTCAATCGGTGTCGAGTCGGCCGATCTGGCGCGGGTCATGATCGAGACTGGCCTGGCTGATATGCGGGAGACCGCCGTTCTGGGGAACGCCGATATTCGCGACGCAACGGCGATCCCACAATGACCCGAAACGGCGTCACTGAGCGATCGCGCGACCACCGCAAGGTTGGGATCAAGTCGATAGAGCTCAGAAATTGGGCGAGCTGGCGAAGTCTAGGAGCTACTGGCGCGCCGATGCGGGAAGCGGTGCGGAAGACAAGTTCTGGAGCGACGACGACGGGTGAGCGATCCGCTCCAAATATTTTTCCGCGGCGGCTCTCGGAACTTTGGAGTGGAGTGCGGGGCTGACTTTCATGCCACAACGTCACGACGCGGATCGATCGCTTTTTGAGTTGTCAGATCTGCGACACGTCGCTTCCCGTGACGAACTCATATGATCTCACAACCAACCCAAAGACCACTTCCAGTTCATCGAAGTTGACGGGTGTAAAGATCATCACAAATCCTTCCCAGCCCGGCCGCTGATCGGCCCAGGGGTGGCTCACCGCCCATCCGGCTTGCACCGCCTGCACCGCGAGCGCTGGAGGAAGCGAAGCGTGCAGGCTTCCATCTGGGTGCAGATGCGCAAATTCCCGGCCGCCGACGATCACCTCGGGATGGGCAAGCGCCACATCGTCGTTGACCCAGAAACCCAACGCGCCGGGCAAAGAAATAACCGTTGGCCTTATCTTGACCCCGGGGATTTCCGAGACGCGCCTCAGAAGTTCTTCGGAGATCTCCGGCGCCGACTCGACACCGATCTGAACATGCGGGACGCCATCTGTCGTTCGAGGATTCGGCGTTTCTCTGGTTTGCAATCTTCCGACCTCCGCCGCGGCGGAGGTCGCCGCCAGAAGCACTGCGGCCAGGACATATGAGACGACTCGCGTTGCATTCATGACACCAGCTCTCCCGAGCGTTTACGTTTTAGCCGTTCTTACTTTGGCCGACGTTGAAGCGGCCTTCGGGCCATTTCCATATGACGGCTTTTCAGTCACGTTTCTCAGAACATCCGCTGCCCCTGGGCTTGAACCCAAGGCGCACCGGACTGATCGTTGGACCCTGAACTCAACCTAGTTCCCCGCAGCGCGATATGACTTGTGGCACGCGATGCAGGCGCCGACCAGCCTATCAAAGGCTCCGTTGACGGCTTCCTGACCGTTGCCTGCCACAGCATTCATTGCATTGGCCGCTGCAAGCAGCTCGGCAGATTTTTCGGCCGCATCCGGGAAGTTCTCCCAAAGCGCCGGAAGAGCGCGGGTTCCTTCGACGGCGGAGTTGTCGGAGCCGGGCAGCCATGCCTGCGGTTGGTGGATCGACGCGGAATGCACGATGTTGGAGGCTGCAAACGTTGCTGCCTCAGCATTATAGTCAACGTCGCCTTTCGCTATCGCCCCAAGGATCTTGAGGTTAAAGTTGTTAAGTTGCATCTGCGCCTGGCGCGCCTTGATACCCTCGGCAAGTCGCTTGTCCGCATGACTGCCGGCGAACGCGGGACCCGCGGCCAACGCTGAGATCAGACCAGCCGCCATCCACGCCTTGTTTAGTTTCATCCTGTTTTCCTCTGGTTACGTAACTGCCTGCAAATCATGCACTTCATCCGTCACTCCCCGGACCCATCTTGGAACCTCGGGCGTTGAGCTGAGTCTCTTGACTGGTGCAAAGCTGTAAGCACTTGATGCGACTTCTCTGGATGGACAATAATTAAACATGACCGCAGCAATTGAGCCTATAGAACAAGATGTATTGCTACGCAACAGATTGTTGCATAGTGACGCTAAATGACCCGGACTGAAGATCCGCGCCTGATCGCAACGCGAAAACTTGCTCTCGATGCGGCATTAGAAATCCTGAAAGAAGAGGGGGTGCTGGCCGTTACCCACGGATCGGTGAGCAACGCGACTGGCATCTCGCGCAGCACTCTTTATCGGCACTGGCCAAAGCTGGAAACGCTGCGTAACGACGCCTTCCTGCGTGCGGCAACTTCGCCAAACTTTGCTCCGAAGACCAACGGACCGTTGCGCGCCGACCTGGCCCGGATGATGGGCAACCTTTTGACGGCGCTGAGCGAAACATCTTGGGGCCAGGTGGTGCCGCAAGTCATAGCTGCGGCCGCCACCGACCCGCAGGCGCGCACCGTGATCGACGACTTCATGAAGGATCGAATCGCCAGTGTGGAGGCCGTCTTCACGGCAGCGGATGAGCGAGGCGAGCTTTGCAAAAGCGCGCCGGTGCGGCAGCTGGTCGAGATGGCGATTGCCGTCCCGTACTTTCGAAAATACATCGCCGGATTGCCGCTCGATCGCGAATGGCTGGATGCGCATGTAGACCTGATCTGCCAATTGGCGATTAAGGCCCACGATAGGTGAGACAGAGAATACGGCGTCTTGTCGATGAACGCTATTGAGGGCGTTCCTGAAACTGCGCCCGGAAACCGGTTATTCCAAGTTTCCGCTTATAACCTGTCTTCAACCCGCGCAGCTGCAGCGCACAATCCCCATAGCATCGCGAACCACCCGCGCTTTCCTCCTTGTCAGATTTGTCGCCGCTGGATGTCACCCATCCAGCAGCCACAAATCTTCAACGAAGCAGCTGTTTCGGTTGGCCGTGAAGTAGTCCCGGATTTCCGGACAGTTTGACGACGTTTCTAAGGTGTATCCGGTTTAGGTTTCACGCCGCCGTTTTCTCGTTCCGACCGGCCCAATATGCTTCGTCGGGCGTCCGGTGCTCAAGCGCCGAATGGGGTCTCTCCGAGTTGTAGAACGCGATCCGCTCGCCGATCACGCGCTGGGCGTGAAAACCGTCATTGATCTCTGTGAGATAGACGGCCTCCTGCTTCAGAGATCGCCAGAGCCGTTCGATGAAGAGGTTGTCCATGCAGCGGCCCCGGCCGTCCATCGAGATGCGCACGCCCGCCTCGGTCAGCGTCTCGATCCAGGCCGAGCAGGTGAACTGCGAGCCCTGATCCGTGTTCATGATCTCCGGCGGGCCGTGGCGACGAATGGCCTCGTCCAGAGCGTCGACGCAGAAGCTCGCGTGCATCGTGTTGGAGAGCCGCCAGCTCAGCACTTTCCGCGTGGACCAGTCCATGATCGCCACCAGATACAGGAACCCATGGCGAACGGGGATGAAGATGATGTCGGCGCAGCAGACCTGGTTCGGCCGATCGATGGTCAGGTCCCTGAGCAGGTAGGGAAAGACTGGATGCGCCGGGTTTGGCTGGCTGGTTCTGGGGCGCTTGCAGATCGCCTCCAGCCCCATCGGGCGGCATCAGCCGCCGCACACGGTGACGGCCGACGCTAATCTCGTCCCGGCGCAGATACGCCATGATCTGGCGGCTGCCGAAGAACGGGTATCTGGTGGACACCTTATCGATCGCCGTCATCACCGCCAGCATCTCGTCGTCGGCGCCGACCGGCGTAAGGTAGAACGTCGACCGGCTCCGCTTCACCAGCCTGCATTGCCGGCTGACGCTCAGCGCGGGGTGGTCGCGCATGATCATGGATTTCTTCTCAACCGGGCTCATCGCTTGAGCCCTTGAGCCAAAAAATCGTTCTCGACCGCCAGCCTCCCGATCTTAGCGTGCAGATCCTTGACCTCGGCCTCGGTCGGACCGTCGGCCTTGCCGCCGCGCGCGAACACATCCGCCATGCCTTCCACAGCCTGGCGCTTCCAGTGCTCACCTGGTTCGGATGCACCTGAGGCGATCTCCTGGATCGTCCTGTCGCCGCGTAGCGCCTCAAGCGCAACCTTCGCCCTGAATTGGTCTGTAAAATTCCGGCGTCTCGCAATTCTCGTATCCCTCTCAAACGTTTGGGATACACCTTACCCAGCTGTCTAATTTTTCAGGGCCGCTTCAGCCTGCGCCGATTAGGCGCGGCAGGCGGCTAGCCCGATTCATTCTCATGGGGCCTGACTCAAGCAGTATCGCCTCACGCGAGCAAGATAAAATGTAAGTAATACTGATAGATCAGAAGTAATAATGTTATTAATAAATCTCCTCAAGCTAGAGTCCATTTATATCGCGTCGAATAACGACGTCAAAACATGAGCCAACGATATCTATTATACGCCCGATGTCCGTCTGACTTCGGAACTGGGCTTTCAAAGTCTTTACAGAGCGGATGGTGTCAGGGATTTTCATGAAGTAGCAAACATGATTGGGGCCACTCGTCCAGAGACGAATTGGAAGCGACCTTCCGGTACTAAGCCAGATTCCTCTTTCAAAACCCAGTCACTGCATCAGGCCGTATCGGCGTTGCGGCCTGTAGATAGACCCCAGAAACCGAGATGCGGCTGCGTCGAGATCGGCGATCCCGAGATCCAGCTTAGCATTCAGAATTTCGACCAGCTCTGTCGACCTGCGTTCTCGCGTGTCCGGATTCGCGTACGCGGGCAGAACCTCTTCGTCCCAAAACCGTTCGAGCCACGGATAATCCGCGACACGGTCGGTCTCAAAGTCTTCGAGCGCGGTCAGAACGCAACCCAACCTGGCCCCGAAGATCGCCCATTCGCCATTCTCCACATGCGCTCCGACGCTACACCAGACGCGCAGGCGCTCGACATTGCCTGAGCCGACGTGACTGACCAGAGCCTCGGCGCGCGAAACGCCCGTCTGCGCTTCATAGGCGGTCACCCCGTCCAGCATGTTAAGTTTGACGCCTTCTCGAAATCCGGCTCTGAACGCCTGCTGCGGCGTCGCCGTCACCCTGACTTCCGATACCAAACGGTCGGCCTGATAGTAGGGAAGCGCCCAGCAGAAATCGACGGCCGCGGCGGTCGTCGCGCTGTTTTCATGTGTCCGCAGCGTGAGAAGCGACGATGTCGGCCAGATCTTCACGCCGCCATTGCCATATTCCAGCGCGTTATGGGCGTTTCTGGCCCGAAAGGAAAAGATACAATGACGGTCCGATGCCGCCACATCCATCCTGTGCTTGAAGAATGCGAAATCCAGGATCGAATTGTCCGCGTCAATGGTGACGACATGGGGGGTCTCGGCCACCTCGCCCACCCGCCGGTGGGCCGCGTCGAACCCGGCGACGCCGTGAACCCGTTTCGCCCGCGGCAGGTTCTCTTTCAGCCAGGCAAAATTCTCATCAGCGTTCGGCTCATCATAGCTGAGGAAAACGACGTCCGTCCGCGAAAGGTCGATCATGGCGCGACGACCGCATCCTGCGGCCCCAGTTTGATCGTGGCGCTCGGCCGCCATTTCGCCTCCAGCAACGCACACCGCCGCCGGATATAGGCGTGCCAGTCAAGGTCGCCGTCGATGCGCGACAGCGCAGCAGCGTTTGGTAACACATCATAGACGACGCGGGCGGCGCGCAGCCCCGAATACTCGGTCAGATCGGTGACGAAAACCGGAACCATGCCCTTCGCTCGCGCGGCCTCCGCGCCTGTCTGAATATGCGGCGCCGCCTCGGCCCAGCTTAGCCCGCAGAGATCGACCAGAAGGGTTCGCAGAGGCGCATCCTCTCGCAGCAGCCCTTCTACATGAGGACTGTCGGCTTTGAACGGCCAGGCGGCCTCGGCAGGCGACATCGCTTCATCAGTAAGGTCGTCACTCATAGCGACACCCGCGCCGGAGCGGCGTTTGACGCCAGCGCATACAGCGAATCGCACCACTCCGCGCCGATCATGCGCCAGTCCCTCGCCGCCATCTCAGCGTTTGCAGCCGCGCCTCGTTCCCGCCAGATCTGAGGGCCGTCCGCGAAGGCGCGCGCCAGGGCTGCCTTCAGCGCATCGGGCGCTTCGGGATCGTAAATCACGCCTGTGCGAGGCGGAGACGACACCGCATCGCGAATACCGGGAGCATCCGGACCCAGCACCGCCCGCCCCAAGGTGGCGGCAAGAAAGGCTGAGCCCGACGTCAGTGATCGCTTGTAAGGCAACACAACGAAATCGGCAGCGGCGAAAGCCGTCGCGAGATCCTCTGGCGAGGCGAACCCGTCCCGCAGCAGAATGCGCGGGTCTTCCGTCGCTATCGAAAGATCGCCCGAATCTGGCCCTAGAAATCCGGAGATGATCAACCGGTCCTCGCGCCCCGCCACTTTCAGGAACGCGTTGATCAGCTCAAGTGGCTGTTTATAGCTGTTGATCCGGCCTGGAAGCAGCGCCGCCATGCCCGCATCAGGAACCTGCAACGCCTTCCGGGCGGTTTCCCGATAAATCCTTGGGTAGAGCGACCCATAATCGCCATGGGCGATGACCCGAAGCTTCCTGCGATCGGGGTTCCAGACGCGAAGCATCGCGTTCAGCGCATGAGCCGAATGCAGATGAACAAGATCCGCCGCCACGAACAACGCGTCGCGAAGCTCGGCGACCAGCTCGGAATGCCGCTCGATATGCGGCTCGATATTGTGAACGGTCCAGACTAGCTTTCCGCCGCGCGCCTGAAGGCGATCCAAATTCGCCAGAAACTCGCGCGCGCGGGACTCCGCTTCCACTCTGCTGTTCGTTTCCGTGAGAATATCGTCCCAATGCAGGTGAAAGATCGCGGTCTGGTCCTTGTTGCGCGCCTGCATGTCGAGCGCGTCGGCGATCGATCCGGGCCGGGCGCGTACGGCCGGCGCCATCGCGCGGTAAAGCAGATCCTGATACGGGTTCGTCGCCCGGAAATCGGGGAAGAACGTCAGAGAGATCGGCGCATCGGTCAACGACTGAAACATACACCGACCATGCCACCGCGCCGCGACCGGCGCGAGAATTTTCTGGCGATGCGACTATCCCATCGCTTGAATTTCTTGACCATCGCTCAGCCGAGTCCGTATCATCCGAACACTCCAACAAAGGACGTCCAACATGACCAGATGGATCAGTCATCGAGTTCTGGCTCTGATCGGAGCGCTAGGCATGGCCGGCGCCGTCGGCGAGGCCGCGAAGGCGCAGGACGTCAATTCAGGCGCGTTTGCGGATGAGGCTGCGGCGCGGGATTATCTGGCGACGAATCCGACCGGTCCGCTCGCCAGATCGGCCTTCCTCGCGCTGGTTGAATTCGACCTTGCACGTGATCATGCGGGCTTTTCGCGGCAGGACATCGCCGATGGCTTCGCCGAACAGCCGGGCGCGTCCGTCACCACCATGTATTGAGCCGTGGTCAGGATGGCCCGGCCACATCAACGCCGAACGACGCGCCCGTTAGCGTTTGCGATCCTCGCATGCGCCGCCATGGCGCCGATGTTGGCGCAGGCCCAGGACGCCGCCCCTGAGTCGGAAGGCTTGACGGGTGCGACGCGCGTCGCGCTTGTGGTCGGAAACTCCGCCTATGAAAACGTCGCACCTCTGGTCAATCCTCGCAACGACGCCGAGGTTATCGCCGAAAAGCTCTGGGAGTCCGGCTTTGAGGTCGTCGAAGCGATCGATGCGGATCGGGAAGAAATGCTGGCCAGCCTCGCCACGTTTCGAAGCCGCCTGCGCCAGGGCAGCGAGGCCGTGTTTTTCTACGCCGGACATGGCGTTCGGATCGGCGCCCGGAACTATCTATTGCCGACCTCGGTCAGTCCCAGCTCCGTCACCGAGTTGCAGAACCAGTCGATAGATGCTCAGGCTATTGTCGATGCTATGAACGAGTCCGGCGCGCGGCTGAACGTGGTGATCCTCGACGCCTGCCGCAACAACCCGTTTGCCGAGATGGATGAGGATCAGGTGGCGCGGGTCCGGTCCAGGGCCATCACCATCGGCGCATCCGAAGAGGCGGCCGAACAGGGTCTGGCCAATCTGGCTGACGACGCCTCCGGCGGTCTGGCTGAGATGTCCGCCGGCGAGACGGAGACGTTGATCGGCTTCGCGACCGCGCCCGGTTCGGTGGCGTTGGACGGCGCCGGCAGAAACAGCCCGTATACGCAATCAATCATCCAGCATATCGACGAGCCAAACCTTGAAATCGGACAGCTTTTTCGGCGGGTTCGGGGCGGTGTGCGCGAGTTGACCGGCGGCGCGCAAATCACCTGGACGACCAGCACCCTGGAAAGCAATTTCTACTTCAAACCCGCCGGGAACGACCTCCGGGCCTCCACGACCGGCATGGGAACGGCGACCGATACGCTCGGCGCCCTGCCGCCGCGGCGGGTTATCGACCGGGCGTTCTGGCGCGCGATCAAGGATACGGACCGGCTTGACGCATTCAGCGCCTATGTGCGCACCCGACCCGACGGCGCCTTTGTCGAGCAGGCGAAACAGCGGGTCACCGAACTTGGCGGCGACCCGGATGAAATTATCGTCTCGAACACCGCGCTTCCGGAAGCTCCAAATCAGGCGGTCACGCGGGGGATTGAGATCCAGACCAGCGTCGCCGACGCCCGGGCCGATGCGGTTGAGACGCTGCAACGGGCGGAGTCCTCTCTCGTTATCGGCGCCGAGGCGCAGACGATCCGCCTGAGCGACGAACAGAGCAAGTGGATCTTCATCGAACAGGCGCCGCGGCTCGGCCTGGCCGCCGCCGACGGCGCCACGGCGCTGCAATCCGGGCAGGTCTACTGGTCGGACCAGATCAATCACGTGCAGTACACGCCGGTGATTGGCTCCAACGGCGGCGTCGATCGGATCGAAGCGGCTGTCCTGCGCGACGGCGGCCAGAAGGACGCGATCACGGCGGAGGTGGAGACCTTCGTGCACGCCTGCGACATGCTGGCGGGGATGCCTCAGGACAATAAGAGGGTCACCGCCGGCGCGCGCCAGTTTATCGTGAACCGCAATTTCGACGCCGCCATCGCCGCCTGCGAAATCGCGGTGGAAAGGCACCCGGAGGTACCGCGGTTCTGGGCGCAACTCGGCCGGTCATACCGAGCGGCGGGCCGTTATGACGACTCGCTGACCTGGGTGCAGAAGGCCGTCGATGCCGACTATCTGGCCGCCATCGTCATTCTGGGCCAGATGTATCTGGACGCCCATGCGGTCGAGCAGGACTACGCCAAGGCGTATGAGCTTTTCAAATACGCGGTCGACAAGGGCGATTCCTCGGCCAACACGGCGCTCGCCTGGGTCTATCGTGCCGGTGTTGGCGTAGAGCAGAACTTCACAACGGCGCGAGAGTGGTATCTGCGCGGCGCCCAAGGCGGCAACGACTGGGCCATGACCAATATCGCGGAGCTCTATCAAAACGGGAAAGGCGTCGACCGGGACATGAACCTGGCCATCGCCTGGTACACGCAGGCCGCCAAGAGCGGCGAACTGACCGCGCAGACGCGGCTCGCCCGGATCTATCAGAAGGGCGAGGGCGTGCCTCCGGACTATGAAAAGGCGCGCAATTGGTTCGAAACCGCGGCGGGGCGCGGCGTTCCCAACGCCCTCACCCGGCTGGGAATCATGTATGAGCAAGGTCAGGGTGTCGCGAAGAATGTCGAAGCGGCGCAACGGCTTTATTCCCGCGCGGCGCGCGAAGGCGATGCGGAGGGTGTATATCGGCTCGGAAGGTTGTATGCGTCCGGGTCGCCGCTTTTCGATCAGCCTGAAAAGGCGATCACTTTACTGACCTTGTCGGTGGAGGATGGCCAGTCCGGCGCCGCGCGTGAACTCGCAAAGCTTTACGAAAAAGGAACTGGTGTCGATAAGGATTTGGAGCGTGCAATCGCGCTTTACGCCAAGGCGGCCGAGTCGAACCCCTGGGCGGCGCGAGACGCAGGCCGCTTGTCGCTGGAGACGGATCCAGCGGAGGCCGCAAAATGGTTCCAGACCTCCGCCGAAGGCGGCGTGCCATGGGCCGCCCGCGATCTGGCGAAACTCTATGAATCGGGGCGCGGCGTCGAAAAGAACCGTGTCGAAGCCGTGATCTGGTACGCCACGGCGGTCGGCCTCTCGGATGACCCGAACTTGCGCCAGCTGGTGGAGGAACCGCTGGCGAAATACTCCGAGCAAGAGTTGGCCGCCGCGGCCCAAACCATGCTCAACCGGCTTGGTGTGGATGTCGGCGCGCCGGACGGCGCCATCGGTGGACGAACAACTTCCGCCTTTTCCGAAGCTTTTACATCTCGCGGCAAGACACCGCCTTCGAACATCATCTCGCTTGACGCTCTCGCGCAGCTTGCGCTGCTGAAATAGGAGGTCGCAATGACCCTAATTCGCTCCGCCGCAACCCTTTTCGCCGTTGGGGTTTTGGTCAGCGGCTGCGCCCAGTACGAAAAATATGCGCCGGATATGGGGATTTCTCACGATTCAGATACGCCGTCGGAGACGGATACGGCCGCCGACGCCGAGGCTTTGGACAAGGCTCAAGCAAGCTACGAGTCTGACGGCTACACGCTGTTGGCATCGACCGCGCAGAATGGCGAAGTCCGCGTGATGTCCTATTCCGGGCCGATCAATAACAACGTCGAGTGCCAATCTCCCGGCGGGCAGAATTATCGGATCATGCCACCGTCGCGCCGGGATCGATACGGCGTTGAACAACGCTTCCAGCTCGACACGCAGATCAAGATTGAGCCTCATTCCGGCCTTTTCTCCAGCACCAAGACCGAGAGTTTTCACGTTCTCACCGCGACGCTTCATCAGAATCCAGCCAGCCCGGCCTCTCGGGTTGAGGTAGTCTCGTTTTCCTCCGACGGCGGCGAGGGCGTGCTAAAGTCCGGTTTGCGCTGCCGGGACCGCTAAGACCACTTTGCCAGTAAAACTCCGCTTCGACGTCATCGCTCTCGGTGACTTCAGGCGCGGCGACAACGCCGCGCCTGCCCATTCCGCGGCGTTGGCGGCGCTCGCGACCGCAGGCTATTCCATCGGCGCCTTGCATGTCGAAAGCCGGATTGCGGCGGATCCTCACATTCTGGACGCTCGTTTTCAGGATCTGATCGAAACTGGTCGGGTCATGCGAATTTCACCTTCTGCTCGCATCCAATGCGCGCTGGCGCTTGGATTTGACGCGAGGATCTTCGAGCGCCGGCACTCCAGCGTCGCCCGGATTTCCGCCGACGCGCGTGTCGTCACCGTAGAGCGTCCGTCGCTGTTCGCCGGCGGCGATGGCCGAGGCCACATGTTGATGCGTGAATTCGCCGAGGAGGCGCTGGGCGGCGGCGTTATTTGGGCGCCGAGCGCCTGGCCGAACCGCGCGGTGATCGCGCGAACAGCCCCGCATTGGCGAATTGCGGAGGAGGACTGGCGACCCGTCGCCCCTGATCTGAATGTATCGCCGGACGCTCTTGAGCGTGCTCGGCCCGTGGTCGGCATGTTCCGCGTCGCTCAATCCCGCCCGTGGCCCAAAGATGAGGACGACTGGGCGGCGCGCCTGATCGATGATCCTTATGTCGCGTATCGGCTGCGCGGCGCCCCTGTGATTCTGGCCAAGATGGCGCCGAGTTCGGCACCGCTCGAAAATTGGCCAACGGTAGAGCCGCTTCAAGCCTATCTCTCCCGTATCGATATGCTCGCGAACGCCGATGATGTATGGGACGACCCGTGCCCGGTGGAGGCTCTGATCGCGCTCCGCGCAGGCGTCATCCCCTATTTGCCGCCCGATTTTCGAGGCGTGTTTGGCGCTTCTGCGTTTTATGGTCCGCGGAAAGACCTGCCGATCACCGCCGCGGGGCTGCAAGGCGATCGCAGTATTCGCGACGGGATGCGAACCGCCGCGCAGGACGCGCTCGCTGAGTATTTCTCGGCCGAAAAATTCGTCGCGCGCGTTCGGGACATGATCGGCGCGCCGTCCCGCTCTTCAATCGCCCCCGGTCGGGCGGGGCTGCCGAAGGCCCGCGTGATCATGTTCTCGACCAACGGGGTTGGCATGGGGCATTTGACGCGCCAACTCGCCGTCGCCCGGCGCCTTCCTGCCAAGATCGAGCCGGTGTTCCTGAGCCACTCGCAAGCCGTGGGCGTTGTCAGAAAATACGGGTTCATCGCCGAGCATACGCCCTATCACGCAGCCTATGGAGAGGCGAAAAAGCACTGGAATCAGTCGCTTGCCGCGTTGCTCGACAGCGTGATCGACTTTTACGACCCAGCGGCAGTCCTGTTCGACGGCAATGTGCCCTTCAAGGCGCTGATGACCACATTCGCCAAGCATCCTGGCGTAGCGCGCCTCTGGATGCGCCGGGCGATGTGGGGCAAGGGGCGCGATCTTGAGGCGTTGGAGCGCAGCGCGAAGTTCGACATTGTGATGGAGCCGGGCGAGTTGGCTGACTCCTACGATGACGGACCGACTGTCGCTCTGCGGAGCGAGACGCGCGTCTTGAGCCCGGTTCGGTTGCTCGATAGCGCGGAGCAGCCAGATCGCGCGACCGCATGCGCCGAGCTCCGGTTAGACCCCTACGCGCTGAACGTCTACGTGGCGCTTGGATCGGGGAACAATTTTTCCATGGCCCCCTTGTTGAGGGAGGCTCTGGACGAGCTTCGGCGCGTCGATCAGTGCCAGGTATGCGTGGCGCGGTGGATGATTTCGGACCAGGCGGATGAATGGCCTGCCGATGTGAGCGTCTTGAAAGGCTATCCGTTTTCGCGATGGCTGAACGCGTTCGATTTCGCAATCGCCGCCGCGGGCTACAACTCCTTCGCGGAGCATATGGCCGCCGCGCTTCCAACAATCTGGACGCCGAACGAACATGCGCTGATGGACAGTCAACTGGGCCGGGCCGAGTACGCGGCGAGGCGGGAATTTGGGCTGACAGTTCGCACGGGCCAGGAGCCTTACATGAAAAACGCCGTGCAGCGCATGCTGAATGACGCCGAGCGCGGGCGGTTTCGAACGAAACTGCAAACGCAGGACTCGCCCAACGGCGCGTCCACCGCAGCAGATATTGTGGCTGACCTTTGTTTCGCTGCGATCGCGAGATAAGCGAGGGCACGAGGTCCAGTTTGGATAGTGCCTTATTTTTTTTAGATGACCCCTGTTCTGCGATGATTGAATTGGGCTGTCTTTCACGCCAATTTGAGGGTGCCGTCTGAGTTTCCACTTCTTGGGTCGCTTGGCGCTGTCCTCGATGGCGAGAGGCGCTAATGTCACTGTCCTCGCTCTTACAGCCCAACATCGATTCCCGGACCCTGCCATGGACCAGACCCGCGCGCTGCTGAAATCCGCCTTCGGCTTCGATGGATTTCGCCCCGGACAGGAGGAGATCGTGGCCTCGGTCCTCGCCGGGCGCGACGTGTTAGCGATCATGCCGACGGGCGGCGGCAAGTCACTCTGCTATCAGGCGCCGGCGTTGGTCCGGGACGGGCTGACCCTGGTGGTCTCGCCGCTGATCGCCCTGATGCGCGATCAAGTGGCGCAGATGCGTCAGAACGGCGTCGCGGCGGGGGCCTTGACCTCGGCGAACGAACCGGAGGAGCAAGCGGCAACTGAGTCTGCGCTGGCCGAAGGCCGTCTGAAATTGCTTTATCTGGCGCCGGAACGCCTCGCCTCCGGCTGGATGACAGAGCGCCTGCAACGCGCCGGGGTGTCGCTGCTCGCGGTGGATGAAGCCCACTGCGTCAGCCAGTGGGGACACGACTTTCGGCCCGACTATCTGCGCCTCGGCGCGCTGCGGGAGGCGTTGGGCGGCGTGCAGACCGCCGCCTTCACCGCCACGGCGGACCGGGAGACGCGCGAAGACATAATCTCTCGGCTGTTCGCCCAGCCTCCGGAAGTGTTCCTGAGAGGCTTCGACCGACCCAACCTGCGCCTCGCTTTCGAACCGAAGAACGGCCCACGCCAGCAGGTCACCGCCTTCGCAAAGGCGCGCGCGGGGCAATCTGGGATCATCTATTGCTCCTCTCGCCGCCGGACCGAGGATCTGGCCGAGGCTTTGCGCGGGTCCGGCCTCAACGCTCTACCCTATCACGCCGGCCTCGACCCGGCGCTGCGCCAGAACCATCAGGACCGGTTCAACAGCGAGGAGGGTCTCGTGATGACGGCCACGGTCGCGTTCGGCATGGGTGTGGATAAGCCGGACGTGCGCTACGTGGTCCATCACGACATGCCCAAGACCATCGAGAGCTACTATCAGGAGATCGGCCGGGCGGGCCGAGATGGTCTGCCCGCCGACACGCTGACGCTGTTTGGCGTCGACGACATCAAGCTGCGGCGCCTGCAGATCAATGAGGGCGACGCGCCTGATGAGCGCAAACGCGCCGAACACCTGCGCCTGAACGCGCTGCTGGCGCTGGCCGAGGCGACGCGCTGTCGCCGGCAGACCCTGCTCGCCTATTTTGACGAGACGACGGAGCCCTGCGGCAATTGCGATCTCTGCGCTAATCCGCCCGAGCTGTTTGATGGCACCGTGGCCGCGCAAAAAGCGCTCTCCGCCATACGGCGCACGGGAGAGCGGTTCGGCGCCGAACATGTGATCGCGGTGCTGCGCGGCGAAATGAACGAGCGTATCGCCTCGCTCGCCCATGACCGGCTGCCGACCTACGGCGTGGGAGCGGATATGGAGAAAGGCCAATGGCGCGGCCTGCTTCGCCAGCTCTACGCCGCGGGATACGCCGGCATCGACCCGGATCGCCACGGCGCGTGGACCGTCACCGAGGCCGGCTGGCGGGTGTTGAAGAGCGAAGAAACCGTGGAGTTGCGCAAAGACGCGATCCGCGCGCGATCTGCGAGATCCTCCAAAACCCGCACGCCCGCGACCGAGTTGGAAGGGCTTGAGGCCGAGGCATTCCTCCGTCTCAAGGCGCTGCGCACCAAGATCGCCAAGGCCCAGAAGGTGCCAGCCTACGTGATCTTCCCAGACCGCACATTGATCGAGATGGCGGTGGCGCGCCCCGCCTCACTCTCAGACATGGCGGAAATAGGCGGCGTAGGCGTGAAGAAACTGGAGCGGTACGGCGCGCGGTTTCTGGCGGCGCTCGGCGACGCCTGACGCGCCAACTAGTGACCTGAGGTCGGCTCTGGGCCAAGCGATCTCCGACCTGACGCTTGACAAGCTCATTCTGACTGAGACGATCAGGGGAAACTTCTGAGTCCTTCGCGCCGCCGGCGTTGCATCGATCAAGTGCGTCAGGCCCTTGGCGTTTCCGAGCGCCGGGCCTGCCGGCTTGTCGGTGTCAATCCCAAGACGGTCCGGCGCGAGCGCCCGCCGGACAATCCCGTCCAGCGGCAGCAGCGTATGGCGCCGATGAGCGCCTCCTCCTCTTTGCTGAGAACGGTGGAGCGGCGTTCCTTCGGCCCCATCGGCGCGTCCTCCACGCCATCGCGCTTCTTCTACTTCGCGACCGTCTTGGGGTTCAGCCCGTAGGTCCGGCTCAACGCCGCGATCGAAGCCTGCGATCGCTGTATCGCCGCTCGGACCGCGTGCGTGGTCGCGGCGCTCCCGTGTAAAATCTGGCCCATAGTCCCTCCTGCCTGTGGCGGCGCAATGTTAGGCCATCACAATCCGGGACTAAACAACTAGCCCTTAGCAGTTATAGACGCCAGAAGCGCAACGTCTGGCTGTACGGCGGCCGACTCCGGCGACGCTGACCGGTGTCAGCGGTCGGCCGACCCTCGCTTCGGCAGTCGAGACGACGCCGAGTTCCCTGCCTCCTGCGGCGCGCTCTCCAATTTCGAGCGCGCCAAGCGCGAGAACCACGAGAAAAGCAAAGGCGCCAAGGCGCATCGATACGGTCATTGTCCACCTCCCACTTTGAAATGCCCGGGCAAATCGCCCAGATGTTCCTGAATATCTTCCAGTTCGATCTTTTCGGCGTTCGCCGGCGCATCGAAAGTGAAATCGGTTGCTGCGACCTCATCTCCAGTCCGCCAGTCCCTGACTTGGATGGTGTATTGCGGCGAATGCGGGATATCCTTTGAGGTGATCGCGTACCTGCAGGGATAGGGCCGATCGCCATGGGCGATCCAGATCTGCCAGTCGATCTCCTCGGTCCGGAAGGCGAGGAAATCACACTCGACGCCGCCGATCACGCCGCTTCCGAGATCCTTCACGTCGACGACGTCCTGCATCAGAGCGTCATACGCGTTTGACAGAAGGAGATCGCCGGCGGGAACAGGTCGATTGTACTTTTCGTGCAATTCGTCGATCAAATGGTCGATCGAACCTGGCACTTCGATCTGGGTGTAGGCGTTCGCCGTATTGCCGAGCAATGTCAGCGTCGTACCATCAAAGACAACTTCGATATCGGCATGGCCGCCGGCGCGCGTGGTGTGAAGCTTGTTAGGTCGCCTTAGGGTCGTCTCGCCCGAACTGGCCAGCGCAAGCTTTTGGTCGTCCTTGGTGACGACTTCGAGCGTGGCGTCATAGCTGAAAGAGATCGCCTCCTGCGCTGCGAGGTAGTCGGACATCGCCTTCAGCAGGCGTTTGGCGTCCGCCTCGTCGGCGCGCACGCCGGACGACATTGTCGAACCGAGAGCCACAGCCAACGCGACGGCGATGCGACAAGCCCCCATGCGTCCTACAATTCTAATAAAAAAATGTTTGGTCATCTGATCTCCCCTATACATGCAGTACGAGTGATATTTCGCCCTTTGGTCGGGACTTTTTACAATCCCTCTTTCGCTCGGCTTGATTGAGCGGGGAACACGGAACGCGGTCGAGAAATTTTAGAATAAAGCGTCTTGCTCCGCCTGCCGAATTCCCATCATCGTCGTAGCTCTCTGCGGGAATTGGAAGAACTAAATTAGGTTTCTCCGGCTGCTTCAAAACGCCTCCTTCAACGACATCTGCGCATTGCGAACATTTCGGCGTCAATCAGAGACCTCCGCATTGGGTTCGAAGCTGTAGTTCGATGCACGTGGCACGAATGTCCGGAGGCTGTGTGAAAACCCCCTTATTTCTGGCAGATGGTATAGTTTTCGTACTGGGTGCGAGGATTTTTCATGAAGCGATTTAGAGGCGGCTCGGGAAATCTGAACAGCGGCGTTAAGTGGCCTTTCCGCTCGCCATCGGCATGACCGCCGGGAACGAGGAGAGACCATGACCAGACGACCGCGCCGGAACCACAGCCCGGCATTTAAAGCGAAAGTCGCCCTTGAGGCTTTGAAGGGCGAGAAGACGATGTCTGAGCTGGCGCAGCAGTTCGACGTGCATCCGAACCAGATCAAGCAGTGGAAGGATCAGCTTCGGGACGGGATGGCCAGTGTCTTCGACCCCGGAGCGAGGAAAACCCTCGAACCCGAGATCGACGTCACGGCGCTGCACGCGAAGATCGGCCAGCTGGCGCTGGAGAATGATTTTTTGTCCGGTGCGCTCGACAAGACCGGTCTGTCGCCGAGCGCAAGGAAATGACGGACCGGGCTCACAGTCTGAGCCTGACGCCGCAGGCGGCGCTCCTGGAGATCAGCCGCACCAGCCTCTACTATGCGCCGCGACTGGTCCCGGCCGCCGACCTCAAGCTGATGCGCCGGATCGACGAGTTGCATCTCGACTATCCCTTCGCGGGTGGGCGCATGCTGATGGGCCTCTTGCGCCAGGAGGGGTTCGCCGTTGGCAGGCTGCATGTCGCCACGCTGATGAAACGGATGGGGATCGAGGCGCTCTATCGCCGCCCGAACACGTCGAAACCCGCGCCGGGCCACAAGATCTATCCGTATTTGCTGAGGAAGACGGCCGTGACGCGGCCGAACCCGGTCTGGGCGATGGACATCACCTACATCCCGATGGCGCGCGGGTTCGTCTACCTGACCGCCGTCGTCGACTGGTTCAGCCGCAAGGTGCTGGCCTGGCGGCTGTCGATCACGCTGGAGACCGAGCCCTGCCTTGAGGCGCTGAACGAAGCCATGGCCCGCTATGGCAGGCCGGAGATCATGAACACGGATCAGGGCTCGCAGTTCACCAGCCTCGACTTCATCAAGGCGCTGAAGGAGGCCGAAATCGCCATCAGCTTGGACGGCAAGGGCGCCTGGCGCGACAACGTCTTCGTCGAGCGGCGCTGGCGCACGATCAAGTATGAGGAGGTTTATCTCAGGGCCTACGCCAGCGTCTCCGAGGTCCGCGCCAGGGTCGGGCGCTATCTGGAGTTCTACAATCGGCGCAGACCACACTCATCGCTGGACGGGCGAACGCCCGATCAGGCATATCTCAACCAGCCAAAGCCAATCCTGGCGGCGGCGTAACCAGAGCGGAAATCCACTTAGCGATACACCGGAAACCATCATCCCGATGGAACCGAGGCCGGTCATGCACTAACAATCAAACCGGACCAGTCAGATTAGGCTCCTCAAATGCCTACTAGAATTTCGCATTAGAAGACGAAAAAAAACGACGCCCGAAGGCGTCGCTCTCAGTTTCCCTGTTGGACGGATCAGGCGAAATCCTCGAACTCAGCGCTCGGCATGTTATTCAGAATGTCGAAGGTCAGGGCAAGTTCGCCCACATCCCACTTGCCGCCATCACCTTCGAAATCGAAATCGTCATGGACGGGAGGTGGAGTTTCACCGGGTAATGTATCAGAATACAGATCCCGCACCGCGTTAATGACTTCGTCGAAACTGATTACGCCATCGACAACGATTACGTCGATATCCTCTGCGATGCCTTGGTAGAATCCGCGGAGTGTATCAATCTCGGCCGCGTCCAGGACCGGATCAAGCCCGAAGACATCGACAATCCCGATCTCGAACGCCACATCGTCGTTCCAAACATAGTTGAGATCGTCGCTCGCGGCATTGGCGAGAGCTGCGGTCGACGAGCGCAACAGCGCATCCTGATGTCCGCCACCTTCATCAAGCGCGCTTTCGAGATCCATATTATTGTACTTGCCGTTTCCGAAGAGCTCCACGCCAAAGACGTCCTCATAGCGCTGCTCGCTCGCAACCTTCGGCGGCGGCGTACTTCCGGGAGCGCCGAACATATCACCCGGCCCTTCCGCCTGATCCCACTGGTAAAGCTCCTGGTCAAAGATCTCGATATGATTCTTCCAGAAGCCCGGCGTTTGGGCGAGGCCATCTGGATCGTCAGGCTCTTCACCGAAATGGTTGGACGGGTCGTCGTCCATCACCTCATTCTCCAGCGGGTCGTCCGCGGTCACCTTGGCGATGTTGGTGTATTGACCTGCTGTGACCGTGCGCGAGGCTTCGTAGGTCCAGGTCTCGCCGTCTTCGAGCAGTCCGTTGCCGTCGTCGCCGCCGGTGAAGGTCGGGCTGAAATCGTCCGACGTGTCGCCCGGCGTGCCGTTGTCGTCCACGACCACGACATTCGCCAGCGGAACATTGCCTGTGTTGGTGACCTCATAGGTGAAGAGCGCCGCGCCGCCGACCGCGATCAATGGCCCGGTCGGATTGTCGGCGTCCTCGCCATTGGTCGCCTTCTCGATGTCGATCGAGGAGTCCACGCCGAAATAGTGGCTCGGATCGTTGTCGGTCACCTCTTCGTCCAGCGTGTCGTCCGCCGTCACCGTGCCGGTGTTGCCGTACTGGTCGGCCACCGCCACGCCGCTGGCGTTGTAGGTCCAGCTCTCGCCGACGCTCAGGATGTTGTCCGATCCCACATCGGTGGAGTCGTCCCGCGTCACCGTCACGTCGTCACTGTCGACCACGACCACGTTGTCGAGATCGACATTGCCGTCATTGGTGACGATATACTGCCAGTTCACCGCGCCGCCGACCGCGATCAATGGCCCGGTCGGATTGTCGGCCTGCTGGCCGTTGGTCGTCTTCTCGATGTCGATCGAGGAGTCCACGCCGAAATGGTTGTCCGGGTCATCGTCGCACACTTCTGAGCCATATGGGTCATCCGCGCAAACTTCACCCAAATTCGTGTACTGGTCGGCGGTGACTGTGTGCGTTGCGGTGTAGGTCCAGGTCTCGGTGAGGTCGAGCAGACCGTTGCCGTTCGTGTCACCGCCGACAAATGTCGGGCTGAAGTCATCCCCAGTGTCGCCCGGCGTGCCGTTATCATCTGTGACCACGACATTCTCGAGCGCGACATTGCCGGTGTTGGTGACCTCGTAGGTGAAGGTCACCGTCTCGCCGACTGCAACGTATGGCCCTGTCGGGTTGTTGTTGTCGGCGCCGTTGGTGAGTTTCACAATTTGGACCGAAGGGTCCGGCATGAAGTTGCCGAAATTATTGTCGGTCGAGCGATCGTCAATTGAGAGTTCAAGAACGTGCTCGCCACCCGGAGGCGCCGTCTGAACCCAGTCGGAGCCTTCCGGTATTTCCTCGCGAATGGTGTAGACGCCATCCTCAAACAGGCTGAACTGGTAGAATCCATCCTCGTCCGTGACGGTGAAGGTTTCGCCCTCGTCCAGCTCGTTATTGCCGTTTTCGTCGATATAAATCGTCCAACCGCCTAAGCCCTCTTCGCCGTCCCCGGTGTCCCACACACCATCGCCGTCGAGATCATTAAACTTGTAGCCGGAGATTTTTATGAACTCTCGGACGGACCACTCCTCAAAACCGCTATCGTTAATCCAGTTGTAGGTGATGTCCGTCGAGTCATCGATGCCCTGGAGCCCGAACTCACTGTAGAACGTGATGTATGCGTCCTGTTCCAGATCGTCGAAGAACTCCAGCGGAACATACATGACCATGTCAGCGACGCCGCTGCCTGATTGCAGCGCGTAGTTGAGCGCGACCCAATCGTCCCCGGGTGTGTCGTCGGTGTCCAACTGCCAGAGTGGATCCATCGAGCTCAGAATGTCGTTATAGGCGCCGCCCCCGGCCTGTGGGTCGGTTATCGGAGAGTCCGTTGCGTAGATTTCGATGACATCCAGTGACAGGTACTCACCTGCGCCGTTATTAGGCTCGTTGATATCCAATTGAAACTCGAGCACAGGAATGCCGTTAATTACAACGACCGGGATGTCGCTCAGCTGCAAATCCGTGGTGAAATTGGGGCTGCTGTTCTCATCAAACTCCAGCTTGCGGCCCGACGTGTTATAGCCTTTTTCCGTCGGAGTGTTGGTGCTGATGCGCACGAATGGGTCGAGCACGCCTGTACCCGCACCGATTTGCAGATTGGTGAACAGGGCGTCGTTAAATACCCGTATACCGCCAAGTTCTGTCAGATCGACACTTGCGTCGCTCGGCAACGTGTCTGTGAAACTCGTCGTTGCGACTTCGCCCGTTTCGACATTCGTTGCGGTCAACAGGAATGTCTCGTCCTGCGAGTCGTCCGGATTCACATACCATTCGGTGACGATGGTCCCGTTCTTCTTGCCGTCGAGATCGCCCTCGCCGCCATCGACGACGGTGAACGGTTCATGTCCCTCGCCGCCCAAATCGATGACCACGTCATCAAGCGTGCCGTATTCTCCGTCTTCTCCCGCATCGGAGACGTGCTGCACCTAAAATTGAATCGCGTCGCCTTTTCCAACGCCCGAAACTGTGAATTCCGCAGTAGATCCAGGCGCGTAATCAAAAAGGTCAGTGAAAACGTAGAAAGGTGAGTTCTTTTTCGACGGCATCGGACGGCTCCATCTATCTATCGATCGAGCTCGCGCCTCAATTAGGACGAACGGTCCACAAATATTGGAAATCAACGCGCCACGTTCGTGGCGGTTTGAAAGCCCCTAAACCCCGGCGGGATGATACGCTTGGTAGAAATTCTAATCAACTACAGTGTTAACTAAGTGTAAACTGTTTCGCGTTGAGGCGCCAAATGCGGCCGAACTTGGACGGACGCCGCGTTTCACTACCTCTTAATCAACTAACTGGTTCAAAATACTGTAGGCATTCGAACGCCGTTTGATGTCTTCATCGTCTCGAAGCGAATCGCGCGCGCTTTGCAGCTTGCTCGGGCTCAGCCGCACCCGCTGCGACGATCCAATTTTAGTTTTGGATTTTGGACCCAGGTAGGGCTAGCGAGAGTATCGCGAGGAAACGGTAGGGGCGCGGCAAGATGCGAGCCGCGAGCCGCGAGCCCGCGAGCCCGCGAAATCTCCGTTACGTTAAATCGCCGCAGAGGCGGGCGGACCTCCCACTATCAACGGGTGTCGAATAACCGGGAAAGGGAGCGTTCCCATGTTTGCATATGGGTCGCATTCGAACACTGTGACCAGAACGAAGGGCGGGTAAGATGCGCAAATGTTGTGGGGGGTCGAAAATTCTTCGTGGATCCTCGGCGCTATCGGCGGGGCGCTCTCAGCGGGACTGGCCGGATGGTCGCTGAGGCGACTGTTGAGGCGTTCGCGAGGCTCGTTAAAGTCGCGCAGTGATGCGGTCGCGTCGCCCAAATACGCGCAATCGGGCCGAGACGAGTCCGGCGCCGTCGTCCGACGATCTCAGCGTGCGGGTTGGGAACGGCGCAGAGACGGCCAATATCGGACCAGAACGAGCGCCGGAACACGTCTAAAGCCGATCGTCCCCGCGGCGATCGGGGTTCTGGTCGTTTGTGCCACGCTTTATGCAATCGCGCTTCATAAAGGCGTCCCGGTCCTATCGCTGCCTGCTCCAGTTGTCTTGGCCGTGGTGGGGCCGACTGCCTCGCTGGGTTTCATCTTCCTCTTTATCTACCTGCACAGTCGAAGGGCTATGCAACGAAAGGCTCGGGAAGCAGGCGTTCGTGTCGGTCCTGTGGTTTCCAGCTACGAGAAAGACCTGATTCTCTTGGTCGATCTTGAAAAGGCGCTGGCGATGAGCCGCAACGCCATTCTGGCGTTGGACCGGGGCGTCGAGTTTCACGACGATCCTCATCGTCCAAATGAGGTGATCGGCCAGACCTCGGGGAGCGCACGAAGCTTCGGCGAGATCATCCGAGTTAGAATTCAAGGGTCCCCGATGGGGCGCGCGGCGGTCAAAGTTCAAAGCCGGCCCGCAGTCTGGCAGTTGTTTGACGGTGGCGTCAACGCCGTGAATGTCAGGGAGATCGCGCGTTATCTCGAAGCGCGCGCTTCTCCTGTCCACAAACAGCGTGCGCCCAACGAAGGCGCCCCTCCGCAAGAGCCAAATAGCGAGGTGTTCTCGGTCTCGGATCGACGGGCACTCGGCTATCTCGTTGCGCTGGTCCTCTACACCGCCGTCGTGATCGCGCTCAATGAGCGATGGCCGGACGCCTATGCCGCGTGGGACGCCAGGCTGCTCGCGAATGCCATTGATCCGCTGAGTCTGCTCGGCGCCGCCTGTCCAATCGAGGCGCCATCGGCGGGTCGGCCAATCGTGCAACATCTCAACGTTCTGATCATTCCGACGATCGTCGCATACACCGCCTACAACACGGTCGAATTTTGCAACAAGCGTGACCGAATGGACGCGCTGAATTGGATGCTCTGTCTGGGCTCGCTAATCTTTCTGCCCGCCCTGGTATTCACCGGTTGCTCGCCCGATTGGCTCGATCTCTCGACGACGAAGTACGAGGGAATGCTCGGCTTCATGCTCACCGAGAGCGCTGGCGCGGCCGTCTATGCTCTGCTTCTAGTAATATTCACCAATGGTGTTTCCTATCTGCCTGCGCTTCTTTTGACGCGTCTCTTCAGATCAAAGCCTTAGTCGCGCCGCGGTGGCGCGGGCGGGCAATAATTCATTGCGTGCTTTGAACTGGCCTTGAGGGCCACATTTGATCAGCCGAGCACCTTGGCGAAAGGCGTGTAGTTGTCCGGTCCATAGCCAGCCGCGATTATGGCGAACGCGATCAATGAAAAGTCATCCCGGCGCTTGTCGATCTCCTCTCTGTAGAGACGCGCCACCTCAGCGGACGGGTTTCGGAAGGCTCCGCACCCAAAAGCCCCCAACACCGCGTACCGAACGCTATTGTCGCGCAACGTATCGAGTTGTGCGGCAATACGACGACGTGCGTCTGTGACGTCAAAACGAGACCCGTCGCGTAAATCTTGAGCGGAGGCGCGCAATTCAAAGAACGGGAATATCAAGTCGTGGGGAAGCCAAGCATACCCAAGGTCGCTTCGAACCCGGTTCTCTGGCCCCCGCAAGCAGACACGTGGGTGCTCCGTATCAAGATATACCTTTCCGTCAGTCGCCAAGAACAGCGCCGTCATCTCGGGCCGGTAGCGGTCACGCGACACATCATATTCGTCCGGTCCAATATGAAAGTGACAATCGGTGCGGCGGTACATGTTCTCTTCTTGCGCCACCATCCCTTCGACGTATCCGCCACCAGGTACATAGGCGTTGGCCATATTCAAGACGGCGAAGCAGGCGCCATACTCTTTCGTCAATCTCAGTGTGACCTCGCCCCAGTCACCAGGTAAGACGCGAACTTAGCCTTGGGGCGTCGTCGTTGAGACGGCGTCCCGCCAGTGCGCAATGTTCTGAGCGGCGATATTGTGGAAACGATCCGGCGGTTCCGCGGTGGCGAAACGATTTAGGCTCTCTCGCAGAACCACACGCCGCCGCGCCATATCGGGTCTACCAAAGCCGCGCTCACCCATCTCGTCTTCGCTCGGAAGCGGCCGTCCCGGCATTCGCGCACCCTCCAAGCACAGCACTTTGGAACCGACAGCATTATAAACGATTTTCAGGTGAGGATCCGTCCAAACGCATTTCTCAGATCGAGCTGCGAAGGTCCGTTATATCAATCCGCAGGTGTGTCAGCAGGCCTCCCCCTATCAACGGGTATCGAAAATGTCTGGTGGGGGTGCACTCCCGGTCGCGTAGAGATGTCCCTTGAACTCGGCATCTAAGGCACAAATCGACGTCTGCTATCCCCGCGATTCCGTTGAAAAAGTCGTCAAGTTTGGCTGTTGGAGAGCGGCGTCGTTCGACGCGCAACCGGGCCCGATCACGCCGGTTGCGACGTTCGGGGCGCCGGGACCAGTTTGGCGAGCTTTCTGAGGTTCTGAGCGGTGGCTGCGAGGTGGAATTCGTCCCTGGCGCCGTTGGGTCCGGGTAATCGAAGTCGGTCGAGCTTGAGGATGCGTTTGAGGTGGGCGAAGAGCATCTCGACCTTTTTCCTCATTCGGCGCGAGACGACATAGGCGTCGGTCTTCGCGATGGCGCGGGCGATGTCCCGCGCGCCTTCGTGGATGGATCGGGGGACTTTTCGTTGGGGCGCTTTTGGACAACAGCGGGGTTTGAGGACGCAGGCGTCGCAGTCGCGCTTGCTGGCGCGGTAGATCAGCGTCGCCTCGTCATTGACCCGGCGCCCCTGTCGTCGTCATCGGACGGCCTCCGGGACAGATGTAAGCGTCGGTCTCGTGGTCGTAAGCAAAGTCCTCGCGGGAGAAGGTTCCATCCCGCCGAGCCGATTTGTCGATCACCGGGATGTGCGGCTCGATCCCGCGCCCCTCGACCAGCCAGTTCAGCATGGCCGCGGACCCGTAAGCCGTGTCGGCGATCAGCCGCTCGGGGGAGAGGTCGAAACGGTCCATCGTTCGGTCGATCATGGTCTGCGCGGCGCCCGTCTCCGCCGGGCGGACCGCCCGCGTCGCCTCCACATCGACGATGACCACGTGGTCCGTGTCGATCAGATAGTTGTCCGCGTAAGCGAAGAAGGCCGGCCCCTTCAGCGCTCCGGTCCATTGCGCGGCCGGGTCGGCATGCGAAGTGAACTTGGGCGCTTTCTCCGTCGCCGCGCCGAAGGCGGCGTCGTCAAGCGTATCGAGATATTCACGCACGGCGCGGGGCGCGTCCTCGGGGTCGAGCTTCTCCGCCGGCCAGTCAGCGATTGGCGTCGCGTTCTGCTTGCTGGCGTCGGCCCGGATGATGCTGGCGTCGACCGCGAAGCTTTGGCCGCCGACCAGGCCCTCGACGATGCAGCGCGCGACGACCTCTTCGAACAGGCGGCGCAAGAGGTCGCTCTCCCGGAACCTCCCGTGGCGGTTTTTCGAGAAAGTAGAGTGGTCAGGGATCGGGTCGGTGAGATCGAGCCGGCAAAACCACCGGTAGGCGAGGTTCAGATGCGCCTCTTCGCAAAGGCGGCGCTCGGACCGAATACCCATCACGTAGCCGACAAGCAGCATCCGGATCATCAGTTCTGGATCGACCGAGGGCCGGCCTGTCGAGCTGTAGTGAGCAGCCAGGTGATGGCGGACGCCAGAAAGATCGACGAACCGGTCAATCGACCGCAACAGGTGATCCCGCGGCACATGATCCTCAATCGAGAACTCGTAGAAAAGCGCGCCTTGCGCTTCCTGCCTCGGACCCATCATCTCAACCGCCCTCCCGCGTTTGCCGGTGGACTGAATCAGGACGCCGAAGCTACTTCAACGGGGAGTTTTTCAACACAATCCGCCAGGAACGGACATCGCGGCCGAAATTGGCGACGTTTGCTTTGGCGGGGATAGCGGACACTCCTCGTGCAGCGTCGATGTCCACTATGGCGCGTCGCCTACCTCACCCTTGATTGTAAACTTGTTCGGCCCGCCTAGCGGTAGAATGTTCAGCGAACCGACGCCTCGCATCCGCTCGAACTGGCCAGTGCCACTGACAAGTTCCCAGACGCCGTGATTGTGCAGCATCAATTTGCCCTCTGGTTTGGTAAAAATCGCGGTCGCTCGGAAACTCAGCACCGCGACATCGCCATTGGGAGTTTCGACCTGCAAATACCCTACCGGCGCGCCGCCATTCGGCGGATCGACGTCATGCCAGCCTATTTCGGTTATGGTTGCACCCGCGAACGGTCCTGTTCCTTCGGCGATGCCCTCGCGTTTGACGGCCAGAACAAAGTGCTTGGTGCCGTCTGCGAACTCGAACTTGAATGATTCCTGCGTCTCAAGAACAACCTCAACAGACACAGGCTCTGCGAATGAGCTCAAGCTATAAATTGCGCTCGCAACTAGCAGCGAGGCTGCGGCGAAGATTTTCATCTCGCTCCTCCCGGTTCGATCCAAACCACATTGTTGCTGATCGATGCCAGTGTACCATAGCGGTTTAGACACCTTCACGAGTGCATGTCAGCTTTGCGCCGGGAGAGTGCGCTCGAACAAACTGGTGCAACATAGATTGCCTCGGGCATTTTAGTTACGATCGCGGCGAGGGGATCTGCAATGGAGCGCCGTCTAGCCGCAATTCTAGCCGCCGACGTGGTCGGCTATTCGCGCCTCATGGGCGCGGATGAAGAGGGGGTGCTTGCCGCGCTAAAGGCGCTCAGGGCCGAACTCTTCGATCCACTGATTGAAGCTCATCACGGCCGCGTAGTTAAATTGATGGGCGATGGCACGCTGGTCGAATTTGCTTCAGTAGTCGATGCGGTGAACTGCGCCGCCCAAGTGCAGCGCGATCTTAACCACCGCAACGTGAACCTGTCGCCAGACCGGCGGCTGGAACTTCGCATCGGGATCAATCTCGGCGATGTAATTATCGATGGGGATGACTTGTACGGCGACGGCGTCAACATCGCGGCGAGATTGGAAGCCGAAGCGGAGCCAGGAGGCATTTTCGTATCCGAAGTGGTCGCATCGCAAGCCGCTGGCAAGGCACCCGTTTTATTCGATCCTTTGGGCGAACACAGGCTCAAAAACATTGCTGATCCAGTGAAGATCTATCGGATCGACTTGGACGGGCAGCGGCCAATAAAGAATCCTGGGCACCGTCGTGTATTGATCATCGCCGCTGCGATGTCGGTTGCAGCGGTGATCGCGATGATCGCAGTTCTCCCGCTCCACCGAACACCTGATCCATCGCAACCAATAAACAGCGAAATGATGCCCGCACTGCCGGCTGGACCTACGCTCGCAGTGATGCCGTTTGAGAATCTCAGTGGCGAACCAGCGCAGGATTATCTTGCGGCCGGGATCAGCGAGGATGTTGCCGTCGAGTTGGGACGGTATCGCGACCTCAATATCCTCTCGCGACAATCAACCGAAGTTTTTCGCGACGCGGCGGCGGATGTGCGCAAGATCGGAGAATCGCTCGGCACCGATTACATCCTCAGCGGCTCTGTACGACGCGCCGGCGAGCGGCTACGCGTTACCGCGAGACTGCTGGACACGAGAACGGGCGCACAAGTTTGGTCAGCTGCGTTTGATGAGGCGCTAACAGCCTCCAGTATCTTCGATGTTCAACTACGGATCACCGAACAGGTCGCGTCGGCCATTGGTGATTTCGATGGCGCGGTCAAGCGTGCCGCCGCAAAGCGCGCGCGTTCCAAACCGCCGGAGAACCTTTCTTCCTACGAATGCGCTCTGTTCCATCCTGAACTTCTTTACCAACGGTCTATGCAGGAACGTGTCAGCCGATGCATCCTGAGAGTAGTCGAGGAGGAGCCTGACTACTGGCGCGGCTGGGCTCAGCTTGCGGACGCACTGCGGATCGAAGTCATGGGGTTCGGGAACCTCTATGAGGGAACCCATGCCGAAAAGCTTGAGCGCGCGGAAGCCGCGGCGCGAACTGCTGTCTCGCTCAATCCCGATTCTACCCGGGCACAGTACGTGCTCAGTCATATCCTACTATTGTCCGGCGATCTCGAAGAGTTTTACGCAGAAGCGGAAAATGCGCTCTCCCTTGGCGGAGACCGGGATGTGGAGGCCCGCGTCGGTTACTGGTTCGTGTGGACCGGGCGGCACGATTTGGGCGCGGCGCTTCTGAGACGCGCGATCGAACTCAATCCCCGATCGACGAGAGAACAATGGTATCGCGGTCTCGCCCGCTATCACTTCGTTAAGGGGGAGTATGCGGCAGCGCTCAAGGCGTACCGGAGAGGCGCACAGCCCAATCTCTGGTGGTCCGTTGCTATAGAGGTCGCTATTCTTCAAAAGCTCGGTAGAACCGAGGATGCGATAGAGGCGCGAGACAGGCTTTACGCGCTCCGTTCCGACATCAAAATCGCAGACATTCTTTGGCTTTATCGACGTTTTCAGCGGCCAGACGCCGACAGCGCGAAATACGTCGAAGCGTTTCGCGCCGTTGGCATTCCGGAAGGTCGCTATCGTCCGTTGGACATTGAGAGCGACAATTAGCGCAAGATTTTCGGATTCGCCCCGAAGGGTAGGCCAACTACGACTGACCACTGCAGCGCTGATTGTTGCGGTCACCGGTCCCTGTCCTGTTCGAGCCTCGACGTCCAGTCCATTGAGACTTCGATTGCGTCAACTTCGAAGGCAGAGACGCCGTCGCTGCGGATAGCGGCGCGCTCAGATGACCTCTAGGCGAAACGCGTAGCGTCGGTTTAGGGATCACCTCCGGTCACCTAATCAAACTACTCAGGTAACCGCATCGTCCCGCATCTCGGTCGTGCGTGTAGCGCGCAGCGAAGGTCCGGAAAGATGCGCGACAACGTCGAGAAAGTTTGCGACAATCGCAACAAAATCTTCTTGTCCAGGGAACGGCATCGCCCGCCTTAGATGTGGATTCGGGGCATCAGCGCCTCTCCTCAGCGACGCCAAGCGCCTCCCACATCCATCCGAAGTCATACTCGGCCAACGGCGTGCCAGTTCGGCTCGCACTCCGGTTCTCGATCAGCTTCAGCCATTCGACGACATTCTTTCGACCGGCGGCGCTGCGCACCGCCTGACGGGGCGTTTTGCCGTCGAGTGCTGGGACGGGCTGGTCGAGCGTGTCGCGGTAGTGCCGGTCCATGTGGTCATGAGCGATCTGCCGGGCGATCTCCGGCGGTATCTCGTCCTCATCCTGGAGGCCGCTGCTTAGGTCTCGATCCGCCATCATCTGCTCGACCGTCCGGATCGTGGTCAGCGGTGGTTTCAGGAGGTCTCCGAGCACGTTCATGATCATTGCCTCGCCGCGTTCAGCTCGGGCGGCCGAGTTGACAGACAGGGTCAGCGCCTTCCCCTTTAGCTCCAACATGCCCAAGACGGTGGCTCCGGAAATAGCCTGACCAAGGAGGACACCGCCACTCGGTCTGTTGGCAGGCGCCCCATCCGCCGCCAGCCAGTTCCAGATCTTCGGCCCTGCCGGTTCAAGTGTCGGCGCCTGTGCCATCCTAGCCACCACATCTCTTTGTAGGACGCCCGAAGCCAGGGGAAAACGCAGGTCGTGGAACACCAGATCGTCGCCCTCGGCGTTGGCAAGCTGCATCGGTTCGGGGTCGAGCGCCCTCGGCAAGCAGTCGAAGAGCCAGGCATTGGCGAAGAGCGGCGCGCATTGGCGCAATTGGTCGGCAGAGAGGCGCAGATTCTTCCGGTTCCCAAAGTTCAGGGAGTCCCTCAACACCTCGGTCAGGAGGTCGGCCGCCTCAGGTGAGAAGGGCAGCAATGCGCCCGAAATGACATAGTGATCCCGCTGTGGAACCACGCGCACGGCGATGCGGTCCCACGGCTTCAGCGTCCGGGTTGCGCTTTTCTCGCGGACCGTAACGGGCTCGGCATCGGTCAGGTGGTCGGTCAGCACCATGGACTCGCCCGGTTTGATCTCGCTCACCTCGTAAAGGCTGACCGGCGCGTCCCGCAGACCCTCGATGTAGGCCCGGTTCAGGACAGTCTCCTTCCAGCCCCGACGCTTGAGATAGAGATCGACAATATTCTGCCCGTCCGCCCCGTAGGACCTTCCGAGGAAATCCTCAAAGGCGCATCCCCACAGGACCATCGGCCATGTCTCGCCAAGGATGTCTCCGAGTTCCTCGAAATCGATGTCGAACTCTTCCATGGCGGGCAGCAGATGTTCATCAATGACATCGGCCAGCCGTTCGCTCCACACGTCGTCGCTGCCGATGAAGCGGATCAGGCCGTCAAGGTCGTTCCTTGTCCCCACGCGCAAAATTCCTCCCAACTCTCAATCAGGTTCACGACCATCGTGGATCCGGATCACAGACCAGACGCGACACTCCAGTGCAATAGTTCGAAAGCGATGAAACCGGCCATTGGTGCGGCTGCCGTGAAAGCCAGGAAAGGCCCGCATATCCGGCTTTCAGCGTATGGAACTCGGACGTCAGGTACTGAAGCTTAGCCAGGGAGAAGAAACTGATCCGGCTCTGGCGTGTCGAGCCTAGCGCCCTTGATCCTGACGCGGACGGAAAAGCTACGCGCTGGCGCCGGATTTGGCCTAGACGCGCTGCGCGATTACATCATTCCGCCCATGTCGGGCATGCCGACCGGGGCTGCGCCGGCCGGCTCAGGCTTGTCGGCGACCATGGCTTCGGTGGTGATCAAGAGACCAGCAACGGAAGCGGCGTCCTCAAGCGCAATTCTCACCACTTTGGCGGGATCAATAATGCCCCAGCTCATAAGATCGCCGTAACGCTCCTCCTGAGCGTCGAAGCCAAAATACGGCGCATCCACCTCGAGCACCTTGCTCGCGACCACGGCGCCATCAAGGCCCGCGTTCTCGGCGATCTGCCGGATCGGGGCCTGCAGAGCGCGGCGAACGATCTTGACGCCCGCTTCCTGGTCCTCGTTCTCGACGGACAGATCCTCAAGTCTCTTCGATGCACGCAAGAGAGCGACGCCGCCGCCGGGAACCACGCCTTCCTGAACCGCGGCGCGGGTGGCGTTCAGCGCGTCATCGACCATGTCTTTACGCTCTTTCACCTCGACCTCGGTCACGCCGCCGACGCGGATCACCGCGACGCCGCCCGCCAGCTTGGCCAGACGCTCCTGCAGTTTCTCACGGTCGTAGTCCGAGGTGGCCTCCTCGATCTGCTGACGGATCTGGGCGACGCGCGCCTCGATCTCGCCCTTCTCGCCCGCGCCTTCGACGATGGTGGTGTCGTCTTTGGTGACGAGAATCTTTTTAGCGGCGCCCAGCATGTCGATGCCGACATTTTCAAGCTTCATGCCCAGATCTTCCGAGATCACCTGACCGCCGGTCAGGATGCCGATGTCCTGCAGCATGGCCTTGCGGCGATCGCCGAAGCCCGGCGCCTTGACGGCGGCGATCTTCAGGCCGCCGCGCAGCTTGTTGACGACCAGCGTGGCCAGGGCCTCGCCCTCGACGTCCTCGGCGATGATCAGCAGGGGCTTGCCAGTCTGGATGACGGTCTCGAGCAGCGGAACCATCGACTGCAGCGAAGAAAGCTTCTTCTCGTACAGCAGGATATAGACGTCCTCGAGCTCGGCGACCATCTTGTCGGCGTTGGTGATGAAGTAGGGGCTCAGGTAGCCGCGGTCGAACTGCATGCCCTCGACGACTTCAGTCTCGGTGTCCATGCCCTTGGCCTCTTCGACGGTGATCACGCCCTCGTTGCCGACTTTCTGCATCGCGTCGGCGATCTGCTCGCCGATATTGGCATCGCCGTTGGAGGCGATGGTTCCCACCTGGGCGATTTCGTCGGAGCCAGAGACCGGACGCGACATGTCCTTGATCTCGTTGACGACGCTGGCCACGGCGGCGTCGACGCCGCGCTTCAGGTCCATCGGGTTCATGCCGGCGGCGACCGATTTCAGGCCCTCGCGGACAATCGCCTGGGCCAGAACGGTGGCGGCGGTGGTGCCGTCGCCGGCCTCATCATTGGTCCGCGACGCGACCTCGCGCACCATCTGCGCGCCCATGTTCTCGAACTTGTCGGAAAGCTCGATCTCTTTGGCGACGGTCACGCCGTCCTTGGTGATCCGCGGCGCGCCGAACGATTTGTCGAGCACGACGTTACGGCCTTTGGGGCCGAGGGTGACTTTGACCGCATCGGCCAGAATGTCGACGCCTTTGAGCATACGCTCACGCGCATCGGTGTGGAACTTTACGTCCTTCGCAGCCATTTTCGGTTGCTCCTCGTAGAGATGTCGGTTTCGTTCTAAGGATTTTCCGCCTTAGCGTCTGAAGCGCGAACTTGCGGCGCAGTGCTAAGTGATGATCCCGAGAATGTCGCCCTCTTTCATGATCAGCAACTCTTCGCCGTCGATCTTGACCTCTGTGCCGGACCACTTTCCGATCAGAACGCGGTCGCCCGCCTTGACGGCCACCGGGATCAACTCGCCCGAGTCCTTGCGTGCGCCCTCGCCGACGGCGATCACTTCGCCCTCCTGAGGCTTCTCCTTAGCCGAGTCTGGGATGATAAGTCCGCCGGCGGTTTTCTCTTCGCCTTCGAGGCGGCGGACAAGCACGCGATCATGCAGAGGTGCAAAGCTCATGAAAACGCTCCCTTGAGATAGCCGAATGAATCTTGGCGGTGATTGACCCTGATCCCGGACACGCGGACACATTGGGTTCACCCAATCTATAAACTTTAGCATTCATGATTTTAGCATGCCAGCGGATTACCGATGTCCGTCTTGGACGAGACGCGGATATGGCGTGAGCCCCAGACATGTTGTCTGGAGGTCATCTCAGAGGCCGCATGAGAGCCCGCTTCTCGCACAGCATCAATGTCTCCCATTATGGCTATGAGCGCCTTCAGAGACGCTCTCAGATGATCTCTAGTGTGCTGGATACAACGGATCGATTTTTAAACGGGCCGTTACGCGGCCACTGGATCGCTAGCTTTCGGCACCGCCTTAGAGATCCTTGCGATCTCCAGCACATCGTCGGGTATTGGCTTCAGCAACTTCGACACATCGATGACACTGCGCTTACGCGCGCCGGCGACATAGAATCGACGCTCCTGTCGATGACACTCAATCGTAACATCGAGTTCACAGCGAGCATCGTCCGCCCACCTCATCAGAGAGCGGACGTTTTCTAAAGAGTAGAACAGTTGGAATTCCCGAACATCGGAAAGAACCCCCAATAGCGTAGCGATCGCCTTCCGCAGGTTGGCCGCGAGATCTGTGATTGTGCCTTCTGAACTGGCTTGATCGATTGTCTCAAAGGCGGAGTCTTCGTCGGCGCCGAACTGGGCAAACACCCTTGAGGCGTCATTGAGCCGCGTGAGAAGCCGGCACTTACTTCGCGCCGCCGCCGCACCCCTTATCCTCGCAACATTGAGCAATCGGAGCTCCGTCTTGCTTTTCCCATGTCTATCGAGGGTCGATACGCGTGTCGGCACTCCGAGCCATCCGTCGCGATTGTTG
Source organism: Paracoccaceae bacterium (assembly GCA_963669315.1). Classification (GTDB taxonomy): domain Bacteria; phylum Pseudomonadota; class Alphaproteobacteria; order Rhodobacterales; family Rhodobacteraceae; genus SZUA-547. The sequence goes on along the minus strand of OY770021.1, from coordinate 2,769,590 downwards.
AACGAAGTACGCAACTCGGCTTGAAGCTTTCTCGAGTACCCCAATTTCTTGTGGACCCGCTCCGCCTCAAACACCCACGGACGCAGTAGCTGTGCTGCCTCTTGGGCAGCCTCACCTGATTGGTCCGGTTTGATTGTTAGTGCATCACTGGCCTGGTTTCCACTGGGACGATGGATTCTGGCGCCGGTGGCCGATAGCCGAGTGCGCTGTGGGGCCGTTTCGTGTTGTAGAGCTTTCTCCAGCCCTCGATGATGATCTGGGCCTCTCTCAGCGAGTAGAAGATTTCCCTGTTGAGCAACTCGTCGCGGAATCGGGCGTTGAAGCTTTCGACGTAGCCGTTCTCCCACGGCGAGCCTGGCTCGATGAAGGCGGTCTTCGCGCCAACGGCGGCGATCCAGTCCCGGACGGCCTGGGCGACGAACTCGGGGCCATTGTCGCTTCGGACGAATTCGGGCGGTCCGCGCAGGATGATGAGATCGGTGAGCGCGTCGATCACGTCGGTCGAGTTCAGCTTTCGCTTCACCCGGATCGCCACGGCGCGTGGACCGTCACCGAGGCCGGCTGGCGGGTGTTGAAGAGCGAAGAAACCGTGGAGTTGCGCAAAGACGCGATCCGCGCGCGATCTGCGAGATCCTCCAAAACCCGCACGCCCGCGACCGAGTTGGACGGGCTGGAGGCCGAGGCATTCCTCCGTCTCAAGGCGCTGCGCACCAAGATCGCCAAGGCCCAGAAGGTGCCAGCCTACGTGATTCTCCCAGACCGCACGTTGATCGAGATGGCGGTGGCGCGTCCCGCCTCACTCTCAGACATGGCGGAAATCGGCGGCGTAGGCGTGAAGAAACTAGAGCGGTACGGCGCGCGGTTTCTGGCCGCGCTTGGCGGCGCCTGACGCGCCAACTAAGAACCTCCTAGACTCACAAACCAAGTGCGACACCGGCTATGACCGGGATCGCCATGGGAACGAGATACATACACTTTTCGCTTGAGGAACGCTGCCGCCTGCGCGGCCTGATGGAGATGGGATTGCCGAAGGCGGAGATCGCGCGCCGTCTGGGGCGGCATCGCTCGACGATCGACCGCGAACTCCGGCGCAATCGCTGCGTTGGCAACTACCGGCCGGACAGCGCCGACCGGCGGGCCTGGGCGCGCAAGCTGCGCGGGTCGCGGATCGGGCGCTCCACCCGCCTGCGCGAACACTTCGAGGACCGTCTCGCCAGGGGATGGTCTCCGGAGCGGATCGCGGGACGGATGGAGTTGGAGGAAGTGGAGCACGGGGTGAGCGCGGAATCCATCTACCGCCATGTCTACAGCCCTGCGGGCCGCCGCGCGAGACTGCCCCGCCAGCTTGCGCAGCGCAAGGCGAAGCGCGGCCGGCGAAGGCGGAACGGTCGGCGAGAACCGGCGATCCCGAACCGTATTTCCATCCACCAGAGGCCGACACAGGCGCATCTCCGCAGTCAGTTCGGCCACTGGGAGGGAGACCTGATGCATTTCCGCCGTCAGCGCGACATCCTGCTGACGCTGCAGGAGAGCGCTCCCGTCTGACGCTGGCCCGGCGTCTTCTCAGCAAGGATTCGGAGCTGACCGCCAGCACCATCGCCGCGGAGTTGGGCGGACTGGCGCCAAAGGCTCGGCGCACCATCACCCATGACAACGGCGGCGAGTTCGCCAGGCACGAGAGCGTGACCGGTCAGATTGGCCTGCGCGCCTTCTTCTGCGACCCGCACAGCCCGCGGCGGCGCGGAGGCATCGAGAACGCCAACGGCCGGTTGCGCCGCGACCTTCCCCGAAAAACCAATCTTGGAGGATACACCGATGACGGCATCGACGACGTGATCTGGAACCTCAACTCAACGCCTCGAAAATGCCTCGGCTTTCAAACGCCGATCGAGGCTTTCGCCGCCAACCTCGGTGTCGCACTTGAAATGTGAATCCAGCGGGTCCATATACGTCCAAACATGCCAGCACCTATCGACGAAGGACTGAACGGCTAGGGCTCATTTCGTGTGAGATCCAGAACACGGGCGGTGAAATGTAGCGCAAAGCTCAGACCCAGCAATGCGATCAACACAATTAGATTGATGAGTCGAATGCTGACAGCTGTAATTGCCGCCGCTGGAGCGTCAGCACCCGCGGCAATCAAGAATACACTCCAAGACAATTCGGTTACCCCGAGTCCTGCAGGGCTGATTGGAATGGCCGCGATCAGCCCCGTGACTGGAAAGGCCGCTGCCGCGATCAGCGCATTGGCATCTTGGGCGAATATCCTGACGATCAGATAGGCCTGTGCAGCGCGTATAAAGATGATCGCTCCGGACAAGAGGAAAATCCTGACGTTGGTCCAAGGAGAAATATCGCGGGATTGTGCGGCGAGCGCTTCGGCCTTCACCAATGCCCCGGACAGCGGACCAATTCGGCCAAGGGCGCGGATCACCTGCTCAATCAGCCCGACCGCAATGTTCAACGCAGTACAAGAAAAAAGCAGCATCATTAGTCCAAGCAACAAAATGACGCCAAGTGGTAAACCTAACCAAAACCAAAGAAGAAAAACCGCGCTGAATACCGCGAAAAGGATCAAATCGCAAAATTGCTCATATAGAGTGGAGCTCGCTGCCCCGACCCTTTGAGAGCCGGCCTTGGGAAAATAAAACCAGCGGACCATCAGATGGCTGAGCTGAGCCGGAAGGAATTGGGAGCCCAAGGAGCCGAGTGTAGTAATTTCTGTCAGACTCCACAGCGACCGACCGGTTTCGCTCTTGGTCAGCGCTGTATGAGCCACGCGCCATTTTAGGGCACCGAAAACTTGCATCATCACGGCGAGTCCAGCGACCTGCAGATAAAGTGTTAGTGGCGCTTCAGTCAAACCCGCCGCAACATCACCAACTGATGCATGAAAAAGTTGAAGCAGCACCAGAATGCCGGCAACCGAGATAAGCACCCAAAGGATGTGATAGGTGACCCGGGTGTTCATTGCTGCGGATCATACAGGGCACTGCGGCACAATTTTATCCGGTGACACGCGCTAATCCGCGGAATTCCAACCTGAGCGCCACTGATCGGACAGACCAAGTTTACTGAGCCATGGCGCTGAACTAGTGGGAAGCATACTGTAGACGCCATTCAACAAACCGATCTGCTTTCAAATCTTCTATTGGCCTCTCTGCCCGAGAATGTCAAAATTTTCAGCTTACCCGGCGCTACGCGCAAATATATCCTGTTGTATAGAACACTTGAAAGATTTCCGGCTGGAACACATCTGGCAACGGAAAAGGCGCTCGGCTAACGCTTATGCGCTAGGAGGACAGCACATGTTGAACCGTGCGAAAAATCTAATCCGGTCCTGGGAGCGGGACGGCAGGCATGAGGGGCTGACGCGTGCAGCGACTTATATGTGGGTCCAGATGCACAATTTTCATGACCGTTTATACTTTGGATCGGTTTTGACCGGTCTGGCCAACGATACTCTGCCTGACGATCCCGAATCGGCAGTCGCTGCGGTTGCCAGAGGCGCATTTGGCCGCGCAATACGCCCGATGCAAGTCCCACAGGAGCTGGCTGGTCTGATCCAGCTTGTTGCGAACCGTAAGCCGCAGACGCTGGTCGAAATCGGCACAGCACGAGGGGGGACGTTGCTACTGCTTTGCCGGTTTGCCGCGCCGGATGCCACCATCGTCAGCATTGACTTGCCCTATGGTCGTAATGGTGGCGGATATCCGAAGTGGAAGGAACGACATTATCGCCGTTTCGCACGCCCCGGCCAGACCCTGCATTTGCTCAGAGCCAATTCACATGATCCCGAAACGGTTAAAAAAGTGAACGACCTTCTCTGTGATGCGCCGATCCATTTCGTGTTGATCGATGCGGACCACTCGTACGAAGGCGCTAAACGAGACTACGAAATATATGGCGCGCTTGTAGCCGAAAATGGTGTCATCGCCCTGCACGACATACTGCCAAACACCGAAGATCCCTCGATCGACGTAGAACGGCTGTGGTATGAGCTGGAAGCAACGCCGTCGATCACTACCGACACAATCGTAAACGATCCCGAACAAGGAGCGTACGGCATTGGTCTGGTCTTGGGCCGGCGTTGTCAGAGCAAGTTGGTTTGAGGCAGGAACGGAGCCATTGAGGAAGAAGCGCGCGGAAACCCATCGGGGCTCGCGGCGACGATGTATCGGGCCGCTCAAAGAAGCCGGATATACGCCAGCAATCGTGATCGCCCAACCAGACCCAGACAGGCCGTTGCAATCAGGCGGGGTCCATATACGTCCACACATGACAAGCCCAAGAGGCGGGTTCACACGAACTTACTTTAGAGTCATTAAGGCAAGGCTTCCGTAAGTCTCTGTAATTATATAGTTATCTGCAATGAATGCATCCAATAATTCGACGCCATTATCGACGGACGATGCGTTTGGCTCACTCACGTCAATCCATGCGGCATCAAGAAGAACGAATTTGGGTGGCGTCGCAGAAAAGGAGGCAACTATCTGCGATTGAATATCAAGTCTGTTTTGCAGGCCAGGATGCAATTCTTCCCATCGTGTTGGCGCAAAAGATCCCGATAGGAAGTAAAATGCTTGGAAATTGACGAAGATCCTGCTGTGGTCGGAGACACCGACATAAATGCTATCCCCCTCTGAAAGACTTGGTGTCAGATAGGTGAGCGCGGCACCGTAGCGGTTAGGAATAGTCATACATGCCAATTTTGGATGAATCGGTTCTCGGCAGTTTTGCAGAGTCTTGCTTGTCTGATTTTTTATGAAATGGAGGGTAGACATAGCGCTGGGTCTAATTGCAAACCAAGCGCCCCAAGCGATCAAAAAGCCAACGATCAACCCGAAAAACACCGTTTGACCCGTAATTACACGGCTGCAGGACAATCTTGGGAGACAGGAAAAAACTAGGATGTTGAAGAAAAATATCGCTGGCGCCATGTGCACCGCGGACGTGCGCACGGACCCTTTGAGAATGAATATGACGCTCGCTAGCATAACCAGGATGAGAAGCCCGTTCCTGTCTACCTCTGTTAGCTCTGAACTTGGGCGGCGTACAGCATAAGCCAGAAAGACCAATGGCGCCAGAAACGGTAAATAGACAATAAGACTCTGCAGGGGCGCGACGGGCCAGGGCAAACTACGCACCTCGGGATAGACCGTACCAGGAAAATGGAGGAGGTCGTGGTACAGATTTTCTATGCCTGCCGCGTAGATGAGTGCGAGGGTGGGGAGGATGAAGATTGCGGAACAGGCGATCCCCATACTCAGGAAAGTGAGCGCAAGTAGTGGCCCCGATTTGAATCTTGGCGACCGAAAAATAATTCTTACCAGGAAATAGACCAACGAGCAAAATAGCGCATATCCAGCCAAATCATGTCGAAAAAGCGCTGCGAGTGCCAGACCAGCCCCGGACAAGAACCCACCCACGAGAACATTTGACGAATGGGTCAGAAACCAGAATGCTAGAAGTATCAGCAAAATCGCGTGAAAGACGGGAAAAAGATCAAACCCAAAGCCTATCAGTAGACCCGCGGATGTCAGACCTCCTAGCACTTGAACGCTGAGGGGTTGATATTGCCGAATGAATACAAGCGCAATATACACTAGTCCCAGCTTAACGAGCAGAGAAATGCCCTTTACCGCTAGGGCAAATTCGCCGAAGATAGCCATCACACCCGCGTTGAAATAAAAAGTGGCGGGTCCATACATGCCCCAGAAATCACGATATGGTATGTCGCCCCGCAAGACTCGGGCCGCGCCGGTCAGCACGATACCGTCGTCATAACCGATCAGCTTCGGATTGAAAGATACTATGAGAAGAAACAGCGCGGGAAATACGACAAGCGCAGTAGATTTTTCTATTCTCTGTATGGAGATATACCGGTGGTGTCCGGCCCTCTAATGCTCGTCAATCGCGCAACTCGGCCATTCTGGCTCTACACCACATCGAACCGCTGCGCCAGTTCGGAAATTGTCTTCTCGACCCTCAATGCCTCAAGAGCGAATTTCGCCTTGAGTGCGGGGCTTGTGGTTCCGCCTCGATCGTCCGGTCATGGGGTAATCCCCCCATATTTGATGGGGTAGTTCGGTAGAATCTACGCGGCCATTTTCAGTTTCTGTGCGGGGGTGATCCCGCCGATGCCCATGTTCGGGCGCTCATTGTTGTATGTCCACAGCCATCGTGTTGCGTGATCCTGCGCCTCCTCGATGTTTTCAAAAATGTAGCATCCGGGCCATTCCTGGCGGACCGTGCGGTTGTAGCGTTCGACATAGGCGTTCTGCTGCGGCTTGCCCGGCTGGATGTATCGGATGGCGACGCCGCGCCTCTCGGCCCAGCTCTGCTGCGTCCCGCTGACATATTCCGGGCCGCTGTCCACCCGTATCGCATCGGGCTCGCCGCGCCACTCGATGATCCGGTCGAGCGTGCGCACGACCCGCTCGGACGGCAGTGAGAAATCGATCTCGATCCCCAGTCCCTCGCGGTTGAAGTCGTCCAGCACGTTCAGGGTCCGGAATGACCGGCCGTCGGCGAGTTGATCGGCCATGAAATCCATCGACCAGACCTGGTTCGGCGCATCCGGAACGGCCAGCGGCTCGGGTTTCTCTCGATGCAGGCGTTTTCTCGGCTTGATCCGTAAGTTCAGCTCCAGCTTGCAGTAGATCCGATAGACCCGCTTGTGGTTCCAGCCGAAGCCTTTGACGTTGCGCAGATGCAGATAGCACAGGCCAAATCCCCAGCTCCGCCGGGCGCCGGTCAGGCGCAGCAGCCAGTCCGCAATCACCTCGTTCTCGGCGTTCAGTTTGCGCCGATACCGATAACAGGTCTGGCTGACGCCGAACGTCCGGCACGCCAGCGCGATGCTGACGCCGTGAACCGCGACCGCATGTACGGCCATCTCTTTCCTTTGAGACGGCCTCAGCGCTTTTTTCCGAGCGCCTCCTTCAGCAGATCGTTCTGCATGCTGAGTTCCGCGTATATCTTCTTCAGCCGCCGGTTCTCGTCCTCGGTCGTCTTCAACTACGAAATCATCGAGGCGTCCATGCCGCCGTATTTCGCCCGCCACTTGTAGAACGATGCGCTGCACATGCCGTGCTCGCGGCAGAGCTCAGCAACCCTCACGCCGCTCTCGGCTTGTTGCAGGATCGACATGATCTGGGCTTCGCTGAACCGTGATTTCTTCATCGGAATCTCCTCATCCGTCGGCTGAGAAAATTCTACTTTCAAACCCCGTTCGTTTCCGGGGAGATTACCATGGTCTCTCCTCGTTCACTTCGCTCTAAGGTGCCAGGAGCCGGCAATTCTTGATCGCGCCAATCTCGGAGTGTTGTGATGCGAAGGCGTCGATCTGAGCCTCTTTGGCACCGTAAAGGTGCATGAAAGTGGAGCAAACGACGATCCCACCTAGCGGATACTCGCCTAGAAATTGCTGCGGATCCGACAGAACCCGAGCCAAGAGATCATCCGTCGTCCAAGCTGGAACGTTGAGTGACCTCCGCTCAGACATGTAGGTTAGGCTTGAATTCCAAGTGTACCCAAAAACAAGTATAGAATGCTCTGGAGGGACATGTTCCTTCACCAACGATGCGATGCCTTCGGGAACCCGCGGTGAGTCCCGTGTAAATGCAGGCGCGAAGTCTCGGTAAAAAACAACCAACTGCCCTATGACTATGGCAACAAGTAAAACAAAGCCAAGGGCTGGAACATAACGCTGGAAAATCGTTCCCAATGAGACGCCCACGGCAGCGAGAAGGAATATGCCATTGGCGTACTGGTAGTAATTGTGAACCATGTGAAGATTGGTGAAGATAAGGATTGGCGTCAAAAACCCTAATACCGCCAGAACCATAGTCCAAAATGGGTTTCGTTTTGCGATCGAGCCTGCAAGAGTGACGATGGCTAAAAAACCAACCAGCCCCAACGTGTCAGTAAATATTCGCCCTAGCACAATCCTTTTCCACAGCACCTGACTCAACCTCTGATCGATCGTGCCAAAACTCCAGTTCACCGTTGAAGCGGACCTAAGCCACCAGCCAAAAGGGTTGGCCTCCTTCATTGAATCGGAATAATTGACCCAAAGCACCCCTGGCACAAAGGGTAGAAGGAGCACGGCCGATGCCACAAGAATCTGTTTCAACTCATCTCTCGACCCGATTTTTCGTCTCCACGCACTCCAAAACTCTTTGACCGCTAGTAGTCCGCCAATCAGCGCAAAAGCTGGAAAAGTTGTTGATTTTGTTAGACAGGCCAAGCAGCCGACCAGAAGCGCTCCAGCAGCAACCCAGAGACCGCTTTCGCTACTCCAAAGCGTGCGCACAAAAAGTGCGAGCCACAGCGCAGAAAAAAACAACGCGCACGACTCGATCATGAACGTCCGGCTCCAATACAAATAGAGTGGTGAAAATAAAAGCAAAATTATGGTTGCTAGGTAGGACTCTGAACTCAGTCCCGCATCCTTGAATATTATTCGAATTGGCAGAAGTAGGCCGAGATAGAGTGCAAAGCTTACCAGTCGCCCGGCCACCTCTAGAGAAAGCCCAAGTGAGGACACCGCGGCCGCAAGTAACTGGTACAGTGGAAACTCGAAAGGAATTGCCCAAGGAGCGCCCAGAACTGGCGTCTCGTAGGCAAGCCAAGGGCCGCCCTGCTTGATCCAATAGGCTGAAAGCGCTGTCTGAGTCTGCCTGAACGCATGAAGCTCTAACAGGGGTTGATCAATTCCGATGAGAAGGATGATAATTGCATGCAAAATTGCGGCCGCCAGAAGAACACGCAAGGTCTTGTCGCTCCAACCTGTTCCGTTAGAATTGTCATTTGGTCCTTCGCTCTCAGGCACTTAAACATCTCCCACTTACAAATTCTTGCTTCGGCATTTTAGCTTAAATGGCCGCGCGGTTTACATGCACTGCGAAATAGTCACGCGGAGACACGCTCTTCGCGGGAGCGGATAAAGCGCGGTTTGTTTTCACCGATCGGAAGTCACATAGTATGGACAACCGCCTGTACTATGGGCACACATGCTTCATGCAGACACCGAGAAATACGACAAAAAACTTTGGAGCAGTCGCCGCCTCTTCGACGAGTCAATGCTCCAAGCCTCCGCTCGCAGTCGATTTCGACGGTACTCTTGCCCGCTCTGACAGTCTTATTGAAGCGTTCTTGCACGCTCTTTCTTGTAATCCCATGCAACTTCCCAATGTTATATCCTGCCTCAAAAGCGGACGCCTGGAGTTTAAGAAGCAACTTCTCAGCATCGAAGCTTACCAGCCTGATACGATCCCGCTTGACGAGGACCTTGTTGCATTCCTACGCGCCGAAAAATCAAATGGCAGAGAAATACATCTAGTAACAGCCTCTCCCCAGCAGGTTGCTGATAGGGTGGCTGAACGAGTCCGAGTTTTCGATTCTGCAATCGGCTCGAGTGGTCGTATAAATCTCAAAGGCGAGAGAAAGGCCAAGTATCTACTTGAGCATTTTCCAGATGGGTTCGCATACGCTGGAAATGATCAGAGCGACCTCCCGGTCTGGCGCCACGCCAAATCGGCTATTGTAGTCGGCGCGTCTAAAAAAGTTGATCAAAGTCTAAAAAAAATGGATGTCGATGTAGAACAACGCTTTGAGCGAGATACACCGTCACTAAAAACTTGGCTTAGATTGGTTCGAATTCATCATTGGACTAAAAACGTCCTTTTGTTCGCACCTTTGATGCTGTCAAATCAGCACACAAACACAAGTGCGATTGTGACGATATTTATAGCATTCTTGTGTATGGGAATGGTCGCCTCGGCTACTTACATCTTTAACGATTTATGCGACCTTGAAGCTGACAGACAACATGCGACCAAGTGTTTTCGTCCGTTGGCCTCAACTGATATTTCCATTGGGTCCGGCTCAGCGACGGCGGGCACTATGGGGTTTATTGGGATTGCTGGAGCGGTTGCCCTCGATAGTAAATTTGCTCTGCTCCTTGGCCTATATATTCTGCTCACAACCGCTTACTCGCTAGTACTAAAGACGATCCCGATTTTGGACGTTTTTGTTATTGGGTTTTTGTTTACTCTTCGGATCATTATGGGCATCGCGCTATTACATGTTCCGCCGTCGGCTTGGCTTATAGCATTTTCGTTTTTCTTGTTTCTCTCGTTATCTATCGCCAAGAGGCACGTGGAGATCGTGAGAGCTGCGCAACGAACAGAGACCGAAAATATAAAGGGGAGAGGCTATGGGTCGAATGACGCCCCAATAATTCTTGGTCTTGGCTTGTCGTCCAACGCAATTGCCGTAACTCTGCTTTTTCTTTACGTAGCAAACGACGCTTATCCTGAAGGTATGTATCATTCTCCTGACTGGCTTTGGGCCCTATCGCCCCTGATCTTCCTCTGGTCTAGCAGGATCTGGTTGATGAGCCACCGCGGTCTTCTAGACGATGACCCAATCATCTTCGCACTTAAAGATGCGCCAAGTCTTGGATTGGGCTTATGCGCAATTGCGTGTTTTGGCCTTGCAGCATTCTGAGGAGTGTCATGCAGGAGAGGCTGACTACATCCTGGGGACAGGTCGACCATGTGCTTCACAAGATTGCAAAGCCGCGTTTTCTGGACGAGGCGCAAGCAATTCTCCGAGCGCGCGCGGATAATACGTCACTAGCGGTGGGCAGACGTCGCTCGTACGGTGATACGGTAATGAATAGCGGCGGCGCGCTTGTTGAAACAGCTGGGCTTGACCGAATTATCCGGTTCGACAGGGAAACCGGCATCCTGACTGCCGAAGCCGGTCTGACGATCGATCGGGCGCTCGAAATCACTGTCCCGCACGGTTGGTTCTTCCTCACCACGCCAGGGACAAGGTTTGTCACGCTGGGCGGCGCAGTCGCCAATGACGTCCACGGAAAAAACCATCATTTCCGAGGCTCCTTTGGCTGTGGTGTAAAACGCATTGCCTTGATCCGTTCTGACGGATCGACCTACGTGCTAGATTCAAGCGACGTCAGCGGGCTATTCCAAGCAACCGTAGGCGGAATAGGATTGACTGGATTAATTGCCTGGGTGGAGGTGCAACTCGTTCGCATTCCTTCCACGTTCCTTTGCGTCGAGAGTATCGCTTTTGAGAGTTTGTCAGAGTTTTTTACTCTCGCCGCTGATAGTGTCCACACGCACGAGCACACAGTCGCCTGGATTGATTGCGCGAATGGAAAGAAAAAGCTCGGACGCGGCATATTTCGGCGTGCGAACTGGATCACGTCAAAGGATTACGAACCGCATCCCAGAAAAATAAAGGCGACCATACCTTTTGAGGCCCCATCATGGTTGTTGAACAAGTTAACTATTCGTACTTTCAATTCATTATATTGGAATAGGCAGAAGGCTGGGCCTGATTTTTCAAATGTCCACTATGGTTCTTTCTTCTATCCGCTTGACTCAATCAACAATTGGAACCGGCTTTATGGAAGCGCAGGTTTCTATCAGTATCAGTGTGTCATTCCGCCAGACACAGCCGAACCCGCCATGCAAGAACTTGTTAGCCAAATCGTGAAAAGCGGACAGGGCTCCTTCCTTTCAGTAGTCAAAACTTTCGGACCAGTTCCGTCCATCGGCGATCTCAGCTTTCCGATGGAGGGTACGACTTTGGCTCTCGACTTCCCTAACAGAGGCGAGCAAACGCAAAGATTGTTTTCACGTCTTGATGACGTCGTGCGCGAAGCCCGAGGCCGTCTATATCCTGCAAAGGATGGACGAATGCCTGCGAATATGTTCCGCGAAGGGTATGGTGAAAGGTTGGCGGCGTTCGAGAGACATACCGATCCTGCTTTCGCGTCAAATTTCTGGAGGAGGGTTTCTGGCCAATGAGCGATCCAAACCAACACCCGCGCGTAATTGTCCTAGGCGCGCTATCAACAATAGCGGAAGCGCTAACCCGACAACTCGCTGCGCAAGGCGCCGAGCTCATACTCGCCGGACGGCGTCAGTCGGCGCTCGAACATATCGCAAGCGATGTTCTGGCTCGGGGCGCGACTACGGCCATCGCGTGGCCAATCGATCTAGCCTGCGAAAACAACGAGGAGAAGACAATAAACGCCATGGCGGAGGCGCTTGGTGGTCGTGTCGACGCCGTGATCGTGATCTATGGATTTCTCGGTGATCAACGAAAAGCTGAAACGGATTTGGCTGAAGCTGACCGCATAGTATCTGTAAACTTCTCTTCCGCGGCACGCTGGTGCCTAGCCGCCGCGAACGTACTTGAGCAACAGAAGAGCGGCGTATTGCTTGGGATTAGCTCAGTCGCTGGAGATCGGGGGCGGCAGTCAAACTATCTATATGGCTCAGCCAAGGCTGGCCTAACGGTTCTCATTGAAGGCCTGGCGCATCGTTTGGCACCAAGCGGCGCGCAGGCAATCGCCGTGAAACTTGGCTTTGTGGATACTGCTATGACAGAGCATATAGAGAAGAGCGGAGTGCTTTGGGCCAAACCAGACGCAGTTGCGAAAAAGTTGGTCCGTTTCATTAACAATCCTCGAAGCCAGGTTGCTTATCTTCCTTGGTTTTGGTGGCCAATTATGTGTATTGTCCGCGCCTTGCCAGTGTCGATCATGCATCGAACGAAGCTCTAGTGCGTGAGCAGGCCTCTGACATGAAAATCGTCATCACAGGCGCTGCCGGATTGGTCGGGCAGAACTTGGTTCTCCGGCTGAAGCAGCTTGGGCACAAGGAACTCCTTGGAATTGACAAACACCCGGCAAACACGCGGAAGTTGCGCGAGCTTCATCCAGGCCTGAGCGTCATTGAGGCGGACCTAGCTAAGTCGGGTGCGTGGGAGGAGGTATTCACGGACTGCGATGTGCTCATTCAGAATCATGCGCAAATCGGAGCGTTGACGAACGATCCGTTCCACGCAAACAATATCGTCGCATCTGAGAACGTGATAGCGGCCGCGAAGGCCGCCCATATTCCTTACATGGTCCACATAAGTTCGTCTGTCGTGCACTCCGCCGCCAAGGACTTCTACACCGAAAGCAAGAAGATACAGGAAGAGATCGCCACTCAATCCGGAATTCCTTGTTGCGTACTACGCCCGACGTTGATGTTTGGTTGGTTCGACCGCAAGCATCTAGGTTGGCTCGCTCGCTTCATGCAGAAAACTCCGATCTTTCCGATCCCAGGCGATGGATGCTACTTACGCCAGCCCCTTTATGTGGGCGATTTCTGCAACGTAGTTATCTCCGCGATAGAGCGCCCGCATCCAGGGAAGCAGTACGACATTTCTGGTCAAACTGAGATCGACTACATTGACCTGATGCGAGAAGTGAAATCAGCGACCAGCGCGCACGCACGCATCCTCGAGATACCTTACTGGCTATTTAAGCTGTTGCTTCAACTCTACGCGCTCGTTGATCGGACCCCTCCTTTCACGACGAAGCAACTGGCCGCGCTCGTCACCCCGGACGTCTTCGACGTTATTGATTGGCCAGGAATATTCAATGTCTCGCCAACCCCGCTCCGCGAAGCCCTAGTCGAGACGTTTCGGCATCCCGTTTATTCCCGTATTGAGTTGGCGTTTTAACGATGGCGCGAGTTGCTGTAGTAGGAGCAGGCGCTATGGGGCTAGCGGCTTCTTACCATGCGCTAAAGGCTGGCCACGACGTTTCGGTTTTTGAAGCTGATAAGGTTCCCGGCGGAATGGCTGCCCATCTCGATTGTGACGGTCTGTCCATCGAGAGATTCTACCATTTCGTGTGTAAGGCCGATCACTCAACTTTTGAACTGATGGAAGATCTGGGCATCGGACACCAGATGAAATGGCGTCAAACCTCGATGGGTTATTTCATCGATGGCGAGTATCATCGTTGGGGCGACCCTATTTCGTTGCTTCGCTTTCCAAAGCTCAGCCTCATCGCTAAGCTTCGATATGGCTTACAGATGTTTCTGGCGACACGTCGCTCCAACTGGCGAAAATTGGAGCACCTGACTGCTAAGGAATGGTTTGTCTCGGGTGCTGGGCAAAAGACATATGACGTCCTTTGGCGTCGGTTGCTCGAGCTAAAGTTTTTTGAATTTTCAGACGACATCTCCGCCGCTTGGATTTGGGCGCGAATAAAGCGCCTCGGCACATCCCGCCGTTCGATCTTTCAGGAGGAACTGGGTTACATCGAAGGAGGTTCGCAAACACTTGTTGACGCGCTCGTCGCTGCCATCGCGCGTCAAGGCGGGGAAATCAAACTCGGCGCGAGCGTTGAAAAGATCGTCTGTGATGGAGAGCGGGTAAAGGGCGTCCAGACAAATGGCGAGTTTCACGCATTTGAGGCCGTAATCGCCACAGTCCCTACCCCGTTCATTTCGAGACTTGTGCCGGACCTATCAACTCCGACGAAGGCTGCCTACGATGCTATCAACAATATCGGCGTGGTATGTGTTCTTCTGAAACTAAAGCGTTCAGTAGTAGATGATTTCTGGCTCAACATAAGCGACAGTCGCATCGACATTCCGGGCCTCGTTGAGTTCTCGAACCTCCGCCCGGTCAAAGACACAATTGTTTATGTTCCCTACTATATGCCAAAATCGCACCCGAAGTTTGGTCGTGAGGATGACACTTTTGTCAATGAGGCTATCAATTACTTGCAAATCATCAACCCAACTATATCGCGGGACGACCTGCTAGCAAGTCGTGTAGGAAGACTCAAACACGCACAGCCGGTATGTGAACCCGGATTCCTCACAAAGATCCCGCCAATACAGTCGGAGATCACAGGCCTACAAATCGCCGATACGTGCTTCTATTATCCCGAGGATCGCGGCATCTCTGAAAGCGTACGATTTGGGAAAATGATGGCGGACGCCATAATGGAATCCAATGCCGAGCCGAAAGTGCACGATGAGCCATAGCTTTTTCAAGTTTCTCATCACCGGAGGAATTGCAGCGCTAGTCAACCTCGGTAGCCGGTATTTGCTAGATTTGGCGATGTCGTTCGAGGCGGCCGTGGCAGTCGCATACCTGATTGGAATGGCAACCGCGCATACTCTCGCTCGGGCATTTGTTTTCGGAACCTCGGGCCGGTCGCTGAGTTCGGAGTTTACGAGGTTTGCAATTGTCAACGTGATTGCAATGGCTTTGGTTTGGATGATCAGCGTGGGACTCGCTCGTTTCGCGTTTCCAGCCATTGGCTTCACCTGGCATTCAGACGACATCGCTCACATTATCGGGGTGCTGGCGCCGGCGATAACGAGCTATTTTGGTCACAAATACTTTACGTTCGCGGCTGACGATCGAGCAAATCCTGCTTCTTGCAATCCAGAGTGTCTTGTCAAAAAGGTCGACCTTTCGCGAGGCAGATCGGATTCTTAGCGTTTGGGGAGGGAGTGATCAGGTAATCCTGGGCAGCCTCACCTGATTGGTCCGGTTTGATTGTTAGTGCATCACTGGCCTGGTTTCCATTGGGACGATGGATTCTGGCGCCGGTGGCCGATAGCCGAGTGCGCTGTGGGGCCGTTTCGTGTTGTAGTGCTTTCTCCAGCCCTCGATGATGATCTGATCGTCTCAAACCTAATTAAATCGACCCCCTGATCGCGCCTTGGGAAGCGCATTCCAGGCCCGCCGCGATGGCGCGCCAATCTCAGAGAAAGAAGTTAAAAATGCCTAAACTGCAAACGCTGCGCGCAAAGCAGAAAACTATCCTGGCTGACGCCAAAGAGGCGCTAAACCAACTCACCCCCGACATCGGCCCAGAACGCGAAAACGAGCTTCAATCGCGGCACGATGAACTGATGGCGGAATGGGACGATCTCGACCTTCAGGCGCGCCTGATCGAGCGCGACGAAGCAATCGACACCTCGCGCCGCCCTGGTAGCGGTAACAGGACCGCTCGCACCGACAGCGAAGAACGGCTCTTTTCTCTGAAGCCGGAAGAGCGCTGCGAGGATTGGCAGCGCGAGCGCGTTGGCCGCTCCGAATACACTGATCTCAGCCTTGGCAACTATTTGCGGTCGATGGTGACTGGCGCGAAGACCGATCAGGAAAAACGCGCCCTCAGTGAAGGCACCGACAGCCAAGGCGGTTGTACGGTTCCCGACCTTCTGAGTTCGCGCTTGATCGACTTGATGCGAAACCGCATGGCTCTTAGCCGCGCTGGCGCGATGACCGTCCCCTTGGGAAGCGATACGAACCATATCGCAACGGTCGCTTCAGATCCGGTTCCGGCCTGGCGTGCTGAGCATGGCGCTGTCGCGGAATCCGACCCGACGTTCTCGCGGGTCGAGCTGCTGCCCAAGTCGCTCGCGGTCTTGGTCAAGGCATCGCGCGAGGTGCTGGACGATACACTCAATATCGGCACGGCGCTTCCGAACATCATCGCGTCCGCGTTGGCGGTTGAGGTGGATCGCGTCGGCCTCTTCGGCACTGGCGTTGATCCTGAGCCGCAGGGCGTCGCCAACATCTCTGGCATCGGCGAAGTCGATCACCTCGGCGCGGCCCTGGACTACACGCCGCTTCTAACGGCGCGGGGCCAGATCACCGGGGCGAACTTCTCAGGCGACGATATCGGGTTCATCATGAACCCGGCGGAAGAGAACACGCTCGCGGGTCTCAAGGACTCTCAGGGCCAATGGCTCGGCGCACCGCCTGTCATGTCGCGGTCGCAGCTCTACACAACGGGCAATGTTCCCGACGCGGACGCCGTGTCGCCGACGGAAGGGATCATGCTCGCCGGTGTCTGGAAGCACCTGCTGATGGGAATCCGCCAGGAAATCAGGATTGAAACCCTGAAGGAAAGGTTCGCCGACACTCTCGAAGTCGGCTTCCTCGCGCATCTACGTGTCGATTTCGCGGTTGAATATCCTTCAGCTTTCGTCGCGATCCGCAATATCGCCGATCCTGACTAATCAGCGGCTGCTCGATCCGCTGATCTGGGCCGCTCGCCATCTACTCCCTGGCGGGCGGTACGGCGGGGGGTGGAGTCATCGCTCCACCCCTTCGCTGAAGCACCGGAGCCACACCCAAAACGCGCGCTTCCGCGATTCAAAAAATGGGGTCAATTCGAATGCAAACTGGCGATGCCGACACTCGACAAGCATCGAAAGAAACAACCCCCGACCGGGTGGCATTTCGGTCAGGGGTCGCTGGGGTAGTTATGGTGATGCCGACAATATCGCGCCTGCATGAACAGTAAATGAATGACCGGTCCAAAACCCCTGCGCAGGTGGAGAGCACCGGGGGGCGGCGAACATCTCTGAAGCCCTTCCCTGGCTCACCTGAAGCCCCTAGCGACCGGCCATAAACCGTAACATTCGCCCGAAAAAACCGGAGAAAAGGTCGGAAATTCAATGAGCGCCTTCGACTCCTGGTCTACACAAGCGCCCTCGCGGTTGTTCCTACCGGGCGCCGGAATGTCTGGATTGGGGCCGAAAGCCGAAACTTGACCGAGCGCCCGCCATGTCCGCTGTGCGCCAAAACCGGTAGTTCGTTGCCCTCCGCCTAGACGACCGCTCTGCGGACTTTCCAGTCGTTTTCCGAGTCGTAGTTTAAGAAGATGAGAGGCGCCAAAATGCCAAATGGCTTTCGCGGGAGTTATGATGGTACTCCGATCGGACTTTATCAAGAAATCCAGTCAAAGGAGATCAAGTGTCGCGCCGTCGTCAATTAGCTATGAAGCTTCGCCACAGCCACTACGTTCGCCACGAACTTGGGCTGTCCGGCTTCTGTGTCTATTGTGCGCAGTATGCTGACAGTCTCGACCACGTTCCGCCGATTTCGTTGGCGGTTGATCTTCCTCTCCCGGATTTTCTGGACCTCAATCCTTCGTTGCTGCCGTGCTGTCGGCACTGCAACAGCATCATTGGAGACAGCCCCAGCCTCTCTCTAACTTCACGGCGCGAAATTGTTTCAAAATACCTCGAAAAGCGATATCCAAGTCTGCTGAAAGCTGGAGCACTTCTTGAAAATGCCGAGTTTTCTTTGTCGGATTTCAGGTCCAAGATGGCTTTTCAGGTTTTCAAGAGGTGGCAATTCGCTTCCACGACGTTCATCGAAGTTCCAACCCCCGAGCCAGAAGAAATCAATGTCGAAAGTGACGACGCCGAGGGACCAGGAGAACCCAATACCAAAGACTGCTTCATGCCATTTCCGTTGTGGTGCAACAGTTGGCAGATTTCGGACGCCCGCCGCATCTTTTGGCAAGACGCTATGCCGGAAGACCTCAGGGACGGTTTACGTATACTGAATATTGAAAAAGACCGCGACCTGATCGAGCGTCTTACAGCAGAAATACCGGAATGGGCAACTCAGAAAGCACGAAGCGAAGCAAATCGAATTGAACAAAAGAAAGAGTTAGCGGCTGAACTTGAAAAGAAACAGCAAATAAACGTTGCAACCACTCGATCAACAGATGGAACCTTTGCCGAAGCTGAGCTTGAACCTCAAAGTGACGTGGAAGAGTACTCCTTGGTCGAAGACGATGAGGTTCTTATACCGGAGGATGACGACGAATTTTCCCGCGCTCTTTCTGCGCTTGTCCTAAGGAATGCAAGCGGACCTGACAGCATCGGCTTCGGAAGTCGCAGGAATATCCGCGAGATTTCAGATATTCTTCAACTCAACCAGGATGCTCTTGAACAACTGTTGCAGATTAAAAACCGCGAAAAACTTTACCGCGTGATTTCAGAAAGAGTGGTCGAAAGGTTGTCTTAAGTTCCCAATCACTGCGTCGGCTTCGGGCTGATTTCGTTGAAAAACTCGACGCTCGAACACAAACGGCCAAGTCGGCAGAATGTCGTCCCGTTGAAGGGGCATTCTGCAAATTTCGTTTGTCAGACGCCCTCTTGAGCGAACAGCATTCCAAGTTTCGGCGGCAAATTTTCGGTGGCGGAGTTTTTCAACACAATGGGCTCGAAGCAGCCATGCGTTGCATGCGGTAATCGCGGCGGCTTTGGGTCAGAAGCGGTCTGGTGCAGAGCAATGTGCACAGCGTCCCGGAGCAAATCGAAAGCGGTCGTTCGCGCAACGCAGATTGTGCACTGGCATTAGGTCGATAGAGCGAAGCCCAGATATTCGGCCATCGAAAGCTGCCATCCGGCGAGGTGGGGTGGAACGGCAGCTCCGAGCCGATTTTGTTGAAAAAGTCGTTGGATTTGGCGCCTGCGCTTTGGCTGCCGGCTTGCTTTGAACACGCAATCCACGGCCAGCCGGACTGGTTATCCGGCGACGGGCGCCATCGGCTTGAGTTTCGCCAGTTTCCGGAGGTTTTGTGCTGCTGCTGCGAGGGTGAATTCGTCCTGGACGCCACATGGCCCTCGTAATCGGAGCCGTCCCAGCCCGAGGATGCGCTTGAGGTGGGCGAACAGCATCTCAACTTTCTTTCGTCGCTTCTGCGCGGTCGGGTTGAACGCTGAACCCACGCAGCGCCGCGCAAAATCTCTGACGATCTCGAACTTCTCTCGGTTGATGGCGCGCACGTCTGTGTTCGGGCAGCATTTGGCTTTCGATGGGCAGTTCAGGCAATCGGCTTTCAGGGCCCGGTATTTGCGCGCTTTCAATCCTGGCGCCGTTCGGGCGGGATCGGAGTATCGCCGCCTGGTGTGACGGAGTTCATTTCCTTCCGGGCAGATATAGCGGTCGTCGTCCTCGTCCCAGGTGAAGTCGGATCGGGACCAGGTTCCGTCCTTGCGCTCCGATTTGTCGAAGACCGGGATGAACGGGAGGATCTGCCGCTTTATTGTCAGCCAGACGAGGTTGTCGGACGAGCCGTATGCGGTGTCGGCCGCCAACCAATCCGGCTTCAGGCCGAAACGGGCTTGGGTGCGGTCAATCATCTTGCGCATTGTGCCCACCTCGGCGGACTTGTTCGAGCGACTGGCGTCCACATCAACGATGACGCCGTGATCCGTGTCGATCAGGTAGTTGTCTGAATAAGCAAAGAATGCAGGCCCTTTGCGGGCCGCCGTCCATTGGCTGGCGGGATCCGCATGCGCCGTGAACTTGGGCTTGGCGGCGGTGGCCGCGCCAAAGGCTTCGTCGTCCAGGGTGTCGAGATATTCGCGAACCGCCCGAGGCGCTTGGTCCGGGTCGATCTCTCTGGCCTTCCAATCCTCCGGGTTGCTTGAGTTCTGCTTTTGGACGTCCGCAACGATCAGGCTGGCGTCCACTGCAAAGCCCTGTCCGCTGACGAGGCCCTCCTCCATGCATCGCGCAACAGTCGTCTCGAATACGTGACGCAACAGGTCGCTCTCGCGGAAGCGGCCATGGCGGTTCTTGGAGAAGGTGGAATGATCCGGAATCCGGTCGGTCAGATCAAGGCGGCAGAACCAGCGATAGGCCAGGTTCAGATGGACCTCTTCGCAAAGCCGCCGCTCAGACCTGATCCCAAAGCAATAGCCCACCAGCAGCATCCGGATCAGCAATTCCGGATCAACCGACGGACGTCCCGTGTGGCTGTAAAAGTCCGCCAGATGCGGGCGGATGCCGCTCAGATCAACAAACTGATCAATCGACCGCAGCAGGTGATCCTGCGGGACGTGATCCTCCAACGAGAACTCATAGAACAACGCTGACTGCGCTTCCTGTTTCGGTCCCATCATCGCGATCCGCCTCCATCTATATCGGAAGTGAATCAGCCAGTCGGCCACCGAGCAAGAGCGACTTTTTCAACGGAATCAGCCCGAAGCCGACGAGCCAAGTTCGGGAGCTACGCTTGCGCAGCATTATGATCGCAGACTCTGACCAACTGGACACGCTGCGCTGCAAAGGGGAAAGCAGACATTCGTCACGACTGCAGCGTGATCAGAGGTGGTGATTTCCGCAATGCGCCAATTGTGGACTCAATGGGATTGCCAAAAGAACTAGGCTTGCGGTGGCGCACACGCGGCCTCCACTTTCAAGCACCCGACCGACACCAGTTTCAATCCGGTACGGCTAAACTGATACCTTGAGCGCAAGTTAATGTTTCACCGAATAGAGTGCCCACTTTTCGGGGAAACCTTTCAGCGTGAATTCGCCTTGGTCTAGAAATTCATGCCCGGAGCCGGCCACCAGATCGCGAACGGTTCGCGACACTAAGAGCTGATCAGGTTTGGCCAGCGCGGAAATTCGCGCGGCGAGATGAACGGCGACGCCGGCGATCTCTTCGCCTCTCAACTCACATTCGCCGGTATGTAAGCCGCTACGAACCTTAAGGCCTAATTCGTCCGCCGCCGCCGCAATCGCTTGCGCGCACGAAATGCCTCTGCCCGGCCCATCGAACGTCGCGAGAATACCGTCGCCCGTTCCCTTGACGAGCCGTCCATTATGATCGGCGATTGCGCGCGCGCACATTTTGTCGTGCCCGTTGAGCAGGCCCTTCCAGTCCCTATCTCCCATCCGGCGGGCGATGTCGGTTGAACCTACGATGTCTGTAAAGAGGATCGTCGTCAGAAAACGCTCGATCTGTTGCTGGGGCTTCTCGCCGGTGAGAAAGCCCTGAATTTCATCTAGAATCGAGTCAGAGTCGCCGACCCAAGGCAGATGATCTTCGCCGTCAAGCTCAACAAAACGGGCGTTTGAAACACGGTCTGCGATCCACCGTCCCTCCTCCACCTTGGCGTCGCGGTCTCCGCGCCTGTGGAGCACCAGCGTTGGAACGTGAATGGCGGGCAGAACGTTGGTGAGGTCGATCTGGGTGTTCATTTTCAGCAGCGCCACCGCGGCGCCGGGGCTCGCGCTTCGCCTGAAATATGTGGCCACCCGACGGGCGAAGGCCGCGTCGTTGATCTTGCTTGGAGCATAATGCTCCAAGTCCATCAGATTGCCCCATTCGCGCTCAATGAAATCGTATTCCTCTTGCCGCTGCTGCGGAGTTGGCGCCCAGGGGTAGTCCAGGCTCCAAATGCGCTTTCCGAACGTGCCGTACATGACAAGTGCGGTGGTTCTGTGTGGATGCGATGCGGCGAAAAACGCGCTCAGGTTCCCCCCCTCGGAAAATCCGATCAGCGCGGCTTCACGAGAGTTCGCTGCGTTCATGACCGCGAGAAGATCGTCGGCGCGCTCCTCTAGGGTAGGGAGTTGGTCATTTGGCACTCGGTCGGAGAGTCCGGTTCCCCTCTTGTCGAAGATGACAAGGCGCGCGAAGGATGCAATCCGGTTAAGAAAGCGGGCAAGCGACGGTTCTTCCCAACAAAGTTCAACGTGAGAGACCCATCCGGGCACGTAGATGACATCCAGATCGCCATCACCCACAATCTGGTAAGCAATGTGGGTGTCGCCGCTTCGCGCGTACTGGGTTTCAACTGGCCCCATCATCCAATTTCGCGTCAATCACCTAATGTCGTGAAGATGCAGATTCAGATCGCAACCTAACCCAGGCACCTGCAACTGTCTCGTCTCAATAGGTAATTGGCGCGTATAGCGCAGTATGTCCGCTTTGGGTCGATTCCGTTGAAAAAGTCGTCAAGTTTGGCTGTTGGAGAGCGGCGTCGTTCGACGCGCAACCGGGCCCGATCACGCCGGTTGCGACGTTCGGGGCGCCGGGACCAGTTTGGCGAGCTTTCTGAGGTTCTGAGCGGTGGCTGCGAGGTGGAATTCGTCCCTGGCGCCGTTGGGTCCGGGTAATCGAAGTCGGTCGAGCTTGAGGATGCGTTTGAGGTGGGCGAAGAGCATCTCGACCTTTTTCCTCATTCGGCGCGAGACGACATAGGCGTCGGTCTTCGCGATGGCGCGGGCGATGTCCCGCGCGCCTTCGTGGATGGATCGGGGGACTTTTCGTTGGGGCGCTTTTGGACAACAGCGGGGTTTGAGGACGCAGGCGTCGCAGTCGTGCTTGCTGGCGCGGTAGATCAGCGTCGCCTCGTCATTGACCCGGCGCCCCTGTCGTCGTCATCGGACGGCCTCCGGGACAGATGTAAGCGTCGGTCTCGTGGTCGTAAGCAAAGTCCTCGCGGGAGAAGGTTCCATCCCGCCGAGCCGATTTGTCGATCACCGGGATGTGCGGCTCGATCCCGCGCCCCTCGACCAGCCAGTTCAGCATGGCCGCGGACCCGTAAGCCGTGTCGGCGATCAGCCGCTCGGGGGAGAGGTCGAAACGGTCCATCGTTCGGTCGATCATGGTCTGCGCGGCGCCCGTCTCCGCCGGGCGGACCGCCCGCGTCGCCTCCACATCGACGATGACCACGTGGTCCGTGTCGATCAGATAGTTGTCCGCGTAAGCGAAGAAGGCCGGCCCCTTCAGCGCTCCGGTCCATTGCGCGGCCGGGTCGGCATGCGAAGTGAACTTGGGCGCTTTCTCCGTCGCCGCGCCGAAGGCGGCGTCGTCAAGCGTATCGAGATATTCACGCAGGGCGCGGGGCGCGTCCTCGGGGTCGAGCTTCTCCGCCGGCCAGTCAGCGATTGGCGTCGCGTTCTGCTTGCTGGCGTCGGCCCGGATGATGCTGGCGTCGACCGCGAAGCTTTGGCCGCCGACCAGGCCCTCGACGATGCAGCGCGCGACGACCTCTTCGAACAGGCGGCGCAAGAGGTCGCTCTCCCGGAACCTCCCGTGGCGGTTTTTCGAGAAAGTAGAGTGGTCAGGGATCGGGTCGGTGAGATCGAGCCGGCAAAACCACCGGTAGGCGAGGTTCAGATGCGCCTCTTCGCAAAGGCGGCGCTCGGACCGAATACCCATCACGTAGCCGACAAGCAGCATCCGGATCATCAGTTCTGGATCGACCGAGGGCCGGCCTGTCGAGCTGTAGTGAGCAGCCAGGTGATGGCGGACGCCAGAAAGATCGACGAACCGGTCAATCGACCGCAACAGGTGATCCCGCGGCACATGATCCTCAATCGAGAACTCGTAGAAAAGCGCGCCTTGCGCTTCCTGCCTCGGACCCATCATCTCAACCGCCCTCCCGCGTTTGCCGGTGGACTGAATCAGGACGCCGAAGCTACTTCAACAGGGAGTTTTTCAACACAATCGGTCAGAAGCAGACGTCATAAAGTCGTGCTGAACACACTTAGCTGATATGCTTCCGTCTTTGGCACATCCACGGGATCAACATCGAATTTTTCCGCGGATTCGCCGCCCAGATAGATAGAATTCTATAGATTGTACGTCTGAGTCTTCAGCCACCTTTCCGATGGCTGAAAGCTCCAACGCCTCTGGCGGTCTCCTCGCGCACGTCTGTCGTACTAGTTGATAACCACCAGTTCGACGCGCCGATTCTGGCTGCGACCGAAATCGTCAGTGTTCGAGGCGATTGGCATGAGCGAGCCTACGCCGACACCAACCAATCGATCCTCACCAATGCTGAAATCCTTCCGAAGCGTGGCGACAATGGCTTTCCCTCTGCGTTCAGAGAGCCCGAGATTGTAGCGGAAATCGCCAGACGAGTCGGTATGGCCAACAATCGCCAATTTGAGACCCGGATTTTCATTCATGATTTCGCCAATCCGGCTAGCCGACGCGTAAGCGTCGCCTTTCAACTCGGCGCTGTCGAAGTCGAAAGTTATGCCGCGAAGGATCACTTTGCCGTCACGGTTTAGCGCATCGACGACTTCCTGTTTGTCGGCAGTTGCGATGTCGTATGTCTCTGTCACGCCAACTCGGGTACTCTGATTGGCGCATGCGGACAAAAGCGAGAACGCCATGAACAAGGCTACAAAACCGACGCGTGGCGACACCAGAATATGATTCTTCATCGTGCTCCTCCCAATTTGGACTTCCCTTATACCTTGTCTTCGAATGTCCCTGCCGATTTTAGTGATTACTTAGGCAGTCGGGTGCACGCAATTGGTTGCGAGCCAGCGTAAAGTCGGCTTGAGCCAGTTAAGCGGACGCTATCAATACTGCCAGCTTTGTCCTGTGTGGATGGCTCCTGCAACGCAAGACGTTTTTGTGAGTGGTGTCTGGTCAGAAGCGGTCTTGTGTCCGGCCTGTTTGCGCGGTGCATCTGACCGCTGGCCCTGATGGGTTCCGCAGATCGAGTCCCATTCTGCTGAGCGGACACGGTAGGTCCGGGACAAAGCACGGGGTGTCTCGATCGTTGGGCTGACCTTTGCCATCACTTCCTGCGTCTTGCGGTCTGGTTCGTCCTCTCTGCCGTTAGATTGCTCTGATCTTGTAGTCCTGGTCTCGCGTAAGCACCGCCCAGATGATGCGTGCCGTCTTGTTCGCCATCGCGACAGCTGCCAGTTTCGGAGGCTTGCGCTCAAGGATGTCGGCGAACCAGGGGTCGAACTGCTCGGGCCGTCGTTGGATTTGCTTGATGCGTGAAGTCATGCCGAGCACCAGAAGACGCCGGATATAGCGGTCTCCCATCTTCGAGATGCGCCCCAGCCGCTCCTTGCCGCCGCTTGACCGGTTAAGCGGCGTAAGGCCGAGCCAGGCCGCAAAGCTACGGCCACTAGAGAACTGATGCCCGTCCCCGATCGAGGCGACGATGGCGGAGGCAGTGATCGGCCCGACACCCGGGATCGTCCTCAGTCGGGCGACGCGTGCATCCTGTGATGCAGCTCGGTTCAGGCGGCGGCCGTACCAGAGCACCCGGCGGTGCAGAGCCACGAGCTGGTGGCTGAGGTTGGTCACCACGTCCCGCGCCAAGTCGGGCAAGTCCTGTTCGACGCCTTCAAGGCACTGCCGGGCGAAGGCAATGGCGTGCCCGGCGCCTTGTCGAACAACGATCCCGAACTCGGCCAGCACACCCCGGAGCATGTTCACGATCTGGGTCCGCTGGCGGACGATCAGGTCCCGCACACGGTGCAGGGCCAGAACCGCTTGTTGCTCCGGCGACTTCACGGCCACGAACCGCATCGATGGACGCGTCACCGCCTCGCAGATCGCTTCGGCATCAATCGCATCCGACTTGCCGCGCTTTACATAGGGCTTCACGTACGCCGGCGGGATCAGCCGGACTTCATGCCCGAGCTGTGCAATCTCCCGCGCCCAGTAATGGCTCGTGCCGCAGGCTTCGATCCCGACCAGACACGGCGGAAGGGTCTCGAAGAAACGGTGAACCTGTCCGCGACGCAGCGATCGATTGAAGCCGACAGTGCCGCCTTCAGTGACGCCGTGAACCTGAAAGACGTTCTTGGCCAGATCCAGGCCGATGGTGGTAACTTGCATGGGATGGCTCCTCTCTCGCGGTCGATAGCAAACTGCACTGTGGCGCATCGTGACGCCGATGGAGCAGGAGCCATCCACCCCATCTGCTGTGCGCCAATAGCGGATGAAATAGCGCGGCTTGAGCCTCCAGCTCGGTTCCGCTACTCGAGGAAGCGCCACCCAACAACTAGAGTGACGCGGACCCATGCCCATTTCCATCGGTCTTATTGGATACGGACACTTCGGGGCCTTCCTCCATGCGCTGGCGCAGCGCTTTCTGCCTGACGCTCTGCTGAAAATCCACTCGGCCCGACGAAAGCCGGATGGTGTCCAATTTTTCTCTTTGGAGGAAGCCGCAGCGTGCGAAGCCGTCGTGCTAGCCGTGCCGATCAGCGCCTACCCAGACACTCTGGCGCGGATTGGCCCACACCTGGCGATCGACAGCGTCGTGGTCGATGTCGCAACGGTGAAGCAGTACACTATGGACCTGCTACAGGCCTTACAGCCCGCGCGCCCCTTCCTCGCCATGCACCCCATGTTCGGACCGGAAAGCTATTCCAAGTGCGGCGAAGATGTGACGGGCTTGCGGATCGTCGTCACCGGGCACAGTCTCGCGCCCGGGGTTTTTTTTACTCTTCGCAACAAACTCGCCGCGGTAGGGTTCTCTGTCATCGAGAAGTCCGCCGAGGCTCATGACAAGGACCTTGCCGAGACGCTGTTTCTCACTCACTACATCGGCCAGGTTGTTGCTCGCGGCGAGTTTGAGCGGACCAATATTGACACGGTCTCCTTTGGCTACCTGATGGATGCAGTCGATTCCGTACGCCACGACGCTCGACTGTTCGAGGAGGTCTGTCGCTTCAATCCCTACTGCCGCCAGGTAATCGAGCGCTTTGACGCCAGCGATCGGCAGGTTCGGGATGCGATGCTGAACCTCCCGCCCCTGGACGTGGACCAAGCGTAGCCTCCCGGCGAGCAACCGTATCTGGTAATCGCTAACGGCTGCTTCGGTTCAGCAAGAGTCATCGCGGGTTTGTTGCAGGGTGTCTGCTTTAACTGAAATAGAAGATCCGCGGCGCGACGGTGATAGTGCCGACTTAGCGCTAGGAATTGGCGCTCAATCGCCGGCTTCAAGCTGCCCGACCATTACTCACCGGCTCGGTCGCAACGTGAGCCATACGAGAAAGCCAAGATAGGCGAACACCGTGATATTCAGCATCGTGTCGAGGATCTGAAGGCTCATTGGTTACGCTCCCGCCGAAGGCTTCGAAACAGGCACACGACGAGCACTGGCACGATAAACACGAAGGCCATGGCCGACAGTGCTATAATCGACCGCACCAGGCCCATGTCCCCGACCAGCACCATCGCAAGGCCTAACGCTCCGAGAACCCCACCCCAGATGGTTCGAATGCGCGGCGAGGGGTTCTCATCTCCACCCGTTCCGATCATTGCGAGCGTAAAGCCCGCGCTCACAACACTGGTGACCACGAAAAGGAACGCCGCGATCACGGTCGCCGCTCGCGTGATACCGTCAAGAGGGAAGCGCTTGAGCAGGGCAAAGGTTGTTGCGTCGAGGTTCGCGCTGTTCACGACCGCGAGCTCCCCATCCTGCCTGAGAGAGTCGAAGAAACCCAAACCGCCAAACACCCCGAACCAGAGTATCGAGAACAGCGTGGGAGCGACGATCACCCCGGCCAAGAACTCTCGGATGGTTCTTCCTCTGGAAATCCGCGCGATGAAAATGCCGACGAAAGGTGACCACGCCAGCCACCAGATCATGTAATTGAGCGTCCAGCCCTGAAACCAATCGACAATCTCGCGGTCAAAAAACTCTGCCGTCGAGAAGCCGGCAGGCAACACGCCGAACAGATACCGACCGAATCCCGAAACGATACCGTTCATCAGGTACGATGTGGGCCCGAGGATCAGAAGGTAGACCATCAACGCGATCGCGATCGCCATTGCGGCGTTGGATAGCTTGGACATGCCTTCGCCAAGATCACGCCGAAGCGGGATGACGTAGGCGACGCACATAATAAAAAAGACCGGGATCGTCAGCGCACCCGGATCGTCAACCCCGATCAGCCCGGCGAGGCCGGTCTGCACCTGGAACACTCCCATGGCGAGCGACCCGGCGAGCCCCACTGCGATCGCTACGATCGATAGTAAATCGAAGAGCCAGGCCAGAGCGAGCGTCCAGCGCTCTGTCCCGACCGCATCTTTCAGCGGAGCGCTGAGCAAAAGAGTGCCACCGCGTCGAAAGGCGAAATAGGCGATTATCAGGCCAACGACCCCGTAGATCGCCCACGCGTGGAAACCCCAGTTCAGGTAGGTGACGAACAGCGCCTGACCGGCGGCCTGCGGGTCATTTGAGAATTGCCGCAGCATGTCGAAGTGAGTGAGCGGCTCTGCGGCACCGTAAAATAATAGTCCAACACCCATGCCGGCGGCGAAAAGCATGGCGATCCAAGCGGGCGTGGAGAACTCTGGTTTAGCGTCATCAGGGCCGAGGCGAATTTTCCCAAAGGGCGAGATGGTGAGAAAGAGGGCCACGAATAGAAGACCACTAACCTCCAGCATGATGAACCAACCGCGACTGTCGAATTGGGTGGCCACCGCCGATGCCGCCAAATTCCCGAGCCCCTGAGGATCGACGATGCCCCAAATTGCGACCGCTGCGCTGATGGAGAGCGCGATAATCAGTAGGGGACTAAGGGATTTTCCGCCCATTTCTTTTGATGTTCCAAACTTTACCGACGGCGGGAGATTCGATCGCCAAAACTCATACTTATAACTTGCTGAGCATCGTAAAGCACCGGCCGAGATAGCGCCTTTGGGTCAGAAGCGGTCTGGTGCAAGGCAATATGCCCAGCGTCCCGGAGCAAATCGAAAGCGGTCGTTCGCGCAGCGCGGATTGCGCACTGGCATCAGGTCGATAGAGCTAAGCCCAGATATTTAGTCATCGAAAGCTGCCGTCCCACGACTTGAGGCGGAACGGCAGCTCCGAGCCGATTCCGTTGAAAAAGTCGCTCTTGCTCGGTGGCCGACTGGCTGATTCACTTCCGATATAGATGGAGGCGGATCGCGATGATGGGACCGAAACAGGAAGCGCAGTCAGCGTTGTTCTATGAGTTCTCGTTGGAGGATCACGTCCCGCAGGATCACCTGCTGCGGTCGATTGATCAGTTTGTTGATCTGAGCGGCATCCGCCCGCATCTGGCGGACTTTTACAGCCACACGGGACGTCCGTCGGTTGATCCGGAATTGCTGATCCGGATGCTGCTGGTGGGCTATTGCTTTGGGATCAGGTCTGAGCGGCGGCTTTGCGAAGAGGTCCATCTGAACCTGGCCTATCGCTGGTTCTGCCGCCTTGATCTGACCGACCGGATTCCGGATCATTCCACCTTCTCCAAGAACCGCCATGGCCGCTTCCGCGAGAGCGACCTGTTGCGTCACGTATTCGAGACGACTGTTGCGCGATGCATGGAGGAGGGCCTCGTCAGCGGACAGGGCTTTGCAGTGGACGCCAGCCTGATCGTTGCGGACGTCCAAAAGCAGAACTCAAGCAACCCGGAGGATTGGAAGGCCAGAGAGATCGACCCGGACCAAGCGCCTCGGGCGGTTCGCGAATATCTCGACACCCTGGACGACGAAGCCTTTGGCGCGGCCACCGCCGCCAAGCCCAAGTTCACGGCGCATGCGGATCCCGCCAGCCAATGGACGGCGGCCCGCAAAGGGCCTGCATTCTTTGCTTATTCAGACAACTACCTGATCGACACGGATCACGGCGTCATCGTTGATGTGGACGCCAGTCGCTCGAACAAGTCCGCCGAGGTGGGCACAATGCGCAAGATGATTGATCGCACCCAAGCCCGTTTCGGCCTGAAGCCGGATTGGTTGGCGGCCGACACCGCATACGGCTCGTCCGACAACCTCGTCTGGCTGACAATAAAGCGGCAGATCCTCCCGTTCATCCCGGTCTTCGACAAATCGGAGCGCAAGGACGGAACCTGGTCCCGATCCGACTTCACCTGGGACGAGGACGACGACCGCTATATCTGCCCGGAAGGAAATGAACTCCGTCACACCAGGCGGCGATACTCCGATCCCGCCCGAACGGCGCCAGGATTGAAAGCGCGCAAATACCGGGCCCTGAAAGCCGATTGCCTGAACTGCCCATCGAAAGCCAAATGCTGCCCGAACACAGACGTGCGCGCCATCAACCGAGAGAAGTTCGAGATCGTCAGAGATTTTGCGCGGCGCTGCGTGGGTTCAGCGTTCAACCCGACCGCGCAGAAGCGACGAAAGAAAGTTGAGATGCTGTTCGCCCACCTCAAGCGCATCCTCGGGCTGGGACGGCTCCGATTACGAGGGCCATGTGGCGTCCAGGACGAATTCACCCTCGCAGCAGCAGCACAAAACCTCCGGAAACTGGCGAAACTCAAGCCGATGGCGCCCGTCGCCGGATAACCAGTCCGGCTGGCCGTGGATTGCGTGTTCAAAGCAAGCCGGCAGCCAAAGCGCAGGCGCCAAATCCAACGACTTTTTCAACAAAATCAGCCCCAAGCGGATCTGAAGACCAGATAAAAATCGCCGGAAAATTCGCTTATCATTCCGGTATTCGGCACTGCGTGAAACGGGCGAACAAGATCAGGCTGCTGTGCCGAAAACTGCCAGCATCAATTTGCCGGATTGTACCATATCGGCGACGTGTAGGCTCGATCCTGTATAGTCGCGGGAACTGCTTCAGGAAGTGGAGTTTTAAAGAACGCGGCATCATAGGTCG
Source organism: Paracoccaceae bacterium (assembly GCA_963669315.1). Taxonomy (GTDB): domain Bacteria; phylum Pseudomonadota; class Alphaproteobacteria; order Rhodobacterales; family Rhodobacteraceae; genus SZUA-547. The sequence continues at coordinate 2,738,775 of OY770021.1, read as the reverse complement.
TCCAACGCGGTGTCGGGATTTCCAGTGTCCGAACATAGTAGAACGCTGACTCGGCAGGATCAAAATCCGGGTCGCTCCAGTGCCCCTCCAGCATCGCTGCGCCGATGGTGTTGGTATAGGTTGCCTCCGCAATGTTGACGGAACTTCCGACTTTATCGCGGGCACGGCCATCACCGGCGATGACCCGGCCATCCGAGACGGCCACGTCATAAATCCGCTCGTGCAGTTCGCCATTGCCGTCAAGCCATCCCTTGATGATCTGTAGGCGGTCCAGATTTGCGCCGTTGGGATCGCGCAGCGCGCGGACAAGGAAGTTCGGCGAACCGTTGTCCGGCGCATCATGCAGGTCGCCGCCCATCGGAACGCCGCGGCCATAGCCTTGGGCCACGAAATCGGGCCGGTCCATATCATCGGCGTTAAAGTCCCATCCGCCAAATACGCGCACCCGGATTCGTGTGCCGGTCGTGGCATACACCTCTTTGCGCTTCATCGCGGCGAACAGGTCCTTGCGGGTATTTGTCCGCGCCCAGACGGCCATCAGCCCGGAGGCGGATTCTTGCGCTGTCAGGATGCGCAAGGCAGGGTCATCTGCCGGGATAACCGCGCGGTCGTGGCGGTCTGCCGATGGTTCCGTATGCGCATATTTGCCGAAATAGTTCTCTTCCCGCGACGTGGGAATCGCCGTGTGGGCGTCGATGGAGCCGACCATGCCGAATTTGTAGGGGTTGGCGCCCAGCTCCTGTCCCAGCCTCAGGCCCAGTTTCAATGCGGAACGCGCATGCTCGTACTGCAGCATGTCCGGTGTCTTGGGAGCGGAGCCATCCAGATTCGCCACGTCCCAGCGCTCGAAATCGGCGAATTCGTCGTCGGGCGAAAGCAGCGGATGAGTTTCCTCGTCGCCTTTAATCTGAGTCATCTCGTGCAGCGGTTCCCACCGCGCCCGCATCTCGGCATAGGCCTTGTCGATCGGTTGACCCGACAGTGTTTTGCCGGAGAACATCAAGCCGTTACTGAGATTTCCGTTGTGTGGAATCGCAATGACCTTTCCGCCCACCTGGGCCTCGTACTCTTGCATGTACGTCCAAAGGTCTTGCGGGTCATCGCTGTCAAACATAGAAAACGGCAGAGTCCGACTGGTTTTGTCGGCGCCGTCTCTGAACAGAACCACCCGGTGAAGATTGTCGCCGTTTGGTGTTGAACTCCATTCGAACCCCATCAGTGCGGTGAAGGTTCCGGGATCGTTGTATTCATCGGCGACGTAAACCGAATCTTCCCAGATTGATTGGGACAGATCGTCATCGCTGAAGGGATTTTCGCCGGACAACGACCTTTTGATAATGTCCTGAAATGCCACCATACGACCTTCCGGACCTTCGTTGAACTTGTCATACATCCAACGACCCCAAGTGTCGGCCAGTAGAAGCGGGTCCGACGTCTGCAACCCGGTGGCCAAACCATTGAATTCCGCGTGCTCAGTCACGGCTAGAAAATCGAGTGGCCGGATCAGTTGGACCGGCTGGCCGGTGTTAGAGAGGATCCTTTCTCCTCTCGCGACACGGAAAGCATCGTGGATATCGAGGGATGTCCCAACAAGGCCAGCGTCGAATGACACTTTGGTGTGAAAATGAGTATCGCCAAAGAACACTTGATCCGGGTAGTGCCGGTCAACATGCGGTGAATAGATCCGCTCTTCGACAAAATCCTCTTCGGTGGCCTGCAAATCGTAAGGCCCAGCAATAGTTGGAGCCGCCGCAAAACCTGCAAAAACGCTTGCGAGCGCCGATGCTGCGACCAAAGGAAATGAGCAGATTTTTCCTGTGTTCCAAACGATGCTGCGCGACATTTCTATCCCCCCAAGAAGCGTTATCCCAAAAGCCCCAAGCGGTTGTCGGCCGCGCCAACCGCCCAACGTAGGCCGTTCATATTAGCACGATAGGCGAATAAGCTGCCTGGAATCACATTTTGAAAACTTCGACTTGGCTCGATGACGGCTTTGTCCGGAGACTGTGCGAAAACTCGAAAACTGCTGAGACTCCAAGAATACTGCTCCAATGTGGAGCCGATGGGTGCGTTAGATCGGAATATCGTTCGGCGAAACGCTGTTATCGTGAATCATTTTCACGCAGATTGCGCGGACGGCTAGTTTTCACACAGCCTCCGGACTTTGCGGACATCTGAGTCTTTTTGGTCAGGTGACCGAAAATGACACATAGCGGACATGCACAAGCAGCTCGGTAAACAGCAGTTTCGTCGGCAACCACTAGGCCAGATCGATGCAGGAACCAGCCCTCAAACGGGTGCCCGGACAGGTTTTCCTAAGCAATGACGCTTAGCCAGTTAGATCGATTTTTTTTACTGAAAACATGGTCGAAGTTAGTTTCGAGCGACGCATAGCTTTCGATATTTTTCCTGGCCAGATGCGTGCATAGATGCATGTTAACGCTCGAAGCTGTGACGAGATTGGTCTGAAGGTGAGCTCTGAAACGAATTTGGAACCGATTGATAGGAATTGTGAGTCGTGAGCCTCCCACTGATCATTGAATTGCCCGCGCATGATTTGGATCTGCGTGGGAGGATGGACTGGCTGCAGGAAAACGGCTCGTGGGTCGATCAGAGCTTGTCCGAACATGGTGCAGTATTGCTGCGTGACCTGGGGCCGCTGTCATCGCAAGAATTCGAGCGCGTTTGCAGAGTGATCACGCCTGAACTTGTCCGCTATGTTGGCGGTGGGTCGCCGCGCACTTCTGTCAGCGGATATGTTTACACATCGACTGAATATGCGTCGTCGGCCCATATCCCATTACATTGCGAAGGAAGTTATCTGCCGCGCATGCCGCGTAGGGTTTGGTTCTATTGCGACAGGCCATCGCCAGTAAGGGGCGCGACGCCGCTAGGCGACATGCGCCAGGTTCGCGACCGACTGCCTGATGATCTCGTATCGAAATTCGACGCACTCGGAGTCCTCTACGTCGCGAACCTCCATAACGGAGCGGGGTTTGGAAAGTCCTGGCAGCAAACTTACGAGACTGAGGATCGTGTCGAAGTTGAGGTCTACCTAACCGAGATGGGTGAAGAATTTGAGTGGATGAAAGAAGACGGGCTTCGCGTAGTGGCTCGCGGTTCGGGATTGCGACGTCATTCGACAACCGGAGAAATGATCTGGGTGAATCAGGCCGCCAACTGGCATGCAGGCCACCTCGGGAGAGAGACATACAATCGGCTTATCAAGGCCTACCGCGACCCGATGGCGCTGCCAAAGACCGCGTTCTATGGCGACGGCTCGCCGATAGAGATTGAGACGATCGAAGCAATTTCAGAGGCGCTTTCCGCAGAAGAGAAAGTATTTGAGTGGCGCAGGGGCGATGTCTTGCTAATCGACAATGAGGTGATTTCGCACGGTCGACAATCCTTTGAAGGCGAGCGCCGCATTTTGGTGGCCCTTTCGTGACGTCTATGTTTGTCGCAAACTGGCTGGAAGACTTGGCGAGCCGACACGGCGATGCTCCTGCACTAGGGGGAGTTGGAGACGAGACGGCCCTGAGCCATGGCGAACTCGCAACTGAAGTCGATGCAGTTGCGCGCCAATTAGCCGAATGGGGCCTCGGATCAGGAGACGTTGCTCTATTGGCCCTGCCGGACGGGCCTGGCGCGCTTGTCGCCACGCTCGCCGCAGGATCTGCGGGATCAGCCCTTCCGACCCCTGCGGTCGACCAACCAGAGGCGTATGCGCGCCTGCTCGACGCGGTGCCAGTGCGGATGGTGATTTCACTTGATCGGCCCGCCGCTCCCTTGACGCGACTGGTGTCGGAGCGTCGGATTACTTTGGTGACCGTGGCGAGCGCCGCAACCGCACGCCTCAGTTTGGCTTGCGTCCGACCTCGCGCGCGCCGGCGGCTAGCGACGACCCCTGATCAGAATTGCATTTTGGCTCTCACGTCCGGCACCACGTCGCGGCCGAAGATCGTAGCTATCAGCCACGAGAGCCTGTATCGCGCGACTGCTGCGTTCCGAGACGGCGTGGGATTCACGAAGGCGGATCGCGGGCTTTGTATGATGCCCATCGCCCATTTGCACAGCATTGTGCGTTCGTCGCTGCCTGTCATCCTCGCGGGCGGCAAGGCTATCTGGGCACCCGGTTTCGACAAATCGACGGCGCCGAGTTGGATCGACACGCTAAGACCAACCTGGATCAGCGCAGTGCCTGCGGTCCATCGAGGCCTGCTGGAAATGGCCGTCGAAGGTTGGCGTCCACCGCAAGTACGCCGGATCGGCGTCGGGTCGGACCGCATCGAGACGGATGAAATCGCGCGCCTTCGCGACACGTTCGAGGCAAGGGTCATCGTCTTTTACGGCATGACCGAGACTACGCCCTACGTCGCCATGACGCCTGCGAGCGGGCCGGCGGGCCCTCAAGGCAGCGTCGGTCGAGTCAACGACGTGTGGGACGTTCAAATTACGCGTGAAGACGGCGGCACCGCCTCAGCCGGGGAGGTTGGTGAAATCGCAGTCTCCGGCAGCATCATCAATCCGACACTCGCGCAAGACGGATCGTTTCGGGTCCGGCTCGACAAGAGCGGCCGCTTGCGCACGGGCGATCTGGGGCGCCTCGACGCGGACGGCTTCTTGTTCTTGGAAGGTCGTGTCGACGAGATGATCAATAGGGGCGGAGAAAAAATCCCACCTGCGGCGGTTGAGACGGCGTTGGTCTCCCACAAGAGCGTGCAAAGGGCGGTCGCATTCCCTTTGCCGGATTCCAAGCTGGGCGCGCGCGTCGCCGCGGTTGTAGAATTGGCTGATGGAGAGATTGCTGAAGCGTCCTCACTTCTCGACCACGCTTCCAAGGTTCTGCCATACGCATTTCAGCCGGAACGAATTTTCTTCGCCAGCAATATTCCGACCTCCGGCGAAGCGAACAAAGTATCGCGCCGCGCGCTGTCAGAAATGTTCTCCAACGCGGAGAGTCATGCGGCGTCCAGCCGGAGTGGCGGAGAGACCAATCAGCTTACCGAGCGCGTGCGTCAGATCTTTGCGCGTCGACTGAGCAACGACCGACTGGGCCCACAGGACGATTTCTTCGAGTCTGGAGGAGATTCGCTGATGGGACTTGAGGTGCTGATCGAAATTGAAGATGTATTTGCCGTCAGCTTGTCGCCAGCGGGTTTTTCGCAGCGACCGACCGCAACAGCCGTCGCAGAGTTCCTTGAATCGTCGCCGCCTGAAACAGGCCGAACTAGGCTCGATATTATGCGTGAGTGCGACGACGCTCCGCCATTACTGTACGCCTATGGCGTGAGCGGAAACGTAGGTTTCGCGCGTAACCTTTCGACTGAATTGGGAGATGCGGAGGGATTCGGCGCGTTCCACGCTCGCGATTTCGATCCGGACGCTACGGCGACAAGAGACATGCGCAGCCTCGCGGTGGATTGCGCGCGCGTTGCGGAACGCGTCCAACCTAGCGGGCCATTTTGCTTAGCTGGCTTCTCCTTCGGCGCCCATCTGGCGCTGGCGACAGCGCAAGAATTGGTCTCCCGCGGCCGCGATGTCGCCTTTCTCGGTGTGATCGACGACGAGGCCGATATTCACAAACGTCTTTTCGGCGTAGATGCCCGCCCTCCGAGGGCGCGATCGCTGCAGGCGTTCAACAAATGGGCGCTCGATCGCACGCCCGCCAGTTTCTACTCGGGACGGATCACGTATTTTCCCGCTGCCGAGAACGCCGCCGAGCTATTCGAGGACCCGACGGCGGGGTGGGGCGAAATCGCCTTGGGCGGCGTCGAAATTATTGAGGTCGAAGGATCGCACCATTCATTTCAGATGGCTGATGGATTGAAGCGTTTGGCGCCTGTGCTTTCTGCTGCAAAAGCAGCGGCCCTTGCAGGCAGCTCGACTTGGGCGCGTTCCACCTCCAAACTGGATAATGCCCGTGCGCAGCGTTACGCGGCCCGCGCGGCAGGCCGGGCTGGAAAGTTGGAGGAGGAAATCGCCGCACTCATTGAGGCGACGAGCGCTTCAGATGAGGCGGCGCCATGGCTCTACAGACAACTGGCCTATGCGTTGATGGACGCTGAACGAAAGGAAGAATCGTCGGCTGCGATGCGCGCCGCCGTCCGATGCAGCTCTTGGCCCCTGTTGTCTTATCGAGAATTGATGCCACTTATTAAAAGCTTGAATGACAACGCGCTGCAGGCGAGCGCATTGGAAGCCGCGTTGGCCGAGAAGGCGCGCCATCCTTCGGCCGAACTTGTGCGGGCCCAGGTGTTCTTCGCTCTGAACCGAACGGAACTAGCCATGAGCGCCTTAAGAAAGGCTCTCAGCATCTCTCCTAAGCACTTGAAACTGCGCCTCCGGTTAGCGGAATTCTGCGTTCAATGCGCGAATGATAGCGAAGCTGCGGCGATTCTCACTGAGGTTGCGCGAGATTATCCGAGTGTGGACTTCATCTGGTTACGTTTGGGTCGAGCGCAACTGCGGATCGGCGATCTCGAAAATTCTGTACGGTCGTTGCGAAGGTCGCTGGACTTGCGCGAAGACAATCCGCGCGCGTGGCGACTTCTTGCGAGAGCGTTCAAACGTCTCGGGCGGTCTGAACAGGCGTTGTCCGCAAAGGAGCGTGCAGATCGGCTGACTTCCGCTTAAGGACCACCGGATCAAAACACGGTTGGTGATGTCGGCCTGAGCACATATGAAATCTAACTCTCGCGACTATTCTGCGGCGTTTAGCCAATCCATCGCCGCGAGACACTAACCTTCGCGATTTTAACTGCGCTAAAGGTTCTCTTCTGGCGTCGAGCGACCAATCGCCGGTCTGGGCAATGGGTCCGATGGGCTCTTGGCTGTCGTTTCGCCTCAAGTCGTCGGACAGCAGCTTTCGATGACCGTATGAATGTCGCCTTTGGGTCAGGACCTGTCATCTGACCAAATGACTCAGATGACCACTTTTGCGGGGAAAGCAGACGCTCACCTCGCAAACGGATTGCCCGTCTGCACCTTGCCTAAAATGAGCCAATCGAGGGAGACGCCGTACTTCGTGGCGAAGCGCGTTAGCGGCTGGGGATGGTTCAGTTCTTCGTCGGTCAGCGAGACCAGCGCCTCTATCTCAGCCGGATCGATGGCGGGGCAGTCCGAATAGCCTTCCTTGAATGTCTCGCCGAACTGGCGAATGCGGTCGCGGACGGCATCGAAGTCTAAATCGTTAGGGGTGGTCATGCTCTTTCTCCACGCCGCCGAAGAAATTTAAGCGAATGCACTTTGCACCCAATAACGCATCCAAAGCCCGGCGGCGGTCGCTTTAAGCGCCGTCAGGAGTCAGGTAAGTTATTGAATTGTATGATTAAATTTGGCGCGCCGAGGAGGATTCGAACCCCCGACCCCCAGATTCGTAGTCCAGCCAGTAGCTTGGAAGGGTGCGCCCCGCGCCGGTGAAACATCGCATGAGGAACGTCTCATCAGCGCGCGCGAAGCACGATGCGTCAGGCTGCTTTGGAGACGTCCATCAGGTCGCGCTCCATCTTCTCGAAGAGCTCGACATCGTCTTCAGCCTTGGTGAAGAGATGCCCATAGGTGTCGAACGTGACGTTGATCGAGGAATGCCCAAGGATCGTCTGAACCTTCTTCGCATTCCACCCCTGCTCAATCATCAACGACGCAGCAGCATGCCGGAGAGCATGAAAGCCATATTTCGGAACTCCATGAGCATCGACGATGCCGACACGCGACTGGAGCGGCTTGTAGAACCGGTAGAAGAGATTGCCATAGCTTTCCACATTTCCCGCGCCGTTGGGAAAGACCAGATTGAGAGACCCCGCGGGACAATCTGACCGCCAGTTGCGAAGCGTGTTGTAGACCATCGGGCTCATCGGAATATCGCGCCGCCCTGCCCTGCTCTTCGGCGAGCCGATCTCGTTGAGCCGATTGGCGCGCTGACGCACGGTGATGATACGACGGTCAAAGTCGACCTGCTCCCAGGCGAGTCCGCGAAGTTCCGAAATCCGCATGCCTGTGAAGATCGCAGTGACGATGAGCGCGCGGTGGCGCGCAGGCGCATTCTCGAGTAAACGCCTGATCTCGTCTTTGGTCGGGATCTTAGCCTCCTTGTCATGGCGCGATTGGCGCTTCATCCGAACCTCCGCGGCAGGATTGGTGTCGATCCATTCGCGTTCGGCGGCTTCTTTCAGCAGCGCTTTCAGCGAGACGAGAACCTTCTTGGTCATCTCGCGGCTGTTGTCGTCGAGCATGTCGTCGATGAAGTCTTTGACGTCGCCGCGACTGAACTCCTTGAGAAGGACGTCGCCCAATCGCGGCAGGATGTGGTTTACAACCTGTGAGCGGTAGGTCTTGATCGTTTGGTTGTCGAGTTGGGCAGCCTCACCTGATTGGTCCGGTTTGAATGTTAGTGCATCACTGGCCTGGTTTCCATTGGGACGATGGATTCTGGCGCCGGTGGCCGATAGCCGAGTGCGCTGTGGGGCCGTTTCGTGTTGTAGTGCTTTCTCCAGCCCTCGATGATGATCTGGGCCTCTCTCAGCGAATAGAAGATCTCCCCGTTGAGCAATTCGTCTCGGAACCGGGCGTTGAAGCTTTCGACGTAGCCGTTCTCCCACGGCGAGCCTGGCTCGATGAAGGCGGTCTTCGCGCCAACGGCGGCGATCCAGTCCCGGACGGCCTGGGCGACGAACTCGGGGCCATTGTCGCTTCGGACGAATTCGGGCGGTCCGCGCAGGATGAAGAGATCGGTGAGCGCGTCGATCACGTCGGTCGAGTTCAGCTTTCGCTTCACCCGGATCGCCAGGCATTCCCGGCTGAACTCGTCGAGGATGTTCAAAGTCCGGAACGCCTTGCCGTCATCCGTCCGGCAATGGACGAAGTCGTAGCTCCAGACATGGTTCCGATACTCTGGCCGAAGCCGCACACACGAGCCATCGTTCAGCCATAGCCGTCCCTTCTTCGGTTGCTTCGGTGGAACCTTCAAACCCTCTCGCCGCCATAATCGCTCGATCCGGCCGTCGCTGACCCGCCAGCCTGCGTCTCTCAGCAGCGCAGCGACGCGACGGTATCCGTAGCTGCCATATTGCCTGGCAAGTTCGATCATGTCGGCCACAAGCCGGTCTTCGTCTTCTCGGCCGCGTGGCTGATGTCTTTGCGTTGATCGATGCTGCCCCAGCACCCGGCAGATCCGGCGTTCCGACACCTTCATCTCACTGCGGATCAGCTCGATGCAGGCGCGGCGACGGGCGGGGCTCAAAAGTTTCCCCGTGCAGCTTCCTTCAGGATCAGCTTGTCCAGGGTCAGGTCCGACACGGCCTTTCTCAGCCGTTCGTTCTCCTTCTGAAGCCGTTTGAGTTCCTTCAGTTGGTCGGTTCCCATGCCGCCATACTGCTTTCGCCATCGGTAATAGGTCTGCTCGGTGATACGAACCTCCCGGATCGCGTCCACACGCGTCATCCCCTGCCCGACAAGCACATCAACCTGCCGTAGCTTCTGAACAATCTCTTCGGGCTTGTGCCGCTTGTTCGCCATTCTCTGTCCTCCGTTTCCTAAACATAACGGTGGACCAATTCAGCGGGGGCACTCCACGGCAGCTAAGCGCCAAAAGCGGACACGCAACACTTCTCTAATGCCGATTGCTATATAGTCTTGGAATGCCGCGGGGCTCCACGTGCGCTAGTTCGCAATTGATGGAGAACAATGCGCAGCGAGTAATCATTATCTAAGTGCATTAGAGCCACCGCAGGTCCGTATACTTAACGGAGTAGAATGATGTTGCTCAGGATGTTTCTTGCCGCCATTGGAGTGATAGCCGTTATCGGCGTCAGCGCATTCGCCACGGCGACTGCTCACGAACCCAGCGATCCATCTAGCGATTCCTATCACGGTCGGCACATGGGGCCGATGATGGGTCCAAGTTACGGCATGGGCCCCGGCTACGGCATGGGTCCAGGCTACGGCATGGGTCCAGGTTACGGTATGGGTCCGGGTCACGGTATGGGTCCAGGTTACGGTATGGGCCCCGGCTACCGTATGGGCCCAGGTCACGGCATGGGTCCGGGTCACGGTATGGGTCCAGGTTACGGTATGGGCTCCGGCTACGGCATGGGCCCCGGCTACCGTATGGGCCCAGGTCACGGCATGGGTCCAGGTTACGGCATGGGCCCAGATACGTTGCAGCCCCTTCGAGAGGACCTCACGGTCGACAATGTTCGACATATGATGGAACACCGCCTCGCGTGGAGCGGCAATCCGAATCTCAAACTTGGCAAGGTCGACGATCTGGATGACGATAAAATCGTAGCGGAAATTGTCACCAAAGACGGGTCGCTCGTTGAAAGGCTCGAAGTGGATCGCCATACGGGCTGGATAAGGCCAGCGCACTAATACCGCCTTGCGCGAAACAGAAGTGGACAATGAGACACCGGCGCATCGGACCCCCGCTTACCGACGCGCGTTGTGGATTGTGGTGGCGCTCAATGTTGGTTACGGCGTCGTCGAGATGGCGGGCGGGTTTCTTGCGGGGTCGCAAGCGCTGAAAGCGGATGCGCTCGACTTCATTGGCGACGGTCTGATTACGCTCCTAGGAGTTCTGGCTATTGGTTGGAGCGCTGTCTGGCGGGCGCGGTCGGCCCTTATACAAGGGTTGTTTCTCGCGCTGCTCGGCGTGAGCGTGCTCGCGACGACGGTCTATCGGTTCATCGTCCAGACCACACCAGATGCGGGGTTAATGGGAGCCTTCGGCGTGGGCGCATTGATGGTCAACGTGGTGGCGGTTCTACCACTGCTTCCCCACCGCCGCGGCGACGCGAATATGCGCGCGGTTTGGCTATTCTCGCGCAACGATGCGATCGGTAACGCAGCAGTGGTTGTCGCGGCTGGTCTCGTTGCATGGTTGGACGCCGCATGGCCCGACCTGGTCGTCGCCCTGTGCATCGCAGGGCTGTTTCTTCACTCATCCTGGAGCATCATTAGTGATGCTCGCTCTGATCTAAATACGGTCTGAATGTCCGCTTTGGGTCAGGACCAGTCATCTGACCAAAAGACTCAGATGACGGATTTGTCCGCATTTCAGACAACGAGCAAACGAAATACAATCGTCCGGTATCTGCGTTCATACAGCCCCTTCCACACGGCCCAATGAAATGCGAGAGGTTGAACCCCAGATCTCATATCTGGAGGTCACGTCGAAGCCTGTGTGCAAGCTTCCTTTTCGGGCCTTGCCGTTGTTGCATCGCGAGGCTTAGCGAGCCCTAGGACGCACGGTCAGATGATCTCTAAGCGTGTAGGGCATCGGGCCCGCTGAGAAGCACTCCAACCGCAATCTGGACATGTATATTCCACGCACCTCAAGTGTGCCTAGCCGCCGGCAAAGTGCCGGACTTCGACGCAGTCAGGTCCGAGTTGGGTCAAAGGCGGTCAGCTGCGGCACCAGTTTTTCAATCTGATCAGAAACCGCGCGGAGTTGCGGCGCACGTCCACAAGACTCGCCTCATTTGGGGGGGCGTCAGCTTTCACCCATCGGTCGGACGTTGCAGATTGTTTCTCCCCTCGCGCCGTTATTCCAAAGAAATTGGCACCTGAGTGTATGTCCGTTTGAGCTGAAGGTCAGGCAGCCACCGGTCCAGCCCCGCGTGCGCGCTAAACAAATGCGAGAACCCTCGCGGCTTTCAACTGCAGTGAACACATTGGGACGATGACGCCTCCCGTCCCAGATCGACACGCGGGCCGCGCCACCTCTCAGAAACTGAATCTTGTGTCCTTGCGGGCGATCCAGCGTGATCTCGGCGCCCGCCGGACCGCCATTCACGTGAATGACTTCAGCCGCAGCGATACTATCATACTTGTCGGCCGCCAATACGCTCTGTGAGCTCGTCAGGGCAACACCGAAGACCCCGACAACCAGTCCCGCTACAAGCGCGCTTGCTCGTCCAATGTCCATAATCCTCGTCCCGTACTCTTTCCGACCAATCATGTGCAAAATTACCAAACTGTCGCAGAAATAACCAATTATCGTCCAAGGTTTTACTTTAGTTTCACACAACAGTTATTTGAGGGGCAGATATTAAAAGCAAGCCCCTGGAGCGGTTGAAGTTCCCTGCTCGCCGGTTCGTCTTGGCGCGCATCAGCGCCGCTGACGTAGCTCCCGTGGCCGCACCGCGGGCAGTCGGCGTAGACGCCATAGCGGCGGAGAAAATCACCGCGCAGTGGCGCGTTGGAGAATGCGGGCGCCAGGGGCGAAGGGCGACCCCCTCGCCGGGGGAGGGTGGCGAGGGAGTTAGTGTGTGTATGCTGAGGCTTGATACTTCTCACAAGTAACTCCCACTTAATCAGTCGGTTGACACGCCAATCTGTGAACTAAGTTTAGGTTAACGCGCGGTGCCTACTTGGGGAGAATAATGCGACCTGAACTATATAAAGGTCTCTATGGTTTGCGATTAGTCCGTCCACGTGCCGCCGCCAGTTCGAAACAGGGCGTACTAGTTCGCCGCGCCGCCTAAGAATGTGCGGAGAATTGAAGGTAGTGACACTACCCGGACATGATCCGTCAGGCGGAGACGCGTAGCGTCGGTTTAGGGATCACCTCCGGTCACCTAACCAAACTACTCAGGTAACCGCATCGTCCCGCATCTCGGTCGTGCGTGTAGCGCGCAGCGAAGGTCCGGAAAGATGCGCGACAACGTCGAGAAAGTTTGCGACAATCGCAACAAAATCTTCTTGTCCAGGGAACGACATCGCACGGTATCGCCCGCCTTAGGTCTGGATTCGGGGCATCAGCGCCTCTCCTCAGCGACGCCAAGCGCCTCCCACATCCATCCGAAGTCATACTCGGCCAACGGCGTGCCAGTTCGGCTCGCACTCCGGTTCTCGATCAGCTTCAGCCATTCGACGACATTCTTTCGACCGGCGACACTGCGCACGGCCTGACGGGGCGTTTTGCCGTCGAGCGCCGGGACGGGCTGGTCGAGCGTGTCGCGGTAGTGCCGGTCCATGTGGTCATGAGCGATCTGCCGGGCGATCTCCGGCGGTATCTCGTCCTCATCCTGGAGGCCGCTGCTTAGGTCTCGATCCGCCATCATCTGCTCGACCGTCCGGATCGTGGTCAGCGGTGGTTTCAGGAGGTCTCCGAGCACGTTCATGATCATTGCCTCGCCGCGTTCAGCTCGGGCGGCCGAGTTGACAGACAGGGTCAGCGCCTTCCCCTTTAGCTCCAACATGCCCAAGACGGTGGCTCCGGAAATAGCCTGACCAAGGAGGACACCGCCACTCGGTCTGTTGGCAGGCGCCCCATCCGCCGCCAGCCAGTTCCAGATCTTCGGCCCTGCCGGTTCAAGTGTCGGCGCCTGTGCCATCCTAGCCACCACATCTCTTTGTAGGACGCCCGAAGCCAGGGGAAAACGCAGGTCGTGGAACACCAGATCGTCGCCCTCGGCGTTGGCAAGCTGCATCGGTTCGGGGTCGAGCGCCCTCGGCAAGCAGTCGAAGAGCCAGGCATTGGCGAAGAGCGGCGCGCATTGGCGCAATTGGTCGGCAGAGAGGCGCAGATTCTTCCGGTTCCCAAAGTTCAGGGAGTCCCTCAACACCTCGGTCAGGAGGTCGGCCGCCTCAGGTGAGAAGGGCAGCAATGCGCCCGAAATGACATAGTGATCCCGCTGTGGAACCACGCGCACGGCGATGCGGTCCCACGGCTTCAGCGTCCGGGTTGCGCTTTTCTCGCGGACCGTAACGGGCTCGGCATCGGTCAGGTGGTCGGTCAGCACCATGGACTCGCCCGGTTTGATCTCGCTCACCTCGTAAAGGCTGACCGGCGCGTCCCGCAGACCCTCGATGTAGGCCCGGTTCAGGACAGTCTCCTTCCAGCCCCGACGCTTGAGATAGAGATCGACAATATTCTGCCCGTCCGCCCCGTAGGACCTTCCGAGGAAATCCTCAAAGGCGCATCCCCACAGGACCATCGGCCATGTCTCGCCAAGGATGTCTCCGAGTTCCTCGAAATCGATGTCGAACTCTTCCATGGCGGGCAGCAGATGTTCATCAATGACATCGGCCAGCCGTTCGCTCCACACGTCGTCGCTGCCGATGAAGCGGATCAGGCCGTCAAGGTCGTTCCTTGTCCCCACGCGCAAAATTCCTCCCAACTCTCAATCAGGTTCACGACCATCGTGGATCCGGATCACAGACCAGACGCGACACTCCAGTGCAATAGTTCGAAAGCGATGAAACCGGCCATTGGTGCGGCTGCCGTGAAAGCCAGGAAAGGCCCGCATATCCGGCTTTCAGCGTATGGAACTCGGACGTCAGGTACTGAAGCTTAGCCAGGGAGAAGAAACTGATCCGGCTCTGGCGTGTCGAGCCTAGCGCCCTTGATCCTGACGCGGACGGAAAAGCTACGCGCTGGCGCCGGATTTGGCCTAGACGCGCTGCGCGATTACATCATTCCGCCCATGTCGGGCATGCCGACCGGGGCTGCGCCGGCCGGCTCAGGCTTGTCGGCGACCATGGCTTCGGTGGTGATCAAGAGACCAGCAACGGAAGCGGCGTCCTCAAGCGCAATTCTCACCACTTTGGCGGGATCAATAATGCCCCAGCTCATAAGATCGCCGTAACGCTCCTCCTGAGCGTCGAAGCCAAAATACGGCGCATCCACCTCGAGCACCTTGCTCGCGACCACGGCGCCATCAAGGCCCGCGTTCTCGGCGATCTGCCGGATCGGGGCCTGCAGAGCGCGGCGAACGATCTTGACGCCCGCTTCCTGGTCCTCGTTCTCGACGGACAGATCCTCAAGTCTCTTCGATGCACGCAAGAGAGCGACGCCGCCGCCGGGAACCACGCCTTCCTGAACCGCGGCGCGGGTGGCGTTCAGCGCGTCATCGACCATGTCTTTACGCTCTTTCACCTCGACCTCGGTCACGCCGCCGACGCGGATCACCGCGACGCCGCCCGCCAGCTTGGCCAGACGCTCCTGCAGTTTCTCACGGTCGTAGTCCGAGGTGGCCTCCTCGATCTGCTGACGGATCTGGGCGACGCGCGCCTCGATCTCGCCCTTCTCGCCCGCGCCTTCGACGATGGTGGTGTCGTCTTTGGTGACGAGAATCTTTTTAGCGGCGCCCAGCATGTCGATGCCGACATTTTCAAGCTTCATGCCCAGATCTTCCGAGATCACCTGACCGCCGGTCAGGATGCCGATGTCCTGCAGCATGGCCTTGCGGCGATCGCCGAAGCCCGGCGCCTTGACGGCGGCGATCTTCAGGCCGCCGCGCAGCTTGTTGACGACCAGCGTGGCCAGGGCCTCGCCCTCGACGTCCTCGGCGATGATCAGCAGGGGCTTGCCAGTCTGGATGACGGTCTCGAGCAGCGGAACCATCGACTGCAGCGAAGAAAGCTTCTTCTCGTACAGCAGGATATAGACGTCCTCGAGCTCGGCGACCATCTTGTCGGCGTTGGTGATGAAGTAGGGGCTCAGGTAGCCGCGGTCGAACTGCATGCCCTCGACGACTTCAGTCTCGGTGTCCATGCCCTTGGCCTCTTCGACGGTGATCACGCCCTCGTTGCCGACTTTCTGCATCGCGTCGGCGATCTGCTCGCCGATATTGGCATCGCCGTTGGAGGCGATGGTTCCCACCTGGGCGATTTCGTCGGAGCCAGAGACCGGACGCGACATGTCCTTGATCTCGTTGACGACGCTGGCCACGGCGGCGTCGACGCCGCGCTTCAGGTCCATCGGGTTCATGCCGGCGGCGACCGATTTCAGGCCCTCGCGGACAATCGCCTGGGCCAGAACGGTGGCGGCGGTGGTGCCGTCGCCGGCCTCATCATTGGTCCGCGACGCGACCTCGCGCACCATCTGCGCGCCCATGTTCTCGAACTTGTCGGAAAGCTCGATCTCTTTGGCGACGGTCACGCCGTCCTTGGTGATCCGCGGCGCGCCGAACGATTTGTCGAGCACGACGTTACGGCCTTTGGGGCCGAGGGTGACTTTGACCGCATCGGCCAGAATGTCGACGCCTTTGAGCATACGCTCACGCGCATCGGTGTGGAACTTTACGTCCTTCGCAGCCATTTTCGGTTGCTCCTCGTAGAGATGTCGGTTTCGTTCTAAGGATTTTCCGCCTTAGCGTCTGAAGCGCGAACTTGCGGCGCAGTGCTAAGTGATGATCCCGAGAATGTCGCCCTCTTTCATGATCAGCAACTCTTCGCCGTCGATCTTGACCTCTGTGCCGGACCACTTTCCGATCAGAACGCGGTCGCCCGCCTTGACGGCCACCGGGATCAACTCGCCCGAGTCCTTGCGTGCGCCCTCGCCGACGGCGATCACTTCGCCCTCCTGAGGCTTCTCCTTAGCCGAGTCTGGGATGATAAGTCCGCCGGCGGTTTTCTCTTCGCCTTCGAGGCGGCGGACAAGCACGCGATCATGCAGAGGTGCAAAGCTCATGAAAACGCTCCCTTGAGATAGCTGAATAAATCATGGTGGCTCTTGACCCTGATCCCGGACACGCGGACACGCGGACACGTTGGGTTCACTCAATCTATAAACTTTAGCATTCATGATTTTAACATGCCAGCGGATTACCGATGTCCGTCTTGGACGAGACGCGGATATGGCGTGAGCCCCAGACATGCAATCTGGAGGTCGCCTCAGAGCCCTCGTGAGGGCCAGTTTCTCACACGGTGCCCTTCTGACAGATCAAGGCCGTGAGTGCCTTCAGTGGCGCTCTCAGGTGATCTCTAAGCGTGTGTGGCTAAGAGTGGGCGAAGGTGTTCTCCAACCCCGCTCTGAAGAGGTATAATCCACGATCCAAATGTGCGCCGGGACAGCGCACCGTGAGGGAGAGAAGTCCTAGGTGGTGCTGAACTCCTAAAGAATGCGCTCAATCAGTTTTTCCGCACCACCAAACCGAAACCTTGGGGCACCAAAGCATCGACGCCAGGCTCAGAGATGAGCGCCTGAACGGAGAGATATTCTTTTCGCTCCGAGAGGCTCATATCATAGTCGAGAGCTGGAGACTTCACTACAACACCGCGAGGCCACACAGCGCACTCGGTTACCGCCAACCAACGCCAGTGGCCATCGTCTCAATGGCCCCAAGACCGATCATGAACTAACAATCCACCCGGACCAATCAGATGAGGCTGCCAGTTGGCTAATCGCCCCTCGCTTCTATGTGGAGTCGGGAGGCTCGGTCGGCGTCAGCTCCGACCGCATCAGGTTCTCAGCAATCTACGATCAGTACTTCTTGCACATCATTTGGGCTTCGGTTTTGCTCTTTCCGATCAGCTTAGCGGTCTTGACCAGTTCTTGGTCATAGGCTTTCAGCTTTATCTGAATTTTCTTTATGACCTTCTTCCGCGCCTCAATGTCACTTTTCTCAGCCTTTGCCGCTTCATTCAGATCTTTCTTCGCCTTCTTTAACTCCTGTTTTACTCGGCCAGTCTCACACAGATAGGCGGTAAATCCGACGGCGTAGGGATCGTCCTCGCCTTCAGCGATGGAATAGCATTGATCCAACCTCTTTTCCTGCTCCTCAATGTTCTTCTTTATTTCTTTAACCTTGGGCGCATATCGGGCCGAATCCTTATCCATGCCCTTTTCCATTTTTACAATATGCTCCCAAAGACGCTTCTGCGTTTTTAAGTTTTCACCTATTTTCTTTTCTAACGTAATAATGTATTTGACTGATCTTTGACAATCTTCCTTTTTGTATTTCGGGAGCCAGAATTTTTCTCCCTTGTATATAAGGTCCGGCTTACGCTTTTCCTTGGAAAGCTTCTTCTTAAAATTGGCGTTGTAGGGCGCGTCATAGTGTTTTTTCCAACTCTTGGCCGGGAACCCTGCTTTCTTAACAATGTTCCAAAGGCAGTCTTCCTTTTCGACGATGTATTCAACCACCCACAGTCCCCGTATCTGCTTCGTGTTCGACGTCATCTTCGCCATTGTGTTCCCCTTTAGCTTCGTCTGGCGCAAAACCGTTGCTAGTCGCTCGGCGTTGATTAGGCGTTCACTATAACAGGCAGATTTCCGGATTTCTTTCTCATCTTTGCGGCTCGTCGATGGAAGAACTTGGGCGCTACTGTGTGTTGCTGCTGAGGCCAACTCAGCACTTGGAATTGAAAACCTTGACCGCCGGGCCTGGGCGCTCACCTCGAAAACAGATCGCCCGTCTCTGCCTTCACAATCGAAAGCCCCGGACGCCTGGGCGTTGCGCGAACTGGTTAATTCTGGCACGCGCGGCGTAACGCCGATTGAGGTGCCCGGCCCGCTCTGGTCAGCCTACGTCTTCAAGCTGCGCCGGATGGGCCTCGACTTCGAGACAGTCCATGAGGGGCGCAGCGGGACGTTTCCAGGCCGTCATGCGCGGTATGTCCTTCACGGCGCGGTCTATCTGATCGAGGCCGATCAGACGTCGGAGGCCGCATGATGGGGACGAAAGGCAAAAAGGGGAGCGGGCGCTACGCCCGCTTGCTCGAACCCTCGCCGTATGCGGCCGATGGGGGCGAAAAAGTGGGCAGACTGCCTCGAAAAATTCCGGTTGGCGTTCTTCGCGAACTGAGGCACCCGGAAAGCCCGATCAAGGCGATCCGGGCAAACTGCGTGGATTGCAGCGGGGGACAGGTGGCGGAGGTTCGCAAGTGCGTGGCCGTCTCCTGCGCGCTCTGGCCCTTCCGTATGGGCGTGAACCCGTTCTACGGCAAGGGAAGCGAGTGATGGCGAGGAAGGGAGCCAAGGTCAACAAGCAGGGCCGCAATGAGGGCGGGCAATACGCCCCCCTCTCTTACTCCATGCTCAACAGCGCGGCCTGGCGGTCTCTGAGCGGGCCAGCGGTGAAGGTCTTTCTCGAACTTCATTCACGCTTTCACGGCGGCAACAACGGTAAGTTGCACTTGAGCCTGAACGTTGCGGCCGAGTTGCTTGGTGTAAGTAAATCGTCGGCGAGCCGCGCGTTTGCAGAGTTGGAGGAGAAGGGCTTCATCCTGATGGTTAAACGCGGCCAATGGTATGGGCGCAAAGCGACCGAGTGGGCCCTGACCACGAAGAGGATGGACGGCCGCCCTGCGACCAACGACTGGCGCGACTGGCGACCTGACAAGCCGCTCAAAAAACAGAGTCTCGGTACCGAGACGGCACATATTGGGGATGTGACGGTGCCGTATGAGAACCGAGGAGGCAGGTTATGTACCGTGTGAGAACCCGTCAGGGCATTTTCGGGGTCGGCGACGGGTTCTGACATGGCACGCTAATATAACCACTCTCTGTAGGCGTAGAGGAAACTTGGCGCTGTGAGGGCGTGGCCGGAGGAGCGGAGCAAACAAAAAGCTCAAGCGACGAAGGCCACGACCGGCCGGCAATTGCGAGCCTCGCGCGCGTTAATACCCAAACGAGACACTGGTGTGGACTGCAGGGAAGAACTGCTTCACGCCCGAAGCGGGCTTACCGCTGCCCACGAGTCCAACACTCCGCGTTATAGGCCTATAGTCCGCGCTGCCGTTCATCATTTTTGTCGCTTTCGAAAGTTTCGAATGGACCGAATTTGATCGAGCACTTTCGGCTCGCCAACGGGCATTACTCAGGAGACCAGCGAACATACTCCTCCGGAGCCCGCTGTGGCGGTTTCTCCACAACGATTTTAAAGGAAGGATGTTTTGCGCAGTGCTCTTGATCTTTTCGGCCATATCCATGGTTCACCCGCAGCAAGAACATCGCGCCCTTAGCCGTTTCGCGCCGAAAGAGCGCCTGCTCCAGATACGCGGCGATCCGTTGCTTCGCGCGCGCGATGACGTGCACAAACTCGTCGCGCTTTGAGTAATTGAGGAGCGTGTTGCGCGAGACATCGAGGTGAACGGCCAGACCGGACAAGGTAGGGGGCAGCTGAACGCGTTCCGTCACTAAGACATCCTTGCCTTTAACCCGCCGCCGGACACTACGAGTTTCCCAGAGGCCATCGAAATACTCTTGGATCTGACGTTCTAGCTCAGCGACGTCTGAGAATGCTCTGGTGCCTCGTTTGGCCATCGTATTGCCGGCAATACCGTGATGTTCAGCTTCATATGATACCATTGGCTTCGGCGACATGCTCACCATTTGATGCCGTGACAAATGAACTTCTCGTCGGCCTGCCTTGCCTGTCCAACCGCGCTCACGGGGCTTTAGCGTCTGCTTTCCCCGCAAAAGCGGACATCGCCAGATCAAGCCGTAATAACTGCTCCTGACCCGAAGCCGCCTTGATCGACGAGTAGTCTGATCAGCGGCTTAGAGCCCAAAGTGCAGGATGCTGCGCTGTTTCCAGACGGTTGCAATGCGCCAGAAGCGACGTCGTCTAGTCAGGCGGGCAGCTCCTTCCGAGTCGCTTCCGCAGTAGCCATTTGGTACACTGCTCGGAAACTTTCGACTGATGTTTAAGCGCTGAAAGGCTGAGAACATGCAGTTTCGAAACACGCTCTTCAGCTTTGCGCTCGCCTTGTCGTGGCTGGCGCATGGCTCTGGCGTGGCTTACGGGCAATCACCAACCTTACAAGAGGCTTTCGAGCGCTATTCCGCCCTTTTCCAGCAAAGACGTTTTGCAGAAGCTTTGCCATTCGCCGCTGAAGCGGTGCGGTTGAGCGAAGCGGAGTTCGGCCCGGAAGACCCATACACGGCCTCCATGCTCAATAATCTGGGGTCTACCTACAATAATCTATATGAATACGCCGAAGCTGAACCGCTTCATGAACGCGCTCTGGCTATCCGGGAGAAGACGCTGGGTCCGGAGCATCTGAAGGTCGCACAGAGTCTCCACAACTTGGCGACGGTCTACCAAAATCAAGGCGAATACGCCGAGGCTCTGCCCCTTAGTCGCCGCTCCCTTGCGATCGTGGAAAAAACGCTGGGGCCGGAGCACCCGGATATAGCGACCAGCCTCAGTTTTCTGGCGGAACTCTATCGCGCTCAGAGAAAATACAGTGAGGCCGAGCCGCTTCACCGTCGCGCGCTGACGATCCGCGAGAAGGCCTTCGGGCCGGAGAATCTGAAGGTTGCACAGAGCCTCTACAACTTGGCGGATGTCTACCAAAATCAAGGCGAACACGCCAAGGCTCTGCCCCTTAGTCGCCGCTCTCTTGCGATCGTGGAAAAAACGTTGGGGCCGGAGCATTCGGCGGTGGCGACGGCTCTTGGTCAATTGGCGGATCTCTACATGGCTCAAGGCGAATTAAGCGAGGCCGAACCGCTTCTTCGTCGCGCGCTGGCGATCGATGAGGCGGCGCTGGGGCCGGAGCATCCGGACGTCGCGGTGAGCATAAATAACCTTGCGGTGGTTTACGATGAGCAAGGCGACTACGCCAAGTCGGGGCCACTCTTCAAGCGTGCGCTGGCGATTGTGGAGAAGACGTATGGACCTGACCATCCGAAGACGGCGCAGAGCCTTCAAAACTTGGCGGCGCACTACAGTAGATTAGACGAACACGCCAAAGCTGAGTCGCTCTTCAAGCGGGCGTTGGCGATTAGGGAAAATGCGTTTGGCATCAATCATTTTAAAGTGGCGGAAAGCCTTGGCGCCCTCTCGGATGTTCACAGACTCCAAGGTCGCTACGTTGAGGCCGAACAGTACATTGAACGCGCATCCGCGATTTTTGAAAAGATTCTTGGACCGGACCATCCGGGCATCGTCGATATCCTCGAGCTGCATGCCGACGCCCTCCGCGAGACCGGCCGCGAGGAGGAGGCGGCGGCGATGGAGAAGCGCGTGGCGGCGATACGAGCGAAACACGAGTAGCCTCTACTTCAGAGCCAATCTAACCGTTTGCTAAAATGATCTAGCGGTTTCACTCGCAGCCAATAAGTCCGGCTGAGATCGGCGTCTGCTTTCCCACAAAGCAGACGTTCTGAAATAAGCCGGTGATGTCCGTTCCTGGCGCAGAGCTGACATCAAGCGTTGCGCTAGGTGTGTCCGCTTTCGCACGCAAAGCAGACATCGCTTGACGGTGCCGCCTGAGAACCCGTCAGCGCATTTTCGACGTTCGCGATGGGTCCTGAAATCCGCCCCATACCCTGGAGCCAGCGCTGCCGTTTGCATAGCGGCCTGTCCACTGGACCAAGGAAGCCCCCAGGGCGGGCGCGCATCGCTGAGGCGCAGCGCAAAAGATGGGCGAAGTTCAGAGAGGAGCGAGTCTGAGTAGCCACGAAAAGCGTCAGCTTTTTTCCGCGCCGTGGTTACATGGTGGTTACGCAAAATCTTCGCGATGACGAGTTATCCGACCCAAGTTATTGAAAATGTTGGCGCGCCGAGGAGGATTCGAACCCCCGACCCCCAGATTCGTAGTCTGGTGCTCTATCCAGCTGAGCTATCGGCGCCCCGCGCCGGCGATAATATGCCAGCGAGGCCGGTGTGATAGTCCCGGGCTTGCCCGGATGCAAGGGGGTTTTCCGCTTCCTCTCGCTTATACGGTCTCCGGTAAGATCAGCCTGAATACAGTACCCTCGGTCGAGGTCGAAGCCAGCTCAAGCGAACCGCCATGCGCGTGGACCAGTTCATGCGCGATGGCGAGGCCCAGGCCGCTGCCGCCCCGCCGCGCGCCGCCCTTGAAGGGCTGGAACAGGTGCTTGACAGCCTCGGTCGGCAGGCCTGGCCCGTCGTCGGCG
This sequence comes from Paracoccaceae bacterium, assembly GCA_963669315.1. GTDB lineage: Bacteria > Pseudomonadota > Alphaproteobacteria > Rhodobacterales > Rhodobacteraceae > SZUA-547. The sequence goes on along the minus strand of OY770021.1, from coordinate 2,716,178 downwards.
ATCTCTATCTCCACCCCATCATCCAAACGCCGGGCCGAGACACAGATGTGCCCGCCCCGACCACGCGTCGTGATCGCCTCATTGGCGTTGCGCAGCAGGTTGGCCAGAGCGCGATGCAATTGCTCCGGATCCGCATCGGCGTTCAGGTCGCCGGGCACGGCGTTCTCGAACACGATCGGTCGATCACCGCCAAGACCGACCCCTTCGGCGACTTCATCGCAAAAGGCGCGCAACGCCACGCGGCGGCGCTCCGGCGCCGGCTCCTCCGCCTTGCCATAGGCGAGTGTGCGTTCGCACAGCCTGATCGCGCGGTCGAGAGACCCGATCAGTTTCGGCCCGGTGCGGGAGACGATCGGGTCGTTGCTGCTCTCCAGCCGGTCGGCCATCAGCTGGGACACCGCCAGCATATTTCGCAAGTCATGGCTGATCTTCGACACCGCCTCGCCCAGCGTAGCCAGATGGGCCTTTTGCTTGAAAGCGTTCAGCACATCGGTCTGCATGCTGGCCAGAGCCTGTTCGGCGTCGGCCACCTCGCCCACGCGGCTGGACGGGCGGATGACGCGCTTGGGGTCCGCTGGATCCTCGCTGAACGCAGTCATCGCATCGATAACCCCGGTAATCGGACGCACCACGAAGCGGCGCACCGCGAAAAACACCAGCACCGCAGCGAAGACGGAGATCACCAGCGACAGCTGGAATATGCGCCAGCCATAGGCGATCATCTCTTCACGCAGGCGGTTTTCATTGAGCGTCACTTCAATGGCGATGCCGGCGTTGTTCGTAGGTTCGCCAATCACCCGGATCACCCGGTCCGGCGGCGCTGCAGCGCACTCAAACGCGTCGCGGATCAATTGCAGCGCGCCGACTTCGCGAAGGTCATAGCTTTGCTGCACAGGTCCCGGTAGATCTCCCATCAGCACCAACTCTCGCACCTCGTCGCGGCGGAGCGCGATGGCGTAGACATCCGCATTGGCGAGCAATTCATCCGCCAGTTCGGGCGAGACCATATCGTCCGGCGTGGCCAGCAGCGCCAGCGAAGCAATCTGCGCCAGTTTCAAGCGGTTCTGCAGGTACTCCTCACGAAATCGCGCCACCGAAGGCACAAAGATGAACACCTCCGCAAGCATCACGAAAATGATCGTCAGGACCAGAAGCCGGCCGGAAAGCGAGCGCAATATCGCCATTTAGCCTCCGCGAAAACGGCTTGAAGGGATATCAGAGCCGCTCCAACACATATAGGCAGGAATCCTAGCGGCGCTTAGCCGAGTTTCGCAAGGAAGCGAACGATACGGCGCGTCCGTTCGGAAAAAAGCCTGGGCGTGTAATAGGATCCGGCGGCGCGTTTCGAGACCTCGCCCAGCGTCGGATAAGGCGCGACATAGGCCGCCATCGCGCCAATTTTCAACTTCTCGGAGATCGCCAGCGCCCAGGGCTGGATCAACTCACCGGCCTGCGGCCCGACGATCGACGCGCCCAGGATGCGTCCGCGCGCGCCAACAATCGCCTTGATCAGCCCTTCGGTCCGCCGTTCCGCGCGAGCGCGGTCGTTTTCAGCGAAGGGCCAGCGCAGAACCTGAACAACATGGCCATGGGCTTCGCGCGCCTGCTCGAAGGACAGGCCGACCTGCGCGATTTCGGGGTCGGTGAAGGTGACGAAGGGGATATGGTCCGTCCGCGCCCGCGCGGGCAACCTGAACAGGGCGGATCGGATGACGATCCCGGCGTGATAGCCCGCCACATGGGTGAATTGCAGGCCGCCCGCGGCGTCGCCGATGACGTAGACGTTGCGATTGGAGACGGAGCGAAGCCCCTTGTCGACGATCACGCCTTTGGCGTCGTGGTCCACCTCGCCTGCATCGAGGTCCAGCCATTCCAGATTGGGCTTGCGTCCGGCGGCGACCAGCAGGTGAGAACCTGCGAGCGTCTCGCCGCCCTCCAAATCAATAGCGATCTCCTCGCAGCCATCGACAACAGAGCATCGCACGTCTTCGATCTTCACATTCGGGCGCAGAGACACGCCGTCACGCTCCAGCTGATCGATCACCACGGCGGCGAGTTCCCGGTCCTCACGCCCCAGAATGTCGAACGCATCGAGGACGGTCACCTCGGAGCCCAACCGTCGATAGGCCTGAGCAAGCTCCACGCCGATCGGGCCCGCGCCGATAACCAGAAGATGAGAGGGCGCCTCGCGCAGCTTGAAGATTGTTTCATTGGTCAGATAGGGCGTCGTCTGCAGCCCGGGTATCGGCGGCGCGGAAGGTGAGGAGCCGGTGGCGATGACAATCCGGCGCGCAATGGCAGTATCATCGCCCACCTTCACTTCGGACCGCGAGATGAATTTGGCGTAGCGCGGGATGACCGTGACGCCCAGCCCCTCGAACCGCTCAACGGAGTCGTGCGGCGCGATGCCCGCGATAACATTGTGGACGTGATCGTGGACCTTCGCGAAATCCACCGTCGCCTCGGTCGGCGCGACGCCGAACTCAGCCCCCAGCTTGCGCGAATGTGCGTGATGCGCGGCGGCGATCAACGATTTTGATGGGACGCAGCCATAGTTCAGGCAATCGCCGCCCATCTTGCCGCCTTCGGCCAGAATCACCTTCGCCCCCATCTGAGAGGCGCCGGCCGCGACCGACAGACCGCCGGACCCGGCGCCGATCACCAGAATATCCGCCTTTATCGTTTCAGTCATGCGTCCGCCCCCCTTTTGCGCAATTCGTCAGCCGTCGGCTGGACGGGCGCGAATGAGCTTCACGATTGAGGGAAGCGCCCCCAATGCCGCGAGGCCCAGAAGAGGCAAGAATACATGAGGTTCGAAGATGACGCCCAGATCGGGGGATTCGCCGCGTTCGAACACTTCGCCCAGCCCGGCGCCGATCGAGGCGTAGACGGCGGTGCCCGGAATGATGCCGATCAAGGTCGTCCAGATATAGGTGCGTGTGCGGACGCCCAGAAATGCCGGCGCGAGGTTCGCGATGAAGAACGGCACCGCAGGCACCAGACGCATCACCAGCATGAAGCTTATATCGTTGTCTCGGACTCCGTCCTCAAACTTCCGCAGCCAGCCGCTCGCCTTATCGCGGAGCATATCCCCAAGCCCGTGCTTGGCGGCCAGAAAGATCGCCGTGGCACCGACGGTCGCGGCGAGGACGACGATGGATGTCGCCGGAACCGTCCCAAACAAAAATCCGCCGCCGATGGTGAGCCAGGCGCCGCCCGGCACTGAGAAGGCGACCATCAGCACATAGAGCAGCCCGAAGACGGCGACGGCGGCCAGATAATTCGAATCGCGCCATCCGAGCAGCGCCTCACGATTCTCTGACAGCGCCTCGAAGCTGAGATAGTCGCCCGCGAATATTGCGGCGATCACCGCGCCCGCCAAAAGAACGGCCAGCGGGATAATTTTGCGAATCTGCGCGCCAGAACGCCCGGACCCCCGCCCGTTCGGCGATTCAACGGTCATTGACGGGCGCCTTCGCCGGTTCGCATCGGCGGCCTCAATACTTGCATCGGTCATTTGTTGAATCTTTCAATACCCGGCACCATATCTCGCACTAACCGACATGTGCGCCGATTTTCGCGTTTCCGCCATATTCCTCACGCGGCATTGATCCGGCGTTATTCTGTTGAGACCAGCGCGTTGACTTGTTCAGGCGCTTGGAGTAATCGGGCGGCTCGCTTTTGAGGAAAGATCGAAAAGGCGCGCTTTTCAGCCGGCGCCTTACCGACTTTGAAGGAACGTTGCGATGAAACGCACTTTTCAGCCAAGCAACCGGGTTCGCAAGAACCGGCACGGTTTCCGGGCGCGCATGGCCACCAAGAACGGCCGCAAGATCCTGAACCGCCGCCGCCGGCAGGGCCGCAAGCGCCTGTCCGCCTAAGGGCTGCGCGGGTCCGTCCGGGCCCCTATCGCTGGTGAAGAATGACGGCGCCGGAGCATAGCGCGAAGGCCCCCGGATCAGAAGCGGGGGATCTACGCGACGCTTCGGCGCCGGTCGTTTCTGGATCTCCCCTGCAAACAATCCTGAAACGCCGCGACTTTCTCGCGGCCGCGCGCGCCCGAAAATGGGCGGCGTCTGGGCTGGTGCTGCAAGGCCGCAAGCGACGCACTATTGAAACCGGACCACAGGCGCCTGCAGAGGCCGTCAGGGTCGGCTACACAGCCTCCAAGAAAGTCGGCAACGCAGTCGCCCGAAATCGCGCCAAGCGGCGGTTGAGAGAGGCGGCGCGCGCCGTTCTGCCCACAATCGGCCGCCCCGGATGGGATTACGTGCTGATCGCTCGCGCAGGCGCAACGGCGACCCGTCCATTCGAGAAACTCAAGGATGATCTGCGCTTCGCGCTTGAGCGGGTGCACGAAGACAGGCGTGGCGGCCGCCGAAAGGGTCGCCGACCATGACCCCCCTCGCCTACATCTTCTCGCTGCCCGTGCGGCTCTACCGGGCCACATTCTCCCCCATTGTCGGCATGAACTGCCGGTATCTGCCGACCTGTTCCGCCTATGCGCTGGAAGCGCTGGAGACCCATGGCGCGATCAAGGGAACATGGCTGACCATCCGGCGCATCGCCCGGTGCCACCCGTTGGGCGCCAGCGGCTATGACCCGGTGCCGCCATCGGCCGAACGCGACGACGTTCCCTCGGACAAGGACATCTGATCGTTTTCGGGCGAACCCGTCTCTCCACGGGCCGCTTCAACCAGCAAATCCGCGGTGTTGACGGAGGAATTGACGGGAACCTCGCTCAAACCGCCTTTCGCATCGACAAAAAACGCCCTTTTCGGCCGGCCGTCCTCCAGACCCGCAACCAACCGGGGCGCGTTTCCATCCTTCTCCATCTCGATGATCTTTTGCAGCCAGCCGCATTTGTAGCCGTTGCAGGTCGTCGAGCGTTGCTCGCGCGGTATCGTGCATCCGAACTCGCCGTGAAACAGACAGGAATCCTTCACATGCTTATCGGGGACGTAGGCCATGATCGCAGCTGTCAGCGAGTCGGGAGTCGCCTCCGGATCTCGCCGCCGGAACCGGGCGACGTCCGCCGGGCGGATAAAGGCGAGGTTGCGAAACCCGCGGGCGCAGCAATTGCCCCGGCACGCGGCGCAAGTCGCATTTTCAACCGGCGAAGCGGGTTTCTCCAGCGCCGCGCGCTCTTCGAACGACCTGAACATCAGATCGGTGACATGCGCCTCATCATCCGCGAACGAGCCGTCATCTTCAAACTCGACCTTTTCGCCGCATGCGTCTTTTTCGTCCATTTTGGCGAACAATTTGCGCATAACCGACAGAAGGCGCGTCTCGAAATCTTCCAGATCGTCTGAATCAACATCGACGAGCGGTGAACTCAGATGATTGGTCGTCGCGATCTGATCGACGGTCAGCGCAGGGGCGGCGGGATCGATTTTGGCGACGTCAGGCGATGCGGCGGCGCTGAGGTCGAGAAGCAATAGCCGCTTGGCCTCCACCGCGCGGGCGACGGCGGCCCGCATGGCGATCATGTCAATTTCATCGCGTTCGCGTCGAATCTGATCGCGCAGGCGTCGATCCTTCTTTTTGCAGGCCTTCGCATCGCAGGCGCCGCGCGCGCGGTTAGTGACGATCAACTCCGCGCCGCAATACCGGCAGACTGCCCTGCCGCGGCGAAAAGCGCGCTTGGGCGGCGGCGTTCGGTTCGCTTGCAATGCGATCAAACTGGGTTCGGTCATGACATCGACGAATCCGTTGGGTGTCTGCTCAAAGGATAGCTCGCCTGCAAAGGGGTGCACAACGGCGGCGGCGCAGCGTCGCAGCCCCGATTCCGCTTGACCTTGGGCGCTTGGGACGGTTCAACCCACCCGACTTTAAAGACAGCACGGAGCGGACCCTCTCATGGGCGGCGGCGACCAGAAAAATCTACTTATCGCGACAGTCCTGAGCGTCGTGGTGATCCTAGTCTGGCAGATCTTGTTCGTCGATCCGGCGGAGATGGGCCGGCAGCAAGCGGAACAGCAACGGGCCGAGCAATCTCAGGTGCAGGAGGCCGTGACGCCATCCACCGCGCCGAACGCCGAGACGGGCGCCGCTCCCAGCCTTGGCGGCGATACGGCGGCGACCAGAGAGGCCGCGCTGGCCAGCACCGGGCGTGTGCCGGTAAAGACGCCGAGCCTGTCAGGCTCAATCTCGCTGAAGGGCGGCCGCGTCGATGATATCAGCCTGAACACCTATCGCGAGACGTTGGACCCGGATTCCCCCAACGTCACACTGCTCAGCCCCACCGGAAGCGACGCCGCCTACTACGCCGTTTATGGCTGGATAGCGACGGACGGAGCCGCCGTCCCCGGCCCAACGACCGAATGGGCCGTGGAAAGTGGGGAAACGCTGACGCCTGACAGCCCGGTCACACTGGTTTGGGACAATGGCGCCGGGCTGATCTTCCGTCGCACCATATCCGTCGATGACAAGTTCATGTTCTCGATCAGCCAATCGGTCGAGAACAACACCGGCGCTGAAGTGTCTCTCTCACCCTATGGCATCATCGCCCGCCATGGAGAGCCGGAAACGTCTCGCCTGATCACCATTCACGAGGGTGGCGTCGCAGTGTTCGACGGCACGCTTCAGGACGACGTCTTCACCTATGGCGACCTCCGGGATTTTGAGTATTCGGCGGCTGAGGGCGGCACGGCTCAGGCCACCACGGTGGCCAACAGCGGTTGGCTTGGCATCACGGATGAATACTGGATGGCCGCCATGGCGCCCAAGCCGGGTCAGCCATTCACCGGCGTTTTCAAGGCGGTGCAGTCGTCGAACGGAGAAATCTTCCAGGCCGACATGCGAATGCCGAAGTTTTCGGTGCCGGCCGGACAGACCATCTCTATCGACACGAACCTGTTCGCCGGCGCGAAAGAGTACGATACCGTCCGTGCCTATGAGGCCGACCTGGGGATAGAAGGATTTTCGGAGTCTCTGAACTGGGGCACATTCTTCTTCATCACCAAGTACATGTTCTGGCTGTTGCATAACCTGTACCTCTATATCGGCAATATGGGCTGGGCGATCCTTGCGCTGACGTTGATCGTCAAGACGCTGCTGTTTCCGCTCGCCTACAAGTCCTTCGTCTCGATGTCGCGGATGAAGAAGCTTCAGCCCGAGATGGAGAAAATCAAGGAGCGCGCGGGCGACGACAAGCAGAAGCTGCAGCAGGAGATGATGGCGCTTTACAAAAAGGAGAAGGTCAATCCTGCCTCGGGCTGCCTGCCGATCCTTTTACAGATCCCAATCTTCTTCTCGCTCTACAAGGTCATTTCGATTTCTCTGGAGCTGCGGCAGGCGCCGTTCATTCTGTGGATCGAGGATCTTTCCGCGCCCGACCCGACCTCAATCCTGAACCTCTTCGGCCTGCTTCCCATCGACACGCCGGATCCGGAATCGATTTTCTATCTGCTCTCCATCGGCGTTTTCCCGATCCTGATGGGCATCACCATGTGGATGCAGCAAAAGCTGAATCCGGCGCCGACCGACCCGACACAAGCGAAAATCTTCGCCTGGATGCCCTGGATTTTCATGTTCATGCTGGGCAGCTTCGCCAGCGGGCTGGTGATCTACTGGGTCGCGAACAACGTCCTGACTTTCACCCAGCAATTCCTCATCATGCGCAGCCAGGGCGTCGAGGTGGATTTCTTCGGGAACGTCAAGAAGAGTTTCAAGCGCAAGAAAGCACCGCCGAAACCCGCGGCCGCAAATCCGGCGCCCGCCAATGACAATCCGGGTGGCGCCAAGCCGTCCCGCCGCAAGCGCAAGAAGAAGAAATAGGGCGGCGGCTGCAAGCCCCGCTCATTTTCAGCCATGGCGACACTCGCCCATATTTTTCGGCACCCGATCAAGTCTGTCGGATCGGAGCCTATGGAGCGAGTCACGCTGACGTCAGGCGCGGCGTTGCCATCGGACCGGCGCTGGGCCATCGCCCATGGCGCGGGAACATGGAATCCAAACGCCCTGCAATGGATTCGCTGCGGCAATTTTGTCCGCGTCACGTTTTCGCCGCGGCTTGCGCAGGTTCGCTGTGCGCTGAACGACGCTACGGGCCAGGTTGATCTGACCCATCCCGATCTTCCACCGCTCTCCGCCCGCCCTGACGAAAGCAAGGGCGCAAACGCGATCGCCGAGTGGATTGCGCCCCTGGCGAGCGAAGCGCGGCCCGGCCCGTACCGCATCGCCCGAGCGCCTGGCGCCGCGATGACGGATGCGAAGGAGCCCTGGGTTTCCATCAAGTCTCTCAACTCGCTGTCTGCTCTATCCAAGAAGACAGGGCTCTCGCTGGATCCGCTCCGTTTTCGTGGCAATCTGTGGATTGAAAGGCTGACGCCATGGGCTGAGCTCGATTGGATTGGCCGCGAGGTGATGATCGGCGCTGTCCGCCTGCGCGTCACCGAGCGGATCGGTCGCTGCGCGGCGACGGCGGCGAACCCCGACACGGGCATTCGTGACACGGATCTGGTTCGGACATTGCGCGAGACCTATGGCCATACTGATTTCGGAGTTTATGCTGAAGTCATCGATGGCGGCGAGGTGGCGCTCGGCGACAAGTTGGCGGGTCCCGAATGACGCAACCGATGTTCAGAATCGACGCCGATCCGGACCCAACCCTTGCCGAGGCGGGGCGCAAGCTGTTCGCCGGGCCCTGCGACTTCACCAAAGGCGTGGTCTCAATGTCGACCCTGCCGCCCGCAGACCGGGTCGAAGTGTGCTTTGCAGGGCGGTCCAATGTCGGCAAATCGAGCCTGATCAATGCGCTGACCGGCCGCAAGGGGCTGGCGCGGTCGTCGAACACGCCGGGCCGCACGCAGGAAATCAACTTCTTTGACCTCGGCGGTCAAACCTGGCTGGTGGACCTGCCGGGGTATGGCTACGCGCAGGCGCCGAAGGACAAGGTTGAGGCGTGGCAGCGCCTGTTGAAAGACTATCTCGCCGGTCGCGCGACGCTGCGCCGCGCCTTTCTGCTGATCGACGCCCGCCACGGGATCAAGGCGGTGGATCACGAGATCATGGAGTTGCTGGACCGCTCGGCTGTCGGATTTCAGTGCGTGCTGACGAAAACTGACAAGCCCAAGGCGGGCGAACTGGCGCGAGTGCTAGAGGCGACGAGAGCGGAACTCGCCAAGCACCCGACCGCGTATCCGGAGATACTGACCACCTCTTCTGAAAAAGGCGAAGGATTGCAGCGCCTGCACGCCGCAGTCGCGGGACTGATTTCGGACTGACGTCCTTTGCGTCTGATCGGCGGCAAACCCCGCGCCAGATATCCGTTCTATGCTAAGCTTTTGATCCGCTGCGCATTCGCCGCGAAATATGGAAAGCGGAACGATGTTCGAATTTGGGGCGATACTCGCCAAACTCAAGGAGCTTCTGGCTGAGGCGCAGGCCTTGGGGTATTACGCTGCGAGTCCGGTGTTCCTGATTCAGGCGGGCGTCGCTATTGCCGCCTTTCTGCTCTCGCATCTCGTCCGGGCGTGGGTGGACCCGAGAATTGAAGCGCGTCTGCGCGCCGGCTCGATCCCGCCATCGCGGATGCGGATTTACGTGGTCCTTCGGCGGCGCCTCCGGGCGGTTGTCTTTGTCGGCATACTATGGGCGGTGATCGCAGCGCTCCGCTACACAACCTGGCCCAGCCGAAGTTACATTCTGGGCATTCTCGCCAGCCTTGTGACCGCTTGGGTGGTCTTCGCCATCGCATCCCGGCTGATCCGCAACAACACCCTGTCGCGGGCCGTGGCGGTCATGGTCTGGAGTTTTGTCGCGCTCCATATCCTTGGTCTGGCGGATGAGGCGGCCGACCTGCTGGATTCGGCCGCGTTCACCATCGGCGATATCCGGTTTTCGTTGCTCTTCATCGTCAAGGCGGCCGTCACGCTGACTCTGCTTTTCTGGACCGCCGGGTTCATCTCCGGCCTGGCGGAGCGCCGCCTGGCCGGCATCGTGGACGTATCCCCGTCAATGCGGGTGCTGGTGGCCAAGCTCACGCGGATGATCCTCTTCGCCGTCGCCGCAATTGTCGGGCTGCAGACCATCGGGCTGGACCTGACCAGCATTACCGTGCTTTCCGGCGCGATCGGCGTAGGAATCGGTTTCGGACTGCAAAAAATCGTCTCGAACCTGATTAGCGGTTTCATCCTGCTGATGGACAAGTCGATCAAGCCGGGCGACGTGATCTCCCTCGGCGAAACGTTCGGCTGGATCAATTCTCTGGGCGCGCGCTACGTCTCTGTCGAAACCCGCGACGGACGTGAGCACCTGATTCCGAATGAAGACCTGATCACCGGGCAAGTGGTGAACTGGTCTTACTCCAGCCCTCTGGTGCGTCAGGAGATCAGGTTTGGCGTGTCCTACGACTCCAATCCGCATCAAGTCAGGAAGATCGCCGCGGCGGCGCTGAAACCGCTGGATCGGATTGTCGATGATCCCGCACCGGTTTGCCATGTCACCGGCCTGGGCGACAGCTCAGTCGATTTCGTGCTGCGTTTCTGGATCGACGATCCGTCAAAAGGCGTCATGAACATCAAGGGCCAGGTGTTTCTGGCGCTGTGGGACGCGCTACAAGCCGCTGAAATCGAGTTCCCGTATCCGAAGCAGGACCTCTATGTGAAGGAATTTCCAGGCGCGGCCGGGAACGTCAGAGATTGAGACATCGCCACAGCGGCGTCGGGACGTCTTGGCCAACGCCTCCACACGCGTTAGGACTGCAATCCTCACTCTTGCCTGGAGCGCCTTTATGGAGAAGTCACGCGCCATGAAACGCGATTGGGTCGCCACCGCCCGCACGTTGTCCGAGGCCCTGCCCTATCTGCAGCGCTATGACGGTCAGACCGTTCTGATTAAGTTCGGCGGCCACGCGATGGGCGATGACGCCGCGATGAACCGCTTCGCCCGCGACATCGTGCTGATGAAGCAATGCAATGTGCATCCGATCATCGTGCATGGCGGCGGGCCGCAGATCGGCCAGATGCTGAAGCGCCTTGGCGTGCAGTCGGAATTCATCGACGGCCTGCGCGTCACCGATAAAGAGACCGTGGATGTCGTCGAGATGGTCCTCGCAGGTTCGATCAACAAACGTATCGTCACGCTGATCAATCAGCAGGGCGGCAAGGCGGTGGGGCTTTCAGGCAAAGACGGCAATCTGATCGTTTGTGAAAAAGCGCTGAAGACCAAAAAGGATCCCGAATCGAACATCGAACGGGTGCTCGACCTCGGCTTTGTGGGGGAGCCCGTCCAGATCAATCCGCTCGTGCTGGACACGATCGTCAAATCCGACCTGATCCCGGTCATCGCGCCGGTCGGCGTCGGGCGCAATGGCGAGTCCTTCAACATCAATGGCGACACCGCCGCGGGAGCCTTGGCCGGGTCGATGAAGGTCGCGCGGCTGTTGCTGTTGACGGATGTCGAGGGCGTCAAGGACGCCGAGGGCGACGTCCTGACCGACCTGACTCCGGAAAGCTGCGAGGAACTGATCGGGTCTGACGTGATCTCTGGCGGCATGATCCCGAAAGTGCGCACCGCTCTGGACGCGATCGATCAGGGCGTCGGCGCCGTCGTCATTCTAGACGGGCGCGCGCCGCACGCCTGCCTGCTGGAGCTGTTCACCGCCCACGGGGCCGGCACATTGATCCGCCGCGAGGACGGCTCAACCGGCCGCTAAGGCGCGCTACTTGTTCGGCTGCGGGGTCACCCGCAAATAGGGCTTGATCGTCGTGTAGCCCTTGGGGAAGCGCCGCGCGATCTCCTCCGGATCGGTCAGCGAGGGAACGATGATCACGTCGTCGCCATCGGTCCAGTCGACAGGTGTCGCCACTTTGTATTTGTCGGTCAATTGCAGGCTGTCGATCAGACGCAAAATCTCATCGAAATTCCGGCCCGAGCTTGGCGGATAGGTGAACGACGCGCGCAACACCTTTTTGTCGTCGATCACGAACACCGAGCGCACGGTCTGCTTGGCGTCCGCATTCGGGTGGATCATCTCGTAGAGATCACAGACCTTGTGATCGATATCGGCAATGACGGGATAGTCGATGGAGACGAACTGGGTTTCCTCGACATCGTTCAGCCAGCTGCGATGATCGTCCATCGAGTCGACCGACAACGCGATCACCTTGACGCCCCTCTTGGCGAAATCGTCTTTTAGCTGCGCGACACGCCCCAGTTCAGTCGTGCAGACCGGCGTGAAGTCCGCCGGGTGCGAGAACAGAACGCACCAGTCCTGTCCGATCCAGCTGTGGAAACTGATCGTCCCTTGCGTCGACTCCTGCTCGAAATCCGGGACCACTTCGCCCAACAGAAGGCTCATCGCAATTCTCCATTTCGCTGCCGCGACACGGTCGCGCGGCGTCCGATAACCATTAATATAAAAGGCACGAATCGACTCGCGTTGAGTTATATCATGTCGGGTCGCGCCTGCGCTTTGGCGCATGAATTGACGCAATCCCGGCTCGCCGTCAAAGTGCGAATAGTCCGATCGACGAGTAAATGAGCGCCCATGCGACGTCTGATCCTGCTGCGACATGCGAAATCTTCCTGGGGCGATCCGGGGTTGATCGACCATGACCGGCCTCTGAACAGTCGAGGACGGCTGGCGGCCTCTCTCATGGGGGCGTTTCTGGCGGATCAGGATCTGCGGCCGGATACTGTAATTCTCTCTTCCAGCGCGCGCACGGTGGAGACCTGGGACCGCGCCAGACAGGCGTTCGCGACGGAGCCGGACAACGAGATATCCGGCCAGCTGTATCACGCCGACCCCGCCTCGATGCTGGAGATGGCCAAGGCGCTGCCGAACTCGACCGAAACCGCGATGTTGATCGGGCACAATCCCGGCATTGGCGCGATGACCCGCAATCTCGCGAATGACGATGTTTCCGAATCCTCCGCCCGCGCGTTCGAAAAATTCCCGACCGCTGCCGTCGCCGTGTTTGAAGCCGACATTGACGATTGGCGCGATCTGGAGTTCGGCGCTTGCGAATTCACGCGCTACGTCATGCCGAAAGATCTGGTCTGACCGGCGCCGGGTCTCGCCCAAATGAAAAACGCGCCCCGTAGGGCGCGCATTCTTTCTTCACAATCGGATGAACTGACCGCTCAGTGCCCCAGAATTTGGCTGAGGAACAACTGAGTTCGGTCGCTTTTCGGGTTGTTGAAGAACTCTTCCGGCTCGTTCTGCTCAACAATCTGCCCGGCGTCCATGAAGATCACCCGGTTCGCGACCTTGCGCGCGAATCCCATCTCATGGGTCACGCACAGCATGGTCATCCCCTCCTCGGCCAGCTCGATCATAGTGTCGAGCACTTCTTTGATCATCTCCGGATCAAGCGCAGAGGTCGGCTCATCGAACAGCATGATGCGCGGCTTCATGCACAGCGAGCGCGCAATGGCCACGCGCTGTTGCTGGCCGCCAGACAACTGGCCCGGATATTTCAGCGCCTGGTCCGGGATCTTCACCTTCTCGAGGAAATGCATCGCCGTCTCTTCGGCTTCCTTCTTGGGCGTTCTGCGAACCCAGATCGGCGCCAGCGTGCAGTTCTCGAGAATGGTCAGGTGCGGGAACAGGTTGAAGTGCTGAAAACACATGCCGACCTCCGACCGGATTCGGTCGATATTCTTGAGGTCGTTGGTCAGTTCGATCCCCTCCACCTGGATGGAGCCTTGCTGATGCTCCTCCAGCCGGTTGATGCAGCGGATCATGGTCGACTTGCCGGATCCCGACGGGCCGCAGATGACGATGCGCTCGCCCCTGTTGACCGTCAGGTTTATGTCCCTGAGGACATGAAAATCGCCATACCACTTGTTCATGCCGGTGATCTGGATGGCGACCTCTTCCGAGACCTGCATCCGTGAACGGTCGACTTCGCGCGCTTCGGCTGCGGATGTTTCTGACATGCTAAGCGCTCCTTTAACGTTTGTGTCCGCGGTAGAGCTTGCGCTCCATCGCCATGGAATATCGGGACATGCCGAAGCAGAAGACCCAGAAGATCGCCGCGACCGAGATATAACCTGTCGTCGCAGCGGTCGGATTGATCCATTCCGGATCCTTCAGCGCCTGGTTCTGCACCGAGCCCAGAAGGTCGAACAGACCGATGATCAGCACCAGCGTCGTATCCTTGAAGAGACCGATGAAGGTGTTGACGATACCCGGAATGACAAGTGTCAGGGCCTGCGGCAGTACGATCAGGCGCATCTGCTGCCAATAGGAAAGGCCCAGAGACATGCCGCCCTCGAATTGGCCCTTTGAGATCGCCTGCAGACCGCCGCGCACGACCTCGGCCATATAGGCTGACGAGAACAGCGCGACGCCGATCAGCGCCCTCAGCAGCTTGTCGAATTCGGTTTCTGGCGGCAGGAAGAAGGGCAGCATCACCGAGGACATGAACAGCACGGTGATCAGCGGCACGCCGCGCCAAAACTCGATGAAGATGACCGACAGCATTCGTACCGCCGGCAATTGCGATCGCCGGCCCAGCGCCAGCAGGACGCCCAGCGGCAGCGAGGCGACGATGCCCGTCAACGCCACCACGAAGGTGACAAGCAAACCGCCCCAGAGGTCGGTGCGAACCGGCTCCAACCCGAATTCTATCGAGAAGATCGCGCCGACCAGCACGATGCCCAGCAACAGGCCGCCAACCGCTTTGAACCCGCCTGAGAACGCGCCCAGCGCCTCTCCGCCAACACCCTTGTCAGCCGCCAGTCCGACGCCGAACAGAGCGAGGCCGATTACCGCCCAGACGCCCTTCGCGCCCCAGCTGCCGTGCAGCGCGCCGCCGGTCAGCAGGATGAACGCAACGATGGGAAACGCGGTCAGCATAAGCGTGCCGACCAGCCCACGGGCGGGGGCTTTCTCCCATACCACCCACGCGATGCCGATAGCGAGCAGCACGTAAACCAGATTGACCCGCCACAGCTCTTCCGCAGGATAGGCGCCATAGATCATCAGCTTGAACTTGGCGGCGATGAACGGCCAGCAGGCGCCGCCATTCTCGCGGCACGCATCCGCGCCTGTCACGCCCTCAGGAACTGAGAAGGTGGCGTTCGAAAGCAGGAACGAGATCATCCCGCTCAGCATTAAATAAGCCGCCAACAGCGAGAACACGGTCAACAGGATCATCACGATCGACTTCGCCGCCATACGTGGCGACGAAAAATCGTTCATGGTCCCGATGATGTTTTCCTTGATCCAACCTGCGAAGCCGACGGTCGAGCCCGGAGGCGCCATTGTCGGCGCCTCTTCGGTGCGCACATATGCGATACTTTGCTTTGTCATGATGCGCCCCCCTACCGTTCGACCATGCGCTTGCGCGCGTTGTACCAGTTCATGAAGATCGCCGTAGTGATTGAGAAGAACAGGTAGACCATCATCATCATGAAGATCATCTCGATCTCCTGCCCGACCTGATTAAGCGCCGTGCCGGTGAACGCCGCGACCACATCGGGAAACCCGATCGCCGCCGCCAGAGACGAGTTCTTGGTGACGTTTAGATACTGCGATGTCAGCGGCGGAATGATCACCCGCATCGCCTGTGGAATAATGACCTTGTTCAGCGTCACGCCCGCCGGAATGCCCAGCGCCTGCGCGCCCTCGGTTTGCCCGTGCGACACCGACAGGATGCCTGCGCGCACGATCTCAGCGATGAACGACGCAGTATAGGTTCCGAGCGACAGCCAAAGCGCGACGAAACTGATCTCGATGAAACTGCCGACTCCAGGCCGGAATCCAAAGCGACCCTTGTCCGGCCATTCCAGTTCGATCGGCTGGCCCATCGCGTAATACACGATCACCGGCAGAAAGATGATGACGCCCAGACCGACCCAAAACCTCGGGAATTGCTGGCCGGTGGCGTCCTGCCGCTTCTTGGCCCATTTGGCGATAGCCCAGGCCGCGACGAAGCCAACGATGATCGAGACGTAGAACACGCCCGAGCCTTCCAGCCCGACCGGATATGCTCCGCGAATGCCCGAACTGTCGAAGTAGAAAATGTCGAAGAAAGAGAGAGGGTTTCGCTTGTCCGGAGCGACAGTGGTCAGAAGCGCGACCCAGAAGAAAATCTGCAGCAACAGCGGAATGTTGCGCAACACCTCGACATAAACCGTGGCGAATGACCGGAGAATGACGTTCTTCGACAGGCGCATGACGCCGATCACAAAACCCAGGATCGTCGACAGGATAATGCCGAAAACCGCCACCCAGACAGTATTGATCGCGCCGACTAGGAACACGTCCCAATAAGTGGACTCGCCCGGCGTGTAATCGACGGCCCAAGTGCCCAGCGAGTCGAAAATAGCGAACCCGGTCGTTTGCGACAGGAACCCGAATCCGGACTTCTTATTGAGCTGTTCGAGATTGAGGATGGTGTTGTTGATGATCAGGTACAGCCCGAGCAATAACAGCCCAAGCACCAGAACCTGAAAGAAAATCCCCCTCGCCTTGGGGTCATAAACCATTGCGGCCAATGAAGAGCGCGCCTGGGCGGCGCCGTCAGCGGTTGCATCCGCCATCGCATCACCTTTCGTGATGTTGTCCTAAGGCAGGAAGGGCGGGGCCCTGTTCGGGTCCCGCCCCTTTAAGTCGTTAGCGGATCGGCGGAGCGTACTGAATACCGCCCTTGCTCCACAGCGCGTTAACGCCGCGTTCCAGCTTCAGCGGCGTATTCGGCCCGACGGTCGCCTCATAGACTTCGCCGTAGTTCCCAACATGCTTGATGATGTTGTAGGCCCAGTCATCGCCAAGCCCCATCTCGGTGCCGATGTTGCTGTCGACACCCAGAAGACGCTTGATGCCGGGATCGGTAGAACCCTTCATCTCATCAACGTTGGCGGAGGTGACGCCCATCTCTTCAGCGTTGATCATCGCGAACAGCGACCAGCGCACGATATTGAACCACTGATCGTCGCCCTGACGGACCACCGGACCAAGCGGCTCTTTCGAGATGATTTCAGGCAGCACCACATGGTCGTCGGGCGCTGTCAGTTTCAGACGCTCGGCGGCGAGGCCGGAACGGTCCGTCGTGAACACGTCGCAGCGGCCCGAGTCATAGGCGCGCACGACCTCATCCGAGCTCTCGATCGCGATCAGAGAGAAGTCCATGTTATTGGCGCGGAAGAAATCGGTGATGTTCAGCTCGGTCGTCGTGCCGGTGTTGGTGCAGACCGCCGCGCCGGAAAGCTCCAGCGCCGAGGTGATGCCCAGCGCCTTCGGCACCATCATGCCTTGGCCGTCATAATAGTTGGTGCCGGCGAAGTTCAGGCCCAGCTGCGTGTCGCGGGTGGCCGTCCAGGTGGTGTTCCGGCTGAGAATGTTGATCTCGCCCGAGGACAGCGCGGTGAAGCGCTCTTTCGCCGACAGAGGCGTGAAGCGCGTCGCTGACGCATCGCCGAAGATGGCGGAGGCGACAGCGCGGCAGATCGCGACGTCGATGCCGGACCATTCGCCCGCATCGTCCTGGTTCGAGAACCCTGGCAGACCCTGGCTAACGCCGCATTGTACGAAGCCCTTACCCTTGACGTCGTCCAGCGTCGCTGCGCTTGCCGCGCCCGCGATCATCCCGGCGCCGGCGAGGGCTCCAATGAAAGTAAGTTTGTTCATGATGTCGTCTTCCCTGTTTTTCGCCTGACAGGCTTCAGCCGTCCGGCATCCCTGTTTCATGCGATTACTTGCATGAGCCATTATTCGCGGCCCTGCGACAGCTTGGTCTCCCGCCCGGCTGACCGTCAACTAAAACTGTCATAAAAATCGCATATTAGCGCCAGTTTCTCGCGCAAACTGTTCACAGACGAAGACGCGCCTGATTATATGTTTTGCGCTTGCGAAATATTTCGGCGGCGCAGCAAAGCTTTCAACACATATGGCGCGAGTTATATGAGATTTACGACACCTGAGATAATCTCTACGGCGATCTACTCGCGAAGGTTCAACTAACCGGTGATTGATTCGTTTCAACCAAATTTGCCGCTTGGCGCATTCGTCTCGGCCATGCTTTGCCTCTCGGCGGCATACGTCGCAGCGGAAGAGGATGCGCCACCGCTGCGCATTTACGCCGCCGCAAGCCTGACCGGAGTGTTGCCTGACGCCTTAGCAGAATGGAACGGAGACGCCATTCTCATCCACGCGGGATCTTCGACTCTGGCGCGACAGATCGAACAGGGCGCCGACGCCGATCTTTTCATCTCCGCCGACCCGGATTGGGCGGATTATCTCGCCAAAGCCGACCTCACCGAAGGCGCGCCGGTTGAACTGTTGGGAAACGCTTTGGTCGTCGTCGCCCACAAAAACACCGCCCCGGCGCCGGCCCCGCCGTTTCCCGAAGCAGCGCTACTGGCCACCGCCGACGTCAATTCCGTTCCGGCCGGACGGTACGCAAGGCGCGCGCTTGAGGCGGCCGGCGACTGGCCGACAAAGGCGCGCCTCCTGCAAACCGCGCATGTTCGCGAAGCTCTGGCGTGGGCTGCGAGGGGCGAGGTGGATTTCGCCATCGTCTATCGCAGCGACGCAAAGGCGGAGCCACGTGTAAGAACGGTGGCCGAGTTTCCCGAGGATCCGGACCGTCCGATCCGCTATGTCGGCGTCGTGGTCGCCGGGGCTGGCGCGCTGGCTGGCGAGGCGCTGGAGTATCTGAAAGGCGGCGAGGCGCAGGCCGCCTTCGCCCGACACGGCTTCACCGCACTCCACAAGTGAGGCCCGATCAGCGGGCGATTTGAAATCCGGCCGATCCCGCGCCCTCTGGCGGGACGGGCGCGACCGGGCTGGTCGCGATATCCGTCACCCGCGCCATGCGAGGCCCATCGCGGCACGTATTTATCATCGCGTCGATTGCGCCCGGCGACCCAGCAAAGAGCGCTTCAACCGATCCATCCGCCATATTGCGCACCCAGCCTGAAATGTTCAGCCGCTTGGCCTGCGTCTGCGTCCAGTATCGATAGGCGACGCCCTGTACGCGCCCGGTGATCCGAACGGTTACGGCGATGCGCGCCTCGCCGCTCACGCTGCGCCGTCCCGCGCCAGTTCGATAAGCCGCGCAGCTTCAAGAAAGGCGCTACGCTTGTGCGCCGCCGCGGCGGTTGCTTCGGCGTCTTCGCCCCATCGTTCGGTCTGCCAGTCCTCATCCACGCGAGACGCCGCCCACGCGTCATCAGCAGTCGTTGCGCCATGCGCCACGGAAAGCCCCAAAACCAGCGAACCAGAGATGCCGACAAGGTCATGGAGCGCAACCAATTCAAGCGGCGCGTAGCGGGACACTGCGGCTGTCAGAGCCGCGACAGGCTCCTTCGGTTGCGCCACATGCATCACGCCTTCGCCCAGAACCAGCCGCGCGCCGAATTCCCGCGCGGCCCAGTCGAGCGGCGGATCCCACCGCTCGGCCTGCCTCTGCACCAGTTCAGCGGGACCGGAAGCGCGGTAACAGAGCATGTCCGAGCCGCCATAGGCGGCGACGATCGCCCGCACTTCGTCGATTTGCGGCGCCACCCGATCGATCGCGGAGTTGACGGCGCGGGTCATCGGCATCGTCTCAGGGCGCACCTCATCCTCCTGCGCGCGCCATTCCTCCGCCGCCGCGTCCGCGACAGCGCGCGTCGGCGCAAGAAACAGCGCCTTTCCGGGGGTGCGCACCGTCCGTCCGTCCAGATGCACGGCGAAGCCGCCATCCTCAGGCGCGACCGTCACCTCGGTCCAGAACCGCTTTCTCGCCCAGCCCGCGCTCACAACCGCGTCTCCCAGATGCTCGCCAGCGCATCATCCAGAGCGTCGAAGGTCTCGATCACCAGATCCGCCCCCGCCGCCCGCAGCCTTTCCACCGGATGATATCCCCAAGTCACGCCGATCGCGGCCATGCCCGCCGATTTCGCCATTGCGACGTCGAACTCCGTATCGCCAATCATTACGCCTGCCTGAGCAGCCGTACCGGTTTCGGACATCGCCGCCTCCAACATCGACGGGTGAGGTTTGGAGGGGTGCTCATCCGCCGTCTGACTGGTTAGGAAATAATGCGCCAGATCATGCGCCCGGAAGGCATGGTCCAGTCCCCGGCGCGCTTTGCCGGTCGCAACGCCCATCAGCACCTCGTCAATCGCATGCAACCGTTCAAGCGCGTCTCGGGCGCCAGGGTACATGTTCACCGTACCCTCACCGCCCTTCTCCTCGCGCAACCGGATGAAGCTTTCCTTGTAGAACTGCGCGACACGAGGAACCTCTGTCTCGTCAAGCGAAGGACGCAGCGCGCGCACCGCCTCATTCAGCGACAGCCCGACGATTGACAACGTCTCGGCATCGCTGGGAGGGATCATTCCCGCCGCTTCGAAACCCCGCCGCATCGCCTCAGTTATAAACGCCTGGCTGTCGATCAGCGTGCCGTCCATGTCGAAAACGACGAGTTTCAGATTCGTCATCACGCCAGCTCCTCAAACGGATCCTCATCAGGCCCGCTCGGGTCCCAACCCATCATCTCCCATGTCCGCGCCATATGCTCCGGCAACGGGGCGGTGAAGCTGAGCATCCGGCCACGCCCTTCCGGATGCGGCAGAATCAATTCGCGCGCGTGAAGATGCAGCTTTCGGGACAAGCCGCCGCCAAGTCCCGCGCCCCAGCCAGAGCCCTCGTTCGTCTGCCCCGAGCCGCCATACTTGCCGTCCCCCGCAATCGGGGAGCCGATCTCGGCCACATGAGCGCGCAATTGGTGGGTGCGGCCAGTGATTGGGCGCATCGCCACCCATGACGCCCGTTTTCCCGCCGAGTCGACCACCGCGTAATCCGTCACCGCGCGCTTTGCGCCTTGCCTGCCCGCCACTTCATCCGGGTGAAGGCATAGCATCTTCTCGCCCTTCGCGCCGGGCGCCTTCACCAGCCCATAGCGGATCGTACCCTGACGCGGCGACGGGACGCCCGCCACCGCCGCCCAATAGGTCTTTCTGGCGGCCTTGGACCGGAACGCCTCGCCCAATGCGTGGGCGGATTTGGGCGTCCTTGCGAGGATCAGAACACCGGACGTGTCCTTATCCAGCCGATGGATCAGGCGTGGCGCGTCCTCCCGCCCGAATTTCAGCGCCGCGGCCAACCCGTCCACATGCCGCGTCTGGCCCGATCCACCTTGGCTGGCCAATCCCGCCGGCTTGTCGAGTGCGATGACATGATCGTCCCGATAGATGACGCAGGATCGGATGAACTCGGCGTCCGCTTCGGAGACCTCAGGCTTGCGATCCCGCGGGGGCGCCGCCGCGTCCGGCATGGGCGGAATGCGCACGCTCTGCCCGGCCTCAAGCCGTGTGGCGGCCTTGGCGCGCCCGCCATCGACGCGGATCTCGCCCTTTCTGAGCATTTTCTCCACCCGCCCGTGCGGCACACGAGGGAAATGACGTTTGAACCAGCGATCCAGACGGCCGCCCGACTCGTCCTCGCCCACGGTCAGGTGCTGAACGCCGCTCATGTCTGCAACGCCGCCCGCGTCAAAAAGAAACCCAGCAGAAGCGCGGCGATGGAGAGCGCGACCGAGCCGCCAACATAGGCCGCAGCCGCCAGATATCGCCCGCGCTCATAGAGGGTGAACGCGTCCAGAGAAAACGCGGAGAAGGTGGTGAACCCGCCCAGAACGCCTGTCATAGCAAATGGCCCCCAGCGGCCCCATGACCCGGGGAACTTTTCCATCATAACCACCGCGATCACGCCCATCGCCAAAGAACCCGAGACATTGACGATCAGCGTGCCCCACGGAAATCCGGGGCCGATCAGGCGCATCGCCCAATGACCGGTCAGAAAGCGCAAACTCGCGCCCAGCGCGCCGCCCAAGGCGACCATAAGCAGGTTGTGGATCATGGGCGCTTCTGACCAGCCTTGCTGCGCGGCGTCAAGTCTTGTCGCCGCCTTCCTTGCGCTCACGCCGTTCCCGACGCTTGCGGTCGAAGAAATCCAGGCGCTTTCTTAGCTCGCGTTCGAAGCCCCGTTCGGGCGGCGCGTAATAGACACCGCGGCGCATGCCGTCCGGAAAATAGTTTTGGCCGGACACCGCATCAGGCGCATCGTGGTCATACTCATAGCCCGCACCATAGCCCTGGGTTTTCATCAGCTTCGTCGGAGCGTTCAGAATATGCATCGGCGGCGGGGCCGAGCCGGTTTGCTTCGCCGCCTTCATCGCCTGCTTGTATGCGACGTAGGCCGCGTTGGATTTCGGCGCGAGGGCGAGATAGAGCACCGCCTGCGCGATCGCCAGCTCCCCTTCCGGCGAGCCAAGAAAATCATAGGTCTCACGGGCCGCGAGCGCCTGTTTCACCGCTTCCGGGTCGGCCAGACCAATATCCTCGACCGCCATGCGCACCACGCGCCGGGCGACATAGCGGGGGTCCTCGCCCCCTTCAAGCATCCGCGCCAGCCAATAAAGCGCGGCGTCCGGGTCCGATCCGCGCACCGACTTATGCAAGGCCGAGATCAGGTTGTAGTGCCCGTCGCCCGATTTGTCGTAGACCGGCGCGCGCCGAGTCAGCCGATCCGCCGCTGCGCGTGCATCCAGCGGTCCGTCCAGCGCGTCCTTCGGGATCGCGAACAGCTGCTCGGCCAAATTCAGAAGCGTGCGACCGTCGCCATCGGCCATCTCGGCCACTGCGGCGCGTCCCTCCGTCGTCAGCGGCAGGTCGCGCCCTTCCAGCACCTCGGCGCGCGCCATCAGAGATGCCATCGCCGCCTCATCCAGCCGCTTCAACGTCAGAACCTGCGCGCGGGAGAGAAGCGCGGCGTTCAACTCGAACGAGGGATTCTCGGTGGTCGCGCCCACCAGCACGATGGTCCCATCCTCCATATGCGGCAGGAACCCGTCCTGCTGAGCCTTGTTGAAGCGATGAATCTCATCGACGAACAGCAGCGTGCCCCGGCCCTGCGTGCGCCGCAGCTTCGCGGCTTCGAACACTTTGCGGAGGTCCGCGACACCAGTGAAGATCGCGCTGATCTGCACGAAGCTGAGCTCAGTCGCGTCCGCCAGCAGCCGGGCGATGGTGGTCTTGCCCACCCCCGGCGGCCCCCAGAAAACCAGAGAAGACAAGCGACCCGAGGCGATCATCCGCTGCAGCGGCGCGCCTGTCGCCAAAAGATGGTCCTGCCCCACCACGTCCGAAAGCTGCGCCGGGCGCAACCGGTCGGCCAATGGGCGCGAGGCGTCCTCCGCCTCGCTGACGGCCTCCGTGGCAGCCACGTCGAAGAGATCTGCTGACGCCATGCCGCCCTCAGCGCCTTGTCGTCAACGTGCCGGAACGGTCGCCGCGGTCGACCCGCATCTCCCAAGGGCCGGGCTGGATCGCGTTCAGCCGCTCGAGGTCTTCGCTCGTCGCGACCAGATGGCCGCTCACCTCGCGGATCCGGTCCTTGGGACGCAACTTGTTCGCCCTGGCCTTGCCGGAGACGGAGAGCACCACCACGCCCGTCGCATCCAGCGGCAGGTTCAGCTTCTCGATCATGGCAGGGTTCAAATTGGCGACAACCGCGCCCGAAAGCGGCCCGACGCCCGACAGCTTGCGCGGGTCGCTGGGCGGCTCGTCCGGCGCGGTCATCAGCGCCACATCGGCCTGCCCGACGTCGCCGCGCCTCAGATAATCGACCTCGGCGGTCTCTCCGATCGCGCGCGAGTCGAGCCGGAACGACAGCTCGGCCAGAGTCGCGATCTCATCCCCGTCGATCGCGGTCACAACATCGCCCGGCTGCAACCCGGCGTCGGCGAATGGGCTGAGGGGGTGCAGCTCTTTCAGGATCAGCCCTGTGGGTCTTTCAAGCCCCAACCCGGCGGCTAGATCCTGATCGACCACCTGCGCCACCACCCCGGCCCAGGCGCGCTGCAGCTCATCCGATCCGGCCTGAGCGCTGGCCACCACACGCGCCACCAGATTGGCGGGGATCGCGAAACCGATGCCGATCGATCCGCCCGAGCGGGTGATTATCGCGGTGTTCACGCCCACGAGCCGGCCCCGCATATCGACCAAAGCGCCGCCCGAATTGCCCGGATTGATCGCCGCGTCGGTCTGGATGAACAGGCGCGCATCCAGCGAATCCCGCCGCGCGTCCGGCTTCTCGCGAGAGGCGCTGTTCTGGCGCTCCAGCGCTGAGACGATGCCGCTGGTCACGGTCTGGCCAACGCCGAACGGATTGCCGATGGCCAGCACCAGGTCGCCGACCTCCAGCATGTCCGGATCGCGCAGCTCCAGCGCTGGCAGGTTGGCGGCGCCCTTTAAACGAAGAACCGCAAGATCGGTGCGCTTGTCAGCCAGCAACAGCTCGGCTTCATACTCCCGGCGGTCCGCGAGTACGACGGTGATCTCGTCGGCGCCGCCCACCACATGGGTGTTGGAGACCACGATGCCGGAGGGATCGACGATGACGCCGGATCCGAGCGAGTTTTGCATCCGCTTGCGGGACGGGCCGCTAAACCCGAAATCCTTGAAGAACCGCTCGAAGAACGGGTCGCCCTGAAATGGGCTGCGGCGCTGCTGAATGACCTTTTTCGTGTAGATGTTGACCACCGCGGGCGCGGCGGATTTCACCACCGGCGCGAAGGATAACGTGATTTCAGCCTGCGTCTCCGGAACGCGGGTCTGTTCCGCCACCGTGGTCGGGGCGGCGAGCAGCGCGATCGATATCGCAGCGGCTTTCAGGGCAAAGCGCATGTTTGGATCTCCGTTGACCGGAACCTAGGCGCTGGCGCGGGATTTTGCGAGGCGTCGTTGCGTGAATCCGGGCGCGTCGTCCTCAATCATCCCGCAATAACGGCGCGAACACCTCCATCGCCTCAGCCACGCCTTTCATTGCATGCTGTCCGCATGACCTCCATTCGCCCGGCGCGCCTTTGGCGAAAGCGGCGCTCGCGAGAACCGGCTCGCCCACTTCCTTGGTCAGCGATTCGATGCGGGCGGCTTCATTCACCACCGGGCCGATCACAGACCAGCTTTGACGCTCAGGCACGCCGATGCCGCCATATCCCAGCCGCCCGGCGTGAAGCCCCAACCCCCAACGAAAGGCGGGCTCTCCGTCCGCCTCGCGCTCAGCGTTCAGCTTCGCCATAGCGGCGGTCGCGCCTTCCGCCGCCTTCAGCGCCGCGCGCCGCGCGCCCACATCGCCCAGCTTCTCTACCGGGAAGATCGCGAGCGCGCCGTCCCCGATATAGGTCAGCGGCTCGCCGCCCTGTTCGATCACCGCCCCCATCGTCGCGTCGAGATACTGGTTCAACATCGGGATCCAGCGACTGATGGGATAGGACGACGCCAGACTGGTGGACTCCCGAAGATCCGACATCCAGACCACGGCATCCGTCTCATCGAAATCGCCGCGCCGCACCGCGCCGTTCAACACACGCGGCCCAGCGTCCTGCCCGATATAGCATTCGGCCAGTGTCTCGGCGATGACCCGCTGATTGGCCATTTTCGTCGCCACGGCGAGCGGCCCGGTCATCCAGCGTATCGCGGAGGCCTCGTGTTCTGAGAAACCGCCTTCGGCCTTGGTCGCCCATGACAGAACGACGCCCGTTTTGCCGCCTGATACATCAGAAAACGCCGAATCTGAGCTGGACCTGAAGCTGTCGAAATAGCGCAACAGAGCGAAGTAGTCGGTGAAACCGTCAGCGGCCAGTTCCGACAGCATCGGAAAATCGAGCGAAGCATCCGAACCCGTCAA
The DNA here is from genome assembly GCA_963669315.1 of Paracoccaceae bacterium. Classification (GTDB taxonomy): domain Bacteria; phylum Pseudomonadota; class Alphaproteobacteria; order Rhodobacterales; family Rhodobacteraceae; genus SZUA-547. The sequence continues at coordinate 2,690,542 of OY770021.1, read as the reverse complement.
TCGCCTGCGAAGTTCCGACTCCCCGCTTTCGATCAGATGCTTGATCGGGCTGACCAGCCACCCGGTGCGCCTCGGATCGCGAGAAAACGCATAATTGTCCGTCTCGAACGCGCCGCCGGACCTCCATGTGGCGCCGGACCCGCCATGTAAGGGGTGAAGTGTCGTATAGGCGATATGCGCGCGATCAAGCCGCACCCCGGATGAGACCATTCGCTCCACCGTCTCGCGAAACAATTCTGCGACGCGAGGCGATCCCAGCGTCTGGGCGACCAGCCAGCGGCCAAGCTCCCGCACTTCGTCGCTGGGCGGATCAATATTTGGAAGTGCGTCTGCAGCGTCGCGCGCGTTGTTCATTCGCGAAGTTTAAGCGCCTGACCCCGCGACGCACAGGGCAAATACGCGCGAAAGAAACGCGAAAAGCCCCCCGGGGCCGGAGGGCTTTTCCAAAATCTTCGCAAAGCGGACCGATCACTCGTCGTCGGCCATCGCCTCTTCCTCAGCGACGCGCGCGCGGTCGCCGGCACCCTTGGCGTCCGGGTCGCGATCCACCAGCTCAATGATCGCCATGGGCGCCATGTCGCCATAGCGGAACCCGGCCTTCAGCACGCGGGCGTAGCCGCCCTGCCGTTCCTGATAGCGCTCGGCCAGCGTGGAGAACAGTTTCCGCACCGCCGGCTCCTGCTTGATAGTGCTCAGCGCGTTGCGCCGCGCATGCAGATCGCCGCGCTTGCCCAGCGTGATCAGCTTTTCGACGTAGGGCCGCAGCTCTTTCGCCTTTGGCAGAGTGGTCTTGATCTGCTCATGCTCGATCAGCGAGCAGGCCATGTTCGCCAGCATCGCCTGGCGGTGGGAGGAGGTGCGGTTCAGCCTCCGCCGCGCTTTTCCATGTCTCATCTTTCGTCTCCGATATCTCTATTATGCTTTGTCCGGCGGCTGTTATTGTTCGCCGCCTCCTTGGGGCCCCTCTCCGACATCGGCGCGGAGGCCCATATTGATCGAGGCTCTTAGAACTGATCCTCGTATTTCTTGGCCAACTCCTCGATGTTGTCGGGTGGCCAGTCCACGACGTCCATGCCGAGATGCAGGCCCATGCCGGTCAGCACTTCCTTGATCTCGTTCAGCGACTTGCGGCCGAAGTTCGGGGTGCGCAGCATCTCCGCCTCGGTCTTCTGAATAAGGTCGCCTATATAGACGATGTTGTCGTTCTTCAGGCAGTTTGCCGAACGGACCGAAAGCTCCAGCTCGTCCACCTTCTTCAGCAGCAGCGGGTTGAACTCCAGGTCCTCGCCCTCGTCCTGGCGCAAGCCTTCGGACGGCTCCTCGAAGTTGATGAAGGTTTGCAGCTGGTCTTGCAGGATGCGCGCGGCGTAGGCCAGCGCGTCCTCGGGGCTGACGGAGCCGTCGGTCTCGATCGAGAGGGTCAGCTTGTCATAGTCCAGCACCTGGCCCTCGCGGGTCGGCTCAACCTTGTAAGACACCTTCTTAACCGGGCTGAACAGCGAATCGACCGGGATCAGGCCGATCGGCGCATCCTCCGGGCGGTTCTTGTCGGCCGCGACATAGCCCTTGCCGGTGTTGACCACCAGCTCCATGTGCAGCTCAGCCCCGTCATCGAGATGGCAGATGACATGATCCGGGTTCATGATGTCGACGCCCGCGATCTGCTCGATGTCGCCCGCGGTCACCAGACCCGGGCCGGAACCGCGCAGCGTAAGGCGCTTCGGACCCTCGACGTCCATGCTGACGCAGACGCCCTTCACGTTCAGAACGATGTCGGTGACGTCTTCACGCACGCCCGGCACGGAGGAGAATTCGTGCAGCACCCCGTCGATCTGGATCGAGGCGACAGCGGCGCCCTGAAGCGAAGACAACAGCACGCGGCGAAGCGCATTGCCCAGCGTCAGGCCGAAACCCCGCTCAAGCGGCTCGGCGACAGCGGTCGCAACGCGAGCCACATCGGCGCCTGGGGTCACGTTGATGGTTTGCGGCCGGATCAATTCCTGCCAGTTCTTATGGATCATCGGGTTCTCCTCTATTCCCGCGCGGCGCTAGATCCCTAAGCTCCGCGGCTCCCGAGGAAGTCATTGTCTTGAACGGCCGACGGCCCGCTCAGGGTGAGCGGGCCGCGACCGACGAAAATCTCAAATCAGACGCGGCGGCGCTTTGGCGGGCGACAGCCATTATGCGCAATCGGCGTCACGTCGCGGATCGCCGTGATGGTGAAACCGACCGCCTGCAGAGCGCGCAGCGCGGATTCGCGACCAGACCCCGGACCCTGCACCATGACCTCAAGCGTGGTCATGCCATGGTCCTGCGCCTTTTTGCCCGCGTCTTCGGCGGCCATCTGAGCGGCGTAGGGCGTCGACTTGCGCGAGCCCTTGAAGCCCATCGCGCCGGCGGAGGACCACGAAATGGCGTTCCCCTGCGCATCAGCGATGGTGATCATGGTGTTGTTGAAGCTGGCGTTCACATGAGCGACGCCAGACGTGATGTTCTTGCGCTCTTTGCGCTTAACGCGGGCCTTATCGCGAGCCATCTGTTTCGCCCCTTATTTCTTCTTGCCGGCGATCGGCTTCGCCGGGCCCTTGCGGGTGCGGGCGTTTGTGTGGGTGCGCTGTCCACGCACCGGAAGGCCGCGGCGATGACGCAGGCCGCGATAGCAGCCAAGGTCCATCAGACGCTTGATGTTCATCGAACGCTCACGGCGCAGATCGCCTTCAACCGTCAGATTGGCGTCGATATGCTCGCGGATCGCCAGAACTTCAGCGTCGCTGAGCTCATTGACGCGTCGCGCCATATCGATTCCGCTCGCCTCGCACACCGACCGCGCGGTCTGCTGGCCGATGCCATGAATATATGTGAGGGCGACATGCACCCTCTTGTTCGTCGGAATGTTAACGCCTGCGATGCGCGCCACGATCCTGCTCCGTTATCACTTGCCGCCCAGCCGTTGGGGCGGGCCGCCCATTTCTCAATGCCAAACGCCGAACGCGCCAAGCGCTCGGCTCTTTCCCCTTCTTTCGCCTTCCAGCCTTGGCCGAATGGCTCCAGACAGGGGGTCGTCGTCTTGTGGGGCGACTCTCCCTCTCAGGAAGCGCGCAGTATAGGAATGCGCCTAGCCCCGTCAACCCGCAAATCCCCCGGTTTTTCAAACCGTAACCCGGGAGTTTCTCAGGCTGCTTACCCCTCCAGCGCTGCGACCATCGTCGCCTGCACTTCGTCGATTCTCTTCATGCCGTCGACCGTCTTCAGTTTTCCGGTCGCGGTGTAGTATTCGATCAGCGGCGCGGTGTCGGCGTGATACGCTTTCAGCCTCTCGCGAACCGTCTTTTCATTGTCATCCGCGCGGAATTTGAAATCACTCGCGCCGCACTTGTCGCAAACGCCCTCGGTCGCCGGTTTCTTGAATTCTTTGTGGTAGCCTTCGCCACAGCTTCCGCAAGTGAACCGGCCCGAGATCCGCCCGACCAGCGGCTCGTCCTCGACGGCCATATTGATCACCGCGTCCAGGTTCAGGCTTTTCTCGACAAGAAGCTTGTCCAGCGCTTCAGCCTGCGGACGGGTGCGGGGAAAGCCATCAAAAATGGCGCCCTGCTCACGAACATCAGATTCGTCCAACCGGTCCGAGACGATGCCGATCACGATTTCGTCCGACACGAGTCCGCCCGATTCCATCACAGCCTTGGCTTGCAGGCCAACCTCGGTGCCGGCCTTGACCGCGGCGCGCAGCATGTCGCCGGTCGAGAGCTGAACCAGTCCCTTGGACTCCATCAGCATCTTCGCCTGCGTGCCTTTTCCAGCCCCCGGAGGCCCAAGCAGAATGATGTTCATTTGCGCTTCCTCTTTCCCCTCAGTTTCGATTTCTCGATCAGATTGGCGTATTGGTGGGCCAGCAAATGGCTCTGCACCTGGCTGACCGTGTCCATCGTCACCGAGACGATGATCAGAAGCGATGTGCCGCCGAACAGGATCGGAACGCTCAGCCGCGAGGTGAGCAGCTCAGGAATCAGGGCGATGCCAGCCAGATAGACCGCGCCGACCACCGTCAGCCGGGTCAGCACATAGTCGAGATACTCAGCCGTACGCGCGCCGGGCCGGATGCCGGGAACGAAGCCGCCCTGCTTTTTCAGGTTGCTCGCCACGTCCTGCGGATCGAAAACGATCGCAGTGTAGAAGAAGGCGAAGAACACGATCAGACCGGCATAGAGCGCAAGGAACAGAGGCTGCCCGCGGCCCAGAAGCGCCGTGACGGTGGTCACCCACTCAGGCCCGCCCGCCGCGCCAAAGCTGGCGACCGTGGCTGGCATCAGCAGCAGCGATGAGGCGAAGATCATCGGAATGACGCCCGAGGTATTGATCTTCAGCGGCAGGTGCGAGTTGTCCCCGCCATACATCTTGTTGCCGACCTGCCGGCGCGGATACTGCACCAGGATTCGGCGCTGCGCCCGCTCGACATAGACGATCAGCATAATGATGCCGATACCGCCAAGCAGCAGCGCGATGATCAGCCCAGCCGAAAGCTGACCGGTGCGGCCGAGCTCGAAGAACTGCGCCATCTGCGCCGGGAATTCGGCGACGATGCCGGCGTAGATAATCAGCGAGATGCCGTTGCCGATGCCGCGCTGAGTGATCATCTCGCCCAGCCACATCAGCATCATTGTGCCGCCAACCAGAGTAATGACGGCCGATGCGCGGAAGAATACGCCCGGCTCCAGCGCGAGGCCCTGCCCTTCAAGCCCCACGGCGACGCCATAGGACTGTACCGTAGCAAGCAGCACGGTGCCATAGCGGGTGTACTGGTTGATCTTGCGCCGGCCCTGCTCTCCGCCCTCTTTCTTCAATTGCTCGAGGCTGGGAACCATAGAGGTCATCAGCTGCATGATGATCGAAGCTGAGATGTAGGGCATGATGCCCAGCGAAAAGATCGCCATGCGCGAAATCGCGCCGCCGGTGAACATGTTGATCATGCCGCCGACGCCCTGGTTGAGCTGTTCGACGAACTCGGCCAGTCGAACCGGATCGATGCCGGGCATCGGGATGTGGGTCCCGAGGCGATAAATGATCAGAAGTCCAAGTGCGAACAGGATGCGCGACTTGAGCTCTTTCGCCTTGCCAAAGGCGCTCCAGCTCATATTCGCGGCAAGTTGCTCCGCTGCCGAGGCCATGCATTCACTCCGCAAAGGCGCCCAGCCGGGTGTCGGGCGATCGGCGCCGCGTCAGGGGTGGGCCGCGGCGCGCGCGGCCCGGAAAAATTTACTCGGCGTCCGCCGCTTCGGGCGCGGTCTTGGACGCGACGACGGTCAGCGAACCACCCGCCTTTTCAATCGCTTCGACGGCCGCTTTCGAAGCGCCGGCGGCGATGATCTCGACCTTCGCCGTAATTTCGCCCTTCGCCAGAATGCGAACGCCGTCCAGCTCGCGCCGCACCAGGCCCGAAGCGATCAGCGCTTTCGCGTCGATCGGCGCCGAATCATCCAGCTTGCCTTCATCAATCACACGCTGGAGGTCGCGCAGGTTCACGATCGCGAAATGCTTGCGGAACCTATTGCTGAAGCCGCGCTTCGGCAACCGCCGGTGCAGCGGCATCTGGCCGCCCTCGAAGCCCTTGATGGCCACGCCTGAACGGGACTTCTGCCCCTTCATGCCGCGACCACCGGTCTTGCCGGTGCCGGAGCCGGGGCCGCGACCGACGCGCTTGCGCGGGCGGCGGGCGCCTTCATTGTCTTTGAGTTCGTTCAGTTTCATGACGCTTCTCCTCTGCCGGAAACGCCGCCCAAGCGTCAGATGGCGGCGAACGCGGCTTTCAATTGTAGGAAAGAACGCAGCCTCAGCCGCGCTCCTCGATGATCTCAACCAGATGCGAGACAGAGGCGACCATGCCGCGAACGGAAGGAGTGTCCTCCAACTCACGGGTCTTGTGCATCTTGTTCAGGCCCAGTCCGACCAGCGTCGCGCGCTGCTCGGCCGGACGGCGGATCGGGCTTCCGATCTGCTTGACGACGATGGTCTTGGCCATGGGTATTCTCCTTACGCTTCCGCCGCTGCGGCTTCAGCCGGAGCTTCGTCGCGCTTGGGCAGAATGTCGGCGACTTTCTTGCCGCGACGCGCCGCCACCATGCGAGGCGACAGCTCCTTGCGGAGGCCGTCGAACGTCGCGCGGATCATGTTGTACGGGTTCTGCGAGCCGATCGACTTGGCGACCACGTCCTGCATCCCCACCATCTCAAAAACGGCGCGCATCGGGCCGCCTGCGATGATGCCGGTGCCCGGAGGGGCGGCGCGCAGCACCACCTTGCCGGCGCCATGACGCCCTTCGATGTCATGATGCAGCGTGCGCCCTTCGCGCAGCGGCACCCGGATCATCTGACGCTTGGCTTCTTCCGTCGCCTTGCGGATCGCCTCAGGCACCTCGCGAGCCTTACCCTTGCCGAAGCCCACGCGTCCCTTCTGATCGCCCACGACGACCAGAGCGGCGAAACCGAAGCGCTTGCCGCCCTTTACGGTCTTTGAAACGCGGTTGATGTGGACCAGACGATCTGCAAATTCGGAGTCGCGATCGCGTCTGTCATCTCTACGAGCCATTCGCCTCGCCTCCTCAGAACTTCAGACCGCCCTCACGGGCGGCATCGGCGAGGGATTTGACCTTGCCATGAAAAAGATAGCCGCCACGGTCGAAGTACACGTCTTCAACGCCAGCCGCCTTTGCGCGTTCTGCCAGAAGCGCGCCAACTTTGGCCGCCGCTTCGACATTATTCTTGCCGATCACGCCCAACGAACCCTCAAGGCTCGAGGCGGCGGCCAGAGTGCGGCCTTCGACATCGTCAATGACCTGCGCCGAGATATTTTTCGACGACCGGTGCACGGACAGCCGGGGACGGCCGGCCGCGACTTTGCGCAGCTGATTGCGGACCCGGAGGCGCCGCCGCTGGAACAGTGCGAGCTTCTTATTCGCCATGATGCGCCCCTTACTTCTTCTTGCCTTCCTTGCGGAAGATATACTCGTCTTTGTACTTGACGCCCTTGCCCTTGTAGGGCTCCGGACGCCGCCATTCGCGGATCTCGGCGGCCACCTGACCAACGACCTGCTTGTCGATGCCGGTGATCTCCACCTGTGTCGGTTTCGGCGCCTTGATCTCGACCCCGTCCGGGATCTGATACTCGACGTCGTGGCTGTAGCCGAGCTGCAACTTCAGGGTCTTGCCCTGCACCTGCGCGCGGTAACCGACGCCGATGATCTCAAGCTCTTTCTTGAAGCCTTCCGAAACGCCGGTGACAAGGTTCTGGACCTGCGTGCGGGTCATACCCCATTGCTGGCGAGACCGCTTCGACGGGCCGCGGGGTTTGACCGCGACCGCGTTTTCCTCAACCACGAGATCGACATCATCGGTGGCCTGGAAGGCGAGCACGCCTTTCGGACCTTTGACCTCGATGCTCTGGCCAGAGACCGTCGCACTGACGCCGCTTGGCATCTCGACGGGACGTTTTCCGATTCGGGACATCCTTCAGACCTCCCTCAGAATACGGTGCACAGGACTTCGCCGCCGACATTGTCGGTGCGCGCCTGCTGATCGGACATAACGCCCTTGGGGGTGGAGACGATCGCGACGCCCAGCCCATTACGGACCGATGGCAGCTCACCGACGCCCGAATAGACCCGGCGACCGGGCTTCGAGACGCGTTTGAGTTCGCGGATCACCGGCTCGCCGTCGAAATACTTCAGCGAGATCTCGTACTCGTTGAAGCCCTTCACGGACGTCGCTTTCTCATATCCGCGGATATAACCTTCGGACTGGAGAACATCGAGCACCCAGCCACGCAACTTAGAGGCCGGCGACCGGACGGTGGACTTGCTCCGCATCTGCGCGTTGCGGATGCGGGTCAGCATATCGCCGAGAGGATCGTTCATTGACATATCTGCCCCCTCACCAGCTCGATTTGACCATGCCCGGAACCTGGCCGACGGAGGCGAGGTCACGAAGCGCGATACGGCTCATCTTGAGCTTGCGGTAATAGGCGCGCGGGCGGCCCGAGACTTCGCAACGATTGCGAAGGCGTGAGGGCGCGCTGTTGCGCGGCAGTTTTGCGAGTTTCAGGCGCGCCTTGAAACGCTCTTCCATCGGAAGGCTTTCATCGGACGCGATCTCTTTCAGACGCGTGCGCTTGCTGGCGTATTTCTTCACCAGACGCTCACGGTTTTTCTGTTTCTGAACGGCGCTAGCTTTGGCCATCTCTATATCCTCCGGTCGGCGTCAGTTGCGGAAAGGCAGGTTGAAATGCTTCAACAGCGCCTTCGCTTCCGCGTCCGTAGCCGCGGTGGTTCCAATCACGATGTCCATGCCCCAGACCTCATCGACCTGGTCGTAGTCGATCTCGGGAAAGACGATATGCTCTTTCAGGCCCATGGCGTAGTTGCCGCGGCCGTCGAAGCTTTTGCCGCTGACGCCGCGGAAATCGCGGATGCGCGGCATGGCGATGGTCACCAGACGATCGAGAAACTCGTACATCCGGTCGCCGCGCAGCGTGACTTTGACGCCCAGCGGCATCTCCTCGCGCACCTTGAACCCGGCGATAGACTTCTTCGCCTTGGTGATGACCGGCTGCTGTCCGGCGATCGCCGTCATGTCGGCATGGGCCGACTTGATCTTCTTGGAATCACCGACCGCTTCGCCCACGCCCATGTTCAGGACGATCTTGTCGAGCTTCGGAATCTGCATCTCGTTCTTGTACGAGAACTCTTCCTTCAGCGCCGAACGAACGTTGTCAGCGTAATGCGCCTTCAGGCGCGGGGTGTAGTCGGTCTCAGACATCGAGAACCTCCCCCGATTTCTTGGCGAAACGAACCTTCTCACCATCGACGATCTTAAAGCCGACGCGAGTGGGGCCGCCCTCGCTGGGGTCGACCAACGCCAGGTTGGAAAGATTGATCGGCGCGGCCTGCGAAATCCGGCCGCCCTGGCTCTGCTGGCTCTGGCGAACATGGCGGATGACGGTGTTGACGCCACCGACGATCGCGCGGCCTTCTTTCCGCAGGATCTTCTCGATCTCGCCTTCCTTGCCCTTGTCGCGACCGGACAAAACGATGACCTTGTCGCCCTTTTTCAGCTTCGCGGCCATCACAGCACCTCCGGCGCGAGCGAAATGATCTTCATGAAGTTTTTCGCGCGCAGCTCACGAACCACCGGCCCGAAGATACGGGTGCCGAGCGGCTCAAGATTGTTGTTGAGGATGACGGCGGCGTTGCGGTCGAAGCGAATCGAGCTGCCGTCTTCACGGCGAACCTCTTTCGCGGTGCGCACGACGACGGCTTTACGCACATCGCCCTTTTTCACGCGGCCGCGGGGAATCGCTTCCTTGACCGAGACGACGATGACGTCGCCCACCCCGGCGTATTTGCGCTTTGCGCCGCCGAGAACCTTGATGCACTGGACCCGTCGCGCGCCGGAATTATCGGCGACGTCCAGATTGGTCTGCATCTGGATCATTTTGGTTACTCCCGACCTGGGGCCATCACCTGTTTTCGGTTCGGCCCCGGTTTCGATAAACCGAGATGTCGATGACGTTTACGCCTCAGCGGCGTCAGTCACGACCTCCCAGCGTTTGTTCTTCGAAATCGGCGCGCATTCCTGAATGCGGACGATATCGCCGTTCTTAAAGGCGTTCTCAGCATCGTGCGCGCGATACTTCTTGGTCTTGCGCACGGTCTTTTTCATCATCGGGTGCGTGAAGCGGCGCTCGACGAGAACCGTGATGGTCTTGTCGTTCTGGTCGCCCACAACCTTGCCCTGTAGAATTCGCTTTGGCATCGGTCTTTATTCCCCGATCACTCTTCGGAGGCCGCCTGAGCGGCCTTCTGGTTCAGAATCGTTTTCACGCGCGCCGCGTCACGGCGGGCTTTGCGCATAGCGGCGGTGTCCTCCAGCTGGCCGGTCGCGGCCTGGAAGCGGAGGTTGAAGCTCGCCTTCTTCAGCGTCGCCAGCTCCTCGCGAAGCTGGTCCGGCGTTTTCTCGCGCAGCTCAGCAGCCTTCATGGCGGCTATTCCTTCAGTCATCGGCGACGGAGCGATCCCCGGCGCCTGCGGTCAAAACGAAATCGGCCTGGCCCCGCCCTTGACGGGGCCCGGCCTCACCAATCTTCGCGCGTGACGATACGGCACTTCACCGGCAGCTTCATAGCCGCCAAACGAAGGGCCTCCTTTGCCACAGGCTCGGTCACGCCGTCAATCTCAAACATCACGCGGCCGGGCTTCACTTTTGCGGCCCAGTACTCGACTGAGCCCTTGCCCTTACCCATACGGACTTCGGTCGGCTTCTGCGTCACCGGAACGTCTGGGAAAATCCGGATCCAGACCCGGCCCTGACGTTTCATGTGACGGGTCATGGCGCGTCGGGCGGCCTCGATCTGACGCGCGGTGACGCGCTCAGGCTCGGTCGCCTTCAGGCCATACTGACCAAAGTTAAGCTCTGATCCGCCCTTGGCTTCGCCGCGAATGCGGCCCTTGTGAAGCTTGCGGAATTTTGTGCGCTTCGGCGAAAGCATTTGTCAGACTCCCTCGACCAGCTCAGCGCCTGGGGCGCCCGCCGCCCGAAGGACGGCCGCCGCCTTCGTTCAGCTCATTTTGACGACGATCATGAGCCTCAGGATCGTGCTCCATGATCTCGCCTTTGAAAATCCAGACCTTGATGCCGCAAATGCCATAGGCGGTTTTCGCCTCGGAATGCGCGTAATCAATGTCGGCGCGCAGCGTATGCAGCGGCACCCGGCCCTCACGATACCATTCGGTCCGCGCGATCTCCGCGCCGCCCAAACGACCGGCCGCGTTGATGCGGATGCCCTGGGCGCCCATACGCATGGCGTTCTGAACGGCGCGTTTCATCGCCCGACGGAACGCGACGCGGCGCTCAAGCTGTTGCGCGATGTTCTCGGCCACAAGCTGGGCGTCGATCTCGGGCTTGCGAACCTCGACGATATTCAGATGCAGCTCGGAATCGGTCAGGTTTGCGACCGCCTTGCGCAGCTTTTCAATATCGGCGCCCTTCTTACCGATGATCACGCCCGGGCGCGCCGTGTGAATCGTTACCCGGCACTTGCGGTGCGGGCGCTCGATCACGATGCGGCTGATGCCGGCCTGACCCGCGCGCTTCTTGATGAAGTCGCGGATCTTCAGATCCTCGTGCAGCAGTTTGCCGTACTCGTCATTGTCGGCGTACCAGCGGCTGTCCCAGGTGCGGTTGACGCCCAGGCGCAGACCGATCGGATTAACTTTATGACCCATTACGCCTGCTCCTCGACCTGCCGGACCTTAATGGTCAGCTGGCTGAACGGTTTCAGGATTTTCCCGTAGCGTCCACGGGCGCGCGGACGACCGCGCTTCATGATCAGGTTCTTGCCGACCCAGGCCTCGACGACGATCAGCTCATCGACGTCCAGACCGTGGTTGTTCTCGGCGTTGGCGATCGCGGACTGGAGCGTCTTCTTGACGTCCTGAGCAACACGCTTTTTCGAGAACGCAAGCTCGTTCAGCGCTTCGCTGGCACTCTTGCCGCGAATCTGCGCGGCGACGAGGTTCAGCTTCTGCGGGCTGATGCGCATCATGCGGTTCACGGCCATCGCCTCATTCTCGGCGACGCGGCGCGGATTTGGTCCCTTGCCCATCTCGATTACCTCCGCTTCGCCTTTTTATCGGCCGAGTGGCCGTAATAGGTGCGGGTCGGTGAAAACTCGCCGAACTTGTGGCCGATCATGTCTTCGGAGACATTGACCGGGATGTGCTTCTGGCCGTTATAGACGCCGAAAGTGAGGCCGACGAACTGCGGCAGGATCGTGCTCCTGCGCGACCAGATCTTAATGACCTCATTGCGCCCAGACTCACGGACCTTCTCGGCCTTTTTGAGCACATGGGCGTCGACGAACGGACCTTTCCATACGGAACGGGGCATCTTTCTCGTTCTCCCTTACCGCTTGCCTTTGCGGGCGTGGCGGCTCCGCAGGATGTATTTGTCGGTGGTCTTGTTAGAGCGGGTCTTCCGCCCTTTCGTGGGCTTGCCCCACGGAGTCACCGGGTGACGGCCGCCCGAGGTGCGGCCTTCGCCGCCGCCATGCGGGTGGTCGATCGGGTTCATAGCGACGCCGCGTACTGAGGGGCGTTTTCCCATATGACGAATGCGGCCAGCCTTGCCGAAATTCTGGTTCGAGTTGTCCGGGTTCGACACCGCGCCAACCGTGGCCATGCATTCCTGCCGCACCACACGAAGCTCGCCCGAGGACAGGCGCAGCTGCGCATAGCCGCCGTCGCGACCGACGAACTGGGCGTAGGCGCCTGCGGCGCGCGCAATCTGGCCGCCCTTGCCGGGCTTCAGCTCGATATTGTGGATGATCGTGCCGATCGGCATGCCCGAAAGCGGCATGGCGTTGCCCGGTTTGACGTCCACTTTCGCGCCAGCCTCGATCTTGTCGCCAACGCCAAGGCGCTGCGGCGCGATCACATAGGCCTTCTCGCCGTCCTCGTATTTCACGAGGGCGATGAACGCGGTCCGGTTCGGATCGTATTCGATCCGCTCGACCGTCGCAGGCACGTTCCATTTGCGCCGTTTGAAGTCGACGATGCGATAGAGCCGCTTGGCTCCGCCGCCGCGCCGACGCGCCGTGATCCGTCCGGTGTTGTTCCGGCCGCCCTTTTTGGTCAGACCCTGCGTCAGAGTCTTCTCGGGGCGCCCTTTCCAAAGCTCGGAACGGTCGATCAGAACCAGCCCGCGCTGGCCCGGCGTCGTTGGATTGAATGATTTCAACGCCATCTTGCTGTCTTCCGCTTCAATTCAGTTTCCCGCCTCGGCCGATCACTTAAGACCGGTCGTGACGTCGATCATGTTGCCCTCTTCGAGGGTCACATATGCTTTCTTCACGTCGTTCCGCACGCCAAGCTTGCCGCGAAAACGCTTTGTCTTGCCCTTGGTCAGAACGGTGTTGACCGCCTTCACCTTGACGCCGAACACGCCCTCGACCGCCTCTTTGATCTGAGGCTTCGTGGCGCTTTTCGCGACTTCAAAGACCACCGCGTTGGCCTCGGAGGCCATGGTCGCCTTCTCCGTGATCACCGGCTTGCGGATCACGTCGTAAAGTTCGGACTTCGCGCTCATTTCAGCCGCGCCTCCAACGCTTCAACAGCCGCCTTGGTCAACACCAGCGTGTCCCGGCGAAGGATGTCATAGACATTCGCGCCCGCGCTCGCCATCACCTGAACGTCCTCCAGGTTCTGAGACGCCCGTTTGATGTTCTCGTCAACCTCAGGACCGTCGATGATCAGCGCTTTCTCAAGGCCAAGCTTGCCCAGCTTCTCCACCAGACCCTTGGTCTTCGGCGCATCGAGCTTCGCGTCTTCCAGCACGATCAGCGCATTCTCACGGACTTTCGCCGAGAGCGCGTGCTTCAGGCCAAGAGCGCGAACCTTTTTCGGCAGGCCATGGGCGTGGCTGCGGACAACCGGACCCTTTGCCGTGCCGCCGTGGCGGAAAATCGTGACGCCGCGATCTCCGTGACGCGCGCCGCCGGTGCCCTTCTGACGATAAATCTTCTTCGTCGAGTAGGAGACCTCCGAGCGGCCCTTGGTCTTGTGAGTGCCGGCCTGGCGTTTGGCCAGTTGCCAGCGCACGACCCGCTGCAGGATGTCGGCGCGGGGCTCAAGCCCGAACACGTCGTCGCTCAGCTCGATCGAACCCGCCTTGCCGGCGTCGAGATTGAGGATATCGGTTTTCATCACTCAGCTCCCTCGGTCGGCGCTTCGGCGGCCTCGGCAGGCGCTTCCGCCGCAACTTCCGCAGCGCGGATTGCAGCCGGAACCGGCAGATCGTCCGGCGCCGCGCGCTTGACTGCGTCGCGGATCGTCACCCATCCACCCTTCGAGCCCGGAACTGCGCCCTTGATCATGATCAGGCCACGGTCGGCGTCGGTCTTGACCACCTCAAGATTCTGCACGGTCACGCGGGTCGACCCCATATGGCCGGCCATCTTCTTGCCCTTGAACACGCGGCCCGGATCCTGGCACTGGCCGGTCGAACCATGTGAACGGTGGCTGATCGACACGCCGTGAGACGCGCGAAGGCCGCTGAAGTTCCAGCGCTTCATGGCGCCGGCGAAGCCCTTACCGATGCTGGTGCCCGCCACATCGACGAACTGACCCGGCAGGAAGTGCTCGGCGGTGATCTCGGCGCCGACGTCGATCAGGTTTTCAGGCGCGACGCGGAACTCCACGACCTTGCGCTTCGGCTCGACCTTGGCGACCGCGAAATGCCCGCGCATGGGCTTCGACACGTTTTTCGCCTTGGCCGCGCCTGCGCCAAGCTGAACGGCGCTATAGCCGTCCCGCTCGTCGGTGCGCTGCGCGACGACCTGCAGATTTTCCATCTGAAGCACGGTGACCGGCACCTGCCGTCCGTCTTCAGTGAACAGCCGGGTCATGCCCAGCTTTTTTGCGATGACTCCAGAGCGCATGTCCATGCCCCCCTCAGAGCTTGATCTCGACGTCGACGCCGGCGGCGAGGTCGAGCTTCATCAGCGCGTCCACCGTCTGGGGCGTCGGGTCGACTATGTCCAAAAGCCGCTTGTGGGTGCGGATTTCGAACTGTTCACGGCTCTTCTTGTCGACGTGCGGGCCGCGAAGAACGGTGAACTTTTCAATTTTGGTCGGCAGCGGGATCGGCCCGCGCACCTGGGCGCCGGTCCGTTTGGCCGTGTTCACGATCTCGGACGCGCTGGTGTCCAGCACGCGATGATCGAAGGCCTTTAGCCGGATCCGTATGTTCTGACCTTGCATGGCTCGCCTCTCGGGATCGCCGTCTCGTTCAAAGAAATCGCCGGTCCAAGGTCCCTCCCGGACCGGCGTGTGGATTTGCGTCTTTACTCGATGATCTTCGCGACGACGCCCGCGCCGACGGTGCGGCCGCCCTCGCGGATGGCGAAGCGAAGCTTCTCCTCCATCGCGATCGGGGCGATCAGGTTCACCACCATCTTCACGTTGTCGCCCGGCATCACCATCTCGGTGCCCGACGGAAGATCAACCGTGCCGGTCACATCCGTCGTGCGGAAGTAGAACTGCGGACGGTAGTTGGTGAAGAACGGCGTGTGACGACCGCCCTCTTCCTTCGTCAGGATATAGGCCTCGGCCTCGAACTTGGTGTGCGGCGTCACCGAACCCGGCTTGCACAGAACCTGCCCGCGCTCGACCTCGGTCCGGTCGATGCCGCGCAAGAGAGCGCCGATGTTGTCGCCCGCCTCGCCGCGATCCAGCAGTTTGCGGAACATCTCGACGCCCGTGCAGGTCGTCTTCTGCGTGTCCTTGATGCCGACGATCTCGATCTCCTCGCCGACCGTCACAACGCCGCGCTCGACGCGGCCCGTCACAACCGTGCCGCGGCCCGAGATCGAGAACACGTCCTCGATCGGCATCAGGAACGGCTGGTCGATCGGACGCTCCGGCTGCGGGATGTACTCATCCACTGCCGCCATCAGCTCGGCGATCTTCTCGGTGCCGATATTCGCGTCACGGTCTTCCAGAGCCGCCAGCGCCGAACCCGCCACGATCGGAATGTCGTCGCCCGGGAACTCATACGAGGAGAGGAGCTCGCGCACCTCCATCTCGACCAGCTCCAGAAGCTCCTCATCGTCGACCTGGTCGACCTTGTTCAGGAACACCACCAGCGCCGGAACGCCAACCTGACGCGCCAGAAGGATGTGCTCGCGGGTCTGCGGCATCGGGCCGTCCGCCGCGTTCACGACCAGAATCGCGCCGTCCATCTGCGCCGCGCCCGTGATCATGTTCTTCACGTAATCCGCGTGGCCCGGGCAATCGACATGGGCGTAATGGCGAGCGTCAGTCTCGTACTCGACATGCGCCGTCGAGATCGTGATCCCGCGCGCCTTCTCCTCCGGCGCGCCGTCGATCTCGTCATAAGCCTTGAACTCGCCGTACTGCTTCGTAATCGCAGCCGTCAGCGTCGTCTTGCCGTGATCAACATGGCCAATCGTGCCGATGTTGCAGTGCGGCTTGTTACGCTCGAATTTCTCTTTACCCATTTTAACCCTCCGTCGTCTCGATGGCGCCGCTTTCGCGAATGCGCCCTAACTGAATTCCTCTAAGATCAGGCGTATTTCGCCTGGATCTCCTCGGAAATGTTTTGCGGCACGGCCTCGTAGTGGTCGAACTGCATGGTGAACTGGGCCCGGCCCTGCGACATGGAGCGCAGAGTGTTGACGTAGCCGAACATGTTGGCCAGCGGCACGAAGGAGTTGACCACATTCGCGTTGCCGCGCGTGTCCTGCCCCTGCACTTGGCCGCGGCGCGAAGTCAGATCGCCGATGATGCCGCCGGTGTACTCCTCTGGCGTCACCACCTCGACCTTCATGATCGGCTCCAGCAGCTTGGCGCCGGCTTTCTTCAGGCCGTCGCGCATCGCCGCGCGGGCGGCAATCTCAAACGCCAGCACCGAGGAATCGACGTCGTGATACGCGCCGTCGACCAGCTGAACCTTGAAGTCGATGACCGGGAAGCCCGCCAGAGGGCCCGAGTCCATGACCGATTTGATGCCCTTCTCGACGCCCGGAATGTATTCCTTCGGCACCGAACCACCCACGATCTTGCTCTCGAAGCTGTAGCCCTCGCCGACCACGGTAGGCTCGATGATCAGGTTGATGCGGGCGAACTGGCCCGAACCGCCGGACTGCTTCTTGTGTGTGTAGTCAATCTCGGCCAGACGCGAGATGGTCTCACGATAGGCCACCTGCGGCGCACCGATATTCGCTTCGACCTTGAACTCGCGCTTCAGGCGATCCACGAGGATATCGAGATGAAGCTCGCCCATGCCCCTCATGATCGTCTGACCGGATTCGATATCGGTCTCGACGCGGAACGACGGATCCTCGGCGGCCAGGCGCGCGAGACCCAGAGACATCTTCTCCTGATCCGCTTTCGACTTCGGCTCGACCGCGATCTCAATTACCGGATCGGGGAAGGTCATCGTCTCCAGCACGACCGGTTGGGACGCGTCGCACAGCGTATCACCGGTGGTGGTCGCCTTCAGACCGGCCAGCGCGATGATGTCGCCGGCGTATGCCTCCTCGATTTCCTCGCGGTTATTCGAGTGCATCATCATCATGCGGCCGACACGCTCACGCTTGCCCTTGGTCGCATTCAGGATCGACGTGCCCTTGGTCATCGTGCCCGAGTAGATACGGGTGAAGGTCAGCGAACCGACGAACGGGTCGTTCATGATCTTGAAGGCCAGGCCCGAGAGCGGATCAGCGTCGTCGGCATGGCGCTCGATGTCGCGGGTCTCCGACTCATCGCCCGGCTTGAAGCCCTTGTAGGACGGAACGTCGAGCGGACCAGGCAGATAATCGATCACGGCGTTCAGCATCGGCTGCACGCCCTTGTTCTTGAACGCTGAGCCGCAAATGACAGGCACGAACGCCATCGCCAGCGTACCCTTGCGGATCAGCGCGCGCAGCTCATCATGGCCGGGCTCCTCGCCCTCCAGATAGCGCTCCATGGCGTCGTCGTCCTGCTCGACCGCAAGCTCGATGAGCTCGGACCGCATTTCGTCGGCCTTGTCTTTCAGTTCATCTCGAATCGGCTGGCGAACCCAGGTCGCGCCCAAATCTTCGCCCTGCCAGACCCACTCTTCCATCGTGATCAGGTCGACCAGGCCCTCAAGCTCGGCCTCGGCGCCGATCGGGAACTGGACCGGAGCCGGCGTCGCGCCGGTACGGTCCTTGATCATGTGGACGCAATTGAAGAAGTCAGCGCCGATCTTGTCCATCTTGTTGACGAACACGACCCGCGGGACCGAGTAGCGGTCGGCCTGACGCCAGACCGTCTCCGTCTGCGGCTCAACGCCGGCATTCGCATCCAGAACGCACACGGCGCCATCGAGAACGGCGAGCGAACGCTCGACCTCGATCGTGAAATCCACGTGGCCCGGGGTATCAATGATGTTGAAGCGGAACTTGGCGTCCTCTGGCGTCTCGCCGTAAGGCCCGGCCGGGCTCTCGCCATCCTCGGTGCGGAACCAGAAGGTCGTGGTCGCAGCCGACGTGATGGTGATTCCGCGCTCCTGCTCCTGCTCCATCCAGTCCATGGTCGCGGCGCCGTCATGGACTTCGCCGATCTTATGGGACTTGCCGGTGTAGTAGAGGATGCGCTCGGTCGTCGTCGTTTTACCGGCGTCGATATGCGCCATAATCCCGAAGTTACGGTAGCGCGTCAGAGGAAAATCGCGGGCCATGGGTTCAGTTCCTGCCTTGAGCTAAGCCGTCTTCACCAACGGTAATGACTGAACGCCTTATTGGCGTCGGCCATCTTGTGCGTGTCTTCGCGCTTCTTCACGGCTGAGCCGCGGCCCGAGACAGCATCCATCAGTTCGCCAGCGAGGCGTTCTTCCATAGTGTTCTCATTGCGGCCGCGCGCTGCCGTGATCAGCCAGCGGATGGCCAGCGCCTCGCGACGCTCGGGGCGCACCTCGACCGGCACCTGATAAGTGGCGCCGCCGACTCGGCGGGAACGAACCTCGACAGCCGGCTTGATGTTGTCCAGAGCCTCATGGAACACCTCGACCGGCGCGCGCTTCAGGCGGCCTTCGACGCGGTCCATGGCGCCATAGACGATGCGCTCGGCGGCCGATTTCTTGCCGTCATACATGAGATTGTTCATGAACTTCGACAGTACGCGGTCGCCAAATTTGGCGTCCGGCAGGATCTCTCGCTTTTCAGCGCGGTGACGACGCGACATCTCCGCCCCTCCTTATTTCGGCCGCTTGGCGCCGTATTTCGAACGGCGCTGGCGACGGTCCTTGACGCCATGCGTGTCCAGCACGCCGCGCAGGATGTGATAACGGACGCCCGGAAGATCCTTTACGCGGCCGCCGCGGATCAGGACCACCGAGTGCTCCTGAAGGTTATGACCCTCGCCGGGGATGTAGGAGATCACCTCGAACCCGTTGGTGAGGCGGACCTTGGCGACCTTACGAAGCGCAGAGTTCGGCTTCTTCGGCGTGGTGGTGTAGACGCGCGTGCACACACCGCGCTTCTGGGGACAAGCCTCCAGATGCATGGCTTTGTTGCGTCGCGGCTTGTCCTGCCGCGGCTTGCGGATCAGCTGTTGGATCGTCGGCATTGGGTTCGCACCCCGTTCAAGCTGTCTTCCCGATCACGCCCCTCGCACACGCGAAGGACGCAGCGCCGCAAGCCGGTCTCCCGGCCGCGGCGGTGAATTTCAGAGGATCGGGGCAATCGCCCGGATCATGATCGCCAGTACTGGCTATATCTCGTTCCACACGAGGACATTCATCCCCTGCAGTGGCGCGGCTTTTACGCTTGGGGTTAGAGCGTGTCAACACGCAGGCGCGCAATTTCGCCCGTATTTCTATAGGAGCGTTAAACTCACCAATCTATGTGGCTTTTGAACTCTTCCAGCACCAGTCGCCAGTAGTCGAACGTGTCATCCAGATTCGATCGCGACACGCCGTAGGCTAGATTCACATCATACTCCAGCCCAACGTCACCCTCCTCGTCCAGGAAGGCGGCGCTGAACCGTTTGTCCCTGTTCCAGGCGTTAATTTTCTCCATATCGGCTTCCGCACCCTCGAAAGCGGTCGAAAACTGAATGGCGTTGCAGCTTTTTCCGTTGTCGCAGCCATAGAACAAAACAAAATAGAGCAAGCCGTCGATTCGGCCCTCAATCATTGGATCCCCGAGATCGTCTTTGCTCAGAGTGGCCGAACCATACCCTGACGCAAGGTTCCGGATCGCCTCAGGGTCCGTGCCGTCGATCAGCTCTTCGGCGGACGCTATGGGAACGGATACGCGCGCAGTGGCGACAAGCGCGCCTGCAGCGATCTTGGAAGTAAAACTCATTGGGATTCCTTGGCTGGGTGACGCGACACGATTCGCAGGACGTTATCCAACACTGAACGCATCGCAAAAAGAAAATCGCCCGACGCATGACGCGCCGGGCGATTCCAAAACCTTTCGATTCAGCCGAAGCGTCAGATGTCGGGTTGCTCCGACGCCTCCGCCGGACCCTCGATGGCGAAAGCCGCCTCGGCTTCAGCCGCAGCCGCCGCCTCAGCTTCCTTCGCGGCCGCCTCGGCCTCCTTGGCCCTCTCCGCCAGCACCTTGCGATCGCGCTCAGAGGCGACGTGCTTGATGTCATGCGTGGCGCCGCCGGTACCCGCCGGAATCAGACGGCCGACGATGACGTTCTCCTTCAGGCCGACAAGCTTGTCGCGTTTGCCCTTGGTCGACGCCTCGGTCAGAACGCGCGTCGTCTCCTGGAATGAGGCGGCCGAAATGAAGGACCGGGTCTGCAGGCTGGCCTTGGTGATGCCCAGAAGAACGGGTTGCCCCTTCGCCGGAGATCGGTTCTCAGCCTCTGCCTTGGCGTTCTCTTCGTCGAACTCCACCTTGTCGACTTGCTCGCCCTTCAGAAGCGTCGTCTCGCCCGAAGACGTGATTTCGATCTTCTGCAGCATCTGGCGAACAATCACTTCGATGTGCTTGTCGTTGATCTTCACGCCCTGCAGTCGATAGACGTCCTGAACCTCATTGACGAGGTAATCGGCCAGCGCCTCGATGCCGAGGATCGCAAGGATATCGTGCGGCGCCGGGTTGCCGTCCAGCAGGTACTCGCCCTGCTGGATGAAGTCGCCTTCCTGCACCGCGATATGCTTGCCTTTGGGCACTAGGTACTCGGCGGAATCCGCGCCTTCTTCCGCAGGCTCGATCGAGATACGGCGCTTGTTCTTGTAGTCGCGGCCGAACTTCACATAGCCATCGATCTCGGCAATCACCGCGTGGTCCTTCGGACGGCGCGCCTCGAACAGTTCCGCCACCCGTGGCAAACCGCCGGTTATGTCCTTGGTCTTGGCGCCCTCGCGAGGGATACGCGCGACAACATCGCCGACGGCGATTTTTTGACCGTCCTCGATCGAAAGAATTGCGTCCACGGACATGAAGTAATGCGCCGGATTGCCGTTCTCCAGATTCAGCATCTCGCCCTCGTCATCGACCAGGGTGATCGCCGGCTTAAGATCGGAGCCCTTGGGCGCCGACCGCCAGTCGGAAACGATACGCTGCGCGATGCCGGTAGCCTCATCCGTCTCTTCACGAATTGAGATGCCCGGGACGAGATCGACGAATTTCGCCGTACCCGCTTTCTCCGAAATGATCGGCAGGGTGTACGGGTCCCATTCCGCGATGCGCTGACCGCGAGTGATCTCATCGCCTTCCTTGACCAACAGGCGCGCGCCATAGGTCATCTTGTGGGTCGCGCGCTCCCGCCCGGTGTCATCCACAATGACGAGTTGAACGTTGCGGCCCATGACGATGATGTCGCCGTCGGTGTTCTCCAGAACGTTCTTGTTCCGGATCTCCAGCTTGCCTTCCTGGCTCGCCTCGACGAAGGACTGGTCCGCGACCTGCGCCGTGCCGCCGATATGGAAGGTGCGCATGGTCAGCTGCGTGCCCGGCTCGCCAATCGACTGCGCGGCGATGATGCCAACCGCCTCGCCGACATTCACCCGCGTGCCGCGCGCAAGATCGCGGCCATAACAGGTGGCGCAGACGCCGTCCTGCAATTCACAGGTCAGCGGCGAGCGGATCTTGATCGACTGAACGGAGGCGGCCTCGATTGCGGCGGCCTCCTTCTCCTCGATCAGCTCGCCCTCGGCCAACAACACCTCTCCCGAGGCCGGGTCCACGATGTCTTCCTGCGGAATACGGCCCAGAACCCGCTCACCCAGCGATGCGACGACTTCGCCGCCATCAATGACGGCCTCGACGGTGATGCCCTTGTCGGTGCCACAATCCTCGACCTTCACGATGCAGTCCTGCGCCACATCGACGAGACGACGGGTCAGATAGCCCGAGTTCGCGGTCTTGAGCGCGGTGTCGGCCAGACCCTTACGGGCGCCGTGGGTCGAGTTGAAGTACTCGAGCACCGTCAGGCCTTCTTTAAAGTTCGAGACGATCGGGGTCTCGATGATCTCGCCCGACGGCTTGGCCATCAGTCCGCGCATGCCGGCGAGCTGCTTCATCTGCGCTGGCGAACCACGCGCGCCCGAATGGCTCATCATATAGACCGAGTTCGGCTCCATCTGACGACCTTCGTCATCGACGCGCACGGCCGAAATCTCGCCCATCATCGCATCGGCGACCTTGTCGGTGCACTTGGCCCAGGTGTCGACCACCTTGTTGTACTTCTCGCCCTGCGTGATCAGGCCGTCGAGATACTGCTGCTCGAACTCCTGCACCTGCTCGCGCGTGCCGTTCACGATGTCCCACTTGTGATCCGGGATCATCATGTCGTCCTTGCCGAACGAGATGCCGGCCTTGAACGCTTCGGTGAAGCCGAGGGTCATGATCTGATCGCAGAAGATGACCGTGTCTTTCTGACCGCAGTGGCGATAGACGGTGTCGATGACCTCGCCGACCTCCTTCTTGCGCAGCAGGCGGTTAACGATCTCGACCGGCGCCTTGCCGTTTTTCGGCAGCAGCGAGGCCAGCCGCATGCGGCCCGGCGTGGTCTCGATGCGGCGAACGACAGGGTTTCCTTCCTCGTCCACCGTGTCGATCCGCGCCTGAACCTTGGCGTGCAGCGATACGGAGCCCGCATGCAGCGCGTGTTCGATCTCCTCCATTGAGCCGAAGATCATGCCTTCGCCCAACGCGCCCTTCGTTTCGAGCGTGATGTAGTAGAGCCCCAGAATCATATCCTGCGACGGAACGATGATCGGCTTGCCGTTCGCGGGGCTGAGGATGTTGTTCGTCGACATCATCAGCACGCGGGCCTCCAGCTGGGCCTCAAGGCTCAGCGGAACGTGCACGGCCATCTGATCGCCGTCGAAATCGGCGTTGAAGGCGGAGCAGACCAGCGGGTGCAGCTGGATCGCCTTGCCCTCGATCAGCACAGGCTCGAACGCCTGAATGCCGAGGCGGTGAAGCGTCGGTGCGCGGTTCAGCAGAACGGGGTGCTCACGGATCACCTCATCCAGGATATCCCAGACCTCCGGGCGCTCCTTCTCCACCAGCTTTTTCGCCTGCTTGACGGTTGAGGAAAGCCCTTTGGCGTCAAGACGCGAGTAGATGAATGGCTTGAACAGCTCCAGCGCCATCTTCTTCGGCAGGCCGCACTGGTGCAGCTTCAGCTCAGGACCGGTCACGATCACTGAACGGCCCGAAAAGTCGACGCGCTTGCCGAGCAGGTTCTGGCGGAACCGGCCCTGCTTGCCCTTCAGCATGTCCGAAAGCGACTTCAGCGGACGCTTGTTCGCGCCGGTGATGACGCGGCCGCGGCGGCCATTGTCAAAGAGGGCGTCGACCGACTCTTGCAGCATCCGCTTTTCGTTGCGGATGATGATGTCCGGCGCGCGCAGCTCGATCAGCCGCTTCAGACGGTTGTTGCGGTTGATGACCCGGCGATAGAGATCATTGAGGTCCGACGTCGCGAACCGGCCTCCATCCAGCGGCACCAGCGGGCGCAGCTCGGGCGGGATCACCGGCACGACGGTCAGGATCATCCACTCGGGGCGATTGCCCGACTCGATGAAGTTCTCGACTAGCTTCAGGCGCTTGATGATCTTCTTCGGCTTCAGCTCGCCGGTCGCCTCGGCCAGATCGGCGCGCAGCTGCTCGGCTTCCTGATCCAGATCGATCTCGGCCAGCATTTCGCGGATCGCCTCGGCGCCGATACCCGCCTGGAACGCATCCTCGCCATACTGATCCTGAGCGTCGAGGTATTCCTCTTCGTTCATCAGTTGGCCGTGCTTCAGATCCGTGAGGCCCGGATTCATCACCACATAGGACTCGAAGTAGAGAATCTTCTCCAGATCGCGCAGCGTCATGTCCAGCATCAGGCCGATGCGGGACGGCAGCGATTTCAGAAACCAGATATGCGCGACCGGCGAGGCCAGTTCGATATGGCCCATACGCTCGCGGCGCACTTTCTGAAGCGTGACCTCGACGCCGCATTTCTCGCAGGTGACCCCGCGATACTTCATGCGCTTATACTTGCCGCACAGACACTCATAATCCTTGATCGGACCAAAGATGCGGGCGCAGAACAGGCCGTCGCGCTCCGGCTTGAAGGTCCGGTAGTTGATCGTCTCCGGCTTTTTGATCTCACCAAAGGACCAGCTGAGAATCCGCTCAGGGCTGGCCAGCGAGATCTTGATCTCGTCAAACGCCTTCGGCGGCTGAGTCGGGTTGAAGATGTTCGTCAGTTCCTGGTTCATGAGGGAACTCCTGTAATAGCCCTCTGAAAACAATCGGCTCTGGCGCGCGCCGCGCTGTCCGAAGCGCGCGCCTTAATGTCCGAGGCCCTAATCTTCCGGATCGCTGTCCAACAGCTCGACATTGAGGCCAAGCGATCGGATTTCCTTGACGAGAACGTTGAAGCTCTCCGGAATGCCGGCCTCGAAATTGTCTTCGCCCTTGACGATCGACTCGTAGACCTTGGTGCGGCCTGCGACGTCGTCCGACTTCACGGTCAACATTTCCTGCAGCGTGTAGGCGGCGCCGTACGCTTCCAGCGCCCAGACCTCCATCTCGCCGAAACGCTGTCCGCCGAACTGCGCCTTGCCGCCCAGCGGCTGCTGGGTGACCAGGCTGTAAGGGCCGGTCGAACGGGCATGGATCTTGTCGTCGACAAGATGGTGCAGCTTCAGAATGTACTTGTAGCCCACCGTGACCTTGCGGCTGAACGGCTCGCCCGTGCGCCCGTCATAGAGCGTGGACTGCCCCGACGTGTCGAAACCCGCCCGGCTGAGCCAGTCATCGACATCCGCCTCTTTGGCGCCGTCGAAAACCGGGGTGGCCAGCGGCACGCCGGCGCGGACGTTCTCCGCCGCCTCCAGCAACTCGACATCATTCATGTCGCCGGTGGCGTCCTGATACACCTCATCGCCATAGACGATGCGCATCGCGTCCTGCACAGGGCTCATATCGCCCTTGAAGCGATACTCCTCCAGCGCCTTGTCGACGATCTTGCCAAGGCCCGACGCCGCCCAGCCCATATGGGTCTCGAGGATCTGACCGACATTCATGCGGCTGGGCACGCCCAGCGGGTTCAGCACGAAATCGACCGGGGTACCGTCTTCGAGGAACGGCATGTCCTCGGCCGGAACCACCTTTGAGATGACGCCCTTGTTGCCGTGGCGGCCGGCCATCTTGTCGCCCGGCTGAAGCTTGCGCTTCACCGCGACGAAGACCTTGACCATCTTCATCACGCCCGGCGGAAGATCGTCGCCGCGGCGGACTTTCTCCACCTTGTCCTCGAACCGGCGGGTCAGCTGGCGCTTGGAAGCCTCATACTGCCCGTTCAGGGCCTCGACCTCGGCGGCGTCCGCATCATCACCCAGCGCGAGCTGCCACCACTGGCCGCGGCTCAGCTGACTATCCAGCAACTCTTCGGTGATCGTGGCCCCGGACGCGACGCCCTTCGGACCTTTCACCGCCGCCTTGCCGACCAGCATGGTGCGCAGACGGCCATAGATGTTGCGCTCGAGGATCGCCAGCTCATCGTCGCGGTCGCGGGCGAGGCGTTCGATCTCCTCACGCTCGATCTGCGTCGCGCGTTCGTCCTTCTCAACGCCATGTCGATTGAAGACGCGCACTTCGACGACGGTGCCGAAATCGCCTGGCGGCATGCGCATCGAGGTGTCGCGCACATCCGACGCCTTCTCGCCGAAGATGGCGCGTAGGAGCTTCTCTTCCGGCGTCATCGGGCTTTCGCCCTTCGGCGTGATTTTGCCGACGAGGATATCGCTCGGCCCGACCTCGGCGCCGATATAGACGATCCCGGCCTCGTCAAGGTTGCGAAGCGCCTCCTCACCGACATTCGGGATGTCGCGGGTGATCTCCTCAGGGCCAAGCTTGGTATCGCGGGCCATCACCTCATACTCTTCGATATGGATCGAGGTGAAGACGTCGTCTTTCACGATCCGCTCGGAGATGAGGATGGAGTCCTCATAGTTGTAGCCGTTCCACGGCATGAAGGCGACGAGAGCGTTCTTGCCCAGCGCCAGCTCACCCAGATCCGTCGACGGACCGTCGGCGATCACATCGCCAGCGTGAACATCGTCACCCACCTTCACCAGAGGACGTTGGTTGATGCAAGTGTTCTGATTCGAGCGCTGGAACTTGCGAAGACGATAGATGTCCACGCCCGGCTCGCCAGGCTTCAGATCCTCGGTGACACGCACAACGATACGCATGGCGTCGACCTGATCGATCATACCGCCGCGCCGCGCGGTGATCGCCGCGCCGGAGTCGCGAGCCACGATCTCTTCGATGCCGGTGCCGACAAACGGCGCCTCGGCCCGCACCAGCGGCACCGCCTGGCGTTGCATGTTCGAACCCATCAGCGCGCGGTTCGCGTCATCATTCTCAAGGAACGGGATCAGCGAGGCGGCGACGGAGACGAGCTGCTTCGGCGAAACATCGATGAAATCGATGTTCTCACGCGGGCTGAGCATGAACTCGCCGCCCTTGCGGGTCGACGCCAGCTCGTTCGAGAACCGGCCGTCTTCGTCCAGAGTCGCATTGGCCTGCGCCACGGTGTAGCGCATTTCCTCAGTCGCCGAGAGATAGACCACCTCATCGGTGACCTGACCGTCGTCAACACGCCGATACGGAGTCTCGATGAACCCATACTTATTCACGCGCGCAAACGAGGCGAGCGAGTTGATCAGGCCGATATTCGGCCCCTCCGGCGTCTCGATCGGACACATCCGGCCGTAATGGGTCGGGTGCACGTCGCGCACTTCAAAGCCAGCGCGCTCACGCGTCAGGCCGCCCGGCCCAAGCGCCGACAGGCGACGCTTATGGGTGACCTCAGACAGCGGGTTGGTCTGGTCCATGAACTGGCTCAGCTGCGATGAGCCGAAGAACTCACGCACCGCGGCGGCGGCCGGTTTCGCGTTGATCAGATCCTGCGGCATGACCGTGTCGATCTCGACCGAACTCATGCGCTCCTTGATCGCGCGCTCCATACGCAACAGGCCAACGCGATACTGGTTTTCCATCAGCTCGCCAACCGAGCGCACGCGGCGATTGCCGAGATGGTCGATATCGTCGATATCGCCGCGACCGTCGCGCAGGTCCAGCAGCGCCTCGACCACCGCCAGTATGTCTTCCTTGCGCAGAGTGCGCATGGTGTCCGGCGCGTCGAGCTGCATGCGCATGTTCATCTTCACACGGCCAACCGCGGAAAGATCGTAACGCTCGGGATCGAAGAACAGCGACTGGAACAGGGCGTCGGCCGCATCCGGGGTCGGCGGCTCACCCGGGCGCATGACCCGGTAAATGTCCATCAGCGCGCCGTTGCGGTCGATATTCTTGTCGACCTTCATCGTATTCACGATGTAAGCGCCGATCGAGACGTGGTCGATGTCGAGGGTCTCGATCTCCTTGTGACCCGCGTCGATCAGGACCTGAACATTGTCCTCATCCAACTCGTTGCCGGCCTCGATATAGATCTCGCCAGTGTCCTCGTTGATCACGTCAACGGCGGCGTAACGACCATAAACCGACTCGAAGGGCAGCAGCAGCCGGTTCAAGCCGCCTTCCACCAGCTTCTTCAGCTTGCGCGGGGTCAGTTTCGAGCCCGCCTCAGCGATGACCTCGCCCGAGACCGCATCAACCAGATCAAAGGTCGGCTTCTGACCCTTCAGCCGCTCTGCGTTGAACGGAGTGGACCAGCCATCCGCCTCACGCACATAGCTGACCGAGTCGTAGAACTTCGCGGCAACCTCTTCCGGCGTCAGTCCCAGCGCGTAAAGAAGCGTGGTGACCGGCAGTTTCCGGCGACGGTCGATGCGCGCGAACAGCACGTCCTTGGCGTCGTACTCGAAATCAAGCCAGGAGCCGCGATAAGGGATCACCCGGCCAGCGAACAGCAGCTTTCCGGAGGAATGGGTCTTGCCCTTGTCATGATCGAAGAAGACGCCCGGCGAACGGTGCATCTGGCTGACGATCACACGCTCCGTGCCATTGACCACGAACGTGCCGTTCTGGGTCATCAGCGGCAGGTCGCCCATATAGACGTCCTGCTCCTTGATGTCCTTGACCGAGCGGGCGCCAGTGTCCTCATCCACCTCGAACACGATCAGACGCAGCGTGACCTTCAGCGGCGCCGAATACGTCATGTCGCGTTGCTGACACTCTTCAACGTCGTATTTCGGGTGTTCGAGCTCGTAGCGAACGAACTCGAGAATTGCCGTCTCGTTGAAATCCTTGATCGGAAATACCGACTGGAAAACGCCCTGCAGGCCTTCGCCATCCTGCGGGGTTCCCTGATCGCCGGATTCCAGAAAGAGATCGTAAGAACTTTTCTGTACTTCGATGAGATTCGGCATTTTCGCGACTTCGCGAATCTTGCCAAAATGCTTCCGAATGCGTTTGCGGCCGGAAAAAGTCTGCGCCATGAACGTCCTCGACTGAGCCACTGCGCGCCGGCGATCGCTGGGGAGACGATCACGCGGCGCTTCTGCCGTGTGGGGCGGGTCCCATGCCATGTCCACGACCCCACGCGGACTGTCCCGGACCCGTCGCGCCCTCCAAGGCCCCCTCCTTGCACGCAACCTTTGCGTGAAGGGGCCTGAGACGACGCGGAGCCAGCCCCACCAAATGGGCGGAGCTGGCCAAATTCATAAGGATCTTGCGCGGCCGAAACCGCGCCGGATCACTTGATCTCGACTTCGGCGCCAGCCGCTTCGAGCTTGCCCTTGATCTCTTCGGCTTCGTCCTTTGAGACCTCGGCTTTGACATCCTTCGGGGCGCCCTCGACCAGATCCTTGGCCTCTTTCAGGCCCAGACCGGTGATCGCGCGGACCTCTTTGATCACGTTGATTTTCTTTTCGCCGAAAGCCTTCAGGACGACGGTGAACTCCGTCTGCTCCTCAGCAGCGGCGGCGTCGCCGGCGCCCGGCATCGCGGCCACGGCCACCGGAGCGGCGGCGGCGGAGACGCCCCATTTGTCCTCAAGCAGCTTGGAGAGCTCGGCGGCCTCCAGCACGGTCAGGTTCGACAGGTCGTCGACGATTTTTTCAAGATCAGCCATTGTTCAGTTCCATTTCAATTCAGGTTAACGAGCGGTTCCGGCGTCGGGTTTCCCCTGGGAACCAGGCTCGCGATCGCTGTTCGCCGGTTACGCGGCTTCGCCTTCTTTCTCCGCTTTCGCCTGAAGCACGCGGGCGACCTGGGTTCCAGGCGCCGCGAGCACGCGGGCGATTTGAACGGCCGGGGCCTGCAACAGACCCACAAGCTTGCCGCGAAGTTCGTCCAGAGAGGGCATTTTGGCCAGCGCCTTTACCCCGTCCGCGTCGAGGACGGTGGACCCCATCGCTCCGCCGAGAATCACGAGTTTCTCGTTCTTCTTGGCGAAGTTCGCCGCGACTTTCGGCGCGGAGACAGGATCTTCGGAAAAAGCCAAAGCCGTCTGACCGCTCAGGTACTGGTCGATACCTGCGCAGTCCTTGCCCTCCAGGGCGATCTTGGCGAGCCGGTTCTTGGCGACACGGACCGAAGCGCCAGCTTCACTCATCTGGGCGCGCAAGTCCGACATCTCAGCGACCGAGAGGCCCTGGTAGTGGGCAACCACCACCACGCCGGAGTCCGAGAAGATCTGGCCGAGGTCTTCGACCACCTTTTCCTTCTGGGCTCTATCCACGGTCTTCTCCAAGTCATGGCGGAACAGACAACCCGTCCCGCCGGCTCTACAGGAACGCCGGCCACCGCTTACGCTGCGCCCGACGCGTCGTCTCCCATCCGGGTTCCCGGGCCAAAACCGACCGCAGCGCGGCTGATCCAAACCTCGTTCCCCGTCTATGGCCGGCCTTATCCAGGGCAAACCCTGGCGCCCACCGTCTCGGACAGGTCGGACCCTTGCGGCGTACCGCGCGGGCCCCTCTCAACCCGCCAGTCGAGACCGGCGGGAAACTTGCTTCGTCGTCAGACCGACAGGCTTGCGACGTCTATAGTCAGACCCGGACCCATGGTCGAGCTGATCGAAATCTTCTTCAGATAGGTCCCTTTGGAACCCGAAGGCTTCGCCTTGTTCACGGCATCGATCAGGGCGCGAACATTCTCGGCGATCTTGTCTTCCGAGAAGCTGGCCTTGCCGACGCCGGCGTGCACGACGCCCGCCTTCTCGGCGCGGAACTGAACCTGACCGCCCTTGGCGTCCTTGATCGCCTGCGTAACATCCATGGTCACCGTGCCGACCTTGGGGTTCGGCATCAGGCCGCGCGGGCCCAGAACCTTACCAAGGCGTCCGACGACCGGCATCATGTCCGGGGTCGCAATGCAGCGCTCAAAATCGATCTTGCCGCCCTGAACGGTCTGCATCAGATCCTCGGCGCCAACAATGTCCGCCCCGGCTTTCTCAGCCTCTTCGGCCTTCGGGCCGCGCGCGAACACCGCGACGCGCACCGACTTGCCAGTTCCGTTCGGCAAGTTGACCGTGCCCCGAACCATCTGATCGGCGTGGCGCGGATCGACGCCCAGATTCAGCGCGAGCTCGACGGTCTCGTCGAACTTCGCTGTTGCATTTTCCTTCACCAGCTTCACCGCTTCATCGAGCGGCAGAGCGGTCTTCTCGGAGACAGCGGCCTTGGCCGCGCGGAAGCGTTTACCGTGCTTGGCCATGACTTACCCCTTCACCTCGATGCCCATCGACCGGGCGGAGCCGAGAATGATCTGCATCGCCGCGTCGACGTCGTTGGCGTTCAGATCCTGCATCTTCGCTTCGGCGATTTCGCGCACCTGCTTGACGGTGACCGACCCGGCGGTCTCGCGACCCGGATGGTTCGCGCCGCCCTTAAGCTTCGCAGCCTTCTTCAGGAAGTAGGACGCCGGGGGCGTCTTGATCTCGAAGGTGAAGCTCTTGTCCTGATAATAGGTGATGATGGTCGGGCACGGCGCGCCCGGCTCCATATCCTGGGACTTGGCGTTGAACGCCTTGCAGAACTCCATGATGTTGATGCCACGCTGTCCAAGCGCGGGGCCGATCGGGGGCGAAGGGTTCGCCTTGCCCGCGGGCACCTGCAGCTTGAGCGTGCCGACGACTTTCTTAGCCATCTGCTATTCGCCTCTCTCTATCCCGCCCGCGCGACGCGTCGCCGGGCTCTTCGGTTAGCGGTTCGGTCCGGACGCGCGCGCCCTCGCCTCCCGCAAGCGACGATCAGGCGCCTTTTTGCACCTGGCCGTATTCCAGTTCCACCGGGGTCGCCCGGCCGAAAATCGAGACCGTCACCTTCAGGCGCGCGTTCTCTTCATCCACATCTTCGACCATGCCAGTGAAGCTCTCGAACGGACCATCGGTCACGCGCACCTGCTCGCCTACCTCGAAGGTGATCGACGGGCGCGGACGCTCCAGCCCTTCCTCAACCTGGTTGAGGAGACGCGCCACTTCCGCATCGCGCAGCGGCGTTGGGCGCCCCTGCGGACCAAGAAATCCAGTCACGCGCGGCGTGTCGTTTACAAGGTGATAGGCCGCGTCGGTCAGGTCCATTTTCACCAGCACATAGCCGGGCATGAACCGCCGTTCGGTCTGCACTTTCTTGCCGCGGCGCAGCTCGACGACCTCTTCGGTCGGCACCAGCACCTCTTCGATCTCATCCTCGAGATCTTTCTGAACGGCCGCATCCTTGATCGCCTCGGCGACCTTCTTCTCGAAGTTCGACAAGACGTGGACGCTGTACCAACGCTTCGCCATGCTCGCTCGCAGCCTCTCAACTCCCTGTTCCGACGAAGATAATCGCGCCGTCGGAGATTTGCGCGTCGCCTACTCAATCGGCGCCAGACGCATCCCCCGAAAGCGACGAAGCGCGCAGACCGAATCGCTGCGCGCCGTTCATTGCCGGAAGCCCGCGTTCTCTAGACCCGCATGTTCCGAAAAGCAACCCCTTGGCGCGCGTTCTCTGAGACGCTTCGGTCAGCCGCCCAAACCAAGCGCTGACTGGACGCCAAGGCGCAGTAACTGATCGACAGCAAAAAAGAATCCCGCGGCCAGCGTCGCCATGAAGAAGACCATCGCGGTGGTGATAAAGGTCTCTTTGCGCGACGGCCAGACGACCTTAGAGGCCTCGTTCTTGACCTGTTGTAGAAACTGGAACGGATTCGCCATTTAATCGCTCGGTCTTGCTTCAATCGCAGCGCTATCGCCGCGTGTTGCGTCCTTGCCGGCTGGCAGGGGCGGAGGGGCTCGAACCCCCGACCCTCGGTTTTGGAGACCGATGCTCTACCAACTGAGCTACACCCCTTGAGCCGACAGGGCGGATTTACGTCTAAGCGGCAAGGGATGCAAGCGGCGATGCGCAAGCGCCAGAATCTCACATTGAATAGTAAAACTCTTCGCGCGCGATTTTGCCGTCCGCCACGGTGTAGACCCCGACTTCCTTCATCGTCGACCGCTGACCGCTCGCCTTTTCGGTGCAATCGGTTTCGAAGATCACTGCGAACCGATCCTCGCCATGGGGATAGGGGCCGTCGACTTTGGCGTCATGAACCTCGAACGACGCGCGCCACCATTCATGCTTGCCACGGATCGCATCGACCCCCGTCAGAACCGGGCTGTCCGCGCCGGGCATTGTCATCGCCCCAACCGAGACGGCGTTCGGATCATAGAACTCGCTAAGAGCGGTAATTTCGTCATTGGCGCGGCAACAGGCGACCAGTTTATCGGCGATAGCGCGGGTTTCTTCGGCGGACATCAGGCTCGCCATCACTTATTTGTTCATGTATTGTTCTATTTTGCCCGATTCGCCGAATGCATACAAGCGCCTTCGCCTCAAAGGTGAAAATGCACATAAAAAAGAGAGGCCCGGAGGCCTCTCCATAACATCGCCGGTCCAAGGTCCCTCCCGGACCGGCGTGTGGATTTGCGTCTTTACTCGATGATCTTCGCGACGACGCCCGCGCCGACGGTGCGGCCGCCCTCGCGGATGGCGAAGCGAAGCTTCTCCTCCATCGCGATCGGGGCGATCAGGTTCACCACCATCTTCACGTTGTCGCCCGGCATCACCATCTCGGTGCCCGACGGAAGATCAACCGTGCCGGTCACATCCGTCGTGCGGAAGTAGAACTGCGGACGGTAGTTGGTGAAGAACGGCGTGTGACGACCGCCCTCTTCCTTCGTCAGGATATAGGCCTCGGCCTCGAACTTGGTGTGCGGCGTCACCGAACCCGGCTTGCACAGAACCTGCCCGCGCTCGACCTCGGTCCGGTCGATGCCGCGCAAGAGAGCGCCGATGTTGTCGCCCGCCTCGCCGCGATCCAGCAGTTTGCGGAACATCTCGACGCCCGTGCAGGTCGTCTTCTGCGTGTCCTTGATGCCGACGATCTCGATCTCCTCGCCGACCGTCACAACGCCGCGCTCGACGCGGCCCGTCACAACCGTGCCGCGGCCCGAGATCGAGAACACGTCCTCGATCGGCATCAGGAACGGCTGGTCGATCGGACGCTCCGGCTGCGGGATGTACTCATCCACTGCCGCCATCAGCTCGGCGATCTTCTCGGTGCCGATATTCGCGTCACGGTCTTCCAGAGCCGCCAGCGCCGAACCCGCCACGATCGGAATGTCGTCGCCCGGGAACTCATACGAGGAGAGGAGCTCGCGCACCTCCATCTCGACCAGCTCCAGAAGCTCCTCATCGTCGACCTGGTCGACCTTGTTCAGGAACACCACCAGCGCCGGAACGCCAACCTGACGCGCCAGAAGGATGTGCTCGCGGGTCTGCGGCATCGGGCCGTCCGCCGCGTTCACGACCAGAATCGCGCCGTCCATCTGCGCCGCGCCCGTGATCATGTTCTTCACGTAATCCGCGTGGCCCGGGCAATCGACATGGGCGTAATGGCGAGCGTCAGTCTCGTACTCGACATGCGCCGTCGAGATCGTGATCCCGCGCGCCTTCTCCTCCGGCGCGCCGTCGATCTCGTCATAAGCCTTGAACTCGCCGTACTGCTTCGTAATCGCAGCCGTCAGCGTCGTCTTGCCGTGATCAACATGGCCAATCGTGCCGATGTTGCAGTGCGGCTTGTTACGCTCGAATTTCTCTTTACCCATTGCTCGGGCTCCTCGCTGAAAAGAGGCGGATGTGCATTGCTGCCCGGATAGAGAGATTACGCTATTTGCGCAAGACTCTAATCAGCGCGGCACCGAAACACGTTTGAAGACAGGGATTGGAGCGGGTGATGGGAATCGAACCCACGTCGTAAGCTTGGAAGGCTTCTGCTCTACCATTGAGCTACACCCGCGCCGGAGCGCTCGTCCTAGCCAGCGCGCGCGCCCGCGTCAAGCAGGCCATGCGCTCGCACGGCCGGAAATCTTCAGTCGTCGAATAGACCGTCTAACAGCGCGGCTTCGCCCGCAGTCGCCGCCATTTTCCAAAGAGTGGTGGGGGATCCTGGAATCGAACCAGGCATGGGTCTCCCCGGCGGATTTACAGTCCGCTGCCGCACCTTGCAGCGCATCCCCCGATCTCATCGGTCCCACGCGAACGTGACGGGCCGTCGAATAATCCGGGGCCGGGCGGTCGTCAACCGCAAACGAACGCCTGCGTTGCCTCCCGCCGCGTCACGTATTAATTCCGCACTCGCGGGCGCGATACCCCTCATCGCCAACTGTGGAGGCTCAAGTGGCCAAAGGCGGACGAACAAAGCCGAAATGGGCGATCGAAAAGGAGCGCGTGCGCAAGGAATCGCGGAGCGGCGAGGTCTGGCTTTTTGGCCTGCACGCCGTTCGCGACGCTCTGCTGAACCCGGCGCGAGAGAAGAACAGGCTGATCCTGACCAGAAACGCCGCCGACAGGCTAGCGGACGCGGTGACCGCCAGCGGCGTAACGCCTGAAATTGCGGAACCACACGCTTTTCCGGCGCCGCTTGATCCCGGTTCAGTGCACCAGGGGGCGGCCCTATCCGCCAAGCCGCTGGATTGGGGCGACTTATCGACCCGATGCGCGCCGGGCGATGAAGCGCCCCTGCTGCTGCTGTTGGATCAGGTCACGGATCCGCACAATGTCGGAGCGATCCTGCGCTCGGCCGAAGTTTTTGGCGCCCGAGCCGTCATCGCGCCAAGGCGCCATGCGGCGCCGGAAACCGGGGCGCTGGCCAAGACCGCGTCGGGCGCGCTTGAACGGCAGCCCTATCTGCGCGTCCCTAATCTCGCGCGCGCCATGGCGGCGCTGGCGGAGATGGGCTATGCGCTGATCGGCCTGGATGGAGAGGCGGACACCGCGCTGGGTGAAGTCGCCAGCGACTGCGCCGATCAACCAACCGCGCTGGTTTTGGGGGCAGAAGGGCCCGGCCTCAGACAGTTGACGCGCGACTCCTGTCACAGGCTGGTTCGCATACCCTCATCCGGCGAGTTTGGCTCTCTCAATGTCTCCAACGCCGCGGCAGTGGCGCTGTTTTCTTTCCGATCGGCGCGTGCGCTGCACAACAAATATTGATGCAAGCGCACAGAACCTGCTAAGTTGTCGCAGGCGAGAGCGAAGGGAACATTCGCCGCCATCAGGAGAGATGAAACATGCTGGCCCAAATCCACATTCCGCTGGCCGCAGCGTCATTGTTAGTCGCGGCGATTGCAGGGTCTGGATTCGCTCTGTTCGTGATGGCCCCGTCCGCAAGGGCCGCCGAGCAGGTGGTCCATGTTCAGGGCGGTCTTGCGATGGGTGGATACGATCCCGTCGCCTATCACGTCGATGGCCGGCCGACGCGGGGATCGTCTGAATTCGAAACCGAATGGATGGGTGCGCAATGGCGCTTTGCTTCGGCGGAGAACCTCGCCGCTTTCCAGTCTGCCCCGGATATCTACGCGCCTGCCTATGGCGGCTATTGCGCCTATGCGGTCTCAAAAGGCTCTCTCCGGCCGGGAGATCCTAAGATCTGGCGCATTGTGGACGGCAAACTGTACCTGAACCTCTCTCCGTCGATACAGTCGAAGTGGGAGAAGGATATCCCGGCCTCACTGGCGCGCGCGAATCAAAACTGGCCAGAACTGAGCGAATAGCTGCGCCGCGCCTTATGATGGCGAGCCTTGTCGTTGAAATACGTCAGGCGAATACATCTGTCCAAAAGCGACCGCGACCTCTTGCAACGGAAAATTGGATTCGATCACGAATTTGCGAATTTTTCTAGTTGGGGGGTTACAATTCAGCAACATTGCCCCAATATACCAGCACGGGAAGGGAGCAACTTAGCTCTCTTCACACTCACTGTCCCTCGTTCCGACTTCGCGTCCGCCTTTGTCCCCCAAGATGAGGCGGGCGCGTTTTTCTTTCCGGCGCCGGGCCTTTTCCGACCGTTCCTGTGAAATCGCAATTGAGATTGCAAACGAACGCGACTTCCCGCCCCTGATTTGGCATAAACGAGCGCCCAAGCAGGCTGGCAGCCGCCAATCTGGGCGAGAAACACAGGGAAAAGAGGGGAAAACAGATGACGGAAGACGCGCCGAACTTCGGTTTCGACACGCTACAGGTGCATGCTGGCTATCAGGCCGACCCAACTACGGGCGCGCGCCAGGTGCCTATTTATCAGACCACCGCCTACCAGTTTCAGGACGCCGACCATGCGGCGCGCCTGTTTAACCTGGAAGAACTGGGCTTCATTTATACTCGCATCGGCAACCCGACCGTGGCCTCTCTGCAGGAACGCGTCTGCGCGCTGGAAGGCGGCGTCGGCGCAGTCGCGGCCTCCTCCGGCCACGCGGCGCAGATGATGGCGCTGTTCCCGCTGATGAGCCCCGGCGACAACCTGGTCGCCTCCACCCGGCTCTATGGCGGTTCGGTCAACCAGTTCAACTACGCTTTCAAACGCTTCGGCTGGCAGGTCCGCTTCGTAGACACAGACGACCTGGACGCAGTGCGCGCCGCCTGTGACGACCGCACCCGCGCGATCTTCACCGAATCCATCGCCAATCCGGGCGGCTACATCACCGACATGGCCGCCATCGCCGGCGTCGCTAATGAAGCCGGCGTGCCTTACATCGTCGACAACACGTCGGCGACGCCATACCTGTGCAAGCCATTCGAGCATGGCGCGCATATCGTCGTGCACTCGACCACCAAATACATGTCGGGCAACGCCACCACCATGGGCGGAATGGTCGTGGACTCCGGCAAGTTCGACTGGGGCGCCAGCGACAAGTATCCGGCCCTGACCACGCCCTGCGACGCCTATCACGGCCTCAATTTCCACGAGGCGACCGGCGTGATGGCCTACACCTTCTATGAGATCGCCATCTGCCTGCGCGATCTGGGGGCCTGCCAGTCCCCGATGAACGCGTTCCAGACGCTGTTGGGGCTGGAGACACTGAGCCTTCGCATGGACAAGCACATTGCGAACGCTGTCACCGTGGCCGAGCATCTGGAGGCGCATCCGGCAGTCGAGTACGTCTCCTACGCGGGTCTCGCCTCCTCGCCCAGCGCTGAGAAGGCGAAGCAGTATTGCCCGAAGGGAGCCGGCGCGATCATGACCTTCGGCCTGAAAGGCGGGTACGAGGCCGGCAAGACGGTGGTGAACAACGTCAAACTGTTCTCCCATCTGGCCAATCTGGGCGATGCGCGCTCGCTGATCATCCACTCCGCATCCACCACCCATCGGCAGCTTTCAGCCGAGCAGCGCGCGGCGGCGGGCGCCAGTGATGAGGTCGTGCGTCTTTCGATTGGCATCGAGGACCCCGCGGACCTGATCGCCGATCTTGATCAGGCCATCGCGTCGGCTGGCTGACCTGCTGGCTTCTTGAACCAGGCAAAAGCCCGGGCCACGCGCCCGTGCTTTTACTGTTATGGAACTCTACCAAGCTGGCCGCGCAATAGACGTAACTTCAGGAGACGATTGATGAGCGCCGTTTTTCGAGCTTTCGCTCTACTCTTGATTGGAGCGGTCGGAAACTCGACGGCGCATGCTGAAACTGAGCCTGTTGGCGATCCTGTATCGCTGGTCGGAAAAATTCACGCCGGTGTCGATGCGGACTCTCAGCGACTGCAGGACATATTCAAAGATATCCACCAGAATCCGGAACTTGGATTCATGGAAACGCGCACCGCCGGCATCGTCGCGCGAGAACTGGAGTCTCGCGGTTTCGAAGTGAAGACCGGCATCGGCGGAACTGGCGTCGTCGGCGTTCTCAGAAACGGCGAAGGGCCGACCCTGATGTTCCGCGCGGATATGGACGCGAACGCAGTCGAAGAGGCCACCGGCCTGCCGTACGAAAGTAAGGTTCGAGTGGTGAATAGGGATGGCGTTGAGACCGCGGTCGGTCACATGTGCGGGCACGACGCCCACACGACCTGGCTGATCGCGCTGTCTAAGGCGATGAGCGCCCTCAAAGATCAGTGGTCGGGAACGTTGGTGCTGCTCGCTCAACCGGCTGAAGAACCGATCGAGGGCGCGAAGGCGATGCTCGACGACGGGCTCTACTCATTGCACAGCGTGCCGCAGCCTGACCACTTGCTGACATTTCATA
Source organism: Paracoccaceae bacterium (assembly GCA_963669315.1). Taxonomy (GTDB): domain Bacteria; phylum Pseudomonadota; class Alphaproteobacteria; order Rhodobacterales; family Rhodobacteraceae; genus SZUA-547. Next base: position 2,652,036 of record OY770021.1, on the reverse strand, counting down.
CGGCGCCGTTTCCGACCGGCTCGATAGTGTTGACAAGCGGAAGGCTGAACACGGGGTCAGCTCATTTCGATGTGACATTTAAGGGTTCAGGCGGGCATGGCTCTTCGCCTCACGTAGCCACCGATCCGGTTATCATGGCTGGCATGGCCATCGTCCAATTCCAGACCATCGTCTCCCGCATGATCGATCCGGTTGAAGTTGGAGTGCTTACAGTCGGCAGCATGCAGGCTGGCGTCGACAACAACGTCATCCCGACCGAGGCTACGCTGAAGCTCAAACTTCATTTCTCTTCGCCGGAAGTCGAGGAGAAAATGATTAGTGGAATCAAACTCATAAGCGAAAACATCGCTCGCTCATATGGCATCGTGGACGAAGCGATGATGCCGACATTTCTCTACAAGGGTTATGCGCCGGCGGTGGTCAACTCGGGCGAATGGATCGGTCGAATTCGCGAGGTTCTGGCGGCCGCGGATGCGGCTGACCGGATGATCAGCGATGCTCGGGTCGCTGAGGGCGTGACCATCAACGATCTCCAGATTTCCGGATCGGACGACGCGTTCGCGCCCATAGAGGGAATAGATGGCGTTCAGGGCGCTTATCTGGGAATCGGAACCGCGGAACCCTCAGTCTTTGCGGCCGCGCGTGAAGCTGGAAAAGAGTTTCCGTTCTTTGTCCACGAACCGAACTATGTCGTCGATCTGAATGCGATTCCATACGGCGCTAAAATCGCAACGCTTTTGTCGCTGGACGTGCTTGGCCGTTGATCTTCGCAAGAAATCGATGGTTCATTGTAACCGAGAGCAGGACAGTGGACCGTGACTTTCCTATTCCAGCGCCCAGACGGTGGACACATCGATGCGAATGGTCTGGGTTCCCGCCGCGACGGGTACGGAATCGGCCGCCGCCATCGCCATTTCGGCCCGCATCACCGGCATCGGTCCTGGGCCGCGCAAGCCCTCGGAGATCTGCATGATTGCGCCCAGATTGGCGCCTGCCCGCGCCGCCAGAAGCTCCGCCTTGCGGCGCGCGTCTTCAATGGCCAGTTCCCGCGCCTGATCCTCCAGCGCCTGTCGTTCATCAATGTCGAAATTGATGCCGCCGATCTCATTCGCGCCCGCATTGGCCAAGGCGCTCAGCAACTCGCCCAGCTTCGAGAGATCGCGGCAGGTCACCAGCAGAGAGTTGCGCGCCTGAAAACCGGATTGCACGTTTTCCGTCGACCCATCGGCCCGCCTGCGGCGCTCCCACCAGGGTGAAAGCGAGAGACCCACAGTGCGAAGATCTTCATCGGCCAGACCTTCCGACTTCAAAGCAACAATCATCGCGCCAACGGCCGCGCTGGTCTGATCCAGCGCCGCCTTCGCCGTTTTCGTGGTCGCCGACGCCCCCACGGTAATGCGCGCAATGTCCGGCGGGGCCGAAACCTCTCCAACGCCGCCGACGGCGATTCGCCGCTCGCCCGCGCCGACGGGAATGTCCTGGGCGGCGGCCGGGACGGAATGAGCGACAAACAGGGCCGCGCATGCCAGAACGGCTCGGGCGGGGGCGAAACGCGAAAACATCAACATGTTGAACCTCCAATGGCGTCTGCGGTTACCGCAATCACGGCGTCGTTTTAATGAAAATTCGATGAATCGTACCGAATTTCCGGCGCCGCTGGAACCCGGCGCGTAGCGCGGATACGATCCGCCCATGCAAAGACCGGATGCAACTTCTGAGGATGCGAGCGCCAATCATCGCGCGTCATACGCGCTGGATTTCCGCGCAGACAGCGTCGCATTGATGCGGCGCGAAGTCGGCGTCGCCACGATGAGCAGCGGTGGCCGATTCGCATTGAAAGAGCGTCCTGGCGGCGCATGGAGCGAGATCGCCCTTAGCGCATGGCTGCCGCAAGACGACGGAGCGGCCCCGGAGCTTGCGGATCCCGACACCCTGCGCGCGGCGCTGACCGATCAGCCTGCGAAAGTGGATATCTGGCTACCTGAAGCGCTTTTGCTTTCGCGCACGGTCGATGATGATTCAGCTCCGGATGACGACACGCCCGCCGAACGGATCGCCGCCCGCGCTATTGCCGGCCTCACGGTCCTGCGGCCGGATTCTCTGAAGCTCGCCGCCGCGCGCGTGTCGGGCGGGATCGCCGTCCGCGCCGTGGAACGGGCTGTTCTGGACGAGGTCTGTGCGCATGCGCTGCGCTGGAAATTCCAGATTGGAACGGTTCGCAGCCATCCGGGCGACGCCGCGTTTCCAGACGGCGCGGCCTTTGCGACCGCGCCGCCCAAGAGTCCGCGAAAACCCCGCAAAGACAAGGCGGGCGGAAAACACAGGATCAGCTCTCTGACCCTGATGGCGATTGGCGGCGGCGCGGCGTTGCTTGGATTGGCGATTTTCCTGGCGACGGCGCCGCTGGAGCCGGATTCGCTCCCGGATCCCGTCGTGTTCGACGCGGCGCCGGATGTGGCGCCGGGCCCCGACGTCCCTGCGCCGGTCGCAGACGCGTCTCCTGGGACGCCCAGTTCTCCCGAGCATGCGAAAGCCGAACCCGCGCCGATATTCGAGAGGCTGGAGTCCGAGGTCGCTTTCTCCGCCCCTGCCGAGCAGTTCGCGCCCGCCGCCGAAGCGCCCGAAATTCCGCGTGGACCGGCTCTCGAAGCATCCACGCCCTTGCCCGACGCGCCTGATTCGATTCTCGCGCCGGCCGACCAGACGGCTGAAACGCTTGGCGTCGAGCCATCGGACGCCCCTGCCGACACGCCCACTGAAGCGCCTGAGCCGCCTGCGGAAACCGCCCTTCTGGCCAGTCCACCCCTCGTAGAGCCCCCGACATCGCCGCAATCTGAAGAGGCCGCTGACCTCGCAGCCCTGGCGCCGCTTGAGAATGTCTCGGTCGATGATGACGCCGGCAAGCCCAGTGAGGGCATGCACGCGCCGGAAGACGCGCCTGCAATTGAGGGGAATCCAACCCAACCCGAGGTGCGCGAGCCAGCCGCCGAGGCACCCTCTGATCCTCCGGGCGGACTGTCCGGCCTGACCGAACTGGGTGATGCGGATCTCGCGGCGCTGACGCTGGAAGACGCGCCAAGCCCACTTGCGCCCAGCGCGGAGCTTCGGGATGAGCTTGACCCGGCCCCCGTCCCGCTGCCGGCCTTTCGTCCCACTCAGGATCCGGACGCGCCGCTGGAGCCAGCGGGCGAGAATGATGTCCCGCCGATCACCGAACTCGCCCCGGAAAAGGCGCGGCCGCCGAAACCGCGTCCCAAGGCGATTGCGGAGCGGGTCGAGGCGACTTTCGTGTCCGCCGCCGCGCCAGAAGAGGTCGCGCCTCCGCGCCCGCGCCCTGCGGCGGTCAGCGAGATGCCTGCGAAGCTGAAAGCCGCGGCCGAACGCGCGCGCGCTGAACGCGCGGCGAGAGCCGCCGAACGACGAAAAGCGCCATCAGCCGCCGAAATCGCCGCCGTCGCCACCGAGCAGATGGAATGGGACACTCTGGACGGCTTCATGCTGATCGGCGTGTTTGAACGCGTCGGCGGGCGCTCAGCCCTGATGCGACTTCCCAATGGCGATGTCCGGCGGGTTCAGGCGGGCGACCGGATCGGCCGCTGGACAGTGGCGACCATCGAACGCGCGTCGATCAGCCTGGATTTCGAGGGTGCCTCGCAAACTCTGCGTATGCCCAGCGTGAACTAAGGAAGACCCTTAGTCGTCGCGTCGAAACCGCGCCCAATCGGCGCGCGTGTCCAGATCGACCGTCGCGCCCTTGCCAGGCGTTGGAACTTCCGCAACAAATTCTGGATGCTCGTCGATCACGCGCCGTGCGCCTCTGTCTCCATCAAGCCGCGACAACGCCCCGAACAGGCGCCGCCCGAACAGAACCGGATGGCCCGGCTGGCCTCGATCATCCACCGCGCGGCAGATCTGGCGACCGGCGGTCGGATCGAAGGCGTCGATTACGGCGTCGATATGCGCCATTCCAAGCAACGGCATATCGGCTGGGATGATGACGATGGCGTCGGACTTCGGAGATATCGCAGCCAGTCCGGCGCGCAAGGAAGACGCCATTCCCTCGACGCTCTGAAGATTGTGAACGATATTCCCGCCGCACCCGTCCAGCACCGCTTCACGCGGGGTGGTGCGCGTATCATCCAGCGGACCCAGTACGATGATGGTTTCGGCCGCACGCGAAGTCAGCGCCGCATCCGCGCACCGTCGCAACTGCGCGACGCCGTCGATTTTCTCGGTCAGCTTATCGGCGCCGCCCATGCGATCGGAAAATCCGGCGGCCAATATGATGGTGGAGATGAACGGGGAGGGGTCAGCTTTCATGTAACGTCGCGCTGCGGCGTTTCTGGACGCGTTTCGGGCCGGCGCAGCCGCTCCGTCATCTCGGCGAGAATCGCCACCGCGATTTCGGCCGGCGAACGCGCCCCGATATCGAGGCCGACTGGCGCATGGATTTTGGCGATCTCCGCCTCATCGAACCCTTGCTCAGTCAATCGTAAAACACGCTTGCCATGCGTCCGGGTCGAGCCGAGACAGCCGAGATAGAAAATCTCCGACCGCAACGCTCGCATGATCGCCGGATCGTCCAGTTTGGGATCATGCGTCAACGTCACCACTGCGGTGCGCGCATCCAGCCCCAGCCGGTCCAACGCCACATCGGGCCAGTCATGGGTGATCGCCTCTCCCGGAAACCGCGCCTCTGTCGCAAACGCTTCGCGCGGATCGACGACTGTCACGTCATATCCCGCCAGCCGCGCCATCTGCGTAAGCGGCTGGGCGATGTGCGCCGCGCCGACCACGATCAGGCGCAGGGGCGGGTTGTGCACGCCTATGAACCAGTGTGCGCCCTCCACCAGATGGAACCCCGATTTATCCGACGTCAGCGCACGGCGCACCGCGGCGCCCAGAGGCGTGCCCGCGGCCCCGTCAATCAGCAATCGGTCCCAGCTTTCCGTGCACACCACATACGCCAGCGCCCGGCGATCGGACCGCGCCTCGGCCAACTGACGGATCAGCGCCGCATCCGGCCCTTCGCCGACACCGATCGGCTCGACGAGAACCCGAATGCGCCCGCCGCAGGCCAGCCCTGCGGCGAAGGCTTCGTCATCCGTGACCCCGAATTCCAGCACCCTGCAACGCCCGTCCTGAAGCGCCTCCAGCGCCTCCGCGACCACCGCGCCCTCGACGCAGCCGCCGGAGACCGACCCGACAAGCTCCGCATCGGACGAGATCGCAAGCTGAGATCCCGCAGGACGGGGGGCGGAGCCCCATGTCTCCACCACCGTGGCCAGCGCGGCGCCTTTGCCCGCCTCGTCCCAGCCGAGCGCGGCTTCCGGTATCTGATCGTATTCAGCGGTCGCCATGCATCCTCCAACGCGTAAGATAGCGCGCGCAGCGCCCTCTCCTACCCGGCATCGGCCAGCATCCGCATCATCCGCGCCTTCTCTCCCGCATCATCGGGCCGGGTCAGCGCCTCGGCCAGCGCCGCAAGGCTGTCGAGGCTATGCGCAGCGCGGAAGCTGTCCACCTGCGGCAGCAGCGCCCGAACGCCCTGCGCCTTCGGGGCGAAGCCATCCCAGCGCAACAGCGGATTCAGCCAGATCACCTTGCGGGCGGAGAGCGTCAGCCGCTTCGCCTCCACCGACAACAGGTCGGGCGCTTCGCGGTCCAACCCGTCGGTGATCAGCAGCACGACCGCGCCCTGCCCCATCACTCGGCGGGACCAGTCGCGGTTAAAGGCGCGCAGGCTGGCGCCGATCCGGGTGCCGCCCTCCCAATCCTGCGCCTCGCGCCCGATCGCGGCCAGGGCGTCGTCTGGATCGCGCGCCGCCAGCTGCCGGGTGATGTTGGTCAGCCTTGTGCCGAACGTGAAGGCGTGGAGCCTTGACCAGCCCCGGCCCTTTGCGTTCGAGGCCGCATGCAGGAAATGCAATAGCATCCGGCTGTAGCCCGCCATCGAGCCGGAAATGTCGCAAAGCGCCACCAATACCGGCCAGCGGAGCTTTGGCGCGCGGCGTGGGACCGGCTTCAACGCCCCGCCCGCCCGCATGGAACCGCGCATCGCCGCCCGCCAGTCGGGTTCGCGTCCCCGCGGCGCAGGGCGAGAGCGGCGCGACGCGATTGGCCGCACGGGCAGCGACAGTTTCGCGATGGCCGCTCTCGCGGCATGCGCCTCCTCGGCTGTCATCTGCTCGAAATCCTTTGAGCGCAGGGATTCGTCAGCAGAGAATGTCAGCGTGGCGTCAAATTTGATTTCCTCCCGCTCCAACGCGTCGGGCGGTGGTCGCGGCGTCGCCCCTTCGGTCAACGCCTGTTTGGCACGGGTCTCGGCCGCAGAACGGTCCTGCGCATCCTCCGGTACGCGCATTTGCCCCAGCAACACAGCCATCATGCGCTCCAGCGCCTGCGGGTCGCGCCAGAACATCTCGAAACTCTGTCGGAAAAGCTCTCGCTGCTCGGGTCGCGACACGAAGCTGGCGTGCAGAGTCCAGTAAAAATCCTCGCGCCTGGAGAACCCCGCAGCCTCCACCGCCCACACCGCGTCAACGATCCGGCGCGGGCCGACCGGCATTCCTGCGGCGCGAAGCGCACGGCCGAAATGGGCGATGTTGTCGGCCAGCTTTCCGTGCGGAAGTTCGGCTGCCGTCATGCCGTATCCAGCGCGCGCCGGGCCTCATCCAGCAAGCGCGTCGATTCAGAGCCCTGCATCCGCGCAATGTCGTCCTGGTATTTCAGTAACGCCCCCAGCGTGTCCGAGATGGTCTGCGGATCCAGCGCCAACGCATCCAGCGCCACCAGACACCGCGCCCAATCGATGGTCTCCGCCACGCCCGGCCGCTTGAAGAGGTCCTCCTCGCGCAGCCTCTGGACGAACGCGACGACTTCGCGGCTCAGCGTTTCGGACGCCTCCGGCGCGCGGACGGCGAGGATCGCCAGCTCCCGCTCAAGATCCGGGAAATCGACCCAGTGATAGAGGCAGCGCCGTTTCAGCGCGTCGTGCACCTCTCGCGTACGGTTCGACGTGATGATGGTGATCGGCGGTTCCGGGGCCTTCACCGCGCCCAGTTCAGGCACTGTCACCTGAAACTCGGACAGAGCCTCCAGCAGAAACGCCTCGAAGGGTTCGTCCGCCCTGTCAATCTCATCGATCAGCAGCACCGGAGCGCCGCCGGGGTGGGGCGACATCGCCTCCAGAAGCGGTCGGCGGATCAGGAACCGCTCGGAGAACACATCCCCGCCCAATTGCGAGCGATCCGAGACTCCCTCGGCCTCCGCCAGCCTGATCTCGATCATCTGCGCGGCGTAGTTCCACTCATAGACCGCCGATGACGCGTCCAACCCCTCATAGCATTGCAGCCGGATCAGCCGACGGCCCAGAGCGGCGGCCAGCGCCTTGGCGATCTCGGTCTTGCCGACGCCCGCCTCGCCCTCAAGAAACAGCGGGCGCTTCAGCGACAGCGCAAGAAAGGCCACTGTCGCCAGCGAACGCCCCGCCAGATACCTCGTTGAGGCGAGTAGCGAGATGGTCTCGTCTATATTCTTCGGGATCGCGGTCATTGAGCGCCACACCTTTCCACGGGAAAGATAACACGCGGCGCGAAAAGGAAAATCGCGATTCCGGCGCGCCTAAAATAAAACCAAGGTGGCGAGGCCGAGAAAGGCGAAAAAGCCGACCACATCCGTCACCGTCGTCACGAAAGTGCCGGAGGCGAGCGCCGGATCCGCTCCCGCCTTGTCCAGAGCGATGGGGATCAGGATGCCCGCCAGACCGGCGACCAGCAGATTGACCACCATCGCCGCAGCCAGAACCAAGCCCAGCGACAGATCGCCGAACCAGATCAGGCCGACAGTGCCGACCAACACTGCGAAAACGAACCCGTTCGCCAGCCCCACAGTGGCCTCGCGACCGACGATCCTGAGGGCGTTGGTCGGCGTAAGATCACGGGTGGCGATCGCGCGCACGGCTACCGTCAACGTCTGGGTTCCGGCGTTACCGCCCATCGACGCCACGATCGGCATCAGGATCGCGACCGCCACGAGCTTTTCAATGGTCGCGTCGAACAGCCCGATGACCATGGATGCGACGATCGCAGTGACCAGGTTGACCGCCAGCCAGGGGAAGCGCTGGCGCGCCGTCTCCCACACGGAATCCGAAATCTCCTCATCACCGACGCCGGCGAGGCGCAGCATGTCCTCCTCGGCCTCTTCTTCCAGAACCTGCATGGCGTCGTCGATAGTGATCATGCCCACAAGACGGCCCTCGTCATCAACGACAGGCGCCGAGACGAGATGATACTGGTTGAACGCGTATGCGACATCCTCCTGCGCCTGTTCGACGGGGATGATGAGCGGGTCTTCATCCATGATCGAGCCAAGCGTCACCGAACGGGGCGTCGCCATCAGCTTTGACAGCATCACGGCGCCGGCAGGGCGCATCGCGGGATCGACGATGATCACCTTGTAGAACTGCTCGGGAAGGTCGGCCGAGGCGCGCATGAAATCGATCATCTGGCCGACGGTCCAGAACGCCGGGGCCTTCACCAGTTCGCGCTGCATCAGGCGGCCGGCGGTTTCCTCCGGATATTGCAGCGATTGCTCGACCGCCGCCCGGTCGATCGGCTCCAGCGCCTCGAGAAGCTTTTCCTGCTCGTCGTCCTCCAGATCCTCTACCAGATAGACAACGTCGTCGGTTTCAAGCTCCTTGACCGCCTCGGCCAGATGCTCCGGATCGATCTGTTCGAGGACTTCGTCTCGAACGCCTTCCTCCAGCTCGGGCAGAATTTCGGCGTCGAAATCCGACCCCATCAGCCGGACGAACGCCTCGCGCTCGTCGCTGTCAATCTGCTCAAGAAGGTCCGCTACATCCGCTTCATGCAGGTCTTCGAGCAGAAGCTTCAGGGTCGCCCTGTCTTCAGCCTCCAGCGCGTCGAGCAGCCGCTCGACCAGTGATTGGTCGAGATCATAGGCGTCGTCGCGACGATCGTCGTCGGACGGATCGTCTTCCTCCAGCGCAACGTCCTCGGCCATGATCGGCTCCCTGGCGTTAGAAAGGCGCGACGGGCGGCGCCGAGCGAGGTTTTATCTCCGCAATGCGGCCCTCGCCAAGCACTACCTGCCCAGTGCGCTACTCGCCGTAATCCTCGCTTAGAAACAGCGCCACGGCCTGGGCGCGATTTCGCACATCCAGCTTTTCATAGAGGTTCCTGAGGTGGAACTTGATGGTGTTGACCGAGACGCCAAGCTCTTCGGCGAGTTGGGCGTTTGTCGAGCCATTGGCCAGCGAGGCCAGAAGCTCCCTCTCGCGTCGGGTCAGCGTGTCGAGAGGCGAGTCCGCCGCGGCCGAAAGCGGGAACACCTTGTCTCCCTCGGCGACGGCGACGATCACTTCCAGCACGTGCTCGGGCGGCTCCAGTTTGGAACAGAACGCTCGCGCGCCTTCCCGTGCAGCGGACCTCGCGGCGGAGTCGCTGAACTCTCCCGTGTAGATCACGACCTTTGGCGATGCAGACATGACGGCCAGTCGCTGCAGCAGGGCGCGCCCGTCCATATTCGGCATAACCCAGCCTGCGACCACGATGTCCACGGATTGGGGGCGGTCCTCTGCTTCGAACTTGTGAATGAAATCGGCGCCGTCCGTCGCCTCCATCACGACCTCGAAACGGCCGTCTTCGTGCAGCATCTGCCCAAGGCCGCGCCGCACCAGAGGATTCTTGTCAATGACGGCGACGCCCAACAGCGCAGTGTCGGCCAGATCATGCCCTTCCGCCATGCTAATCCTCCCCATTAACCTTTTTTCGGCTTTGCGCCGTCGGTTCCCATGCTGAATAGGTAGCGCCCGCCCGACACGCAAGCGAAACCGCCCGATCAGGCAGCGCTCAAACGCCGCTGCGATGTCAGCCTGGTCTCGAAGCGCCAGGTAATTTCGCCAGCGCTTTTCTGACCTCTTCAGCAAGTTGCAATCGCTCGTCAGGCGCCAGGAACGCCCCCAGCTCAATGGTCTCGCCTTCCGCCGAAAGCGTCAGATAATGCTCGACAGTCGGCGTTTCATGCACCTCCAGCCGAACCCAATAGGGATTGGCGCGCCAACTCAGCGTCTCTCCCGACGGCTCACTCCGGATGACGCAGATCAGGTTCGGCCACAAGGACAGTTCCTCAGTCAGCCGTCCGTCGCGAAAGTTCCGCTTTAGAAACAGCCATAGCAGCCCAAGCTCCCCCAGCGCGAACGGCGCCAAGGCCCAGCCGACCGGTCCGCCCAGAAACGGGAGGACCGGCAGCGCCAGGCCGAAGCCAACCAGCAGCATCACGCGGCGAAAGCCGCGTCGTGACAGCGACCGGTTCGGCCACAGCGTCACCTGATAGATCGGCGCATCTTCGGGCAGATCGGAATCGAAAACGGCCGGAGATTTCTCTCCGGCCGCGTCCGTTTTCTGATGCGACAGGGTCAATCGCGCCCCATTCGTCCCTAGTGGTGGCCCTTGTCCCACATCTCCTGCGTCGGCAGCGTCTCGAATGTGTGCTCCGGCGGCGGGTTGGGCAGCGTCCACTCGAGCGTATCGGCGCTCTCACCCCAGTATCCGGGCTCCTCAACGCGTTTTCCGCGGGTCAGGGTGTAGAACATGATCCCGATGAACAGCAGGAACGACGCGAAGGCGATGAACGCGCCAATCGACGAGAGGTAGTTCCACTCCGCGAACTGCTCCGGATAGTCGATATAACGGCGCGGCATGCCCTGACGGCCAAGGAAATGCTGCGGGAAGAAGGTCAGGTTCGACCCGATAAACATCATCCAGAAATGTACCTGGCCCCACATTTCGGGATACTGGCGCCCCGACATTTTGCCGATCCAGTAATAGATCGCGGCGAAGATGCCGAACACGGCCCCAAGGCTCATGACGTAGTGGAAATGCGCCACGACATAGTAGGTGTCGTGATAGGCGCGATCGATGCCCGCCTGGCTCAGCACGATGCCGGTTACGCCGCCCACGGTGAACAGGAAGATGAAGCCCAGCGCCCACAGCATCGGTGTTTTGAACTCAATCGAGCCTTCCCACATCGTCGCGATCCAAGAGAAGATCTTGATGCCCGTCGGGACCGCGATGATCATGGTGGCCAGCATGAAATACGCCTGCGCATTCGCGCTCATGCCCACGGTGTACATGTGGTGCGCCCAGACCACGAAGCCCAGAATGCCGATCGAGGCCATCGCGAAGACCATACCCTGATAGCCGAAGATCGGCTTCTTCGAGAAGGTCGAGATCACGTGGCTCACCACGCCGAAGGCGGGGATGATGATCATGTAGACCTCCGGATGGCCGAAGAACCACAGAAGATGCTGATACAGGATCGGGTCGCCGCCGCCCGAGGCGTCGAAGAACGTCGTCCCGAAATTCCGGTCGGTCAGCAGCATGGTCAGCGCGCCGGCAAGAACCGGCAGCGACAGCAGAATCAGGAAGGCGGTGACGAAGATCGACCAGGCGAAGAGCGGCACTTTCATCAGCGTCATGCCGGGCGCGCGCATGTTCAGGAAGGTCGTGATCATGTTGATCGCGCCGAGGATCGAGCTGGCGCCTGAGACGTGAACCGCAAAGATCGCGAAATCCATCGCCACGCCGGGCGCTCCAGAGGTCGAGAGCGGCGCATAAAGCACCCAGCCGACGCCAATGCCGGCCTCGCCGGAGAACAGCAGCCATGGGAATACCGCCAGCACCGCAAGCGAAGAGCCGGTCAGATACAGCCAGTAGCTGAGATTGTTCAGCCGCGGGAACGCCATATCCGGCGCGCCGATCATCAGCGGCATGAAATAGTTGCCAAATCCGCCGAAGAGCGCGGGAATAACCACAAAGAACATCATCAGCACGCCATGGCCGGTGACCATGATGTTCCAGATGTCGCCGTCCGGGTTGCCAGCCTCGTCCACCATGTACTGGACGCCCGGCTCCATCAACTCAAGCCGCATATACACCGTGAAAGCGACCGAGATGAACCCGAGCACCGCTGCGGTGAAGATGTAGAGGATGCCGATGTCCTTATGGTTCGTCGACATGAACCAGCGGGTGAAGAACCCGGGGCGCCCGTGATCGTGTTCGTGGGCCGTGGCTTCAGCCATAGTGCACTCCTGTCGCGCTCGTGCTTTCGTCTGAGCGCACGCCTTTAGGGCGGCGCTATGGCGCTCATGTCTTTGACAGCCGGTCTAGCGTCGCCGGCTGCGCAAGACAACCGTCCTGATTCCAGAAATTTCCGCGCAGCGGCATGAATCACCACTCAATTCGCTATCGTCGGCGTGGCGGCGGAGCGCCCGTTCTTAAAACAACACCATATGGGCGATCAGAAGCGTCAGCGGCAGAGTCACAAAGCTGAGCAGGGTCTGGACCGTGATGATCGCCGCCATTAGTGGCGCGTCTCCACCCATCTGCCGTGCGAGCGTATAGGCTGCGCCGCTGGTCGACGTCGCAGCGAAAATGACCGCCACTTGGTCGAAAATCGGGCCGATCGGCATGAAATAGAGCACAGTGATCACCGCGGCGGGAAAGAGGATAAACTTGCCGATGCAGGTAATGCCGATACGAATGGCCGAAAGCTGCAGGCCGCGCAGTTTCAGGTTCGCGCCAACGCACAGAAGCATGATCGGCAACGCGGCGGCGCCAAGCAGGCGCGCGCATTCGTGCAGAACCGGAACCTCGTTCAACCCACCCAGATTGAACGCGATTCCTGCCAGGATGCTTAGGATCAGCGGATTTTTGAGCAACCCAAGCAAAATTGAGCCTCGCCGCTCCGCGCTCAGGCGAACTGTCATCATCGAGACAACGGAGATATTGTTAGCCGGGATCAGCAACGCGGAGCCAATCACGGCCGCTTGCAAACCTTCTGCTCCCAATAATGTTTCCGAGATCGCCAGCGCGACAAAGCTGTTGTACCTCGCGCTCCCCTGAAGCACTGAGGTCGCGACCGGGGCCGGCATAGTGCGCCCGCACCACCATCCAAACAAAAAAGCGAAAAACAGCCCCGCATAAAGCGCGCCGCCGAAGCGCCAGAGGTTCGCGCCGCCCAGATCGGCGGCCGAAATCTTCGCGAAGAATAGCGCCGGCATCAGAACCCAGTAGGCGAGCTTGTCGTTGAGGTTCCAGAACTCGGTGGTCGGTATGCCGCCTCGCCGAAGGCCATATCCGGCGACGATCAGAACGAACACCGGCGCGATGGCGAGCATAGCCGTGGTCATGGGGATCTATTCTCCGCGGCGCGGTGCGAGGTCCGGATTGAAGGCCTCATCAAAACATTTCCGCATCGCGAGGTCGAGATCGTCGATCGTCGCGGTGATCCCAAGATCGGCCAGGCTGGTCACCCCGTGGCCGGAAATCCCGCAGGGCACGATGCCATCGAAATGGCTGAGATCCGGCTCCTGATTGATCGCCACGCCGTGAAACGTCACCCACCGGCGGACGCGCACGCCGATCGCCGCGATCTTGTCTTCGGCCGGCGCGCCGTCCGGCCCCGGCGCCTTATCCTTGCGAACCACCCAGACACCGACCCTGCCGGCCCTGCGCTCGCCGGTGACGCCAAACTCAGACAAGGTTCGGATCACCCAATCCTCCAGTCGCCAGACATAACGGCGCACATCCCTACCCCGAAGATTGAGGTCGAGCATCGCGTATCCAATCCGCTGCCCCGGTCCGTGATAGGTGTACTGGCCGCCTCTCCCGGTCTGAAAGACGGGAAACCGATCCGGATCCAGCAGATCTTCGCGACGGGACGACGTGCCGGCCGTGTAAATCGGCGGGTGCTCCAACAGCCAGACGAGCTCGTTCTCATCGCCGCGCTTGATGCCGTCGACCCGCGCCTCCATAACGGCCAGCGCGTCTTCATAGGGCACAAGCTGATCGGAGACGCGCCATTCGGTCTGCGGCGCGCGCGTGTGGTCGGCCAAGCGTTTTGAAGCTATCGTCATGGCTTGTTTGATATTCCGGCGAAGCGGGGCTTCACAAGCCCGAACCCCTTTGCTATACGCCGCGCACCTTGCGGTCGTGGCGGAATTGGTAGACGCGCAGCGTTGAGGTCGCTGTGGGGTAAAACCCGTGGAAGTTCGAGTCTTCTCGACCGCACCATAACCACCATCTTGTGGGTCTGTTATTTAAGCATTACAGGCTGTTAGCGCCCCTCCCAAGACACAATCTGGGACACAAAGGGGACACAAGAGGTGGTGGTGGTGATGAAGCTCAAGCACGTAGACGAGCTCTCCGGCGGACGCAAACGGTTCCGCCGCAGGTATCCGAAAGCGATTGTTGATGTGCTGGGTGAGGGGTTTTTTCAGGTCCCCATGAAGGCCCGCCATGGGGCTGAGCTGGTTTCGGAACAGGAAGCCCTCCTCTCAGAGTATGAAAAGATCGTCGCAAAGGCACGGCGCAAAGCGGCGGCTCGAGGGCAGCTATCCCCCCTCGAACATTGGCGAGAAGCCGTGACGGAGGCCGAGGAGATGGCGGCCTCCGTCAACGGCACGCTGACCGAGGATGAGCGGCGAGAGGTGTTGGCCGATGATCTTGAGCGCCGTGATGGCGACCCTGTCCTCTATCGCGCAGTGGTCTCACCTGAGGCCGAGGAGCCGCCGATCACCATGATTGACGCCAAAGAGATGTATCGCAAGGAGCGCATGGCAGGCGCTCAAGGTCGTAATCAGAAGAACCGCTTAGACCGCGTCTGCAGGCGCATTGAGAGCTCTCTCGGGCCCCTTCATAAACTCGCTCTTGTAGACCTCAAGCGTGAGAATGCGTGCAAGGTTAGGGACGATATGCTTTCGGTGAGAAAGCGGGACGGCTCTTTCCTATCTCCAACGTCGGTCAGGCGGTAGCTGGACACGGTCAGGGCAATGGTTTCCGTCGCGATCACCGAGCATGACCTCCAAAGAAAGGCTCACAACCCCTTCGTTGGACTCGAGATCGTCAAGGCCGATAGCGCCCCGGACAATGAGTGGGACAAGCGCGACCCCTTCCCTCGCGAGATCATCTTGGCGGGGGCTAGGTGTTTAGTCCCGGCATCTGATGGATTGGATCGAATCTGAATCGCTCTGGCTCGGTTGTCCAGATTTTGCAGATGTATTCGTAGGGCGTGAGGCCTTTGAGCGTCTTGAGCCTGCGGGCGAAGTTGTAGGCGTCGATGAAGTCGCTGAGATGCCTGCGCAGCTGGTCGTGGCTGTCATAGTAGAACCGCTTGACGGTGGCGTCTTTGATGGTGCGGTTCATGCGTTCGACCTGGCCGTTGGTCCACGGATGCCTGACCTTGGTGAGACGGTGCTCGATGCCGTTCTCCTGGCAGCGCATCCCGAACATGTGGGTGGCGACGCTGGCGGTCGGCCCTGTTCGATAACGCGGCGGCAGGGTGAACTGAATACCGTTATCGGTGAGCACCGTGTGGATCTGGTAGGGAACGGCGGCGATCACGGCTTCGAGAAAGGCCGTGGCCGTCCGGCGGTTGGCCTTGTCCACGAGCTGCGCGAAGGCAGAACTTGGATGTTCTGTCGATGGCGACATAGAGATGCAGCTTACCCTCGGCGGTCTGCACCTCCGCCAGATCGATGTGAAAGTATCCTATTGGATAACGCTTGAACTTCTTCTTCGCCGGCTTGTTGCCGTCGACATCGGGCAGGCGGCTGATCCCGTGGCGCTGCAAGCAGCGATGCAGCGAAGAGCGCGTCAGGTGCGGGATCGTCGGCTGCAGGGCGTAGAGGCAGTCGTCCAGGGGAAGCAGAGTGTGACGCCGAAAGGCGACGATGATCGCCTCCTCCTCTTTGCTGAGAACGGTTGAACGGGGCTCTTTCGGCCCGGTCTTGCGATCCTCAACCGACGTCCGCTTGCGCCATTTCAGAACCGTCTTCGGGTTGATTCCATAGGTCCGGCTCAGTTCCGCGGCCGAAGCTTGCGATCGCTGTATCGCCGCTCGGACCGCGTGCGTGGTCGTGGCGCTGCCGTGGCGTATCTGTCCCATAGGGCGTCCTTCCATTCCAAAGAAAAGATCGCACCATCAAATCCTGGGATCAAACAACTAGGCCCCTTGTATCGGTCGTAGTGAATGCCGTCTGCGAAGGCCAGTTTCAGCTCCGTGCGGCGGAAAGCGATATGGCCGGTTTCCCAGAGTTTCCAGGGGTTTGCGAGGAAGGTGAGGACCGGTTCTAGTTTTTCCTCGTAACTTCCCTTCGGTTCCGCCTAATTCGCTAGCTGTTCGGCGAGGATGATCTTGCCGCGCTCCAGTTCGCCGATCTTGACCTCGTAGGCGCCAATTACCGAGGTATTCGTCGCATCCATGATCCGCGTCAGCAGAGCCTCGACCTGTTTCTCGATGACCTTGATCTGACGCTGGCTGGAACGGATCGCGTCCTTCGCTTGCGTAAGGCGCTGGTCCCAGCCGTAGCGGAATAAGGCTTTGGCGAATGCGAAGAGCTGATGCGTGGGCTCCAACGATTTGATCAGAGCGCCTACATCGCCTTCCAAGCTGTCGCGCGGAATCGACTTGCCGTAGCTGGCGTAGCTTTTGGTTCGGCCCCTGGACCATGACGAGCGGTTTGGAACGCCGCAATCGGCTCAGCAGATGGGGTGGATGGCTCCTGCTCCATCGGCGTCACGATGCGCCACAGTGCAGTTTGCTATCGACCGCGAGAGAGGAGCCATCCCATGCAAGTTACCACCATCGGCCTGGATCTGGCCAAGAACGTCTTTCAGGTTCACGGCGTCACTGAAGGCGGCACTGTCGGCTTCAATCGATCGCTGCGTCGCGGACAGGTTCACCGTTTCTTCGAGACCCTTCCGCCGTGTCTGGTCGGGATCGAAGCCTGCGGCACGAGCCATTACTGGGCGCGGGAGATTGCACAGCTCGGGCATGAAGTCCGGCTGATCCCGCCGGCGTACGTGAAGCCCTATGTAAAGCGCGGCAAGTCGGATGCGATTGATGCCGAAGCGATCTGCGAGGCGGTGACGCGTCCATCGATGCGGTTCGTGGCCGTGAAGTCGCCGGAGCAACAAGCGGTTCTGGCCCTGCACCGTGTGCGGGACCTGATCGTCCGCCAGCGGACCCAGATCGTGAACATGCTCCGGGGTGTGCTGGCCGAGTTCGGGATCGTTGTTCGACAAGGCGCCGGGCACGCCATTGCCTTCGCCCGGCAGTGCCTTGAAGGCGTCGAACAGGACTTGCCCGACTTGGCGCGGGACGTGGTGACCATGATGGTCTCGATGAATTCGCCCTCCGGCGAGTCGTCGACGTTGAAGTTCAGACATTCGCGGACAGCCCCTCGCGCGTCCATTTCGCGGCGGAGCTTGATGTGGAACTCCACATCGCGAGTTGTAGGGGGCGCCTTTTCAGCGTTGAGATAGTCTCGGGTTGTGACGTCAGACCTTTCACTATCTCCAAGCCGGATCAACTCCGAGGATCTCAGCGCTTTGCCCGCTGCGGCCGCGAGCGACATCGGATCGCGGATGCGCTTCGCCAACTCGCGCAGGATGTGGACCCCGTGACGGTCGACTCTTTTGTCCGTCTACTTATGACGACGAACGAAGAATGGGCGGTCCCCGCTTCGGCCGACGAGCGGCGTTACGCCGTGTTCGATGTGTCCGGCCAACGGATCGGAGACCGAGGTTATTTCGATGCGCACTACGCCCAGATTAATGGGGAAGGGGCCGCGGGCTTCCTCGCCCATCTCCTGGGAGTCGATTTGAAGGGCTTCAGCGTCCGGGACGTCCCTCAGACAGGTGCGCTATTCGAATTGGCGGTGGCATATCGACGAAGTCTTCGTGAAGATTTACGACCAGCAACACTATCTGTGGCGCGCAGTAGATCACGAGGGCGAGGTGCTCGAAACCGTCGTCACGAAGCGCCGGTACAAACGCGCCGCATTGAAATTACTGAGGGGCGCTTCGGCCGGTCGCGGGAGATCGTCACTGATCTCTTAAGGTCCTACAAGGCCGCGCTCCGAGAGATCGGCGGCTCAGAGCTCCAGTCAACGGGCCGTTGGTTGAACAACCGGGCGGAGAATTCGTACCTTCCGTTCCTTCGGCTTTTCGTCGAGCGCCTGAGCCAAAAGCGCAGCTGTACCGAAAACGCCCGTTCCACGCCGGTCCGCACCGGCCGGACCGCCCAGATCAGCAACGCCGCAGCGCCCGCGATGTGCAAAAGAAATAAAGGACGTTGGTCCCACCCATGGATCTGGTCTCATTCTTGGCGAAGCCGCCCAAGTGGATCAGCCGCATTTTGGCTAAAAAGCGAATGGCCCGTCTCCGGCCGCGAGCGAAATTGCGGTGGAGCGAAAGTCGCCATCCTCCAGAACATGAACCATGTAGCCTCCAGGTTGGGTCGTGAAGCCCACTGGCGCGACTGGGCGGAAGTCGGTCGTAAATGTGCTGCACAGCGCCGCAGAGGACATCGCAGTCGTGCCGCCGACATTTGCGACGATGGTGCTGTGGACGTGGCCGCAGATGATGCGGGTCGGGTTTGGAGATACCCGCAGCGTCGCCTCCAGCGCATCGATTCCCACCAACCCGATATCATCCATGAATTGAATACCGGACGGGAAGGGTGGATGGTGCAGGGCGATCAGGATCGAGCGCTCTCCAGCCGATTGCAGCGCCGAGGACGCGAAGGAGGCGGTCTCCGCATCGATCTCACCCCCGCCAAACCCGTCGATCAGGGTATCGAGGCCGATGATCCGCAGATCGGCCACATCCTGCACCCAGTTCAGCTTGCCCGAGGCTGGCATATAGGCCGTGTCGGCGAAGCTTGCCCGCATCGTCTCGCGGAGATCATGGTTTCCGGGAATTACGAAACTAGGCGCCGGTAGACGATCGATCTGCCGCCGAAACAGGGCGTAGCTGGCGACGTCGCCGCGCTCGGTGATATCTCCCGTAGCCAATATTGCATCGATCGGGGCGATTTTGTCCCAGTCTGCGAGGATCCGGTCGATGGCTTTTTCCATCAGGTCCGCGGTATCGAGTAGACCCGACACCTTGTCCGGCGGCGCAAGGACGTGCGGATCGGATATCTGAAGAACTCTGGCCATTGTTCCATCCCGTCACATGAGCAGCACCATTCGGAGCCGGTCTTTTTGGCTATTGAGCTATTTGATCCCGGCGCGCAGGAATGCCTGCACGAACTGGCGCTGGAACACCAGGAAAGCGATCAACAACGGTGCGACCGACATCATCGTGGCCGCCGAAATCACGCTGATGTCCACCCCGTTCTCGGGCGCGCCGAAGATCGACAAGCCTACAGTCAGTGGGCGCGTTTCCGGCGAGTTGGTCACGATCAGGGGCCAGAGGAAATTGTTCCAGTGGGTCGAGACCGAAACCAGAGCATAGGCGAGGTAGGTCGGCTTAGCCAAAGGCACGTAAACCCGCCACAGAATGCCAATCCAGCTGCAGCCCTCGATCCGGGCGGCCTCGTGCAGCTCGATGGGAACGGACTTGAACGCTTGCCGCATCAAGAAAATGCCGAAGGCGCTTGCCATATAAGGCATGCCAACGCCGACGATTGTGTCGAATAGCCCAAGGCGTGACACCATCGCGTAGTTTTCGACGATCAGAACCTCGGGCAGGATGAACAGCTGCATCAGCACCAGCACGAAGACGAAATTTTTGCCCGGAAACTGCACCTGCGCAAAAGCGAAACCCGCCAAAGTGGTCAGAATGAACTGACCAATCAGAATGATCGTCACCAGAAAAAAGGTGTTCATGAAATACCGCATCCAGGGCGCGCCGTCCCAGGCAGTGCGGAAATTGTCCAGCGTCCAGGCCGATGTCAGCCGGAAGTTCACTGCATCCGAAGTTGTGTGAAACGCCGCCCAAAAAGCGAAAAGCAGGGGCGCAATCCAGATGACGGCCAGTGCGATCGCGCCAATGCTGTCGGCGTAGCGGGTCAGGCGGCTCATTGGTAATGCGTCCTTTTATCGATGTAAAAGAACTGGATGGCGGCCACGACCCCCAAGACCAGCAACACCATAATCGTCATTGCGGCGGCATGCGGCGCGTCAAAGAACGCGAACGCCATTTCCCAGATGTAATAGAGGATCAGCTTCGAGGCGTCTGACGGGCCGCCCTTGGTCAGGATGAACAGGTGATCGATCAGCTTGACCGAATTGATCATTGCATTGACCATGATGAACAGAGTGGTCGGCATCAGCAGCGGCAGAACGATGCGCCTTGTATAAGTCCAGCGGCTTGCGCCCTCGATATCGGCGGCCTCCTTGAGGTCCTCGGGGATCGTCTGCAGCGCCGCGAGGTAGAAGATCATGAAGAACCCGGCCTCTTTCCAGATCGTCACGATGATGATCGCCCAAAGCGCGGTTTCGGGCTGGCCCAGCCAATTGACCGACGGCAGGCCGAATAGCGACCCGATCTGGTCGAGTACGCCAAGACCGGGCGTGTAGAAGAAGAGCCACAGGTTTGCGGCGGCGATCATCGGCAGAACAGTGGGCGTGAAATAGGCGGTGCGCACAAAGCCGCGCGCTGAGATTTTCGAATTCGCCCAAAGCGCCATGGAAAGCGCGATGAAGATTGAGACCGGAATTGTAACGCCGGCGTAGAAAAGGTTGTTCTTCACAACCAGCCAGAAAGTTGGGTCGGCGAACAGATCGGCGTAATTCTCGCCGCCGACGAATTCAGACGGTCTGCGACGGGTGCCGCGGGAGAACATGCTGGACCACAGCGTGGCCAGCGACGGATAGAAGGCGAAGACCGACAGAAGGATGCCGGCGGGCGCGAGCAAGAGCCAGCCATAGATGGCCTGTCTGCGTCGTTCCAGGTTGGCATGCTTGTTCATGATGCGCCTTCGCCCTGCTTGCGGGACGCCGGCCCGCTGAGGGCCGGCGTCGTAAGTTGTGGTGTGACTACCGGTAGGCCGAAAGCAGCCGCTTGGCGGCGGCCTGCGCCTCGCCCAACGCCTCTTCTGCGGGCTTCGAGCCAGTCAGGGCCGACTGGATCGCGTTATTCAGCCCGTCGCGCACCCGCGCCGTCTCGAAAGTCGAGAACTCGGCCACCGCGTGCTCAAGCTGATTGCGGGCGACCAGAGCTGGCGGGAATTCGGCGGTGTAGGCTTTCAGCGCGTCGGTCTCGTAAGCGGCGGGAGAGACGCCCATGTAGCCGGTGGCGATCGACCAGGCGGCCGCCTGCTCTGGCGCGGTCATGAACTGGATCAGCTTCAGCGCCGCAGCTCTTTCCTCGTCGCTGGTTTCCTTGAAGACATAGAAGTTGCCGCCGCCGGTGGGCGAGCCCAACCGCACATTGCCAGGCAGCATCGCCACGCCGAAGTCAAAGCTCGCGTTCTTCTTAACGGCGGTCAGGTTGCCGGTGGAATGCCACATCATTGCGGTCTGACCTTCCAGGAAAGCCTGACGCAGGGTGCCCCATTCTACGGTGCCTGTCGGCATGATGCCGTGCTCGGTCGAAAGCGACTGCCAGAATTCCAGCGTATCCACGACCGTTTCGTCATCGAAATAGGTGGTCAATCCATCGTTCGACATCACCTCTTTACCGTTCTGGATCGCCAGCGCCTGGAACATCCAGTACGGATAACCCGTCGATGGGATCATAAGGCCGTAGGCGTCATCCTTGGTCAGCGCTTTGCCGGTCGAGATCAACTCATCCCAGGTGGTCGGCGGCGCTTCCGGATCAAGACCGGCGGCGCGGAACAGATCCTTGTTGTAGTAAGCCACGATGGTCGAGCGCTGGAAGGGAATGCCCCAGGTCTGTCCCTCGATTTGCCCGTTGGCCATCAGCGCGGGATAGAAACTGTTCAGCCATGCGGCGCCGGCGTCGCCACTGACCATATCGTCGAACGGCACGATCAGATCCTGTTCGATCAGGTCATAGGCGTCGATCGAGAACATCACCGCCAGCTGCGCCGGCTCGCCCGAACTCAGGGCCGACAGGGCGCGCACGCGCGTGTCGTCATAGTTGCCTGAATAGATCGCGTTGACCTTGATGTCCGGATTCGCGGCTTCGAAATCCGCAACGATGCCGTCCACCACTTCGGTCAGCGCGCCACCGACCGCGATCGGATAGTACATCGTCAGTTCGGTCTCCGCCGCCGCAGGCGACGCTATGCTGACCGCCAATGCCGTAGACAGGCTCAGCCCCAGTTTCGAAAAGTGTTTCATCGTTTCCTCCCATGGTGATTTTTTTTGATCAGACTCAGCGTCCAACGCCTACTGCTCGGCCAGACGCTCGCCCGCCTGATTAAAGACATGCAGATCCGCATCTTCGAAGGTGATGTCGACCGATGTTCCCGCAGGCTGGAGAGCCAGGCCCGGCGCCATCAGCGTGAGACCAGTGGCGTCGGCATGGTCAAGGCCGATAAAGGTCTCGGCGCCCAGGAATTCGCATTCCGTCACGGTGCATTGCATGCGACCGGCGCCTGGTTCGGCCCGGACAACCTTCTCAGCGCGGACGCCCACAGTCTGTTCGTCAGTAAATCCGCTCAACGCGCGGCCCTTTATCAACGCCATGGGCGGCGCACCGACAAATTCCGCGACGAACGTGTTCGCTGGCGCGTTATAGAGCTGCTCAGGCGTGCCGACCTGCTGGATTCGACCGTCTTTCATCAGAACGACGATGTCCGCCATGCTCATAGCTTCGGTCTGGTCGTGCGTGACGTAGACAACGGTGATCCCAAGTTCGACTTGCAGCTTTTTGATGTCTTTCCGGACCGCGTGGCGCAGCTTGGCGTCGAGGTTGGAAAGCGGTTCGTCCATCAGGCATAGCTTCTGGCCGGCGACGATGGCGCGGGCCAGCGCAACCCTCTGGCGCTGGCCGCCTGACAGTTCGCCGGGTTTGCGGTCCTCGTATCCAATGAGTCCCGTGATCTCGAGCGCACGCTTCAGCTTCTCCCGCTGCTCGGGCTTGGGGACGCGGCGCACTTTCAGGCCGAACAACACGTTTTCAGCGACTGAGAGGTGCGGAAACAAGGCGTATGACTGGAACACCATCGATAGATTGCGGTCCGAGGCGGCGCTGGTCGTCACGTCGCGGCCGTCGATTAGGATCTGGCCCTCGTCGGCGACCTCCAGCCCCGCCAGAAGCCGCAGCGTCGTCGACTTGCCGCATCCTGAGGGGCCCAGAAGCGCCACGAAGGCGCCCTCGGGAACGTCGAGCGATATGTCCTCGACCCCCAGCTGGCCGTTCCAGCGCTTGGCGATGTCCTTTAGGACGACAAAGTGGTTCTGGCTCATTTCAGAGCGCCTCCGGCTAGGAGCAGACGATCATCGAGCCCTTCGACGAGAGGGGCGAAATCGCCGTCCGGTTTGATGTCCAAAACGACCAGATCCACATCTGAGATCTTGCCTCCCACGGCCGGCGCAGGCCGGCCGAATTTACTATGATCGAGAACCAGGATCGCCTGCTTCGAGTTCTCGCGGATTTTTTCCCGGACTCGGACTTCCGAGCGATGAAAGTCGAGCAGACTGCCATCTTCGGCCACGCCGCCGATCCCGAAAACTGCGAATTCAGTGCGGTAGCTGGCGAAGAAATCGACGACATGATCACCCACGATGTCCTTGTCGGGCAATCGCATTTCGCCGCCGGGAAGGATGATGCGGTTGGCTCCCTCGCGCGCCAGCAGCATCGCCGCGTTCAGGTTGTTGGTGACAATGGTCAGGCTCTTCTTCCCACGCAGCTCCTCGGCGACCATCATCGGCGTCGTGCCGACCGAAATCGCCAATGTCGCGCCTTCCGGGATTAGCGTCGCGGCGGCGATCGCTACTGCGCGCTTGGCGCTGGGATTGGTCGTGGCGCGCTGGTCGTAAGGCATGTTGCGTTGCGACTCGAACAGCTCCGCGCCGCCATGGGTGCGCCGGAGAACGTTGCTGTCGCAAAGATGCTTGATGTCACGCCGAACTGTCTGCGCCGAGACGCCCAGAGTCTGGGCCAGACCATCGATCGCGACAGACTTCTGCTGCAGCGTCAACTCGACGATTTTTTGTCTGCGAATTCGTTTCTTCCCGGACATGATTTTGAACATTTGACCTTTTTTTTGATCATATCGCGACGATCTAAATATGCAAGACCAGATTCACTCGATGGCCAAATGGAGGAGAGAAATGGCCATAATGATTTGTATTTATTGTGATATTTGGAGCGCCTTGCGGAGCACGCTGGGTAAAAGTAGGAAACTTGGATATTTTCGATTTGACAAAAATCCGGTGAATTATATAGAAATCGAGCATATGATCTTTTTGAGCGGGGCGGACATGTTGCGCGTTAGTTTAGCCAGGCGCTCATCAGAAATTGATCCGCTCGCAGATTGAATTCCAACTTGCTGGAGACCGGGGGTCACCGCCCGAACGCACACATGGACGTTGTTGAAAAGAAACACCGCCCCGAGGAGAGAGTGGCATGAACCCGATTGGCGAATTCCCCGCGGAAATTGCGAAGAACGTGGCCTGCGTGTTCACGGATATCGACGATACTCTGACCACTGATGGCAGAATGCCCGCCCTCGCCTACAACGCGCTTGAGGCTTTGGATAGCGCAGGTATCCATGTCGCCCCGATCACCGGCAGACCTGCCGGCTGGTGCGATATGATTGCTCGCCTTTGGCCGGTCGCCGGCGTCGTGGGTGAGAACGGCGCGTTTTACTTCTCTTATGATCGGAACCAGAAAAAGATGTTCCGGGTGTACCAAGCAACTGCGGTTGAGCGCGAAAGCAACCAACAACGCTTGGCCCACATTCAGTCGCGCGTTCTGGCCGAGGTGCCCGGAAGCGCGGTTTCGGCGGATCAACCGTATCGCGAATCCGACCTTGCGATCGATTTTTGCGAAGATGTTCCGGCGTTGGACGAAGCCGCCGTGCAGCACATCAAAAGGATTTTCGAAGAAGAGCAGGCGATTGCGAAAATCTCCTCAATCCATGTGAATGGCTGGTACGGGTCCTATGACAAACTCACGATGAGCCGCCGATTTGCTTCGGAGCGTCTCGGGCTGGACATCGATCGGGAAAAGGAAAAGGTCGTCTTTTGTGGGGACAGCCCCAACGACAGTCCGATGTTCGGATTTTTCCCCTTTGCATGCGGTGTGGCCAATGTGCGGGAGTTTGACGGAAAAATGGAGCATCCTCCTGCTTTTGTTTCGACAAGCACTGGCGGCGAGGGTTTTGTCGAGATCGCGAATGTGTTGCTGGCCGGCAGGGGAGAGCAGCGTCTTGATTGATGACGATCGAGGCCGAACGGGCGATCCTCGTCAGAGCATGACCCTCCCCAATTGAACTGACCTACGCCTTGGTTGGGAACAACATGGGTGTCGAAGCGGAAACTTAGATTGAGAGCCGGAGCGACGAGAAGAACTCTGGTCACGCGGGACGGGCTTTTCGCGGGAAGTGACGTCCAGGGATTCGTGAATGAGTCACAGATTCACGCCGATTGGAGGCTGGAGCGTATTTGAATCCCGCTGAACCAGGTGCCGCTCATCGTCGGCCAGCTGCCCTTTTAACGTGGATATGCGATCTCGCGAGCAAGGCCACAGGCGCCACCTATTCTTCCCAATAATTGCGATACGGTTATCTCCGATGACTGCATTGGGCGCATCGCGCCGATAATTGGCTTTGCATAACCCTTCAGTTTGGGCTCGATGCGGACCAATGCGCTACAATATAAGAAAGTGGTTTCAGAGTTCTCCTAGGTGTACAGTCCTGGGATGAGATGGTCGGGGTGAAGTCTGGATCTTTCGGGCTCTGAAGCCCACTTTTCGGTGATGAACTCGAAGACGGTGAGGCTTTTGAGGGTCTTCAGGCGCTTGGCGAAGTTGTAGGCGTCGAGGAATGTTTTGAGATGCTCCCGCAGCCGGTCATGCGTCTCATAGTGATAGCGCCGCACCGTCGTCTCCTTCAGCGTGCGGTTCATGCGCTCGACCTGACCGTTGGTCCAGGGATGGTTCGGTTTGGTCAGGCGATGGTCGATGTCGTTCTGAGCGCAGGCGAGTTCGAAGGAGTGGCGGCGAAACCGCTCCTTGTCGGCGAGCATTCGCTTGATTTCAGAAGGCGTCCAGCCGTCGCCTTTGGGGTCGGTAAAATGCGTGCCGTTGTCAGTGAGCACGGTGTGGATCCTGTAAGGGACGGCCTCGATCAGCCGGCGCAGAAAGTCCGCGGCGACGCGCCTGGTGGCGCGCCCGTGCAACTCGGCGAAGGCGAATTTGCTGGTGCGGTCGATGGCGACCAGCAGGTAGAGCTTACCCTCTTCGGTGCGGACCTCGGCGAGATCGATGTGAAAGTAGCCGATCGGATAGGCCTTGAATTTCTTCTTCGGCTTCGACCCTTCCACCTCCGGCAGGCGGCTGATGTCGTGGCGCTGCAAGCAGCGGTGCAGCGACGAGCGGGTCAAATGAGGGATCGTCGCCTGCAGGGCGTAAAGGCAGTCGTCCAGCGGCAGCAGCGTATGGCGCCGATGAGCCCTCCTCTTTGCTGAGAACCGTGGAGCGGCGTTCCTTCGGCCCCATCGGCGCGTCCTCCACGCCATCGCGCTTCTTCCACTTCGCGACCGTCTTGGGGTTCAGCCCGTAGGTCCGGCTCAACGCCGCGATCGAAGCCTGCGATCGCTGTATCGCCGCTCGGACCGCGTGCGTGGTCGCGGCGCTCCTGTGTAAAATCTGGCCCATAGTCCCTCCTGCCTGTGACGGCGCAATGTTAGGCCATCACAATCCGGGACTAAACAACTAGCGGACCCCCTGAAGAACTCTGTGTGAGGGCTCTGGAAAGGCGTATTTGGGTTGCCGAGAGGTCTGGCGTTCGGGTTCCGGGAGTTTGTCCCGAGGGATTTCGGGTGCTCCACGCTGTTTCGGCTACGCCGCTGTCGCCCGTCGCTCCCAGAGGACCAGGCGTTTCATGTTGAAGGCGATATTCGCCATGCCGATCTTCGCCCTGGCCCGATCGACGCCGATGGTGCGCACGAACAGCGCCATTCTGCGCTTCTGCTCGGCGAAGACATGCTCGACGGCGGAGCGGACCTTCGAGCGGGCGGCGTTGGCGCGCTGATGGTGGTGAGGCAGCGCCTTGCCGGGCGCGCGGCGGAAGTGGACCTTCGAGGTCAGGCCCGCCTTTGCGATCCGCTTCTCGTTCTTCCTCGAACGGTAGGCGTTCGAACGCTCACTCGAACCGGTGGCGTTCGCATTCTCACCGGCCCAGACCGCCGAGCCGGTGTTCGCCCTGTCCAGCAGACCCGGCAGTTCCCGCCCGTCATATCGAGACGCGTCGGTCACCGACCATTTCCGGATGAAGCCATGGCGCCGGTCCGTGCCGATATGGCTCTTGTAGCCGAACACCGGGGTGGCGATCTCGGCCAGCATCGTCCCGTCCGGGCGGCGCTTGCGGCGGCCACGCTTCAGGGTCCAGCGCGCATCGCGGTCTTTCTGGGCCAGCCTGGCGGGCTTGGCCTTCCACTCCTCCGGCGTTCCACCGCTCTTGGCGATGGCGCGCTCCGCGTCGGTCATGCGCTGGCGCGGGGCCGCGATGATGCTGGCGTCCATGATCTGCCCGCCCATGGCCAGGTAGCCGGCGTCCTTCAGGTGCGCGTCGAACCGCGCGAACAGCCTCTCCACCGCCCCGGTCTGCGTCAGAGCCTCGCGAAACCGCCAACTGAGGACTTCTTTTTTCTGGTCTTCTACGGCTTCTCGGGTGTCATGACGCAATCTCGGTCTTTTCTCGTTCCTACTGTGATGCTGGAATTGTGGGTTTGGTCCTTCGGTCGGCTGGGCTGGCCGTCTATGTCACCCCACTAGACTCACAAGCCAAGTGCGACACCGGCTATGACCGGGATCGCACTTGGCTTGTGAGTCTAGTGGGTAGTTCACCCTCTTGAACTCAAAACGGCTTGCTTTGCTCGCGCGAATTGTTATTCGACGACCCATGATCGGTATCTGTGTCGTATATCTCGCATCCAGCGACAATCAACATCGCATACTTGAGTTGTCCATTAGTCAGATTAGAGAGAATACCAATAGTAAAATTCAAATATACGGAGTCGTACCCAACAACAACGAGGAGACTATAAATGCCCTATCGGATCTAAACGTCAAATTAATAGACCCTCCAGATCGTCGAATACGCCCACAGACCGCAGAACATTCGTCGTTGTTGGATTCTTTAATTTATAGAGCAACATTAGATGGCTGCGAATATATTGCTGCATTTGACATGGATTCGTGGCCCGTACACAGAGGTTGGGATGACTTTTACCGTAAGTATTTGTCGAGCAGCCGCCCCCTTGTTTCAATTGTTAGAACTGAAATGGGAGATAATTTTCCACATCCTTCGTTCTTTTATTTTCCAACTTCGTTTTGGAAGGCGACTGAGTTTTCGGTTGGACTGAATCGTGAATTAGATATTGAGCAGCGCGCCACGGATTACAGCACACGCCCTGTAGAGGCAGGATCTGGCCTGCTCGCAGCAATATGCGAACACAATCTTTCGTTTGGATATATCGAGCGGTCCAACGAGTGGAATTTTCATAATGTACTCGGCGCCATGTACGGCAACTCAATATTTCACTTAGGGGCGCTGTCGCGCGACCCTGTATTCTTCACGGACCCCGAGGTATACGGGCTAAATGGTGACCCTGTGCGCGATAAATTCGCAGCTCATTCAAATAGATCAATCCAAAGATTTGCTGTTGAGCAAATTCTTTCTAGGCACGACGAATTTATCGACAGTATAAGCTCTGCAGGCGGCCCTCTTGCACCAAGAATAGCAACACGCGAGAATATTCTTCGAATAGCTCGGGAAGCGCGGACAGCAGATGGTGCCACCAATTGCGCTGGCGTGTTCCAAGGCCTCCATCAGGATGGGAGAGCATTGGCCGACCTGCGGCGTGAGAAGAAATCGCTCCAACGTACAGCAGATGCAACCACGGAAGAGCGAGACCGCCTCCGCCGCAAACTCGCCGTAGTCAAATCGGAAAAAAATCGTGTGACTGCCGAATTAGAAAAGGCCACACGCTCATTTAATTGGGCCCGCCGATATCCAATCATGAACTTACTGCGCTCATGGAGGTACAAAATAAAAAAATGTAATAAATATTATAAAATAGTATTGTCACTTAGTTTAGCAATTATTACTCTTGCAATATGGGTTTAGGCGAATCTGAGGACCTCTAGATACCTCGCAAATCTAGCGTATTTCTGATTCATTCGGTTGGGACGGAATGGGGAGGATTGGATGTCCAGCGCGCCGGGTTTGTTTGATCTCGGTGAACGGTATGCGGCTCTGTCGAAGAGCGGCGATCCGCTTGAGCGTCTTGCATCGGTGGTTGATTTCGAGATTTTCCGGAGCGGCCTGGACAAAGCCCTGGCGAAGTCGGACCGATCGAAGGGCGGACGCCCGCCGATGGATGCGGTGCTAATGTTCAAGGTGCTGGTTCTCCAAAGACAGAGGTGGCTCGGATCGTTTGAACAGTTTCCGGTGTATCGCTAAGTGGATTTCCGCTCTGGTTACGCCGCCGCCAGGATTGGCTTTGGCTGGTTGAGATATGCCTGATCGGGCGTTCGCCCGTCCAGCGATGAGTGTGGTCTGCGCCGATTGTAGAACTCCAGATAGCGCCCGACCCTGGCGCGGACCTCGGAGACGCTGGCGTAGGCCCTGAGATAAACCTCCTCATACTTGATCGTGCGCCAGCGCCGCTCGACGAAGACGTTGTCGCGCCAGGCGCCCTTGCCGTCCAAGCTGATGGCGATTTCGGCCTCCTTCAGCGCCTTGATGAAGTCGAGGCTGGTGAACTGCGAGCCCTGATCCGTGTTCATGATCTCCGGCCTGCCATAGCGGGCCATGGCTTCGTTCAGCGCCTCAAGGCAGGGCTCGGTCTCCAGCGTGATCGACAGCCGCCAGGCCAGCACCTTGCGGCTGAACCAGTCGACGACGGCGGTCAGGTAGACGAACCCGCGCGCCATCGGGATGTAGGTGATGTCCATCGCCCAGACCGGGTTCGGCCGCGTCACGGCCGTCTTCCTCAGCAGATACGGATAGATCTTGTGGCCCGGCGCGGGTTTCGACGTGTTCGGGCGGCGATAGAGCGCCTCGATCCCCATCCGTTTCATCAGCGTGGCGACATGCAGCCTGCCAACGGCGAACCCCTCCTGGCGCAAGAGGCCCATCAGCATGCGCCCACCCGCGAAGGGATAGTCGAGATGCAACTCGTCGATCCGGCGCATCAGCTTGAGGTCGGCGGCCGGGACCAGTCGCGGCGCATAGTAGAGGCTGGTGCGGCTGATCTCCAGGAGCGCCGCCTGCGGCGTCAGGCTCAGACTGTGAGCCCGGTCCGTCATTTCCTTGCGCTCGGCGACAGACCGGTCTTGTCGAGCGCACCGGACAAAAAATCATTCTCCAGCGCCAGCTGGCCGATCTTCGCGTGCAGCGCCGTGACGTCGATCTCGGGTTCGAGGGTTTTCCTCGCTCCGGGGTCGAAGACACTGGCCATCCCGTCCCGAAGCTGATCCTTCCACTGCTTGATCTGGTTCGGATGCACGTCGAACTGCTGCGCCAGCTCAGACATCGTCTTCTCGCCCTTCAAAGCCTCAAGGGCGACTTTCGCTTTAAATGCCGGGCTGTGGTTCCGGCGCGGTCGTCTGGTCATGGTCTCTCTTCGTTCCCGGCGGTCATGCCGATGGCGAGCGGAAAGGCCACTTAACGCCGCTGTTCAGATTTCCCGAGCCGCCTCTGTCGCCATCGGGCGGAAAAACTGGACATTCGCCGGTTCCGCGGGCGGTGGAACCGCCATGGCCATCGCCTATACCCTGATCGAAACCGCCAGGCTCAACGGCGTCGATCCGCAAGCCTGGCTGACCGATGTGCTCGGACGTATCGTCGAACACAAGATCACACGGCTGGATGAGCTTCTGCCTTGGCGTTACGCTGCCTTGGCAGCGTAACAGCGAGCCGAACTGACCCGCCAGAGCGCCGTCACCGGACGAGACCACGATCTGGCGGTTTCGCGAGGTTCTGACGCAGACCGGGGCGGTGGAGAGGCTGTTCGCGCGGTTCGACGCGCACCTGAAGGACGCCGGCTACCTGGCCATGGGCGGGCAGATCATGGACGCCAGCATCATCGCGGCCCCGCGCCAGCGCATGACCGACGCGGAGCGCGCCATCGCCAAGAGCGGTGGAACGCCGGAGGAGTGGAAGGCCAAGCCCGCCAGGCTGGCCCAGAAAGACCGCGATGCGCGCTGGACCCTGAAGCGTGGCCGCCGCAAGCGCCGCCCGGACGGGACGATGCTGGCCGAGATCGCCACCCCGGTGTTCGGCTACAAGAGCCATATCGGCACGGACCGGCGCCATGGCTTCATCCGGAAATGGTCGGTGACCGACGCGTCTCGATATGACGGGCGGGAACTGCCGGGTCTGCTGGACAGGGCGAACACCGGCTCGGCGGTCTGGGCCGGTGAGAATGCGAACGCCACCGGTTCGAGTGAGCGTTCGAACGCCTACCGTTCGAGGAAGAACGAGAAGCGGATCGCAAAGGCGGGCCTGACCTCGAAGGTCCACTTCCGCCGCGCGCCCGGCAAGGCGCTGCCTCACCACCATCAGCGCGCCAACGCCGCCCGCTCGAAGGTCCGCTCCGCCGTCGAGCATGTCTTCGCCGAGCAGAAGCGCAGAATGGCGCTGTTCGTGCGCACCATCGGCGTCGATCGGGCCAGGGCGAAGATCGGCATGGCGAATATCGCCTTCAACATGAAACGCCTGGTCCTCTGGGAGCGACGGGCGACAGCGGCGTAGCCGAAACAGCGTGGAACACCCGAAATCCCTCGGGACAAACTCCCGGAACCCGGACGCCAGACCTCTCGGCAACCCAAATACGCCTTTCCAGAGCCCTCACACAGAGTTCTTCAGGGGGTCCGGCTGTAATACGTGGCGTCGCTGATCCCCACGCCGCGACAAGCAGACTGCACGTCGCTTACCTCGGCGAGCTTCAGCTCAATCTCCCGAAGCAGCTTCAGGATGTCTTCGTCCGAATGCCGTTTCCGAGCCATCTCACGTCCCCCATTTTCAGCCTAAACAGTGGCCCAATTTTAGGGGTGAAGGACACAAGACGATCTCCAATTCGCCGCGCGCGGACGGCTTCACAAAGAGCGCGCGCACTGCGGCTCATTGACTCGGACTCTTTGGGGGGTTTACCGGCCCTCCCTTACATTTTTTTAGCTCATCAAACATAGCTTGTAGGCGCTCTGCCAAAAATCTCTCATCGCTATCAGGCGACTTAGCAAATTTGTACATGCAATTGAGCGACTCTTGCACACAAAGGTCAGTAGGGCCGCCAGTTTCGTTAGTCGATTCCACCAAAACGGGAATATCGAGACGCCGAGCCTCGAACAGAGCCAGATGAACTCGCGTGGCGATCGCTACAATGTCTTTGACGTATTTACGATGCTTTAGACAAGCGGAGGCGACACTCGCTAGCTCTCTGAAGTCAATTCGCACACGGAACGTGACCGGCTTTCTCGAAATCTCCATTATTAATTCTCGCAGAAAGGGTAGACTGATGGCGCCCAGAAAACATGGACCAGCTCCAACTTTCTGAACAACGTCAACACCTTTGATCGCTAACGCTTTAAGAGCGCGGCCCTGAACATCATCGTTCGGGCCCAATTGCAAGCGCATTGGGTTTTCTAAGATTCGAGACATGTATTGATGATCCAATTCAACTAACTTCCGGAACGCCTCTGTCGACTTGTCGACGCTTGGGCTCACAACTGACGCGGGGTCCGTTATCTCCCCCGCCTCAAGTGTCAATTCGAAATTAGAGCGCCTCCACAATTGCGACCACAATTGCGACTCGGTGGTACTTCGATTCAAGACCGCAAATATATGTTCACCGAATTCAGTTGACTCTTGAGTAAGATTCCAAATTTTATTCAAGTGACTTACTCCAAAAAAGTTTTGAACTTGAAAATTTTCCCGAGTCCTATCATAATACATATGTGTGTTTTTTGTAGATAACTGATTGTTGCTTTTGAGATTATCGCTATATTTGGCAAACTTATAATGTTTGACCGGAAGAGTTATATACTCTTCAAAATTTTCTTCGGGATTCAACCGCTTTTCGCCGAAACTTAATGAATGAAAACCTTGATTCAACTTTATCGATACATCGTACTTGAAGATCGGATATTTGACCACTGAATCTAGAGTACTGAAGCACCGGTATCGTAAATCGACTGCAAATCCACGCCTCCAATGCTTGCCCATCCCCCTTACGGATGGTTCATTTGAGTATCCGAAATCCTTTTCGCCCTCTCGGAGAAGGCAATGTGTGAACGTGCGTGTAAAATCATCTGAGCTTTGGTCCGTTAGTCCCTTCTCAGGGAGCAAGTCGACAAGCACCCCTAGCGCGACGGGCGCTCCGGACCAATTGCAATAATCAATCAAAAGATTGAGAGACGTCAGACTTCCGGTCGTCTTTATATCAAGAAATTCGTCTGCGTCGACGGTAATCGCCCATGATCCGGGCGACTGAAGAACCCGCAAAGCCAACTCAATCCAGAAAACCTTCGCTCGCTTAAAGTCGCCGATACGCGGCGATAGAAAAATGCAATCATCGGCACTAACGAACTCACCCAGAGGAGGATCGGATCCGTCATCTATGATCACAAAGCGTTCCACTCCGATGGCGCGATAGTGTGCTAGCCAATCTGGTAGAAAAAGGTGATCGTCCTTGGCGACACAATAGACAGTAGTTAGCGACTCTGGCTCGCGCCCCAAAACCTCTGGACCAAATACGTACTTTGCGAG
The DNA here is from genome assembly GCA_963669315.1 of Paracoccaceae bacterium. Classification (GTDB taxonomy): domain Bacteria; phylum Pseudomonadota; class Alphaproteobacteria; order Rhodobacterales; family Rhodobacteraceae; genus SZUA-547. Next base: position 2,618,313 of record OY770021.1, on the reverse strand, counting down.
CGGAAATGCTTCTGCTCCTGTAACAATTTTCCGCTGTACCGCTCTCAGCGAATTTTCGCTGCGGCGTCGATGCACAGGATCGTCTTCGTTCTGGGCATAGAACAGCCTCGAGTTGAACATCTGCTGAAGTCTCAGTTGTTCATCTTGTTCGACATAGTCTGGCCCGCGTGGATTATCAGCTAGGGGCTTTTCTCCAAGGTCAACATAAAGCACCTCGGGCACAGAATCCTTGCGCTCCAAGAACCCCAACAAGTTTCTTTCCCGCCGCACGATGTCCGCATCTGGGCCATTACAAATCAACTTGCAGTCAGAGCGGGCCAAAAACGCCCCAATAAGCAATGACATTTCATCAAACTGCCTCGGAAAAAAGCAACTGCTATACTGAACAGCTCTGTAGATTTCCGACGGCACGCAGATGCGTCCAGATGTGCCGTCTCCCCACTCGCCCGAAAACCCATGTAGTACTGCCGTACCCTGCGTTGTTGTAAGTACGTTCAACGCCGCCTCTATCTGACGTTCAGTTACGTATCCATCACCATCCAGGCTGAAATAAAACTCTTTAAGTTCCAGCTCTGAAAATGAATTCTTGGCGTCGCAAAAATGCCAGAAATCAAGCGGCATGAATTGATGAAACCGCAGTACGCCCGATTTGATCGCCGCGCTGAATTTATTAAAGATAAACTCGCGACAATCGTCGCCATCATCGAAGCACCCGATCACCAGCTCACATTGTGGTGCAAACTTTTCAATATTCTTAATATTTACTGGTAGAGTTCGTCGTAAATCGTCAATTCTATTCATGATCGGTGTGCAAAAACTAATAGAAGTCATTCAGTAATTCTTCCCAGTTTGCCTATGAGGGCAGTGACCTATATCACTTTTTAACTGTATAATTTGATGCTCAAGAGTTTTCAAATATGCGCGCGACTCAATGCAGCGCTGGCATTGGCAATCTAAATTATTTTTTGTTAAATTGACATTTGCAAAAAATTTATTAATGCCTTTATTAAGTAATTTCCTTATGTGGCGTAGGCTAAAAATTCGCAAAGCTTCTCGCTTTATTTTTTTTGAGAGCATATTTAAACTCCTCTGATCGATTTTATATTTTGCATCCTAAGTACTATAATTAATATTAGACAATATAGAGCCAGCCATAACGCCTTTTATATAGAATCGCGCAAAAGTCATCGCAAAAGCCTAGTAGGTGTATGCAACATTAGGAAATTTTCCGAAATTTCCATACTGGATCGAAGATAACCACTTTGATGTTTGAATCACAACCCGATCAACGGTGCCCTCCCCTATTGAATTGAGCGGAACAAAGGAGTCCGGTTTGGGAGTCCCATTTGTTCTTGGGTGTGCGAGTCAGTGTGACGCGCACAGGAATATCCTTCACCGTCTCCGCCGTTGATCACGCTCGGCTTGAGGCGGTCGCCTCATACCGGTCTTCGCCGCAGAAGCATGTCTGACGCTGCCGGATCGTCCTGTTGAGCGACGACGACCTCGGCACGGTCGCGATCATGGCGGCGACAGGCAAGTCCTGGATCTGCGTCTGGCGCTGGCGGGAGCGGTTCATGCGCGAGGGCGTCGATGGCTTGCTGCGCGAGAGGACCCGCCCGCCGGGCATCCCCGGAACAGCGGACGAGAAGGTCGCGGAGGTGATCCGCCTGACCCGCGAGCCGCCGCCGCATGAGGCGACGCAATGGACGGTCCGGGCGATGGGAGCGGCGGTCGGACTGGCGGCCTCGACCGTGCGGGCGATCTGGAAGGCGCACGGGCTCAGCCCGCATCGCTGGCGCCAGTTCAAGCTCTCCAATGATCCAGCCTTCGCCGAGAAACTGCAGGATGTGGTCGGCCTCTATGTCGCCCCGCCCGCCCATGCGGTGGCGCTCTCGGTCGATGAGAAGAATCAGATACAGGCGCTCGACCGCACCCAGCCCGGCCTGCCGCTGAAGAAGGGGCGCGGGCCGACCATGACCCATGATTACAAACGAAACGGAACCACCACGCTGTTCGCGGCGCTGAACATTCTGGACGGCTCGGTCATCGGCCGGAACATGGCTCGCCACCGCCATCAGGAGTTCATCCGCTTCCTCAACCAGATCGAACGCGACGTCCCCGCCGGCAAGGTGATCCACATGACCCTCGACAACTACGCCGCCCACAAGCACGCCAGGGTGCCGGCGTGGCTGGCCCGCCAACCGCGCTGGACCTTCCACTTCATCCCGACGTCAAGCTCCTGGCTGAACGCGGTCGAGGGGTTCTTCGCCAAGCTGGCAAGGCGTCGGTTGAAGCATGACGTGTTTCATTCGGTCATGGACTTGCAGACCGCCATCAATCGATTCATCGCCGAGCACAACGACACCGAGGCCAAACCCTTCATCTGGCGCGCCGACCCCGACCAGATCATCGCTGCCAGAAATCGAGGGCTCCAAATGTTGGATTCAATCCACCAGCGGTCTACCTGCTCAGGCCCTCTATCCGTCGCAGCAACTCATGAATCTCTTCCAGCACCGCCGGAAGCTTGCTCGATCCGTCGAGGGCAGGTATGGCGCGGACATTCTTTGTGAGATTGGCATTAAGTTGGCGCAGCCTCTCGCCATTTTTCCTGAGAGGCTCCGTCTCCAACATGGCGCTGGCCAGACGCTCTGCGGACTTGGTGAGGTCGGCAAGCGCTTCGTAACCTGCGCCGCGGGTCCATGGTTCCATTGAAGACTTGGAATTGAACGGGCCGATCATCTTGCCCGCAAGGTTGCCCGCGCGCACCGATAGTTCCGCCTGCTTTTGAAGTAACGCCTCGACATTGTCCGCTAGCCCCGGGGTAGCGATCAGCGTCAATGTTCCCGCGATAAATAGTACCGCCACGTGGCGACGTGTAAGAGCCTTTTGCATCTCGTCCTCCTCGCCCCACTCTTGCACATTCAAACTGTCTTGCGTCGGCTTAAGCGCAAGCACCGTCAAATTTATCGCCGATGATCTGATTTTTGCCGTTTTCTAGTCGCGAAGGATGCGCCGATCGTCGAGCGGCGAATGTCAGCAGAAGTTTAGTATCGTTCCGCTGTCCAAATCAGGCTTTTGCGATGGCTGCCAGGATAAGGTCGCGCAGCCAGTCGAGCCCCTCCCGCGACAGCCCGGAGCCCACCTTGATCTCGCCGCTTTTTGTGGAAATCAGGAGGTGTGGGCCGATCGAGCTCTTGTCATAGCTCTTCCCAATATGGACGTCGCGGATCGTCGAGTGATCCAGCACGTCATGTGTCGGAGCATTGCCTGGATTGGGCGTGTGGATCTCAACGGCGGCGCGGGTGATGCAGATCGTGCGGGGATTGTGATCCTCGGATCGCCAGTGCCATGCGACGCCCGCACCGAGCGCCCCTCCGAACAGGGCAGGCATAAAAGCGAGATCCGTGACACCCAGGATCAGGAAGAGCGCCGCAAACGCCATCACTCCGCCGTAAAGCCAGGTCGGATAACGCTTTGCGTGAATCGTAGCGACGATGCGTTCGGCATCCGGCCCATCGCCCTCTTTGGCGACCTCCAATCCTGCGGGCGGTGCGCTTCGGTCCCATTCGGCGTGAATTTTGCCTTCTTGCGCGAGACGCCTGACCGGCTTGTCCAAATCCTCGGCCGCGCGAACCCGCCGCTCTCCGCCCCGAGCGTCGATCGCCGGCGCGCCAAGAAGCTTCGCCAGTTTCTCCCATTTCGGGCGGGTCACATCCCTGAGGCGGGTCACATATAGCGGGACGCACTTGGCAGGGTCCGGGTGAAGCAGATCCAGCGCCTGATATACCTTGGGCAGCCTTGAGGTTCGGTTGCTTGAGTTCACTGCGAGACGGCGTTGCACCACGAATTCCCGCCAGCGCACGCCCTCAAAGGCGCTGAGTGGCTCAGACCAGTTTTCGGACTTCAACAGTGATCTGCCAGAGACCTCGACGGTGTCGCCATCAATGCGGACAGTCCTTTTGTCGACAAGACCGATGGCTCCCTGGACAAGGACGAACAACCCGGCAAGAGCCAAGATAACCGGCGCGGCCTGGAACGCCATCTTGATAACAGGGCCGAACTCGCCCTGCGATGTGAAGCCCTGATAGGCCACCAGCGCGATGGCGAGCAAAAGCGCGCCGCCAAGGACGCGTGGTAGCGCGTGAAGGAGGCTGGTGGAGATGTCCAACTCCAACGGAAGGCTTTCCACCTCGCCACGCGGTCTGGTGGACAGGATTTTAGGTCCGTCGCCGAATATTCTCATCCTTCGCACTCCCAATGACGAAGCTCAGCGGCCCCGCGCGTTTAGTTCTTTAAAGCCCGGAGTCTAACGTGTGTCGTTGCCTGTGAAATAGTTCTCGTCACTCTTCCTCTCAGCTCCGCCGAACATTAATGATAATGCAATTTCCCATGAACACCGAATTCTCAGTGCTGACCGTCGCGCAGTATTTTGGGCCCGCTCCTACTCCAGGCAAGGAACCGACCGCGGTGAGTCCTCAGGCCAATCGAAGGTCCTGTCCGAATAAACTCACTTGAGGCTGGGAGGACGTTCCCCAAGCGTTTGCGGATGAGCAGGCTGAACCCTTTTCACAAACTCAAGGCAAATCCCACGATCATCCAATTGGTAGCGATGACGTATGTCCGGTTCTGGTGCATTTTTGAAGCACAGCAATGGACAAGAAATGTCTCAAATGGGCTCTTTGGTTTTGCTTGTACGCGACGCCTAGTGGATTGAGCGGAACAAAGGAGTCCGGTTTGGGAGTCCCATTTGTTCTTGGGTGTGCGAGTCAGTGTGACGCGCACAGGAATATCCTTCACCGTCTCCGCCGTTGATCACGCTCGGCTTGAGGCGGTCGCCTCATACCGGTCTTCGCCGCAGAAGCATGTCTGACGCTGCCGGATCGTCCTGTTGAGCGACGACGACCTCGGCACGGTCGCGATCATGGCGGCGACAGGCAAGTCCTGGATCTGCGTCTGGCGCTGGCGGGAGCGGTTCATGCGCGAGGGCGTCGATGGCTTGCTGCGCGAGAGGACCCGCCCGCCGGGCATCCCCGGAACAGCGGACGAGAAGGTCGCGGAGGTGATCCGCCTGACCCGCGAGCCGCCGCCGCATGAGGCGACGCAATGGACGGTCCGGGCGATGGGAGCGGCGGTCGGACTGGCGGCCTCGACCGTGCGGGCGATCTGGAAGGCGCACGGGCTCAGCCCGCATCGCTGGCGCCAGTTCAAGCTCTCCAATGATCCAGCCTTCGCCGAGAAACTGCAGGATGTGGTCGGCCTCTATGTCGCCCCGCCCGCCCATGCGGTGGCGCTCTCGGTCGATGAGAAGAATCAGATACAGGCGCTCGACCGCACCCAGCCCGGCCTGCCGCTGAAGAAGGGGCGCGGGCCGACCATGACCCATGATTACAAACGAAACGGAACCACCACGCTGTTCGCGGCGCTGAACATTCTGGACGGCTCGGTCATCGGCCGGAACATGGCTCGCCACCGCCATCAGGAGTTCATCCGCTTCCTCAACCAGATCGAACGCGACGTCCCCGCCGGCAAGGTGATCCACATGACCCTCGACAACTACGCCGCCCACAAGCACGCCAGGGTGCCGGCGTGGCTGGCCCGCCAACCGCGCTGGACCTTCCACTTCATCCCGACGTCAAGCTCCTGGCTGAACGCGGTCGAGGGGTTCTTCGCCAAGCTGGCAAGGCGTCGGTTGAAGCATGACGTGTTTCATTCGGTCATGGACTTGCAGACCGCCATCAATCGATTCATCGCCGAGCACAACGACACCGAGGCCAAACCCTTCATCTGGCGCGCCGACCCCGACCAGATCATCGCTGCCAGAAATCGAGGGCTCCAAATGTTGGATTCAATCCACCAGATGTTTAGTCCCGGCATCTGATGGGTGGGATCGAGTTTGAATCTCTCGGGCTCGGTTGTCCGGATTTTGTAGACGTATTCGTATGTCGTGAGGCCCTTGAGCGTCTTCAGACGCCTCGCGATGTTGTAGGCTGAGACGAAGCCGCCGAGATGAGCGCGGAGCTGGTCGTGGGTTTCGTAGTGATAGCGCTTGACCGTGTCCCCACCCGGGCGCAACCATTACCGAGAACTCCTTCCAGCGGCTGACGACCATGTGGTGAATAAGAGGTCGCAGGTAGAGCGCGCCCTATTGGGACGACAGATTGTCAAGAACGGGAAAGTTATCGCGGTGCGCCCGCCTTCTTACCGCCCATAATTTCAAATTGACCCACTACCGGATATTCCGGCGCCAACGACACCATGTATCTGCACGCGCAGGAACCACTGCGCGCCACCGTCCTTCCGGCGATGCATTCAGAGACCTCCGCCGTCGGAGTATTTGCTGGATTCACATTTCAAGTGCGACACCGAGGTTGGCGGCGAAAGCCTCGATCGGCGTTTGAAAGCCGAGGCATTTTCGAGGCGTTGAGTTGAGGTTCCAGATCACGTCGTCGATGTCGTCATCGGTGTAACCTCCGAGGCTGGTTTTTCGGGGAAGCTCACGGCGCAACCGGCCGTTGGCGTTCTCGATGCCTCCGCGCCGCCGCGGGCTGTGCGGGTCGCAGAAGAAGGCGCGCAGGCCAATCTGACCGGTCACGCTCTCGTGCCTGGCGAACTCGCCGCCGTTGTCATGGGTGATGGTGCGCCGAGCCTTTGGCGCCAGTCCGCCCAACTCCGCGGCGATGGTGCTGGCGGTCAGCTCCGAATCCTTGCTGAGAAGACGCCGGGCCAGCGTCAGACGGGAGCGCTCTCCTGCAGCGTCAGCAGGATGTCGCGCTGACGGCGGAAATGCATCAGGTCTCCCTCCCAGTGGCCGAACTGACTGCGGAGATGCGCCTGTGTCGGCCTCTGGTGGATGGAAATACGGTTCGGGATCGCCGGTTCTCGCCGACCGTTCCGCCTTCGCCGGCCGCGCTTCGCCTTGCGCTGCGCAAGCTGGCGGGGCAGTCTCGCGCGGCGGCCCGCAGGGCTGTAGACATGGCGGTAGATGGATTCCGCGCTCACCCCGTGCTCCACTTCCTCCAACTCCATCCGTCCCGCGATCCGCTCCGGAGACCATCCCCTGGCGAGACGGTCCTCGAAGTGTTCGCGCAGGCGGGTGGAGCGCCCGATCCGCGACCCGCGCAGCTTGCGCGCCCAGGCCCGCCGGTCGGCGCTGTCCGGCCGGTAGTTGCCAACGCAGCGATTGCGCCGGAGTTCGCGGTCGATCGTCGAGCGATGCCGCCCCAGACGGCGCGCGATCTCCGCCTTCGGCAATCCCATCTCCATCAGGCCGCGCAGGCGGCAGCGTTCCTCAAGCGAAAAGTGTATGTATCTCGTTCCCATGGCGATCCCGGTCATAGCCGGTGTCGCACTTGGTTTGTGAGTCTAGTTTTTCCCAGCTTCGCGTTCTTTACATGCAGCGCTGTCAGCTTGTTGAGTGCGGCCATTCGCCACCTTTGTGTCCATCTTTTCTGTTGGGACACATTTGCACGCCATGAAACCTGATGAAACAGTTAAATCGTTGCTTTTAATGACTAAATACAGGAGTCCCGCGGGCATGTGGAACGCGCTGATTCAAGTCTTTAAGGCATCCCGACCGCGCCACTCGATCAGAAATGTGTTGAATATCAGGCCCAATTGGGCCGAACCGCATTTGCGCGGAATCGCCAAACGCCACCAGAGCGGATGGCGCGGCTGGCCGGACGATCGCGTCCGGCGATCAATGTTCGCTGAAAAGACCGCGGAAATCCGAAACGAAGCGCCCTCCGGCCGAGTTGGTGGAAGCCTCTTCGCTCTCACCCTCTATATAGACCCGGACGCTCGCCATCATATCTTCCAACGCGATAAGCTCATTCCGCAGGTCTTCGTAGCGACGCGCGTTGCGCAATTCGGCCTGCATCGCCGTCAGCCCGAGCAGCGAGTGGACCAACGCGCTGCGGATGTGATCCGCCTCATCCTGTGTGGCGTCGATCCGCGCTGCGATTTCCGTTGCGGCTTCACGACGATCCATCTGGCTCAGCTCTTCGCGCAGCACCTCCAATTCGGAAGCCAGACCGTCGAAGACTTTCTGCCGGTCATCGACAGTCGAGCGAATTTGCTGCAGTTCGGCCTCAACATCGGCCGAAGCGCGGGTCGGAGGCGCCATGGTCGCCAGAATCGAGGTCAACTCGGAATGACGTTGCGCCGCCGGATGATCCGTAGCGGCCGCGACCTGGAAGGCTGCGGTATTGATTGAGATCACCGGCCGGAAATCACCGTCCATTCCGCCGCGCCCGGCAAAACCGTCACCGCCCCAGCCGCCATCCCAGTTCGATGCGACCTTGAAGCTCTCATTGTTGAAGCTCTCTTTGTCGAAGCTCTCTGCGCTAACGGGAACTGCGTGCGCGCCGCCGCTGATCGACGGGTGCGGCCCTGGAGCCGACATCGCAACGACGAACGCCGACGCGATCAGATACAGGGCGGCTACGCGCATCTTCGTAACCAAATGCAAACCACCAACTCCTACTCGGCCCCTAAACTTTTTATTAAGGACCACCATACACTAAGCAGAACTCACTCAAACAGATTAACCGCTTTTTATGTTTCCTTGGAATGTGTTGCGGACAAATGTTGCCTTCGAGACTCAGATTTTTAACCTGATTGACTCAAACCTGTTGCAAACCGGCAACACATAGCGCGGTCTGTCTGAGCGCTCGACCTCCGCGAGTCTGTTGGCCCGCTGAATTCGTTAACCAATATGAACCGCAAATGAACGGGATGCGCTGAAAAGCCGAATCATTTCTTAAGGTTGGCCAATACGCCATTCATATTCCGTTCATAATTCCGATGAAGGCCGCGCGCTCTTTTCGGTGGGGCCTTCGCTCGACGTTTCAACCCATGATTGTCGGATATCTGCGCCCTCTCTTTTGTGCGGCTTCCCAAGGATACGCGCAGAACTGAGAGAATATATATTGGAGAGCATGGGGCGCAGCTTTCCCGCATGTCGCGAATGCTTTTTGGTTGATCTCCACCGTCTACCACCACCAAAAGTAGCTGTTGGTTAATTAATAGGAGGCTCTCATGCCGCAAGGTGGGAACGGAAACGGTAATGGCGGCCAGGGAAACGGCAACGGCAACATCAAGACATTCAAGGGCGCGAAAAAGAACGACGTGCTGGAAGGCACGGATCTCTCAGAGACTCTGCTCGGCCTTGAAGGCGATGATATTCTCATCGGCTTTGGCGGCGGAGATGTCCTCGAAGGCGGCGACGGGAACGATACAGCCAGCTACGCCGGCTCGGCCGAGGGCGTAACAGTCGATCTCGGCCAGGGATCCGCCTCGGGCGGCGACGCGGCGGGCGACAGCTTCATCAGCATCGAGAACCTCACCGGCTCGGACCACGCCGACACGTTGACCGGCGATGCGGGCGACAATGTGCTTGACGGCGGCGCGGGCGACGACCTGTTCCCCCACAGCGGCGGTTCTGATGAGTTCATCGGCGGAGATGGATATGACACCGCGGATTTCTCGTCGTCGTCGGTCGGCATTTATCACGGCGTAATAAACCCGGATATTTTCGGTGGCGGCACACAGGGCAATGTCCAGTCACCGGGCACTATTGAAGGCGCCGAGCGGATAATTGGCACCGAATTCGCCGATCAAATCGCAGCAGACAATGGCGTCATCGATATCGTCGGCCTGGGCGGCGACGACATCCTGACCGGCGGCGACGGGAACGACACTCTATTCGGCGGTCACGGCGGCGGGATCTTCACTCCCAATCCAATTAGCGGTGGAGACGACCTTCTGATCGGAGGCGCGGGCGACGATTCGCTGGATGGCGGGAACGGCGCCGACACGCTTGATGGCGGTGCCGGGAATGATGTCCTCAACGGCGGCGAAGGCGACGATCTCCTGATCGGCGGCGGTGGAGCGCTAGACGAACTGCACGGCGGCGATGGAGTCGACACGGCGGACTTTTCGGGCGCCAGTTCGGCAATTACCTCGATGGGCGTCATTTCGCCGGGGCCGACTATTCCCCCAGACCAGCCGCCGCCGCCGATTAAACAGTCCATCGACTTTTCCGATGGAGACAAGGCCATCATCACGGAGATTGAAGTTCTGATCGGCACGGCATTTAACGATTACCTTGCCGCGACTTCACTAACGCCAGAGATACATGGCGGCGATGGAGATGATGTGATCATTAGCTCTATTTCATCGACCGATGTTCGCCTCTTCGGCGAGGCAGGTGTGGATACCTTAGTCAGCGGAAACGGGGCTGACCTACTTTCTGGCGGTGACGGTGTGGATCTGCTGATTGGTGGAGATGGCGACGACCTTCTGACTGGCGGTTCTGGCGCCGACACGTTCAAATTGCTGTTCAACAATGGCGCAATCGGCGACGGAACAGGCGATGGCGCGGACGCCGTTCAGGATTTCGACCCACTTGCGGACATGGTCGTCTTCAGCAGCAATGACCCGATAGACCCGATGGAGGTCGCGATCGACCGGTTTGGCGCCGACGCCGTGATTACTTACGGAGCGGACGACTCCACCGTCACGCTGCTCGGAGTGGATGTGGCGGATCTCGATGGCGGCAATGTGATCTTTGAAGTCGCTATCACTGGATCAATCGACCCCGATATCTTCGCCTAGATTCAAAAAAGGCGGCCAAGCGGCCGCCCTTCTCGTCTCAAAACACCCTGTTTCGGTCAGCTGTCGAGGAAGCTGCGCAGTTTCCGCGACCGGCTCGGATGCTTCAGTTTCCGCAAGGCTTTCGCCTCGATCTGCCGGATGCGCTCGCGCGTGACCGAGAATTGCTGGCCAACCTCCTCCAGCGTGTGATCGGTGTTCATGCCGATGCCGAACCGCATGCGCAGAACGCGCTCCTCGCGGGCCGTCAGGCTCGCCAATACCCGTGTCGTGGTCTCTTTCAGGTTCGACTGGATCGCGCTGTCGAGCGGCAGCACCGCGTTCTTGTCCTCGATGAAATCGCCCAGCTGGCTGTCCTCCTCGTCGCCGATCGGCGTCTCGAGGGAAATCGGCTCCTTGGCGATCTTCATCACCTTGCGGACCTTCTCCAGCGGCATTTGCAGCTTGGCGGCCAGTTCCTCCGGCGTCGGTTCGCGACCGATCTCATGCAGCATCTGGCGAGAGGTCCGCACCAGCTTGTTGATCGTCTCGATCATGTGCACGGGGATACGGATCGTGCGCGCCTGATCCGCAATCGAGCGGGTGATCGCCTGCCGGATCCACCACGTCGCGTAGGTGGAGAACTTGTAGCCGCGCCGATACTCGAACTTATCGACCGCTTTCATCAGGCCGATATTGCCCTCCTGAATCAGGTCGAGGAACTGCAGCCCGCGATTGGTGTATTTCTTGGCGATGGAGATCACGAGACGCAGATTGGCCTCGACCATCTCCTTCTTCGCGATCCGCGCTTCCTTTTCGCCCTTCTGGACGGTCTGAACGATGCGGCGGAACTCCGGGATGTCGAGACCGGTAAGGTGCCCGATCTCGGCGATGTCGTCGCGCAGGCTTTGAATCCGGTCGCCATCGCGCTCGACCATCTGCGCCCAGCCCTTGCCCTTCAACTGACCAACGCGCTCGACCCAGCCAGGCTCCAGTTCGGCGCCGCGATACTCTTCAATGAACTCGCGGCGGTTCACCTTGTTCTGATCGGATATGCGCACCAGCTGCCCCTCCAGCGTCATCAGACGCCGGTTGATGCCATAGAGCTGGTCCATCAGGGTTTCGATACGGTTGTTGTTGAGGTGCAGCTCGTTGACGAGCTCCACGATCACGGCCCGCAGGCGCAGATAGTCTCGCTCCTGAACCGCCGAGAAAGAGATTTTCTCGTCCAGAGCGGCGGACAGCCTCTCGGACTGCATGCGTTGCAGCCTGTCATAGGCGAGCGCGATCTCTTCCAGTGTTTCCAACACCTGCGGCTTCAGGGCCTGCTCCATCGCCGCGAGAGACAAGTTCACCTGCTCGTCCTCGCCGTCATCCGACGAATCGTCACTGTCATCGGAGGATTCGGACTCGTCGTCCGAGTCCGAATCTGAATCTGAATCTGAGTCCGAATCCGAGTCGGACTCCTCATCATCGTCGGAATCGACCGATTCTTCGGCTTCGGCGGCAAGGACTTTGCCGAAGGTGCTGTCCAGATCGATCACGTCGCGCAACATGATCGACTCTTCCAGCAACTCATCGCGCCAGATGGTGATCGCCTGGAACGTCAACGGACTTTCGCAAAGACCGCCGATCATGGTGCCGCGGCCGGCCTCAATGCGCTTGGCGATGGCGATCTCGCCCTCGCGGGACAACAGCTCCACCGAGCCCATCTCGCGCAGATACATGCGGACGGGATCGTCGGTGCGATCGACCTCGGTCGCGTTGCCGGAGGTGGTGGCGACCTCTTTGGAGGTTGAAGCTTTCTCTTCCCCCGCCTTTTTCTCGGCGTCGTCGCTTTCGGCCTCATCCGCCTCGACGACGTTGACGCCCATCTCAGACAGAAGCGCCATCACGTCTTCGATCTGCTCGGAGGAGACCTGATCGGACGGCAGAACCTTGTTCAGCTCGTCATAGGTGATCGTGCCCCGCGCCTTGGCCTGTGCGATCATCTTCCTGACCGCCGCCTGGCTCATATCCAGAAGCGGACCGCCGCCGCCTTCGCTGGATTCCGCTTCGGTCGTCTCTTCGACGTCCTTCGCCGCCATGTGCCGCTCCATCATCTGCCGCCGGGACTGGCGAAATCCGCGCCCCGAATCGGTCGAATCAATATAAACGAATCACCCGCGATTCGAATCACGCCGATTCGTTTTCTTCTCCCATATGCGTTCGTCGATCCACTGGTGCAACTCGGAAGCGCTGTTCTTCGCTGCATCCGACTTGTCTTCAGGCAATCTATTCGCAGCTTCCGAGTCTTCAAGGGATGCGCGCAAACGTTCAGTCAGATGGTCGTCTTCAGAGGTCGGCGCGGCGGCCTCTGCGTCGCTCGCCTCCATCAATCGCGCGATCTGGGCGGCATGCCGGGACACCTCCTCACGCAGCGACTGCTCGGCGGTATCGACCGAAGCGCCATCGCGCAAAAACCGGATCGACTGGACCAACGGGCTTCGCCAGACGACTGCGCGCGGATCCTCACCGACCTGCCCCGCGACGATGTTGGAAAGCGCTTCAGCTTCTAAAACCGATCCTTCAGCGATGATTTCACCAGCGGCTGAGAGAACCGCCAGTCGGATGTCATTGAGATCCCGGCAATGAAACGTAAGCGCCGATATTTCTGAATCGAAGCGTTCGATAAGTTCCGGGTGCGACAAAAGCGTTGCGAGGATCAGGCTTTCCCGGCCTCGCGCCTCCGTATCGCCACCACCGGCGCGCGCCAGTAGCGAGTTGCGGGTCTCGGCGGTCGCGTGAACTGGCGCCTGCCAGCCGCTTGCGCCACTTGGCCCGCCCCAGTTTTTGCGGCCCCGCTTCGGCCCTCCCTGCCCTCTCGTATAGCCTTTGCCGCCAGACGAGCGCTTCGGCGCGAAAAGCTCGGACCGCTTTTCCCTGATCGCATCACGATAATGTTCACGCACCAGCGGGTCGGCGATCCCACCCAGCGCCTCTTTCAAGCTCTTGTCCAACGCAGCGCGGCGCTCCGGGCTGTCGAATATCTTGCCCTCAACCTCTCGCCGCCACAAAAGATCGACCATGGGGATTGAGGCTTCCAGCGCCGCCCGCATCGCGCCCGGCCCGCCGGATCGAATCAGCTCATCCGGGTCGCGCCCTTCGGGCATCAGGCAAAAACGCAGCCCCTTGCCAGCCTCCAACAGCGGCGATGCAACGTCGATCGCCTTCATCGCCGCCCGCAGCCCCGCAGTATCGCCGTCCAGGGCGATCACGGGCTCATCGGTCATCCGCCACATCAACCTGAGCTGATCTTCGGTGATGGCAGTGCCCAGCGGCGCGACCGCGTGGTTAAATCCGGCCTGCGCCAGCGCGATGACGTCCATATAGCCCTCGGCGGCGATCAGGCTCCCCGCCTTGCCCGCCGCCTCCCGCGCCGGGCCTTGATGATAGAGCGTGCGGGATTTCGAAAAGAGCGGCGTCTCCGGCGAGTTCAGATATTTCGCCCGCGCATTCGGGTCCATCGCCCGCGCGCCGAAGGCGATGCAGCGCCCGCGCGCGTCGCGAATCGGGAACATCAGCCGCCCGCGGAACCGGTCGAAGGGTTTGCCGCCGTCGTCAGGCTTGATGACCAGCCCGGCCTCGATCAGCAGATCGATGGCGATACCCTTTTGCGTCAGATCCTCGATCAACGCATGGCGCGCATCCGGCGAGTATCCGAGTTCGAACCGCTCCACGGTCTCGTCCGTCAGGCCGCGGCGCTGAATATACTCCCGCGTCTCGCGCCCTTTCGCTGACCGGAGATTCAAGCGGAAGAACCCGACCGCCGCCTCCATCGCCGAAATGAGTGTTGCGCGCGCCTCCTCCCGCTCCTGCGCGCGGGGGTCCTGTTCGGGCATCGTCATTCCGGCGTCCTGAGCCAGGATCTTCACGGCCTCAATGAACGAGACATTCTCCAACTCTGTCACGAAGCTGATCGCGTCGCCTTTCGCATGGCAGCCGAAGCAGTAGTAGAACCCCTTGCGGTCGTCGACATGAAATGACGGCGTCTTTTCCTGATGAAACGGACATGGCGCCCACCAGTCTCCCTTGGCCGGATTCGACTTCTTTCGATCCCACGTGACCTTGCGCCCGGCGACATCCGCCAGGGACACGCGGTCGCGCAGCTCATCCATGAATCCGGGGGGCAGGGCCATCGGCTGAATATCGGGCGCTGCGCCTGAGTCGGCAAGTCGGCTTAGGTCCAGTGAGGAATATCGCCGCCGGGCAGAGTAGCGCGGGCGCGCATGGGCGCTTCGGGCGGAAATCCGCGATCGGCGCAGAACTCCATCAGCAGCGGCTCCTCGGACAGCATGAAGTCCATCACAAAGCCCAGAAACGCTGGCTCCGCCGCCCGGCTGCGCAACTCGGCCGGACCAGAGCCGGAACTCGCCAGAAACCGACCCATCGCCTCCGGCTGGCCTGCAAGCCAGCTGAGCGCGTCGATCGCCAACGCTTCGGCTTGGGATTGGTTCATGTCGCGCATCCGCTCTACTTTGGCGAGAATTTTAATGACTCGCTAGGATTTCGTTAATGACTTTCGCGTCTCCTGATCTCCACCCCGGCCGATAACGGCCCCGCGCCGGGATGGGAGGGATAGCAATGCTTTACGACGTCAGCCACTCGCATCCAAGCGCCAGTGACGCCGCTTTTGCGTCCAGCCCCGACATAGCGGCAGTCGCTGGCGCGCGGCGGATCCTGATTGTCGAGGACGATCCGATGAACCGAAAGCTGTTCCGCGACCTGCTGCAGGCCAAAGGTTATGACGTGCGCTGCGCGGAGAATGGGGCCGAAGGCCTGACCGCCTGCCGCGAAAACCAACCTGATCTGGTGCTGCTGGATGTGCAACTGCCGATACTGGGCGGCGTCGAGGTCGCCCGCGCGATTTCAGAAGCGACGCCAGCCCCCCGAATAATTGCGATATCCGCTTTCGCCGGAAAGGCTGAAGCCGCGCGATTGGGCGAGGCGGGCTGCGCTGACTGCATACAGAAACCAGCGCCGATCGCCGATCTGTTGCTCCGAATCGAACTGGTTCTTGCGGGAGCGACGCAGTGACGGGCCGCGTGCTCATCGTCGAGGATGTCGCGACCAATCGCGCCATTCTGAAAGCGAAGCTGGACGCCGCCTATTACGAAGTCGACTGCGCAGCGGACGGTGCCGAGGCGCTGAAGATGATCGAGGACGCGCCGCCCGACCTTGTGCTGCTTGACGTCATGATGCCCGGCATGGACGGGTTCGAGGTCTGCAATCGCCTGAAATCCGACCAGAATTTTTCACATATCCCCGTGGTCATGGTGACGGCGCTGGATCACAGCGACGACCGCATTCGCGGGCTGGAGGCTGGCGCTGACGATTTCCTGTCCAAACCGGTCGACGATCTCGCCCTCTTTGCGCGCCTGCGCAGCCTGACCCGCATGAAACTGATGGTGGACGAGCTCCGCCTTCGCGATGAAACAAGCGAGATACTGGGCCTCGGCGGCTCACCCGCGGCGGTCGAGATCAGCGGCGGTTCGATTCTCGTGATCGAGGCGACTCGTCAAGCGGCCGCAGAAGCGAAAGCGCGCATCAGCGCGCGTATCGCCGATGACCAGATCGTTGTGGAGGCGATCTCGGCGGACATCGCGTCGCCGAGGGACGCACTGAACCATGTCGCGACATTCTCGCCTGACGTCATACTGACCGCCAGCGATGCGGACGACTTCGACGGGATGCGATTCTGCTCTCAACTGCGGGCGAACCCGGAATCTCGCGCCTGTCCAATCGTCGCATTGGCGGCCCCCGGCGATGTCAGATCGGCGGCGCAGGCGCTCGATCTTGGCGCGGCGGATTATCTGCTGCGCCCGGTGGACTGGAATGAACTGGCTGTGCGGCTACGCTCTCAACTCCGCCGAAAATTCTATGCGGATCGGTTGCGCGACAGCATGCGCGACACTGTGCGCATGGCGGCGGTGGACGGTCTGACCGGCGTATTTAATCGCCGCTACGCCATGAACCATCTGGACGCGATGATCCGCCGGGCGGCGGAGGCGAAAACGGCGCTCAGCGTGATGATGCTGGACATAGACCAGTTCAAATCGGTGAATGATCGATACGGCCACCCGGCCGGCGACGCGGTGCTGAAAGACTTCGCGAGCCGGGTCTCGGCGAATGTCCGCGGGCTGGACATGGTGGCGCGTCTGGGCGGCGAAGAATTCGTCGTGGCGTTGCCCGAAGCTCCGTTGTCGGCCTCGGCCATCGTCGCGGAGCGGGTTCGGGCGGCCATCGAAACCCCCAGCTTCATAGACAAGGCCCTGCCGATCCCAATTCGGGTCACGGTCAGCATCGGAGTGGCTGGTCTGCAGCAGAGCGACAGCGCCGACAGCCTGATCGCCCGCGCCGACGCCGCGCTCTATGATGCGAAGAACAGCGGTCGCAACCGGGTCATCTTCGCCGAAGCCGCCTGAGCCGGGCAGGCTATTCGTCTCGAACGCGCTCTCCATCGCGCTTTCGCCACCGCCTGCTTCGCTTGCCGAGCTTCTCGATGACCTCGGCGCGCTGCTCCGCCGTCATACCGGCGCCGATTTCGACCATCGCGCCATGGGCAAGCGCCTGAATATCCCCGCTCGCCGCCCGGATTTCAGAAAGCGCGCTCTCCAGCGCCTCCTCGTTGTACGGGTCGGCCTTGAATATGTCCGCAGCCTCCTGACGCGCGTCGCGAATACGTTGACGGCCCGCGCGATAATCCTCCTGATGGCGCTCCAGGACTGCGCGGGCCTCGTCCCTGTGCTCCTCTGGCGCGAAGCGCGCAAAACTGCGGAGATCCCGAAATCCCGCGCCGCCATGCGGCCCGCCATGACGGATCGCCAGACCGCCGACCGCCGCAATGATCAGGACGTTAAACGCCAGGGAAACGCCGAGAACGATCTTCATCCATCGCGGCGCGCGGCGCGCGGCCGGTGAGCTATTTTCGGTCTGTGTCATCCCGCCCCTCCAAACACTTCGTTTGCAAGCTCCTCATCAACCAAGCCCAGATCGGCGATGATTTCTTCGTCAGCCGCATCCGCGAAGCCCAAGGTCGTCACCGCATCGTCCGGCGCTACGAATCCAAGGCCCAGCCCCACCAGCACACACGCAGCAACCGATGCCGTAGCGGCGCGCCAACCGCCGAACATATCCACCAGATCGGACAGCCAGGACCGCGATGCGCCGGGACTGTCCGGCGCGATCCGAGGAAAGTCCGCTCGCTCGGCAGTGATTGACGAGGCGTCAACCAGAATGCGCGCCATTAGCAAATCGGATATTGGAGCGGCGCGTTCCGCCTCCGCGAGATCATCCAACACCGCATCCAGTTCCCGCATCGCATCCAGTACGTCCCGCGCGGCCGCGGCGTCGGGCCCCGCCAGCAACCGCTCCGCCGCCTCGCGCAGTTCATCGGGCCACTGCGCAGGATCATCGCCACGGGCCGCCGCCAATTCTTCGAATTCCGCGAAGCTCAGCTCAGCCATCGCATATCTCCGTTCTCAATCGAGCCCGAGCCGACGCCGGTGCGGCGACAAGCTGCGAGCCAAAGCGCGCCGACCGCGCGCGAGCAGGCTTTCGACCGCCTCGACGCTGACCTCAAGTGCCTCCGCGATCTCGGGGTTGGACAACTCATCGAAATGGCGCAGCTCCACTGCCCGCTTCTGACGCTCCGGCAGGGCCTCGATAGCCTTGCGCAGCGCCGTCGCGCGATCCGCCGCCTCAAGGCCCGCCAATGCGCCGGGCGAGTCGTCCACCGGCTCCGGCGCCGCCTCCAACGGGGCGGACCGTCGACGGCGCAGGCGATCCGTGCTGAGGTTAAAGGTCACCCGATGGATCCAGGTGGAGAGCTTCGCCTCCCCCGGCCGCCAGTCGGGCGCCATTTTCCAGACCCTCAGCATCGCATCCTGGGTCACGTCTTCGGCCTCCGCCTCGTCGCGCAACATTCGGCGGGCCAGCGCCATCGCTCGGGGGGCGTGACGGGACGTCAGTTCACGCGCGGCGGACTGGTCGCCAGCAGCGAACCGCGCCAGAAGCGCGTCGTCATGCTGATACCCTGCCGCATCCAGCGCCATCGCCATCCGTCCCGATCTTCCCTTCCTCGCCCCGTCGACGGGGCAGCGCGGCGGTTATTGGTCCGCACGATTTCCACGCGGGCCTTTGCCATGGCGGCGTCCCTTGGATTTCATCTCCTCAAGCTCCGCCTTGTCGATCGCACCATCGCCATTGGCGTCGATCCGTTCAAACATACGGCCTGCGCGCCGTTCGGAAAGCTCGGCAAACTCCTCAGCGGAGATCGCACCGTCGCCGTTCTGATCCATGCGCTCCAGCATCCGCGCCGCGCGCTTCTTGGCCTTTTCACGCCCTTGCGCCTCCAATTCGGCCTCCGTGATCAGGCCATCGCCATTCGTGTCGATCCGGCTGAACATCTCGCCGCGCGCGGCGGTCATTTCCTCAAGTGTGACCTTCCCGTCGCCATTCGCGTCCGCTCTATCAAACATGGCTTCGGCGCGGTGGCCCCGTCCGCCCTCGCGCGCTTCTGCTGGAACGGTGAAACTGGTCGCCAGCAGCGCTGAGACCGCTATCAGGGCGGTCAACGCTCCGGGGCCGCGGCGAAGGCGCGATTTCGTCAATGTCATCGTCTGCTACTCCTCAGTTCAAGCCGCCGTCCGGGCCATTCGCCCGTCGACAACCCTTTCACGGCGCGGCGTCTTGTTTCCGTCGCGGAAATGCGTCATCCCGGCGCAATTCGTCCTCAATGATTGAGGAAAGCTGGATCGGAGCTAGATGAGCCGCATGACAGAGCACGATTCCGTAGCGCAGGACGAGCGCCCGCTTTTTCAATCGATGCGCCGCGGCTGGGTGCGGCGCTGCCCACAATGCGGCAAGGACCGCCTGTTTTCCGGCTATCTGACCGTACGCGATCACTGCGGGACATGCGGCGAAGCCTTTCACCATCACCGCGCCGACGACCTGCCCGCCTGGGCGACGATTCTGATCGTCGGCCACCTGCTCGCCTCGACGATCCTGACCGTCGAGCAGTCCTGGCACCCGCCCTACTGGGTGCATTTCACGCTGTGGCCCGTGCTGGGCGTTGCGATCAGCCTGTATCTGCTGCCTCGTCTGAAGGGCGCGGTCGTGGGCATGCAATGGGCCAATCGAATGCATGGATTCGGCCGTTCGGGCGGCCCGGCGCGATCCCTTGACTGAATCGGCGGACTCCCCGACGCCCCGCGATGCGGCGACCCTGGTTCTGCTACGCCGGGACGCCAATGGCCCGCCCCGCGTGCTGATGGGGCGGCGAGGCGGCGGCGCGCGGTTCATGCCCTCCAAAATCGTTTTTCCTGGCGGCGCGGTTGACCCGGACGACCATCTTTTGAGCCCGGACCGGTCGCTGCCCGAGGCCTCCGCCGTCGCCGCTGGCCGGGCAAGCGCGGTTCCAGCCGAAGCGCTGGCCTTGGCCGCGATCCGCGAAACCTTTGAGGAGACTGGCCTCCTTCTCGGAGCGCCTGATCCAGACGCTTCAGAGCGCGCGACGGACGCTCCTGATGGCTGGCGCGCCTTTCTCGCCGCCGGGCTTGAACCGCGACTGGACGCGCTGACCTTCTTTTTCCGCGCGGTGACGCCGCCCGGCCTGAAACTGCGATTCGACGCGCGGTTCTTCTTCGCAGACGCCTCCGCCATCCATGGTGATCCTGACAATTTCGCCGGGGCGTCTGGCGAACTATCCGACCTCGCCTGGCTGCCCGTTTCCGAGGCGCAAGCGATGGAGCCGCCATTCATCACCGGCGTCGTTTTGGCTGAGATCGCCGCGTTCGCCGCGGAGCGGAGGGCGACGGGCGCGCCGTTTTTCCGCCATGACGGCGGACGATCTCGCTTTGAACTGCTGTAGCGCGGGGCGGTTCAACGTGATCGCGACGCTTGACTTGGTCGCGCGCGGGCGTATTTAGGGCGCTCTGATTCATCCGGGCGCGCCAACGTGGCCGCCGCCCGATCACGGAAACGGCCGGAAATGGCCGGCAGGAGCGAAACATGGCGAAGCCGACGACGATCAAGATCCGGCTGAACTCGACGGCCGACACCGGGCACTTCTATGTGACCAAGAAGAACTCGCGCACGATGACCGAGAAAATGGTCGTGAAAAAATACGACCCGGTCGCGCGCAAGCACGTCGAGTACAAGGAAGGCAAGATCAAGTAATCTCGCCTGATCCGGTATTCTGTCAGAGGCGGCCTTCGGGTCGCCTTTTTCGATTCTGGATCATCCGTGCGTCAGAGTTTTCGACAACGAAAAAGGCCGGGGCGAACCCCGGCCTTCGCTGTTCTGATGCGCTTGAGGGTTAGTCGCGCGCCATGCCCATGAATTGCAGCAAGAACATGAACATGTTGATGAAGTTCAGGTAGAGGCCCAGAGCGCCCATGATCGCGCCCTTTTCGAGATAGGCCTCGCCTTGGGGACCCATCTGGCTGAAGTGGATGTACTCATTCTTCAGCCGCTGGGTGTCATAGGCCGTCAGACCCGCGAAGATCAGCACGCCGATCGCCGACACGGCGAAGCTGAGCGCAGATGACTCAATGAAGATATTGGCGATCGAGGCCACGATCAGTCCGATCACACCCATGATCAGGAACGAGCCCCAGCCGCTGAGGTTCTTCTTCGTCGTATAGCCATAGAGGCTGAGCCCCATGAAGGCGATCGCAGTGGCGAAGAAGGTCTGGGCGATGGACATTCCCGTATAGACGGCGAAAATCCACGAAATCGACAGGCCCATCAGGCCTGAGAATACCCAGAACATGGTCTGCGCTGTCGACGCCGCCATTTTATGCATGCGCCCGGCGATCAGGAACACCATCGCCAGCGGGGCGAACATGATGACCCATTTAAGCGGCGACGAGTACATCGCGACCAGCATGTTCTCCGGCACGATCAATGTCGGCTTCTGATCCACGAGATTGGCGAAATCTGCGCCAACGACATAGGCCACGAGGCCTGTGATGATCATCGCCACGCCCATCAGAGCGTAGATCTTGTTCATATAGGCGCGCAGACCTTCATCGATCTGCGCGGCGGCCCGCGTGTCAACGCCGCGGCGAACCGTCGTCTGATAGTCAGCCATCAGTACACCTTTGTTTGTTCATATCTATCCGCCCGCCGGGAACAGCCCGGCGAGATGACTCCCCTTAAATATCGTCTTATCGCGCCAGGTATTCAAGGCTGAAGCCCGCGACAAAACAATCAAATCAAGGCGAAGTCTACAATTCGGCGCTGATTGAGGGCGCTGATCAGTCTCTCGCCCGCAAAACCCGCGCCGGGCGCGCCGACAACGGCTTCAGGGCGAAAAACAGCCCCGCCAGCAGGCTGGCCAGCGCGCCGCCTGTGACAATTGCCAGGGCCGATACCGGCTGAAACGTGAATTTGGCGTCCATCACCTGCGTCATCACCGCCCATCCGGCGGCCCAGCCTGCAAACACCGCGACCAGACCCGCCGCCGCGCCCAGAAGGCCCGCGCGAATCGCATGGCTCGCCAGAATACGGGCGCGTGTCGCGCCCAGCGTCTTCAGCACCGCAGCCTCGTAAATTTGCCGCCTTTGCCCCGCCGCCGCGGCGCCGATCAGCACCACGACCCCGGTCAGCAGCGTCGCCGCCGCGCCCCAGCGGGTCGCTGCAGCGAGATCCTCCAGCCCTTCTGAGACTCTTGCGATAGCGTCGCGCACCCGAATCGCCGTGACGTTGGGGAAGCCTCTGGCCAGATCGCGAAGCAGCGGCGCCTCCGTTTCCTCCTCCGCGTAGACGGTAGCGATATGAGTGTGAGGCGCGCCCCGAAATGCGCTGGGATCGAACACCATCACGAAGTTGATCCCCATAGTGCGAAAATCGACCACGCGGAAACTGGCGACCGTCGCGGTGATGTCACGGCCCAACACATTAACTGTGACGGTGGACCCGATGGAGAGGCCGAGCTCCCGCCCCTCCTCTTCAGAAAAGGAGACCAAAGGCGGACCCTGATAATCCTTCGGCCACCACTCGCCTTCGACAATAGATGTCCCGATCGGTGGCGCGGTGGAATAGGTCACGCCGCGATCGCCCCGGATCACCCAGCCCGATCCGGTGATCGTCGCCTCGCGCGCCGGCACGCCGTTGAGCTTGGTGACGATCCCACGCAGCATCGGCGCGGTTTCGACCCGTTCAATGCCCGAACGGCTCGTGATCGTATCCATCACCGGGTCCAGCTGATCGTTTTGAATGTCGATGAAAAAGAACGCTGGCGCGTCCTGAGGAAGCTCCCGATCAATCAGGCTGCGCATATTCGCGTCGATCTGTCCGATCGTGGCGAGCACCGCCAAACCAAGCCCCAGGGACAACACCACGCCTTGCGTTTCGCCAGTTGGACCGCCCGCCGCCGCCAGCGCAAGTCTGAGCGTGGGACGACCGCGCGCCGTCTTGCCCCGCGCCATGCGGCGCGACAGCGATTTTGCGCCCCGCGCCGCCATGGCGAGCGCGCCGAGCGCGACCAAAAGGCCGCCCAGAAACCCCAGAGACAGGTTTGTCGTGCCCGAAAGCGCAACCGCCGAGCCGACCAGAGCCAGCGCCGACAAGAAAATCGCCGCGAGCCACGTCGGCCTTGGCCAGCGCCGTTCAGGCGCCACGAGATCGCGGAACAGCCCCGCCGCGCGCACCTCTCGCGCCCGCGCCAAAGGCCAAAGCGCGAAAAGCAGGGCGGTCAGGGCGCCGTAGAGCGCCGCCTCGGCCAACGGCCGCGTGTAAACGTCGAAGAGCGCCGGCACCGGGAGGTTGTCCGCGAACAACGGCCCCAGCAGCGCCGGGGCCCCTGCGCCGAGCGCAATACCGAGCGCGATGCCCAGAACCGTCAGAGCCCCAATCTGCATCAGATACGTGGCGGCCACCACGCGCCCTGTCGCGCCCAGCGTTTTAAGCGTGGCGATAGTTTCCGTCTTGCCCTCCAGGTAGCTGCGCACGGCCGCCGCGACCCCGACGCCGCCCACCGCCAGCGCGGCCAGACCCACCAGCACGAGAAAAGAACCGATCCGCTGGACGAACCGCTCCACCCCAGGCGCGCCGTTGCGGCTGTCACGCCAGCGAACGCCCTGATCCGCGAACCGCTCAAGCGCATCTTCCTTCAGCGCGTTCAGATTCGCGCCCTCAGGCAGGCGCAGTCGATAGAGCGTTTCATAGAAGGAGCCGGGTTGCAGCAGGCCGGTCCCCTCCAACCCGTCGAGCGAGACCAGAACCCGCGGTCCGAAGGCGAAGCCGCCGGAGATTTTGTCCGGCTCATGCGTCAGCGCGGCGCGCAACTCCAGCTCGCCTGTTCCAAGACGAACGCGATCGCCGACCGAAAGACCAAGCCGGTCGATCAGAACTGGCTCCATGACGGCGCCATGCACTCCGTCCGGCCCCGGGCCGAGCGCGTCCGCCAGAGGCAAGTCCGGCTGCAACCGAACCTCGCCATAGATCGGATAAACGCCGTCGACGCCCTTGACTTGAACCAGCGACCGTTCCTGCTGACCGTCCGCGCCGCCCGCCGTCGACGCCATGGAGCGAAACTCGACGATTTCAGAATGGCCGGTGGCGACCTGCCCGACCCAATCCAGCTCTGCACCTTCCGCGCTGCGATAGGTGAATTTCAGTTCCGCATCACCGCCGAGAATCGCCGCGCCCTCCGTGCGCAGACCTTCGAAAATCGCCGAGCGAACCGAGCCCACAGCCGCGATCGCCCCGACGCCAAGTGCGAGGCACGCGAGAAATACGCGAAAACCTTTCAGCCCGCCGCGCAGCTCCCGCCGGGCGAAGGTCGCCGCGACGCTCAGGTCGCGCAGCCTCATTCGGCCGCCTCCGGCGTCTTGCTTGGGGCGCCACGCAGTTCCTCACGTTCGATCAGCCCGTCGCGGATATGGATGATTCGGGAGCAGCGCTCAGCCAGTTCCGGCGCATGAGTGACCATGATCAGCGTCGTGCCGCGCTTGTCGTGCAGGTCAAAAAGCAGGTCGATGATCCCGGCCCCGGTGGCGCCATCGAGATTCCCGGTCGGCTCATCCGCCAGCAGGATGTCCGGGCTGGGCGCTGCGGCGCGGGCCAATGCCACGCGCTGCTGCTCTCCGCCCGAAAGCTGCGACGGGTAATGGTCCATCCGGTCGCCGAGACCGACCAGCCGCAACTCCTCCTCCGCCTTGTCGAACGCGTCGGGATCGCCCGCCAGTTCCAGCGGCGCCGCGACATTCTCAACCGCGGTCATCGTCGGAATCAGGTGGAAGGATTGAAACACCACCCCCATATGATCCCGACGAAAGAGCGCGAGCGCGTCCTCGTCCATCGTGGTCAGATCACGGCCCAACGCGCCGACCTGACCTCCCGTGGCGCGCTCCAGACCGCCCAGGATCATAAGGAGCGAGGATTTGCCGGATCCGGACGGCCCGACGATACCAAGCGCCTCACCCGGCTCGACAGTCAGGTCAAGGCCGCGCAAAATCTCCACCCGGCCCGCCTTGCTGTCCAGGGCGAGGGTCGCGCCGCGAAGATCGAAAATGGGATCGCCCATGAAGTTCCGCCTGTTTCTGTCGCGCCTGGCGTCTAAGCCTTCCCGTCGATATGGGGCCGACGCGCGCCTGCGCAATCGCAAAAGCGCAATCGCGTTGCTTTGCGCCTGCTTTGTCGCGCTGGCCGCGCCAGCCGCCGCGAGGGACGCCGTCACGATTCTCGCTCTGGGCGACAGCCTGACCCATGGCTATGGCTTGCCGCAAGAGGAAGGCTTCGCGCCCCAGCTTCAGGTTTGGCTGGCCGAAAACGGCGCGGACCATGTGACGGTGATCAATGGCGGCGTGTCCGGCGACACCACGGCGGGCGGGCGCGCTCGGCTCGACTGGTCTCTGACGCCCGAAATCGACGCGGTGATCGTCGAGCTTGGCGGCAACGACCTGCTGCGCGGCATCGACCCCGCATCGAGTCGAGAAAATTTGGATGCGATTCTGACGGCGCTGGGCGAACGAGAGATGCCCGCGATTTTGACCGGCATGAAGGCGCCCTTGAACTACGGACCTGACTGGAAAGCCGAGTTCGATGCGATGTATCCGGAACTGGCGGAGCAGCACGGCGCGATCTACGACCCGTTTTTTCTGGAGGGGCTGGAAGGCGACCCGAGCCTTGCGCAACCGGACGGCATTCACCCCAGCGCCAAGGGGGTGAAAGTACTGGTCTCCCGTTTCGGCCCGGTCGTGTTGCAATTGGTTGAGAAAGTCGAGGCGCGCGAAGAATGATCCGCGCATTTGTCGCCATTCGTCCGCCGGATGCGATCATCGACCGGCTGACCAGCTTGCAGGCCGGGGCACCCGGCAGGGTCTCGCCTCCCGAGAACCTGCATCTCACGCTGGCCTTTCTGGGTGAGGTTCCCGCGCCGCTGCTGTCGGACGCGGATGCGTCGCTGGAGCAGATCAGCGCGCCGCGCTTTCCGGTCACGCTGGACGGCGTTGATCTGTTCGGCGGCTCGAAGCCCCGCCTGATCTATGCCGATGTCGCCGCGCAGCCTGCGTTGATGGCGCTTCAGGCCAAGGTGGCGCAGACCCTGCGCGACGCCGGCGTCGAGGTGGAGGCGCGACGATACTCGCCGCACATCACGCTCGCGCGCCTGAACGGGCGCGGCGCTGACCGGAAAAAGGCGGAACGTTTCGCCGCCGATCGCTCTGCCTTTCTCGCCGGACCTTTCGAAGTGTCCGATTTCGGGCTCTACCGATCGACGTTGCATCCGGGCGGTCCGGTATATGAGCGCCTGAGGGCGTACCCCCTGACATAAGAAAGCCGCCCCAAAGCAGTGGGGCGGCAGGCGCAGGAAAGAAGTTGCCGCTTAGCGGCGCGAGTCCCAGAACGGGCGGGCGGCCTCCGTCTCAGCCTCGGACCGGGTGATCCCGAGATCGAACAGCTGCGCGTCGCTCATCTCGGCCAGCGCGCGGCGCTGTTTCGCGATTTCCATCCAGTGGCGAACCTGTTTCGGCAGAATGGCCAGCGGGCGGGTGGGGCGCGCCACGACGGGGGCGACGCGAGCGTTCAGGGTGATCGATTTCATTGCGTCCTCCATTAAGAAACTTGATTCGCTTGCCTGCTTCATCAGCGTGTTTGATATCTAGGGAAGCCCGATGTATAAGTGAAACGAATGTTTATGAAGTGATACATCACAAATCGTGAAACATCGCGGAGGGAGGCCCACCATGCCCCGCAACCTCGACCTGACCGCCCTGCGCAGCTTCCTGACCGTGGCCGAAACGGGCGGCGTCACCCGAGCCGCCGGGCAACTCAACCTGACCCAATCGGCGGTGTCGATGCAGCTCAAACGGCTGGAGGAGGCGCTGGATACGCAGCTTCTGGACCGCTCCGGCCGTGGCGTGTCACCGACCGCGGCGGGAGAGCAACTGGCCGCCTATGCGCGCCGCATCCTGACCCTCAATGACGAGGTGTGGGACCGGCTGACCGGATCGGATTTTGAGGGCGAGGTCTCCATCGGCGTGCCCCACGACATCGTCTATCCGCATATTCCCGGCGTGCTGCACGCCTTCGACCGCGAGTACCCGCGCGTGAAAGTGCAACTGGTCTCGTCCTACACCAAGCGGCTGAAAGAGCAGTTCGACCGAGGCGAGGTGGACCTGATTCTGACCACTGAAAAAGAAGTCAGCCCCGGCGGAGAGGTTCTGGAAGACGCCCAAATGGTCTGGGTCGGCGCGCATGGCGGCGCGGCGTGGCGGTCGCGGCCGCTCCGCATCGCATTCGAGAATGGCTGCCTGTTTCGCGCGCCCACCATCGAGGCGCTGGAGAAGGCCGGTATCCCGTGGGATCTGGCCGTCGAATCGGACTCGACCCGCACGATCGACGCCAGCGTCTCAGCCGATCTGGTGGTGCACGTCTCTTTGGAAAGCACCGTCAGCCCTCATGTGGAGACGCTGCGTCATGGCGGCGCGCTGCCGGACCTGCCCAGCATGAAAATCTGCATGTATTCGGCCCAAGGGCCGAACGCAGATCTGATCAAGGCGCTGGCCGACAATGTGCGCAGCGCCTGGCGCGGCGGGCAGATCAAAGCGGTGGATGCGGCGTAGAGAACAGACGCCCAGACCCAATCCGGTCCAAAGCGCCCGGCCCGAAGGTGGGCGCACTCGCGCCTGCCCATGAGGCGGGTCGGGCGCGACTGGGGCTGACGCCCTTGATACAGTCGATCAATACCTACAATGGACTCAGACCCTCTGATACGTCGCGCATGTCGCCCGCCAATAAGTTTCTCCACGCGGTAATTATGTTCACGGCCGCAGCTTTCACAATCTGCGCATCACCGCGAGCGCACCTATCCTCGATCTCGAAGAAGTCCAGCAAAATCAGCGCTATTGCATAGTCGAGACGGTACGTCGCAATTTCGACCATCATCTTTTCGAAAATGGGGTCTTCGACCGCCTCCGGATCACGAGCATCAGATAGGTTTAGTTCGCTGATCGCCTCAATGATCTCCAGACAGATACGTCTCAAGAGAGCTAAGTCACCCTGTTCGGCCAGTTTTCCAGCCGATTGAAAATCACGAGACCGTTCTAACCCTTGCTCGTCATATTCTAGCCCGGCGATAAGTCGAAGCTTTCTCGCCGGAGGATAGCTTCGGAAATCTTGCATCACCCCACCCTGAGCACGACTTTCCCCATCGCTTTTCGCGACTTCAGCAGCGCCAAAGCGTCATTGGCGCGGTCGAAGGCGAGGATGTCCGACACTTCGACCTTGAACCTACCCGCCGCGCGCCACTCCAGCAACGTGCGCAGGCTGTCGATCATTGGCGCCGGCTTCTTCTCCAAATAATCACCCCACCAGAAGCCAATCGCCGAAACGTTCTTCACCAGCATGATGTTAGCCGGGATCTGGGGGACATCGCCACCTGCGAACCCGATCGGCAGCAGCCGCGCCTCGAAATTCGCGGCGCGCAGCCCCGCCTTGAACATCTCGCCACCCACGGTGTCATAAACGACGTCCAGCCCGCCCAGCGCTTTCAGTTTGGCGACCAGATCCGGGTCCTCGCCGTCGATCAGATGCGCCGCGCCCTTCTCCTTCGCCAGCGCCAGCTTCGCCTCGCCCCGCGCGACGGCGACGACCTCCGCCCCCATCAGCGCGCCGACCTCGACCGCCGCCAGCCCCGCGCCCCCGGCGGCGCCGGTCACCAGCAACCGCTCGCCCGCCTTCAGGCCGGCCCGGTAATCCAGCGCCATATGCGCCGTGCCATAGACCACCGCGAGCCCGGCGATCTCTTCATCCGAAACGCCGTCGGGCGCGGGCAGGCAGGCGGCGGCGGGAACGACGACCTCCTCCGCGAAACCACCAGAGCCGCAAACCGCCAGCACGCGGGTTCCCGGCGCGATATCGCCACCGCCGCTCAGCGCCATGCCCATTGCGCCCGCGCCCAACGCTGCGCCGCCTGCGCCCTGAACCACGCCGCACACCTCGATCCCCGGCGCGAAAGGAAAGGGCGGCGTCGCCTGATACCGGCCCTGCATCATCAACGTATCGGCGAAATTCAGCCCGGCCGCCAAAACCCTGATGCGCAGCTCGCCCGGCCCGGCCTCTGGCGCCTCCAGATCATCGGCTTGCAACTGGCCGCCCTTTTCGTGGACCCGCATCGCGCGCATCGGCGCCTCCTTTGAATATATTGCATCGAACCGTATCGCCGCGAGGCAAGCCGCGCTATCTCGAAACGAAGCAAGAGGAATCGAACCATGTTGCGCATGCTGGCCTGGGCGGCTGCGTCCCTTGAGTGACAGAGGGGCGCCATCGCCCCGCCCGCCCTTGCCGCGGCGCAGCATTTCGGGCATGAGCCGCGCAAATCCTCAATCGGAGCGGCCCTATGGACCTGCGAAACATCGCGATCATCGCCCATGTCGATCATGGCAAGACCACTCTGGTGGACGAGTTGCTGCGCCAGTCCGGCGAGGTGCGCGCCCATCAGGCGATCGCCGAGCGGGCCATGGACTCGAACGATCTGGAGCGCGAGCGCGGCATCACCATCCTCGCAAAATGCACCTCCGTTGAGTGGAAGGGGTCGCGGATCAACATCGTCGACACGCCCGGCCACGCCGATTTCGGCGGAGAGGTGGAGCGCATCCTGTCGATGGTCGATGGCGTTGTGCTGCTGGTGGACGCCGCCGAAGGCCCGATGCCGCAGACCAAGTTTGTAACCTCGAAGGCGCTGGCGCTTGGCCTTCGGCCCATTGTGGTGCTGAACAAGGCCGACAAGCCGGATGCAGAGCCGGATCGCGCGCTCGACGAGGTGTTCGACCTGTTCGCCGGCCTGGATGCGGATGAAGAGCAGCTGGACTTCCCGGTGCTCTACGCCTCGGGCCGCAGCGGATGGGCCTGTGAGGAGCTTGACCAGCCGCGCGAGAGCCTCGCGCCGCTGTTTGAGCTGATCCACACGCATGTGCCGGCGCCGAAGCAGGTCGCCCACACCGATCAGCTCTTCAGGATGCTCGCCACCACGCTAGAGGCTGACCCGTTTTTGGGTCGCATTCTGACCGGGCGGGTCGAATCCGGATCGGTCAAGCCAGGTGATACGGTCAAGGCCTTGTCCCGCGACGGCGACGAGATCGAAAAATTCCGCGTCACCAAGATTCTGGCGTTCCGCGGCCTTCAGCGCACGCCGATCGAGATCGCCGAGGCGGGCGATATCGTCGCGCTCGCCGGCATGACCAAGCCCACCGTGGCGGACACAATCTGCGCGACCTCCGTATCCGAGCCCATCGACTCGCAGCCCATCGACCCGCCGACGATCTCCGTCACCTTCGGCATCAATGACAGCCCCTATGCCGGACGCTCCGGCGACAAGGTGCAAAGCCGCGTGATCCGCCAGCGCCTGATGCGAGAGGCGGAGGGCAACGTGGCGATCCGGGTGAAAGACACGCGCGGCGGCGAGGCGTTCGACGTCTCCGGCCGCGGCGAGCTGCAAATGGGCGTCCTGATCGAAACCATGCGCCGCGAAGGATTCGAGCTGTCAATCTCTCGCCCGCGCGTCCTCTACCGCGAGGAGGGCGGCCAGAAGCTGGAACCGATCGAGGAAGTCACCGTCGATGTGGATGAGGCCTATTCCGGCGTAGTTGTGGAGAAACTCGCCCAACGCAAAGGCGAGCTGTCCGAGATGCGCCCCTCAGGCGGCGGCAAGACCCGCATCGTCGCCCACGTCCCAAGCCGCGGGCTGATCGGCTATCATGGCGAGTTCCTGACCGACACGCGCGGCAGCGGCGTGATGAACCGCGTGTTCCACGATTGGGCGCCGCACAAGGGCGCGATCCCGGCCCGCCGTCATGGCGCATTGATCTCGATGGAGCAGGGAAAGAGCGTCGCCTATGCGCTCTGGAATCTGGAGGAACGCGGACGTCTGTTCATCGGCGCCGGCGAGGCCGTCTACCAAGGGATGATCATCGGCGAGCATAGCCGGGGGTCGGATTTGGACGTCAATCCGTTGAAAGGCAAAAAGCTGACCAATATCCGCGCTTCGGGCAAGGATGACGCCGTGACGCTGACGACTCCGACGCGGTTCGGGCTGGAGGAGGCGATCGCTTATATCGGCGATGACGAGCTGGTTGAGGTGACGCCCGACGACATTCGCTTGCGTAAGCGCTGGCTGGTTCCGCATGAGCGCAAACGCAACGCTCGAATTGCGACGGTATCGTGACGATCGGTGCAAAATGCTTTGCGAATTGCAAAGATTAGGCCAAATGCCACACATATTTCACCACCTTAGCAATTGTTGCGCGCTTATTTATCTCTTTAAGCGTGTTTTTTCTGAACAAAGACTATGAGTTAACGCAAATTTGAGTTCAAAACTGCCGCCAGCGGAAAAGTTGGCCCTATATTTGCTTTAACAACCTGTGAGGGAAAACGGACTGTCAGGAGGGCCCCACATGAAACACCCGGTCGACGTGCATGTCGGAAAACGCGTTCGCCATAGACGCTGGATGGTTGGAATGACCCAACAGCAGCTCGGCGACAAAGTTGGGATCAAATTCCAGCAAATCCAGAAATACGAGACCGGCATGAACCGGATTTCGGCAAGCCGCCTTTGGGATATCGCACACGCTATGGATGTGCAGATCTCCTTCTTCTTTGAGGGGCTCGAAGAGGAGTCTGACGCACCCTCCGCGAAAACCCAGGGTGACCTTCTGGCTGACAAAGAGGCGCTTGAGCTTGTCCGATCCTATTACGCCATTCCGGCGGAGCAACGCCGCAGATTGTTCGATCTCGCTCGAGTCCTCAGCGACGCCGCGTGACATCCGGGCGGGTTGACGGGGTCATGCGGCCGCGGATAGTTGGACGATAATAGTCGTCTGAAAGAATCTGATGCCGCAGCCCGCCGAACACCCGCCATCCGATCAACGCGCCGGACAAGGCGCGCAGAGACGCCCCCACTCTGACATCCGATCCGATCTTCTGGCGGCCGCCAACGCGGCCGCCGACGCCGCCCGCGCGGCCGCGCTCCGCCATTTCAGGCGCGCGGACCTGTCAGCCGACGATAAGGGCGGAGCCGCAGGTTATGACCCGGTGACGCAGGGTGATCGGGAGACGGAGGCGGTCATCCGCGCGGTTCTGGCCAAGCGTCGCCCAAATGACGCGATCCGGGGCGAAGAGCACGCCGACAGCGATGGCGACAGCGGCCTGACCTGGATGATCGACCCGATCGACGGCACAAGATCCTACATGTCCGGCGCGCCGACCTGGGGTGTTCTGATCGCCGCCAATGACGGTGACGGGCCGGTCATAGGCGTCATCGACCAGCCGCATATCGGAGAACGTTTCATCGGCGATCTTTTCGACGATCCGCTCTCTGGCGCCTACTACCATCGCGGGCGGGACAAACGCCGCCTCGCGACCCGCGCCTGCGACCGGATCGAGGACGCCGTGCTGTTCACCACCTTCCCCGAAGTTGGATCTGATGCGGAACATGCCGCATTTAAGCGCGTCGAGGCCCAAGTGAAGCTGACCCGCTATGGGCTGGATTGCTACGCCTACGCGCTGTTGGCCGCAGGTCATATCGACCTGGTGATCGAAGCGGGCTTGCAGCCCTATGATGTGCAGGCGCTGATGCCGGTGATCACCGCCGCAGGGGGCGTTATCACCGATTGGAGCGGCGGCGACTGTCAGAATGGCGGCCTGGTGCTGGCCGCCGGCGATCCGGCGCTTCATCAGGCGGCGATCAAAGCGTTGGCCGAGGGCTGACCCCGGTCAACTCCGCTTTGGCAGCAGCCCAAGTCCGCTCAGGAAAGAATCCACCTCGCGCCAGACCCGCGCCCGGATTTCCGGCCGCTCGAACAATGGCTCATGCTTGGCGCCCGTGATCAGCGCGAAACGCGCATTGCGGCTGGCCGCGACCCGCGCGCCGATGGCGGGGGCCGAGACCACCGATTCCTCCGATCCTATCCAGTAAAGCGAGCGCAGTTTGTGCCCCTCAGACAATTCCAGCTTGCCCAACTCATTCAGCGTCGCCCGCAACCAGCCCCATGTGACCCCGGCGATGGCCAGTCCGGGCTCTTCCTTGATCAGTTCTCGCTGGCGAGAGTACTCGTCGTAATCCGAGGTCAAGACGTTGCTCATGAAGATCACGTCGGTATAGGGGTCGATCGGCTGGCCGGGGGCATATTCGGTGCGCAGCCCAACCGTCGAGACGACCTTGGCGGCGACCTGGGTCACCTTGTCGACGCCAGGGGTCGGCAACAGGCCGAGCATCGGCGCAGAAAAGATCGCGCCGACAAACCTGTCGGCTTCTTTCTGCAGACGCCGGGTCATCACGGCGCCGCCCATCGAATGGGACATCACGACCATTGGCTCCGGCAAGGACTGCACCGCCGGCTCCGCCAGCAGCGCGTCAAGATCGCGCTGATATTCCGCGAAATCGTCCACATGGCCCTTCAACGGATGGCCGATTGGCCGCTCAGACAGGCCCTGCCCGCGCCAGTCCATGGTCGCGACGGCGAATCCTCGATCGCGCAACTCCACGATCACTGGATAGTACTTCTCGATGTATTCTGTCCGGCCATGCAGCAGCAGGATCGTGCCGCGCGGCGCGCCGCCGCCATCGGGCGCCGGCCAGACCGCCACGCGCAATTTTACGTCGTCGGACGCTTGTACCAGCTTTACGGCACCGCCCTCCGGCGGTTCGCCCACCAGCTTGGCGACCGCCGGAATCGGTGGATTGTAGCCAGATGAGCCGATGCCCATGCTGTGCAATATGTCGCGCGGATCAGGCAAAGATTTGTGCGAGCTTCATCGCGGCGCCCATATCGCCATCGATTTTGATCTTGCCGGTCATAAAGGCCGCCGTCGGTGCCAGATCGCCGTCGAACATGTCCTGAAACGCGTCCAGCGTTCCCGAAATCGTGACATCAGCGTCGCCGTCCCCGACTGAGACGCCGTCCGGCCCCAGAAGGATCGCGCCCTCTCCATCGATCTCGAATTTCACTGCTACGTCAAAACCTTCTCCGCCCAGACGCTCGCGCAGTTTGTTCGCCGCCGCCTCCAAAGTCTCGCTCATTTTTCGCGAATCCCCAATTACCCGATCCGGTCCGGGCGTTGATCTTTCCTTGCCGAACTAAGGCGCTACGTCCTAGATGGCAATGATGGGTTTTACGCCGAGCATACCGGGTGCGGCGAAGATTGGCCGATTTCTGGCGCTCCGCGGGGCGGCGGCGACTGCTCTGACTGCGGGTTTTCTTATCGCCACGGCGCAGGCTGGCGCCCTGGATTCGCCGCCGTCTCTGGAACGCACGCCGCAAGACCGCGCTGAAATCGCGCAGCGCCTGGATGAGCTTTATCAGAAGCTGCCCGATGCCGATGAACATGCGGCGGGGCCTATCCAGCGGGAAATCTCGGCGATTCTGTCGTCACATGGCTCACCGACGCTTGATCTGATTCTGGAGCGCGGCCGTTCTTCCCTTTCAGAGGGCGACGCCGAAGCCGCGATCGAGCATTTCACCCGGTTGATCGAGTTGGCGCCTGAATTCGCAGAGGCGTGGAACATGCGCGCCACCGCCTATTATCTTGAGGATCGGCTGGGCGAGTCGGTCGCCGACATCGCCCAGGTTCTGGCGAGAGAGCCCAGGCATTTCGGCGCGCTGTGGGGGCTCGGGTTGATTCTGGAGCAAATCGGCTCGGATGAAAAAGCGCTGAAAGCGTTCCGCGCCGCCGTCACTCTCAACCCGCATCTGACCGACGCGGACCAGACTATTCGGCGCCTGACCGCCGAGGTCGAAGGATTCGAGATCTGAAACACGGGACATCCACGCCGTAGTGTCGTAAAAGCGCGGCCGTTTCCATTTTGCGACGATAGAGAGCACCCCCACATGACCCGCGACCTGGCCTCGGCCTCATCGCAGCGCGCGCCCGGCGTCGCCGATGGCGCAATCGCCGCCGGCGGGTCCTCGGTGACGGCGGTGCTGGGGCCCACTAACACCGGCAAGACCCACTACGCGGTCGAGAGAATGCTGGCCCACAAGACGGGGGTGATCGGCTTTCCGCTGCGCCTTCTGGCGCGGGAGATCTATGACCGCATCGTCGATCTGCGCGGCCCGCGCGAAGTCGCCCTGATCACCGGTGAAGAGAAAATCGTCCCCAAGGACGCGCGCTATTACTGCTGCACGGTCGAATCGATGCCGTTGGATATGGGACCTGATTTTCTGGCGGTTGATGAGATCCAGCTTTGCGCGGACCCCGAACGCGGGCATGTCTTCACCGACCGGCTTTTGCGCGCGCGCGGGCGGCATGAGACCCTGTTTCTGGGCGCCGAAACAATGCGCGGGCGTATTCAGGCGCTGATTCCCCAGGCCCGATTCCTGACCCGGCCACGCCTCTCCACGCTGTCATACGCCGGTTCGAAGAAGATCTCGCGCCTGCCCGGACGTTCGGCCGTCGTCGCCTTTTCGGCGGACTCGGTCTACGCCATCGCCGAGTTGATCCGGCGGCAGAAGGGAGGCGCGGCGGTGGTGATGGGCGCGCTCAGCCCGCGCACCCGCAATGCGCAGGTGGCGCTGTATCAGAACGGCGACGTGGATCATCTGGTGGCCACGGACGCGATCGGCATGGGTCTCAATCTCGACGTCAAACATGTCGCCTTCGCAGGCCTCTCTAAATTCGACGGCCGCCGCATGCGCCCGCTGGAGCCGCAGGAGATCGGGCAGATCGCGGGCCGCGCCGGCCGGCACATGAACGATGGAACATTTGGCGTCACCGCCGAAGCGCGCGCGCCGGATCCTGACCTGATCGACGCGATTGAGAACCACGCCTATCGGCCGGTGCGGCTGCTGCAATGGCGCAATCACAGCCTCTCCTTCGGGACCGTTCCGGCGCTGATCGCCAGCCTGGAGGCCGCGCCCCCGGCGCCCGGACTGACCCGCGCGAGAGAGGCCGACGACCTCAGAACGCTGCGCGCGCTCTGGTCCGATTCTGAGATCAAGGACCGCGCCACCGGCGGCGCGGCGGTGCGGCTTTTGTGGGATGTCTGTCAGATTCCGGACTTCCGAAAAACGCTCACATCCGACCACGCGGCGCTTAGCCGTCGCATTTACGAGTTTCTCCTGTCCGAATCGGCCGTTATACCCCCGGACTGGATGGCGACTCAGGTCGGAAGGCTGGACCGCGCCGACGGCGATATCGATACGCTGTCAAAGCGGCTCGCCTATATCCGCACTTGGACGTACGTCTCTAACCGGGGCCGTTGGCTGGACGACCCTGAGGAATGGCGAGGCCGCACGCGCGAGGTGGAGGACAAACTGTCCGACGCCCTGCACGACCGGCTCACGCAACGATTTGTCGACCGGCGCACCGGCGTGCTGATGCGGCGGCTGAAACAGAAGGAGAGCCTCGTGGCCGAGGTGAGCGATACTGGCGAGGTGACGATCGAGGGCGTGGCCGTCGGTCGGTTGGATGGGTTCCGGTTCAGCGTCGAAGGCGCCGGATCGGCCGAAGGACGGAAGCTGGAGAACGCCTCGTTGCAGGCGCTGCAATCCGAGTTCTCCCGCCGGGCGGACCGCTTCTACAACAGCCCCGATACCGAAATCGACATGACCGAACAAGGCGGCCTGATGTGGGGCGACGCCGCGGTCGGCCGACTGGAGGCCAGCGACGATCCCCTCAGCCCGCGGGTGATCCCCTTTGTCGAGGATGACGCCGAGCAGGGCGTCCGCGAAAAGGTCGAGCGCCGTCTGGGCCATTGGATCAATCGCCGGATCGCCGCCCTGTTCGAGCCGCTGATCGCCATGCGCGACGATGAAGCCGTCAATGGCCTCGCGCGCGGCGTCGCGTTCCGCATCGTCGAGCGGCTGGGCGTTCTGCCCCGCGCAGAGGCTGCGGCCGACATCAAGACGCTGGATCAGGACGCGCGCGGGCTGCTTCGGAAACATGGCGTCCGTTTCGGCCAGCACACGATCTTCATGCCAGCGCTTCTGAAGCCCGCGCCGACCCGGTTTCGGATCGTCCTCTGGGGCCTCGCGGAAAAGCTGGATGAGATCCCCGCCCCGCCGCCGCCCGGCCTGGTGACCGTGCCGGAGGTTCCGGGCGCGCCGGAGGGATATTACGAGCGCGCCGGCTATCGTCTCGCTGGGTCTCGCGCGATCCGCATCGACATGCTGGAGCGCCTCGCCGACATCATCCGGCCGATGGACACCCGCGGCGGGTTCGAGGCGACGGCGGACATGCTGTCGATCACCGGCTGCACATTGGAACAGTTCGCGGAGCTGATGCAGGGCCTCAGCTATAAGGCCGTTCGCGGCGAGCGCCCGAAAGCGCCCCAATCGGCGAAAGAAGGTGACGCTGAGGTCACGGCGGAAGCGGAAGCGAAAACAGTTAACGCCCCGACCGAGGGTGACACGAAAGTTGATGTCCCTGCCGACGCAGTTGCGCCTGACACGCCAGAGGCGCCTGCCGAGAACAGCGCAGCCCCGGCGACGAGTGAGGACGCGCCTGCCGAACCGGAAGAGGCAGTGTCGGATCAGACCGACTCTCCGCCCGCTGAACTGGCTGAGGCGCCAGACGCCTCCACGGCCGACGAGGCCAAGACCGATGAGCCGGCCGAACCCGAGATCGAGGTTTTCTACACCTTCTCCTATGCACCCCGTGCGCGGCGCCCCCGTCACGATGCGCGCGGTCCCCGAAAAGAGGGGCGCGCAGATGGCAAAGGCGACGGCAAGTCTCAGCGCCGCCGCAAAGGTGGCGACAAACCCGGCAAGCGCGACCGTAAGGGCGGGCATAAGGGCGGCAAATCGCGAGAGTTTTCCGCCGCCCCGCCCCGGCGCGAGAAGAAGATCGATCCCGACAATCCCTTCGCCGTGCTTCAGCAGCTCAAAGACAAAAAGTGAGTTCTGGCGATCAGGATCAACTGACCACGCAGCGGGTCGATAAATGGCTGTGGCACGCCAGGCTTTGCAAGACGCGGACCCTGGCCGCCAAAATCGTCAGCGACGGCAAGCTCCGCGCAAACGGGCGACGCGCAACGAAGCCTAGCACGCTGGTGCGGCCGGATGATGTTCTGACCGTCGTCATACATAGCCGGGTGCGCGTGGTCCGCATTCTGCGCGTCGGTTTGCGTCGGGGACCTGCCCCCGAGGCCGCCGCGCTCTACGAGGATTTATCGCCGCCAGAGCCGAGCGCCGCCGCGGCGCCAACCGCGCCCTCGGTGACGCCGGGACCACGCCCCAGCAAGCGTGAAAGGCGCGCACGCGACAAACTTCATCGCTTCGACGCTTGAACAACCGGCCCGCGAGCCATAAAAACCTGCTGCGATGCGGCAGGAGGCGCGAGCCCCGACTGCAGCCCATATCGAGCGAGGCCAAGGCCCATGACCTACATCGTCAACGACAGTTGCATCCGGTGCAAATACACCGATTGCGTCGAGGTTTGCCCCGTCGACTGTTTCTATGAAGGCGAGAACATGCTCGTCATTCATCCCGACGAATGCATCGATTGCGGCGTCTGTGAACCGGAATGCCCTGCAGACGCGATCCGGCCCGACACGGAACCGGGGCTGGAGAAGTGGCTGGAGGTCAACGCGAAATACGCCGAAGTCTGGCCGAATATCACCGCCCAGAAAGAGCCGATGCCGGAAGCGGAGAAATATGACGGCGAATCCGGAAAGTTCGAAAAGTTCTTTTCCGAAGCGCCGGGCGAAGGCGACTGAACTGATTCTCAGCGAATCTCCATCGAACCGATTCGCCAATCATTTAGCGATCTGAGGCGCTTCAGCCCGCTCCTTCAGATAAAACGTCGCACTCTTCGATGCGAAATATCTGCTCTGAACACCGAAATCCCCCTCAATGGAAGATTTTCGGGGTTGACATTGCTATTTTGCAGTGCAGCACGTGGAATCCCCGCCAAAATTTGCTATATTAAGTTCACAACGTACAAGTGCCGCCTGCGGATGACGGCGTTCCCTGGAACGAAGCCACCGATTTGCGCCCAAGGAATTGGAGCTTTGGGCGGCCGGAGTTTGCGAAATTCGAGTTGACGGCCCAGACCTGCTGCGGCGGGTGGGGGCTTCTTGACGCCCGCTTCGTCCGATTGGGCTTTGCCGGGGCGCCAGATAATAAGATTGGAGTAGAATGGCCAAGAAAACTGATAAACGGCGCGACTTCCGGGCGAACGATTACGTGGTCTATCCGGCGCATGGCGTCGGCAAGATCGTGTCGATCGAAGAGCAGGAAGTTGCCGGGATGACCCTCGAACTCTTCGTGATTTCGTTCGAAAAGGACAAGATGACCCTTCGGGTTCCGACCGCGAAGGCGACATCGATCGGAATGCGCAATCTGTCCTCTCCTGACATCGTCGGCAAGGCGATCGAGACGCTTAAGGGCCGCGCACGCGTAAAGCGCGCCATGTGGTCCCGTCGCGCGCAGGAGTACGAGCAGAAGATCAACTCCGGCGATCTGATTTCGATCGCCGAGGTCGTGCGCGATCTGCACCGGGGTGAGGATCAGCCGGAGCAGTCCTACTCCGAACGTCAGCTTTACGAAGCGGCGTTTGAGCGTCTGACCCGCGAAGTTGCCGCCGTGCGCGCGATTGACGAGAGCAAGGCCGCCGCCA
Source organism: Paracoccaceae bacterium (assembly GCA_963669315.1). Classification (GTDB taxonomy): domain Bacteria; phylum Pseudomonadota; class Alphaproteobacteria; order Rhodobacterales; family Rhodobacteraceae; genus SZUA-547. The sequence goes on along the minus strand of OY770021.1, from coordinate 2,578,623 downwards.
GCGTCTCTGAGACGTTGATCCAGCGCGCCGCCTGAAACTCGACATAACTGAACAAGATCCTGGGCCGCGTCCATAAGGCGCGGCCCTTTTTCGTGCCTATTTCAGGTCGTCAGTGTCGCCAGCGCCGCGAGCGCGCCGACCTCCGCCAGCACCTGCGCCGCGCCCAGCACGTCGCCTGTCTGCCCGCCCAGCTTGCGCCAGGCGATCCACGCCATCGTTGCGGCGGCGGACAACGCGGCGAATACGGCCATGACAGCGCCCGCCGAAAGAGCTGCGTAAACCACGGCCGCTGGTATCGCGACGCAGCCCAGCGTCAGCGACAACAGCGCCGACGCCAGCGGAGGCCTGCCGACCGACGCGGACAGACCCTGCCCGGCCCTCGCGTTCGGAACCCATCGCATGATCGCGCCCAGCGGCGCCCGACTGACGGCGCCGGCGAAGACCATCGCGGCGACGGCGACGGCGGGCGACCATGCCGTCATGGCGACCAAAGCGCCCCAACGCGCAAGGCTGGCGAATATCAGCGCCAGCATCCCATAGGTTCCAATGCTGGAGTCCTTCATGATCTCGAGGCGCCGCTCGACGCTCCAGCCTCCGCCAATCCCATCAGCGCAATCGGCCAAGCCGTCTTCATGCAGGGCGCCTGTCGCAAAGGCGGCGACGGCCAATGAGATTGCGGCGGAGATTGGCGGATAGACGCCAAGGGCGCTCAGCCCGATCAGCGTTAGACCGGTGAGCGCACCCACCACTGCTCCCACTGCCGGATAAGCCCAGACGGCATGCGCGGAACGCCGCGCCGAAGCGTCATCAAGCGCCGGCACAGGAAGCCGGGTCAGCAGCGCGACGGCGACCCATAGGTCGATCCAGCGCAAATGCGCCTCCTCGCCTGAACTTTCCGCCTCCATCCTGCGCCCGCCGCTTTACTTCATCCACACGCGGAAGCTATCTCCGCCGGACCTCAAGCTAAAGGCCCCCCGATGATCGCACCATTCAGCACCATCGACGAGTTTCGCGCCCTTCTGCTCGACCCTCCCGGCCCAAACACCAACGCGGCCGCCGAGGCTGAAGCGCGCAACGCGCAACTGACCAAACCCGCCGGGGCGTTGGGGCGTCTTGAGCGGCTGGCGATCTGGTATTGCGGCTGGCGCGGCGACCCGCGCGCGCGAGTCGAACGCCCGCAAGCAGTGGTGTTTGCTGGTAATCACGGGGTGACCGCGCAGGGCGTCTCCGCCTTTCCGTCTGAAGTCACCGTGCAAATGGTGGCAAATTTTAAGGCCGGAGGCGCCGCCATCAACCAGCTTTGCGACATCGCGGGCGCACAGCTTTCGGTGCAAGCGCTGGACCTTGACCGCCCGACCGCGGATTTCACGCAAAGCCCCGCAATGACCGAGGCGGAATTGCTCGCCGCGATCACCACCGGTTGGGACTCTGTGGATCCAGATGCGGACCTTTTGATCTGCGGCGAGATGGGAATCGGCAACACGACCTCCGCCGCCGCGCTTTCCGCCGCGCTGTTTGGAGGGAGCGGGGCCGACTGGGCAGGGCGTGGAACCGGGTTGGACAAAGCGGGCGTCGCGCTTAAAGCGCGCGTTGTGGACGCCGGACTTGCGCGCCACGCCGAAGCGCTATCGGATCCTTTGCAGGCCCTGCGGCGTCTGGCGGGGCGGGAGTTGGCCGCAATCGCCGGCGCGCTCGCCGCCGCCCGCGCCCATCGAATACCGGGGATATTGGATGGGTTCATTGGAACCGCCGCGGCAGCAGCGTTGGAGAAAGCATCACCAGGCGCGTTGGACCATTGCGTGGCCGGGCACCTGTCGGAAGAATCCGCCCATGAGCGACTTTTGAATGCGCTGGGTATGGAACCGATCCTCAATCTCGGCCTCAGGCTCGGCGAAGGGTCAGGGGCCGCTCTGGCGGTCAACATCCTGAAAAGCGCCCTCGCCTGCCATTCCGGCATGGCGACATTCGAGGAGGCCGCGGTCAGCGAAAAGGACTGACGCCTCAAGCGAAATAGCGCCGCAGCACTTCTTCGTAGACCGCCGCCAATTGGCGGACCTGCTCGACCGGAACGCGCTCATCCACCTGATGCATCGTGTCGCCGACAAGGCCAAATTCGACCACCGGGCAATGATCCTTCACGAAACGCGCATCAGAAGTGCCGCCCCCCGTGGTCATGTCCGGGCGCCGGCCCGCGACCGCTTCGACAGCGCCGGCGACAAGTTCCGACAAAGGCCCCGGCGGGGTCAGGAAGCTTTCACCCGAAATCTGCAATTCAACATCCACCGCGACGCCGAAAGCCGCCGCCACATCCGCCATATGCCCGCGAAGCCACTCAGCGATGGAGTCGCTCGTATGCGAATCATTGAAGCGGATATTGACCATCGCCCTCCCCTCTGCCGGGATCACATTGTTGGCCGGATTGCCGACATCGATTGAGGTGATCGCCAGCGTCGAGGGCTGAAAATGCGCGGTGCCCTGATCGAGCGGCTCAGACGCCAGCCGGTCCAGCAACCGCGCCAGAGCAGGCAGCGGATTCTTCGCCTTCTCGGGATAGGCTGAATGGCCCTGAACGCCGGTCGCGGTGAAATAGCCGGTCATCGAGCCGCGCCGCCCGATCTTCATCACATCGCCAAACGCTGCGACCGAGGTCGGCTCGCCCACAATGCAGACATCCGCCCGCTCGCCATTCGCGGCCATCCAGTCGAGGACCGCCCGCGTGCCGTCCACACCCGGCCCTTCCTCGTCGCCGGTGATCATCAGCGCGATAGAGCCCTTCGGCGGCGCCTTCGAAATCAAAGCGGCGGCGGCGGCGACGAAGGCGGCGACGCCCGACTTCATATCCTGCGAACCCCGGCCCCACAGCGCGGCGTCGGCCTCTTCTCCGCTGAAGGGCGGATGGGTCCACGCCGATTCATCGCCCACGGGCACGACGTCCACATGGCCATTGAAGGCGAAGACCGGCGCCTCTGCCCCCCAACGAGCGTACAGATTTGGAACCCCGCCGCGGTCGCACCGATGGCAGACGAAGCCGAGACCTTTCAGCCTTACCGACAACAGCTCAATCGCGCCAATCGAATCGGGAGTGACGGAAGGTTGGCGGATCAAATCCGCTGTCAGGCTGACGGGATCGATGGAGGAGGCATCCGAGGGCGACATGGGCGATCCTGACCGGGATGAGGACGGGTCAATCCGCGATAGGATGCCAGCCGGATGAACGCAAGCCCGCTCGCGGAGCAATCAAGCTGCTCCGCCCGCAGGTCCGTCTTTCACGCCCGACCCCGATGCGGGCGCATCACCGTCGCGTTAGGCGACCTCACGCAGCAAGCCAAGATGAATCAGGCGCTTGCGCATCTCAGCTTCCAGCACCCCGCCATAGGTGCCGCAAAGATCGCCGCCGACCATTTCCTGCGCGGTGCGCGTCAGCCCGCGATATTCGGGGCTGAGATCCATAAAGGGATCGATATTGTGCGCGACGCTGCGGAGGAAATCGTCGCCGCCGTGACGTGTGATAAAGGACGCCGCGCGCTCTTCCAGCGTCGGCTCCTTTTTCTTTATTACGAAGTCCAGAATGCCCATTGGGCTAGGCTCCCCCATAGTTGGCGGCGCCGGGGTTAACCACGCCACCTTGCGCCAAACAACCACGCCGTTGAACACGGCGCGCAGGCGCGCGAAATGCTAGGTGTAAACGCAAACTTTGGGACGAAAGGGACGCAACGACTGCCGCCGGCCCATCGGGCGGGCGCGGCGAACGCTGCACTGTCCTCAATAGTATTCACGCCCTTCAATGGGCTGTTAATGCCGGATTATACCTAAAATTGAGAAACCTGGCAAATTTCGCCGGTCCGGCGCGCGCATTGAAACGGGCTGTATCGAAATGCGCCCATGCCCGCTGGCCAGTCCAACTCCCTAATGAATGGTGATTGCTAGCCTTCGTCGTCGAAAAATGGCGTAATCATGGCCACGACCACCGCATTGTCTGCGAGCGCGCGGTCCATCAGGGCAATATCTTTCTCCGATATGTCATGCCCGTCCGCCAGACGTTCTTCTCGCGTACCGTAGCCGGACACCTCCACCGGGGCCATGCCCGCTTGCTTCAGGACCGCGACCGTCTCCCGCACGGCCTCCGCCTCATCCACGCCGCTGGCGTAGCACATCAGCGCCGCCCCGGTCGCGCCTTCAGGCAAACCGTCATCCTCGGCGCGGGAAACGTCGACGAGCAGGGTGTAGACCTGTTGGGTCAACGGGTCAGTCGCGCAAGAGATCGTTGATCGAGGTCTTCGACCGCGTGCGCTCATCCACGCGCTTGACGATCACCGCGCAGTAAAGGCTGGGCCCCGGCTCGCCATTCGGCAGCGGCTTGCCCTGCGTCGCGCCCGCCACGACCACCGAATAGGGCGGCACCTCGCCCATGAACACCTCGCCGGTGGCGCGGTCGATGATCTTGGTCGACTGGCCGATGAAGACGCCCATGCCAAGGACGGAGCCCTCGCGCACGATGCAGCCCTCGACCACTTCGGACCGGGCGCCGATGAAGCAGTTATCCTCGATGATGGTCGGTCCTGCCTGCATCGGCTCCAACACGCCGCCGATGCCGACGCCGCCGGAAAGATGCACGTTCTTGCCGATCTGCGCGCAGGATCCGACCGTGACCCATGTGTCGACCATGGTTCCGGAATCGACATAAGCGCCGAGATTTACGAAAGACGGCATCAGCACCACGCCCGGCGCGATATAGGCCGATTTACGCACGATGCAGTTTGGCACGCCGCGGAACCCGGCCTCGGACCAGTCGGCCTCGCCCCAGCCCTCGAATTTGGACGGCACCTTGTCCCACCAAGTCGCATGGCCCGGTCCGCCGGGGATCGGATGCATGTCGTTCAGGCGAAACGACAGCAGCACCGCCTTCTTGGCCCATTGATTGACCGACCAGTTTCCGTCCTCGCCGCGCTCGGCGACACGCAGCGCGCCCTTGTCCAGCGCCTCCAGCGTGTCCTCGACGGCCTCCCGCGTCTCGCCGGAGGTCTCGGGCGAGATCTCGGCGCGCGCATCCCATGCGCTCTCGATGGCGGTTTCAAGCGCGGCGCGGTCGAATTCGGTCATGGCGGAGGAATCCTTCTAGGCTGTCGGCGTCAGAGACGCGAGGCTATACGATGATGAACGGGGCGGCGCAACGATCCAGAGCGTTGGAGCGCGCCAGCCCATATGAAGCATACCGGACGGGAGAAAACTGATGATGCGGGGAATGCGCTGGTCGAGATTTCGGTCATCCGGAGAAGACACGAAAATCGCCGAAGCGGTGCCGGAAACGCCGCAGACGCGCTCTCCCGCCTACAGGCTCGCCTTTCATGACCCCGAATTCATGTGCCGGGACGAATTGCGCCCCGTCCGGCTTCAGCTTGAACTGCTGAAACCGCAGTTAGAGCTGGATGAGCGCGGCGTGCGCTCAACGGTCGTCCTGTTCGGCGGCTCGCGCGTGCCTTCCCCTGCAAAAAAGGATCAGGCCGCGACGCCGCGGCTGACGGAGTTATCCCGGTACTATGACGAGGCGCGACGCTTCGCCCGACTCTGCTCCGAGGCCTGCGCGGAGTCTAATTGCGAACACTTCATGGTGGTCACAGGCGGAGGCCCCGGCATCATGGAGGCGGGCAACCTTGGCGCGGCTGACGCGAACGCGCCCTCCATAGGGCTGAACATCGTCCTGCCGCATGAGCAGGCCCCGAACGGCCACATCACGCCAGAGCTTTGCTTCAATTTCCACTACTTCGCCATCCGGAAGATGCACCTTCTGATGCGGGCGCGGGCCGCCGCCTTCTTCCCCGGCGGGTTCGGCACTATGGATGAGCTTTTTGAGACTCTGACACTGATCCAGACTGAACGCATGCGCCCAATTCCCGTAATCCTTTTCGGAAAGGCGTTCTGGCGCGAAATCGTCAACTGGTCCGCCCTGCGCGACGCCGGCACGATCGGCCAAGACGATCTGGACCTGATCAGATTCGTGGAAACGGCGGAGGAGGCGTGGGAGATCGTCGAGCGCGACAGCCGCCCGCCGGAATAGGGCGTCGGCGAAGCGCTAACGGCACACGCTTGGACCGCTCAGGCACTTGCCCGTCTCTTCCGAAATCACCTGAACGTCCCACGGTCCGCCATCGGGCAGCGGCACGCCTGCGCCCAGAATGAACGTGACCCTGTGTCCCACGGACAATCCCGGCGGCAGGCGCTTGATCGGCTTCTTGATGACGAAATAGCCGTCGCTGGTGCGCCACAGGGATCCGTCCTCCATCAACTGCAGAACGCCTGCGAACTGAGGCTGGATCTCGAAGCTCTCGACAGATCCGGGCGCAACGACATCCTTGGGATCGAATTCCAGCACGCCACCCGGCTTCGTCTCGCTCAGCAACCACTCAGCCATCCGGAAATCCATCATCCGCGACGCGCGCGTCTTCTTTTCCGGACCAGCGGACGGACCGTAGTCTTTCGGCCCCCGCATTTCGTCGCCGGGCGGGGTCATCATGTCGATGATCATGCTGTTCGGTTTGCGCATCTTCTTGCCGGAAGGGACTGCGAACTCGCTGAGCGCTTGCGCGGCGATGAGGGCGTCGACCGGCTTTCCCGCCGCCTCCGCGAGGGTCGCTCTGGCCAACACGCCTTTCCCTCCGCCGGCGGAAGTCAGATACTCGAAACACGCGTTCGCAGGCAGAAATTCAACTTTCTCGCCGGGAAGCCCGGCGACGCCGGCGCCCGGGCCCAGAATATCCAGATTGGGCTGCACGACGAACCGCTCAATGCGTCCGACCTCTCCGACAACGTTCCAGACGATCGGCTCATAGGCCGTCGCGAAAATCCAGACCGGCCGTTCGCCCTTCTCCACGTGAATCGTGGTCGCCGTAGTGACGAAATCCTGTCCCGCCATCGCGACCGAGGACAATGCGTCTCCGCCATAACCGCTGATCGCGACGACGATCGCATTTTTGCTTGGTCTGGGCGGCAAACAACGGCCCGGCTCTGAGCGATCAAAGGCCTTTCGCCGGGTTTCAGCTTCGCCACTGACCAGCGCATGAATTTCTTCAATCGCCTGCAGCGCTTCGGTAGCGGTCACCTGACCGTCGCGATCGATGTCCAGCGCCATGACGCTCCATTCGGATGACGACGACCGCGATTGCTGATCCAGGTCGACCTCTATGCGCGCGACAGCCTCGGCGAAGGCGACGATCCCGTCGCGATCCCGGTCCGCCTCGACACGGAATACGACCGCCTGGGCGCGTTGTTGGGGCGGAAGCTGGGCGAGGGTGAGGTCGAACTCCTCGGCGCTGATCGCGCCGTTCCCGTCAATGTCATGAGACAGAACCTGCGAAAGCCGCTGCGCTCTTTGGCGCGCGCGGAACGTCTGCGCATGGGCGAGAATATGCGCCTCGGTGACCACGCCGTCCGGGTTCAGCTGGTAGAGCCTCGACAGCGTGACCACCCGAAACTGGGCCGGATCGCGCTCCAGAGATTTGAGCGCGGATTTCGGCAGCGTCCGGACCATGTCCTCGGCGGAGAGTTGTTGACCGACCGCCGGAAAAACTCCGCTCGCCAAAGCGAGCGCCACCGCGGATATCATCGTCAGCCAGCGCATGCGTCTGGAGCCCTCCCCACCCTATGCGGGAGCCAAGTTTTATGATTTCCCGCATCGGCGAACAACTTCTTATTGGTTCGCGCCCCTTCGCTGCATCCACGGCAAGAAAAGCGGTTGACGCAATCTGCTTTGTGGAAACCATCGGCGAAGCATGGAACAGTGTGAATTGGGCGACCCATCCGCCCAAGTGACTCGCGAGTTAATGTGAGGTGATTTCAATGCCGCCCCCTTCCGCCACGAAATCCGTTTTTGTCTGGTCCGCCGCTCTCGCACTGCTAGCCGCCTGCGCTCAGCCCTCCGATCCGGTCGATCCAACGTCCAACTCGGCCGAGCAGGCCGCCCTTGTCGATGAGGCCGCCCGCGCGATGGATCGCTATTGCATCGCAGGCCTGCCGGATGTGGAGGCGATCGCTGTCGCGATGAGCGCCGACGCCGGCCCGGATACAGGCAAAGCCTACACCCCCTATCACGGCCCCGAGGGGTTCATCGGCGCCAGCCTGCGCGCGGGCAAGGGGTACAGCGCGAATACGACGCATAAAGATGACGGCCGGATCGTTTGCGGAGTCGCGCTGTTCACGCCGGCGTCCACCGCATTTGAAACCGCGATTCTCGATCGGGTGGTCGAAGAGAACGGGATTGAGGTCCGCGACCCTCGGAGCGATCCGGAAGGCGGCGTGACCTATTCGCTTGGCGGCTACACCCTGCCAGCGACCCTCAGCTTCCGCGAGCGCCAGAATGAATCGGGTGAGACCGTGATCGGCGCGGTGATCACCGTGGCTTCAGCGGGCGACCCCTCAATCGGGCCAGCGGCGGCGCCCGTCAGCGTCGCCGCAGCACCGATTTCGCAGCCGACCGAGACGCCCCCCGACCCTGAGCCAGCGACGGCCGCGCCGCCGCCCGCAGAACCAAGTGAGCCCGCAGAGTTGGCCTCGCGGCAGCCGGAACCGGCCGCCCCAGTTGAACCCGCGAAGGCGGCGAGCGCTTCACCTGTGGTCGCGCCACAGGCCGCCGCAACCCCCACACCGCCCAGGCCCTCGAAACCTGCTCCGACCATGCCCAGAGCGGAAAGGCCCGCGTCTCTCACCGCGCCGTCGCTTTATGAAGGGGCGCCCTACTCTGCGTTCACTCGTGAGCAGATCGCAGAATTTTGCAAGCAGGACTGGAAACGTCGTCGCGTCGCCGACGGGCGCACCGAATACAATCCGTGCTTTGAGCGCGGCGCATTCCGGTAAGAGCGGTCAGAGGAACGTCACATCACTGAACGTCGCGGCCTGCCCGGCCGCGGCCCCCGCTTCATCCACAAGGTTCCAGATGATCGCGTTCCGGATCAGGAAACGCCGCCCCGACGCGCTGATCCTGACGCCCTCATAATTGTCGATGAACCCATTTTCCGCCGCCTGACGCAGCAGACGCGCGCGCTCATCTCGATGCACCGGCTCGGCGGTCAGGCGGGACGGCATCGCTGTAAGCGAAGCCCAGTCCGTCTCCCACAATTTCAGCGCCGCCTCGTTTCCGTAGTTGAGGACAGGATCCTCCTGCACCCCATGCGAGACCACGACGAAGGGAGCCTCGAACAGGCGTTGCTGCGCGTCCGGCCCCTCATGGATCAACTCCCGCCCGACAAAACGGCGAAAGCTGGACAAAAGCAGTCGGGCATGCGCCGCCTGATAGCCGTTTTCGGGCGCGGGTCGGTTCATGTCGCAGAACTTCGCAAATAACGAACGCCGCGGCCAGAGAACCGCGGCGCTCATCCATTGGTCCAGTTCAATTAATCGTCGGAAGAATCCAAACCGAGAAGGTTAGCTGCATCAAGAAGCCCCTCATCCGACGGCCCGATGATCCCAGCTTCCGCTGTGTCCGTGATGGCGGTTCTCGCATCGGCAAAGGCGGAGTGGTCGGCGTCCGGCGAATTCTGCTTCAGCCACAACGCCACTGCGCCGGCGACATGAGGGGTCGCCATAGAGGTGCCCTCATAGTTCGAGTATCCGCCACCGGGCACAGTCGACCGGATGTCGACCCCAGGAGCCGCGACATCCACCGCGCTTCCGAAATTAGACCAGCTTGGCCGATTGTCGCTTTGATCCGTCGCGGAAACAGTAATCACAGCGTCGTCATAGCCCGCCGGCGCAACATTCCCAGTGTTCACTCCCTCATTACCCGCCGCAACGACGAAGATGACCCCGACGTTCTTCGCCTCGCAGATGGCCATATGATAGCTGTCCGGCCCTGAATAGCCGCTGCTCGAGCATGTTCCCGTGTCGCTCATGTCGCCGCCAAGACTCATATTCGCGATGACCGGAACACCCTTGTCCTGCGCCTCGGCCATGACGTGCTCAATGCCCTTGATGATGTTCGATCGAAAACCAAGGCCATTGTTGCCGAGCACCTTGACGGAATGCAGATTCACAGCGGGCGCGACACCGATCACGCCAAATCCGTTGGCGCGAGCGCCGATCGTTCCTGCGACATGGGTGCCGTGGCCATAGACGTCATTGCCGCCGCGTTTGCAGCCTCGACCTTTGGTGCAATCCACCCGAGACGCCAGCGCACCCAAATCCGGGTGAGAGGGATCAACGCCCGAATCCAGGACGTAGACATCAATCCCCTCGCCGCAATTATCCGCGTTGCGCACGACATCGGCATCGACCCGATCGACGCCCCAGGCCCACCCGGCCTCACCCCAATCGCCGTCGCCTTGATAGGCGCAAGACAATCCGGTCACCGGCGGATCGTCAGGATCGTCTCCACCGCCTCCGCCGCATGACTTATGATTTGGGTCTCGTTGGCACTTTTTGCTGACGAACGCCCAGTCCAGGCTATCACGCTGAACGGCCACGACGTCGTCATTGTCCTGAATCAGCTTTGTCAGCGCGACCGAAGACATCGTCGCCGAAAACCCTTTGAAAACACGAGAATACGAATGACGCAGCGTGCCGCCAGCCCGAGCTGTCATCTCCGACGCGCGCGAAGGCACGCGGGACGCAGGCACATTTTGCGACATGCGAATGATGTAGGTCGATCGGGCGCGCCGCTCGTCGCTCAACGAAGCAAACGGTTTTTCAGGCGCCTGGGCCTGACTGGCCGTTTGCGATTGCGCAATTGAAGGCGCTGCGGCGACCAAGAAGAGGGCCGCCACCAAAACTCGGGTGACACACATACTCACAACTCCAATCGAATCCTCAAGTCCGCAGTCTAATTAGCGCCCGACCCGAATCCAACCGGCATGGGGGAATGCATTGATAATTTATAAAACTGTTGCGCCGCGGCGCTCACTAATAGGCCAGCACGAATTCAACCAGCAGCGTGCGTTGAAAGAACCGGAAATTGTCGTCCGAGACGACCAGCAGGCGCGCCTCACGCCGCCCGTCGCCGCCGGGCGCAAAGCTCATCCCCTCCATATTATCAACGCCGGATCCGACCGGGAAAAGCGCCATTTCCTCGGTCTGCAATAGCGCGCCATCCGCCATCCCGGCGACGTTCGCGCGCCGAATGCGCATCGCGAATCCGCCAAGCAGAGAGAGGCTCCGCTCCAGAACATAAAGCCGCCCGTCGGGCCCGACTGCGGCGTCGGTGATCAGAAAGTCGCCCGAGCGAGGCAAATGCAGCGTCTCCCAAGCTTCGCCCGCCCGCCGCCAGACCGGAAAGGGGCGGTGCAGATCTCCGGACCTCTCAGGGATCGCGAAGACGGCGCCGTTGGGCCCGGTCGCAACCGCCTCCAGCCCCGAGTTTCCCTGAAGCTCCTTCCATTCCGGCGCGCCGCGCACCTTCATCGCCGGCGATCCAGGTTGCGGGTAGCGCCAGATCCGGTGCTCCTGTTCGAACGAGACCAGCCAGCCACCCTTCTGGTGGCTTGCAACGCCTTCGGCGTCGGTCCCGGTATCGCTCAGCGCCTCGCCATAGGGTCCCAGTAAAGGCGCGATGCGGACCGCGTCGATGGTTGGCGGTGGCGACACGCGATCGGGCAGACCCATTACGCGCCAGCCCCGATCCGAGATGGCGGACAGCCCGCGCCCCGCCTCCCAGACCAACCCGGACAATCCGCCGAATCGTTCGTCCCGTGAGCTCATCGCCAGGGCGCCAATCAGGTTCAGATCGGAATGCAGAGTCGTTCGCTCCAGATCCAGTTCGATGGAGCGGAGCCGTAATTCAATCACTTCGCCGGCCTGCCGCCGGTCATCGCCACGAACAAACGCCGCTGGTTTCGGCGTAGGCGCAGGCGACGTTTCAGGCGCGGAACCGGCGGGACCGCTCAGGACACAAACCGAGACGAAAAGCGTCGCTGCGAGTGTCGCTCTCACCCCGCCTCCAAAACGCCGCGGCACGCGGGCGGTAAATCTGCGAGCGTCAAATCGCGCCGCGGCGGAGCCTTGGGGTCGGGTGGCGGCGGATTCAACGCCTCATCCGAGAACCACCAGGCCAAAGTCTCGTCACAGCCATCGCCGGGTGGCGGCGGCGCCTGATCCACGCATCCCTCGCTTCCCGCCGGACAAGACAGACGCACGTGGAAATGTGAGTCATGTTTCCACCATGGTCGAATTTTTCGAAGCCAGTCACGCTCGGTCGGCGGCATTGTTTGGCAAAGATGTTGCTTGATCGCGGCGTTGACGAAGATCCGCGCGACCGCCCGGTCGCTGGCCGCCGCTTTCAGTATTCGCGCGTGGCCGTCGGTCCACATCCCGTTCACGCCACGCCGGTCTCCAGCGACCACAGAGTAGGTGGATAGGCCTTCCCGCTCCCCCAGACTCTGATTCAGCCGCGTCGCCGGGCGCATCCAGATATCGGCGTCCAATCCTATCTGGTGCGATCGATGGCCAGACGTCATCGGACCGCCGCGCGGTTGGCTGAGGTCGCCTACCAGAAGCCCCGCCCAGCCAGCTTCCCGCGCCGCGACGCCCAACCGTTCAATGAATGCGATCAGTTCGGGATGGCCCCAGTTGCGGTTTCGGGAAAGACGGACCGCCTGCCAGCTGTCGCCGGTTTCCGGCAACTGCACCGCCCCATCGACGCAGCCCGCAGCATACCCCCCAAACGAAGACGGCGCGCCGGCGCTTGGCCCAGCCGCCGCGCCGAATGCACGCTTGGCTGGCTCAGCAATGGATCGATCGGGTATCGCCGCAACGACAAGAGCGCAGAACAGTGAAATGGCGAATGCGGTTGATGAGATGGTTCGCGTCATCTGGGGACTCGACGGCGACTACTGTGAACGCATCAAACAGTATGCCGATTCGAGGCGGTACGGAAACTCATATGGCACCAATCACGTGCGGAAGACGATTAAATCAGCGAATTGAGGAAAAGCTGCAGTTTCCGCAACCACACATCGACCTGATCGAAACCCACATAGATAGCGATTCCACTCACGAATATCGCCGCCACCAGAATCAACAGCCATGCGTCGATTCCAGTGTCTTGATTCGCCATTTGATTACTCCGCACCGTCATTTCACGCCATATCCGATCAAGAACCATGGCCCACTCATGATACCCGCCGAGCGGGAAAGTGACCAGAATGAACAGCATTCGCCGCGGCGCGCGGATTGGCGCATATGCGAATCCGGCTCATCGCGGCGCGGCGTTTCCGTCTTCGGTGCAATGCCGCGGTCTACCAAGTCGCAATAGGCGAACTTTACACGACCGAACAATTCCGAATTGAATTTCCAGCCGCTCTGGAAAACGAACGCACGCTCCTGCCAATCCGAACCAAACAAACAATCAAGCGCACATCGAGACGTCAGCGGCGAACGGAGCTATCGATATTGGTAGATACTCACCAGGCATCATCCACTCATTCACCTCGTGGATTCTCCTCAAGGGCGCGCACTGAGCTCTACGACCTACAATAGCGTGTGTTTTTGCCATCTCGACAGCGAATTTCGCCCCACGGAGCCATAACTTTCACTTTTTTAAAAAAAGGGGGTTCCATGACGAAAATACGACGCTATTTTGCACTGCAACAGCGCGGCCCGTCGTGGGCCGTTTTTCTAGTAGATCGATCTAAGGAGACGGCGCGATGTTCGACGACGCCGATATGATCGCATTCGCCAACGATCAGGGCGCCCGCGCACGGAAAATGTTCGCAGCGGTGGTTCTGGCGGCTCTCGACGACGCCATCGCTGATGAAAAGAAGTATGGCAACGGCGTTGAGGGCATCGCTCGCTGGGCGCGCAGCCGTGACGGAGTTCAGGTTCTGACCTGCGCCGGAATCGAGCCGAACGAGCGAACCGTCAGTGGCCTTGTGGAGTTTGTCCGCCGGGGCATTCGCACTTCTGTCGCCTTGCGGGGCGAGAGGGGCGAAGACAGCGAAAGCGAAGTTAAATTGGCAGCCTGACACTGGTCAGGCGACATTTTGCTAACAAAAAGCCGGGCGCGAGTAGCGCCCGGCTTTTTTCTTGTATCGGGCTTGCTGTGAAGGGCGCGCCGACATCACGGTGCCGGAGATCTGCAAGCGAAGCGGCCAAACTGAATCTTCTGTTATGATTGCATGTCAGCCACGCGCCTTTTCGTGAGCCGGAGTGACGACACAAATGTTAGCCATAGGTCGCAGAAACTCAGCCCAGGGCGCACTTAATTCAACCGGGCGATACGTCTGTAGACGGAGTTTGGTCGCGACGAAAATGTGGCGAGATGGGAAAGTGGTCGAGAATTGTGACGCCGAATTAAGGCGCGTACGACGACAACTCCCTGAGAATACCGATTCTAGTTAATGAATAAGCTGACCAATCCAGAGGTCGATTTGCTCCGCACCGATCAGGCTGACGATGAAGATGCCTGACACGAACACGCCGGCTGAAAACAGCCAATCGTCGAATACCTTGTCCAGCTGACGCATTGCGCCCTCCTTCATCCTGCTCGAACCCGCGCGCCTCACCGCGCGCTGTAATGAGACAAGTGTCTCTGATCCGGACAGGAAAAGGAGGGATTGTCGCTAAATTCCATGCATTTATATGCATAGTTTTAACAAATAGGCCGAAGCCGGACGCTCGAAAGCGCCCGACTTCGGCTTTTTCGCCGCGCTACTGGGGGCTAGGCGCGACGTTCGGAATTATTCAGAAGATTCGATAGAGCGCCCGATCGATCGTATGCAGAACTTCTCGGGCCTGGCCTTCATCGAGTACGCCGAAGGCGACTACAAAACCTACCGCCAAAAAGGCGAGTAGAACACGACCGTCGCCGGCGAACACATCACGAAACATTTTACTCTCCTCAGAGATACTTGGGGGCTTACGCCTCTGAGTCACTCATTCTTCGATTACGCTCATATTCGACGATTCTTGCTGAATGAGGCCTGAATGAAATGTGACGGCCCGAGCAACACATTGAAGGCGCATCGCGTTTAAGCGATTTGCTAGATATCGAAGCCCAGCAACGGCGCCGCGACGAATTTGGCGAGAATCCCGACGACGATGGCCAATCCGATCAGCATGGGTATGCTTTTCACGCCAAGCAACCAAAGCAACACAGCCGCAAGCACGCCAACGCTGACAGCGCCGAAACCGCCCAGCGCAAGCTCGAACATCTGCTCCGCTTCACGCATATCCATGTCAGCACCCCCGTCACACGCCGCCACGGCCGAAGATTAACACGCCGCAGAGTCGCTCCAAAGCAGCTTGCGCGAATCCCAAAGGCGGCTCAGCATTGCGGAGGATACAGGGAGGACGATTGATGAAGTTCATGATCGAATGGAGCATCCCGCCGGACACCAACCGGGCCGCATTCCTCTCGACCGGCGCGCCGCCCCCCGACGGACAGACGATCCTTGGCCGTTGGCATGCGTCGCTTTCGCGCGATTGGGCCGTCGATTGAACAACGGAAATTCGCATGCCGACGCCGCAACAGATCAAAGAGTTTGAAAAAGCCGCCGCCGCCATCGGCGTCGCGCAGCAGCTGCTGGTCAGGCATCAGTACGAGATGGAGATAATCCAGGGTAATCTGGAGGCCCACCTTATGGGTATGCAGATTTGCAGCGAATTGAGGAACGCCAATCAGGTCACGGGCTATACGAAAAATCTCCAGCAAGTGAACAAGTTGGCCCTGATGCTGGTCAAGATGCAGGCCAAGGAACCGAAGCTGATCATGGCCATGCACAAGGCGCACCAGCGACTGGCGAAGGCCGTGGACAATATGAACTAGGCGGCTGAACGTCGCCCAATCCGGAACAGGGAGACCGCAATGCCGGCCGACAACGAAAAAGAATTCCAGAAGGCGGCGAAGAACGTGACCAAAGCGCACACGGCGCTGGCCAAACAACAGAAACAAGCCAAGAAATCCGCCAAGGCCCTGAAGGCGCATCACAGCAAGCTGAAAAGCCTTGTCAAACAGATGCGGAAAAACCCGGACGCCGCCCAAAAATACCTGAAAGCATCCGAGAAATGGCTGAAGGACGGGGAAAAGGCCATGAAGATGAAGAAGAAGACGCCTGCCTTGGTCAAGCAGCTTGAAAAGGCCGGCAAGGCGTTCGAGAAGCCCGCAAAGATTAAAGCCAAGCAGAAGAAATAGGAGCTCGGGAAAGAACCGATGCTGACGCGAGAGAGATTCCCGATCGACCAGATCTATCTGCCGACCGACAAGCGCAAGGGGCTGGACGCCGCCAGGGTCGAGGCGCTGGCCGAAGCGATCATGGAGGAAGGGCAGAAAACCCCGATCCGCGTGCGCAAGGGCAAGGACCGCTTCGTGCTGGTCGAAGGCGCCCACCGGGTGGAGGCGCTGAAAGCGCTGGGCGAGACGGAGGTGACGGGGTTTCTTGTGCAGGCGCAAAGGCGCTGAAGCCCTGCGCGCTGCAGTTGTTTGAAGGCGCCCGATCCCGTATCGTATTAGACATGACGCTTTATGTTCCGGCCCGGGGAGGACTGCATGCCGCCATCTCCAGATAAAAAGAAAGCCTTTGATAAAGCCGTTTCGAACGTGTTCGTCGCGCAGAACAGGCTGGTCAAGCATCAGATCGAAATGCACAAGATGCAGGCGAACATCGCCGTCTTTCACGCGCAGATGACGACCTTTGCCGCCGTGATGGGGCAGCACCCCAGTCAGGCGCCGATGTATGCGCAAAGCGTGGACAAGTGGGTCAAGGCGACGAACCAGCTGATAAAGCTGCAGGTCAAGGAGCCGAAGCTGATCATGATGCTGGACAAGGCGAACAACGCGCTGACCAAAGCCGCGAAAGACATGCAATAGGCGCCTGACCACGCCCGACCCAGCCGAAGGAGACCGTCATGGCCGACGACGAAAAAGAATTCCAGAAATCCGTGAAGGAGATGGACTCGGCGCAAAAGACGCTGGTCAAAGAGCAAAAAGCCATCGCCAAGGCGCACAAATCGCTGAAGGGCCACCACGGCAAGATGAAGGCCATGGCCAAGAAGATGAAGGACGATCCGGCCGCCGCCTTGAAATACGTGCAGGCGTCGCAAAAATGGCTGAAGGAGTCCCATAAGTCGGCCAAACGGGGCAAGAAAGCCGCCACCATCGCCAAGAAGGTGGAGAAGGCCGCGAAGGGGTTCAAGAAATCCGCCAAGAAGGCCAAGAAGTCCGCGAAGAAGAAATAGCCCGGCCCGCCGATCGCCGATCCTTCACATCAACGCTGAGTTCCGCAGCGCGCTCGAGGGTGCGCGGAGCGAGGCCCGACAATCATCCCGACACCACCCGATCCATTGCGCCCGGCCCGAGGGTGGGCGTTTCGCGCCCGCCCATGGGGGCGGGTCGGGCGCGAAGGGGCCTCTTACTCACTTAGCTGACATTCCCTAACGTCACCATTTGCCACTCATCGAACGATAACGGTCCGTTGCGAAAAACTAACTCCCGGGCAATCTGAGAAGCCAAATTATAGCAATCATCAGACAGTCGCTCGTTGTTCTTGAGCCGCCCGCTGTGAGCGACTTGGCTTCGAGCGATGTAGATATCCCGCAGAGTGTTAAAGCATTGGTGCCTTTCCTGCGCGGTGTCTCCGATTAGCCAAGCTCCACGCGCCCGAAGCGTATGGGACAATGGTTGATCGCCATTTTCGCCAAGAAGCATCATTTCAACGGCAATGCCCAAATCTAACGCGCTGTCAGACGGATCTCTCTTCGCCTTAGCCAATCCCAAACGGCGCAAAACGCTTTTTAGCTTTGCTCGATTCTTGGAACTCATCTTCTGAAATGAAGGGAGCAAAGCGCTTAAAACTCGTGCGCCTTCAGCATCAAACGGACAGGGCAGGTTAGGCACAGTGTCGTAGGCAGGCGCGCCACCTCCTGCACCACCAAAAATTCCCAGAGGGACGTGGGGTGCGCAATAAGCCGTCTCATAAGCGGGAAAACAGAATGCTCCATCCACGGCATTTATTAAATTTGCTGTGTATCGAAGTTTCGATATTTCTACAGGGGGACCCTTCCCTTGAGCCTCAGATGGCTCATAGATCTTACCGATTTTTGATCTGAGTTTTAGCGCAGAACTTGGTCGAGAACTTTGTATCGGCCCAAAATCAAATTTCAGAAATATCTCCTTCTCATCGCAATCCGTTAGACATTCAAGCGGCACCAATGCCAAACCATCCAATATTTCAATCTCATTATCAATTTTTGGACCATAAACATAAACCACATAGTCAATTTCTATTTCATCTTCATTTAAGAAGTTTTCTACGTCTTCGCGAGCCTCGTCCCAACCTACCTCATTGGCCCTCCACATTAACCAAAGAGCGAGGTTTCCAGCTTGAAATTGCCCAGCTCCAGTTCCTCGGGCCAGCATATTGCCCTCAAGGCTAGATACTCTCTTATCCTTCGATAACTCTGCTTCGAGCGCTTTCCTAATGCTCGCAAACTCTGGAGAAAGTAGAGTTCGGCAACTTCTAGAAACATATCTATCGGACGGAAACCAAACCGTCTCGATCGCTAATTTTGGGAGCCCAATTTTCCCAATCTTGGGACCTTTAGTCACTCACCCATCCATCTTCAGCGCAGAAATAAACGCCTCCTGCGGGATCTCCACCTTGCCGAACTGGCGCATCTTTTTCTTACCCGCCTTCTGCTTGTCCAACAACTTCCGCTTGCGCGACACATCCCCGCCATAGCATTTCGCGGTCACGTCCTTGCGCAGCGCTGAGATCGTCTCGCGCGCGATGATCCTGCCCCCCAGGGCCGCCTGAATCGGCACTTTGAACATGTGCTGGGGGATCAGCTCTTTCAGCTTCTCGCACATCGCCCGGCCCCGCATCTCGGCCCGGTCGCGATGCACCACGACACTGAGCGCGTCCACCGGCTCCTCATTCACCAGGATCTGCATCTTCACCAGATTCCCGGCCTCGTACCCGTCCATCTGATAGTCGAAGCTGGCGTAGCCGCGGGTGACCGATTTCAGCTTGTCATAGAAATCGAACACCACTTCGTTCAGCGGCAAACGGTACACCACCATCGCCCGCGCGCCCGCATAGGTCAGGTCGATCTGCACCCCGCGCCGGTCCTGACACAGCTTCAGCACATCGCCCAGAAACTCGTCCGGCACCAGGATCGTGGCCTTGATCCACGGCTCCTCGATATTGTCGATCTTCACCTGATCGGGCATGTCGGCGGGGTTGTGCAGCTCAATCTGCGACCCGTCGGTCAGGTTGATGTTGTAGATGACGGACGGGGCCGTGGTGATCAGCTCGATATTGTATTCCCGCTCCAGCCGGTCGCGGATCACCTCCAGATGCAACAGGCCAAGGAATCCGCAGCGGAACCCGAAGCCCAGCGCGGCCGAGGTCTCCATCTCGTGGGAAAAGCTGGCGTCGTTGAGCGAGAGCTTCTGGATGGCGTCTCGCAGATCCTCAAACTCGGCGTTGTCGACCGGGAACAGGCCGCAGAACACCACAGGCTGCGCGGGCTGATAGCCGGGCAGCGCCTCTGTCGTCTGGCGCTTCTCATGGGTGATGGTGTCGCCGACGCGGGTGTCGCGCACCTGCTTGATACTGGCGGTCAGAAAGCCCAACTCGCCCGGCCCCAGCTCCGCCACATCCTCCATCTTCGGGGTGAAGACGCCGATCCGGTCCACCCCATAGGTGGCCTTGGTCTGCATCATGCGGATCTTGTCGCCCTTTTTCAGCACCCCGTCGATCACGCGCACCAGCACGACGACGCCCAGATAGGCGTCATACCAGCTGTCCACCAGCATCGCCTTCAGCGGCGCATCCCGGACGCCATCCGGGCTGGGCAGGCGTGTGACGATCGCCTCCAGCGTCTCGTCGATGCCAATGCCCGTCTTGGCCGAGATCAGCACCGCGTCCGTCGCATCGATGCCGATCACATCCTCGATCTGTTCGGCCACGCGCTCAGGCTCCGCGGCGGGCAGGTCGATCTTGTTGAGGACCGGCACGATCTCATGATCCGCCTCGATCGCCTGATAGACATTGGCCAGCGTCTGCGCTTCCACCCCTTGCGACGCGTCCACCACCAACAGCGAGCCCTCCACCGCCTTCATCGAGCGGCTGACCTCATAGGCGAAATCCACATGGCCCGGCGTGTCGATCAGGTTGAGGACGTATTCCTCGCCGTCCTTGGCCGTATAGTTCAGCCGCACGGTCTGCGCCTTGATGGTGATGCCGCGCTCGCGCTCCAGCTCCATCGAGTCGAGCACCTGCTCTTTCATCTCACGGTTGGTCAGCCCGCCGGTGACCTGAATCAGCCGGTCGGCCAGCGTAGATTTACCGTGGTCGATATGCGCCACGATGGAGAAATTGCGGATGCGCGAAAGCTCTGTCATGGGCGCGGGTTATGGCGGCGGCGCAATGGGGCGTCAAGGCGGGTCGCGCGATAGGCGAACCGCCGCTATGATGCCGGAAATCAGAATGGAGACCGCCATGCGCGCCGCCCTGCCCCTCGCAGCTGTTCTCGCCGTCGCCGCGTTCCCCGCGCTCGCCGGCGGCCCGATCTATGACGCCTGCCTCGCCAGTCCGGAGTCGAAGACCACGACGGTTGATTGCGACTGCGCGCAGACCGAGGCGGACAAGCATCTCACGGCCGCCGACCAGCAGACCGCAGCAGGCTTCATTTCAGGTCAGTCCAACCCAATGCTCATAATCCAGAACATGGGCCAGGCGGAGGCGATGCGCTTTGTCGGCGAGTTCCAGAACTGGGGCGAGGCGGCGCATGTCCAATGCGGCGCGCCCAGCCCGCGCGGGCCCGGCTAAGGACAGCGACCCTCCACCATTTGGAAACAATATGTCGGCCCAGCGCGCTATTGGCCGAAGGGTCGTGAATGCGCATCTTATCGGCGACCCATATTGGAGAACCATGATGCAACCGCGACGCTCAACCGCGAACACCGCCCTACCCCGCTTTGGTTCGGTCCCGGCAGGGACACGGATCGGGCATGTGCATCTGAAGGTCGCCGACATCGACCGGATGCTGGATTTCTATTGCGGCGTTTTGGGTTTCGAGCTGACGCAGAAATACGGGACGCAGGCCGCCTTCGTCTCAGCGGGCGGCTATCACCACCACCTCGCCTTCAACACATGGGAAAGCGCAGGCGGAACGCCGCCGCCGCCGGGAACCACTGGCCTTTTTCACCTCGCGATACTCTATCCTGAGCGCACGGATCTCGCCGATGCACTGCGCCGCCTGAAAAGCGCAGGAATTGAGTTGGATGGCGCCTCGGACCACGGTGTCAGCCAAGCGCTTTATCTCACCGATCCTGAAGGAAATGGCGTTGAGCTGTACTGGGATCGACCCGAGGGCGAATGGCCGCGAAACGCGGATGGTAGCCTGGCGATGACAACCAGACGATTGGATCTGGAGAACCTATTGGACGCCTAGGAAAGCCGGGCGATCAACCCCGCGCTCGCCTGCTCGATCAGGTCCAGCACGTTTTCGAAACCATCTGCGCCGCCGTAATAGGGGTCCGGCACCTCCCGCACCGGCTGATCGGGCGCGTAGTCGAGGAACAGGCGCAATTCGGCCTTCCCGTCCGCCGGCTGGATGATCTCCAACTCCGCCAGATTGTCGTGATCCATGGCGAGGATGTGATCGAACTCGTGAAAATCCGCCGGGCGCGCCTTCCGCGCGCGTTGTCCGGACAGATCGATCCCTCGCGCCGAAGCGGCCATCTGCGCCCGCCGATCCGGCGGCTCGCCCGTATGCCACCCTCCGGTTCCAGCGGAATCGATTTCGACCGCCAGCCCCGCCCGCTCCGCCGCCGCGCGAAAAACGCCTTCGGCGGTGGGCGACCGGCAGATATTGCCCATGCAGACGAACAACACTTTCGGTATTGGCGACATTCCCTGCTCCTAGCTGGTTCCGCTCAAGCTATATTCGGACTCGGCCGACTGAAACCTTGTTGAAGCGGCGGAGTTGCGCCAAGCTCATGCAAGTCGGGAAATCAATGGCGCACGACTAAGGCGCAGTGAAAGGAATTACGGCGATGCAGCGAATCTTGGGTGCAATAGCGATTCTGTCGATGGGCGCGATCGCCTCCGCCAATGCGCAGGACTTCGGCGAAGACGATTTCGCCGCGCGAACCGCCGGGCAGGTCGCCGACCTCTGCGCCGCCGCCGATGAAAGCGCGCTGGACCGCTACGCGCTCGGCTTCTGCTATGGCTGGCTGGAAGGCGTTGGCCAGTTCTATGAGCAGGCGGTCGCCGACGGCACGATCGCCGAACAGAAAGTCGCCTGCCCCGGAAAAGAGTTATCGCGCAAGGAATGGGCCGACGTTCTGGTCGGCTGGGTCGGCGCCGATCCGGCCCGCCGCGATCTGACGCCGTTGAAAGCTCTTGGCGACGCCGCAAAAGAGACATTCCCCTGTCCGTGACGGCCCCTGCCCGCATTGTCGTCTTAACAGGCGCCGACATCTCCGCGGAGTCCGGCGTTCCGACCTTTCGCGATGCGGACGGAATTTGGTCGAAGGTGCGGATCGAGGACGTTGCGACGCCCGAGGCCTACGCCCGGGATCCCGACCGGGTGCTGGACTTCTACAACATTCGCCGCCGAGGCGCGGGCGACGTCGCGCCGAACGCCGCCCATCAGGCGCTAGCCCGGCTGGAGCGCGAGGCGCCCGGCGAGCTGTTGATCATCACCCAGAATATCGACGACTTGCATGAGCGCGCGGGGTCGATCGCGCTGATCCATATGCATGGAGAGATCATGCGGGCGCTCTGCGCCGCCTGCGGCCATCGCTGGCCCTGGGATGGCGACATGGCGCGCAGCGACGCCTGCCCCCGTTGCGAGCGCCGGGACGTCGTGCGCCCGGACGTGGTCTGGTTCGGCGAGATGCCCTATCAGATGGAGCGCATCTACGAGGCGGTGGCGGAATGCGAGACGTTCGTCTCGATCGGCACATCGGGCGCCGTCTATCCGGCGGCCGGGCTTTCGGCGGAAGCGCGGGCAGCGGGCGCAAGGACGCTGGAGCTGAATCTCGAACCCTCGGAAACCGTCACAGCGTTCGAGGAGGCGCGGCATGGCCCCGCCTCCGATCTTGTGCCTGCATGGGTCGAGGAGGTCCTCGCCGCGCGCTGAGCGCCCTATTGGCCGTGCTTCATGGCCTTGTGCGCGTCGTGCCCCGCCATCACCTTCTTCACCGGGGCGGTCACCACGACTTCACCCGCTTTCTCGAAGGTAAAGGTCAGAGAGATCGCCTCGCCCTCTTTTAAAGGTCCGGTCAGCCCCATGAGCATGATGTGTTTGCCGCCCGGGGCGAGGGACACCGTATGACCAGCCGGGATCTCCAGCCCGCCTTCGATCTCTCTCATCTTGGCGACACCGTTCTCCATCTTTGTGTCGTGGATCTGCGTGGTCTTGGCTGATGCGGTCGAGACCGAAATCAACCGGTCGCCCTCAGCCGAACTGATCGTGGCGTAGGCCGCTCCAGTCTTGGCGCCCGGCGGTGTGGCGCGGCCGAAGGGCGAACTGACCGCCGCATCGGCGAGGGCGAGCGACGGAAATGCGAATGCGGCGAGAACGCCTGCCACGAGGCTGGATCTGATCGTCATATTGGGTCTCCGGACCTGAATTTTGGATGTGAAGCGTCAGGTGGGGAGCGCTTCGGGCGGACCACGCGGCCGATGCGTAAACCCGATATGTTTGGCATGCGCATCGACGCCTTCGTTGCGAAGTGATGCGAGCGCCCCGTCGTCGGATTGGAATCCATAATCGGCGGGATTTGCGCCGCAATCCGGCCCACACCCATTTCCACAGCCGGTGACGCATACTGCGCAATCCGTATGCGTGGAGGCCGGCGCAGGCGTCTCGGTCTGCCCGCCCGGCGCAGGGACCCGATATGGCCCGTCCGCGCCGCAGATCACCAACCAGCCTTCGTCGGCGGTGGCGGAGGTCGCATGCAATGCGCCGGCGCCCGGAAGAATCAGGGCCAGGCAGAGCAGCGCGCGCAGAGCTATGGCGATGGCGGACGATCGTCGCATGATTGCGCTTTTATTCGGCGCGGCTCGCAAGGTCCATGCGCCGTGTCAAAAACCGGGCAGGAACCGGCGTCACCGCGAAGAGGCGCAGAAATGCGAAAACCCGCCGGTCAGGGCGGGTTCTTCAGGATCGAGGCGGCGCGGGGCGCCGCTCAAAAACCGTTCAGGACGCTTCGGAAGCAGCCGCAGCCGATTTCAACAGCTCTTTTTTCACCTTCAGCGCGTTGGGCGAAAGCTCATCGTCTTTGGCTTTCAGAAGAAATGCGTCCAGACCGCCGCGATGATCGACGGTGCGCAGCGCAGAGGCGGCGACCTTGAACTTGAACGAACGGCCAAGCGCCTCGCTTTGCAGCGTGACGTCGTTCAGGTTCGGCAGGAACCGACGACGGGTGCGGTTCTTGGCGTGGCTGACATTGTTACCGGTCAGGACGCCCTTGCCGGTCAGTTCGCAACGACGGGACATCGTCATATCCTCGCAGGATTAATACAATCGCCGCCCTCTGAACCATCGACCCGCCGCAATGCGGGGAAAGGCGCGCGGGGCGACCCAAATCAGGGGGCGGTCTATAGGCCCGTGGGCGAGCGGCGTCAAGTCTTGGACGCGGCTTTGTCTCGCGTTCGGAATTAGCCTTCGAACGGGCCGAACGGGATCAGTCTCGCCTTGCCGTATCATCATCGCCCGCTCGGTCCAACGCGAACTGAGTCGCCAACGGGCCAATGATCTCGAACAGAATGGTCGTCGAGATGACGATGGTCAGCAAAGTTTCGCGCAAATCCGGAAAATGTCCTCCGGCGACCAGCGCCATTCCAACCGCCACGCCTGCCTGTGGCGTCAAGGCAAAGCCGGTCAGAGTCCCTTCACGCGCCGACAGCCCGGCCGCGCGCCCGCCGATCCAACCGCCCAGAACCCGCCCGGCCAACCTGAGCGCGACATAGGCGACGACCAGCACCCAGAGGCCGCCCAACCCGCCAACTTCCAAAGAAGCGCCGGCCAGCACGAAGAACAGAACCAGGAACGGCCACTCGACATGTTCGATCTCATGGATCGGCCGTTCGTGATGCGTCGCGAAGTTGCCGACGATCGCCCCCGCGATCATACCGGCCAGAAGGAAGGAGACGTCCAGCCAGATCGCCAGCCCGGCGCAGATAAATACGACGCCCAAAGCTTCGATTTGCATTGGCTCGCCCGGTCTCAGCCGCCCGGTCAAAGCGGCGGACGGCAGCCCGACCACCACCCCGACAGCGATAGCGCCGCCGATTTCCCGCAATGCGTCGGCCAAAACGTTCTCGACGCCGTTTCCGGCCAGCCCGCCCGCCAAAACCAGTACGAGGCTAAAGATAATCAAACCCCAGGCGTCATCGATAGCGACGATGCCCAATAGACGGTCAGCGAATGGTCCGCTCGCCTCATTCTGGCGCACGACATCTGCGGTGGCGGCCGGCGCAGTGGCGGTGGAGACGCCGCCAAGAATAAGCGCGAGAACAGGCGGCGCTCCGATCAAAACCAGACCTGCGCCGACCAAGAGGACTGAAATCAGCACCACAACGATGGAAATGGTCAGGATCTCTCGCCCATGCGCGCGCAGGCGGTCTAACGTAAGACCGCCGCCAAGGACGAAGGCCACCATAGTAAGCGCCGCGACGGCCAGAAACTCGTACCAGTCTCGCAAGTCGGGCGGCAACAGATCGAATCCGATGGGGCCGAGCGCCACGCCCAGCAATATCAGCAGCGTCACGCGGGGAATGCGCGTGCGCCGCCCAACCGTGTCCGCAATGAGCCCGAGTAAAAACAGCCCCCCGATCACCAGCAGTGCGAGATGTATCTCCATGACCCCATTCTAGGTGCGCACCTTCGCAGTCCTCTGACCAGGGTCAAAGAGAATGTGAAATTTTCGGCGGCGGCGGTCGTCTTTAAAGGCGATCCGCCCGCCCGTCACGTTTCAGAAACAGGGACAGCGCCCTTGCGGCGGCGGCTTCGGGAGTCGTCTCGCCACTGGCGACGGCAAGCTCCAGCGCGCCCCATTCCGCGGCGACAGATGGATGGTGACGCAACGCGTCCAGCGCTTCTCGCTCCACCTCCGCCTCGAAGGATCGAACGGCCTGTTCGCGACGACGACGCTCCCGCCAGCCGTTCTCAAGCCGCCAATCGTCAAGCCCCGCAACACGATCCCAAACATCCTCCACCCCCTTGGCGTGCAGCGCGGAGATCGCCATCGCGGAGGGGATGTCGCCTGGATCTCCCGGCCGCCGGCGCAGCAATCGCAACGCGGCGGCGTAATCGGCCCGCGTTCGCTCCGCTACGGCGGCGAGATCGCCATCCGCCTTGTTGACGACCACCAGATCCGCCAGTTCCATCACGCCGCGCTTGACGCCCTGCAGGTCGTCGCCGCCCCCGGGCGCCAGCAACAGGACGAAAATATCGGTCATGTCGGCGACCATTGTCTCGGATTGCCCCACGCCGACCGTCTCGACCAGCACAACGTCGAACCCCGCCGCGCCGCAAAGCGCGATCGCCTCGCGGCTGCGGCGCGCCACCCCGCCCAGCGTCGCGCCGCTGGGGCTCGGCCGGATAAAGGCGTTCGGATCGCGCGACAATCGATCCATTCTGGTCTTGTCGCCCAGGATCGAACCGCCGGTCAGCGAAGAGGATGGATCGACCGCCAGCACCGCGACCCGCTTGCCCATTCCGGTCAGATAGGCGCCGAACGACTCGATGAAGGTGGATTTGCCAACCCCAGGCGCGCCAGACAGACCGATTCGCATGGCTTTATCCTCAGACGCGCCAGCCCGTCGGAGCGAGCGAAACAGCGCCAGCGTCTGGGCGCGGTGATCCTCTCTCGTTGATTCAGCCAGCGTGATTGCGCGAGCCAAAGCACGCCGTTCACCCGTCGCCAGCCGCTGTGCGAGCGCTTCTGCTTCGGCTTCTATCTGTTTTAGCGGGCTTGTGTCTGCGGTCATTGGCGCCATTTAGTTAATCGTCGGCGTTCAGCGGCGCCGAAATTCGGCCGTGTTGTTACGATCAAATGCGGTCCGTGGGCAAGAATCGGAAACGGGTGACTGCGATGCGCACATGGAAAATGGCTGCGATTGTGGTGTTTGCTGGCATGGTGGCGACTGGATCGTCCCTCGCACAGCAACCGCAAAGCATCAAGCTGGTTTACGATGTACATTTCGGCGGCCTGAAGATTGGAAACGCCGAGCTAGAGGGAAAAATCGGTCCCACCGACTATCGGGTGAAGACCCGACTGAAGACGGCGGGCATGGTCGAAGCGTTTTACGCCGCCACTGTCAGGGGTGTCAGCGAGGGCGTTCTGGACGAATCCGGCGCGCCCCTTCCTTCCCGCTTTCGCGCCGACGCCAAGACCAGCAAGAAAGACCAGATGGTTGAGATCGTTTATCGCGACGGCGCGCCCAGCATCGCCAAGGCCAAGCCCGCCTTCAAGAAGAAGTCCTATGAGATCGTCCCCGAGAAACAGGTCGGCGCCATCGACCCGTTGAGCGCGGCGCTGCACGCCCTGGCCCCGGCGCCCGCATCTGAAGCATGCGATTCCCGGATCGATGTGTTTGACGGCCGTAAACGCTGGACGCTGACCCTTTCGAACCCTCGCATCAAGGACGACCGAATTCTCTGCGACGGAGTTTACGAGCGAATTGCTGGCTTTAAGCCAAAGCATATGCGGCGGCAGACGCATTTTCCGTTCGACGTGACTTACACGGTCGACAACGCCGGTCTGGCCGTGGTGCGACGCATCACCGTCGAAACGGATTTCGGCCATGGCGTGGCGACGTTGCGTCGCCCGGCCCCCAAAAGCTGATCTCTACACCACGTCCGATTGGCGACGGGCGGCCCTCGCGTAGCCGCGGCTGCGCCGGTCGATCCAGGCGCGCATCGCCTGCCGCGTCGGCCGCTCGACCCAGCGCTCGGCGACGACCGCGAGCAGAATCACCGCAAACAGATATATTGGAGTCGCGATCACCGCGAGGTCCTGCAGTGTTGCGCCGTATCGGCCGAGCGCATCCAGGCTTTGGTCGCTTTGGTTGATCACCGCCTCTCGCATCGGCGCAGCCAACAGCCAGTGACACATGAAGACGCCGAAAGAAATGCGCGCCAACGCCTGCAGCGGTGCCCGCGCCAGAATCCAAGAAATCGCGCCCCTCCCGCCTGAGATCGCCAGCACGAACGCTGCGGAGATGCCGGGCGCGACCGCATGCCATTCAGGCGGAGCGAACACCAGCGCCGCGATCGCCGCAGCCGCCAGAGCCAGCTCCCTCAACGTGCCACCCACGATCCCCAGTTCATTGTTCGCTCTCACCCACCAATTCGCGCGGCGAACCGCCTGCGCAAGCACGCCAAGCATGAAGCTCGCGAAGCCGCGCGCCAGCAGACCGCCATCTTCGGCCGGCAACCCGTCTGATCGACCGGCCATCATCCAAATCGCCCAGAACACGCAAAGCGCGATCGCGCCCAGTCCAACCCCGCTGCGCGGTATGTCGGCGACGCATAGCAGCGCGAACAGGATGGATAGGGCGAATTCGACGCTGATGAACCAGGCGGGCGCATTCCAAACACCGGGTTCGACGACCCCGAGTCCCTGAAGCATCGCCAGATTTGCCAGAAAACTGCGAAGTGTTCCATCATCCGCGTTCAAACCGCCGGAATTCGACAGCGTTTGAACGGCAAGTAGCAGCAAAAGTACCGCCAGATGCAGCGGATAGACCCGGCCGAGGCGCAATAACGCGAATCGCGCGACTTCCTGCCCAGAGGTCAGCCGCGCGCGATACACCTGAGCGATAACAAAGCCGGAAATGACGAAAAACAGATCGTAGAGCAGGTAGAGATTGGCCGCAGGCGGCGATGCGGTCATGCCGACCGCCCACAACCAGCTGTAGGTCGCAATGCCGATCGCGGCTAGGCCGCGCAGCGCTTCAACCCCCTTCAGGTCGCTCATTTCCACCTCCTGAACTGAATGGCGAAACCGTCCCACGGAGAGATGAACGCTCGCTAAACAGTTAAAATTCTCAGCAATCTTGCGCTGATGCTCGTGGCCGGTATCACTTGCGCCCATGATCGCGCCCGCCCTTCCCGTCCACGACGCTCTGCCCGAGCTGTTGACCGCCTTGCGATGCGGCGCGCGCGCGGTGTTGCAGGCCCCTCCGGGCGCGGGCAAGACCACTGGCGTACCGCTGGCGCTGATGGGCGAAGACTGGGCCGGTGACGGCAGGATTCTGATGCTGGAGCCCCGCCGCGTCGCCGCGCGGACGGCCGCCGAGTATATGGCGCGGACGCTTAGCGAAGAGGTCGGACAGAGCATCGGCTATCGAATCCGGGGCGAAGCGAAAGTGTCGGCCGCAACGCGAGTGGAGATCGTCACCGAGGGCGTGCTGACGCGCCGCATACAGGCCGACCCGGCGCTGGAGGGCGTCTCCGCGGTGATCTTCGACGAGTTTCACGAGCGCTCGCTGAACGCCGACCTCGGCCTCGCATTGTGCCTTGAAGCGCAGGAGGCGTTGCGCCCGGACCTGCGCCTTTTGGTCATGTCGGCCACACTGGATGGCACAGCCGTCAGCGCGCTGATGGAGGGCGCTTCGGTGATCGTCTCAGAGGGGCGCGCCTATCCGGTGGAGACGCGTTGGCTGGATGCGCCATGGATCCGCCCGAACCAGCGCAGCCCCCGATTTGAGGAGGCGGCCGCCGCCCTGACCCTGCGCGCGATGGAGAATCGCGATGGCGACGCGCTGGTTTTCCTGCCCGGCGTCGGAGAGATCAGCCGCGCCGAAAGCGCGCTGAAGCGAGAATTGCCGGAGACCATCGACATCCGCCCGCTGCATGGCGAGATGCCTGTCGCCGCCCAGCGCGCGGCGCTCCGCCCCTCTCCGCCCGGTCGCCGCCGCGTGGTGCTGGCGACCGCGGTGGCTGAGACCTCGCTGACCGTAGAGGGCGTCACCATTGTGGTGGATACAGGGCGTGCGCGACGGGCGCGGTTCGATCCAAGTTCCGGCATGGGGCGTCTGGTGACAGAACGCGTGACAAAGGCGGAGGCGGAGCAGCGCCGCGGCCGCGCCGGGCGCACTGCGCCGGGCGTTTGCTGGCGCATGTGGACCAAGGGCGAAGATGGAGGCCTCGCGCCCTTCGCGCCGCCAGAGATCGCGACCGCCGACCTCGCCCCTTTGGCGCTGGAGCTGGCTTTGTGGGGCGGCGACGATCTGAAGTTCCTCGACACGCCGCCTGAAGCCGCGTTGGCCGAAGCCCGCGCTCTGCTGACCGATCTCGGCGCGCTGGATGACAGCGGCGCCATCACCAACCATGGCCGTCGTATGGCCGCCGCGCCGCTGCATCCCCGCCTCGCCCATATGATCCTGACAGGCGCGGCGATGGGGCTGGGCGGGCTGGCCTGCGATCTGGCCGCTCTGCTGGAGGAGCGCGACATATTGCGCATTCCCGGCGCCCCCCGACCCGGTGTCGATCTGAGTTTGAGGCTGGCGGCGCTGAGGGGGCGGCCGCCGAAAGGCGCCGAGGGCCGGCGGAACCGAGTGCGCCGCGCCGCGAAGGAGCTTCGCCGCCGCATGAATGTCGCGGGGGGCGCAGGCGGAGCGGGCGATCTCGGCCAGCTGACCGCCCTCGCCTATCCGGACCGCATCGCGCTGCGCCGCCCCGGAGGCGAGCCGCGATATCTGCTCTCTGGCGGCAAAGGGGCGAAACTGCCCTCCGAGGATGAAATGGCCGCGCAGACGATGCTGGTCGCAGCCGATCTCGATGGCGACGCGAGAGAGGCGGCGATTCGTCTGGCCGCCCATGTGTCCCGCGCCAGTATCAAAAACCTTTACGCCGACCGTATCACGGAGGAGCGGATTTGCCTCTGGTCCAAACGAGACCGGGAGGTTCAGGCGCGAATCCGCCGCCGTCTGGGCGCGCTGGCGCTGGAGGACCGGGCCTGGAAGGACGCCGACCCCAGCCAATTGGCGGTGGCCATGGCGGAAGGCGTGCGCCAGCTCGGCCTCGCCGCGCTGCCCTGGGGTCGGGAGGCGGAGAGCCTGCTCGGCCGCGTGCGCTGGGCCGCGGCGCAAGGCGGCGACTGGCCGGACTGGTCCGAGCAAGCGTTGCTGGCCAGCCGCGACCGTTGGCTTACGCCATTCCTGCATGGCTTCAAATCGGCGGCCGACCTTTCCCGGCTGGATCTGAAGGCGGTGCTGGAGGCCGATCTTGGTTGGGAGCGGGCGAAAGCACTCGATGCCACGGCCCCCGCCCGGTTTCTGACCCCCGCAGGATCGCGCCTGCTGATCGACTATGGGCGGGAAACGCCCACCATTTCGGCCCGCGCGCAGGAGATGTTCGGATTGACGACCCACCCGATGGCCGGCGCCACCCCGCTAATGGTTGAGCTTCTGTCGCCCGCGTCCCGGCCCATCGCGACCACCGCGGATCTGCCGGGTTTCTGGCGCGGCGCCTGGGCGGACGCACGCAAGGACATGCGCGGGCGCTATCCCAAGCATCACTGGCCCGAAGACCCGGCAACCGCGACTCCGACCACGCGCGCCAAGCCGCGGCGCGGCTGATCCTGGCGCAATGCGATTTTCTACAATTGTTGACGCAGGTTAAGAGAACGCTCAGGCTGGTCGGAATAATAAATCCTTTCCGGAAAACGACTCGCTCACCCTGCGGCGCGTCAGGACTCCGGGCCTGTGCGTCGACAGGTAACGATTGGGGGACGGGCCATGGCCATCGCAGCGAACAGAACGCCGAGCCAGCTGGAACCGAGCTTCCGCGACAGCGTCAATATCATGTTCGACAAGGCCGCGAGCCTTTTGGACATCAAGCAAAGCACGATCGAGAAGATCAAGGTCTGCAACTCCACCTACATTGTGCGGTTCGGCGTCCGCCTGCGTGGAGAAATCCACACCTTCACCGGATACCGGTCGGTTCACTCCGAACATTTCGAGCCGGTTAAAGGCGGCATCCGCTACGCCACCTCCGTCAATCAGAATGAGGTCGAGGCGCTGGCGGCGCTGATGACCTACAAATGCTCGCTGGTCGAAGTGCCGTTCGGCGGCTCCAAGGGCGGACTCTGCATCGATCCGCGTGATTGGGAGGCGGAGGAACTGGAAGCGATCACCCGCCGCTTCGCATTTGAGCTGATCAAGCGCGACCTGATCCACCCCAGCCAGAACGTCCCGGCGCCGGATATGGGCACGGGCGAGCGCGAAATGGCGTGGATCGCCGATCAGTTCGCGCGCATGCACACCGACGAGTTGAACGACAAGGCCTGCGTCACCGGCAAGCCGCGCAACGCCGGCGGCATCGCCGGGCGCGTCGAGGCGACCGGGCGCGGGGTGCAATATGCCTTGCAGGAATTCTTTCGCGAGCCGCAGGACGTCTCTGAGGCGCGAATGCATGGCGATCTTTCCGGCAAGAAGGTGATCGTCCAGGGCCTCGGCAATGTGGGCTATCACGCCGCGAAATTCCTGCAGGAGGAGGACGACTGCCTGATCGTCGGCGTGGCCGAGCGCGACGGCGCCGTCTTCAACGAACGCGGCCTCGACGTCGAAGCGTTGAAAAAACACCTTACGGAGACTGGCGGCGTGAAGCGTTTTCCGGGCGCCGAATATGTCGAGGACGGATCCATCGCGCTGGTGAGAGACTGCGACATTCTGATCCCGGCCGCATTCGAAGGGGCGATTCGCGTCAACAACGCCGGATCGGTAAAGGCCAAGCTGATCATCGAGGCGGGCAATGGCCCCGTCACCGCGCCCGCGGACGGGGTGCTGCGCGAAAAGGGCGTCGTCATCATTCCGGACATGTACGCGAACGCCGGCGGCGTCACGGTGTCTTACTTCGAATGGGTCAAGAACCTCAGCCACATCCGGTTCGGCCGGATGCAGCGTCGCTTCCAGGAAGGCCATCTCGAGATGTTGGTCAAAGGCGTTGAGCAGATGACCGGGATCCCCTTTCCCCCCGAGGTCAAGGCGCGGGTGCTGCATGGCGCGGAAGAGATCGACCTCGTCCGCTCCGGCCTCGACGACACCATGCGCAAGGCCTATCAGGACATGCGCACCTTATGGCGTGAGGACGAAAGGGTTCCCGACCTGCGCACGGCCGCATTCATGATCGCCATCGACCGCATCGCTGATAGCTATTCGAGCAAGGGGCTGTAGGCGCTAGACTCTGGACAGTTTCCGGGCCGGACCGCCCAAACGCATCACGCGGGTTTCGCCGAACCCATGCAGGTCGCGCTTGCCCATGTCCTCAATCTCAAACTCTTCGACCAGCATGCCTTTCATCGCGTCCGGCACAAGAATCGTCATCGGCTCCGCATGCGCCTGCAGCCGCGCGGCCATGTTCACCGCCGGCCCGAAAATATCGTAGACGTATTTCTGGATGCCGACGACCGAACCAACCACCGGCCCAGTGGCGATACCGACCCGGCACAGCCATTTGTGCGGATGGCTCTGGTTCCGGCGTTCGATGTATTTGACCAGTCGGATCGCGACGTTGGAGATGGACCGCGCATGGTCGGGGTTCGCCTCGGGCAGTCCCGAAACGGCGAGATAGGCGTCGCCAATCGTCTTGATCCGCTCACAACCGAATTGCTCGGTGATCCGGTCAAACGAGGTGAAGATGTCGTTGAGCTCGCCCACCAGCACGGTCGGATCGATTTCGGACGCCATTTCCGTGAAGCCGACGAAATCCAGCATCAGGACAGAGACGGGATCGTAGAGCTGCGGCGTGACGACCCCGAAGCTCTTGAACTCGTCATAGACCGCCTTGGGCATGATGTTCAGAAGCAGCTTCTCTGCGCGCTCCTTCTCCAGCCGCAGTTCCCGAGCGTTCTTCTCGACCATGGCCGAGTAGCTCTCGATCATCGACTCAAGCTCGCGAATTCGGGTGATGTTCTGGCATTCCAAAACCACCAGCGACGCCCCGTCCACTTCCGCCAGGCTGAACGTGATCGCGATGACCAAGCTGCGGCGCTTCGGCTTCACCGTCAATTCGGCCGAGAATGTCCGCCCGTCATTCAACGCGGCGATCAGCGCGTCAACGTCCAGCCCGGGCAAAACCTCTTCAAGCGAAGTCGTCAGCGCCGGCGCGCCGAACCACGTCTCAAACGCCTTGTTCTGAAATCGCAGGCGCAATCCTTCGGGATCGGCCAACGCGATTCCGACGCCGATTGCGCGGAGCAATTTCTCGTTGATGGCGGTGATCGACATGCGTCAGGCCGTCACGATGGCGTCGCGGCGAATTTCAATCTCATGGATCACCGCGGCGACATCGTCGGGAGAGACGCCATGCTCCTCCAGCGTCTCCGTCAGCAATTTCTTCATTTCGTCGAAATCAACATCGTTGATTTGCAGCCGTGAATGCATCGCGGCGAGGCGCTCATTGGTGTAGGAGGCTGGGCCGCCCATAAGCGTTGCAATGAATTTGGTCTGATGATCGATCAGCTTCTTCATCTCGACGCCGTCGAAGAAGTCGCCGATCTGGTCGCTGTCCAGCGCGCGGTCATAGAAATCCATGACGACCCGGCTGATCGTGGCGAAACCGCCGTATTTCTCAAAAAGCGTCTGGCTCATGTGCCCTCACTGTCCCGAATTGCGGCCATCTTACGCCTGCGCGCGGTTGGCGCAAACGCAGGAGCGCCGCAGGGCGTTCTCATTTCGGAGCTTTCTCGCTCAGCGTGAGGAAATTTTTTTGGTGGAGCCGAGGTCCGTCGAATCTTTGTCGCAGCAGATTGCAGATCGACGCATAAGCGGCTCTATTTTACCAATTATTCCAGATAACTAGAATTTTCTCTCTCGCAGGCCATTGCACCACGTCGCAATCCATAGCATGGTTATTGGTAGAAAGTAAGGTGATAATTTAAAGGTAGAAGGGTCGGTGCCGAAGCACGTCTGGAACCAATTAAGCGCCGCAAAAGTGCGCCAGATCAAGATGCCCGGACGCTATGCTGACGGCGCTGGACTATATCTCAACGTGTTGGAGTCCGGCGCGCGCAGTTGGGTATGGCGCGGGACCGTCAATGGGAAGCGCGTAGAGCGCGGACTCGGCTCTGCATTCATCATCCCACTCGCCGAGGCGCGCGAGACGGCGCTGGACTGGACGCGGCAGGCGCATAGAGGCGTCGATCCGAAGATAGAACGCGACGCAGCAAAGCGAACGGCTCTGACCTTCGAGGACGCCGCACGCAGATTTCACGCTGAAACCATCGAGCCGCATGTGAGCAACGCCAAGCATCGCCGCGATTGGATCGCCAGTCTGGAACGCTACGCCTTCCCCACCATCGGCAACCAGCCCATCGCTGACATCGGTGAAGCTGACGTGTTGAAGGTTCTAGCGCCGATATGGACAGAGCGGGCCGAGACCGCGCGGCGCGTTCGCCAGCGATTGCGGGCGGTCTTCGATTGGGCGCGCACGGCAGGTTTTCGCGAACCCGGCAGTATGAATCCCGCCGACCGCGTGACGGCAGGGCTACCAAAGCAGCGGGACAAGGTTCAGCACCACGAAGCGATGCCGTGGAAAGAACTACCTGCATTTATGCGCCGACTTGAAACAGTCGGCGGCATGGGCGCGCTGGCGCTTCGCTTCACCATCCTGACGGCGACGCGCTCGGGCGAGTCTCGGCTGGCGACATGGGATGAAATCGACGGCGACACATGGACGATACCGGCGGAGCGCATGAAAGCGCGCGAGCCGCACCGCATTCCAATGTCTGCGCCTACGCTGGCCTTGATAAAGCCGCTGCGCGGCCTCTCAGGCGACCTGATATTCCCCGGCCAGCGTCCGGGGCGGCCACTATCCGACATGACGCTACTCGCCGTCCTGAAGCGCCTCAGCGTGCCCGTGACGGTCCACGGCTTCCGGTCAACCTTCCGCGATTGGACAGAGGAACAAACGAACTATTCGCACGAAGTGAAAGAGGCCGCTCTTGCACACAAGGTGAAGAACGCGGTTGAGGCCGCATATCGGCGAACCGATCTGTTCGAGAAGCGTCGCGCGCTGATGGACGAATGGGCGACTTTCTGTGGGGGTGGCGATGCATGAGCGCACCCCAGAGCGTGACAAGAATATTGAGCGCGCGCTTCGGTTGGTGGCTGGCCTATCGGAAAGCGACTATCCAATTGCAGCAAATTCCGGCAGGCCAAAGTGGACGATTGAACTAAACAAAGCCGTTAATCTTGTCTGGGTATACGCACATGGCGTAAGTGTTTTTTACAGTAATTCCCAAAAAGTAGAATCTGGTCTTGAGGCGCTTTGGGAAGAGCTTGAGAGTATCCGACAACGCATTCGGGCTCTGCCTAGCGAAGTGGGCAGCGCTATAAACCGAGCGGCTGATCTCAATCAGGCGAAATATGATGAAGCCGTAGAAACCGGCGATATTGATGCCTTCATGGATGCGGCGCGCGCGATCCAAAATACGCCCCGCGAACAGTGGGCGCGCCCAGCGCTACTCGCTTCAGTTGAACGGTTTCAAGAAGCAGTTACCCACGTCATCGACAAATCAAATGACGCCGGTGAAACCGTCCAATCTACTGGCCGGAGACCAAACTGGGCAGCGCGGAACATTGCGTTCACCGTCGCATCTTTCGCAAATTCTGTAACAGGTGAAATTCCCGCACATCGCGGGCCGTATGGGACCACTCCGCTAGAACGTTCAGTTGCGTCAGTTCTTCGCGAAGTCGGCATTAAAAGCGATGCCAGACGTCCTACGGAGTGGGCTCTGTCAAAACTACAGGAAAACTCCTGAGTTCTGTCCTTTAGCGAATATAGCGCGAAGTTGGCATCTGTATCGCACCGCGCCGCACGGCGCACTGCTGCGACGGAGAGACCAATGCAGAAAATCGAAGATGTAGAACTCGTGAGCGTGCTGACGCTCGCGCGCATCTATGAAGTTCACCCAGCGACGATCTGGAGATACGTAAAGGCGGGCATCATTCCCCAGCCGATCAAAGTCGGCAAGCTGACGCGCTGGCGTATGTCAGAAATCCGCACGGCCGTAAAAGACGCGGAGGCAGCGTGATGACCTCCCACATGGCCCGTCGCGATGACGCCCCGCCTAAAAACCAAACCGCCGCCCGGATGTGGGTCCGGAACGGCGGCATATCAATCGAGCAGATTGTAAACCGTATATGTGCCCGCCACGCCGCCCGCGCAAGGGTTCTGGGAGGCACGGTATGAGCGCGCCTTTCACGGAGTTCAAAACCGACCGGCACGAGCACTTCGCCTCGCTGATGGTGGTCGCGCTCCAACTCCAGGCCCTCGGCGACCGCCCCTCAGGCCTTATGGACAAGCTTGCGCACCACGCCCGTGTTCACCTCAGCCCGAATGAACGGGTGCTCCTTGCCGCAGCCTTCATTTCCGCCGCCGACGATAATGACCGCGAGGCGCTGCTAGATGCGGCTCTCGGCACTCAGGAGGAATGGCCCTTCCCCATCGACCGCGAGACCTTCCGCGCTGCTGCAGAAGAGTATCGCCGCCAAAGAAATAGGGGGCGCGCATGAGACAGGTGAGCGACGAAGAATACCTTGCGGCATACGGGATTCGAGATGTGACGCCCAAGGCCGCAAAGCCAATCGCCAAACGCGCGTTCACAGCCGCAGAGCTTCAAAGCACCGAGTTTCCGCCAATCCGCTGGATTGTGCCGGATCTGTTGCCCGAAGGCCTGACACTTCTCGCAGGCAAGCCGAAGTTAGGGAAAAGCTGGTTATCTCTAGACCTCGCGCTATCGGTAGCGCTGGGCGGGCGTGCGCTGGGTAAGGAATGCGAGCAAGGGGCCGCTTTGTACCTTGCTCTCGAAGACAATCCGCGCCGCCTGCAACGCCGTCTCAGGAAGATCGAGCCGGAACTGGAATGGCCGGGCGCATTGGAATTCCGCACCGAGTTTCCGCGCCTCGACGCAGGCGGTCTGAACCTCCTTCGCGAATGGCTTAAGGAGCACGGCGACGCCCGCCTGATTATCGTGGACACGTTGGCGGTGGTCCGACCGCAGCACAAGGCGGCGGACAGCGCTCACAGCGGCGACTACGGCGCGCTGCGGGGTCTTCACCAGCTTGCCGGGGAGTTCGGCGTGGCAGTGCTGGTGGTCCACCATCTACGCAAGGCGGATGCGGAAGACCCGTTCGACAGCGTCTCTGGATCGACCGGCCTCACCGGCGCTGCAGACGCGACGCTGATCCTTTCGCAGAGAGACGGTGACGTGACGCTCTACGGACGCGGGCGGGATCTGGAAGAGATCGAGACCGCCTTGGAATTCGACGCAGAAACCTGCCGATGGCGCGATCTTGGAGACCCGGCCGAGGCATTCGCCAGCGACACGCGGGCGGCAATCTTCTCAGCTATACGGCGGGGCTGCGCCACACCGGCTGAAATCCGCGATGCGACCGACCTGGACCATAACCTGATCCGGCAAACGCTGGTGCGTATGGTGCGGGCCGGAGACCTCAGAAAAGAGGGCCGAGGGCGTTACGCAATCCCCTCTGACCCCCTGTCACAACAGTCACAACGTCACAAAGAGAGGCCCCAATGTGACTCTGTGACCAATGTGACAGGCCTAGACCAAGCAATGGAGGTCGAAGAACGCGCCGCCATTCTCCAGCACGACCAAGGACTGAGCAAAGAAGACGCTGAGCAGTTGGCCAAGCAATGAGGAAAGAGCAGATGAAAGACACACTGAAAACAGAGGCCCGCATGCTGACAAGCTATGTCGAAGAACGGCTCGAATGCGGGGCGACGCCAAGCAACTTGATCGCAGCCCTTATCGACACTGCCGACGCCCTGTCCGAGGCGCACAATGAGGTCCGCCTGCTGTTTCACTTCGCTGAGGGGTGCTTAGATCGGCGGGCATATCCGGACGTCATATAGGGGGGGCCATGATCTCCAACGCCCTCTCCCTGCACACCAGAGCCCCCGGCGACCTGTAACGCTAACACACTTTTTTCAATGAGACGTTTCTCATGCGCGCGCGTAGCGCGCGCCCGCGCGCGAGAGGAACCGGGGGCTTAACCTCGTCGTCACTGTCGACTAAGTCGCGCCCGCGCCGCGAGACCGGGGGGTGCTCATGTCTTCGGGCGACCCGCCAAGAACACCGGAACCACACCCTAAACGCACGCATCCGCAATTCAGAAAATGGATTGCGCGTTTTGGCGTCAACACTCTACCGAAAGGCGATAGTGTAGAAATATGCAGTGTTTAGGCAACATATTCATTAACGTTACTGTTTTACCTTGACATTAATGCCGTTTTGTGTTACTATGCTCGGCATAATCGCTAGAGGTGCGCAAATCGAGCAGGACAGCATGACAAGAACAATGACAGCGGGGCCGCTTGCGGCTCTTCATCGGCGTGGGCAGATCGCCGATCACCAAGCGCGGGCGGGCGTTCGCCTGGCGCAATTTTGCGAAGCCCGCGAACGGCTGGGCGAGGCCCGCTACAGCAAACTTCCACCGTCATTTTATAAGCTGGAAACGCTGATCGACCGCAGCTTCGAATTTCACTGCCCGGTCTCTGACTTTCAGTTGACGGCGCTTAAGGAACTGGCCCGCGCCCGCGACGATCTGGGCGACGAACGCATGGACGTGGCTGTCGCCGTGTGTTGGCGGGGCGAGACGACCGGACGCCGCCGAAATGGCGAAAAGCGATGGCGGCTTTTCAATGAGGCGCTTGAACACCTGGCCGAACTATGGGGCTTTCAAACGATAGGAGCAGAAAGATGACTGACGAAGAAATCAAACCACTAGAGGCAGGCTTCTCACAGCGCGACCTCAGCCAGATCACGTATCTGGCGAACCCGACTATCGACAACTGGATTCGATCCGGTGCTCTAAAGCGGACCAAGTTTAAGCCCGCGCCGTTTAATCCGAGGCATTTCCCTCGCGTCTTCACATTCGAAACTGTGTTGCAGGCGGCGATCATCCGGCGACTTGTCAAGCTGGGCGGCATGAAACCGACCGAGGCTTCGCTGCTCGCTGAAATGGCTGCATCAGCCGCGATATCCGGCGCAGTCAATGAGAGCGCCGACAAGCGACGCGACCGCCTTCATCTCTATGTCTGGACGGACGGCGACCGCCCACGCTGGTCTTATGAGCCGCCGAATGTACCGGCGA
Organism: Paracoccaceae bacterium; assembly: GCA_963669315.1. Lineage (GTDB taxonomy): Bacteria > Pseudomonadota > Alphaproteobacteria > Rhodobacterales > Rhodobacteraceae > SZUA-547. Next base: position 2,538,562 of record OY770021.1, on the reverse strand, counting down.
TCAGCCTTCCGGCGTCGAAGCTGCATGATGAAACCTACGCCCGCGCTGTCGAGGTTCTGACGCCTCAAATCGGTGCGCAGGTGCCGGAATGACCACCGGCGAAATGATCGAGCGCCTTCGCGAAGCATTGCAGGCGGGCAAACTCGACAAGTTTCACCTTCCATTCTCGCGGACCATTCTCCGCAAAAACAGACGACCGAACTGGCGACCATCGCCGAGACAGGATCGCCGCTTGCGCCTGATCGTCTCGCAACTGATCGCCGCCGAGACCCCTTAATCGCGCCGTGGGAAGCGCAATTCCGGCCCGTCGAGACGACGCGCCTTGCTCAAAGAGAGAACACATGTCTAAACTGAATACACTCCGCGCAAAGCAGAAAACTATCCTGGCTGACGCCAAAGAGGCGCTAAACCAACTCACCCCCGACATCGGCCCAGAACGCGAAAACGAGCTTCAATCGCGCCATGACGTGTTGATGGCCGAGTACGATGACCTCGACTTTCAGGCCCGCCTGATCGAGCGCGACGAAGCAATCGACACCTCGCGCCGCCCTGGTAGCGGTAACAAGACCGCTCGCACCGACAGCGAAGAACGGCTCTTTTCTCTGAAGCCGGAAGAGCGCTGCGAGGATTGGCAGCGCGAGCGCGTTGGCCGCTCCGAATTCGCTGATCTCAGCCTTGGCAACTATCTGCGGTCGATGGTGACTGGCGCGAAGACCGATCAGGAGAAACGCGCCCTCTCTGAAGGCTCGGATTCGGCAGGCGGATTCACGGTTCCTAATCTCTTGAGTTCGCGACTGATCGACTTGATGCGTAACCGAATGGCGCTCAGCCGCGCTGGCGCGATGACCGTCCCCTTGGGAAGCGATACGAACCATATCGCAACGGTCGCTTCAGATCCGGTTCCGGCCTGGCGTGCTGAGCATGGCGCTGTCGCGGAATCCGATCCCACGTTCTCGCGGGTCGAGCTACTGCCCAAGTCGCTCGCGGTCCTGGTCAAGGCGTCGCGAGAGGTGCTGGACGATACACTCAATATCGGCACGGCGCTTCCGAACATCATCGCGTCCGCGTTGGCGGTTGAGGTGGATCGCGTCGGCCTCTTCGGCACTGGCGTTGATCCTGAGCCGCAGGGCGTCGCCAACATCTCTGGCATTGGCGAAGTCGATCACCTCGGCGCGGCCCTGGACTACACGCCGCTTCTAACGGCGCGGGGCCAGATCACCGGGGCGAACTTCTCAGGCGACGATATCGGGTTCATCATGAACCCGGCGGAGGAGAACACGCTCGCGGGTCTCAAGGACTCTCAGGGTCAATGGCTCGGCGCGCCGCCTGTCATGTCGCGGTCGCAGCTCTACACAACGGGCAATGTTCCCGACGCGGACGCCGTGTCGCCGACCGAAGGGATCATGCTCGCCGGTGTCTGGAAGCACCTGCTGATGGGAATCCGCCAGGAAATCAGGATTGAAACCCTGAAGGAACGGTTCGCCGACACTCTCGAAGTCGGCTTCCTGGCGCATCTGCGCGTCGATTTCGCGGTTGAATATCCGTCGGCTTTCGTCGCGATCCGCAATATCGCCGATCCTGACTAATCAGCGGCTGCTCGATCCGCTGATCTGGGCCGCTCGCCATCTACTCCCTGGCGGGCGGTACGGCGGGGGGCGGAGTCATCGCTCCGCCCCTTCGCTGGCCCACCGAAGCCCCTAGCGACCGGCCATAAACCGTAACATTTGCCCGAAAAAACCGGAGAAAAGGTCGGAAATTCAATGAGCGCCTTCGACTCCTGGTCTACACAAGCGCCCTCGCGGTTGTTCCTACCGGGCGCCGGAATGTCTGGATTGGGGCCGAAAGCCGAAACTTGACCGAGTGCCCGCCATGTCCGCTGTGCGTCAATGGAGATCGCCCCTAACCAGTGCCGGACGCCGACAATTGGGCAAGCGAGCCATCGCGTGTGCTACACTAACACTTAACCGAGCGAACCAGCCGCGAGGTCCCGAACTAAATGCGGGAGAGAGGGGGAGGGGTTGCCGTGTTACGGTTTGTGGTCACCCTTTATGTTTTTGTGGGATTTCTGAACGCGCCAACAACATGGGCGGGCGAAATTGAGGATTGCGAGCAGGAAGAGAACCGAAATCTTAGGATCAGTGCTTGCTCCGCACTGATTAGCTCAGGGAAATTGGTTGGGCGGAACTTGGCGGCCGCATACAACCGGCGCGGCGACGCGCATCTCGATCTTGGCCAATTCGCGTCTGCATATGAAGACTTCGATCTAGCCCTGCGCCATGATCCGAATAACGTTTGGGCTTATACTAGTCGCGGCAACGCCTCGGTTAGATTGGGGAACTTTGACGAAGCGTTTCAGGACTACGATCAAGCCCTGCGCATCGCTCCAAATTTCGCGGCCGCTTACCTTGATCGTGGAGCGGCCTACGACGACCTTAACCAACCGCAACGCGCGATTGGCGAATACACAATAGCCATAGACTTGGACCCTAAATGGCCACTCCCTTACAATAATCGCGGCATGAGTTACCTTGCAATTGGCCAATTTGATCAAGCAATGAAGGACCTCGAAAGAGCTATCAGCTTAGACGCTAGTTTCGGTCTTTGGCATCGAAATCTAGGCGCCGTTTACTTGAACGTTGGTCAATTCTCGGATGCTATTGAGGTTCTAGATCGCGCAATTCAGCTCGACGCCAGCGATGCAGCCGCCCACTATTACCGCGGAGCCTCTTACGGCAATCTCGGCGATCACAAGCGTGCGCTCGAAGAATTTGATGCTGCGCTTCGCCTCGATTCCACGAAGAATTTGGTCTACGCAAACCGCGCGCGAGCAAAATGCCGACTTGGTCGGGTCGATGGCTCTATCGAAGATTGGATGCAAGCTATGCGGCTTGGAGCGCAGACGGAGGAGTCGTTACAAGGCATGCTCAGCAGTCGAGGCTTCTACAAAAGCGCCATCGATGGAGAGTTCGGCCCAGCTTCCAAGAGGGCGCTGCGCGAATGGACCGAAGCGGGGTGTCCGTAGTCACGATGATCACCGCACCATGCAATCATCGCATCTCGACGAGACCGCCTTTCGAACAGATTCAATTTAAAGAGAGGCGAAGCGAGATCGCCCTGTCTCGTCTCATCGTCGCTATATTTTTTTCATTTGGGCTTTTGGCGACGTTTGCGGTTCATGCAAGCGATGCCAAGGGTTGCGAACAAAACCAGGATTGGAATTTGGCCGTTCGCTGTTACACCGAGATTATTCGATCTGGACGCGCTGAAGGTCGAAGACTCGCTGTCGCATACAACAACCGGGGGCTGTCATATTACCACCTTGGAGAATTCTCCCTTGCGATCAAGGACTTCGACCAAGCCATTCGGATCCTGCCAAACTACGCCCGAGCCTACAACAACCGCGGTGACGCCTATGACGACCTTGGTCAGCCGCTGCGCGCCATTCAGGACTACAACGAGGCGATCCGGCTCGATCCAAACGAACCTCAGAATTACTATGATCGTGGTATCGCTTATACAAATATCGACGAACCCGATAAGGCGGTCGAGGACTACAATCGCGCACTACAAATCAGACCTGAATATTCACCCGCCCTTATAAACCGGGGCAGGGTATATGCTCTTAAGGGTGATCAAGAGCGTGCATTCAAGGACTATAATCAAGCTATCCACCTCAATCCCAATGATGCAGCAGCATTCAAAAATCGTGGAGATAGTTACCGTATACTTGGACATTACATGGAGGCAATTTCGGATTTTGAAAAAGCTATTAGACTCGCCGGTGAAGATGCCCAAGTATATAATGCTCTATCTTTTGCGAAGTGCAGAATCGGTCGGAAGGAGTCGTCGGAGAGAGACTTCTTACGCGGCCTGAATCTCGGTTGGCCCAGCGCCGAGGTAGTCCAACACGCCTTGCGTGATCGGGGATACTATAGTGGCTCGATCGACGGAGAGTTCGGCCCAGCGTCCAAAAAAGCGCTAAGCGCATGGATCAATGCAGGATGCCCCTAATTTCGTAGGCGATATTGCGCAGCTTCGGCTAATGCATGCCTGCACTGGGTCAGGACCTGTCATCTGACCAAATGACTCAGATGACCACTTTTGCGGGGAAAGCAGACGCTCACCTCGCAAACGGATTGCCCGTCTCTGCCTTCACAATCGAAAGCCCCGGACGCCCCTTGCGCCTGCACACGCTACATCGGAAGCGCAATAGCAGCGCGTCCAGAGACAAGCCCTTAACGGCTATCTCAGCGCCTCTCACGCGCCCGATGTGGCCGCACCACGGGCAGTCGCAGTAAATGTCGTAGAGGCGCAGGAGATCGGGCGTCATGGCCGCGCCGTAGCACGTCGGGACAAGCTCGGGTCAAGCAGTTCCGCCATTTCAGTCGGGGTCAGTTCCGACCGCATGATTAAGCCCCTTGCTCGGAGGGGCGAACAAGGGGCGCGCAGGGTCTACTCGGAGGACAGCGGGAAAGACCATGCAGTCTGGATTATAGCGATTCCGGGTCGCGCGGCATTGACGCCCATCAACTGCTTGCAGATTGGCTGCAAAGAAAAGCCCCGACCGCATAAGAAAACCCCCTCGCCGGGGGAGTATGGCGAGGGGGTTTGCGCGTGTGTGTGTCTACGCGGGGTGTTTAACTTTCGAGAACCAAGGTAGCTCGCCACCCCTATGCGGGACCGATTAATGCGGCCTTAACTATATAAAAGCCTGTATGGTTTGCGATTTATCCAATCGGGTCGCCTATTTTCATCGCGCATGGAAAAGCCCCGACCGCTTGGCCGGGGCTTCTAGTTAGCTCAATTGATCTGTCTTCAGGCCGTCTTTTCGAGCGTCAGCGAGCGACGGGTTTCGGCGAGAAGAGTCTACACCTTGCCGAGAATGAGCCAATCGAGGGAGACGCCGTACTTCATGGCGAAGCGAGTAAGCTGTTTGGGATGGTTCAGTTCTGCGTCAGTCAGCGAGATCAGCGCCTCTATCTCAGCCGGATCGATGGCGGGGCAGTCTCTATAGCCCTCCTTGAACGCCTCGCCGAACTGGCGGATGCGGTCGCGCACGGCGTCAAAGTCTAGTTCGTCCTGGTGGGGGTGAGTCGTCATGTTCTCTCTCCATCTGCACTTCATAGGCGTATGCATTGGTGGAAGAGAGAAACACACAAGGCGAAAGATATATAAATATCAATGCCTTAATCTGGGAAATTGGTGGAGCCGAGGGGAATCGAACCCCTGACCTTCGCATTGCGAACGCGACGCTCTCCCATCTGAGCTACGGCCCCGCCATCCAAACGAACATGCGCCCGGTTGAGCGGGTAACTAAGCGTGGGGTTTCGCCAAGTCAAGCAAGCATTCCGGCCGCATGCGCGCTGTTTTCGCCATTGCGGCGCCTTGCGCCAGCGCGGCCCCCTCGCTAGGTCTATCGGCGCGCCGGAGGGCGGCGCGACCGACCGGGAGACGGGCCGATGGGCACGATAATCTGGCTACTACTGACGCTCATCGACATCGCGTTGTGGATCATCATTATCCAAGCGGTGCTGAGCTGGCTGATCGCCTTCAATGTGATCAACACTCACAACCAGTTCGTCAGCCAGCTTTGGCATGGCCTCGGCCGCCTGACCGAACCGGTATATCGCCCGATCCGGCGCATCCTGCCCGACCTCGGAGGCATCGACCTGACTCCCTTGATTATTATTATTGGTCTGCTGTTTCTCGAGCGTCTGATCGTTAACAACGCCTACGCCGTTTTGTGAGCGACGCTCGCGCGGCGTTCAGGGCCGTAGAAGACGGTCTGATCCTGCGTATCCGACTTACGCCAAAGGGTGGACGGGACGCTATTGGCGGGCGCGTCGAACTCGCCAATGGCGGCGGGGCGTTGGCCGCACGCGTCTCCGCCCCTCCCATCGACGGCGCCGCGAACAAGGCTCTGATCAAGTTGGCGGCCAAAAGCTTCGCCGTTCCGAAATCATCCGTCGCCATCTCGGCGGGAGAGTCGTCCCGGCTGAAAACGCTCTTGATCGAAGGCGACTCGGAAATACTGGCTGCCAAAGCGCGGGTACTGCTGCGCTGACGCTTGCGTGACATGCTTCGGGCGCCTACGTCCAATCAGCCGGGGCCAAGCGATCCCCCGGAGAGAGGCGCAAGCCCAAGCATCGCGAGACCCCAGCTATGGGAGCGATGCGCCATGCCTGAAACCATCCCCTCAATCTCCGCCACGGAAGCGCTTCAGCGCCTGTCATCAGAGCGCCTCCGCCTGATCGACGTGCGCAAGGCCCCGGCCCGCGCCGCATCCGGCATGACGGTAAAGGGCGCCATCTGGCGCAACCCGTTCGAACTGCCCATGGACGCCGCGCTCGTCGCCGACCAGACCCCGGCGATCGTCTTTTGCGTTCACGGACATGAGGTCAGCCAGTTCGCGACCGGCTGGATGCTTTTGCACGGCATCGAAGCGGTCTATGTTCGCGGCGGATTCGAAGCACTAAAATCAGCGAACGCGCCCCTGTCGGAGATCGAGATATGACCGCCCCCGATGTGAACAGCGCCGAGGCCGCCGAGCGTAGCGCGCCTGAATTCGCAGATACGGCGCCCGTCTGGATCAAGATCGGCCTGCTTTCTTTCGGCGGGCCCGCCGGTCAGATCGCGCTGATGCAGGAGGAAGTGGTCGACAAGCGCGGCTGGGTGTCTGGCGACGCGTTCCGTCGCGGTCTGGCGGTGTCCATGCTGCTGCCGGGGCCGGAGGCGCAGCAGCTCGCCACCTGGCTTGGCTGGCGCCTGCACGGGCTGCGGGGCGGGCTGGCGGCGGGCCTCGCCTTCATCCTGCCGGGCGCCGCGCTGATGATCGCCCTCGCCTGGGTCGCCGCCGCTCAAGGCGACAATCGTTGGATCGCCGGGATCTTCGCCGGCGTGCAGCCCGCCGTCATCGCGCTCGTCGCGCGGGCGTTCTGGACCCTTTCGGGCAAGGCGCTTGGCGGCCCCTGGCATTGGGCGCTCGCAGCCGCCGCCTTCATCGGCATCTACTTTCTGGGCGCGCCCTTCCCGCTGATCGTCGCGCTAGCGGCTCTGGCGGGCCTCGCCCTGCCGCACGCGCATGAGGACAGCGTCGAGATCGGTCCGGTCCCCAGAAAACGCGACGCTCTGAAGCTGATCGCCGTCTTCGCTGCGTTGATCCTTGGCGTGTTCTTCGCGGTCCGCCTGACACTTGGCCCCGACCCGTTTGACGGCGTGGCGACGCTCTTCACGTCCGCCGCTTTCGTCTCATTCGGAGGCGCCTACGCTCTGCTGCCCTACGTCGCCGACCGCGCGGTCGAGGCCTATGGCTGGCTGAGCGCCGCCGAAATGCTGAACGGGCTCGCCATCGCCGAGGCCACCCCCGGCCCGCTGATCCTGGTCAACACCTATGCCGGGTTCTTCGCCGGGTGGACCGGACCCGGAACCGGCCTGGCCGCCGCTTTCACTGCGGCGCTCGCCACCTTCTACACCTTCGCGCCCAGCTTCATGCTGATCCTCGCCGCCGCCCCGCATGTCGAGCGTCTGCAAAACGCCCCTCGCGCCCGGCGCGCTCTGGCAGGAGTCTCGGCCGCGGTGGTGGGGGTGATCCTGAACCTCGCCGTCTATCTGGCCGAGGCGTCCTTCCTGCCCGCAGGACTCGACGACCCCGAATGGGCCAAGATCGCTCTCTTTGGCCTGTTCGCGGTCCTGACATTCGGCCTCAAGGCTCCGATGACATTGCTGGTTGGGCTGGGCGCGGCGTCGGGGCTGGCGCTCTCCGCGATGGGGTTGTTCTGAACATATGAAACGGCTGTTTCTGTCCCTTATCGCCCTCAGCATCGTCGCGCTTGTCGTTCTTTGGCGGTTCAGCGAAACGCCGCCGAAATCAGACTCCCCGTTGCCCGAGGACAGCATCGAACTGGTGCTGGCGGCCAGTTGGCAGCCTGGCTTTTGCGCGACCCGCGCCGGCCAGCGAAAGGCGGAGTGCCGGACGCTGACAGCCGCTCGCCCGGACGCGACGCGGTTTTCGATCCACGGCCTCTGGCCCGACGATCTGGACGACAAGGATATCTTCCCCTGCAATTGCGATAGTGGAGAGCCGACCAGTTGCCGGGAGAAGCGACCCGGACCGGTCCCCGCGATCTCCGGTCCGGTCATGGAGGAATTGCAGGTGCTGATGCCCGGCATTCAAAGCGGGCTGCATGAGCACGAATGGGCGAAGCATGGCTCCTGCTATGAGGATGACCTGACCGGCCCCGACCGGGGCGCGGATGCCGACGAGTACTTCACCGAGACCATGGCGCTGGTGCGCCAGCTCAACGCCTCTCCCCTCCGACAGCTGTTCGTCGACAATCTCGATCGGGTGCTGACCCGTGAGATAGTCCGCGCCGCCTTCGACGCCGCCTTCGGGGCGGGCGCCGGCGACCGGGTCAGGTTGATCTGCGGCAAGGCGGGCGAAGAGGACGTCGTCACCGAGCTCTGGATCAATCTCGGCGCGAGCGTGACCGCCGATTCCGATCTGAGAGCGCTGATCCTCGAAGCGCCAACCACCGCCGTTTCCGCCTCTAGCCAGCGCTGCGCCGCCGGACGGGTGGTTCGCGCGCCAAACTAGGCGCGACAATCAGATTGCATATGCACCGAGTCGGACGCTAATTCTGGTTGAATTGAGTCAGCCGAAGATGCCGCTCCGGAGAACAAGGGAATTACATTTTGCGACGGTTACCAATCACCGTTTTCGCCTTCTTCATCATCTCCGTGACCAGTGTTTATGGCGGTGTTGGCGAAGATTGCGAGCAAAATGCAGACCCCCACCGGCGACTACGAGGTTGCACAGAGATCATCGAAACCGGCGACGGAGAGAAGTGGAATCTTGCCGGCGCCTATTTATTGAGGGGCATCGCAAATAGTGACCTACAGAAATTCAATGGTGCCATTGCCGATTTTGATAATTCTTACCATCTCGATCAAAACAATTACAAACCGCTAATAAATAAGGGAAATGTCTATATATCAATCGGTCGCTTCAATGATGCGATCGATTTATTCGATAATCTAATAGTGAACCTACAAACTGAGCCGGTTTTATATGTGAGTAGAGGACTGGCGCACATGTATCTGGAGAATTTTGAGCGTGCGATAAGTGATTTTGCGAGATCTATCAATCTTAATCCCGGGCTGGACATGCCCTATAGTAATATTGCCGCCATTTACCTTTTGCTAGATCAACATGAGGATGCGATTGACGTAATCGAAAAAGGTCTAGAATTTATTCCAAATTCAATACATCTGCTTTCCAATCGTGGGTTGGCCTTGCATCAGCAAGGCGATTATTCGGAGGCGATCCATGATTTTAATCAGGTTATTTCTATCGATGCCCATCAGGTTACGGCTTACGTAAATCGCGCAAACTCGTATTCTGAAATTGGAGAAATTGATAGGGCTTTGCGGGATTACGAAACTGCCATCAAATTGAACGACAGGGAGGTGGCCATTTATTTGAACCGCGCGATTTTGTATTGTGGGATTAAGAATACAACGGGATCGTTCGAAGATTTAATGACCGTACTAGATTTACGGCCCTACGAGGCGCCGGATTATTTTCATTTCGGCCTTCGCGACGCTGGATTTTATTCTGGGCCGATCGGCGGTCGATTTAGCGAAACTTCACAGAATTCGCTCAGAAAATGGATTGCGGCTGGATGCCCAGTTAGCGATCGGGCGGTGGCGGATTCGACCGATACGCTTCTATCCAAACCCTTTTTTGCCAATTAATGCCGGCCGTCTCCTACAATAATTGAAGGCCACCCCCGATCACGAAATCGCTAACTGGCCGAATCGAAAGCCGGTCTATCTTCCGTTTGACACCAAAGGGAGGAACGTTAATGAGACTGCTCGCCTTATTCGCCGCCGCTGTCATCGCGGCTGGTCCCGCCGCCGCACAGGACGTGAAACGTTCGATCAGCAATGTCGCGGGAGACGTCTATCGTTTCCAGAACAACTTCCACGTCGCCGTTTTTGTCGAGACCGCGGACGGCGTGATCGTCACCGACCCGATCAATGCAGAGGCGGCCGCCTGGCTGAAGGCGGAGATCGCGAAGCAGACTGACAAGCAGATCACCCATCTGATCTACAGCCACAGCCACGGCGACCACGCCTCGGGCGGGGCCGCGTTCGGCGAAGGGCTGACCGTGATCGCGCATGAAAAGGCCCCGGCCGAGATCGATGGCGTGGCGCCGACCGATCGCTTCTCCGACACCAAAACCATAGAGGCGGGCGGCAAGACGATCGAGCTGACCTATCTTGGCGTCGGCCATGGCGAAGACCTGATCGCGATGGTGATCCGGCCTGAAAATGTCGCCTTTGTGGTCGACGCGGTGACCGTCAGGCGGGTGCCGTTTCGCGACATGCCGGGGGCGGATGTCGGCGGCATCCTCAAGCAGATCGACGTCGTCAACTCTCTCGAATTCGACATTCTCGTCGGCGGCCACGGCCCGGTCGGCGACAAATCCGCTATTGGTGAAAACTCCGCGTATTTATCGGAGCTACGCGATCAGGTTTTGGCCGGTCTGAAGGCGGGCAAAACGGTGGAGGAGCTTCAGGCCGAGGTCACCATGGACGCCTACAAGGACTGGGGCGCTTACGAGCAGTGGCGCGCGCTTAATGTGGCGGGCATGGCGCGCTGGCTTAAGGAAAGCGGGCAGATCTGACCCCGAGCCGCGTCTTTCCCTTCTCACCGCGGCGGGCTAGCGTCGCGGTGAAGAGGGAGCGCTCGAATGAACGACCATGTGACGACGCACCATGCGGAAGAGGATGCGCGCAACGAAAGCATCCTGATCTGGCTGAACGGCGCATTGAAGCCGAAGGCGGAGGCGACGGTCAATGTCTACGATTCCGGTTTTATGCTCGGCGATGGCGTGTGGGAGGGGTTGCGGCTCTACGATGGCGTGTGGGCGTTTCTGGATGAGCATCTGGACCGGCTGTTTGAGGCCGCCAAGGCCATAGACCTCGATATCGGTCTCGATCGTGGCGATTTGATTCAGGCGCTGCTCGACACGCAGACGACCAATGGCATGACCGCCGACGCCCATGCGCGCCTTATGGTGACGCGCGGCGTGAAAACGCGCCCCTTCCAGCATCCCTCTTTGTCGCGGTCCGGCCCGACCGTCGCGATCATCATGGAGCACTCAAAGCCAAGCCTGCCGCGGCCGATCCGCCTGGCGACGGTTCCGCATATCCGCGGCTTGCCGATGAGCCAGGACCCGAAGCTCAACTCCCACTCCAAGCTCAACTGCATCCTCGCCTGCATCGCGGCGGAGAAGGCCGGGGCCGACGAAGCGCTGATGCTGGACGTAAACGGTTTCGTAAACACCACCAACGCCTGCAACTTCTTTATTGTCCGCAAGGGAGAGGTTTGGACCTCGACCGGCGACTACTGCATGAACGGGATCACGCGAGCGAAGGTGATCGAGCTTTGCCGCGCCAACGAGATCCCTGTTTTAGAGAAGAATTTCTCTCTCGTTGAGGCCTACTCCGCTGATGAAGCGTTTCTGACCGGCACATTCGGCGCCCAGACCCCGGTGGGTGAGATCGACGGGCGCGCGATCGGGGCCGGAGATATGGGTCCGACCACCGCCCGTCTCCGCGATCTCTACAAAGACATGGTCAAAAAATGCGCATAGCGATGTGGTCCGGTCCGCGCAATCTGTCGACGGCCATGATGTATTCCTTCGCCGCGCGGGGCGACTGCGCCGTATGGGACGAGCCTTTCTACGCCGCCTATCTGCAAGCCTCCGGCGCCGCCCACCCGATGCGTGAGGAAAGCATCGCCACCGGAGAGACGGACCCTGCTCTAGTAGCCGAAGCCTGCCTTGGCCCTACCCCGGACGGTCGACCGGTCTTCTACCAGAAACACATGACCCATCACATGCTCCCGGAATTCAACAGGAGTTTTATGCGGGACTGCGTGAACGTTTTCTTGATCCGCCATCCTGCGCGGGTCGTGGCGAGCTACGCCAAAAAGCGCGAAGGGCCGAAATTGGAGGATATTGGCTTCGTCCAGCAAGTGGAGCTTTTCGATGAAGTCTCGGAGTGGCTGGGCAAGCCCCCGCTGGTGATCGACAGCGCCGATATCCGCGCCGACCCGGCGGGCGCCCTGAACCGCCTCTGCGCCGCCATTGGCGTTCCCTTCACCGAGAAGATGCTGCGCTGGCCCGCTGGCGGCCACCCAGCCGACGGCGCTTGGGCCAAGCATTGGTACGGCGCGGTCCATCGCTCAACCGGGTTCGCGGGACCAGAGGGACCGTTGCCAAAGTTGGAGGGAGAATACGCGGCGCTCGCCAAGACGGCGACGCCCCACTTTGAGCGCCTGACGCGGTTCAAACTTTGAACAGCTTCACCCCTGCCGGCGCTTCCGATCCGCCAGCAACCGCAGCCTCAGCGCGTTGATCTTGATGAAGCCGCCTGCATCCTTCTGGTCATAGGCCCCGGCGTCGTCCTCGAAAGTCACATGCTGTTCGGAATAGAGCGAGCGGTCGGACCAGCGACCCACAGTGTTGACCGAGCCTTTATAGAGCTTCACGCGGGCGACGCCCTCGACGTGCTCCTGGCTGTGGTCGATAGCGGTCTGCAGCATTTCGCGCTCAGGGCTGAACCAGTAACCATTGTAGATCAGCTCCGCATAGCGCGGCATCAGCTCATCCTTCAGATGCGCCGCGCCCCGGTCCAGCGTGAGCTGCTCAATGCCACGATGCGCCTCCAGCAGGATCGTGCCGCCGGGCGTCTCGTAAACACCGCGGGACTTCATCCCCACATAGCGTCCCTCGACCAGATCAAGCCGCCCGACGCCATGCTTGCGGCCATATTCGTTGAGCGCGGTCAGAAGCTCCGCCGGGCTCATCGCCTGTCCGTTGATGGAAACCGCGTCGCCCTTCTTGAATCCAATCTCCAGATATTCCGGCGTGTCCGGGGCATCCTCCGGCTTCACGGTCCGCTGATAGACGTAGTCCGGGCATTGCTCCGCCGGGTCCTCAAGCACCTTGCCCTCGGATGAGGTGTGCAAAAGATTCGCGTCCACCGAGAACGGCGCCTCGCCGCGCTTGTCCTTCGGCACCGGAATCTGATGCGCCTCGGCCCACTGGATCAGCTTGGTCCGGCTGGTCAGGTCCCAGTCGCGCCACGGAGCGATGATCTTGATGTCGGGATTGAGCGCATAGGCGCTGAGCTCAAACCGCACCTGATCGTTGCCCTTGCCCGTGGCGCCATGGGCGATGGCGTCCGCCTCGGTCTCCGTCGCGATCTCGATCAGCCGCTTGGAGATCAGTGGCCGGGCGATCGACGTGCCGAGCAGATACAGCCCCTCGTAAACTGCATTCGCCCGGAACATCGGGAAGACGAAGTCGCGAACGAACTCCTCTCGCAGATCCTCGATATAGATATGCTCGTCAGGGATACCCATCAGCTCGGCTTTGGCGCGGGCGGGCTCCAGCTCCTCGCCCTGGCCGAGATCGGCGGTGAAAGTGACCACTTCGCAGCCATACTCGATCTGCAGCCATTTCAGAATGATCGACGTGTCGAGGCCGCCGGAATAGGCGAGGACGACTCTCTTTGGCGTGGATGACATGATCTGGGTCTCCCGGCGGGCGCAAATAGCGCGTTATCTGCAGCGGCGGGGCGTAACGCGCGCGGGCGCGATGCGCAAGGCGCCTCGATGATTCCCTGATGCTGCGCCGCAACCACAGATTTGCGACCACTGGAGACATGTTGGACGGATTTAACTTCGACACACGGCAAAACACGGGTTCTGCATGACGAATGTTTGCCGCTAGTTGGCAGCGCCTGTCGCAGTGCACAAAAAATTAGGCGGCGCCAACCGCGCATCGGCTACATTTTCACAAGACATTGCTTTTAATATCATATCATGAAAAAAATTATATATATTGCGCGGCGCGTGATACCCGCATGGCGGTTGCTGTCATAAATATATATCGCAAAGCGGGATTGACGGCACCTTGGAGCAGCCGCAATTGGGATAAAATTATTTTGCAACTGCGAAATAGTGTGGTTACGGTTCACCATGAATATAATGTCTGGATTTACAATGGAACCGCTGGAGATCGTCGAGGCGGACCCCACCACGGCCGAATGCCGCATGCTGCTCGCCGCACACGACTACTTCACCGCTACGCGACGGTCTGAGGATGAGTGCGAGCCACTCGGCGCCACTGACCTGAAAGCATCCGGGGCCCGGATGTTTATCGCCATGCACCACGGACAACCTGTCGGTTGCGGCGCTCTTTCGGGCGACGGCGACGCGCAGGAGGTCAGCCGCATCTACACCGTCGAAGCTGCGCGTCATCAGCGCGTGGCCTGCCGCTTGATCGTCGAGCTTGAGCGCGCCGCGCGCGACTCCGGCGCAAAGACGCTGATGCTCGAGGCCGGCCGTTGGCAGACAGAGGCGCTGGAGTTCTTCGAGCGCGCCGGTTTCGAACAAAGCCCGCCATTCGGTCGGTTTAATGATGCGGACGACAAGACCCTCGCCACGCGCATGTTCTACGAAAAAGAACTCTGATCGCGACGGGATCGGCCTAGAGGTTGCGATACCGGGCGCGCGTGTTGAAAACATCCGTCACATAGGCCGCTGAGCCTGGGGCGACGCCGTCGGCGATCATCTTCTCCACATGACCACGCCAGCGATTGCGGTCCAGCCCGCGTGACGAGGCCTCGCTGCGAAGTCGCTTAAATCGGCTTGGACCAACGTGATAGGCCGCTACGGCGAAGCGCAGCCGCGTCTCCTCATCCAGACCAGGCTCGTTCAGCCAGACGTCCAGCAACCGCCGGAAATACTGCGCGCCGATCTCGATGCCGCCTTCCGGCTCGTCGAGGTCCCAAATACTGGCGCCCATGCCGATCGCCGTCTCCGGCAGAACCTGCATCATCCCCATCGCGCCATTCGGTCCGACCGCGGCGGGATCGAAACGCGATTCCTTCTTCGCGATCGCCGCCAGCAGCCGCCAGTCGAGATTGTGCTTCTGGCCGACTGACTGAAATATCTGTTTGTAGGGCGGCTCCGCCGAGGCGGTCTGCGCCCCCAATGTCAGCGCCAGTCCCATGAAAAGAAGCAGCAAAACACGCATTGAACGTACTCCAATTTCCGTCTGCGGCATTCCCCTGATGCCGCTGACAGCCGGTTCGCCGACACAAATAAACGGACGCTTCCGTCCACGCAAAGCGCCGAAGCCATTCGAATCTCCCATCGCGCCGCTAAGTCGCAGGGATTCCACGATGCGGGATTGGACACCGAGAGCCTCGCCAACTATTAACGATTTAACGATAACATTTCGGCGACAGCGGGCCGTTTCGTGTTCCGCAACGCCTGACGAGGTGCCGTGGAACGTTTTGAAATTCAGGTCGGGGCCGACAATGTGGTCGGTTACTGGCACTGGCCGGACAGGCCTGAAGGCGTCCGGCGCCGCCCTGTGGTGGTGATGGGGCATGGCTTTGGCACCGAATGGACCTTCGGCACACGCGAGACCATCGCCGATTTTACAGCGGCTGGTTTCGCCGTCGTCACCTTCGACTACCGCCATTTTGGTGAGAGCGGCGGCGCGCCTCGCCACCTCTTGATGATTCACAAGCAACTGGACGACTGGCGCGCTGTGCTCGCCCATGTGCGACAGGATCCCGGCATCGAGCCGGAGCGTCTGGCGATCTGGGGCGCCTCGCTGGGCGGCGGTCACGCCATGTCCATCGCGGCGGAGGACCCGACCATCGCCGCGGTGGCGCTTCAGGCCCCCCATTGCAGCGCCTTCGACGCGATGCGCTCATTCCCCACCTTCAACGCCGTCGTCGCAGCTCAGCATGCGCTCCTCGACCTTTACCTCGCCCCGCTGGGCGGAGTGCACAAGATCCCGATGATCAATGAGCCCGGCCGGTTGGGCGCGGTGCATTTCGAAGGGTGGGAGGAGGAAGCGAAGCGCTTCGTGCCCGCGGACAGCGACTGGCGTAATGAGATTCCGGCGCGGTCCTTGCTGTCGCTGGGCCGCTACAGCCCCGGACAGGCCGCGCCGCGCATCAAATGCCCGGTCTGCATCCATTACGGGCAGAAGGACTTCGCAGTGCCGCCGCACTCGGTCCGCCGCACCGCCCGCAAAATCGACGATGTGGAGCTCTACACCTATGACGGTGAGCATTTCGACATCTATCACGGCGAACTGCGCGCCGAGATCACCGCGACGCAGGTGGATTTCCTGAGGCGGCGGGTTTAGCGGGCCGCCTAACGCAGCTTCGGCGGCATTGCGGGATCGCTTCCCGGTGCCTGTGGCTCGGAAGGCTCCGCCGCCTCCACCACCGCATGCAGGCCAATGCCGACCCGGCGAGCGATGTCGAGCGGCTTCGCGTCCTCCTCGACCAGCGCCAGATCCGGCGGCGCCTCGCCCGGCGTCGCATGCTGCACGGCGCGGGCGATTCCTTCGGCCAGCGCCTCGGCAAGCCCGTCCGTCGAAACCCCGTCCTGAGGCAGCAGTATCAGCGCCAGCCCGATCGGCCCCTCTCCAGCCTCGGCCGAGACAAGCCAGGCCTCGGCCACAACATCGGAGAACTCCGCCAGCCGTCCCGCCAGCGCCTCCAGCAGCGCCGCCTCGGGCGACTTCGGCGCGGACAGCAGAACGCTGGACAGATCGCGAATCTCCACCGGCGTGGTCAGCGCCTCTGCGATCCAGGAGACGACATCCACCGGCAACAGCGTCGCCGAGGGAGACGGGCCAAGATTGACGCCGATCTGCGCGCCCGCCCGCGCCGCCATCTCGATCACCGTGCGGCCGGGGGCGGCGGCGTACCCCGTCGGGTTGTCCACGAACTCCGCAAGACGCTCCTCGGTGTCGAACACCAGAACGGTCGGCCCGCCCTCCAACTCCAGAGCCATTGGCGAGGCCTCGTCCTTCTCCGGATCGCCCTCGATCGGCATGTAGAGCATGGTCGCGGCCAGCGCGTCATAGAAGGCCGCCATCGCGGCATCCTCTTTCGCGGCCATCGCCGAGACGAAGACAGCGTCCAGATTGGTCGTCGCGCTCATACCCCGTCCTTCGCGAATGAGAGGGAGAACTCCGCCACGTCGCGCCAAACATTCGGCGCCTGCAGATCGCGCAGCAGCATATGCCAGCCCTCCGGGTAGATCTTTGAGTCCGTCTCGCCGCCGGTGCGGTCATATACCTTGAACATCGGCCGTTTCGGCAGAACCTCGTCCTTCGCGCCATACAGAAGCAGGCTGGGCAGGTCCAGCCCCGGCGCCGCCGCCTCCGCCCGGTCCATCACCCGGATCAGGCCCATCAACTCGGTCGAGCTTGGGTTGGGTAGGTAATAGGGATCGGCGCCCAGCGCCTTCAGCATCTCGACATTGTCCGAGGCCTGGATCTTGACCACCCCGCCGCCCGACCAGCGCACATCCGGGAAGGCGGCTTCGGCGAAATAGGCCGACATTCGGAAGAACGGGTTGAAAGCGGTCCCGCCCCAGATCGCGGGCGCAAGCAGCACCAGAGCATCGGTCGAGGGAGCCCGCCCCTCCGCCACCGAAGCCAGCGCGACCCCGCCACCCATCGAGTGCCCGACGACGATCAACGGCAGATCGGGATGGCGGGCGGCGATCTCCTCGACCACATGGGCGGCGTCCTCGATCAGCGCGCCCGCGCCGGGCCATGTCCCGCGCGTGGCGTTCCGACCGAAGCCCCTCTGGTCATAGGCGTAGGTCTCAATCCCCTGCGCGGCCCAATCCTCCGCCGCTCGGCTGAAGGTGGAAGGACCGTAATCGCCGAACCCATGGATGCCAAGCATCACCACGCGAGGCTCCACCTCCGCCGGCCAGTGGCTGAGTGCGAGCCTCTCTTCGCCGGCCTCGACCCAAGCCGCAACTTCGGCCGGCGGCGCAGGCGTAAAGGTTCCGCCCGCCGCCGCGCAGGCGGACAGCGCGCACAGGGCCAGTGCGGTTAGCGCGGACCGGAGGATATGAAGGCGGCGTTCCATGTCCTCGAATATGGGCTAAATCGGCGCCGTCCGTAAGGCGCGAGGCGATAGGAGAATCGCCGCGCCCTGTGGTTCACTGCAGACCGCGAAGCAGTTGTGCCATCAGGGAGGGAGAACAATGCCGAATATCGATGCGACGGTTAAGGCTCAGGACAAGCGTCTGACGGGCATGGAGAAGAAACTCGACGAGTTTCAAAAAGAGTTCCGGAAATCTGGTGACTTCGCCGCGCTCGACAAGCAACTCAAAGCGAACGCCGCACAGCTCAAAGTAAACGCCGCGGCGATAAAGTCGGTGGCCGACAACATGAAAACTATTGCGGGGCGGCTGAAGACGTTGGAAACCATCGTAAAGGCGTTGAGCGCGGCATCGAAATCCGGCGGAGGGCACTCAAAAGATATTAAGAAGACCATGGATGAGATGCAAAATAAAATAAAGAAATACGAGGAGAAAGTTTATAAATTCCCCGACCCGGTTGCACAAAAAAAGGAAATTGACTCAATAAACAAACGAAAAGAGATGCTCGAGCAGGCTGTTAAATCGTTGAACTCAAAACACGACAAACGCGCGAAAGAAGAAGAAGGCGAGAGAAACAAGCTTCAAAAAGAGAGTGAACAAAAATGGAAGGATGAAAAGGCTGCGATCGATAAAAAAATGAAAGATCAACAAAAGGCTCATGAAAAATTCGTCGCCGAACAGATGAAGCGGGTCGAAAAGGACATTCTCGATGGCCGTTTGAAGGCATTGGAGGCGCAGGTGCAGCAAGCGCTGAAAATGGCGGCGCGCTAGAAAAGGCCGCCTAAAGCAGCGCCGCGACCCGCCCGCGCAAATAAGGCAGCACCTCCGCCTCGAACCAGGGGTTCTTTTTCAGCCATGCCGTATTCCGCCATGAAGGATGTGGCAAAGGCAAGGCGGCGGGGGTCAACTCTTCCCACGATCTGACGACTTCGGTGACCGGTCGCTTGCGGCCTTCGATATGCCAGCCCTGCGCGTAGCCGCCGACCAGCAGGGTCAGCTCGACCTGCGGCATGGCGGAAAGCGCCTTCGCCCGCCAAAGCGAAGCGCAGCGCTTCGGCGGCGGCAGGTCCGAGCCCTTGGCGTCATAGCCGGGAAAGCAGAACGCCATCGGCAGGATGGCGATGCGGGACCGGTCGTAGAAGACCTCCAGATCCACCCCCATCCAGTCGCGGAGGCGATCGCCGGAGGGATCGTCGAACGGCGTGCCGCTCTCATGCACCCGCGCCCCCGGCGCCTGCCCGGCGATCAGGATTTTCGCGGTATCGGAGAGCCACGCCACCGGCCGGGGCGAATGCGCCGTCTCCGTCGTGGAGAATTCCTCCGCGCAAGCCGTGCAGGAGGCGATTTCGTTGGTGAGAGCGGAGAGGGGCATGGGGAGGAGGTAAGAGCGCTTTAGGAATTCACAAGGCTAAACACCGTTTGCGTACGCCGATCGAAGACCAGTAGCGATCGCCCGGTCGGTCCCTCTATCAGTTCAAGTTGCTCGCCATCTATTTCCACAATGAATCGACCAAATTTCTTGTAGCCGAGCGTGCTTGAGTGCTGAGTGCGTATGTATCCGGACTGGCTGGAGTCGATACGGCAGAGATCGCCATCACAAAAAATTGGCACCGCTTCGTCAGCTGTGTAGAGCGTTCGTTCATACCGCTTCGATTTCAAAAGTTGCGTCCGCGTGCGGGACTCGCCGATCACGCCTGGCTGTTCGCTTCGTCGGGGAACGCCCCGGGTGCGAAACAGATGAGTATCCAGCCTAAAGTAATCGTTCTCGTACCCGTCCCAGCTCGCAGGTGATCGGTCGAGTTTCACAAGCACTTGATCTTCAGGAAGCTGTTCAACGATTTCCCTCAGTTCGGGAAATGATCTCCATCGTTCTTCTGGGAAGCTTTTGGCGAACATTCGACGCCATAGAAAACGTCCTTCATTGGGTTCCGAATAGGTCTTTACGACAGGTTGGGCAAGTGTGCTGGCCCTGGCTTCGAGGATCAACTCGTCCGGGACCGGGTGGGGGCCCGGCGTCGTCGAGAATGAGATGTGTCGCACCCTAGCGTCGTCGCGCTCGTGATAGCTCTCAGAAATATACGACTCGCGGAACTTTGCATCAGTCTGTTTGGGCAGCCATTCGTAAACTGGGAGGATATTGTCGGGAACATAGAGTTCTTTTCGACCAGTGCGCTGCGGGTCCCAGACGCTTCGCCACGCTCCGCATAGTTTCGGCGTGTGCATCAGCACCACAGACTCGTCATCTATCAACTTTGCGAAGTATTGTCGCCGATTGAGCAAGACGATTTCGTTTTGTCCAGAAAGCGTGTGCCCGGCATCCTTATAGCCGCACTCCACCGGCGCCTCGAACACATGCCGCTCGCCGCCATACTCGAACTCCGACCGGATCATGACGATATGAACGCGGTCGCGGTATTTCTTTGGCAAGCCGCGATGCGGCGCGTCGGCGGGTTTCAGCGCTCGAGCAACCCGATACTCGATTTGCTCGACAGCGCCCTCAAATGAATCGGCGCTCGACGCAAGCCACGCGGCCAAGAGCAATATGGCGGCGGCGCAAACGCCCGTAGAAAGTTTAAGAAATTTCCAGAGCCAACTGCGCATGTCCAATCCTTCCCCTCAATCAATACGGAGAAGATATAATTACGCTTACGTAAACGTCAATCGTGAAGGATTGAATTCACTCCGCCCGCATCACCGTGTTGCTCACCTCCTCGGCGCCCATGAACACCGCGATCAGGCGCACCGGGCTGTCGCCGGTGTTCTCGCCTTGATGCTCCACGCCCACCGCCTACAACAGCGCGTCGCCGGGACCGTAGACCTTCTCACCCTGATCGCCGTAATCCACCGTCAGCTCGCCCTCGGTGATATAGGCGAAGAGCGGCGCGTCATGCCGGTGCCAGCCGGTTTTCTGCCCCGGAACCATTGTGACCAGCGCCGCAGTCACCTTGGGCGCCCCTGCGGGATAGGCGAGCGGTTGGCCCAGCACCGTCTCGCCCGATTGCAGCAGGATCTGTAGCGGCGGATAGGGTGTTTTTGCCAGGAGAGGCCCCGAGTTAAAACCAAGGGACAGGCCCAACGCGAGACCGGCGCCGATAAGGGCGGCGGGTTTCAAGGCGCCGCGCAGACGGGTGGACATGGCGGACTCCTTCAACTTCATCGCCTTTTGGTAGCCTGTCGCCGCGCTGCGGTCGACCGCTGCGCGCCCGCCCGCGCAAACATTTCGACAATTATCGAACTTTCTCCTTGAACATTTCGATGATTCTAGTTATTTCGAAACCATGAGCGATGCGACCCCCATAACAAGCCTTGAGATCGAGCGCGCCGCGCAAGCTTTCGCAGCCCTCGGATCGGAGCAGCGTCTCTCCGTTCTGCGGGCGCTTGTCCGCGCCGGGCCGGATGGGCTGCGTGTGGGCGAGTTGAAGGATCGGACCGGCCTCGCCGCCTCCACCCTGTCGCATCATCTGCGCTTTCTCACCCAATCGGGCCTGATCGAGCAGACCAAACAGGGTCGCGAGATCATCTGCGTCGGCGCGGCCTATGAAACCGTCGAGGCGCTCGCCGCCTTCCTGATCCGCGAGTGCTGCGCAGACGCGCCCGAAGATCACCGCCATGCGCGGCATGAGGACGCCAGCACATGACCGCCATCGCCGCCGCTCTCAATCAAGGTTGGGTGCGTCTGCGCCGCGTCGACGGCGCCTGGGCCGCGTTCTTCGCCATCTGCCTTGCGCTTCTGGCGCTGGTCCCGGCCGAATTGCCGGGCGTGTTGCAAGATACAGCGGGCGCGTTCCTTGGCACCCTGCCCTTCATCCTGTTCGCCGTCGCCGCCACCGCCTATTTGCGGGCCAGCGGGGCTGAGCGGGTGGTCGCCAAAGCGTTCGAGGGGCGCGAAGTGCGGATGATCGTGCTGGCCGCGATGATGGGCGGCCTGTCGCCCTTCTGCTCCTGCGAGGTGATCCCCTTCATCGCCGCGCTTTTGGTCGCGGGCGCGCCTTTGTCCGCCGTCATGGCCTTCTGGCTCGCCTCGCCTCTGATGGACCCGCCCATGTTCCTGATCACCACCGGAGCGCTGGGGCTGGACTTCGCGATCGCCAAGACGCTCGCCGCCGTTTTTCTGGGGCTTTTCGGCGGGTTCGGCCTCTACGCACTACGCGGCGCATCCGTTTTCGCCGATCCGCTGCGCGCCGACGCGCCGACCGGCGGTTGCGGCTGCGGCGCCAACCGGGTGTTCAAAGGCCAGCCGGTCTGGAGGTTCTGGACGGTCGATGAGCGTCGAGAGACCTTTGCCGCCGCCGCGAAAGAGAACTTCTTCTTCCTCGGCAAATGGCTCGCCCTCGCCTATTTGCTGGAGTCCCTGATGGTCCGCTGGCTGCCCGCCGATATGGTCGGCGCCTGGTTGGGCGGCGAGGGCGTTGGCCCGATCATGCTCGGCGCGCTGGTCGGCGGCCCCGCCTATCTGAACGGCTATGCGGCCGCCCCGCTGGTCGCCGGGCTGATGGAGCAAGGCATGAGCGCGGGCGCCGCGATGGCCTTTATGCTGGCGGGCGGGGTCAGTTGCATCCCTGCCGCCGTCGCGGTCTACGCCATCGTGAAAAGGCGCATTTTCGCCGCGTATCTGGGCTTCGCTTTCGCCGGTTCCGTGCTCGCCGGTCTCGGGTTCGCCGCGATACAATGACGCCTCCCTGATCCTGTTGCACGGGGTGTGCGGGCCGCCTACAACGGCAGGCGACCGCAAACCTGCGAAGACGCGCGATACGCTCAACCGGATACGGGGAAAGAGACGCCCAATGCGGAATTTCACGCCATGACCGATCTGGCCCGATGGATGGATGCGCTGTCGTCTGACGCGCCGGTCATGGTCACCGGCGCCGCCGGCTTCATCGGGTTCCACCTTGCTGAGAGACTGCTGCAAGCGGGAAAACCGGTGGTCGGCGTCGATAGTGTAAATGACTACTATGACACCACGCTGAAGGACGCGCGTCTGGCCCTTTTGCGCCAGTATCCCAGCTTCAGCTTTGAGAAAGCCGACCTCGCCGACGCCGATGCGCTGGGCGCGGCCTTTGACGCCCATAAGCCGCGTCACGTGGTCAACCTCGCCGCTCAGGCCGGGGTGCGCTACTCTATCGAAAACCCGCGCGCCTACAGCGAGTCGAATCTCACCGGCTTCTTGAATGTGTTGGAGGAATGCCGCCGGACGGAAGTCGCACATCTGGTCTACGCCTCCTCCAGCTCGGTCTACGGCGGCAATCGCAAACTGCCGTTCTCGGTTCAGGACGGAGTCGATCACCCGGTCAGCCTCTATGCCGCGACCAAGAAGGCGAATGAGCTGATGGCGCATACCTACAGCCATCTCTATGACCTGCCGGCGACGGGGTTGCGCTTTTTCACCGTCTACGGGCCTTATGGTCGTCCGGACATGGCTTATTACAGCTTCGCCAAGGCGATCGTGGAGGGCCGCCCGATCAAGGTGTTCAATCACGGTGAGATGGAGCGTGATTTCACCTATATCGATGACATCGTCGAAGGCGTGGCCCGGCTGATCCCGCGCCCCGCTGAGCCGAACCCCGACTTTGATCCCGCCGCGCCTGATGCTGGAACAAGCTGGGCGCCGCACCGGGTCTACAATATCGGCAACCACCAGCGTGAAAAGCTGATGGACTTCATCCGCATCCTCGAAGAGCTTCTGGGCCGAGAGGCGGTCAAGGAATACCTGCCGATGCAGCCCGGCGACGTGCAGGCGACCTGGGCCGATGTCGAGGCGCTGGAGGACGCGGTCGGCTTTGCGCCGAACACGTCCCTGCGAGATGGGTTGGCGAAATTCGTCGATTGGTTCCGCGCCTATCACAAGATCGCGTGATCGGAGTAAACACAGAGAATCCTGAACCAGAGCAAATATCTGGCGGTCGCCGCCCGTCCCTCGAAGCTGGACGATGCGACGCATCCGCTTGGACGGGAGAACACGGGTCTCACACTTTTCATTTTTCCGGGCGCCTATATTCTGACCGCGCTGACGCTCGCCACATCGAGAAACAAACCAGTATCTGAATCTTGGGGCGCATCCGCGCCGAAAAGGAGCCCGCCATGGCCGAAGCCCGACGCGTCAAAGCCGGAAATGTGGAATTCGGAAACGACATGCCCTTCGCTCTGCTGGCGGGGCCGTGCCAGCTGGAATCGCTCGATCATGCGCTGATGATCGCTGAGACGATGGCCAAGACCTGCGCGGATCTGGGGATCGGATACGTTTTCAAGGCGTCCTACGACAAGGCCAACCGCACATCGCTCAGCGGCAAGCGGGGCCTCGGCATCGACAAGGGGCTTGAGGTGTTGGCGGAAGTGCGCGGCCGGATCGGCTGCCCGACGCTGACCGACATTCACTCCGAAGAGCAATGCCGGCGCGCCGCCGACGCGGTGGATATCCTGCAGATCCCGGCCTTCCTCTGCCGTCAGACCGACCTTCTGCTGGCGGCGGGAGAGACCGGACGGGTGATCAACATCAAGAAGGGCCAGTTTTTGGCGCCGTGGGACATGGCCAATGTCGCCTCCAAGGTCGCCTCGACCGGCAATGACAACATCTTGCTGACGGAGCGCGGCGCGAGCTTCGGCTACAACACGCTGGTCAGCGATTTCCGCGGCCTGCCCACCATGGCCGAAACCGGATATCCGGTGGTCTACGACGCCACACATTCGGTGCAGCAGCCTGGCGGTCTGGGCGGATCGTCCGGCGGCAAGCGCGAGTTCGCCCCGGTTCTGTCGCGGGCGGCGGTGGCCGTCGGCGTCTCGGCCCTCTTTATCGAGACGCATGAGGACCCGGACAATTCTCCCTCGGACGGCCCGAACATGGTGCGTCTGTCACAAATGCCGGAGTTGCTCGCGACGCTGAAACGGCTGGATGACGTCGCCAAGGCTGAGCCGGTCGATCTCGAAGCGCTGCGCTGAAGACCCCGGGAGCACGCCCTCTATGACCGGCAGTAGCGAGAACGGAGAGGGCGCCGGCCTGCCCAAGAACGCGCCTCCGCCGCTGTCGGAGACGCCGGTGGACGGGTGGGCGGCCGCGACCAGCGCCGTCATCGCTCCGACCGGCTTTCGCGAGTACGACGCGCGCTGGCGCTTTCCTGAGCAGATCAATCTCGCCGGTATGAAAGCGCTCGGTCTGGCGTTGGGGGCGTTTCTGCTTGAGCGCCTGGAGGTGCCGAACCCGAAGATCGCCGTCGGCGGAGACTTCCGCGCCTATTCCGGCGCTGTGAAAGACGCTTTGACCCTTGGTCTCGTACAAGCGGGAGCGGAGGTGCATGACATCGGCCTTGGCATCACCCCGATGGCATACTTCGCCCAATACCACTTGGACGCGCCCGCCGTCGCCATGGTGACCGCCAGCCACAATCCGAATGGCTGGACCGGCGTGAAAATGGGCTGCGACCGCCCCGTCACCTTCGGACCGGATGAGATGGTGCGCCTGCGGGATCTCGCCCTGACCGGCGGCGCGCGCCCTGCGCCGGGTGGGTCCTGGCGCTGTGTGAGCGGCGTGCGCGACGCCTACCTCGCAGACCTCGCCGATTTTCGCCTGACCCGCCCGATCAAAGTGGTCTGCGCCTGCGGCAATGGCGGTGCCGGAGCCTTTGCCCCCGATCTGATGCGCCGGCTGGGCGCGGAGGTTGTGGAGCTTCACTGCGAGCCTGACTGGGACTTTCCAAATTACAACCCCAATCCCGAGTCGATGGAGATGCTTCACGACATGGCGCGCGTAGTCCGCGAGACCGGGGCCGATCTCGCCATGGGTTTCGACGGCGACGGCGACAGGTGTGGCGTGGTCGATGACGAAGGCGAAGAGATCTTCGCGGACAAGGTTGGCGTCATGCTGGCCCGCGACATGGCCGCGCGTCACGCCAACAAGCGCTTCGTCGCCGATGTGAAGTCCACTGGCCTCTACGTCACAGACCCCGTCCTCGCTGAATTGGGGGCGGAAACCGACTACTGGATGACCGGCCACAGCCATATGAAGCGCGCGGTTCGCGATGCGGGCGCGCTGGCGGGGTTCGAGAAATCCGGCCACTACTTCCTCGCCCCGCCAATCGGGCGCGGCTATGACGACGGCATGCGGGCGGCTGTGGAGGTGCTGCGTCTGCTCGACAACAATCCCGGCCAATCCATGTCTGATCTTAAGCGCGCGCTGCCCAAAACCTACTCGACACCTACGATGTCGCCTTACTGCGCGGACGAGGAGAAGTATGGCGTCGCCCAGCGCATCACTGCGCGATTGGAGGCGATGGCGAATGCTGGCGATGCGCTGGCGGCGCGCGCGATCCGGTCTGTCGTCACCGTCAACGGCGCCCGTGTGATGCTCGAGGGCGGCGGCTGGGCCCTGGTGCGCCCGTCTTCCAACACGCCAAACCTAGTTGTTGTCTGCGAAAGCCCGAATTCAGAGGCCGAATTGCGGGAAATATTCGCGGCCATCGACACCGTGATCCGCGAAGAGCCTGCAGTCGGAGACTACGATCAGACATTTTGAAACGCGCCATCGCCCTTGTTAACGAAGGCATGAGCGATCGGGAGTGTTGCTAGTCTGCGGCAGCGAAACGCGCTGAGGAATGCCACCGCAGTGCGTCCTCGATGATCACATCGAGATCCGAGCGGACCGGCCGCCAGCCCAGCAGCTTCGTTGCGCGGCTGTGGTCTGCCACCAGCCGCGGCGGGTCGCCTGCGCGACGCGGCGCGTCCACTGTTGGAACCGGTTTGCCCGAAACGCGCGCGACCGCCTCGGCCACCTCGGCGACGGAGTATCCTTTCCCCGCACCAAGATTCACCCTCAGGCCGGACTCGCCCGCCATCAGCTTCTCCAGCGCCAGAATATGCGCGTCGATCAGGTCCATGACATGCACATAGTCGCGGACGCAGGTGCCGTCAGGCGTCGCATAGTCTTTGCCGTATACGGACAAATATTCGCGCTGACCCAAAGCCACCTCGATGGTGATCGGGATCAGGTGGGTTTCCGGATCATGCCGTTCGCCGATCTCCGCCTCCGGATCCGCGCCCGCGACATTGAAATACCGCAACGCCGCCGCACGCATGCCGAAGGCCGTCTCGTAGTCCGACAAGATACGCTCAACCGCCAGCTTGCTTGCGCCGTAAGGGCTTTCCGGGGCCATAGGCTGGTCTTCGGTCAGGTCGCCATCGCCTGCTTCGCCATAAATCGCGCAGGTGGAGGAAAAGACGATCGGCCGGACATCATGCGCCCGCATCGCGTCCAGCAGGTTCAGCGACGCGGTGATATTGACGCGGTGATAGAGATCCGGGCGCGCTACAGACTCGCCCACCAGAGACATCGCCGCGAAATGCATGACCGCATCTGGATTGTATTTTCCGAACACGGATTCCAGAGCGTCCGCATCCATCAGGTCACAATTTTCGAATGGGCCGAATTGAGCTAGATCGCGCCAACCGGTGCGCAAATTATCCAGACAGACGGGCGTATGACCCGCTCGCGCTAAAGCCTTGCAGGCGTGCGAGCCAACATAGCCCGCGCCGCCGGCGACCAAAACCACCACCATGTTTCGTTACTCCGCTGCGTTCATAAAGCCCATATACTCAGCGAGGTACGCCGCGAAATCATCGTGGAGGTCGTCCCGCGCCAGGCCAAAGGCGACAGTCGCCTGCAGATAGCCAGACTTGGAGCCGCAATCGAACCGACGCCCCGAGAAACGGTAGCCATAGACCGGATCGTCAGCCTCGATGCGGTCAGCGATGGCGTCGGTCAGTTGAATCTCGCCGCCTGCGCCGGGTTTGAGCTTTCGAAGTTCATCCATCACCGAAGGTTGAAGGATATAGCGCCCGATCGCTGCGTAATTCGAGGGCGCTTCATCCGGATGGGGCTTCTCAACCATACCCTTTGCGCGGGCGCGGTCGCCCTCCCATGGATCAAGATCAAAGACGCCGTAACTCTGGGTCAATTCGCGCGGCACGCCCATCACGGCCACATAGTTGCCGGGGTTTTCGTTATATGCCTCGACCATCTGCTGCAGGCAGGGCTTTTCCGCCGCGATCACATCATCCGGCAACATCACGACGAAGGGTTCGTCTCCCACCAGCCGCCGGGCGCACCACACGGCGTGGCCCAGGCCCAGCGCTTCCTGCTGGCGGACATACGCGATGGCGCCCGATGGCATCTCCGTCGCCTTCAGCGCATCGGCGAGATCGGTCTTGCCCTTTTCGCGCAAGCTGCGCTCCAGCCCCGGCGCGCCGTCAAAATAGTCCTCTAGCGCGCTTTTCCCTCGCGCTGTGACGAAGATGAACTCGTCGATCCCCGCCGCGCGTGCTTCGTCGATCGCGTACTGGATCAACGGCCGGTCAACCAGCGTCAGCACTTCCTTGGGAATGACCTTCGTCGCCGGCAGAAACCGCGTTCCCATTCCCGCGACCGGGAAAACCGCCTTGCGAAGTTTCTTCATTGCTCGCACCCGCCTTTACTACTCAATGTCAACCACCGCCCAAATTCAACCATAAGTGTCACGAATTGTGATCACCGGCAAACCTTACCTGCATCCATCGCCTTCTGTCCCGCACCGGTTTCAGGCCGCGCCCTGCGCGGCCATCGCCGCTTCGACCCGCGCCACATCCACCGGGTTGTTCACCTCCCAGAACACGCGGCCGGGGGCCGTAACCTCGACACAGCGCACCCGCGCGCCGTTCTCCAGGAACCGAAGCTGCTCAAGACCTTCCAGCGTCTCCAGCGGCCCGGCCTCCCACGCCTGATAGCGTTTGAGCGCCGCTGGGCTGTAGGCGTAGACGCCCACATGGTGAAAGACTGGCGTATCGTCGTCATCGGCGTAGTCGGCGGAGGTGAAGGGAATCACCTCCTTGGAAAAATAGAGGCCGTCGCCATTAGCCGCGAACACAGCTGTTGTGCCGCCAACCCGGCCCGCGCGGCGATCCTCCAGAAATTTCGACATCGTCGCCCCGTCGCAACGCAGCACCGGCGTCGCCGCATCCAGGCTCGGATCGGCCTTCATCGCGTCGATCAGATCCTCGATGAACCAGGGCGGCGTCAGCGGCGCGTCCCCCTGCAGATTCACCACCAGATCAGGCGCATCGAGCTGATCCAGCGCATCGGCGCAGCGCTCCGTGCCGTTGGCGCAGTCCTCCGACGTCATCGCGACCTTGGCGCCAAAGGCGCGGCTCGACTCCGCGATCCGCTCATCATCGGTGGCGACAACCACCTCGGTCACGCCCTTCACCGCCGACCCGGCGCGCCATGACCACTCGATCAGGGAGCGCGGCACACCATCCGGACCCTTCAGTTCAACCAGCGGCTTGCCGGGAAAGCGGGATGACGCGTAGCGCGCGGGGATGACGATCGAGATGTTCATGGAGTTGCGCTCCTTTCCTGCCGACTTGCCCAAGCCGGAGCTTCCCACTGGAGCGACGCGGTCTCAAGCGCCATTCGCCGCCAGCGTCTGATCGGAGCGCACCGTCGCACTGGGCGCCCGCGCGATAAAAAACGGGTTCTCATAGCCTGGTTTGCCGTAGAGCAACGGTCCGTCGCCGTCGAACCGCTCCACCATGCCCCCGGCGGCGCCCAGCACCGCATGCCCGGCGGCGGTATCCCACTCCATCGTGCGGCCGAGCCTTGGGTAGAAATCCGCCTCGCCAGCTGCGACCAGACAGAATTTCAGCGAAGAGCCGGCGCTGACGCATTCTGCGACGTCGTAACGTGCGATATATGCGTCCGTCGCTGCGTCGCGATGCGATTTAGAGGCGACGATCCGGAGCGCGGAATTTTCAGCGTCGGCGACGGATATCGGGCGCACCGGCCCACCCCCGTCCCTCGCCAAGGCGCCGCCCTCCGGCGCGGTCCAGAATGTGCGCCCCAACGCGGGGGCGTGCACCACGCCGAACCGCGGCGCGCCTTCCTCGATCAGGGCGATGTTGACGGTGAACTCGCCACGACGCTTGATGAACTCCTTGGTCCCATCCAACGGATCAACCAGGAAAAACCGCTCGGCGACCAGATTGCGGTGGCTGTCGTCGTCCTCCTCTGTCACGACCGGAATATCGGGAAACGCGGCGCGAAGACCGGCGCCGATCAACGCATCCGCGCGCTCATCGGCCAACGTGACGGGACTGGCGTCGGATTTGGCCCGCGCACCCAGGTCATCGCCCTCATAGACGTCCATCACGACCTCGCCGGCGGCCAGCGACAGTCGAAGGATCTCATTGCAGATCGCAGAGTTATCAGGTGTGGGGCCGCTCATATTCCGCCTCGGGCTGTTTATTTATCATTGGCGCCGATCTTTATAGCGGCGTCAGCCGCGTCGACAACCGATCAGAGCAGTTCGATCGCGACCGCCGCGAAATGGCAGGCGGACCCCGCCAGAACGAAACCATGCCAGATGGCGTTGTGATAGGGCAGAGAGCGCCACAAATGGAACGCCACGCCGCCGGAATAGAAAAGCCCGCCGATCAGCAACAGGATCAGCGCGCTGGCCGATACATGTTCCATAACGGGGCCGATCACAGTCAGGATGATCCAGCCGAGACCGAGATAAAGCGCGACAGAAAGGGCCTCCAGCTTTCGCGGCGCGATGATTTTCATCGCGGCGCCCGCCGTAGCAGCAACCCAAACGCCAATCAGCAACATGCGGCCGACGCCTCCCGCGGCTCCCGCAAGCGAGACCGCGGCGAAGGGCGTGTAGGTGCCGGCGATCTTGATATAGATCGCGGCATGATCGCAGCGGCGCAGAACCTCTTTCGCGAAACCGCGGCCCGGCAGCAGGTTGTAGCTGGCCGAGAATGCGAAGACCGCAACCATCGCAAGGCCATAAGCGACGGCGCTTCCGATGCGGGCGGCGTCGCCATCGATCACGGTCATACTGATCAGTGCGCCCGCCGCAACGAGGCTCGCCGAAAGTCCGACGGCATGGATGACTCCGTCGGCGACACGTTCGGCCCGCGTATAGTCGGGCGCGAGCCAGAATTCGCGTTGCGCATTCTCCATGCCTTCAAAGATGGGGGAGAAACGGGGCGTTCGCAAAGCACTTTGGCGCGAATATCGCGAAAAGTTCATATTTTTCATACGCCGCGTCATCTTGTGATCACACAATCGCGGCGCTTGCGGCGCGGACGGAGCGTTCCTATAAACCCCGAAGTTTAACCACCGTCGCCCGAAGGAGGACGCCCTGTTCGCTCACCGACACCTTCTGGGCATCGAATCTCTCGGCCGCGACGATATCGTCGAGCTGCTAGACTTGGCTGACGACTACGCCGCCCTCAACCGCCAGCGAGAGAAAAAGCGCACCACCCTGCGCGGTCTCACGCAAATCAACCTGTTCTTTGAAAACTCCACCCGAACGCAGGCCAGTTTCGAACTTGCGGGAAAACGTCTTGGCGCGGATGTGATGAACATGTCCGTCGGCTCCTCCTCGATAAAAAAGGGCGAAACGCTGATCGACACCGCCACCACGCTGAACGCGATGCGCCCGGACATTCTTGTGGTGCGGCATCAGCATTCCGGAGCGGTGGCGCTGTTGTCGGAAAAGGTGAACTGCTCAGTCATCAACGCCGGCGACGGCGCGCATGAGCATCCGACACAGGCGCTCTTGGACGCCTTGACCATCCGCAACCACAAGGGCCGTCTGCAGCGCCTGACCGTGGCGATCTGCGGCGATATCCGCCACAGCCGGGTCGCACGGTCGAACATCATCCTGCTGAACCAGATGGAGAACCGCGTCCGCGTCATCGCGCCGCCCACCCTGCTGCCTGAAGGCGTCGAGAACATGGGTGTCGAGGTCTTCCACGATATGGAGGACGGGCTGAAAGGCTGCGACGTGGTGATGATGCTGCGCATCCAGCGCGAGCGCATGAAAGGCGCGTTCATTCCCTCGGTGCGCGAGTATTTTCACCTTTATGGCCTCGACAGACAAAAGCTCGCCTACGCCAAAGAAGACGCCATCGTCATGCATCCCGGCCCGATGAATCGCGGCGTCGAGATCACCGCAGACATGGCGGATGATTCGGACTGCTCTGTGATTCAGGAGCAGGTGGAGATGGGCGTCGCCGTGCGCATGGCGGCGCTGGACCTTTTGGCGCGGCAGATCCCCAATGACGCCGAGCCTGACCGAGGACGGGAGGGCGAAGCATGACCGCCCTTCTTTTTACAAACGCCCGCCTGATCGACCCGGAAACCGGTTTCGACGGCCCCGGCGCGGTGCGGGTGGAGGATGGCCGCATCACCGCCATCGCCAAGGATGCGGATCAGCCGACGCCCGAGGGTGCGGAGATCGTCGACTGCGAGGGTAAAGCGCTGGCGCCCGGCCTCGTCGATATGCGCGTGTTCGTCGGAGAGCCGGGCGCACGGCATCTGGAAAGCTATCGCTCCGCCGGGGCCGCCGCAGCGGCTGGCGGCGTCACCACGATCGCGTTGCAGCCTGATATCACGCCCGTGATGGACGATCCGGCGCTGCTGGAGTTCGCCCTACGCCGCGCCGCAGAGACCTGTCTGGTGCATATCGCGCCGATGGCGGCGCTTACCAAGGCGATGGAAGGGCGGGAGATGGCCGAACTCGCGTTCTTGCGAGACACCGGCGCCGTTGCTTTCACCGACGCGGACAACGCCGTTGCTGACCCGCTGGTGCTGCGGCGTTGCCTGACATATGCGAATTCGCTGGATGCGCTCGTGGTCGCCCATGTGCAGGACCCGGTCTTCGCCGCCTCCGGCTGCGCCACGGAGGGGCAGTTCGCTTCGCAACTGGGACTGCCAGGCGTGCCGGCCGCTGCCGAGGCCATGCAATTGTCGCGCGATCTGGCGCTCGCCAAGCTGACCGGCGCGCGCCTGCATGCGGATCAGGTGACGACTGCGGACGCGCTGGACGCACTTCGACGCGCCAAGGACGACGGGCTGACAGTCAGCGCCGGGATCGCGGCGACGCATCTGGCGTTCAACGAATTCGACATCGCCGACTACAAGACGTTCTTCAAACTCGCCCCGCCCCTGCGCGCTGAAGCGGACCGGCTAGCGGCGGAGCAAGCCGTGGCGGAGGGGCTGATCGACGTCATCGTCTCGAACCACCGACCGTGGGACGAAGAAGAAAAGCGCCAGCCCTTTGAGGCCGCCGCGCACGGCGCCGCAGGGCTGGAGACGCTGCTGCCGGCCGCGCTGCGCCTTTATCACGATGAAAAGATCACGTTGCCGTCGCTTTGGGAGCGCATCAGCCTGACCCCAGCGAAGCTGATGGGGCTCGACGCGGGTCGGCTGGGCGTCGGCGCGCCCGCTGATCTGGTGCTGGTCGACCCGGATGCGCCATGGACGCTGGATCGCGCGCGCCTCCACTCGAAATCGAAGAACTCGCCCTTCGATCGGCGCCAATTGCAAGGATACGCCCTTAAGACCTGGGTGAACGGAAAGCAGGTGTTTGATCGCGCCGCTGATGGAGTGACGGCGGCATGATTCCCGACATCCTGCGCCCCGGCGCCGCCGCGCCCGGCATGGAGGCCGCTCTGCCCTGGCTGCTCGCCGCCCTCGCCATCGGCTATCTTCTGGGCTCCATCCCGTTCGGCGTGGTGGTCGCGCGCCTGAAGGGGTTGGGCGATCTGCGCCAGATCGGCTCCGGCAATATCGGCGCGACCAATGTGCTGCGCACCGGCTCGAAAGGCGCCGCGCTGATGACGCTGCTGGGCGACGCTGGAAAAGGGGCGGTGGCGGTTCTGCTGATCGGCCACCTTGCGCCGAGCCCGGACGGGTGGACCGGCTGGGGTCCGTTGGCGGCGCAGGCGGCGGCGCTGGGCGCTCTGTTGGGCCACCTCTTCCCCATCTGGTTGCGTTTCAAGGGCGGCAAGGGCGTCGCCACGTTCCTGGGCCTGGTTCTGGCGCTGCATTTCCCGACTGGTCTGGCATGCTGCGCAACCTGGGTTGTCGCGGCTACGGTGTTTCGCATCTCCTCTCTCGCCGGTCTGTTGTCGGCGGCCTCCGCGCCGCTGTGGTTGATCCTGTTCGGCGAGTGGGGCGCGGTCCTGCTGGCGATCATTCTGGCGCTGCTGGTCTGGGCCAAACACCACGCAAATATCAGACGGCTGCTAAAGGGAGAGGAGCCGCGGATTGGCAAATCCTGAACGCCGCGTTACCCGGCCCCGCGTGTCTTAACGCTTTGTTAACCGTGATAGCGCGTGTTGGGGAACCCCGTTCGGAGACCCCGCCCCGTGACCGATCCGTCGAATCCGCCCCCATATCGCCTGTCATCGCAACAGGCGCCGTCGCCCACTTTCGCCGTTCCGTTTCCGCCGAAACGGGCGCCGACGACTGACACGGAACGGCTGGATTGGCTGCGGCTGACCCGGTCTGAAAATGTCGGCCCGGTCACCTTCCGCAGATTGATGAACCGCTACAAAAGCGCGGCGGCGGCGCTGGACGCCCTGCCCCATCTGGCCGGTCGCGGCGGAAAACGTTCTTACGCCGTCTGCGCCGAAAGCGTCGCGGAGGCGGAGATGGCGGCGGCGACAAGCGAGGGTGCGCGCATGATCGCACTCGGCGCGCCGGACTACCCTGCGCAGCTCGCCGGAATCTACGACCCGCCGCCCTTCCTGTGGCTGATCGGCGATGGCGACTTGCTTCAACGCCCGTCTGTCGCGCTGATCGGCGCGCGTAACGCCTCGGCGCTGGGTCTGCGCATGGCGCGAAATCTGGCGCGAGAGCTCGGCGAGGAAGGCTATGCGATCGTATCGGGCCTTGCGCGCGGCATCGATGCGGCGGCGCATGGCGCGGCGCTGGAGACCGGAACCGTCGGCGTGCTGGCGGGCGGCGTCGATGTGCTCTACCCGCCGGAAAACGCCGATCTTGCGCGTGAGATCGGAGCGAAGGGCGCGCGCCTCTCCGAACAGGTCATGGGTTTGCAACCGCAAGGCCGGCATTTCCCGCGCCGCAACCGAATCGTGTCCGGCCTCTGCAAGGGCGTGGTTGTGGTCGAGGCGGCCGAGCGCTCCGGCACGCTGATCACCGCCCGATGCGCGTTGGAGCAGGGGCGTGAGGCCATGGCGGTCCCCGGCCACCCGCTGGACCCGCGCGCCAGCGGCTGCAATGCGTTGATTCGGCAGGGCGCGGCGCTGGTCTCCACCGCCGAAGATGTGATGGAGGCGCTGGCCCAGCCCCGCATCGTTGATCTGGCCGAAGACGCTGAGCCCTATCTGCCGCCGGACGCCCCGGCCGAACCCGACCTGCCGCCAGAGGCTCTGGCCGACGCGTTGGCGAATCTTCTGAGCGCAGGAGCGGTCGATCTGGATGAGCTGTCGCGCCTGACGGATGCGCCCGCCCACGCCGTCTCCGCCGCCGTTCTGGAGTTGGAGTTGGCAGGCCGCGCCGAACGCCGCCCCGGCGGGCTGGTCGCGCGGGCCCCTGGGGACTTTTAAGCCGCGCCTTCACAGCGATTTCATCTCTGCCGCTTGACGGGCCGGGCGCTCTCCCCCATGTTCTCGCGCCGTCCGCGCCGGAATATCCCGGCCTTCGAACGGGCGCCCTGGACCTTTTTTGATAGAGAGCCCCAAATGGCCGTCGTCGTTGTCGAGTCGCCTGCTAAAGCAAAGACGATTAACAAGTATTTAGGTAATGATTACAGCGTATTGGCCTCGTTCGGCCATGTGCGCGACCTGCCGCGCAAAGATGGATCCGTCAAGCCTGACGAAGATTTCGAAATGGTTTGGGAGGTTGATTCCAAATCGACCAAACACGTCCGCGCCATCGCCGAGGCGATGAAAGAGGATGACCGCCTGATCCTCGCAACCGATCCCGACCGCGAGGGAGAGGCGATTTCCTGGCACCTTCTCGAAGCGCTCAGGAAACGCCGCGCGATCAAGAAATCCACGCCGGTCGAGCGGGTGGTCTTCAACGCCATCACCAAATCGGCGGTGACCGAAGCGATGGAGAATCCGCGCGAGATCGACATGGAGCTGGTCGAGGCCTATCTCGCCCGCCGCGCGCTGGATTATCTGGTCGGGTTCACCCTGTCGCCCGTGCTGTGGCGCAAATTGCCCGGCGCCAAATCAGCCGGCCGGGTGCAGTCCGTCGCCCTGCGCCTGATCGTGCAGCGAGAGATGGAGATCGAGGCCTTCCGCCCGGTCGAGTACTGGACCGTCAAGGCGATCCTGACGACCCCGCGCGGCGACGAATTCGAGGCCCGGCTGACACATATCGACGGCCGGAAGCTGGGCAAGCACGACCTCAAGACGGAAACGGATGCGAATGAGGCGGTCGCCGCGATCAGCGTGCGCAACCTGACGGTGGGCAGCGTCGAGGCCAAGCCTGGCGCGCGCAATCCTTCGCCGCCCTTCATGACCTCGACGCTGCAGCAGGAGGCGAGCCGCAAATTCGGCTTCGGCGCGCAACAGACCATGCGAGCCGCCCAGCGGCTCTATGAGGCCGGCCTGATCACCTATATGCGGACAGACGGTATCGACATGGCGCCCGAGGCTGTGATGGCCGCCCGTGACGCGATCAAGGACCGCTACGGCGCGCCCTACGTGCCGCAAAAGCCCCGCTTCTACAAAAACAAGGCCAAGAACGCGCAGGAGGCGCATGAGTGCATCCGACCCACCGATATGGGCCGCGACACCAAAAGCCTCGGCAAGCTGGATGTCGATGAGCGCAAGCTCTACGACCTGATCTGGAAGCGCGCGCTGGCCAGCCAGATGGAAAGCGCGCGGCTGGAGCGCACAACGGTCGACATCGAGGCGGCTGACAAGGCTGTAACGCTGCGCGCGACGGGCCAGGTCATAAAGTTCGACGGTTTCATGCGAGTCTATGAGGAGGGCCGTGACGCGACCCCGGACGACGAGAACGGCGATGGACGCCTGCCGCAGATCATCGCAGGCGAGTCCGCCGCGCAAAAGGCGGTGACGCCCGAGCAGCACTTCACCCAGCCTCCGGCGCGCTACACAGAGGCGATGCTGGTGAAGAAGATGGAGGAGCTCGGCATCGGCCGCCCCTCCACCTACGCCTCGATCGTCACGACGATTCAGGATCGCGAATACGTTCGGAAGGAAAAGAACCGCCTGCTGCCCGAAGACAAGGGCCGGCTGGTGATCGCGTTTCTCGAAAACTATTTCGGCCGCTATGTCGAATATGACTTCACCGCAGGGCTGGAGGAGAAGCTTGACGACGTCTCTGGCGGGCGCGGCGACTGGAAGGCGCTGCTGCGCGAATTCTGGACCGAGTTCTCCCATTCGGTGGGCAAAACCAAGGATCTGCGAATCTCCGAGGTGCTGGAGGTCATCAACGACGTCCTCGCGCCGCACATCTTCCCCGATCCCGGCGACGGCAAGGACCCGCGCGCCTGCCCGAACTGCGAGGGCGGACGACTGGCGCTGAAGACGGCGCGGTCCGGCGGCGCGTTCATCGGCTGCTCGAACTATCCCGAATGCCGCTACACACGCCCGCTCGGCGGAGAGGTCGAGGGCGGCGATATGGCCGGGCCCGACGGCAAGCTGCTGGGTCATGACGAGGACGGAACGCCCGTCACCCTCCGCTCCGGCCGGTTCGGGCCGTATGTGCAACTGGGTGAACTGGACCCGGACTCGAACGAGAAACCCAAGCGCTCCTCGATCCCGAAAGGGGTGGAGCTTGACGCGGTCGATCTGAAAAAGGCGCTCGACCTCTTGTCCTTGCCTCGCCTGATCGCAGCCCACCCCGAAGACGGCGAGCCTGTGGAGGCTGGCATAGGACGCTACGGGCCGTATGTGAAGCACGGCAAGACCTACGCCAACATCAAGGACGCGGAAGAGGTGTTCACCATCGGCATCAATCGCGCCGTCGATCTGATTGCGGAGAAACGCGCCAATGGCGGCCGGCGCGGCGGCGGCGCCAAGCCGCTGAAAGAATTGGGCGAGCATCCCGATGGCGGGCCGGTGAACGTGCTGGACGGGCGATATGGTCCTTACGTCAAATGGGGCAAGATCAACGCCACGCTGCCGAAAACCGCTGAGCCCGAGTCGGTAACGATGGAGCAGGCGCTGGATCTGATCGCAGCCAAGGCCGCAAAGAAGAAACCCGCCCGCAAAAGAGCCAAGGCGAAGAAAAAGGCGTAAAAGCGCGACGGAAACCGGCGAGTTCCCCGTGTCATATTGCAAGGCGCAATCCCGGGGAGACACATGATTAGAAACGCATTTTTCGCAGTTTTCGTAATGCTTCTCGTGACGCACCCCTCCAATGCGCGCGAGCTTGAGATCGAATTGGTTCATGACGGAGAGACGCGCCGGGCGGAGGTGATCCTCCCCGATCGGCGCCTCTCGGGCGATCCTGCGCCAGCGATATTGGCGTTGCATGGCGGCGGCGGAACGCCGCGACGCGTAAGGCGCTACACCGGATTCAGCCTGTCGGAGCGCGGCTGGGTGGAGATCTACCCCGAAGGGCTCGATAATCAGTGGAATGACGGGCGCGTCGGCGCAGATGACCGACCACTGCGCGACGCCGACGATGTCGGCTTCCTTAAAGCGCTAGTCAATCGATTGGCCTCGGACGGGCTGGTCGATCCGGCCCGCGTTTATCTTACCGGCGCCTCGAATGGCGGAATGATGACCATGCGGATGGCCTGCGACGCGCCGGATCTGGTGGCGGGGGCCTCGGTTGTGATCGCGTCATGGCCGGTTGGCCTTGTCTGCGCTTCGGACAAGCCCATTCCGGTCATGCTCTTGCACGGGACCGATGACGAGTTGATTCGGTATGACGGCGGTAGGGTCGTCGCGAGACGCGGCAAGGATCGCGGCGCTGTACTGTCAGGCGGTGAGACATTGCGAATCTGGGCGATGCGAAACCGCTGCGCCGAGTCCCGAAAATCGACCTTGCCCGATCTCGATCCGAACGACAAAACTCGGGTATACCAGCGCGTTTACATCGACTGCACCGCGCCCTTAACGCATTTCATTGTCGAGGGCGGCGGCCACACATGGCCCGGGCGGCCCGATCGCTGGCTCGTCCGCGCATTCCTAGGGCGCTCGTCGCAGGACATCAATCTGACTGCCGAGATCGAGCGCTTTTTCCTTGGATTGGACGCGCCCCGGTGATTACCGCCTAATACGCGACCCGCGGCGGCGATCCTTCGCCGGAGCAAAGAGCATGGCCCAAGGCCCGGCTGACGCAACTGCGAACAGCGCCATCGTCCATCGCGGTGTTCACGAAGGCGAAGGCCGCCCAGTCGCCGCTCTCGCCGGTGCGCAGCCACTGGACCTCGCACGCAGAGCCGGAAGCCGGTTTCACCTTCCACTGCGCCGAAAAGAATTCGATTTTGA
Source organism: Paracoccaceae bacterium (assembly GCA_963669315.1). Lineage (GTDB taxonomy): Bacteria > Pseudomonadota > Alphaproteobacteria > Rhodobacterales > Rhodobacteraceae > SZUA-547. Next base: position 2,499,297 of record OY770021.1, on the reverse strand, counting down.
ACCGGGCGTGCGGCGCGCCATAGATGTTCAAATCCGTCGTGCGCGCGTCATCGATCGCATCGAGAGCGGCATTGCGGTGCCGCTTTTGATGCGGGCCATTGATAAGCGCCGTCAGCTCTCCATTCTCGCCGAGACAAATGGGTCGATCGCGATTCGTGGTCAATTCCTGCGCTGTGGCCGAGACAGCCAAGCCGCAGGACAACGCCAGAGACAAACTCAGCATATGGGTATTACGCAACATTATGGGGCTCCATGTTGTGATCAGAGCAGTAAGCCTGAAACTCCACGCACACGCCAGCAATTATTGCGCGATGGGCCGATGACGCCGCGCCGCGCCCGTGCTAGAGCCGCTGGATGAGCAGACCTTTCCCCTCCAAATCCCAGATACTGGACTGGATTCGCGACAATCCAGGCGCCGTCGGAAAGCGAGAGATCGCGCGGGCGTTCGGCGTCAAAGGCGCAGACCGAATCGAGTTGAAACGCATGCTGCGAGAGATGCAGGCCGACGGTCAGATTACGAGGCCCGAGCGCAAACGCTATACCGAGGCGGGGCAATTGCCGCCGGTCAGCGTGTTGATCGCGGGCGAACCGGACCATCTGGGCGATCTTCTGGCGCGTCCTCAAAGCTGGGATGGAGAGGATGCGCCCCCCAAGATCCTCTACGTGCCGAAGCGAAATGACCCCGCGCTGGGGACCGGCGACAGGTTTCTTGCTCGATTGGCCCCTGTGGAGGGCGAATTCGGCGTCAAATACGAGGCCCGACTGATCCGCAAGTTGGGAACCGGTCCACGCCGTATATTGGGGGTTTTCAGATCCGGTGATTTTGGGGGGCGGATCGCTCCCATCGACAAGAAATCGGACCGGGAATGGAAAATAGAGCCCGGCGACCGCGCCGGCGCCCGAAATGGAGAACTCGTAGAGGCGGAGCAAGTCGGCCCCGTTCGGCTGGGCCTTTCTCGCGCACGTATCGTAGAGCGACTCGGCGACCCTGGCGCGCCTCGCGCGATTTCCCTGATCTCTATTCATGAGCATGGCATCCCGGATGATTTCCGGCCAGAGGCCTTGGCGGAGGCGAAAGCCGCCAAGCCCGTTTCGCTGGGCGAGAGAGAGAATCTGCGTTCCCTTCCATTGCTGACCATAGACCCGGCGGATGCGCGCGATCATGATGACGCGATCTGCGCCCTGCCCGATGACGACCCGAAAAACGCCGGCGGCTGGATCGTCTGGATCGCCATCGCAGATGTCGCGCATTATGTCCGCCCCGGGTCCGCTCTGGATCACGAAGCGAGGAAACGCGGCAACTCCTGCTATTTCCCGGACCGGGTCGTGCCTATGCTGCCCGAGGCGCTCTCGGGCGAGCTTTGCTCGTTGCACGAAGGTGTAGATCGACCGTGTATCGCGCTACGCATCACTCTGGGACCACAAGGGGGCAAGAAGACCCATCGGTTTACTCGTGGTCTGATGCGATCCCCGGCCAGTCTGACCTATGCGCAAGCTCAGGCGGCGAATGATGGCGAGCATGATGCGCAAACCGAACCTCTCGCCGACCCGCTGGAGCATCTCTTCGGCGCATATGCGGCGGCGGCCAAAGAGCGCGGCCGTCGGCAGCCGCTTCATCTGGATCTTCCAGAGAGGCGTATCGTACTGAATGACACAGGTGAAGTGACCTCCGTCGCCTTCCGCGACCGATTCGACGCTCACCGATTGATCGAAGAATTTATGATCCTCGCCAACGTCTGCGCGGCGGAGACGCTGGAGGCCGCCAAGAGGGCGCTTCTCTACCGCGTCCATGAGGAACCGAACCCTGAGAAGCTAGATGCGCTCAGAGAGACCGCTGAGAGCGTTGGGATGGCCCTGGCGAAGGGGCAGGTACTGAAGACCGCCCACCTGAACCGACTACTGGACGGCGCAGCGGGCTCCGAAAACGCCGAGATGATCAATCTCTCAGTGCTCCGCGCTCAGACGCAGGCCTATTACAGCCCGGAGAATTTCGGTCATTTTGGCCTGAACCTGCAACGATACGCCCATTTCACCTCGCCCATCAGGCGTTACGCAGATCTTATCGTTCATCGCGCGCTGATCACCGCCCATCGCTGGGGGCCGGAGCACCGTAAAGACGGGCAGAGCGTACCAGAGGCGGATTCGCTGCAGGAGACCGCCGAACATATCTCGATGACCGAACGCAGGGCGATGTCGGCGGAGCGAGATACGACCGACCGCTACCTTGCTGCTTTTATGCAGGACAAGATCGGCGCGGAGTTTGAGGGCCGCGTGGCCGGAGTGGCCAGATTCGGACTGTTTGTAAAGCTTGACGAGACAGGCGCGGATGGCTTGATACCAGTCTCCACACTGGGCAGAGAATACTTCCGCCATGACGAGGCGGCGAAGACGCTGACGGGGGAGGAGACGGGCCGCGTCATCCGGCTTGGTCAGCGCGCGAGGGTGCGCCTGTCCGAAGCCGTTCCACTGACCGGCGGCCTGTTGTTCGAATTGCTGGCGCTTGAGGACAAGAAGGTTGGAATCTCGCCAACTCGCGGCAGACGTCGCGGCGCCGGCGGAACGCCCAAGCGCAAACTCGCCCGGTCAAAGATCAAAAAGGCGAAGGCGGCTCGGAAGGCGAAGCGAAGTCGGAAAAGCCGAAGCTGAGCAAGCCTGGCGATTGTGCTAGGCTCGACCGGGTTCAGCACTACGGCGCGGGTCAGGAAATGACGCGACATTCCCCTTTTGAGGCGGCACTTAGACGTGAACGCCTGATCACATTGGGCGCGCTGGCGTTGGTTGTGATCGCGTCGTGGATCTGGATTCTCTCCGGCGCTGGCATGGGGATGAGCGCAATCGAGATGTCCTCGGCCCGGATGGCGCTCGGTTTAGAGGCGTCCGCGCGGATGAGCGGTATGGAGATGTCCATGGCCACCCCTGCGGACTGGAACGCCGGCTATGCTGTGCTGATGTTCGCCATGTGGTGGGTGATGATGCTGGCGATGATGTTGCCCAGCGCCGCGCCGACGATCCTTCTGTTCGCGGCGATAAAAAGGCGCGGGGAAACTACTGAGTTTTCCGCCCTGTCCGCGATCGTTTCCTTCACCGCCGGCTATGGAGCGGTCTGGGCGGCGTTCTCCGCGCTGGCCGTGATCTTGCAGTGGATGTTGGAGGATGCCGGGCTGCTTGCGCCCATGATGATGAGCGCCAGCAGCATGACGCTGGCCGGCGTTGTTCTGGTCGCGGCGGGGCTCTACCAGCTGACACCGCTGAAACAGGCTTGCCTGCGCCATTGCCGCAGCCCCGCGCACTTCATCTCTCAGCATTGGCGCAAGACGGCCGGCGGCGCCTTCAGCATGGGTGCGCGGCACGGAGTCTATTGTCTCGGCTGTTGTTGGGCGTTGATGGCTCTGTTGTTCTTCGGCGGCGTGATGAACCTTTGGTGGATCGCGGGGCTCGCGGCCATAGTGGCGGTGGAGAAGCTGACCCCACGCGGCGTATGGTTCGGATATGTGCTTGGAACAGGTCTGGCTTTTTGGGGCGCGAGTTTCTTGTGGCGGGCGCTAGCGTGATGTTCAGGTCGCCTCGACCAGACGGATCAGTTTCTTGTCAAACACCCGCAACACCTGCGCCAGATCCCGTCCGCGTTTCAGGATCCGGCCATCCATGGCGATCACCGAATAGGCGCCCTGTTTCGCCGTCAGGCGCGGATTTTTCTCAATCGTGTAGATCGGTCGTTCTGAGGCGCGCCGGAACACCGAGAACACCGCGACCTCGCGCAAATGGTCAATGGCGTAATCGCGCCATTCGCCAGCGGCGACCATGCGTCCATAGACAGACAGGATCGTGGAAAGTTCGCGCCGGTTGAAGCTCACCTCCGGCAGAGCGGCGCGCCCGCCGGAGGCGAAAACTGAGTTATCGCCGCCATCCATACCAACAACATGCAGCGCAAACCCCATGTCGCGCAAGCATTTGCTAAATATTTACTCAAATTCCAGTGTGATCCAACGATTTGCGGCCGCTGCGTAGCGCCAAATCCAAGCTTCCGCCGCAAACCTGACACAATCCTGACGTGTGACCGCCCCGATGCGCGCTGATAACGCAACCACAGCGTTCAACGCTGGTCCGGCGTCGCGTGCACAGCCCCCACCCCGATCGCGGCGCCGGACACTTATCGCGTCGGCCGCCCGGACGTCCGCAGGATGGCTATTTCGACGGCTATGGATACACTTCCGGTTCCCACCAGATCCGGAGGCCGCCAATGCGCGATTTTCACCAGCCCGGTCGATCGACGACGCACGCCGTCAACGGAATGTGCGCCAGTTCGCACCCGCTGGCCTCGGCCGCTGCGGTGGACATTCTACGCCGGGGCGGAAACGCCGCCGACGCCGCCGTCGCTGCGGCTGTCATATGTGGACTGGCCGAGCCCGCCATGGCCGGACTGGCCGGAGACATGTTCGCGCTGGTCAAACCGGCGAACAGCGACGAGGTTCTGGGGCTAAATGGCTCGGGCCGGGCCCCGGCGGCGCTGACGGCCGAGAAACTGCGCGCTGATGGATTTGGCGCGGTTCCGCCAGACTCGCCGCATGCGGTGACGATCCCAACCGCGGTGGACGGACTCGTGACGCTGGCCGAAAGCCACGGGCGGCTTGGGCTGGACGCTGTTCTGGCGCCCGCCATCCAATATGCGGAGGACGGCATTCCCGTCGCCCCCCGCGCAGCGCTCGACTGGGCGAAGGGCGCGGCGAAACTACGCGGCGCGGCGCGGCGCGCCTACCTGATCGACGGCAAACCGCCGGGTGTCGGGCGGATTTTCCGATTTCCGGGACAGGCGGAGGTCCTTCGCCGGATCGCGAAAGAAGGACGCGCCGGATTTTATGAAGGCGAAGTCGCCGAGGACATGGTCGCCAGCCTGCGGGCGAGAGGCGGCGTGCACACGACAGATGATTTCGCCGGCGCCCGAGCGACCGAAGTTGCGCCGATCTCAGCGAATTACCGCGAAAGAGAGATTCTGGAGCTCCCGCCGAACGGCCATGGCGCCACAGCGCTTTTGATGGCCCGCATGGCCGAGTTATTTGATTTGAGGGGATTCGATCCGTTCGGCGTGCAGCGCGCGCATCTTGAGGCTGAGATCACCAAGTTGGCGATGGACGCCCGCGACCGGATCATCGGCGATCCCGAAACCACTACGCGTCTCGACCATATGCTGGATAATCGGATAGCCGCAGAGTTGGTCGAGCGCGTCGACCCGCTGCGCGCACATCCCCCTTCGGGCGTCCGCGTCGCGGCCGAGGAAGTTCATCGCGAAACGATCTATCTTTGCATGGTCGACCGGGACCGGATGGCGATCTCCCTGATCTACTCGATCTTCAACGATTTCGGGTCCGGCCTCGCCTCCGACAAATTCGGCGTCCTGTTTCACAATCGCGGCGCGGGTTTCAACCTGATCCCCGGCCATCCGAATGAGCTTGGCCCCGGCAAGCGGCCTTTGCACACGATCATTCCGGCGATGCTGCGCGAAGGTGGGCGCGTGGTCATGCCCTTTGGCGTGATGGGCGGGCAGTATCAACCCACTGGGCACCTGCGTTTCGTCTCAAATCTTTTCGACTACGGCATGGATCTGCAACAGGCGATCGACGGGCCACGCAGTTTCGCCATCGACGGCGTGTTGAGATTGGAGCGCGGATACGGCGAGGAGGTCGCCGAGGCGCTGAGCGCTTTGGGTCACAAGTTGGAACGGCCTGAGGTCCCGATCGGCGGCGCGCAGGCGATACGGATCGATGAAGAAAACGGCGCATTGATCGGCGCATCGGACGCGCGAAAAGACGGCTGCGCGCTCGCGTATTAGCGCAGGCGTCGCCCGTCACGCCGTCCGGGTCAGTGAAGCGCGGATTCCGCCTCGTAATGGCCGCCATTCAACTCGCCGAAAGTCTCAAGAACATCCGGATGCTCAATCGGCTCGCCAGAATCGTCCAGCAGCAGATTCTGCTCCGAGACATACGCCGTGTAATAGCTGGTCTCGTTCTCGGCGTAGAGGTGATAGAAAGGCTGGTCCTTACGGGGACGCACCTCCACCGGAATCGACTCCCACCACTCATCGGTGTTCGAAAACACCGGATCAATATCGAAGATCACGCCGCGAAACGGGTAGACCCGGTGTTTCACCACCTGCCCAATATTGAACTTCGCAATTGCGCTGAGCATGGCCCCAGCCTCTCCGAATCGACTCGGCGACGGAACGCCACCCCTTGGATAAAAATTTCACAGCTTTTGTCGCAGCGCAATGTGGGCGTCTTCCGAAAGTGGCGGCGGCGACATCGACCGTTGCGTATGCGCGACTCCGTACGCGCCTGAAATCGCTGTAACGCGGCGCTTTATCCGCGAATCCAAATCGAGTATCATCCTTAGCTATGAGGCGTAGTAAGGCGCGTAAAGCGCAATGGCGGAAATCCGCTGGCGTATTGAGCAGAATAGTCCTCGGTTGTCTGGCGGCGGCCGCGATGACGTCGTGCGCCTCGAACTCGCCCCCACGTCAAGCCAACAATCTCTGCGATATCTTTGATGAGAAGTCAGGCTGGTACGAAGCGGCAAAGGACGCCGAGCAGCGGTGGGGAACTCCGATCCCGACCAAGATGGCGATCATGTGGCGCGAGTCGAGTTATATCCACGATGCGGAACCGCTCGAAGAGCACGTGCTTTGGGTCGTGCCTTGGGGAAATGTCTCCTCCGCCTATGGATATGCGCAAGCTCTCGACGGCACCTGGGGCGACTATCAGAAATCTACCGGACACCGGAGCGCGGATCGGGACGATTTTAACGACGCCATCGATTTCATCGGCTGGTACATGGCGCAGACCAACAGCCGCGCAGGCGTATCGATGAACGACGCCTACAGCCACTATCTCGCCTATCACGAAGGCATCACCGGCTATCGCCGCGGCTCTTATAAAAGCAAGACCGGCGTACAGCGCGCCGCGCGCCAGGTCGCCCGCCAAGCGGAGAACTATGAGCGGCAGTTCGCCGTCTGCCGGACTGATCTTTAAGGCGTCACGACCGACTTAACGCGACAGCCAGTCAGAGAATCTACGGTTTAGAGTCCCGCGATTTTCGGTCCAGAAGCCCACATCATGGCTTAGCGCACCATTCAGCGCTTCGGGCGTGGTCGGCAGAAATACTCCAACCGCGTCTGCCGCCTCTGCCCCCGCCGACCTTCGCGATGGCCCATAGCCAGTGATCCGCGCCTGCGCCGCCTGCCGCTCTGCTCCGGTGGCGTAACCGAGGAAATCCAGCGCCGAGTCCAGGTGCGGCGCGCCTTTTGGCACCGCCAGCATGTTGAACCGCAGCACCTGTGCGCCAGGGATCACGCCCACCGACGCATCCGGCGCCAATCCCCGATGATAGGCGGTGGTCATTGCGACCCGCCCTTCGGCCAGCAACGCCGGCGGCTCCGCCCCCGCCCGCCACCAGACGATCCGGCCGCGAAGCGTATCCAGCTTGGCGAAGGCGCGGGTCAGCCCTTCCTCAGTGGCCAGAAGGCCATAGATATCGGCTGCAGGAACGCCATCAGCCATCAGCGCCAGCTCCAGATTGCCTTCTGGAGTCTGGCGGAGCCCGCGCTTCCCCGGAAATCGATCGATGTCAAAGAAATCCGCCGCCGTCTGCGGCAGGCGAGATCCGACAACGCGAATATGGGCGGAAGCGAGCGCATAGACCTCGACGATGGACAGGGCGGCAAGGTCCGCACCCAGTTCTGCGCCCAGCGCCGTACGCACTTGGGCGGGCGTCGTCTGCTCCATCTCCAGCTCCGCGACGCCGTCGGGAAACATTTTCTGGTCGAAAGCGAGCACCGTCGACCAGACCGCGTGACTGATTGCGCAGCGCTCCAGCGCGCCGGGCACGAAATCCTGAGCGGCGACGGCGCCGTCAGCGCCGGGCGGCAGGCTGGACGGATCGATCACCTCCAGCAGGCCCAGATCGCACAGCATGCGGGCGTCGGCGCGCTCGATGTCAACCACGTCCCATTCGACTGCCCCCTGCTCCGCCTGCCTCTTCAGGCCTGCGACCGCGCCGTCGAAGGCGACCACGACCGCTGTCTTGTCGCGCGCTGACATCCACGGGCCGATCAGCGCAGTCTTCTGCGCCTCGGCATACTCACCGCCCCAGGATGCGATGGTGAGATCAGCGGCGTGCGCGCCAGGGGCGGCGGATGTTGCAAGAAGAGCAGCCGCCGCGGCGCGCGTCAGTCGGGCGAATGATGGCATCGACGGAAAGATCCTTTGAGGCAGGCGCGGGCGCGCATTGGGTCGTCGCCATCATCGCCCCTTCGCTCGGGGCGCGCAAGCGAGCTCATTTACACCGTTCTCGTTGACAATTCCCCCAAAAATTCACGATATTGTCGAAAAAGGAAACGGAGACGCTATGGACCGCCTGACCGAAATGGAGGCATTCATCATGGTCGTGGACGCCGGCGGCTTCACCGAAGCGGCGCGGCGGCTGGGCGTGTCGAAATCCGCGATCTCTAAGCATGTATCGGCGCTGGAAGGGCGGCTGGGCGCGCGACTTCTCAACCGAACGACGCGGCGCGTCAGCCCGACCGAAATCGGCCTCGCCTATTACGACCGCGCTGGGCGCGTGCTGGCCGAGGCTGAGGAAGCCGACGCCATGGCCGCCGCGATGCAGGGCGCGCCGCGGGGACGGCTCAGGGTCTCCGCGCCGCTAACATTCGGGCAGCGATACCTCGCCCCCGCCGTAGCGGCGTTTCTGAAAACCTATCCGGACGTATCGGTCCACCTTGAGATGGACGATAAATTTGTCGATCTCGTCTCGGGAAATTTCGACCTGGCGGTCCGGATCGGCGACTTGCCCGATTCCAGCCTGATCGCGAAGAAGCTGGGGGAGGCCTCCCGGCATGTCGTGGCCAGCCCCGCCTACCTCGCCGAACATGGAGAGCCGACCTCGATCGAGCAACTCCAGTCCCACGAGTTATTGCACTACTCGAACCTTTCATGGGGTAACTACTGGCGGCTGAAAGGACCGGGAGGCGATGAACGGCAAATTCGCGCCGGCGGTCGCCTGTCGGCCAACAATGGCGACGCGCTGCTCGAGGCGGCCGCCGAAGGTCTGGGCATCGCTATGCAGCCCGCTTTCATCTGCGCCGCAAGTATCCGGTCCGGCCGCGTGAAAGACATCATGACCGGTCTCAACCTCGGACCAGTCGGAATCTACGCGGTGTTTCCGCCCGGGCAGTACCCGGCGCCGAAAGTGCGCGCCTTCATCGATTTCATGTCGGCGCGGTTCGGATGCGCTACTCCGCCCTGGGCGCTATAGGCGCGGCGAAACCTCTCCGCCCGCCACCAAATCAACGTCGCCAGAACCCCTGGCTGAACAACACGAACACGCTCATCAACTCCAATCGTCCCAGCAACATCGTCGCTGAAAGGATCCATTTTGCGCTGTCGGGCAGATTGGCGAAATTCCCGGCCGGACCGATTTCGGGCCCCAGGCCCGGTCCGACATTGGCGAGCGCCGTCGCCGCGCCCGAGATCGCAGTGACCACATCGAGACCCACCATCGTCAGCAGAACGGCGACGCAGCCCAGGGTAAGCGCAAACACGTAGAGAAAGCTCATCACCGACGACAGGATTTCCTGATTCAGTGGTCGCCGGTCATAGGTCAGCCGAAATACGCCATGCGGCGAATGCAATCGGCGGATCTGCGTCGCCACCGCCGTGATTAGCACCTGCACCCGGAACACCTTGACCGAGCAGCATGTGGAACCAGCGCAGCCGCCAATCAGGCCGATGGCGAAAAAGATCGTGACGGCGAACGCGCCCCAACGCCCGTAATCGTCGCTTGCGTAACCGGTGCCGGTCAGTATCGAGACGCCGTTGAACAGAGCGCGGCGGAATGTCGGCTCGAATTCGCCGCCCGCTGTGAATGCGCGATACGCCGCCAGCGTCACGACGACGACCGTGACGATAGCCAGGAAGGCGCGCACCTGGCTGTCGCGAAACAGAGGCTGGACCGAGCCAGTCGCGAACTGCACGTAACGGACGAAAGGCAAGCTGGCGAGGATCATGAAGACGACCGAAACATACTCGACGGCAGGCGGGAACGCACCGAAGGAAGAGTCGTAATTGGCGAATCCGCCGGTCGCGATCGTGGTCATCGCGTGAACCGCCGCATCAAACAGGTTCATTCCCGCAGCGGCGTAGGCCATCAGGCAAAGCGCGGTCAGACCGACATAGATGGCGGAGATCGAGTTGGCGATTTCGGCCGCGCGCGGCAGGATCTTGCCGAACGTGTCGAATCCTTCCGAGCGGAAATATTGCATGCCGCCAACCCGCATCATCGGCAGAAACGCGACCGCGAAGACGATAATCCCCACCCCGCCAAACCATTGCAGCAGGCCACGCCACAGCTTCACCGAGGGCGGCAACCCCTCGATATTCGTGAACACGGTCGATCCGGTCGTGGTCAATCCGGACATCGCCTCAAAAAAAGCGTCGGTGTAGGAGGCGTATGGTTCGCCCAGCACAAAGGGGATCGCCCCGACGATGGGAAGCGCCACCCATCCGCCCGTGGTCAGAAGAAAGGTTTGCTGGATCGTCAGTCCCTCCGCCCGGCCGACATGGCACGAGATCGAAAACGAGACTCCGATCGCAATCGTCAGCGCGCCTGTGAATGCGTAATCCCGCCAATGCGGGTCGCCAGCCAGATAGTCGGCCAGCGCCGGGGCCATCATGAACGCCCCGAGCGCGGAGACCATCAGGCCGATAACGTAAAAGACAGGGCGCGCATCCAGCATGTCTGGAGCCTTTGGCGAGGACGCCGCCAGTGTCAAGCGCTCAGCCGGTGGAAAGCGCTGCGACCAGCAGCCCCACCGAGGACAACGCCGCGAAGATCGGGACCGCGACGGGGATGTTCGGAGCGCCAGCGGGCGGTGGTCCTTTTCGCTTCAGAACCACCAGCGCCGCGTTGACCAGCGCGAACACACCCAGAAGGATCGCCGAAGTCACCTCGGCCAACGTTTCGATTGGCGCGGCCAGCGCTAGCCCGATGACGCAGATCGTCGCCAGCGCCGTGGCCCGTGTCGGCGTGCGCCGATTGGGATGCAACTGGCGCGCCCACGCGAATGCGGCGCTGCGCGCGCCCAACCCGTAAAGCACTCGCGAAGCCATGATCACCTGCGCCAGCACCCCGTTGAGCGTGGCGGCCACGGCGATCGCCCCGATAAATGCAGGCGAGCGCCCGGTCGCGACCTCGAAAACCAGCGCAAGGGGGCGCTCGCTGGTCGATAACCGCTCCGGCCCAACGGCCAGAACCGACGCCGCGCTGACCAAAGCGTAAAGCGCGGCCGTGACCGCCAACGCCAGCAGAATAGCCCGCGGCATGGTTTTTTGCGGCTCCCGCACCTCTTCGGCCATATTGACCATGTCCTCGAAGCCGATGAAGGCGAAGAATGCGAGCATCAGAGCGCCGATCATCCCAACGACGGGCAACGGCGCCGCACTAAGTCCCGGGACAAGGTCGCCGGCCTGAATGGTCCAGTCTCCCAAAAAACCGGCGGCGCTTACGATAAGAAGCCCGGCCACCTCGATCAGCGTGAAGATCGCCGCGAGAGAAAGCGACTCGACCACGCCCCAAGCCGCCGCCGCGCCGAGTAGCAGTCCGAGGACGATCTCAAGCATCATACGAGGCGCGTCGATCAAACCGAGCAGGTATCCGACCCCGCCCTTCAGCACCGCAGCAGCGGAGACCACGCCGACGGTTGCGACCGCCAGTCCAACGCCGTTTGAAAGCCAGGCGCGCCCGAACGCAGCTCGCATGTAGGCCGCTTCTCCCGCGCTTTCCGGAATACGGGCGGAAAGTTCGGCGAACGAAGCCGCGGACGCCGCCGCGACCACCCCGGCAAGGATGAAAGCGAATGGCGCATAGACGCCCGCCTCGCCCGCCACGACGCCAACCAGCACATAGATCCCGGCGCCAACCATGACTCCGATGCCGTATAGCGTCATCAACCCGACGCCGAGGCGGCGTTTCAGGGTCGGATCGTCCGCATGCGAGTCGTTCCTCATGCCGTGGATGCTGTCGCAGTCGGCGCCATTCCGCCATGCCTTGGATCAACGAATAAAGCCGACCTGAAAAGGCCCGCTTTCACATCGCACAGGTGAGGGGGACGAATTAGCTGCCGCGATTCACCGGATTGCCGATAATGCCCATGAATTCCTTGCGGGTCTTGGGATCCTCCCGGAACTGCCCCAGCATGGTCGACGTGACCATCGAGACGCCGTGCTTGTGGATGCCGCGGGTGGTCATGCACTGATGCTCGGCCTCGACGACGACGGCGACGCCGACAGGCTGCAAGACATTCTGAATGGCCCCGGCGATCTGCGCGGTCATTTTCTCCTGCACCTGCAGGCGCTTGGCGAAATTCTCGACAGTGCGCGCTAGTTTCGAGATGCCGACCACCCGATCGGTGGGAATGTAGCCCACATGCGCCTTGCCGATGATCGGCGCCATGTGATGTTCACAATAGCTCTCGAACCGGATATCGCGCAGCACGACCATTTCGTCATAGCCGGCGACCTCCTCGAAGGTGCGCTGCAGGTCGGCCACCGGGTCCTTGCCATAGCCCCTGAACCATTCCTCATAGGCTCGGACGACGCGGGCGGGCGTGTCCAGCAAGCCTTCCCGGTCTGGATTGTCGCCCGCCCAACGCAAAAGCGTGCGCACAGCTGCCTCCGCTTCTTCCCGCGACGGACGAACCACGGCTTCTGCTTCAAGCTTTGCGACGAATTCTGGATCGTGGACGTTCATCGGGATCCCCTCTCACTGTTGGCACCTGAGATATTCAGACGTGTCTGCTCCGCATACAATGCGCAAGGTGACCAGGCCCTTACCGCTCTCACGCGATCTGTGGCGATTTTTAACAATCTCCACACAGTTAAGCGCGACAGACGCAGTTTTGGATCAATCGGACGACACGTTTTCGTGCGCCCAGCCCCCTTACAGCCCCGGCCCGATTCGTTCGGACCGCGAGAGCATTAAGCAATACTAACGGATTCGACTCAACCCATAGATGTATTCAAGGCTCCGATGACATCTTCGGCGAGATCATCCTCATCTTCGAGGCCCACAGACAACCGCACCAGTCCGGGTGTGATGCCCAGCTCCAACCGCTGCTCTTCCGTTAGCCGTTGATGGGTCGTCGTCGTCGGATGCGTGATGATGCTCTTGGCGTCGCCCAGATTGTTCGAGATACAAATGATCTCAAGCGCGTTCTGGAAGCGGAACGCCGCCTCTTGCCCGCCTTCGATCTCGAACGCGATCACCGTGCCGCCCAACTCCATCTGCTTTTTCGCCAGAGCGTGTTGCGGATGGTCAGGCCTTCCCGGATAGAGCGTGCGGATCACCGCCGGATGCTCTGCAATCGCATCCGCCAGTTTCGCGGCGCTGGCCGCCTGCGCCCGGCATCTGAGATCGAGCGTCTCCAGCCCCTTGAGCATCACCCAGGCGTTGAACGGGCTCAGCGCCCCGCCAGTGTGCTTTAGATAGGGCTCAAACTCATCGCGAATGAAGCTCTGAGTTCCCAGCACCACGCCGCCCAGACAGCGCCCCTGCCCGTCGATATGCTTGGTTGCCGAATAGACGACCACGTCCGCGCCCAACTCAAGCGGGCGCTGGAAGACAGGCGTCGCAAAGACGTTGTCGACCACCAGACGGGCGCCGCCCGCATGCACGATCTCGGCCACAGCTTCGAGGTCGATAATCTCCAGCGTCGGGTTCGACGGCGTCTCAAGAAACGCGAGCGTCGTGTTGGGACGCATCGCGCCGCGCCACGCGTCCAGATCGCCTCCATCCACGAACGTTACTTCGACGCCGAAGCGGGGCAGCAACTCCTCGACGATAAACAGGCAGGAACCAAACAGCGCGCGCGCCGACACAACGTGGTCGCCCGCCTTGAGCAGACAAAACAGAGCGCCGTTCACGGCGGCCATGCCCGAGGCGGTCGCGAAGGCGTCCTCCGCCCCTTCCAACGCGCAGATTCTGTCTTCGAACATCTTGACGGTCGGATTGCCGTACCGGGCGTAGATAAAGCCCTCGGTCTCGAACTCGCCTTTGAACCGCGCCTCGGCGGTCTCCGCATCCGGGTACTTGAACCCTTGCGTCAAGTACATCGCCTCAGAAAGCTCGGCGTACTGGCTGCGGCGCGCGCCTCCATGTACCAGCCGGGTGCGTGGGCGTTTAGCGCGAAAGTCAGTCATATCATCGACGGGGCCGCGCCCCGCTCCCTCGCCACGAAAAAAGCCCCGACCAGGGGCGGATCGGGGCCGTGCGAGCCTCCGACCTCTTTAGCGGTTTTTTTATGTGGCCCGCAATCCAGTCGACAAATCGCCACAAGAAAGGGTGTTACGCCCGCGCTGCGCCACGGTCAAGGTCGGCGCGGGACTGGATTACCATGCTCAGCTTAACGACGCAGTTGCCTGAACACCTCTGACGCGCCCCACCCGGCGAACAACGCGACCAGTATCGAGATGATCCCGTAGATCAGCGCCTGGTCCTGGGCGGAGGTGTAAATCAGCCGTTCAAGTCCGGTTTTCCGCACTGCGATCACTGTCGAAAATTCGTCGCGCACACGCCCGTCGCGAAGCAGAAACACCCGCGCCGCGTAATCCCCTTCGACGATATTCGCCGGAAGCTCGAAAGAGGTCTCGAACAGGGTCGGACCGCGCAGCCGCACCTTGCTGGCTGATTCGTCATACAGCCCGGCCTTCTCTCGCAACCGGATGACCGCCCGGCGAAACGCATCGACGTCCAGCCCCGAAAACGCCGTCAGGCCGGCGATAAAGACGGCCTTGTCCAGACTGATCTTATAGGTTGCGTCGTCAATCGCGCTCAGGATTTCGTCCAGCGGACCGGTCGCCGATACGGCGTAGAATGACGGCGCCGAAGAAATCACCATCGAATCCGTATTCGCCCAGATCACGCCGATACGGTCCTTCTTGCGGACTGTGACCGGGGCCGAGGGACCGGTGACCGAAATGATCACATCGGCATGAGGTTCGCCCGGCTGCGGAAACCAATCGCGTTCGATCGCGCCATAGACGAAGATCTTCGACCCTTCGAAAGTCGCGGTGATGGCGACGTCGGTCTGGCTGAGGCCAGATACGATCCGCTCACGGTCGGGTTCCAGGTAGGGCGCGTTCGGTTGCGCCGCCGCAGACCTTGCGCCCATCGTCGTCGCTAGCCCAGAGGCAATCGCCAAGGCCAGTGCCGCCCATTTGCAATCCCGCATGGTCAGTGCCCCCCCGTTCCGAGGGAAAAGAGCTCAGCGGGCTCTACGATCAGATCGAAGGCCAGCTTGCCGCAGACGACCAGCACCAATGCCGCAAGAAGCACGCGCATCTGCTCCGCCTTGAGCTTGGCGCCGATGCGGACGCCGATCTGCGCCCCAATCACGCCGCCGACCAGCAGCAGGAGCGCCAGCACCGCATCGACCGTGTGGTTGGTGGTGGCGTGCAACAGCGTGGTCAGGCCAGTGACGAACATGATCTGAAACAGCGACGTCCCGACCACGACATTGGTCGGCATTCCCAGAAGATAGATCATCGCCGGCACCATGATGAAGCCGCCGCCGACGCCCATGATCGCGGCCAGCAGACCCACGCACATGCCGATAACAAAGGGAGGAATCGCCGAGATGTAGAGCTTGGACTGGCGGAACCGCATCTTCAGCGGCAGGCCGTGAATCCAGTTATGGCCGCGTTTCGCCGGAGCTTTCGCACCGCGTTTGGTCTTGCGCAGCGAGTTTATGCTCTCAATGAACATCAGCCCGCCGACCGCACCCAGAAAGACCACGTAGCAGATAGAAACCAGAAGCTCGACCTGACCGATCGACCGCAAATAGGCGAAAAGCTGCACGCCAAGGACTGAGCCGACGACGCCGCCGCCAAGCAGCACCAGCCCCATCTTGAAATCGACCGTTTTGCGCCGCCAGTGGGCCAGAACGCCGGAAAAGGAGGAGGCGACGATCTGGTTGGCCTCGGTCGCTACGGCGACGGCGGGCGAGATGCCGATGAAGATCAAGAGCGGCGTCATCAGAAAGCCGCCGCCGACCCCGAACATGCCGGAAAGCAAACCAACCCCGCCGCCCAATCCCAATAGAATGAAGGCGTTCACCGAGACTTCGGCGATGGGAAGGTAAATCTGCATTGCGGCTCCGGAATTTCGGCTTGGTGCTATACCGCAGCGCAGCAAGAATCCAGCGGGCGGGCGAAAAAATTGTGCGGCGCCTACATAGCGTGATGGCTTAGCCACATATGTAATGGAAGACGACTTGTGCGCCTCTGGAAAAACCGAACAGACGCCGCTATGGGTCGAAACAGGCGGCGCTTTTTGTGGCGCGGCTTCAGTGCGTGAGATGCAGGTCCGCTCGCGCGCTGATATGAACCCGACCTGGAACGCTGGCGATCAAGATATGACCGCGCCACAACCTCGCAATACCTGGCCCGGCGCCCGCCGTCGGGTGATGCTATACAGCCATGACACATTCGGGCTGGGGCATCTCAGGCGGTCGCGCACAATCGCGCACGCGCTGGCGGCCAGCAATCCGGATCTGTCGATACTGATTCTCACCGGTTCTCCTGTCGCCGGGCGGTTCGATTTCGCCAGTCATGTGGACCATGTGCGCCTTCCGGGCGTTGTGAAACTGCCGAACGGCGAATATGCATCTCACAACCTGGGCATCCATATTGAGGAAACCGTGCGCCTGCGCACGGCGCTGATCGGCTCGGCCGACGCTTCGTTCCAACCCGATATGATCATCGTCGATAAAGAGGCCGCCGGATTTCGTGGCGAGTTGACCCCGACTCTGGAAGCTGCGCGCAATCGGGGGGCGACCCTAATTCTGGGGCTGCGCGACGTGCTGGACGAGCCTGAGGCGCTTGCAGCTGAATGGGCGCGCAAAGGCGCGATGGAGACGATCGACCGGTTCTATGATGAGATCTGGGTTTACGGCCTGCCTCAGATGTGTGAGCCGCTCAGCGGTTTGAACGCGCCCAGATCAGTTTTGGAGCGTGTCAACTACACCGGCTATCTGCGTCGCGAAGCGCCCGAGCACCCGCCCGTTATTGGGCTGACGCCGCCGGATGAACCCTATGTGCTGGTCACCACCGGCGGCGGCGGGGATGGAGCGGCGCTGATCGACTGGGTGATTTCGGCCTATGAACAGGATAAAGATATCCCGCTGCATCCGGTGATCATCTACGGCCCGTTCATGGCGGCCGAAACGCGGGCGGAATTCGAGCGGCGGGCGGAGGCGCTGAATGGCCGCGTGACGACGGCCAGTTTCGATTCCCGGATTGAGAGGATGCTCGCCGACGCTGTCGGCGCGGTCTCCATGGGCGGCTACAACACGTTTTGCGAAATGCTGTCGATGGACAAACCGGCCGTGATCGTCCCTCGTGTCGCGCCCCGGCGTGAACAGCTGATCCGCGCCGAAGCAGCCGAGCGGCTCGGTCTGGCCCGAATGCTCTACAGGCCCCGCGACGGCGACGGGCCGGAAGTGATGGCGCAAGCGATCCGGGGGCTGACGACGCAGAGACCTCCATCCGCCGTGGGCGTCGCCGGACTTTTGAGCGGTCTTGAGACCATCGTCGGCCGCGCCTCCGCCTGCTTCCATTCCACCGCGAAATCCTGAGGGCGGAACAAGCTGATGCCGGAGGATACGTCCGCCGCACCGCCGCTGGCGATCGTGGTGAAGGGATATCCCCGGCTGTCCGAGACCTTCGTGGCGCAGGAGTTCGCCGCGTTGGAGAACCGCGGCCTCAAGTTCGAGATCTGGTCGCTGCGCGCGCCATATGACCCGAAATTCCATCCGATCCACGAGGAAATCAGAGCGCGGCCGCGCTATTTGCCTGAGTACTTGTGGCGGGCGCCCGCTCGCGTGGCGCTCGGTCTTCTCGCCAGCCTTCGTCTGCCGGGCTTCGGCGCGGCGGTGAAAATCTGGTGGCGCGACCTGCGTCGGGATTTTACTCCCAATCGCATCCGCCGTTTTGGTCAGGCTTGCGTCCTGGCGCGCGAACTGCCGACCGAAACGCGATTTCTCTATGTTCATTTCCTGCACACCCCAACCTCGGTCGCCCGCTACGCCGCGATCATGCGCGGCCTCGATTGGGGGTTTTCGGCCCACGCCAAAGACATCTGGACAACGCCGGACTGGGAGAAGCGCGAGAAGATCGCCGACTGCGCCTTTGGCGCGACCTGCACCGCCTCCGGCGCTGCGCATTTGCGCGGACTAGCGAATGAGTCCGGCAAAATCGATCTCGCCTATCACGGACTGGATCTGTCCCGCTTGCCCGCGCCCGCGCCCAGCAAATCCCGGACCGGACCGGCGACGCTGTTGTCGGTCGGGCGGCTGGTGGAAAAGAAGGGCTATGATGACCTGCTGGAGGCGCTCTCGCAATTGCGAGGCGATCTGGATTGGCGGCTCATCCATATCGGCGGCGGAGAGTTGGGCGGCGAGCTGGCCGCACGAGCGACCGCGCTGGGCATCGACGGTAGAATCGACTGGCGCGGCAAACGCGACCGGGAAGAGGTGATCGCGGCTATGCGAGAAGCCGACCTCTTCGTCCTGCCCGCGAAGATCGCCGCATCCGGCGACCGAGACGGCCTCCCCAATGTGTTGATGGAGGCCGCGAGCCAGGAATTGCCAATCCTCTCCACGGCCGTCTCCGCGATCCCCGAATTTGTGCGCGATGGCGTCGATGGAAGGCTTGTCCCCCCGGGAGAGCCCGAGGCGTTGGCCGAGGCGATGGCGGCGATGCTGGCCAATACTGACGCCGCAGCAGCCATGGCGCGCTCCGCCCGGTCGCGCCTCGTCGCTGAATTCGGGATCGACGCGGGCATCGATCTTCTGGAGGCCCGCCTGCGCGCCGGGCTGGGAGCGGCGTCGCCATGACCGATCACCCGCCCGGCCGTTGGACGGCCTATCTGACGCCGATGAAGCCGCCGGACCACCCCAACCCGTCAGGCGACCGGAGGCTTGCGCGCGTGTTCGCCCGCGCTCTCGATCTGGCAGGGCGGGCACCGGTGCAGGTATCCCGCCTCCGAACGCTGGAGATGTCGGGCGATCCGGGCCGGCAAGCCGCCCTCATCGCCGAAGCGCAAACAGAAGCCACGCGGCTGATCGAGGCCCATAGAGGCGCGCCGCCGGGCTTGGTGTTCACCTATCACTGCTACTACAAGGCGCCCGACCTGATCGGCCCCGCTCTCGCCGAGGCGTTCGGCGCTCCTTACGTGATCGCCGAGGCCTCCCGCGCGCCCGCGCGCCGCGATGGGCCCTGGGCGCGTTTCGCGACCCTCTCGGACGCCGCTGTCGACCGCGCGGATGCGGTCTTGTGGATGAGCGCCCGCGATCTGCCCGCGCTGGAGGCGGACGCGCCGAACGGACAGCGGCTGATCCACGTTCCGCCCTTCGTCGCGCCGGGCGCGCCGCCAGCGCCTTCTCCACCGCCAGATCCCTTGCGGCTGGTCGTGATCGCGATGATGCGGTCGGGTGACAAACTCGCCTCCTATCGCGCGCTGGCGGCTGCGCTGGCGCATCTGGACCGCGACTGGCGCCTGACCGTGGTCGGCGATGGCGAGGCGCGCCCTGAGGTCGAGGCGGCGATGGCGCCTTTTGGCGATCGCGTGACCTATCTCGGCCAGTTGGATGATCGCGGCGATGTGCGCGCCGCGCTGGACGCGGCCCACGTCTTCGCCTGGCCCGGTGTCGGTGAAGCCTTCGGCATGGCGTATCTTGAGGCGCAAGCGGCGGGCCGCCCGGTGATCGCCGAGGACCGGTCTGGCGTGAGCGACGTCGTCGGCCCATCCGGGCGGCTGACCCCGCCAAGCGACCCGTCAGCCTTCGCTGCCGCCATCGCCGATCTGGCTGGGGATGGAACGGCTGGATCGGCTGCACGCCGTTTCGTTCTTGAGGTCCATGGCGTCGAAGCCGCCGCGCGCCGGCTGGACGCCCAGTTGCAGGAGATCGCGCCATGGTGACGCTTCCGAATGTCGATGGCGGGACGCCGGTCGCGCTGCTCCGTCATTTTCCGACTGACTGGAATGTCGCGCACAGGTTGCAGGGTCGCGTAGACCGACCACTAACCGACGACTCGCTTGCTGAACTGGCCGGACTCGCCCTACCCGAGCCGTGGGATCAGGCGCGCATCATCGCCAGCCCGCTGACACGCGCGGTCCAGACAGCCAATGCGCTGGCGGGCGAACCGGTCGTCACTGATCCCCGCCTGATTGAACTCGAATGGGGCGAGTGGGAAGGCCAGCGCGGGGCGGATCTTCTGGCGGACCCGGATAGCGGCTTCCGCCCAGTCGAGGAGTGGGGCTGGGACGCGCACCCGCCGGGCGGCGAAAGCCCGCAGGAGGCGTGGGACCGGGTGCATCCGGCGCTCGCCGAAATCGCCGCCACGCGCCAGCCGACAGTGCTGGTGATCCATCGCGGCCTGATCCGGGTGATCCTCGCCAAAGCCTGGGGTTGGAACTTCGACCGGCTTGAGCCGTTCAGGATCAAAAAGGCGAAGCTCTGTCCGATCCGACTGAACAAGGAGGGACTGCCTCGACTGCCGGGCGAGATCATCCCGCTTGTCGCGCGCCCGTGAAGGTCTTGATTCTCTCCACCCACCTGATGGGATCCGGCCATCTGGTGCGCATGGCGGCGCTGGCGCGCGGAGTATCGGCGGCTGGTGGAAAAGCGCTGCTGATCAATGGCGGCAGGCTGATCCCCCATCTCGATCTTTCAGGTGTCGATGTCATTCAGCTTCCGCCGGTCGCGTCGGACGGCCTGAACTACAAGACGCTGATCGATGAGAGAGGCGCGCCAATCTCTGCCGCGGGCATGGCCGAGCGCAAGACGGCGATCCTTGCCGCTTTCGACCAATTCCAACCGGACGCCGTGATCACCGAGTTGTTCCCCTTTGGCCGCCGCGTTCTGGCGGAGGAGTTCGAGGCCTTTCTCTCCCACACCCGCGCCGCCCAACCGCGCCCGGTCATCCTCGCCTCGATCCGCGACGTCCCGGAACCCAAACGCAAGCCCGGCCGGATCGAGGAGGCGGATGCGCGCCTCGCCCGCTTCTATGACGCGGTTCTGGTCCATGGGGAGCAGGCGGATGGCATGTTCGAGGCCGCATGGCCCTGTTCCGAACTGCTGCGCGCCATGCTGCGCTACACCGGTTATACCGCCGATCCACTGCCCGATGCTGCGCCGGACGGGCCGGGCGCAGGCGAGGTGCTGGTCGCGGTCGGCGGCGGGGCTGTCGGGCGACGCCTGTTGGCCCATGCTGCGGAGGCCGCCAGATCGTCCAACCGGCGCTGGCGCCTTCTGGCCGGCGGCGCGGACGCGGCCGAAATCGTACGCGAACTGACAGGCGATAACGTCATCGCCGAGCCTGCCCGGCGCGACTATCGCGAGATGCTCCAGCGCGCGGCCTGCTCCGTCAGCCTGTGCGGCTACAACACCGCGCTCGATCTGATCCAGTCCGGCGTTCCCTCGGTGTTGGTTCCCATGGAGGAGCATGGCGAGCGGGAGCAGTTGATCCGCGCCAGTCGGCTGGCGCAGCGTTCGCAATTCACTTTGCTCAGAGAAGCGGAAACCTCGCCTGAAGCCCTGAACGCAGCGGTCGAGACCGCGATCGCCGTCGGGCCGGCCGCGCCTAGCCGTGTGAACGGCGCGGAATGCGCCGCCCGGATCATCGCAGAGGAAGTCGCGAATCTGCGGGAGACTCAGGAATAGGGGTCCATCGCGTCGCGCAACCCATCGCCGAGGAAGTTGAACGCCAGCACCACCATAATTACCGGCAGCAGCGGCAGCGTGATCCAGGGATAGATCGTCACCGCGGTCAAATTCAGCGCATCATTCAGCATCAGACCCCAGCTGACCGCCGGCGGGCGCAGGCCAAGGCCGAGGAAAGAGAGCGCCGTCTCACCCAAAATCATGCCGGGAATGGACAACGTCGCCGAGGCCACGAGATGGCTCATGAAATTGGGCATCATATGCGCGCCGATGATGCGTTTCGGCGACGCGCCCATCAGTTCGGCCGCCTTGACGTAGTCCTCCTCACGCAAGGCCAGGAACTTCGACCGAACCGCACGCGCCAGACCGGGCCAGTCCAGCAGACCCAGAATGATCGAGATCATGAAGAAGACGGAAACCGGGCCCCAATTGGCCGGAATCGCCGCGGACAGCGCCAGCCAAAGCGGCAGTTCCGGCAGGCTGCGCACAATCTCGATGGCGCGCATCACAAGGCCATCGACGATGCCGCCGAAATATCCGGCCACGCCGCCCAGCACCATGCCGATGGTGAAAGAGATTATGATGCCGATCAGCCCCACGGTCAGGCTCAGCCGCGCGCCATGCATGATCCTGCTATGGATGTCCCGGCCCAGCCTGTCCGCCCCCATCAGGTGCAGGGTGCCGTCCTCCGGCGGACAAAACAGGCGCCTGTTGCTCTCGAAAACTCCGAAAAGGTAATATTTTGGCCCGCAATTGGCGAAGAACGGGATCTTTTGCGGCTGGTCGTAGTTGGTCTCGAACTTGGCCTGAAAGGTCTCCATATCGATGGTCGACGCGATGGGATAGGTGACCGCGAAATGCCCGTCCTCGAAGAAGGAGACGGCTTGCGGCGGCGCATAAATGAAATCGGCGTCGCGTTGCGCTGGCGCATACGGCGCGATGAAATCGATAAACGGCAGCGCCAGATAAATCGCCACAAGATAGACGCCGGCGATAACCGCCAGCTTGTGACGAATGAACCGCCGCCAGATGAGCACCCAGGTCGGCGCGTCCAGATCGGCCCGGTCCAGCGCCTGCAGATCCGCCTCGGCGTCATAGGCCTCTGGCGAGACGTAGTGGAAGTCCATTTCGTCGCGACTCTGCATCCCGCCCCCTAATTCCGTTTCCGCGCGCCGAAGCGAATGCGCGGGTCGAGAACGGCCAAAAGGATGTCAGAGATCAGCATGCCGATCAGGGTCAAAGCCGAGACGAACATGAGGATGAAGCCTGACAGATAGAAATCCTGCGAGCGGAGCGCGCTCAGCAGGGTTGGGCCAATGGTCGGCAGGCTCATCACCACCGACACCAGCACCGAACCGGAAACGAGCGACGGCAGCAGGTTGCCGATATCGGCGACGAAGGGATTCAGCGCCATGCGCAGAGGATAGCGGATCACTCGCCGCGCATGCGGCACGCCCTTGGCCTGCGCTGTGATGACATAGGGTTTCGACAGTTCATCCAGCAGGTTCGCGCGCAGTCTCCGCACCATCGCCGCCGCGCCGGATGTGCCGATCACAATGACGGGCACGACCAGATGAAGGAACACCGACCACGCTTTGCCGGCGCTCATCGGTTGCCCTTCATATTCCGGGGCCATCAAGCCGCCGATGGGCAGACCGAGATAGCGGTTGCCGTAAAACAGCAGCGCCAGCGCCAGAAGGAAATTGGGGGTCGCCAGCCCGATATAGCCGATAAAGGCCGCAAGATAGTCGATCCAGGTGTTCGCCTTGACCGCTGCAATCGCCCCCAAAGGCAGCGCGGTAAGGTAGATGAAGAACACAGCCGCCAGATTGACGACGACGGTCAGCCAAAGCGTTTCGCCGACGACCTCATCCACAGGCCGGTCGAATTCGAACGACCATCCGTACTCCCCTTGCAGCAGTCCGTTGAACCCTTCCGGCCCCGGCCAGACGCCGATCCAGATCAGATATTGTTCCGGCAGCGACTTATCCAGCGCATAGGTCGTGCGCAGAAATTCCGCCTTGGCGATAGAGGCCTCCTGCCCCGTCGCGCGAAGCTCCGCGATCTGGTTTGACAGAAAATCGCCCGGCGGCAGGTTGATAATCACGAAAACCAGTCCGGAAACGACAAACAGCGTCCCAGCCATGGTCAGAAGACGACGGAACAGGAACCCAATCATACGACCGGTTCCCTTATGATGTTCCTAGGCGCGTCTTCGAAGTTCATGCCTTGCTCGAGCCTCTATTTCACGAAAAAGAACTCGTCCATTCGGTGTACACCGAAATGCGCGCCCGGATCCCAGGCGAACAGTCCTTTCTCCGGAACATTCCGCATCTTGTTTGACGCGACAACCGGTTGCGGGGCCTGATTGACCAGCCCGATGACGAACACCTGATCGGCGTGGATCGCCAGCATTTCTTGCCAGATTTCGGCGCGCTCCTCATCCGACGTGGCGCCGCCCCAGTTCTTGAACAACTCCAGCAAGCGCTGACTTTCGGGGGTTTCCGGGGCTTCGCCCGATCCGCCGCTGGTCTGGAAATGCTGGCCCCAGCGCGGCCATGAGAAATTCGCCTGATCGACGGGCGCGAGCTCTTGCGGCGCGGCTGAGGGTGTCGGCACGCCATTGTTCCAGCCGAACCACACCGGCATCATCGACTGCCCCGCATAGGCGCGGTTGCGCAGAATATCCCGATCCAGCGGTCGATAGATCAGCTTCACGCCAATATCGCGCCAGGTCTCGGCCACCAGCTCCAGCGCATCGGCCTCGCTGGGCCGCTCGCCGGCGGTTTCCACCACGATCTCCATCGGCCTGCCATCGGGCAGAAGCCGCGTACCGTCGCCCTCGCGCTTGTCCAGCCCCATCTCGTCCAGCAGCTTGTTGGCCTGCGCCGGGTCGAACTGGGTCCAGGCAGAGGCGTGGCTCGCATTGTAAAGAGGGCTTTCGGGCAGCGCCGAATTACCCGCAGGTTTGGCCAACCCGAAGAACAGCGACTTGTTGATAATCGCCCGGTCGATCGCCAGGCTCAGCGCCCGGCGGAATCGCACATCGCGCATCACCTCGCGCCAGACCGGGTCTTCATAGGTCAGATTGGGATAGAGCGCGATCTCGGAAGCGACGCCGCTTTTCCAGAGATGGGTCACATAGCCGCCGCCCTCTTCGCCTTTCTTCAGACCGGCGCGTCGGCGAATGACAGGCCGCGCGCCTGCAGATCGGATTCGCCCACATTCACCTTGGCCGGGATCAGGCCGCCTGCCGCCACATTCAACTCCACCTCATCGATATAGGGCAATTGGCGACCGTCTATGTCGAACCGGTGATAATAGGGATTGCGGCGCATCAGATAGCGCTGCGACCCCTTGCGCGATGTGTTCATCCAAGGCTGCAAAGTCGGCAGATCGGGGTTGTCGAACTTGTACATATTGTCGAGGCGATTATGCAGCTGCGCCCACCCGCGGACTTTGGTCTCCTCAACCATCTTCGCGATTTCATCCGCGTCGCCATATTTGTCGTGAACCGGCTTCAGCACATGCGCGGGGCGATAGATGAACGGAGGGCGCGCCTGCGCCAGCGACGGCAGGAAACGCGGATTCGGCGCCGCCCATTCCAGGCGGATCGTGGTTTCATCGACCACGGTCACGACCGGCGGTTCGCCATTCACCAGCATCAGCGCCGGCACGCCGCCGGGATTCAGATCCGCATTGTTGGCGACGTCCTCCCACCAATAACGGAAGTCCTCCGTCGTGAAGGGGTGGCCATCCGACCATTTATGGCCTTCCCTGAGATGCAGGGTGAAAATGCGTCCGTCCTCGACATCCACGTTAAGCAGGATGTCCGGAACGATGTTGTAGTCCTCGTCATAGCCGACCAGTCGCGCATATCCGTAGACCACCATCAGGCGCACGTCCTTGGCGCGACCCACCATCGTTCGAATCTTACCGCCATGCTGGCCGACCCGGCGGCCCTTGCCTTCAATATCGACGACAAGCGGCTCGGTCGGCGCACGCGCTTCTACGGGCGGTAGCTGGCCCTCGCCGACCGGGTGCATCAGCACCGGCGTTTCGACCATACTTGTCGAAGCGGCCGGCGTCGGGAACGACGCGAAAGCCGCGGCGCCCAACAGGGCGACTGCTCCGACAGAGAATTTCACGGCGATGGTCATGCGGCGCTCCTCACGAAATGACGGTGACTGATTTCCACCATGCCCGGCGCCTCTTCCCGCGCGTAGCCGAAGGGCTCAGGCCAGCTGTCAGGCTCGCCAGCGCCTTGCGCGACGGCGTTCAGGTCCAGTGGCCGATCCATATCCGGCTCAGGGGAAGCTGCAATCAGGGCTTTGGTGTAGGGATGAACAGGGTTGGAGAACAGGCTCTCGACCGGGCCTTCTTCCACGATGCGGCCGCGGCGCATGACAGCGACTCGGTCCGACAATTCGGCGACGACGGCAAGGTCATGGCTGATGAATAGATAACTCAGCCCGTAATCGTCCTTCACTTCGCGCAATAGATCGAGCACCTGCGCCTGAACTGAAACGTCCAGCGCTGAGGTCGGCTCATCGCAAAGGATCAATTCGGGTTTCAGCGCCAGCGCGCGGGCGATGCAGATGCGTTGGCGCTGCCCGCCGGAAAAGGCGTGCGGATATCGGCGCAGATGGTCGGGCGACAGGCCGACGCGACGCATTAGATCCACGGATCGGTCTCGCTGCTCAGCTGCGTCCCCGACGTTATGGATGCGCAATGGCTCGGTCAGAATGTCCTGGACCGGCATGCGCGGACTCAGCGAGGCGAATGGGTCCTGGAACACCACCTGCACGCGGCGCCGGAACGCCCGCAGCGCCTCTCCCTCTAACTGGGAAATGTCCTGCTTCACGCCGTCGCGTCCGCAGAACTCGATCTCCGCGCCGGCGTCGGGCCGTTCAGCCCGCAACAAGAGATTGGCGACTGTGGACTTTCCGGAACCGGACTCACCCACCAGAGCGACGATCTCTCCCCGCGCGATGGTGACATCGACATCCGACAGCGCCTTCACCTCGAGCGACTGCTGCGACAGGCCGGAGCCGCGCGTGATGTAGGTCTTGGAAAGGTTGCGCGCCCGCATGATCGGCGTCGTCTCGGGATCGACGATGTTCCTCACCGGCACCATTTCCGGGATGATCGGCGCAGCGGCGACCAGCGCCTTCGTATATCCGTGACCGGGAGACCCGATAACCGCTCTCGCAGGGCCGGACTCGACAACTTTGCCCTTTCGCAGCACGACAACGGATTTCGCCATGTTGGCGACTACGCCCAGGTCGTGCGTAATCATCAACACGGCCATGCCGGTCTCTTCCTGCAAGCGGTTTATCAGATCCAGCACCATGGCTTGCGTGGTCACATCCAGCGCCGTTGTCGGTTCATCGGCGATCATCACCTGCGGTCGGCAAACCATGGCCATGGCGATCATGCCGCGCTGGCGTAGGCCGCCTGACAGTTCGAACGGATAGGCGTCAAAGGCGCGTCGCGGATCAGGAAAGCCAACCTCGTCGAAAATATGAAGACACCGGTCTCGCGCCGCACGGCCGCGTTGAGTGGTGTGCAGCCGAACAGCTTCCATCACCTGGGCGCCCACTGTGTGAAGCGGCGAGAGCGAGCTCATCGGTTCCTGAAAGATCATGGAGACCCGGCGACCGCGCACGTCGCGCATCTCTTTGCGGGTCAGATGCAACAGGTCGCATGCCGGCGCTGGATCGTTGGGTCCTCCGATATCGACGGAATTTTCCGCCCTCAGATGCGCCAGTCCCATCGTAACCCGCGCGCCCTTCGGCAGGATGCCAAGCAGCGCCTTGCCCGTGATCGTCTTTCCGGAACCGGATTCGCCGACCAGCGCCAGTGTTTCGCCCTGACTCAGGGTGAAAGATACATCGTCAACGACGCGCAATTCGGACCGTCCGGCGCCGAAAGAGACGCTCAGATCCTTTACGCTAAGGACTGGCGGAGCCGACATAGGATGGGTTCCCCCCCATTTCACTCATTTGTTTTGCATGCACCATCGCAAGCGAGGCGACCGTGCGGCAACTGTTTTCCTCGAATTTTCATTAGTCTGGGCGGATTAGTCTCGCCTGGCGGGATCACGTCTGCGCGAAACTTGCGTGAGCCCCAGATCGCGACCCGTCTGCGCTGCGCTTGAACTAGCGGCCTGAAGAAGTTGAGTCTCGGCGCGCGTCGACCATCATGAACCGAAAATTAACGTCAATGGTTGAGAGTCCTCCCTGTGCCCGAAATGACACAGGCTATCCTATTCTGTCAAACTTTAGCCTTATTGCTTTCGGCACGGACTCAGGCATCGGGTATAACCTGTTGTCAGTTCGAGTAAAAAATGAGGCGCGAGTAAAATGCCCAACCAAATCCACAGCGCAATTTGCATCCTTGCTTGCCGGGTTTCCGGAATTCTTTCCGTGCTTTTCGGCGGCATGTTCGTCGGCTACGCCATCAGCCATATCGCGAACTCCTCGGCGACGTCGGTCTCCTCGCTTGTTTTCAGCGTCGCGATTGGGGGAATCATGGCGATCGCGGGCACAACGCTTCTTTCGCCGTCGAGCACGCGCCGTATCGCGCGCCGGGTGCGCGATGGGAATCTCTGGTCGCAATTGGCCCATCTGCCGCTTGCGATTGGCGCTATCGCTTCGGTGCTGGCCGCCTGCGTCATCTACTTCCAGAGCCGCGGCGAAATGTTTGGGATCGACGGCGTTCTTTTCATCGCGCTCGCTTCAATGGGCGTATTCTTCACCTACAGCTTCTTCTCGCTACCGCGGTTTCTGTCCTCACTGCTGCTGGAAAGCCGCTTTGATGACAGTTACGAGGCGCCGTCGGCCAAGTCGGATCGGGCGAAGTTCAGCCGAACCACCTGAACCGCGGCATAACCGTATCGGGGTGAACCGACGGCGCATGGGGGGCGCCGAAGGTCGCTATCAAGGGGGTGCGCTTCTGGCGCGCCTCCTTATTCTTTGGCGTCATGAAAGACGCGCCCAAGTCTCCCACACTGATTCCTGAACTGTTCGCCAATTGGTTCGCCGAGCGCGGCTGGGCGCCCCATACGCACCAGCTGGTCCTGATTGGAAACGCGGGACTTGGCGGCACCGACCTGCTGGTCGCACCGACGGGAGGCGGTAAGACTTTGGCCGGGTTCCTGCCCTCTCTGATCGATTTGATGACGCGCCCCCGCGATGGGCTTCACACGCTCTACGTCTCTCCTCTGAAGGCGCTGGCTGCCGATATCCGCCGAAACCTGTCGATCCCCATCGAAGAGATGGCGCTGCCGATCCGGGTAGAGGACCGCACCGGCGACACCTCCGCCGCCGTCAAGCGCCGGCAGCGCGCCGATCCGCCTCACCTGTTGCTGACCACTCCGGAAAGCCTCGCGATTCTTTTGAGCCAAGCTGAGGCGCCGCGCCTCTTCTCGACCCTTCGCCGCATCGTGGTGGACGAGGCGCACGCGCTCGCCGAATCAAAGCGCGGCGATCAGCTGTCCCTGTGTCTGACGCGGCTCGCGACGCTGGCGCCGGGCGCGACGCGCGTGGGCCTGTCCGCGACTGTGGAGGATATCCCCGCCCTCGCCCGTTGGTTGGCGGCGACTGGGGCGCCCTGCCGCGTCACGACCGCCGATCTCGGCCCTGAACCGGATATTCAGATCATGGAGGCGGCGGGCGATCCCCCCTGGTCCGGCTCGGGCGGCCGATATGCGGCGAAGGCGATCTATGAGGAGATCAAAAAGGCGAAGACCGCGCTTGTCTTCATCAACACCCGCGCCTTGGCTGAGCTGTTCTTTCAGGCCCTTTGGGCGGTGAACGAGGATGACCTGCCGATCGCGCTCCATCACGGCTCGCTGGCCCGAGAAGCGCGCCTGAAGGTCGAAGCGGCGATGGCGGCGGGCGATCTGAAGGCCATCGTCTGCACCTCCTCGCTTGATCTCGGCATCGACTGGGGCGATGTGGATCTCGTGATTCAGGTGGGCGCGCCCAAGGCGGTGAAGCGGCTGGTGCAGCGGATCGGCCGATCTAACCACCGCTATGATGCGCCATCCCGCGCGCTGCTCGTCCCCGCCAACCGGTTCGAGGCGCTGGAGTGCCGCGCCGCCCTGGAGGCTGTGCGAGAGCGACGGCTGGATGGCGAAAAACGCGCCGAAGGGCCGCTCGACGTCCTCTGCCAGCACATCTTGCTGACAGCCTGCTCGGCCCAATTCGATGCCGACGACCTCTTTGAAGAAGTGCGCGGCGCGGGCGCGTACGCCGGGCTCGATCGCGCTGATTTCGACCGCTGTCTCGATTTCTGCGCCACCGGAGGCTACGCGCTGCGGGCCTATGACAAATGGCGCCGCCTGATGCAGGACGCGGACGGCAACTGGCGCCTGCGCGACCCCCGCACCGCCAGCGCGTTGCGCATGAACGCCGGCACCATCGTCGGAGAGGAGACGTTGGGCGTCCGTCTGGCGGGAAAACGCGGCGGCGGACCGAAACTCGGTGAGGTGGAGGAGGCCTTCGCCGCCCACCTCTCACCCGGCGACACCTTCCTGATCGGCGGCCAGACCGTGCGGTTCGAATCGATGCGCAAGATGACCGTCGAAGTGACCCGGCAACCCACGAAAAAGCCGAAGATCGCCGTGTTCTCCGGCGTCAAGCTGGCCGTCTCCACATTTCTGGCGGATGAGGTCGCCGAAATTCTCAATGCGCCCGACCGCTGGGCGGACTTGCCGACGCCCGTGGCGGACTGGTTACGACTTCAGGCCGAGCATTCAGAGATGCCCGCCATGGACTCGCTGCTGGTGGAGACATTCCCACGCGCGGAGAACTGGCATATGGCGGCCCACTCCTTCGCCGGGCGCAACGCCAATCAGACCCTCGGCCTGCTGGTCACCAAGCGGATGGAGGAGGCCGGTCTGGACCCGCTGGGATTTCTCGCCACCGATTATGCGCTGCTGGTCTGGGGATTGACGGAGGCGACCGACCCTGCCCCGCTCTTCGACGCCGACGGGCTGCGCGACGGGCTGGAGCAATGGCTCGCCTCGAATGCAGTGATGAAGCGTACGTTTAGATCCGCGGCCATCATCGCCGGGTTGATCGAGCGCAACCTTCCCGGCCGCCGCAAGACCGGGCGGCAAACCACATTCAGCTCGGACATCCTCTATGACACGCTGCGCAAATACGACCCTGACCACCTGATGCTGGAGATCACGCGGCGCGAGGCCCAGCGCGGGCTTGTGGATTTCGACCGGATCGAAGCGATGCTTGCCAAGGCCTCGGGCCGCATTCGCCATGTGCGCGCGGATCGCGTCACCCCCCTCTCCGCCCCCCTGCTGCTGGAACTCGGCAAGGTGCCCATCAAAGGCGCGGCGGAGGAGCGTTTGATTTCCGACGCCGAAGGCGTGATTGCGGAGGCGATGGGTGAATAGGGCTTGCGCAGCGGGCACAAATCAGGAACATTCAATCGCGCAACTCCCAAATTCTGAGCGCGGCATGGCCCTCTTTCACGTCTACATCGCGACATCCCTGGACGGCATGATCGCCGATGCGGAGGGCGGCGTCGGCTGGCTGGACGCGCATCAACCTTCGGGCTTCGATTTTGGCGCGTTTCTCGGGTCGGTGGATACGATCCTGATGGGACGAGCGACCTATGATGCGGTGCTCGGATTTGGCGACTGGCCTTACGGAGACAAGCCAACCATCGTGATGACGTCGCGCCCGTTAACGAATCCGCCCGCTTGCGTGGAGGTGCGAAATGCGCCGCTTGCAGACGTGATCGCCGAGATTGAGGGCGCGGACTACCAGCGCATCTGGGTTGAAGGCGGCGGCCATCTGATCCGCGACTTGTTGGCGTTGAACCGCGTCGATCGTCTTGAGCTTGCCGTCATTCCGGTGATCCTGGGCGACGGCGTGCCCCTGTTTCCGACGCCTGGCCATGCGGCGGCGTTCACCCTCTCCGCCTGCGAGCCCGCGGGAGCCGATGTCGCGAGGCTCGTCTATGACCGCGTCTGACGCCAGAGCGGCGGGACCAGGACCCGGTTTCGACGGATCGCTGAACTTTCAACTGGCGCGCGCGCGTCTCACAGCGACGCCGACAGGCGCTTTGTGGTGGGAGGATCAGCGCATCCTCTGCGTCGCCGACCTGCATCTCGGCAAGTCGGAGCGCCTGGCCCGGCGCGGCGGCGCGCTGTTGCCGCCCTATGAAACGCGGGACACGCTGCAGCGCCTCGCCGATGAGATCGCGCGTCATCGCCCGGATGAGGTGATTTGCCTCGGCGACAGCTTCGACGATGCCGCCGCCGCCGAGGGACTTGACCGGGCGGAGCGCGAAACACTCTCCACGCTGATGGCGGGGCGGCGCTGGACCTGGATCACCGGCAATCATGACCCCGCCCCGATCGAGATCGGCGGCGCGACAGTGTCCGAAGCCCGGCGCGAGGCGCTGACTTTCCGACACATCGCGGCGGCGGGAGGAAATGGCGAGGTGTCCGGCCATTATCACCCCAAGGCGCGGCTGACCCTGAAAGGGCGGCGGATTTCCCGAGCCTGCTTCGTCCTCGGCGCCGGCCGCCTGATCATGCCCGCGTTCGGCGCCTACACTGGCGGTCTGTCGGTGCGTGATCCCGCCATCGCCGGGCTGGTCGGGCCGAACGCGACCGCTTTGCTGCTGGGGAACGGCGTCTCGGCCATTCCCGTCAGCGCGCTTTCCCGATGAGCGCGCAAGACCCGTTCGAGATACACCCCGCGCGGCGCGGAGAAGAACAGGCCATCGCGAAAGTCCACATCGCCAGCTGGCGTGAATCCTATCGCGGATTGATCTCCGACCGAACTCTGTCGCGCATGTCCGTCAATTCGCGGGCCCGCATCTGGCGCAGACAAATCCTGATCCCTCGACCCGGAGGCGCGGTTCTGGTCGCGACTAACGAAGCGGGAGATATTGTCGGTTTCGGCTCTGGCGGTCCGCAGCGAGAGGATGACCGCATCTGGGATGGCGAGGTCTACGCGCTTTACATTCTGCGCGCAGCCCAGCGGCGCGGGCTCGGGCGGCGCATCCTCTTGGCGTTGGCCCGCACGATGATGCAGGCGGGTTGCCGTTCGGCGGATGTCTGGGCGCTGACGGACAACGCCCCGGCGACCGCGTTCTATCGCGCAATGGGAGCGGAGCCGGACGCGACCCGGCCGATCCGGGTCGGCGACGATGCGCTCAGCGAAACCGCTTTTGTATGGCGCGATCTTGAGAAGATATATGGCTGACGGGCCTCCGCGATGACGGCCCTGCGATTGAATGACGCTCACCAATGGTCGCCCCGCGGCTGACACATGCGCATCTCTGTGTCAGCATCGGGTCATGGAGCAAACAGCACGCCCAAAAGACGCGGAACCTGCGCCGCCGCCTGAACCGAGCCTGGCGAATGACGCGGTCTATTCGATCCTCGCCATCGCGTTGCCGATCTTCGCGGCGCTGGCGATAGACTGGTATGCGCGCCTGTTCCTGCCCGGAGATGATGTGATCACGGCGCTCAAGATCACCGAAACGATCCAGTTGAACGAAGCGCGTCTGCTGGCCGAGACTCCTGCGCAAATTCAATACGCATTCGCCTCTCTGCTGGTCATTGTCGCGGCGTTCTGCGGATTTCTCTACGCATTTTTCGCGGCGCCGCGGCGTCTTCGCCCGGCCGTCGTCGCCATGTGCTTGCTGCTCGGATGTGCGATTTTCGTCTCGGACGAAACCGCCAACGCCTGGCTCGTCGGGCTAAAGATGTTCCCAGTATCGCAATTGGCCGAGCAACTGATCTCCGCCAAGTTCAGCGCCGGAGAACTGATGCGGCTGATCGCGGTCGATCATGTGCTGGAGCGGCTGAACGCTTCGGACGGCGCCCATAAGTTCGCATGGCTGGCGGCGATAACGGCGACGCTCGGCATGATCGGCGTCACCGCGCTCGCCACCAATCTCGCGATACTGGCATGGCCGGTCACGAAGGGCGCCGGGGCGCTGCGCCGCCGCAAGCAAGCGCTCCAGATGACGCTGGCCTTCAGCGCAGCGGTGATGACCCTGTCCGTGGCGGCGAACCGCGCGTTTTATCACTGGCCGGCGTCCATGCTGGATGAGACCGCGGCGAAGGCCTATGGCGACATGGTTTCGATGGCGTCGGGGTATTGGGGGCTGGTCTACACGATGGCCCTTATCGCGGCGGTGACGCCTGCGGTGCTTTCCCATCGGCGCGACGTCTATCGGATGGCCGAACGCAAAGCCGAGTCCAAGCAAAAGATCGGCAAATGGATCGATGATGAGAACCTGCGTTTCGCGCCGCGTGACGGGTTCGGCGCCGCACTGGCGACAGCCGCGCCGATACTGACATCGCCGGTTCTGGACCTGTTGACGACCGGCGTGGTCTGACGCCGCCGCGTCCGGCCTTAGTCTCCGGCGATAAAGGCGGTCATACGCCAATTTCCATCCTCGAAAATGAAAATCGCGCGCCAGTCGATCGGACTGGCGAAATCGCTTTTTTCGGCGTAACCGCAGTCGCCGCCCTGAATGCACAACCAGGCCCAGCCATCCGGCGCATCCCGTTGATCGTCGCGCAATTGCAGGATCGCGAATTCGACCTCGGCGGCGACTGGCGCATTGGTCTCTGGCCGCGCCCGCAAAACAGCGCCTTCACCGGTCGCAACATGGCCGAATGGGTCGAGCGGATCCGGCCAGTCGATGAATATGTACGGATAGGCGAGAAACGCGCCCTCCCCACGTCCGT
Source organism: Paracoccaceae bacterium (assembly GCA_963669315.1). GTDB lineage: Bacteria > Pseudomonadota > Alphaproteobacteria > Rhodobacterales > Rhodobacteraceae > SZUA-547. The sequence continues at coordinate 2,464,786 of OY770021.1, read as the reverse complement.
GTAATACCGGAGGATACGCGGTGATGCGGCGCCATTCCGGCCAGAACCAGTCCTCGGCCGCCCATTCGACCATCGTCGCGCGTCCATAATCCCCGCCGAAGGAGAGCTTGACGTCAGCATCCGCCAACGCCGACAGCGCCTCTGCGTCCTTCGCCTCGATGATGCGCAAAAGCTGCAAGTGAAGCTCAGCCGCATCCGGGTCCACCCCTTGGGGCGGAGGCAGGCGCAAAGGCTCGGCGGCTTCGGCGCCCGAAAGCATCGCCAGAAACGCCAGAGCAATAAGCGCCCCGCGCTTCACGCGGTCAGGCCCTTGGGCTCGGGCAGCCCGTTGGCGCGGGCGCAAGCGGTCAGCGTATTGGCGAGAAGGCAGGCGATGGTCATCGGCCCAACGCCGCCCGGAACCGGCGTGATCGCCCCGGCGACAGCCGACGCGGAGGCGTACTCGACATCGCCCACCAGCCGGGTGCGTCCCTCGCCGCGCTCCGGCGCAGGGATGCGGTTGATGCCGACATCGATCACGGCGGCGCCCGGCTTCACCCAATCGCCTTTCACCATTTCGGGCCGCCCCACGGCGGCGACGACAATATCGGCGCGGCGGCAGACCTCAGGCAGCTCGCGCGTCCTCGAATGGGCGATGGTGACGGTGCAGCTGTCTTTCAGCAGCAATTGCGCCATCGGCTTGCCGACGATGTTCGACCGGCCAAGCACGACAGCGTTCAGCCCGGAAAGATCGCCCAGCCGATCACGCAACAACATCAGGCACCCCAGCGGCGTGCAGGGGACCATCGCTTTCTGACCCGTGGCCAGCCGACCCGCATTCAAAATATGGAAACCATCGACGTCCTTTTCCGGCGCGATCGTATTGATGACCTTTTCGGCGTCCATGTGATCGGGCAATGGAAGCTGCACGAGGATTCCGTGGACTGACGGATCGGCGTTCAGCCGCTCGACCAGCGCCAAAAGATCCGCCTCTGGCGTTTCCGCTGGCAGTTTGTGCTCAAAGGACGCCATACCGGCTTCGACGGTCTGTCGGCCCTTGTTGCGCACATAGACTTCGCTGGCCGGATCTTCGCCCACCAGCACAACCGCGAGCCCCGGCGTGATCCCGTGATCCGCCTTCATCGCGGCGACGCCGGCGGCCACTTTTCCCCGCACTCGCGCGGCGAACGCCCGTCCGTCAATCACCGCCGCGCTCTCTGCGGCCTGTTCCGTCGTCGTTTCGTTCAATTTTGTTCCTATTGGTTGGCTTCGAACACCACCCTGTGCGCCCAACTCTCACCATCTGACACGACCAGGCTCTTGAAGCCCAGCAGTACCAGAAGGTCGAAGAAAGTCGCAGTGTTCTGCTGCTCGGTCCGTATGAAAAATTCGGTTCCACGGGCGTTGGACGTCAGCTGCGCAAGCACCGCCCGCGCGCGATAGAGCGTTTTGAACATCTGATCGTCCAACCCGATCAGGATTAACTTGTCGGCCTCGTCGCCTTTGGCGAACAGCACATAGGGCGGCGTGTCCGGCGCATCCAGCATCGCCTTTGCGATCTGAGTGATGAACATCACGCGAACCGCCCGGTTCGCCTCCGGCGCGGCTGGCCGGGGGCGTCCAAACGATTCCGAAGAGGAGACTTTCGGATAGTAATAACCCTGATACCTATCCGCCGTTTCCAGCGCCACGGCGTGCGTTGTAGCGGCGGCGCAGATGACCACCGCGGCCGCCAATCTCCGCAACATCAGAAAAGCCCCTCGATCTGCCCTGCCGCTCCCAGACCGATCGCCTCGGCTGAGGGCACGCGGGGCAGACCCGGCATGGTCATGATCTGTCCGCAGATGGCGACAATGAACCCCGCCCCCGCCGCGAGCCTGACCTCGCGCACCGGAACGCCGTGATCGGCGGGCGCGCCTTTCAGGTTCGGATCGGTCGAGAACGAGTACTGCGTCTTCGCCATGCAGACCGGAAGGTGGCCAAAGCCCTGCTTCTCCCAATCGCGAAGCTGGTTGCGAATCTTCTTGTCGGCGAGCACCTCGCTGGCCCGGTAGATGCGGGTGGCGACGGCTTCAATCTTTTCGAAGAGCGGCATGTCATCCCGATAGAGCGGCGCGAATTGCGACGCGCCGGAATCGGCCATCTCCGCAATGCGCGTCGCCAACTCCTCCGTGCCGGCCGAGCCATGGGCCCAATGCTGACAGAGGATCGCCTCCACGCCCTGGCCTTCAGAGTATTCGCGCACGGCGGCGACTTCGGCGTCGGTGTCTGAGACGAAATGGTTGATCGCGACCACCACCGGCACGCCGAACTGCTTCACATTCGAAATATGGCGACCGAGATTCACGCAACCTTTCTTCAACGCCGCGACATTCTCCTCGTTCAGCGAGTCTTTTCCGACGCCGCCATTGGATTTCAGCGCGCGGATCGTCGCCACGATCACCGCGGCCGCGGGCTTCAACCCGGCCTTGCGACACTTGATGTCGAAAAACTTCTCGGCCCCAAGATCGGCGCCGAACCCGGCCTCGGTGACGACGTAGTCGGCCAGTTTCAGCGCAGTCTTGGTGGCGATGACAGAATTGCAGCCATGGGCGATATTGGCGAACGGTCCGCCATGGATGAAGGCGGGGTTGTTCTCCAGCGTCTGCACCAGATTGGGCTGCATCGCCTGCTGCAAAAGCACGGTCATCGCGCCGTCCGCCTTGATATCGCGCGCGGTGACGGGAGAACGGTCTCGGCGATAGGCGACGATGATGTCGCCCAGACGGCTCTGCAGGTCCGCCAGATCGTTTGAGAGGCAAAGGATCGCCATGATTTCAGAGGCGACGGTGATGTCGAACCCAGCCTCGCGCGGGAAACCGTTGGCGACCCCGCCCAAGGATGACACGATTTCGCGCAGCGCCCGATCGTTCATATCCATCACCCGACGCCAGGTGATGCGGCGCACGTCGATTTTCTGCGCATTGCCCCAGTAAACGTGGTTGTCGATCATGGCCGACAGCAGGTTATGGGCGCTGGTGATGGCGTGAAAATCGCCGGTGAAGTGGAGGTTGATGTCCTCCATCGGCACGACCTGAGCGTAGCCGCCGCCCGCCGCGCCGCCCTTCATGCCGAAACAGGGGCCGAGGCTGGGCTCGCGCAGGCAGATCGCCGCCTTCTTGCCGATCCGGTTCAACCCGTCGCCGAGGCCGACCGTGGTCGTGGTCTTGCCCTCTCCCGCAGGGGTCGGATTGACCGCCGTCACCAGGATCAGCTTGCCATCGGGGCGACCCTCAAGCGATGCGATGAACTCCGCCGAGATTTTGGCCTTGTCATGCCCGAAGGGCAGCAACGCTTCGGCGGGCGCGCCGAGCCTGGCTCCGATTTCCTCAATCGGCTTCTTGGAGGCTTCGCGAGCAATTTCTATGTCAGATTTAAAGTCCATTGTCGCGGCGCTCCGGTTAGACCCATCCCGTTCATGGATCGTCATACTTCAGAACCGCCAGCTTGCGATATGATGGAGGTTCTTCAAGCCAAGAATGCGACATGGTCTGATAAATGTGCGACATTACTTCAACAAATTAGATAGTTAGCGTTTCACATCAGAAACCTCGGTTCCGAAGCGAACTCCACGGTTCTGATCGTCGGCGCCGTTTGGCGTCAACGCGGACAGCCGAACTCAAAAAACCGAATCACTTCGCGGTCTCCGCCAATGCAGGCGCGTAAATCCGCTGGGGCGGCAGAAACACCCGAACCTCTTCGCCAACCGCGATCTCGCCGGTCTTCTCCACCCAGGCGGTCAGACCGCGCCGACCAAGGGCGCATTTGGCGAAGCGCATGCCTTTTCCCGGATGATGCTCCTCGATCACCTCAGCCGGGAAGCGGCAGGACCCGTTCTCCAGATCGACGGTCAGACACACGCCCCCTTCGAACATCAGGCGCGTATTGGGCGTCAGCTTGGTCAGATTCGGTACGCCTTGAAGGACAAGATTGGCCCCGACCCATTCCGGTTTGATCTCTGGGAGATCCATCGCCGCGGCGGTCGCCGCAAGCTCTTCCATCGACAGGATCGTCACCTGTCTCGTGTTCCGGATCTTGGTGCCGCGCGGATACTGGTTCGTCACCCGCCCGCAAGATGGGCGGGTCAACCCGCCATGCCATTCGCCCTTCAAGCCGCCTAGATCGACCTCGACGCGATCCAGAGGATCAGAGCAGAGCGTGACATCCCGATCGCGTACTACGCCCAAATAGGACACGCGGCCCCGGATCGGCAGTTCGGAGAGGATCGGCATGGAGCGCTCCGTCAACGATGATCGCGGCGGAGTATGACCGGGCTGGACCGGGTTCGCCACCGGTTCCGGCGGGCACGGTTCATTGAGGGGGGAGAACCGCGCCCGCCATCTCCTCCCTAGAACCGGGAAGCCGTCATTCGGCGGGAACCGCGGCGGGCGCGGAAACGCCGCGATGCTCGATCCGGGCGTATAGGTGACGGATCATGTTGCTGGCGGTATTCTCGAAAAGGAACGGCAGAACCGCGTGGACCAGCGCCGCGAACGCCGCCGCGAACAACAGGGCTGAGAATTTCATCGCGAACAGGAAATGCTCGTAGTAGGTCTCATCCACCGAAGCTGGATGGGCGGTGAAGGCGTCAGCGATGCGGTTCATGATGATATCCCCATTTATCTTTTGCATGGAAATATGGGCGCTCTTGCGTGAGAATTCTTCTCAATCTTCATTGCTGATCTTGCATAAATTGGGATAAATTCCCTTCATGATTAACGCCAGCGAGACATTCGACCGACTCGACCGCCGCCTGATCGCCGAATTGCAACGTGATTGCGGCCAGTCGATCGAGGCGCTCGGCGACAAGATCGGCCTGTCGCGCAACGCCTGCTGGCGGCGCATCAGGCGGCTGGAGGAGGACGGCGTCATCACCGCCCGCGTCGCCTTGGCGGATCCGGAGGCGCTGGGCCTGGCGCTGACCGCGTTCATCGCCGTGCGCGCGGGGCGGCATTCGGATGATTGGCTGAAGAAGTTCCACGCTGCTGTGCGCGATCTGCCCGAGATCACGGGCGTCTATCGCACGACCGGAGAGGTCGACTACCTGATCCGGGCGGAGTTGGCGGATATGAAGTCCTATGACGCGCTCTATCAGCGCCTGATCGCGAAGATCGACCTCGCCGACGTCTCGGCCAGCTTCGTAATGGAGAAGATCAAGGAGACGACGGCGCTGCCGGTGGAGTGAGGCGGGTTGCACAGCCTCGCCGCGCCCTCTATCTCCGATCTCATGGTCAGTTTCCTCCGCGCCCTTCTCGGCGGCGACAGCCCCGACGAACCCCCGACCCATGATGAGGCCCGCATTGCGGTCGCAGCCCTGCTGGTCGAGGCCGCCTTGGCCGACGGTGAGTACGCCGCTTCCGAGAAAGGCGCGATCGACGCCATCCTCGCCGATCACTATGAGCTTTCCGCCGATGAGGCCCACGCCCTCCGCAAGGCGGGAGAGGACGCGCAGTCCAAAGCGGCCGACATCGTTCGCTTTTCCCGCGCCGTGAAGGACGCGGTGCCGCATGAGGAACGCATCTGGCTGATCGAGCGGGTCTGGGAGGTCGCGCAGGCCGATGGCGTCACCGACCACTATGAGGCCAATCTGGTGCGCCGTCTTTGCGGCCTTCTCTATGTCTCGGACAAGGAAAGCGGCCTCGCCCGCCGCCGCGTTCTGAAGCGCAGTCGGGGGGAATAGCCCAGGCCTGCGCCGCAGATCTTGGCCGATCCCGTACCGATGGTCAGGTTCCCGCTTCGGCCTCCAGCGTCGATGCGGTGTCGGCCGCCTGCCCGGCCAGCACGATAGCCGCGTCCATCGCGCCGCCGACGGCGCCCAGTCCGGCCCCGAGATTCACGAGCAACGCCACCCCTTCGACAGCGACGGCGATGGCGCGCTCGCCGCCGTCATTGAGCTTTACGCTCTGCCCAAGCTCCGCCATCAGATCCTGCAAACTGCTGTAAGTATCGAATAGCGGCTTGCTCTCCTTGGCCTCGTTGTGAACGCTGTCCAGCAGTTTCCTGATGTCCGAGCGGGCGGCCTTCACTTTGGGCAGCCTTTCGATCTCGTTCTCCGGCAATCCGGTGACGGCGAGTTCTTTGACCTTCCTGTCGATATCCTCCAGGGAGGTTTGAACCGCTTTTCTTCGGATGGCGCGCGTTTTTTCGATGGCTGCGAGCGGCTTCTCCAAGCGCGACAGGCTTTTGGCCACGGTGGAATGGGTGGCGAGGATGTCCTGCGCCAACACAGAGTTTATCGCGGTGCGCGCCCGCGCGGTCTGATCCTGCTTGCCCTTGTAGCGTTCGATCAGCGCCTCCAGTTCCTTTCCCGCGTCGGCGCAGATCTGCTCGACGCTGGCTGTCTTCTCGCGCACGTTCTTAACCAAGCTGGACGCGCTGCGCAGCATTGCGATCCCGGCGAAAGTCGCGCCCACCGCCGGCGGACCTGCGGCGCCCGCGGACGCCCCCGTCGCCGCCGCGGCGCCGGTGATCATTCCGACGCCAGCGACCACGAAGCCAAACGCCGGCGCCACATAGCGCGCGCGTATGAATATCTTCGCCGCCCGGCTTTTTTCCGCCAGCAAAGCGTCTTGCCTGACGAGCCGGACAAAATGCTTGGTCGCAACTTCCTCAATCTTCTGGTTCACGGCCTTGGCGCGCGTCTGCAGGTTTGGCAGCGCCTTCTTCTTGACCGCCTCCGCGATCCTTTTTTCGAGTTCCTGCCGCACATAGGCGTCCTCTCCCGCCTGATCGAGACCCTGAAGGCTCGCATGCGCCGAGAGCTCAGCAGTCAGCTTGTCGACGTCTGGGAAGTCCTTGACCGATGCGTCGATCAGCTTGTCGAAGATTAAGTTGCAGGCGTCGATGATGTTGCCGCGCACCGGGTCGTCCTTCGCCGTCTCGAAAACGGCCATCAACTCGCCATTCACGGTCAGACTAATCGACCCTTGCTCTCCAATTTCGAGGAAACGGCCGTATTCGCCGAGCTTGTCTTTCAAAGCGCCGCCGACATTGCGCGACCAGAGCTCCACCTTGCCGCCTTTAGCGTCCTTGAACACATCCCGATCGTTGTCATTGTCGTCGTCATCGTCATCGTCATTATCGTCGTCGTCAAACCGTTCACGCTGATCATTGTCGAGGTCGTTGATCGGGGCTTCGCCCTCATCCGCCGCGGGCTGGCCGCCATCCCCCCCATTCTCGGACTGCACGCGAAATTGCAGGGACGCCGCGCCACTCTTCTTGAGAAACGCTTTGGCCTGTTTCTCAAAGCCGGGCTTTTCAAGTTCCAGTTTGAAGACAATCCCACCGCCGTCGGGCCCAATCACGCCGCGCGCAATGGGCTTGGACTTCTTGAACGCCTTCTTCAACTCGCCCGCCAGAGACTTCGGCTGCGCCATCGGATCGGCGCAAACCTCAACTGACTTGCCATCCAGGACGGCGGCGAAATTCAGATCCTTCTTTTTCGCCAGAGCGATGATTTTCTTTCCGTCCGTCTCCGCCATGCCATGTCGTCCTTCCGCCTCACGCTCTTACGACAAAGCGCGGCCCCACCAAACCCTTATAGCTGAGTGCAAAACCCCAAACGCAGTCAAGCGATGAGGCTAGATCGCAACGGGCGTCGCGCGTTACGCCGCAATGCGTGTCGACGGATTTTCCGGGTGAGCAGGCTTTCAATTCGAACGCGATGCGCCGGCTGGCGACCGGCCATGACTACCCCGCCGGCGCAGTCGCCGCATAGGACGGCCGGGCGGCAAAATTCTCATGCCATTTGGCGAGGCTGGGGCGCGACGGCCGCCAGTCGCCAACCACGTTGCGAAAATCGATATAGCCGAGCGCCGCGCCGACCGCGATCGTTCCCAGCGTCATCGGGCCGGACAGCGCCGCCGTCCAACGCGACTCAAGATGGTCGAGCGCCCGGTTGACCTTGGACTTCTGCCCGTCGACCCAGGGCTCGAAGCGGATCTCCTCCGGCCTGAGTCGCGCCTCATAGACCGCCAGCAGCGCCGCCTCCATGATGCCGTCGCCCAGCGCCTCCAACGTCATCGCCCTCCAGCGCCCTTCGCCTTCCGGCGTCAGGCCGCCGCCCGCCGCCGCGTCCAGATACTGACAGATCGCCCGGCTATCGAAAATCGCCGGCCCCTCGTCGCGAAGCAGGCAGGGCACCTTTCCCAGCGGGTTCACGGCGATTGTCTCCGCATGGGGGCTGAGCGGCGATCCGGAGCCGTTCGCGATCTCGATCCGGCTGGCGATCCCCGCCTCATGGGCGACGATCAGGACCTTTCGGGCGAACGGAGACGTGGGAGAGCCGATCAGGCGCATGCGTGGTTCCTTTGGCTGATTGGGAATTGATCGTCAGCGATCGAAATGCACCGGCCGCAGGCGAATGCGAGCGAGACTGGCGATATCCACCTCCACCCCCGGGCCGTTCCGGCCGATCCTGATCACCCGGCGAAACCGCCCGGCCCCGTCCAGCCGCGCCTCGCCCGGTTTGCGCTCGGCGTCCAGCTCCAGCCCTTCCGGCGTCTGGTTCAGCGCGCTTTCCCGGTAAAGGTCGCGCGGCCCCGGCGTCCTGCGGCGCGCGACATAGGCGACCAATGCCCCGACCGCGACGGCCCGCAGCGCATAGATGGCGAGCGGCGGCAAAGCGGCAGGAACGGGCATGGGCGACCTCCTTTGATGGTGTTCTATCTAATTTAGGGAACCAAACCGGCGCTGGGAAGGCTGCGGTTCTGCGTCGGTGCAAGATAAATGCCGGACGCATTCCATGTTAGAATGGGCGGACTCGCGAGGAGACGGACAATGCCAATCTTCCTGGACCGTCATGAAATGGTTGAGCAATCGGCTGAGGAAACCGCCCGGCTGCACATCAAAGACCTGGAAATTCAGGACGCGTACGGCGTCAAATTCCTGACTTACTGGTACGACGCAGAGCGCAAGACCACATTTTGCCTTGTGGATGCTCCGGACAAAGAAACCGCCGACAGGGTGCACGCTGAGGCGCACGGACATGTCGCCAACGAAATGATCCCTGTCGACCTCTCCGCGGTCGAAGCATTTCTTGGACGTATACACGACCCGCCGACGTCGCCAGCGCGCGCGATCGACGACTCGGCTTTCCGCGCCATCATGTTCACAGACATTGTTGGTTCAACTGAGATGACCACACGACTTGGCGATGCGATGTCCGTGGAGTTGCTTCGGGCTCACGACGCCATCATCCGACGCTCTTTGGAGGAACATGATGGTTCGGAGGTGAAGCACCTCGGGGACGGCATAATGGCGTCATTTGACAATGTCCCGGCCTCGGTCGCATGTGCGATCAGGATTCAAGATGGTTTCGCCGACTACAACGCAGGCAGCGACACCCCCATTCATGTGAGGATCGGAGTTCATGCGGGCGAACCCGTCGAAGAAAGTAACGATCTGTTTGGATCGTCCGTTCAGATGACGGCCCGTATCTGCGACATCGCCAAGGCTGGTGCGGTTCTTGTGTCCGGCGATGTCAGAGACGCGTGCGCAGAGGCCGACCTCAGCTTTGAACCGGTCGGCTTGCAAAGTCTCAAGGGCTTCGACAACCCGATAGCACTGTACACACCAGTACGATAGCCAGGCATGATCACCTTGCGGGTGGTATATCCGCGAAATAGTTGCTCCCGAGCCAGATGGAGACGTCCCGCGTGAGCTTGTCGTCGCCCGTCAGCCTGATCCTCCGGTCGCGCAACGCCTGACCCAGGTCGATATCACCCATCCAGACGCCGGTCAGCGTTCGAACGTCTGTGACGATCTTCAGATCAATGCTGTGACCCGGGTCCTTCATGCAGGCGTCCACCTCGCCGCTTTGGACGATCAGCCACCAGCGCCGAAATTTTGCGTCAAAATCACTGAACTCAAAGTGCAGGAGCGTGCGATCCAAGCCAAAATACTCCGCGTTCATCGTCCGGTGGATGTCCCACATCAGCATCGAGGGATCGAGATCATCCGGCGTCAGTTTGCTGCGCGCCCAGCGGTGGCCCCACACGCCCATCTGCAGGATGATTGACTTCAGCTCGCGCCCGGACTCGGTCAGCGCATACCGGACGCCTTTCTCCGTCTCAGCCCGCGTAATGATCTTGGCGCGCTCCAGTGATTTCAGTCGCGTCGAAAGCAGGGACGGCGAAATCAGGGGCATTCCCCGGCGAAGGTCGTTAAACGATTCACCGCCCGCTCCAAGTTCCCGAAGTATAAGAATGGTCCAGCGCTCGCTGAGAACCTCAGACGCCTTCGCAATCGGGCAGAATTGTCCATAGCCGGTCATGCAAGAACGTTAAGCGTGCTGAAACTCAAAATCTACTACATTTTTGTACTTAATTATCACTTAATTCTGATTCTTCAGAATTTAATTTCATCTTTATTTCAGATAGTTGATTGTCGTTGAAGTGATCTTGGCATCTGCAAGATTCAAATTTTGTATCTGGATTTTTTATATCATGTACCCGAGGTCTCGTACTTGCCGCAACCGAAATGCAAGGAGCGAAACCATGCTACCGAAAACTCTCAGATATTGGCTGTTCGATACGCTGTCGGTGCAGACGATGCGCTATGTCAGGGCGGTGCCGACGCGCAAGGCCGACGGATTGACCAAACGCGTCTACGACATGATCCGCGAGGATTTCTTCAAGAACGGCTCACTAACCAGCCGTTCGAAAGTCCCGGAGCTGATGGCTGCGATATGGACCGCGGGACGCGAGGCGATGCTGGTCGCCGACAAGGTCGATCGCACGACAAAGGACGCGGTCAGCGCGGTCCTCTCGCAAATCAACGACTGCCCCTATTGCGAGGACATGCTGGTCAGCCTGGTTCACGCTGGCGGAGAGCACGACGCGGCTGGCGACATCTTCGCGCAAAACAGCCTCGATGCGACGGATGTCACGCTGCGCAAACGGTTGGAGTGGGTGCGGGCGGTCGCCGATCCCGCACGGGCCGACCTCCCCGAGACGCCGTTCACCGCCGAACAATTGCCCGAAGTTCTCGGCACGCTGATGGGGATGAGCGACATCAACCGGTTCAGCCATGTGGTGATGGAGGACTCTCCTGTCGGCGCGCCATTCGGATTGCAGGCGATCAAGGCGGGAGCGCTGCGGATGTTTGGCCGTGAGTTGGAGGCGACCCGGCGCGTTCCACTAGAGCCGGGCCGAGCGCTGCCCCTTCTGCCGTCGGCCCCCTTGCCGGAGGACATGGCGTGGGCCAAACCCAACACGCGCGTGGCGGACGCCCTGGCGCGATGGGCGGCCGCGGCGGAACGGGAGTCCGCATCGGTGATCTCTCCGCGCATCCGATCGGTCGTCGGATCATCGCTTGACGCCTGGCGAGGACAGCAGATGCCGATCAGCCGGTCATGGGTGAACCCGGAAGTGGAAGGGCTGCGCGGTGGGGAGCGGGCGATCGCCAAGCTCGCGATCGTCCTCGCCAAGGCGCCCTATCAGGTGGATGAAAAGATGGCGGAAGCCGTGCTCGAATACGTCGGAAGCGAAGAAGATTTCATTCGCATTCTGGCATGGGCGTCCTTCACCGGCGCGCGGCGTTTCACACAATTGTTGGTCGAACGCGTCGCGACGGCGCCAGATGATCGCCCGCCCGCCCCAGAGCAACGGGCCACGCACGCGGCGTATGAACTTGCTTCGTGACTGGCGCGCGCATCTCTTGGCGCTCAAACGAAAACCCCGCCGCGATGCGCGGCGGGGTTCAAAACGTCCAGCAATGGGACGACGATAAGCGCGAATTACGCGGCTTTCGCCTCTTCGACCGTCAGAAGCTCAACCAGAGCCTTGGCCGCGTCCGCAGCCGATTCGGCGTTCTGACCGGTGATCAGCGCGCCATCGACGGAAACGCTGGCCTCGCCCGGCGCGCCATTCGCGATCTCGGCGCCCAACTGGCCCATCTTCTGCTCCAGCGAGAACGGCATCACGCCCTTCAGATGCGCGGCTTCCGCCTCGGCGTCGGAATAGACGCTGACGGTTTTGCCCGCGACGACAGAGCGGCCGAACCGGTCCATCACCGGGGCCAGCGCGGCCAGCGCGCAACCCGTGGCGGCGATCGGTTTGCCGGTCAGGTGGAATTGCTCAAGCATCACCGTCAGTTCGGGCGCGGTGGAGAAATCCCACAGCGCGCCGGGCCCGCCCGGCAGGAACACCGCGTCGTATTCCAGCGTGGCGACGTCAGAGAGCTTCGGCGCCGCCTCCAGCGCTTCCTTCAGGAACTCGTCCTCCGCATAGCGCTCCAGCGCTTCCGAGTCGCCCTTGGCGCTGGCCGGATCGATCGGCGGCATGCCGCCCTTGATCGTGGTGATCTCGGCGGGAACGCCCGCATCCGCCAACGCGTAGCAGGCGGCGGCGAATTCGGACAGAGAGACGCCCGTCTCTCCGCCATGAAAGCCGAAACGGTCGTAAGAGGTCAAAACCATGAGGATGCGCGGTGACGCCATGCAGTTCTCCTTTGCAAATGCTGCGCCTGCGCCAAATAAAGACCAAAGAGGCTTTGCAACCCCTCTGACGGGCGCGGCGAGAGACCCGCGCCATCCGCAGACGGGCGGAACCTATGCCTGAAATTCTTAATATTCCACCCAAATTGCGCGGATCGCGTCAGGTTGTCGCTGCAGTGCAACATAAATTTTGATGAGAGCGACCCAGTGCAGGGTGAACCGCTACTTCCGTGAGAGACGCGAACCCGTGCTATACTCTGCGTTAGAAGAGCCAACCATCCGCAGGGTCCGGAATTCGATACGGGTGAAAGGAGGTTGCTGTGTTTCAATCGATTTTCACTGTTTGTATTGCCATTGAGCTGCTGAACGTGGCTTCGGCGCGCGCCGGAGATGTGGAGGATTGCAATCAGGGAATTGATCGCCAGAGAACCATTAACGGCTGAGCAGCGATGATCGAGTCCGGCCGGCACTCGGGAAGGGACCTCTCTGTTAGCTTCTACAATCGCGCATTGGCATATCAGGAATTCGGCTGTCTCGACCTTGCGCTGGAAGACTACGATCAGGCGTTGCGCAATGATCCCCAAGACCCACTCGCGTACGGTAACCGCGGAAATGTTCTCTACGATCTCGGAAAATATGAGCGCGCGATCGAAGACTACAACCGCGCTCTACGAATTAAACCAAACTTGGCGATGGCCTATAACGGCCGCGGCAACGCGCTGGTAGAACTTGGCCAAGTTGATCCCGCCATGGCGGACTTCAATGAGGCTCTGAGACTGAATCCAAATTTCGTCCAAGCTTATACTGGTGGTGGCAACGTTTCTCGGCGACTCGGTCAACGCGATCGCGCCATTCAGGAATATGACAATTCACTGAGCCTCGACCCAAAGTATCCACACGCCTACCGCGGTCGTGGTAGCGTTTACTCCGATCTAGGCTTATACGATCGTGCAATAGAAGACTTTGATCGAGCCTTAGAACTAAATCCAAACTTTGCTGGTGCCTATAATAGTCGCGGAACGGCGTATTTTCGCCGAGGTCAATTTCCCCTAGCTATCGCAGACTACAATGCGGCAATAAAGATCAATCCTAAGGTTGCAGAATCTTATCACAACCGCGGGCTTTCTTTTGCGCAAACTGGGCAGCTCGCCCGTGCACTGAAGGATTTCGACCACGCCCTGAAACTGAATAGCTTATTCCGCGTCACATATCGGCCTCGCGCCTATGTGAACTGTCAACTGGGCTCCATCGACGCGTCCATCAGTGATTGGTTGCAGGCGCTGCAGCTTGGGGCGATGACCGAAGAATCGCTTCAGGGCTTTCCGAGCCGCAGTGGCTTCTATAAAGGTCCAATCGACGGCGATTTCGGCCCGGCATCGAATAAGGCGCTACGCGAATGGGTTGAAGCGGGGTGTCCGTGACAGCTTGACCCCTTCCTCACGCTGCTCTCCCCCTTACATGCTACGCTCTCCGCCTGAATCGGAGAAACCATGACCCAACCCGATCCCCTTCATCCAGACCGAGACGCTGCCCTTTGGCAAGCGCTGGAGGCTGCTCTCGCTGGGGCCGGGCCGGACTATGTTCCGCGCACGCGGCATCTGCTCTCGGACGGGCGGCCGAAATACCTCAACCGGCTGATGCTGCAGCCCTCGCCCTATCTGCGCCAGCACGCCCATAACCCGGTCGACTGGCGGCCCTGGGGAAAGGAGGCGCTGGCCGAGGCCAAGTCTCGCGACGTGCCGCTTTTCATCTCCGTCGGTTACGCGACGTGCCATTGGTGCCATGTGATGGAGGAGGGCAGCTTCGATGATGAGGAGGTCGCCGCCGTCCTCAACCGGGATTTCGTCCCCATCAAGATCGATCGGGAGGAGCGGCCCGATCTTGACCAGATCTTTATGCTGGTGACCCAGATCCAGACAAAGCATGGCGGCTGGCCGAACTCGATCTGGGCGACGGCCGAAGGGAGGCCGTTCCATTCCGGCACCTATTTTCCAAAGCCGCAGTTCCTGCAAACGCTGGCGGCGATCACGGACGCCTGGCGCACAAAGCGGGTTGATCTGATCACGCTATCGGAACGTCTCTCAGTCACCATCAACCAGCATCTGGCCGATCAAAAAGCCGCCGCGCCAATTGACGCCGCGGCGCACGCGCAGGCCCTTGGCTGGCTGCGGCAAGCGCACAACCAGACCGAAGGCGGGTTCAGCCAGGGCACGCAGTTTCCGCAGGAGGGGTTCATCCTCTACCTGCTGGACCAATGGCGCAGAACCGGGGGTCTGGAGCCGCTGACCGTGGCCGCGCGGACCCTGCATGGGATCGCCGCTGGCGGCATTCACGATCATGCCGGCGGCGGGTTCCACCGCTATTCGGTCGATGTGAACTGGCGCACCCCGCATTTTGAGAAGATGCTCTACAACCAGGCGCGGCTGGGCAGAGCCTTTATCGAGGGGTGGGAAGCCCTTGGCGATCCCGCCTTTGAGCGCGCAGCGCGCCGTTGCTTCGAATATGTGCTGCGAGATATGACCGCCCCGGATGGCGCCTTTTACGCCGCGGAGGACGCCGACAGCGCCCGCCCGGACGGCGAAATGGAGGAAGGCTGGTTCTATTGCTGGCCCGCCGAAACCTTGAAGGACGCGCTGGGCGGGGATGCGGAGGCCGCGTTAGGCGCGCTGGGGCTCTACAAGGCCGCCACGATCGAGGCGGGCCCGATCGCGCATCTCGATCCCGGCCAGCCGCAGGACTGGGCCGCGCTGGACCCGTTGTTGGAGCGGATGCGGATCGCCCGCGAAGTCCGCCCGCGCCCCCTGCGCGACGACAAGATCATCGCCGAGTGGAACGGAATGATGATCCACGCGCTGGCCATTGGCGGCGCCGCGCTTGAGGAACCCAGATATATCGACGCCGCCGCCCGCGCCGCCAACGCGATCTGGGCAGCGCTCTGGCGAGAGGGCGAAGGTCTTGCGCGGCTCCACCTGGCGGGCCGCGTGTCAGGTGCCGGACTTAGCCCGGATTACGCGCAGCTTGGGCTGGGATGCGTCGCGCTCTGGGACGCGACTGGCGACGCGCGCTGGCTGGAACGGGCCGAACGGCTGGCCGATGAACTGGTCACGCGTTTCGCGGATCAGGATGGACGGCTGCGGCAGGCGGAAGCGGACGGCCCACTGGGCCCCGTCTATGACGATTCCGACGGCGCGACGCCAAGCGGCGAGTCGACCGCGCTAGAGCTGTTCGCTCTGCTGGCGCTCAGATCCGACGCCCCCGAAGCGCGCACCCGCGCCGATCGTTTGCTGACCGCGCTTTCCGGCAGAATCGTCGATCAGCCGATCTCTCGGCTTGATGCGCTCAGAGCTGCCGCAATCCGAGGCGGCCGCGAGTCGGATCTTCGCCGCGCACTGTCGGGCGGACGCGCGCGCCTTCGCGTCCGGCGTGACGGGGCCGCGGTGCGATTGGTCCTTTCGATCGCCGAGGGCTGGCATGTCACCGGCGGAGCGGCAGGCGAAGATCGCGCACCGATCGGGATGACAGCCGAGGGAGCGACCTTGGCGGACATCAAATGGCCGGACGGCGACGAGCTTTCGGGCGAGGTGGAGATTGTGGCGACCCTTTCCAGCGATCACGCGCCGTCGCTGCTCTCGCTATCGTACCAGATCTGCTCAAGCGAGCTTTGCTACGCGCCTGAGATCGCGAGAATTCGCGTATGAAGCACTTGAGCGCCCTTGTCCCGCCGCAACCGCCAAGTATCATCCAGTGCATGATCAGAAACGCGCTGATCCTCGGAGCATCGCTTGCGCTTTTCGCGCCCGCCATAGCTGCGGCCGATGAGCGGCTGTCGGCCGAGGAATTTGCCGACTTCGCCGCCGGCCACACGATCTATTATGAGACCGAGGATGGCGACGAGTTCGGCGCGGAACGGTATTTGGATGGCGGCCGCGTAACCTGGCGCGACCCAAGCGGAATCTGCACCGAAGGTGGATGGCGGGCGTATGAAGACGACCTCTGCTTTCTCTACGACGGAGAGGTGCAGTGCTGGGCGTTTTTCGACGGCCCGAACGGTCGATACGTTCAGCCGATCGACGATGAAGAACCAAAGCTCCGCGTCACACGGCGGGACAAGACGCCGCTCGCCTGCGACAGCGAACAGATCGACCTCTAGCCCCGCCGACGCGTGCTATTTCACCATGATCTCA
Source organism: Paracoccaceae bacterium (assembly GCA_963669315.1). Lineage (GTDB taxonomy): Bacteria > Pseudomonadota > Alphaproteobacteria > Rhodobacterales > Rhodobacteraceae > SZUA-547. Next base: position 2,448,148 of record OY770021.1, on the reverse strand, counting down.
ATGCGGTCGGAGACCACCGGCGGATTGTGCGGAATGTGGTTCTGATCGCCCAGCAGCAATTGCAGTGAATGGGCGCCCGGCGCCAGTTCCAGCGTCACTTCGGTCTGACCGCCGCCGAAATGCCGATTGTTGTCATCCGACAGGATGCCGTCAGCGCTTTCCGTCGCGGGATCAAAGGCGGCCCGGTCGACCAGCAAATGGTGATGGCCGGTGTTCTCTTTCTCGGTCCCGGCCGGAGCGACGCCCATGCCGCTCAGCCCGAAGCGCACGGCGACGGGAGATGAAACCGTCGCTCCATTCTCAAGCGAGATGAAATAGACCGCGGCGCCTTCGGGCGCGGGCGTGTCGCCCGCCATCGCCGGAGCGGCCAGCGTCGCGGCGAACGCGAGGGCGGGCAGGCTGAACAGAGATTTCGACATGATGATCTCCTCCTTGCAGACGCGCTTTTTCAGGCGCTTTGGAGAAGAAGATGGGGCTGACGTCGGTCACGGCGAGTCGGAATGCGCCGCGCCTGACCTCTCAGGCGTAGCGCTCCGGCCCCTCCCACTGAGCTTCCGAATAGCGGTCGCCATGCGCCCAGCCGCTCGGCAGAACCGTTTCGACCAGCGCCAGGTCCGTTTTCGAAAGAGTGAGGTTGGCGCCGGCGGCGAGTTCTCGCAAATGCTGCACGGATCGAGTGCCCGGAATTGGAATCACGTGCGGGCCCTGCCGAAGCAGCCAGGCGATCGCCAGGCTGGCGGCGCTGACGCCCAATTCGACGGCCACAGCGCGAAACGCGTCCGTCTGGCGCAGATTGGCAGCCAGATTGTCCTCATTGAAACGGGGCATGGTGCGCAACAGGGACGAGCCTGCGGCGCGCTCCAGCGTCGGCGGGAGGTCCGTCAAAAGGCCACGGCCGACGGGTGAGAACGCCACCAGCGCCGCGCCCAGATCCTCGCAGCCCTGCACCAGCCCGACCTCGGGCGTCCGGGTGGCGAGCGAGTATTCCGATTGGACCGCCGCGACCGGATGGACGACGCAGGCGCGCCGCAGCGACGACGGCGCGATCTCGGAGTACCCGAACGCTGCGATCTTGCCCGCCCGAACGAACCCGGCGAGGGTCTCCGTCACGTCCTCAATCGGGATCGTCTGATCGCGCCGGTGAACATAGAAAAGGTCGACGCGCTCGACGCCCAGACGAAGAAGGCTGGCGTCCAGCTCCGCCTCAAGATGGGCGCGGCTGTTCTCGAAGCGCTTCTCATCGGGGCCGGCGCCTCGCACGATCCCGGCTTTGGTCGCGATCGCGAACGGATTGGGGCCGTTGAAACCCCGCAAAAACGCGCCAATGACGTTTTCCGAGCGCCCGCGGCCATAAACATTCGAGGTGTCGATATGATCAACGCCCAACTCAAGCGCGGCGTGGAGCAGCGCGTGAGACTCGTCCTGGTTGGTCGCGCCGTAGACGTCGCAAAACGACATTCCGCCGATGCCGATGGCTGAAACAGACCGTCCGTTTCGCCCGAGCGCGCGCACCTGCATCCGTGTTCTCCGTGTCTTCGCGTCTTCCCAAGCGCCATAGCAATGGTTGGTTAGAACAGCGACCCCTGCCCGCCATCATCCTTGGGTTTCGGCGGTGCCTTGCGCTTCGGCCGCGGCAAGTCCGGCGCGTCGCCGCCCGCGCGCGCCGTCACCTTTCCATCGGAAAACTCGATCTCGAGCATTTCGCCCGCCGAGATCTTCGCCGCGCGGGAGACAACCGCGTCCTCACCACGCACCACGGCGAAGCCGCGTTGCAACGCGCCCTTGTAGCTCAGGCTCTCCAGCACGCGGGCCAGCCCCTCTAACCGATCGCGGCGTTTGGGCAGATCGATCAACCTGTCGGGATCCAGCCGGGTCGCGAGGCCATGAAGCCGCGCGGCCATCACTTCTGTCCTGCGACGCAAGAGACCCGGCGACAATCGCCCGCCCACGCGCTCCAGCCCGACCCGGCGCTGGGTTGTCAGCGATCGCAGCGCCAACGGCAGCCGCTCCCCCGCCGCATCCAACCGTTGACGACGCTCGGCCAGGATTTGTTCGGGCCGCGGCAACGCCCGCGCCAGATCTCGCAGCCGCTGCCGCCGATCCGACAGGCCGCGCGCCATCGCCCCTGCGCGCCGCTCATCCAGCATCGCCAGCGTCGCCAGCAGTTCCGAGCGCACCGGCACAGCCATCTCGGCCGCCGCCGTGGGCGTGGGCGCGCGACGGTCGGCAGCATGGTCGATCAACGTGGTGTCGGTTTCGTGCCCCACGGCCGAGATCAGCGGGATTGCGCTTTCCGCCGCCGCGCGCACGACCGGCTCCTCATTGAAACCCCAGAGATCCTCTACCGAGCCGCCGCCACGCGCCACGATCAGCACGTCGGGACGCGGAACCGGACCGTCCGCGGGAAGCGCGTTGAAGCCTCGTATCGCAGAGGAGACCTCAGTGGCGCATTTTTCTCCCTGCACCGCGACCGGCCAAAGCAGCACCTGCCGCGGAAACCGGTCGCCCAGCCGATGCAGGATGTCGCGGATCACCGCGCCCGAGGGCGAGGTCACGACGCCGATCACCTCCGGCAAAAACGGCGGCGCCTGCTTGCGCTCGGGCGCGAACAGCCCCTCGGCGTTCAGCTTCGCTTTCAGCTTTTCCAACTGCGCCATCAGCGCGCCAACGCCAGCTGGCGCAATCCGTTCAATGATCAGCTGATAGCGAGACTGTCCAGCATAGGTGGTCATGCGGCCGGTGGCCACGACCTCCATTCCCTCCTCAGGCGGCACCCGCAGACGGGAAGCGACTCCCTTCCAGATGATCGCGTTCAGAACCGCCTTGTCATCCTTGAGATCCAGATACACATGGCCTGAGCGTGGGCGGGATACGCGCCCCACCTCCGCCCTGACGCGGACATGCCCGAATCCGTCCTCGATCACGCGTTTGACCGCCCCGGACAACTCAGAGACGGTGTATTCCGGCGCATTGACGCCCTCAGGCGCATCATCGATCAGGTCGGACATGGGCTGACTTGTCTGCTTGCGGCGATCCGAACGCGACCTTAGAACGATAGGAAATCACAAGTCGATATGCTCGGTCCGATATGATGTAATCGGCGGCGGGACGGCGGAGAGAGACCTATCATGAAAATCCTGATCCTCGGCGGCGGCGGTCGCGAACATGCGCTCGCCTGGGCCATTTCGAAGTCGGACCAATGCGAAGAGCTTTGGTGCGCGCCGGGCAACGCCGGAATCGCCGATCTTGCAACCTGCGTCGATCTGGAGATCGAAAGCGGTGACGCCGTCGTCGAGTTCTGTCAGGAAAAGTCGATCGACTTCGTCGTCATCGGCCCCGAGGCGCCGTTGGCCGCAGGCGTCGCCAGCATTCTGCGCGCCAGAAAGATCCCCGCCTTCGGCCCGTCGATCGAAGCCTCAAAACTGGAGTCGTCGAAGGCCTTCACCAATGAGATCTGCGACAAGGTCGGCGCGCCGAGCGCCGATTGGATGTCGTTCAAGAACGCCGAGCAGGCGAAAAACTATATCCGCGCCAACGGCGCGCCGATCGTCGTGAAGGCCGATGGCCTGGCCGCCGGCAAGGGCGTCGTCGTGGCGGAGTCGGTCGAAGAGGCCGAGGCCGCCGTCGACGACATGCTGGGCGGCAAGTTCGGCAAGGCGGGCGCCGAGGTTGTCATTGAGGAATGCCTTGTGGGCGAGGAGGGGAGCTTTTTCGTCCTTTGCGATGGCGATCACACATTGCCGCTCGCTACCGCGCAGGATCACAAGCGCGTTGGCGACGGCGACACCGGCCCCAATACTGGCGGCATGGGGGCATATACGCCCGCCCCGGTGATGACCGCGGGCACGATCAACCGCGTGATGCGAGAGATCATCAACCCGGTCGTCAAAGAGATGAAAAAGCGCGGCACCCCGTTCAAGGGCGTGCTCTACGCCGGGCTGATGATCTCCAAGAAAGGCCCGAAGTTGATCGAGTTCAACGTCCGCTTCGGCGACCCGGAATGCCAGGCCCTGATGATGCGGGCCGGGCGCGGTTTCCTAGAAGCGCTCTACGCCGCGGCGACAGGCGACCTTCTGGGCAAGAAAATCCAGTGGTCGAAGGATCACGCCATGACCGTGGTGCTGGCCGCCAAAGGTTATCCGGGATCGTACGAAAAGGGCGAGGAGATCAGCGGGCTCGACGGACTGCACGACGACCCAGACGTCATGGTGTTCCATGCGGGCACGAAGCCGGCCCTGATGGGGCATGTGAAGTCGAATGGCGGTCGGGTGCTGAACGTCACCGCCCGTGGCGCGACCCTGCAAAAAGCCCGCGACCGGGCCTATGCGGCCATTGAGAAAATCGACTGGCCCGGCGGCTTTCACCGCACCGATATCGGCTGGCGCGGGCTGAAATAGGGACCTTCGGCTACGCCTGCTTCCGCTCCGCGGCCTCTCTCGCCGCATCGCCGAATGCGCCAAAGAGCGCGGCGGATACCTCGTCCTCGGCCGCGCGGTATTCCGCGTGCCACTGCACACCGATGGCGAAGGAGGGCGCGTCTTTCACATGCACCGCCTCGATCGTGCCATCCCCGGCCACGCCCTCCAGCGCGATGCGCGTCCCCAGTTCGGTCAGCCCCTGCCCGTGCAGTGAGTTGGTCATGATCTCATCCGCGTGCAGCATCGCCTGAAGTTGGCCTCCATCCGTCAGCTTCACGGCGTGGCGCTTGCGAAAGATGATGTCCATATCGGTCTCATCCGGGGGCATCCGGTGGTTCATCCGGCCCGGCAGATCGCGAATTTCGGGGTGCAGTTCTCCCCCGAACGCCACATTCATCTCCTGAATGCCGCGGCAGACGCCGAACACTGGCAGTCCCGCCTCCACCGCCGCGCGGATCAGCGGCAGCACAACGTCGTCGCGGCCATGATCAAAAGTGCCATGCGCGTCGGTTTCCTGATGCCCATAGTGGGTGGGATGCACATTGGCCCGCCCCCCGGTCAGCAGGAATCCGTCACAGACCTCCAGCAACTCGCTGATCTCCAGCGCGTCGGGGCGGCCTGGAACGATCAGCGGCAAGCACCCGGCCGGCCCGGCGATGGCTGAGATATTCGCCTCGCCCGCCGCCTGCACAGGATAGCCGCGATCCAGCGTCACGGCGGATCCGGTGATTCCGATCACCGGGCGATGTCTGGCGGCCGCGTTCATCTGCACCTCGCTGCTTGTCTGATGAATTTGTCGTCTACGGTCTGGGCGATCAACTCGACCGTGACCTCCTCTCCCCAAAACCCGACGGCGAACAGCGCGGACCAGTCGAGATTTGGCAGGATCAGCAGGGCGCTGTCCGCGCAGTCGCGGACCGCCCCGGTAATGAAGTTTTGCCCGATCTTGTGGTTGGAGAATCCGTCGCGGGACGCGACTTCCACCAACTCCCCATCCTCCAACCGCCAGAACCGAAGCACTCCGGTCAGATGGGGTTTCTCCACATAGGCGACCTCGTTCCGGCCATCGCGGTCGAAATCCGCAACCCCGGCCGGCGCCAGCCAACGATTTCGCCGTCCGATATGCGGAGTAGCGGCGATCTTGCCCAGTGTCGGGAGTCCGTCAGCGCCGGTCACCCGCCCATATACGGCCAGTTGCGCGCCGCCCGTCATCGAGCTTTCAACGACAATGATCTCGCGCCCCGGGCGACCATCGACATCGGCGCAGCGCGGGCGGATATCCTCAAACACGCGACCTTCGGCAAGCGTGACCGAACGTGTAAACGGCTTGCCCTTGCCGCCGCCGATCCGGGCGGTCGGCAATTCGACGACCAGCGACTTCCATTCCGGCGTGTCGCCAAGAACGTTGTGGCCATATTCGTTTGTAGGATCGGTGAACCGGGCGATGTCGCACGCCATCGCTGGCGCCGCGGTGAAGGTGGCTGCGGCCAGCGCCGCGCTTATCGCAAGGCGCGCGATCAGATCTGCTTCTCCGGCATACGGACGACGAGGCCCTCAAGATCGGCCGTCACCTTGATCTGGCACGTCAGCCGGGAATTGTCCTTCGGCTCAAAGGCGAAATCGAGCATGTCCATCTCCATGGGCTCGACGGCCGGCAGTTTGTCAGCCCAACTCGGGTCCACGTAGACATGACACGTCGAGCAGGCGCAGGCGCCGCCGCAATCGGCCTCAATCCCCGGAACCATGTTGTTGACCGCGCCTTCCATGACCGACAGCCCCTCGGGCACGTCCACCACATGTTCGGCGCCGCTAAACTCGATATAAGTGATTTTCGGCATATAGCGCCGCACTCCCGCTTGGGCCGCGCTTTCGGCGACCATCCCTGTCCCTGTTTGGTTCATCTATACATCTTTTGCGCGGGTCGCGAGTCCGAGCGCGGCGTTCGGGCGATTTCGTTGCAATGCCGCGCCTATTCCGCAGCCGCGGCCGGTGATTTTCGCACGGTGAAGGCCGTTTCCGCGCCGGGCGCGGGATGGCGCGGAACGAGACACGCCAACGCCAAAGAAACTCCAGCCATCCCCGCCGCCAACCCGTACACCACGCCCGGTTGCCACAGCCACAGCAGCCCCAGCGGCGCCGGCAGGGTGACGGCCGCGATATGATTAATGGTGAAGGCGACGGCGGCGGTCGGGGCGTGATCCTGCGGATCGGCGATCTTCTGGAAATAGGTCTTCTGCGCAAAGGCGATCGCGAACAGAAGATGATCGACAACGTAAAGCGCCATGGCCAGCAAGACGCCCCAGTCGAAGAAATAAATCCCCGCATAAAGCGAAAACACCGCGATCAGACCGACATACTCGATGATCAGAGCGATCCGCTCTCCATAGGATGCGATCAGCCGTCCGACCATCGGCGCGAAGACGATGTTGGCGACGTAGTTGATCAGGAAAAGTGCGGTGACCTCATGTAGCTCGAACCCGAACTTCTCCACCATCATGAAGGCCGCGAATACGACGAAAATCTGCCGCCGCGCGCCGCCCATGAAAACCAGCGCATAGTAGAGCCAGTAACGGCGCTTCAGCACGATCCCGCGCGCCTGAACATGGGTGGCCCTGAATTGCGGATAGGCGAAATAGCAGAAAACCGCGATGGCCACGCAGGCGCCGCCGCCCAGCATGTAGATCAGGTCGTAATTCAGGACGACAAACCGCCCGGCCAGAGCGATGGAGCCGAAGACGACCAACGCCCCTGCGGAGCCCGCCGCCACGATCCAGCCCAGTGCTTTGGGCGCGCGCTCCTTGTCCAGCCATTGCAGTTGCAGAGACTGACTAACCGCTTCGTAATAATGGAAACCGATAGAAGAGATGATCGTGGTGGCCATGATCCCCCAATAGGCCGGGAACTCCGCCACAACCGCGGTGCCGAGCCCCAGCAGGCAGAGCGCGGTCAGCGCCAGCGTCTGCTCCCGAATCACGATGACGATGTAGATGACGAGAAACGCCAGAAAGCCGGGGGTCTCCCGCACCGTGTGCAGGACGCCGATATCGAGCCCGTTGAACGCAGACGCATCGACCACGAAATTGTTGAGCGCCGCGCTCCACGTCCGAAACGCCAGCGCCATGCCCAACGCCATCAGCAACAGCAGCGCCTCTGGCCGCCGCCACGGGGGCAGCAATTTCGCATCCTCCAGAGTAACGAGCCGGGGCATGGGCGGGGCCTCCGGCCGCGGCGGCATGCCGCGGCCTTTGAGGCGTTACCTAGTTGTTAAGCTGCGAAAGCGCCAATGAAATGGTGTGATCGGTGGAAACGACGAAACTCATCGAACGTTTGCGTTCACCCCGATCCACACCGCGAGAGCGGCGCCTGCGTATCAGCGCAAATCCTTGAAATAGCGCGCAACCGTCCAGCCGTTCGGATAAAACGAGTCGTAGACGAATCCGGGTACGCAGGCGCGCGTCTGAGCGAAGACCAGCGCCCACGCCTGCATGGAGATCTCCGGCAACGCGTCCCTGTCCGCCTTGGCGTAGGCGTCGACCGTGAACTCCAAGGGCCTGCTCCAACCAAAATCGTAAAGCCGAGGCCAGAATACCAGAGGATTACGCGCAGCGCCGATGGCGCCAACTGCAACCGGCTCCGCCACTGCGCAAATGGATCTGAGTGAGAGAGCCGACTACGCCCAGCCGAGTTGCTTCAACGCATGGCCGTCATTCCAGATTTTGGTCATGTGGCGAATCTTGTCGCCGTCGAAATCCAAGACGTAGACATAGTCAGTCGCGACGGCTTTGCCCGTCGGCGGGCTGCCGGCATCGACCGTGTGCGTGCCAAGAAATACGGAAACAACGGTGGCTCTACCGCGTTCTTCATCGACAGCAAGGGATATTGGCTCGTAGCGCGCGTCAGGCATCGGGGTAAGCAAACTTTTCGCCCACTCCACATAACCCTCAAGCGTCGAAATGTCCGCCAGGGCTTCCGCCTGGACGGAGAATGTCGCTCCCTCGTGGCACCATTCTTTGCAGACTTCCCAACCCTTTCCGCAATCGCAGGCGTCCGCGAACTTTTGAGCTGTATCTTTCATGGACATACTGATGATCCTCCCCTGAACCAATGACTATGAATTGTCCTGTTCAGTTCATCATCCGCCAACACGATTGAGATTCCAATCAGATTCCGCCGCGTTTCGTTCGCAACGGCGGGGGCTCGACCCGCTGCCGCTCAATGCGTCGCCAGATACGCCGCCAGTATGTCCCGCGCGGCTCGGATGTCGCGCTGGTCGCTCATCTCGCAAACCGTGTGGATATAGCGCGTGCCGACGACGATGCTGACCGCCTTCGCCCCGGCTGCGGCCTGCTGAGCAGCGGCGCCGTCCTGCCCGCCCTTGGCCAGCATCGTGCGCTGATGCGGGATCTTTTTCTTCTTCGCCAGCGCCTCGACCTCTTCGACGAGGCCGATATCGGCGATGAAAGAGCCGTCCTTCACATGCAGGCCAAACCCCTCTCCCTGCATCGTGACGCGGTCTTTTTCTGGCACGCCGGGCGTGTCGCAGGCGAGTGTGGTGTCGACGCCAAAGCCGATATCCGGCTTCACCGCATAAGCCGCCGCCCTGGCGCCGCGCAGGCCCACCTCCTCTTGCGCCGTGAAGGCGACATGCACCTCGCAGGCATGGGTGGTCTTCTCGTTCACCAGCTTGCGCAGCGCCTCGATCCCCAGCCAGCAGGCGATGCGGTTGTCGAGCGCCTTTGAGACGACCTTGTCGCCCATCTCAAGAAACGGCTCATCCATCACCACGAAATCGCCGACCTGCACCTTGTCTTTGGCCGCCTTGCCGAGACCGAGATCGATGATGAATTCGTTCGGCTCTGGTATTTTCTTCCGTTCTTCCGGGCTGGAGATATGTAGGCCCTTGCCGCCCGGATTCATCACGCCCTTGAAATCGCCGTTTGAGGTGCAGACCAACACCCGGCGCGAAAACAGAGAACGCGGATCGAATCCGCCCACCGGATCGACGCAGATGAAGCCCTTGTCATCCACATGGGAGACCAGAAAAGCAATCTCATCCATATGGCAGAGCAGCATGACCTTCAGCGGGTCGCCCTTCTTGCGGGTCTTCCTGGTGGGTTTGCGAACACAGAGCAGTGAGCCCATCGCATCAACGCGGGTTTCGTCGAACAGGCCCTCGATCTCCGCCTCTATCAACGCCCGCACCCGATGCTCTCGCCCCGGCGCGCCGGGAGTTTCGCAAAGGCGTTTCAGCAGATCGAGATTGAGGGCGTCGTCAGACATGAGGAGGCTCCGCTTGGGTGGGCGATCAGCCCGGCACCGTGAAGCGGAGCGAGGGAGAGGTCAAGGCGGGGGCGCAGCGCGAGAACGCAAAAGGCAGCGCAGTCGCCCGCGCGGCCCTGAAACTCAGATTGTAGCGAAGATCAGTTCTTCGCGTAGAACTCGACCACCAGGTTCGGCTCCATCACCACCGGATACGGCACGTCCGACAGCGAAGGCACCCTGAGCAGCGTGGCGGTCAGCTTGCTGTGGTCGGCCTCGACATATTCCGGCACGTCGCGCTCAGCCAGCTGGGTGGCCTCCAGCACGATGCCCAGATCCTTGGACTTGCCGCGAACCGAGACGACATCGCCCTCTTTCACCCGATAGCTGGGGACGTTGACGCGCTTGCCGTTCACCTCGACATGACCGTGGTTCACGAACTGCCGGGCTGCGAAGACGGTCGATACGAACTTGGCGCGATACACCACGGCGTCGAGGCGCTGCTCCAGCAGACCAACCAGATTCTCACCTGTGTCGCCTTTGCGGCGCTCAGCCTCACCATAGATGCGGCGGAACTGCTTCTCGGTCAGATCGCCGTAATAGCCTTTCAGCTTCTGCTTGGCGCGCAGCTGCACGCCGAAATCGGAAAGTTTGCCCTTGCGGCGCTGGCCGTGCTGGCCCGGTCCGTATTCGCGGCGGTTGACCGGGGATTTCGGACGGCCCCAGATATTCTCGCCCATACGGCGATCGATTTTGTACTTGGCGGACGTGCGCTTGGTCACGGCCTTCTCCTTCGTTCATAAATGTCCGGCGTTCTCCTCTCTCCGGGCGGATTCCCGAAGCGACAGGTTCCCTCTTGCGAGGGCCGCGAACGCCAATAGAGGTCTCCGCCCAAATAGGACGGCGACGCGCGCTTTATAAGGATGGAAGACGCGCTGTCAAGCGCGGTTCAGGCCGGATTGGTCTCGGCTTTCGGGTCGGGATCCTCGTCGTCCGGCGCGGGCTCGCGCGCCGGATCGTCGGTGGTTCCCGCCATGCGCGGCGGCGCTGCGCTCTGCGTGATCAGGGATGGCCCGCTCGCCTTGTTCTCAGGGTTCTGGTCCGACCTCCGCTCCGCGCCTCCGGCGACCGCCACCCCCAGATCGTCGAGCGAGTAAATCTCGCGCATCTTCTGGGCGGCCTTCTTGGCGCCGAACTCGGTCTGCAACTTCAGCATCTCGCTGTCATGCCGGCGGAACTCATCCACCGTCTCATCCAGCTGCTTTTCATCGTCGAGAAACCGCAGCCCTTCGATGGCCAGCAACAGCGCCGATTCAAATGTCTCACGGATCACGAAATCCGCCCCGGCCTTGCGCAACTCCACTTCCGCGAAACGATCATAGGCGTCGACGATCACCTTGGCCCCCGGGAACCGGTCCCTGATCCGGGTCACCGCTCTGGTCGCGCCCTCGCGGTCATTGATGCAGATGATGATCAGCTCGGCATGGTCGGCGCCGGCCGCCGCCAGCACGTCGGTGCGCAGAGCGTCACCGAAAAACACCTTCGACCCGAATGTCTGTGCAATCCGAATGCGTCGCGGCGAGTTGTCGATCAGTGTCGGCCTGTGCCCGCGCATCCTCAGCATCCGGGCGACCACCTGCCCGGACCGCCCAAATCCCGCGACGATGATACGGGCCGGGCGCGCATTCTGCGCCGTCTCAAGCCCGTCGGCGCTTTCCTCCTCATCCCCCAGCGAGCGATCCGCGAACATGATCAACAGCGGGGTCGCCGCCATGGTCAGCGTGACGATCGCGGCGATCACCGTCACTACCTGCGCCGCCATCAGGCCCGAGACCGCGGCGACCGACAGCAGCACGAAGGCGAACTCGCCGCCCTGCCCCAATGTCGCGGAGATCCGATAGGCGTCCGCATGTGAAGAACGGGTGATGCGGGTGATCAGATAAAGGATAACCGTCTTGACCGCGATCAGCGCCACGGCGCCGATCAGGATCACGTCGATATTCTCAATCACCACGCCGCCGTCCACGAACATGCCGACGCTCATAAAAAAGAGGCCCAGAAACAGGCCGCGGAACGGCTCTATGTCGCTTTCAAGCTGATGCCGGTACTCGGAGCTCGACAGAAGCAGACCGGCCAAGAACGCCCCGAGCGCCATCGAAAGGCCGGCCTCCTGCATCGCCAGTGCCGCGCCAACCACAACCAGAAGGCCCGCGGCCGTGAAAATCTCCTGCGCTTTGGTTAGCGCGATAAGCTGGAACAGCGGGCGGAGCGCATATCGGCCGATCACCACCAGCGCGACGACCGCGACAATCGCGACGGCGACCTCGGTCCAGAGCTGCTCAGCTGTAAGTTGGTCATGCCCCGGCGCCAGCAAGGAGGCGAGCGCCAGCAGCGGGACGACCGCGAGATCCTGAAACAGGAGTATGGAGAACGACCGCTGGCCATAGGGTTTCCCCATATCGTCGCGGTCGCGCAGGATCTGAAGCGCAAAGGCGGTTGACGACAACGCCAGAGCGAAGCCGGTCATGATGGCGGCGTTTACCGACAGGCCGAACGGCGGGCCGAACGCGATCAGCAACCCGAAGATGGCGCCCGCAGTGAGGGCGAGCTGCGCAAATCCGAGACCAAATATCTCGACCTTCATACGCCAAAGACGTTGGGGGTGAAGCTCCAGCCCGATGATAAACAACAGCAGCACGACACCGAATTCGGCCACGTGCAGAACGCTTTCAGCGTCCGCGATCAGGGCAAGGCCGGACGGCCCGATCACCACGCCCGCCGCCAGATATCCCAGCACCGAGCCGAGTTTCAGTTTCTTGAAGATCGGCACCGAAACGACGGCGGCGGTCAAAAAGATCGCAGCGTCGATAAGAAACGGGTCGGATGCGGATTCGGCGGCCATAGGGAGGAAACTAGCCAAGTTGTTGCGCCGCGCAACGCTCAACTGCCGGCGAGCCCAATTCTTCGGCGTCGATCATTAGAATCCGGGGCCGAAGCGCGTTCCCGCCTTGCCTCGCGCGTCGTCTGATTTATAACCGCCGGAATTTGCCCACACTCCGCGAGTCGGAGCGCTCTAGGCGCGCCAGTTCGCGCGCGCGACGTAAGGACGCCCATGCCCAAACGGACCGACATCAACTCGATCCTTATCATCGGCGCCGGACCGATCGTGATCGGCCAGGCCTGTGAATTCGATTATTCCGGCGCGCAGGCCTGCAAAGCGCTGCGAGAGGAAGGCTACCGCGTCGTTCTCGTCAACTCCAACCCCGCCACGATCATGACCGATCCGGGCTTGGCCGACGCCACCTATGTGGAGCCGATCACTCCGGAGATGGTGGAGAAGATCATCGCCAAAGAGCGCCCGGATGCGCTGCTGCCGACCATGGGCGGGCAGACCGCGCTGAACACCGCGCTGGCTCTGGACGACAATGGCGCGCTGGAGAAATACGGCGTGCAATTGATCGGCGCCAAGCGCGAGGCGATCGAGATGGCCGAGGACCGCGCCCTGTTCCGCAAAGCCATGGACCGGATCGGGTTGGAGAACCCGCGCGCCACGATCGCCGAGTCGATTGAGGATGCGATGGCGGCGATCGAGGATGTCGGCCTGCCCGCCATCATCCGCCCCGCCTTCACGCTCGGCGGCACCGGCGGCGGCGTCGCCTATAACCGCGAGGATTACGAGCGCATCTGCAAAACCGGCCTCGACGCGTCCCCCGTCTCTCAGATTCTGATCGATGAAAGCCTGCTCGGCTGGAAAGAGTTCGAGATGGAGGTCGTCCGCGACAAGGCGGATAACTGTATCATCGTCTGCTCCATCGAGAATGTGGACCCGATGGGCGTGCATACCGGCGATTCCATCACCGTCGCCCCGGCGCTGACCCTGACGGACAAAGAGTACCAGATGCTGCGCAACGCCAGCATTGCGGTGCTGCGCGAGATCGGCGTGGAGACCGGCGGCTCCAACGTCCAGTTCGCCCAGAATCCCGAGGACGGCCGGGTCGTGGTGATTGAGATGAACCCGCGCGTCTCCCGCTCCTCTGCTCTGGCCTCGAAGGCGACCGGCTTTCCCATCGCCAAGATCGCCGCCAAGCTGGCGGTGGGCTATACACTGGATGAGCTGGACAACGACATCACCAAGGTCACCCCGGCGAGCTTTGAGCCGACCATCGACTATGTCGTCACTAAAATCCCGCGCTTCGCGTTTGAGAAGTTCCCCGGCGCCCTGCCCGAGCTGACCACCGCGATGAAGTCGGTGGGCGAGGCGATGGCCATCGGCCGCTCTTTCCATGAAAGCGTGCAAAAGGCGCTCTCCTCGATGGAAACGGGGCTGACCGGCTTCGACGAGATCGAGATCGAAGGGGCTGAGGACGACCAGAGGCCCGACGAGCGTCGCCTCGCCGTGCGCGCCGCCCTATCCCGCCAGACGCCGGACCGGATGCGGGTGATCGCCCAGGCCATACGTGAAGGCCTGACTCTGGAGGAGATCGCCGCCGCCACCAGTTTCGACATGTGGTTCCTTGAGCGGATCGATGAAATCGTCTCCGAGGAGGCGCGGCTGATCGAGAGCGGCCTGCCCGATGATGAGCCCGGTCTGCGGCGGATCAAGATGCTGGGCTTCTCCGACGCCCGGCTCGCCAAGCTTTGCAACCTGCCAGAGGACGCGGTGCGCGCGAAACGGAACACGCTGGGCGTCAACGCCGTCTTCAAGCGGATCGACACCTGCGCCGCCGAGTTTGAAGCCCAAACGCCTTACATGTATTCGACCTATGAGGCCGACGCGATGGGCGGGGTCGAGTGCGAAGCGCGCCCGTCGGACCGCAACAAGGTTGTAATCCTGGGCGGCGGGCCGAACCGGATCGGCCAGGGAATCGAGTTCGACTATTGCTGCTGTCACGCCTGCTATGCGCTGACCGAGGCCGGGTTCGAGACCGTGATGATCAATTGCAATCCGGAGACGGTTTCGACGGACTACGACACATCGGACCGCCTGTATTTCGAGCCGTTGACCATTGAGACGGTGCTGGAGATCCTGCGAGTTGAACAGCAGGCCGGCAACCTCCTCGGCGTCATCGTCCAGTTCGGCGGCCAGACGCCGCTGAAGCTGGCCCGCGCGCTTGAGGCGGCGGATATCCCGATCCTCGGCACCTCGCCGGATGCGATTGATCTGGCCGAGGACCGTGAACGGTTCCAGAAGCTGCTGGAGGAGTTGAAGCTCACCCAGCCCCGCAACGGCATCGCCCGCACGCGGGACGAAGCCTTTGCCGTGGCGCGCGAAATCGGCTTTCCGGTCGTGATCCGGCCCTCTTACGTTCTCGGCGGCCGGGCGATGGAGATCGTTCGCGACGACGCCGGGCTGGACCGCTATATCCGCGAGGCGGTCGTGGTCTCGGGCGACAGCCCGGTGCTGATCGACAGCTATCTCTCAGGCGCGATCGAGGTGGATGTCGATGCGCTTTGCGATGGCGAGGCGGTGCATGTCGCCGGCGTCATGGAGCATATTGAGGAGGCAGGCGTGCATTCCGGCGACAGCGCTTGCGCCCTGCCGCCCTACTCGCTCTCCCCCGCAATCATCGATGAGATCAAGCGCCAAACAGAGGCGATGGCCATCGGCCTGAACGTAGTTGGCCTGATGAACGTGCAATTTGCGGTCAAGGGCGACGAGATCTACGTGATTGAGGTCAATCCCCGCGCCTCGCGCACGGTGCCGTTCGTGGCCAAGGCCGTCGCCGCCCCCATCGCCGCCATCGCAGCCCGCGTCATGGCGGGAGAGAAGCTTGCCGATTTTGACTTGCCTTCACCGGAGATCCCACGCGTGGCGGTGAAAGAGGCGGTCTTGCCCTTCGCCCGTTTCCCCGGCGTCGACACCATTTTGGGGCCGGAAATGCGCTCGACCGGCGAGGTCATGGGCCTCGACGTGAATTTCGACCGCGCCTTCCTGAAAAGTCAGATCGCGGCGGGCACACAGCTGCCCAGCGAAGGCCTCGTCTTCATATCGGTTAAAGATTCAGACAAGCAGGCGATCCTCGCCCCGGCGCGCGCGTTAGTCGACAGCGGCATGCAGGTGGTAGCCACGGGCGGTACGGCCGCATTCCTGACCGAGAATGACGTTCCCGTCGAGCGGGTCAACAAGGTGTTCGAGGGTCGCCCCCACATCATCGACCGGATGAAGAACGGCGATATCGCGCTGGTCTTCAACACCACCGAGGGTGCGCAGTCGCTGAAGGACAGCTACGATATCCGCGCGACCGCTTTGTCGATGAAAACGCCCTATTACACGACGGCGGCGGGCTCGGCCGCTGCGGCCCGCGCAATCCGAAACGGTGCCGAGGGCGCTCTGGACGTCGCCCCGCTGCAGGATTACGCCAACGAGGGGTGAGGAGGCTGAGCCTTCAGGGTTCGATCGTCACAACGCCGAAATTGCCTGTCTCGCCCGTCGGGTCGGCCGCCGCCGCGACCTGTAGCATCGTCGGCACGTCCTTGAACCCGCAGACGAACTCATCGATCTCGGCCCCTGCCGCGCGCGCCGCTTGCAAGATCGGCGTCTCGGCCTGATTGTTGCAATCCGGCGTGACCATGCGAACCGCGCCATCCTTCGCGACGACACGAGCGAGCACATATGAGATCGGTTCCTCATCAATGCGAATGAAGGCGAGTTGGCCAATCTTGGCGTCCCTGAAATACAGGATCAGAAGATCCGGTTTTTCGCCCTCTCCGTCGAACTCCACCGGCTGAAGCCGAGTCCAGGTCGCGCCGCGATATTCAGCGGTTGAGACAACGACCTGCTGGCAGTCCGGCGCGTCGCCCGGAGCCGATGAACAATAGGTGTGCTCGCGCCCCGCCTGAAGCGGCTGAAACGCGTCCAATGCGGCGACGTCTGCATCGCCCTCTTCGATCAAAAGGCAACCGGAGGTCAGCAACCCGGCGACCGTGAGGGAAAGGATCCGCATAATCCTCATTGCGCCGCCTCCGCCTCGATCTCGACCACAAGGTCCGGCAACGCGAGACGCGCCACGCCCAGCATCGACTGCGGCGGGCGGACCCCGCTCGGCCCGATCCAGCCCGCATAGACGTCATAGTTTTCCAGAAGCGCGTCGATATCGGTGGTGAAGAACCGCACCGAGACGATGTCGCCTCGCCCTATCCCGGCGCCCTCCAGAATCTGATCGATATGCGCCAACGCGGCCCCGACCTGCTCGCGCATGTCTCCGGGGTGCGACACGGACAGCCCCATCTCCGCCTCCGGGTCGTCGATCAGAGAGGTTTGGCCCGAAATCCGCAGATGCCGCGTTGCTCCGGATGTGACCTGCCCCTGATCCATGGGAAAGGGCCGCCCCCAATTCACATTGTTGATCGATGTTCGCTCCATGCGCGCCTCCTCCTCCGGTTCGAATACAGCCTAGAGTGTCACAGAGGAAATCCAAAGCGCCGCCCCCCTTGCAGCCCTCTGCGCGCGCCCCTAAACTTCATTTGACGCGGGCCGCCCTGGAAACGGGGCGGCCCAGGCTGTTTGATAGCCTTTTGACGGCGCGGCCCGCCCCCAAAACGAACCGGCCGCAGGAACGGAGTGACGAGTGATGGAAAAAGTCCCGATGACGGCGCGCGGCTATGGTGCGCTTATGGTCGAAATGAAGACGCTGAAGTCCGAAGAACGCCCGGCGGTCATCCGCGCCATCGCAGAGGCGCGCGAACATGGCGATCTTTCGGAGAACGCCGAGTATCACGCCGCCCGCGAGAAACAGAGCTTCATCGAAGGCCGCCTGAAAGAGATCGAGGGGCTGATGTCGCGCGCTGACGTGATCGACCCCAAGAAACTGGGCGGCGGCGCCATCAAGTTCGGGGCGACCGTCACTGTCGTGGATGAGGACACCGACGAAGAGAAGACCTATCAGATCGTCGGAGAAGTCGAAGCCGATATCAAATCCGGCCTTCTGAACATAAAATCGCCGCTCGCCCGCGCTTTGATCGGTAAAGAGGAAGGCGACAGCGTCGATGTGATGACGCCGGGCGGCGGACGCAGCTATGAGGTTCTGAAAATCGCCTTTCTGTGACGGCGCCCGCGTGAAATGCGGTCTACACTGACCGCCGGACGCGATTCGAGCACGCCGACATGCGGGTCGGAATAGGGGAGCGACGAGCGGCGGCATGGCTGATATCTCAGAACGAGGCGGCGGCCAGGGCGCGACTTCCCGAACGCGACTTTTGGATCTGATTGGCGCATCCTCCTTGACCGGCGGCGCGTCCCGGATCCGCAATATCGCGCTGGTTCTCTCTGCGATCTGGCTGCTGGTGGCCCTCGCCTACGCGGCGGGCTTACTGCTTGGGCTGGGGCCGGAGGAGACCGGCCGCCCAATCACGATCCTCGACATAGCAATGTTGTTCGTTGCGATCCTCGCGCCGGTCTCGCTGGCCTTGTTCGGCCTCTCCGCCGCAGCCGCTATCGCGCGGCTTTCCGAAGAGGCGCAGGCTGCCAGGGCGGAGTTCGCGATTCTGAAGCAGGCGGGCGGCCCGCGTTCCGGCCGCGGGGTTGAACAGGATGCCCGAATGCTACTCAATGAAATGCAGGCCGAACGCGCCGCGCTGGCCGAGGTGCTGCGCGAAGCTGCGGCGCGGGCCCGCTCGGGCGATCTGGGACGCGCACGGCCCGATACCCCGCGGTCAAGCGCCGCCGTCGAGCCAAGCAGGCCGGCGTCGAAGCCAGAGTCCGTGCCGGAGCCGGCCGCCAAATCGGTGAACCCGACACCGACGGAGCCTACTTCGATAGATGCGGACGAACCGCCCCTTCCCCTTGACCCGCCCCCCGTCGACGCCCGCCCGGCGCTGGATTGGAACGCGCTAACCACCGCCATGGAGTTCCCGGATTCCGAGAACGACCGGACCACCATCGAAGCGCTCTACAAGGTTCTGCCCGATCCCATGGCCGCCCGCCTGATGCAATCGGCCGAGGATGTGCTGTCAGTGCTGGCCGGTCAGGCGATCTATATGGACGAGTTGAAAGCCGCAGCCACCACCGAAGAGGACTGGGCGAACTACCTCGACGGCGCGCGGGGCGAGGAGGCGAGCGCAATCGGCTCCGTCACGGACGAAAAGGCGCTTGATGGCGCGCGCGCGCGCCTAAAACGCGACGGCGTGTTCCGCGACGCGGCGCTACATTTCCTGCTGCGCTACGACGCCATTGCGAAGCGCGCCCGCACCGAAACCGGCGACGACGCCCACGCACCCCGCATGGCGAGAACGCGCACCGGCAAGGCTTACGCCCTGCTGGCCCGCGCTTTGGACCGGTTCGACCGCTAATCCCTGACGGAGGCGCTGATCGCTCCGCCGTCCCAGCGTGACTTCGCCCAAAGCGCCGCCGCCAGCCCTAGCGCCGAGGACGCCGCGCTGATCAGATAGGCCCCGCCGCCCCAGAACTCGAAGACTTCGGCCGCCGCGAAGGTGATCGCGGCCATGACGACCCCGCCCGCGCCGGCGCCGATCAGACCCTGCGCCGTGGCGCCCAATCGATCCGGCGTGGCCACCGAGACAAAACCCACCATTCCCAGATACGCGGCGGCGAAAGTGAAGGCGTGCAGCGCCTGGAGCGGAAACAACAGCACGAGCTGCGGGTCGAGCGCCATCAGCGGCCAGCGCACCAGCCCCGCCGCGCACCCCAGCGCGACCGCGCCGATCGGCCCCAACCTCTTCACCAGCCATCCGCCGAGCAGCACCATCAGCCCGACCTCGACGATCACGCCGAACGCCCAAAGCGCTCCGATCAGATCCTCGGAAAAGCCCTGTGCTCGCCAATGGATCGAGCCATAGGCGTAATACACTCCGTGCGAACCTTGCGCGAACGCCGCCCCCGCGGCCACCGCCAGAAAGATGGGAGAACGGAAAAGCGCCGCCGCCTCGGGTAGCGAAGCGCGCGTGCGCTCAGCCCTCGGCCGACCGCCGCCAGGGTGGAGCCAGCCCAGAACTCCGGTCGCGGCCAGCCAGAACGCGACCCACCACAGCACCACCTCGACGCCCAAACGCGCGGTCAGCCAACCGACGATCAGATTGGCGAGAATAAAGGCGACCGATCCCGCCGACCGCGCCCGCGCATAGTCGAAACCGAAGCGCCGGGTTGCGCTGACCGCCAGCGCGTCGCTGATCGGCATCGCGCCGGAGAGCAGCGCGGCGACCGCCAGCGTGGCCAGCAACAGGACCGGGCGGGATTCGATCAGAACATGCGACGCTGTCAGCAGGCCCGCCGCCAGACAGGCCGCGCCCAGAACTACGCGGCCCAGGCCCAGCCGGTCGGCGATCAAAGGCGTCAGAACGCCGCCAGCAACCCGCGCCAGAATCGCGATACCGGCATATTCGCCGATTTCCGTCGCTGACAAGCCCCACTCTTCGAACCAGAGCGGCCAGAATGGCAGATGCGCGCCAAGCGCCAGAAAGAACGCGCCGTAATAGGCTCCGGTTAACAGCGCCTGGGGCGGGATCGCGGCGCCCGCGCCCCGATCGGCGGTCACAGTCCCAGCTCTGAGAACGGCAGAAAGGCGACCGGATCGCCGTGTCTGATCTCGGCCGCCGCCTCGGGCAAATCGATCAACCCCTCCGCCCAGCGCAGGCCGCTGATCAGGCCCGAGCCTTCGGACCGGAACGCCTCCACCCGCCCGTCGGCGCCAATACGGCCGCGAAGAAATTCCCGCCGTCCGCCCTTCTTGCGCTTTTCGAACCCAGCGGGCAGCTTCAGGCGTCGCGGCTCAGGCCAGTCGGCGCCCGCCATGACCATCAGCGCGGGCCGCGCGAAGATCAGGAAACAGACGAAGGCTGCGACGGGGTTGCCGGGCAGGCCGAAAACCGGCGCGCCATCCCAGACGCCCAGGGCCAAAGGGCGCCCCGGCTTGATCGCGATCCGCCACAGAGTGCGGGCGCCCGCATCGCCCAGTACGGCTGAGACATGGTCCTCATCCCCGCCGGACGCGCCGCCCGAGGCGATGATCGCGTCCGCCCGGTCCGCCCCCCGGCCCAGCGCATCGCGAACGACTACTGGATCATCCGAAGCGACGCCCAGATCGACGACGTCGGACCCCATGCGAGCCGCCAAAGCCGCCAGCATCGGCCGGTTCGCGTCGAATATTCCGCCCTCTCCCGGCGCATCACCGGGTTGCGCGAGTTCGTCCCCTGTAGAGAGCACGGCGACCCGCAGCCGTCGGCGCAGTTTCAGCCGGTCGACGCCCATCGTCGCGGCTTGCGCGACGTCCTGCGGCCGCAGGACCTGACCAGCGCTGAGAATGATCTCGCCCGCCGCGACATCCTCACCCGCGGCGCGCACATTGGCGCCCGTCTTGGGCCCCCCGTCGAAACGCAGATAGCCTTCCTCAAGCGAGACGCCCTCCTGCATGATCACCGTATCAGCGCCCTTCGGCAGAACGGCGCCGGTGAAGATGCGCAGAGCCGCGCCCGGCGTCACGACGCCGTCATAAGGCGCGCCCGCGGCGGCCCGCCCAGCCAGCAGGCGATACCGGCCCTCTGCGCCCGAACCCTGAACATAGGCGTAGCCGTCGACAGCGGAATTGTCCGCGGGCGGAGAAGAATGCGCTGCGAGAATGTCCTCTGCCAGAACCCGTCCATCCGCCTGAGCCAGCGGCGCGTCCTCGACCCCGACCACCGTCTCCATACGCTCTTTCAGCAGCGCGAGCGCCTCATCCGCTGGCGTCCAGTGCACGCCGGGCGGCAGAGCGAAACAGTCATTGGCGACACGGCTCATTACGTCAGCCCGGTCTGGCGCAGAATGTAGTCGGCGACCGCCGCCGGATCGTTCAGCGACAGCAGCGGTATGGAAAGCCCGGCTACAACTTTGCTGGCCGGATCAGCCGTCGCAACCGCGGTGATGGTCGCATCCTCCCGCGCAAGCAGCGATTTTCCGGTGGCGTCGCGATGCGCCTCCACCTTCGCATGGCCGTGCTTCTTGAATCCTTCGACCAGCACGATGTCCACCGGGTCCAGCTTTCCGATCAGCTCATCCAGCGAAGGCTCCGGCGTCTCGCGCAGCTCCGTCATCACCGCCCAGCGCGCGCTGGAGGCGAGTGCGACCTGCGCAGCCCCGGCCTCCCGATGCCGATAGGTGTCCTTGCCGGGCCGGTCCAGATCCACAGCGTGATGCGTGTGCTTGACCGCCGATACAATGAACCCGCGCGCCGCGATTTCGCCGATCACCTGACTCATCAATGTGGTTTTGCCGGAGTTCTTCCAGCCGACGATGCCGTAAACCTTCACTCGGGCCGTTCCTTCTTCAACAGCTTTTCCGCCAAGGCCATATCACCCGGCGTGTTAACGTTGAAGAAGGGATCGAACGGATCCGCGCCGAACATCGCCGTCGCCGCGCCATGCTTGTCGGTCCAAGCGACGACCTTGCGCACGCCATCCGTGAGAGCCGCCCGCAAATCATCGGCCAGCGCCACCCGCCAGATGCCGAATGTCGGGTGACGACCAAACCCGCTTTTGAACTTTCCGCTATGGTCCGGCGTCGCCGCCAAAGCAATGGGCGCGCCCGCCTCCTCGGCTGCTTCCCGCAAGCATTCCACCAGATTGCGCGGAAAGAACGGCGTGTCGGCGGCGGCGGTGACGATATGACTCGCGCCCTGCGCCCGTCCCGCGTCCAGCCCGGCCAGCACGCCGGCCAAAGGCCCCGCGAACCCATCAACGCTGTCAGGGGCGATGGGCAGGCCGTATTCAGCGAAGCGGGACGGATCGCCATTAACGTTCAGGATCAGCCCGTCGACCTGAGGCTTCAGCCGATCGATGACGTGAGAGAGCAGCGTGCGCCCGCCCAGCGATTGCAAACACTTGTCGCCCCCGCCCATGCGGCGCGCGAGTCCGCCCGCGAGGATCACGCCGAGGGTATTCACGCCCCCTCCACTCGCCATACTTCGATCCGCCGCAGTAATTCAGTCCGGTCGACGCCCTCCGGCAGCGCCTCATCCGGGACCGGCATGGCGATCAGCGCGCCAATCCACAGCAGTGTCGCCTTCGGCGCCTCCGACACTTCTGAGATCGAAGGCCATTTATTATAGGTGCGGGCGGTGTCGGTGACGGATTCGATGCCTTCCGGCCCCAGCGTCACCCGCACCTCGCCCTGCCGAACGCGGGTTGCAAGATCGGCCGCGATGCGCGTGCGCTTCACATAGGGAAAGATCACCACCAGCGCCGAGAACATCGCCGCAATCGCCCCCCAGAGCGACAGCATAAACCCGTCAGAGTCGCTGAGGCCGAATAGGATCGGCGCGGCGGAGATCGCCGTCACCAGCGCCAGACAGCCCGCCACCGCGACCGCAAGCTGCCCGAGCGAGCCCGTCACACGCAGCCGGGCGGGCGGACGCCTGACGGTGAGCTGGGCGTAAACCTCCGGCGTCCAGCGGAAGGAATACGTGACGGGGTCGGGCGCATCAGGCATCAGCGGCCTCGCGCCATGTGTTGATTTTGGCGAGGAGGTCGGTGCGGGTGAGGTTCGGTGGTAAGCATGAATCAGGGAAGTACGTAAACGATTGTGGCGAAAAAGTTAGCAAGATGCCTGTTTGAATACCCTCAACGCTTTCGACTCGGTCCCAACCGAATTTCGCATAGCTCGCGTCGGACCAAACTTCCATGCCTTGATGATTAAGTTTGTACCGGTGGGGTCCGATCCGTTGGAGATGCTCAAATTGCAAACGGTCTAATCTACTTCTGAACACCCAGATTCGACGGTAATCTATAGCTACAAAGAAGCTGCCTCCAGCTAACGCGCCTATTAAGAAGAGGTTGCGCCCCTCTACGTCATTGCTCATCCGCGAAATAAGCGCGAAAAGGACAATGGCGATAAGGGCATAAATGACCGTAGAGGGACCACAACCAGTTTGGGTGTTCTCGACGATCTTCCTTCGCACGGCCCGATGGCCGAACTTGATGTCGTCTTCGCTCCATTCGAACTCAATCTCTATTGCCTCATCGTCGCTGCTCACCGCTCCGCCCCTTTCCTGTGATGCCTGCCCGCCTCATCCTCCACTTCCGCCAAATCGGCGTCCCAGATCAATCGGTCCTCCCCCGACAAACAGATGAACCGCTTGCCCCGCATCCGGCCGATCAGGGTCAGGCCTACCTCGCGCGCGATCTCCACCCCCCAGGCGGTGAAGCCGGAGCGCGACGCGAGCGCCGGGATCCCCATCATCGCGGTCTTTATCACCATCTCGGAGGTCAGCCGCCCGGTCGTGTAGAGGGTTTTGTCAGCGGAGGCTTCCCCCTCCAGCAGCATCCACCCCGCGATCTTGTCGACCGCGTTGTGCCGCCCGACATCCTCCATATAGACCATCGGCCGATCCTGCTTGCAGAGCACGGTTCCGTGGATCGCCCCCGCCGTCAGGTAGAGGCTGGGCGCTGTGTTGACCTTCTTCGCCAGTGCGTAAAGCCAGCTCACGCGCACCTTGGCGTCTGGCAGCGTCAGCCCCTCAAGGCTTTCCATCATGTCGCCGAAGACGGTGCCCACCGCGCAGCCTGAGGTGCGGGTCTTTTTCTTCAGCTTTTCCTCGTAATCGGTCTCGCGCTCGGTGCGCACCACGACCGTCTCAAGCTCCGCATCGAAATCGACGCCGATGATCGTATCGTCGTCCAGCAGCATGCCCTGATTTCGTAGATACCCGACCGCCAGATAGTCTGGGTAGTCGCCGATGGTCATGGCGGTGACGATCTCCTGCCCGTTCAGATAGATCGTCAGCGGCCGCTCCTCGACCACGCGGGTCTCGATCCGGTTCCCCTCATGGTCCACCCCCGTCACCGCGCGGGTGAGCGCCGCATGATCCGGGTCGGGAGCGATCAAAAATTCTGACATAACACCTCACCACTGGTGATTGGCGCGAATACGCTTATCTGCGCTATCACAGCCTGCTGGTTCGCAACAGAAGGATGGCGCGGAGGAGGCGCCGGACAATGAGCCCGGAATTCAAGAACAGCTACAAGAAGGGATTTGTCGCGGGCCTGCCCCTGATCCTCGCCTATATTCCGTTCTCGCTGGTGTTCGGCGTCGTCGCGGTCGATGCGGGTCTGACGGTAATCGAAACAGTCGCCATGTCGCTGACGGTGCTGGCCGGAGCCGCGCAATTCGCCGCTGTCGGCCTGCTGTCAGAGGACGCGCCGGCCGCAATCGCCATCCTAACCGGCCTCGCCATCAATCTGCGCATGGCGATGTATTCCGCCTCTCTCGCCGAGTATTGGCGAGACGCGCCGTTCTGGAGCCGCGTCGCCGCCGCCTATGTTGTGCATGATCAGTCCTATGGCATGTCGATCGGGCGCTACGTCGACGGCCAAGAACCCACGCTCTCGAATAAATTCGGCTGGTATTACGGCGTGTTGACGCCCACGAGCGGCTCTTACCTGATTTTCTGCACGCTGGGCGCAATTCTGGGCGCACAGATTCCCGGCGAGTGGTCATTGGATTTCGCCGTCCCCATCGCGTTCATAGCCATCGCCGCGCCGATGATCAAACGTGCGAGCCACTTCGTCGCCGCTCTGGTCGGCGTCGCCGCATCGCTTTCGTTTGTCTGGTTGCCGCTCGGCTTTGGTGTGCTGGCGGGCGGAACGCTTGGCATGCTGGCCGGGGTGCTGACCGAGATTCAGATGAACAAAGCCCGCGAAAAGAGGGACAGCGCATGACCGGACCGACGACACTGGCCATCTGGAGCACGATCATCGGGCTTGGCATCGCAACTTATCTGGTGCGGTTTTCCTTCCTCGGACTGCTCGGGGACTGGCGCCCGCCCGAATGGGCCGAACGCATGCTGCGTTATCTGCCGATGGCGATGATCCCGGCGCTGGCCGCGCCCATGGTCGTCTTCCCCAAGGAGGCGGAGACGGGCGATCCCCTTCGTCTCGGCTGCGCGATGCTGGCGCTCGCCGCGGGCCTCGCCACCCGCAGCCTGCTGGCGGCGATGGCGACCGGGCTGGGCGCGTTTTTTGGCGCGCAGGCGTTGGGATTCTAGCGCGACCCGAACCGCCCCGCTTTCAGGAACGCATGAACCTGCCGCGAAACCCGTGGGTCGAAAGGCAGCAACGGATGCGCCGAATTCAGAACGGTCGTATCCGTCGCCGCCGGGTGCAGGGCGCTTTTCACCGTAACCAACCCGTCATTCGGCGCGCGCACGCCCGCCAACCGAGCCACCGGGACCAGCGGCAGATCGCCGGCGATGCAGCCGAGGTCGAATTCGAACGGCCCGGGCTCCACCAGCACCGCGTCGTCAAGCTGATCCAGCACCGGTCCCATCAGGCCGGGCACGCCCGGCACCCGCATCGCCAGCGCCGCCGCCTCCGACCCGGCATTTGGCGAACCGATCTGCACGACCCGGCCCAGATTGCCCAGCCCCTGACGCCGCGCCAGCAACAGCGCCAGCAGCCCGCCCAGCGAATGGCCGACCAGATGGACGCGGGTGGCCGCCTTCGCCAGACGTCCCACCGGACTGATGAGACGCTCCAGCGCCTGATCGAGCGTCAGATCCGTTGACGGATAACGGGGGCGCGCTGTGGCCCAGCCGCTTCGCTCCAAACGACGGGCCAGCAGCGCCATGGACGCCGGCGACCGCCCCAGACCGTGCAGCAGAATGACGATCGATCGCGCCACGCCTCACCCTCCGTCCACCGGCAACGCGTTGGACTTGAACACTTTGCGCAACGCAAAGCTAGAATGCATCTGCGCGACACCGGGCAGACGCGCGAGATACTGACGATGAATGCGCGCGAAGTCGTCGGTGTCTTCGGCGACCACTTTCAGGATGTAGTCCGCCGCGCCCGCCATCAGGTGGCACTCCATCACATCGGGGATGCGCGCGACGCCCGCCTCGAACGCCTCCAGCACCTCATCGGCCTGGCTGTTCAAGGTGATCTCGACAAAAACCGTGGCCCGGCGCCCGACCGCGCGGGGATCGAGCGTGGCGGCGTAGCCCTCGATCACCCCGTCCTCTTCCAGCCGCCGCACGCGGCGATGGCAGGCCGAGGCTGAGAGGGCGACCTGCTCAGCCAGATCCGCGTTGGAGATTCGCCCCTCGCGCTGAAGCGCCATCAGGATCTTTCGATCCAGCGCATCCAACGGCGTTTTTGGTGACTTCTTCGAGGCTGTTGCCATAATTCGGTATATTATTGCATTTCTTCGGCATTGCACAATCGATCTTTGCAAGCACATTTCGCGCGACTTGCGCCAGAATAGCCCTGAAGGACCGCATTTCAGCGAAAGGATTGCGCCATGCGCATCGGCTGCCCGAAAGAGATCAAGAACCAGGAGTATCGCGTCGGCGTCACCCCCGCCGCCGCGCGAGAGGCTGGCGCCCATGGCCACGAAGTCGTGATCGAGGCCAGCGCCGGAGCTGGCGCTGGCTTTCCCGACGCGGACTATGTCGCCGCTGGCGCGCGCATCGCCGACACGGCCGAGCAGGTCTTCGCCGAGGCGGACATGATCGTGAAGGTGAAGGAGCCGCAGGCGGATGAGCGCAAGATGCTGCGCGAGGGCCAGCTGCTGTTCACCTATCTGCATCTCGCCCCCGACCCGGAGCAGACCCGCGACCTGCTGGCGTCGGGCTGCACCGCCATCGCTTATGAGACCGTAACCCAGCCGGGCGGCGGCCTGCCGCTGCTAGCGCCGATGTCGGAAGTGGCGGGCAAATTGGCGCCGCAGGCCGGTTCCTGGGCGCTGCAGAAGGCCAATGGCGGGCGCGGCGTGCTGATGGGCGGCGTGCCCGGCGTCGGCCCGGCGAAAGTCGCAGTGATCGGCGGCGGCGTGGTCGGGACCAACGCGGCGCGGATCGCCGCGGGCATGGGCGCCGATGTGACTGTGCTGGACCGCTCGCTGCCGCGTCTGCGCTATCTGGACGATGCGTTCGGCGGCCTGTTCCGCACCCGCTACGCCAGCAAAGGCAACACCGAGGAGCTGGTGAACGAGGCCGACCTTGTGGTCGGCGCGGTGCTGATCCCCGGCGCGGCGGCGCCCAAGCTTGTCAGCAAGGCGCAACTCGGCGAGATGAAGCCCGGCGCGGCGCTGGTGGACGTCGCCATCGATCAAGGCGGATGCTTTGAGACATCGCACGCCACCACCCATGACGATCCGATCTTCGAGGTGGACGGCATCGTGCATTACTGCGTCGCCAACATGCCGGGCGCCGTGGCCCGAACCGCTACAATCGCGCTGACCAACGCCACCATGCCCTACATGATCGATCTGGCGAACAAGGGCTGGCGGCAGGCCTGTCAGGACGACCCGCATCTGGCCGAAGGGCTGAACGTGCATGCCGGGCACCTGACCAACTATGCGGTCGGCGAGGCGCTGGCGATCGACGTGTTGTCGACCAAGCTGGCTCTGGCGGCTTAAGGCGATTTCCGCGACGGAACAGGCGCGCTGTCGCGTAGAAGGGCGAAACGGGGGCGGCGCGCCGCCCTTCTCCGCTAATTGGAGCTTCGCCATGGCCGCCCTGCCTACAACGCTCGGGAAAATCGCCTCCTCGCCCTATTTCCTGTGGGCGATCCTCGCCCTTCCGGCGATTCCGATGATCGGCGTGCTGACCGGCGACGACCCGCGGGCGATCCATAAATTGTTGCATCCGACCGGCGAGTTCGCCGCCCGTTTCATGATCATCGCCATGCTTGCGACGCCTCTGGCGAGGCTGCTGAAGGGCTGGCGCGGCCCGCGCTGGCTGATCCGCAACCGGCGCTATTTTGGAGTGGCGGCGTTCGCCTATGCGCTGGCGCACACCGTTCTCTACCTGATTGATGAGGGCTCGGCCGCAGCGGCGCTGGCGGATCTTCCGAACCTCGCCATCTGGACCGGCTGGCTGGCCTTCGCGATCTTCATCCCTCTGGCGGCCACTTCGATGGACTACGCTGTCCGGAGGATGGGTCCGAAAGCATGGAAGACCCTGCAGCGCTGGGTCTATGCGGCGGCGGTTCTGACCTTGCTGCACTGGGCGGCGCTGCATGGCTGGGGCGGATGGGGCCCGGCTCTGGTTCATTTCGGACCGCTGATCGCGCTGTCGGTCTATCGCGTAGGCTTCAACCTGAACCAGCGGCGCGCGCGGCCTGCCTAAGCCGCCCGCCCCACCCCGCTCAGCGCCTCGATCCGGGCCCATGTGGCGGGGCCGGCGATCCCGTCCGGCGTCAGCCCCTCGACCGATTGGAACCGGATCAGCGCCGCCCGGGTGGCCGGGCCGAATTCGCCATCGACGATCAGAGGGCGGCCCAACCGGCGCAGCGCCCTCTGCAACCTGGCCACCGGCGCGCCCTTGTCGCCGATCCGCTGAATGAGCTCGGGATCGCGCGCCTCCACCGGTTCCGCGCGCCCTGCCACACGGGCGTACGCGCAGGCCATACGTGCGTCGTAGCGATAGGCCGGGCCGTTATAGGCGCGGGCGAAAGCGGCCCAGTCCCGCTCCTGCAACACTTCGCGCAGGCCTCGCCGCTCGATGAACCGGACCATCAGGCGGATCTGACCGGTCAGGCCAGAATACGCCTCGGCTGCCAGTTCCTGCGGGCTGCGATAGCCCAGCCAGTCCCAGTTTTCACCCAGCACCTGACCAACGCCCCAGCTGACCGCCTGCGGCGCGGCGTCGAGGTCGATCTCCTCCGCCCAGCGCAGCATTGCGTAGCGGTCCGTCTGTTTCCGAGGATTGGCGATCTCGCCGGCGCGCGGCGAGGACAACCCGGCCTGCATCGCGCGTTCTCTAAAGTCGGGCGGCAGGCGGCGGTGAAACACGTGCCCCTCCCACCGGATCAGTGGCGCGTCACGGCCGTCCAGTCTGGCGTAAACGCGGCCGCCGCTTTCCACCTCCACCACCGCCAACAGGGCGGCGGGGTCAAGCTTCAGTTCTTCGGCTGCGGCGAAGATTTCAGATTTCAGCGCATCGCTGAACGCCATGGGTCGGGCTCCTATTCATCAGGGGAGCCCGAGATGTGCGGTATTTTAGCTAAATCGGGGTTAACCCGGTTGCGGCGGCTCGATTTTGAGCCGTCTTTCGCGAGAATTCGGGACCCCGCTTATTGATCTCGTTCACTATTTCACGCACCGCTGCTTTGGTTGTTGCATCCGCGAGACGAAGCTGGCGCGCCAACTCTTGGCGCGTTGGTTCAGAGTTCACCATCCCGATGAACGCCACTTCGGCCCACCGCAGCGCAGACCGCCGAAACGATTGCGCCTTACTGAGAACCTCCTCGATACGAATTTCGTCCGGAAAACTCTCGATCAGGTGCATGATCGAATACATCACTTCGTCATATGGCGCATCGTCTTCGAAAACTCGATGAGAGGCACGATGATCGCGAGACTCGTCAATTCCGCCAGTTCCGCGAGGGCATTCTCGAAATCACGCGCGTAGTCGGTATGATCGCGGCACATAGCGACGCACTTCAGATCGACCGACAACTCTTCACTCCTGCTCATCCTTCAGCGACCCGGCCGCCAGTGCGCCGTCAACCTCTCAACTCGCCCCCGGGGTCGCATTGGTGACTTCCGACAATACAGCCTACGTCAGAGTGATCAAATCATCCTATTCAAACGGCACATCTACGTGACGCGCGCCAAAAATTTTATATGGCAATCGCAATGCCGAGTACTTGTACTTGCGATAAAGCCGGATCGGCATTCTGGGCCTATTCTTTGCCGGGCGATCAATTTCTATATCACTTGGAACTTCGTCCGGAATTTGCCGGATTACAGCAGGCGACAGCTGCAGCGGCTTAGATTGTACTGCAAATCTTGAAATCGCTGAATTGAACAAGAAATGATCGACGGGCATGGACAAGCGTTCTGACGCCGACAAAGCAAGTTCGGCACCTTTGCGGGTTATCAAGTACCCGGCAGTACCCATATGGGGCGAAAATATCCGGTGTAGCGTGAAGGCGCCGATCCAGATACTGGACCCAGCCCCCAGATAGACTCGAGTTTTGGGTCCACCTTTTCGCTCGAATTTAATAATATTCGCACTCTTTGGAACCCAGTCTGCGCAGGCCAACAAATCAGGCAAGTTTGGAGAAATTTCTACGTCATCCTCTAGGACAAATGCAGTCTCTAGACCCCGGTCAAGGACTTCCTTCCAAAACTTGCGATGTGACAGACTACATGCCATGTCGCCCTTGCCAAGAGGTCCGATTGGACCGGTCTTTGTAAAGCGCTGTTGGAATTCCGCTGGTGGCGTGGACAATCTATCCACTGCATCCAGCCGCTCGAATTCGAGATTGAGAGCGCCGAGCTCTTTACTCATCCGCTCCAGCCGCTCTGATTGGCGCGCCAAGTTGATTACAAATATTGGAATTTGAGCCATAGTCTAACTTCTCAATTCGGCCCCGGTGGTCTTGGTCACGGAGGCGACGATGCGGGCGGCGACCGCCTCGATCTCCTCATCCGTCAGCGTCCGGTCCCTGGGTTGCAGGCGCACCGAAATCGCGACCGACTTCTTTCTCTCTCCGAACTGCGCTTCGGCCTTGGCCCCGCCGAACACGTCGAACAGGGACACGCTCTCGATCAGCTTCTTCTCGGCCGAGCGGGCGGCGCGCAGCACTGTTTCCGCCTCCACATCCGCGGCGACGACAAAGGCGAAGTCGCGTTCGACCGCCTGCAGATCCGATGCGGCGAGGGCCGCGCGGGTCCGGGCCTTGGCCTTCGGGAAGGGCGCGTTCTCCAGATAGACGACGCAGGCCACCGCCGGGCCCTTCACGTTCATCGCCTCAAGCGCCTTCGGATGCACCTCGCCGAACACCGCCAGCGTATTCTTCGGCCCCAGCTTCAGACAGGCGGACCGCCCCGGATGCAGCCAGTCGGGCGCATCCCGCGTCACCATCAGCCGCGCGATCGGCGCGCCGATGGCGTTCAGGACCGCTTCCGCATCCGCCCGCGCATCCCAAAGATCGACCGGCCTGGCGCCAGGCGCCCAGTGGCGCGGGCCGGTCTGGCCGACGCGCAGAGAGGCCGCGACTTCGCGCTGCTCTCCCGGCTCGGCGCCGAAATACTCCGCGCCGACCTCGAACAGGCCGAGATCGTTGTAGCCGCGCGCCTGATTGCGCGCCGCCGCCGCCATCAGGCCGGGCAGCAGAGAGGGGCGCATATCCGACATCTCGGACGAGATCGGATTGTCCAGCTTCAACGCCGCGTCGCCGCCGCCGAACAGCTCCGCCTCGGCGGTCGAGACGAAGGAGTAGGTGACGCATTCGTTCAGCCCGGCCGAGGCCAGCCGCCGCCGCGCCGCGCTTTCCCGCTTTTGCATCGGCGTCAGGATCGGTTTGGCGACACCCTCATCGACGCGCGCCAGCGGGATCGCCGGAAGCTTGGTCAGAGAGGCGACGCGGGCGATCTCCTCCACCAGATCCGCCTCGCCCAGCACATCGGGGCGCCACGGGGGCGGCGTCGCCTGATCGCCGTCGATGGCGAAGCCCAGCGCCTCCAGCGTGCGCACCTGCGCCACTTCCGAGATCTCCATACCGACCAGAGACCGCACTCGGGCCGGATCCAGCGTGTAGGCGCGGGTAGTGTCCGGCGTCTCGCCCGCGACCACGACCTCGGAGGCCTCGCCGCCGCAGATGTCGAGGATCATGCGGGTCGCAAGCTCCAGCCCCGGCCCGGTGAAGGCGGGATCGACGCCGCGCTCGAACCGGTATCGCGCGTCGGAGTTGATCTTCAGCGCGCGTCCCGCGGTGGCGATGGTGATCGGGTCCCAATAAGCGCTTTCGACATAGACGTCGGTGGTCGCCTCGGTGCAGCCAGTGGGCAGGCCGCCCATGATTCCGGCGATGCTCTCCACTTCGTCGCCCGCGGAGATCGCCATCATGCCGGGCTGAAGCGCGTACTCCTTCTCATCCAGCGCGGTCAGCTTTTCGCCGCCCTTGGCCCAGTGCACCCGAAGGTCCGATTTCACCGTCGCAGCGTCGAACACATGCAGGGGCCGCGCGCGGTCATAGGTGATGTAGTTGGTCACATCGACCAGGGCGTTGATGGGCCGGAGGCCGATGGCCCGCAGGCGCTTTTGCATCCAGTCCGGCGAGGGGCCGTTTTTCACGCCCTTGATCTGCCGCGCATAGAAGACCGGGCAGCCCTTATCCTGCACATCCGGATCGATGGTCACGCCAATCGGGCTGGGATAGCCGCCCGCCACCGGCTCGACCGCCGGGGTTTTCAGCGTCCCGATGCCGCGCGCCGCCAGATCCCGCGCGATTCCGGCCACGCCCAGCGCATCCGGGCGGTTCGGAGTGATGGCGATCTCGATCACCGGATCGTTGAGACCGGCATAGTCGATGAAGCGGGCCCCCAGCGGCGCGTCCTCGGGCAGGTCGATGATCCCCTGATGATCGTCCGAGATCATCAGCTCGCGCTCGGAGCACAGCATGCCGTTGGAGGCGACGCCGCGGATCTCGCCCGGCTTCAGCAGCATCTCGGTGCCGGGCACGTAGGCGCCAACCGAGGCGAAGACGCCGACCAGCCCGGTGCGGGCGTTGGGCGCGCCGCAGACCACCTGCACCTCTTCCGAGGCTGCGTCGGGGCCATTCGGATAAGTTTCCACCCGGCAAAGACGCAGGCGGTCGGCGTTGGGGTGCTGCACCGCCTCGATCACGCGGGCGATGGTGAAGGCGCCCAGTTGTTCGGCCAGGTCTTCGACGCCCTCGACCTCAAGGCCGAGATCGGTCAGCGCCTCGGTGATCTCATCAAGGGTCGCATCCGTTTCCAGATGGTCTTTCAGCCAGGAGAGAGTGAACTTCATTCGGGCGCACGAAAGCCGATGCGGAACGGCTTTTCCTCTTTGACGGGCGGCAGGGCCACCAACATGAAACTCAGCTGCGAAATGTGCTGCAACAGAACCACATCCTGCCCATCCGGCAGAACGCATTGAAACTCGATTAAATTCGGGTCTTTGAACCCCAACCCGCGGACATGTGCAGTGGCGGCGGCCCCAAAATTGGCCAGCCTGACGCCAACCTCGTGCCCTTCATCAAGTGATTGCTCGAATGCGGCGATCCGTTTTAGCAGGTGCTCGTAAATATCCGAGGCGTCATAGGTGTCCGCAAAATGCGCAAGCCGTAGCGTCACCTGATCGAGGATCGCCTGCACGATATCCGGCGCATCGACCACATCGTCAGTGGTGGAGTCAGGCGCTTCACTCACGAGGACAGCCCGCCATGAGCGGTCGGCAGATCCAGCGCACGGAACCCGTAATGGCGCAGCCATCTGAGGTCGCTGTCGAAAAAGGCGCGAAGATCGGGGATGCCGTATTTCAGCATCGCCAGCCGGTCGATGCCGATGCCAAAGGCGAAGCCCTGCCATTCATCCGGGTCGATCCCGGCAGCGGACAGCACCTTGGGGTGCACCATGCCGGAGCCGAGGATTTCCATCCAGTCATCGCCCTCGCCGACCTTCAGCGTTCCACCCTCCCATGAGCAGCGCAGGTCCACCTCCGCCGAGGGCTCGGTGAAGGGGAAGTGCGACGCGCGGAAGCGCAGCTCCACATTGTCGACCTCGAAAAAGGCGCGGCAGAACTCCTCCAGCACCCATTTCAGATTGGCCATCGAGATGTCGCGATCGATCGCCAGCCCCTCCACCTGATGGAACATCGGCGTGTGGGTCTGATCATAGTCGCAGCGATAGACCCGGCCCGGCGCGATCACCCGGATCGGGGCGCCCTGCGCCTGCATGGCGCGGATTTGCACGGGGCTGGTGTGCGTGCGCAACACATGCGGTGCGCGGTCATCGCCCTCAGCGCGCGCCATGAAAAACGTGTCGTGCTCCTGCCGCGCCGGATGTTCGGGCGGAATGTTCAGCGCGTCGAAATTGAACCAGTCCGTCTCGATCTGCGGCCCCTCGGCGACCGCGAAACCCATCTCGGCGAAGATCGCCGTAATCTCATCCGTCACTTGGCTGACAGGGTGGATCGTGCCCTCCGCCGCGGGGCGGGTCGGCTGGGTCACATCCAGCCATTCGGACTTCAAACGCTCGGCCAAGGCGGCGTCGGCCAGCGAGGCCTTGCGCGCGGCGATCGCCGAATTCAGCTCACCTTTCAAGGCGTTAAGCGCGGGGCCGGCGGTCTTGCGCTCCTCGGGCGTCATCTTGCCCAGCTCCCGCATGCGCAGGCTGACCTCACCCTTCTTGCCCAGCGCCGCGACGCGCACGCCCTCAAGCGCGCCTTCATCGGATGCGCCGCCGATCTCGGCCAGATACTTCGCCTTAAGCTCGTTCAGCCCGTCCATGACCCCGCCCGTCTGGTGTTCGTTTCGCAAATGCAATTTCAGCCCGACAAAAGGGCCGAAGCGCCGAATACCACGGGGGGCCGGGATTGCAAGGGGGGCGGCCAAACCCCATGTCATATACTCGCGTTAATAGGTCGTTAACGGGCAGGCTTCGCGACAACTGGAAGTTCTGTTAACGTATCAACGTTCTAAGTCGTGAGTTTTAAGGGGTTCCCTAAAGTGGGCGAGGCGTTGAAACGAGTGTATGAAGACGGTGCACGCGGACCAATCCGTCACAGCGCGTCTGATCCGCAGCAAAAGCGCGGATCAACGGCGGGTCCGAAGTCCGATCCTGACACCAACACCCCATCGGCGCCCTTCCGCAGGACCGGCACTGAACTGGTTCCTTATCAGGATGTGGAGCAATTTGGCTTCAAGGACCTGCGCAGCCGCGGCCGACGCGCGCCAACGCTTTTTTACTGGCCCGCCCGCCTGATCCGCAACGCCCTCCTCCTGATCGCATTCATCGCCTTCGCCGGCGGTCTCTACGATCAGGTATCGTGGGGCGCCCACAAGATGTTCGGCACGACTGTCGAAGGCGAAGTCATCAAGCTGGACGCCCGATCAGCAGGGCTCGCAACCCCGACCGTGGCGTACGCCCTGCCTCTGGACGGTGGCGAGTGGCAAGCGGTCAGCCGTCTACCGCGCAATGATGTCGCGCTGGGCGACAAGATAGCGGTGTCGGTGATCCCCGGCTCAGAGGGGCTGACCCGCATAGAGCGGTCGGACTTCTGGCGTACGGTATCAATCGCCGCGCTGGTCGGAGGCGCGGCGGCCATGTGGACGCTCATGTCGGTATGGCGCATTCTGGAGCTTGCGTTCGGCTGGCGGCGCCAACAGGAAAATGCAACCTCCGCTCATACCCGTACATTCGCCTCTTTGATGATCGCCATCGTACTTGTCGGCGCTGCGTGGATGAAATTCGTCTACACGCCATGGCTCGGCGTCTCTGAGTTCGCCTATCTCGTAACCGCTCCAGACAAGGCGATGCGGGCGGCGGGTGAACGCTGCGGATCTGTCGGGTCCGGTCCGCTGAACGCGTGCGAGTTGCGAATGCTCGATCTGCCTAAGATCGGCCACTCGGCATCGGAGGGCGCGTATCGCGCCGCCCTGATCGAAAGCGACTTTGTGAGTCTCGCAAGATATCATTCCGCGATCGCCAATCCTGAGATCAACTTTGCATTCGATTGGCGAACCGCCGCACCTCTGCTTCTGAACACTGATCCGGAAGTTCTTGTGAGCCTTCTGGCCACGGGAGTCGCGCCTCCGATGGATATCGCGGCGGACCTGCTGGCTGGCGCCGAAGCGCGTGGGTGGGCGCAAGTATCAGCGGCGCTGCGAAGGGCGTCTCAGGCGGGCGGCTAGTTTTTTCACACTTGCTGATGAGCGCTTGGCCTCGCTATTGAATTGAGCGGAACAAAGGAGTCCGGTTTGGGAGTCCCATTTGTTCTTGGGTGTGCGAGTCAGTGTGACGCGCACAGGAATATCTTTCACCGTCTCCGCCGTTGATCACGCTCGGCTTGAGGCGGTCGCCTCCTACCGGTCTTCGCCGCAGAAGCATGTCTGACGCTGCCGGATCGTCCTGTTGAGCGACGACGACCTCGGCACGGTCGCGATCATGGCGGCGACAGGCAAGTCCTGGATCTGCGTCTGGCGCTGGCGGGAGCGGTTCATGCGCGAGGGCGTCGATGGCTTGCTGCGCGAGAGGACCCGCCCGCCGGGCATCCCCGGAACAGCGGACGAGAAGGTCGCGGAGGTGATCCGCCTGACCCGCGAGCCGCCGCCGCATGAGGCGACGCAATGGACGGTCCGGGCGATGGGAGCGGCGGTCGGACTGGCGGCCTCGACCGTGCGGGCGATCTGGAAGGCGCACGGGCTCAGCCCGCATCGCTGGCGCCAGTTCAAGCTCTCCAATGATCCAGCCTTCGCCGAGAAACTGCAGGATGTGGTCGGCCTCTATGTCGCCCCGCCCGCCCATGCGGTGGCGCTCTCGGTCGATGAGAAGAATCAGATATCCGCCCCCAAGCAGCGCAGCACCGAAGGCGAAGAGCAGGATGTCAAAGCCGGGCGCATCCCGGAGGGCTGGAAAAACGACCCTGCGAAACTGCACCAGAAAGACATGGACGCCCGCTGGACCGTACAGTTCGGCAAAGCCCGCGCCCGCGAGGACGGCAAGCCGCAGCCTGACATCGCCATCCCGACCTTCGGCTACAAGGCGCATACCAGCATTGATAGGCGTTACCGGTTCATCCGCCGCTGGGACGTGACCGACGCCAGCCGCCACGACGGCCGGATGCTGCGGCGCGGGTTGCTCGACAAGTCCAACACCGGCGGGATAGTCCGGGCGGACAGCGCCTACCGCTCAAAGCAGACGAGAAATTCCTTGATCGCCACGGCTTCACGTCCCGCGTCCATCACCGCAAGCCCAAAGGCAAGCCGATGGCGGCTCATATCCGGCACGGAAACGCCACAAGGTCGAAGCACCGAGCCCCGGTCGAACACGTCTTCGCCTACCAGAAACAGGCGATGGGCGTGGTCGTCCGAACCATCGGCATCGCCCGCGCCAAAGCGAAGATCGGGCTCGTCAACCTCGTCTACAACATGCACCGGCTGGTCCAGATCAGGCGGGCCGGGGTGACATAGACAGCCAGACCAGCCGACCGAAGGGCCAAAACCCACAATTCCAGCATCACTGTGGGAACGAGAAAAGACCGAGATTGCGTCATGACGCCCGAGAAGCCGTAGAAGACCAGTAAAAAGAGATCCTCATCTGGCGCGCCGATCCCGACCAGATCATCGCTGCCCGAAATCGAGGGCTCTAAATGTTGGATTCAATCCACTAGGGTCTGCGCCACTTCAAGGGACTATTGTTCCGCTTCCAAAGCTTGACCCGATTTTCACGCCACTTAGTGGATTCCGCAGGCGCGAAATCCGCCAAGGCGCACGCCAAGCGCTGAGTGATCACCGCCTGGCTTTCACGCCGGATTGCATACGGATGATCCAGCGGAGCCGGCGTCAGGGGATTTGAGTTTAGTTCATAGATTTGAGGCCGACCGTTCACGATGCCAAAATCAACACGGCCGAAATCCGCGCCTGCGATCTCAAACACTCTGCGCATCAGATCTTCATGGGGATAGTTGTCCAACTCACACCGTTCGCGCTCATAGTCCTCCCGGCGAGCCGCGCCTCTTTCACCATATTTTATGATCCATTTGGAATCTGTCATCGTAAGCGCGCGGATCATTGTATCGCTGACTCCATAACAGGCGTGCTTTCTAAATTTCCCGTCGACTGAATTCGGTTCTGCGCAGTACTCGATGAATACCAAGTCTGATAAAGTCCGCCCTCGCGCCAGCGCTTTACGAAGCGCGTTCAGAGCTTCCTCTTTCGAGTAAAGCAGCCCTGACGCCACACCTCTATGAGAAGCGAGCGTCCGCAGAAACACGGGATATCTGTCAGGCGACTCGCCGTGAGCTGGCAGCCAACACCTGTAGTTAATGATGCCTTCTGATTTCATTCGCCGCAAAAATGAGGCGCGTGGCAAAAACCTCCGCGGGTCGTTCAGCACGGTCGCGCCGCGCACTTTCAATTTCTTATAAAACTTGCCCGCCTTTTCTAAGCTCCACGCGTCCATGCGCTCGAAATCCGTGAACAAGTACGCTGCGCGCGGGCAACGGCGGTTCGCAAACAGCCAGTCATAGCTCAAAACCTCTAGCACCACCCCGTACGCGCGGACCGGTTCAATCAACGCGTCGAAGGTATTTCTATCCGGCTTTGTTGTAAGGACGATCAGCCGACGGCGCGACCGCAGCCTGTCAAGGTATATGAGTCGTTGACGGTTGCGCATTTCTAGGTGCTTAATAAAACGTTAATCCGCACTACAGAACATCAAAACGTGAGGGAGTGAAACCATGAAACCAATTTCCATAGACTCCACTAAGCTAATGGGCTTTCGCGTGGCGTCGGACACGTCCGATTGCACGCCGGCCACGATTTCCGCCAAGATTGGCGATGGCAAGACTCCCACGCGCAGCATTAGCGTCGATTTTGATCCAGATGTCGTCGGCAGCGAGGTCGATCTCGACGTCAAATAGCGGCCGATTTCTCGTAAAGTGACAGCTATCTTCTGTTATGAAAATCTGGCGTCCTTCGCGCCGGATCCAGAGCGGGCGCGCTATCTTGACGCGCGCGCGCACACCGAACTGTCCTCTAGTCTGCGCCATCTGTCTGAGGTCACCGCTCAGGCATTGCCAGGCGAAAGCGCGCTGTTGGCGAAATTGGCTGGGAGAGTTGCGCAAGGCCGTCGCTTACCGTCACTGGCGTTCGCTACTTATTTCGAGATCGCGCATCTGTTGATGCAGAATAATGGGGTTGAGGCGCAGGACGCGGTCGCGCGTCTCGCCGCCTTCCCTGCGCGCGCCGCTGGATTGACAATCCTAAGATATGGCGAAGCCTCCGCCGCCCCGCTCGAACGACAACTAAGCACCGGCATATCGAATATCGACCTGCCACTCGCTTCGGTCGATGAGGAGTTGGGCGACCAGTTCACTGAGCTGATTGAACAAGGTCTGGAGTTGATGCGCTCCACAATTCCCGCCTTGCATGGCGAAGTCACGACGCTCGTGCGCGAAGTGCTTCTGGCGCAATCGCCTGAAGCATCTGAGGCGCAATTCGACGGCGCTTCGCACTATCAGTTCTGGGGCCTTCTGATGCTAAATCCGACCCGGCATCGCGATCTGATCGAGGTTGTTGAGGTTCTGGCCCACGAATCGGCGCATTCACTGCTTTTCGGCCTAACTGTCGAAGAACCGTTGGTCTTCAATCCGGATGATGAGCTTTTCAGATCGCCGCTTCGCGTTGACCCAAGGCCGATGGACGGCATCTACCATGCTACATACGTCTCCGCCCGAATGGCGTGGGCCATGGAGAGGCTTGCGGACTCAGATGCCTTGACGCCGGAGCAGCGCGAGAAAGCGGCCGCCGCGGTCACGAAGGATCGTGAAAACTTCGCCGCGGGCGACAATGTGGTGCGCCAATATGGCCGTTTGAGCGAGACTGGCGCAGAGATCATGGCGAACGCCCGAGATTACATCGCCGCAGCGTGAAACCCATCCTTAACATCGGCGTCGCTGGCGGCGGTGTCGCAGGGTTGGCGAGCGCAGCGTTCCTTGCTCGTCTGGGGCATTCAGTCACCGTTTTCGACAAGGCGCCGGCTCCGCTCCCGGTCGGATCGGGGCTGATGCTGCAGCCGGTCGGACAAGACGTGCTGGCTGAACTGGGTCTTCTGGAAGGCGCAATCCAGTCAGGACGCAGCATCGATTCCATGCTGGGACGATTGGCGGCTGCGGGACGCACGGTTCTGGATGTCGACTATGATCCCCGCCCCTTGCCAGATAATGCGCGCCGCTTCGGTCTCGCCATCCACAGGGCGAGCCTTTACGAGGCTTTGCGCCACGCCGCCGATGCCGCCGGCGCAGATTTGCAGATGGGACTTGAGGTGATCGGCGCCGCAGATGGGAGGCGGGGCCACACGCTGCAATTCCGGGGCCGCGCCTCGGCCGGGCCGTTCGATCTGGTGATTGATGCGCTTGGCCAGCGCTCGGCGCTGCTCGGCGATCCGGCGCGGCCCCTGCCCTTCGGCGCGCTCTGGGCTACGCTGGACTGGCCCGACGCGAACGGCTTTCACGAGCACCGGCTGGAGCAGCGCTATATCGCCGCCCGCAAGATGACCGGCGTGATGCCGACCGGAACCCAGCCGGGCGATGATCGCCAGAAAGTCACCTATTTCTGGAGCCTTGATGACGCGGCCTTCGCAAAATGGCCCGACCGTGATCTGGACCACTGGCGGGAGGAGGCGCTGACCCTCTGGCCCGAGACGGAGGTGTTTCTGAGCCAGATCACCGACAAGGCGCAGCTGATCCCCGCCCGGTATCGGCACCGCACGCTGGCGCGTCCGGCGAAGCGCGGACTGATCCATATCGGCGACGCCTGGCACGCGACCTCACCGCAATTGGGACAGGGCGCGAATATGGCCCTGCTCGACGCATGGGCGCTGGCGGGCGCGATCGAGGAGACGGACGATCTGGCCGCAGCGCTGCGAGAGTTTCAGCGCCGCCGGGAACGGCATGTCAGGCTCTATCAGGCGATCAGCCGGTTCTTCACTCCGTTCTACCAGTCGAACGATCCGATCCGACCGCTGATCCGCGACTGGATCACCGCGCCGATCATCCGTCTGCCTTTCTTGCGCGGAACATTCGCGAAGCTGGTTTGCGGCGACCTCGCCGCACCGGATCTGGGCCGCTGACCCGGACACGAAAAAGCCCCAGCCAATGGCCGGGGCTTTCACACTCACTGTCGTATTCTTTGATTAGTTCAGAGCGGCCTTGGCTTTTTCAACCACGGCGCCGAACGCCTCCGGCTCATGCACGGCCAGATCGGCGAGGACCTTGCGGTCGACCTCCACCCCGGCCAGGTTCAGGCCGTTGATGAAGCGCGAATAAGTCAGATCGGCGTCATGGGCGCGAACCGCCGCGTTGATCCGCTGGATCCACAGAGCGCGGAAGTTGCGCTTGCGGGCCTTGCGGTCGCGGGTGGCGTATTCCTGCGCCTTGTCGACCGCCTGCTTGGCGACGCGATAGACGTTTTTCCGACGGCCGTAATAACCCTTGGCCTGGCTCAGAACTTTCTTGTGGCGGGCGCGCTGGGTGACGCCGCGTTTAACTCGTGACATTTGCGGGTCTCCTGATCAGGTGTAAGGCATGTATTTTTTGACGATCTTCTCATCCTGCGCGCTGAGCACGGTGGTGCCTCGCGCGTTCCGGATGAATTTTCTCGTCCGTTTGATCATGCCGTGGCGCTTGCCGGCCTGCGCGACCTTGATGCGGCCTTTCGCAGTGACCTTAAAGCGTTTCTTGGCGCCCGCTTTGGTCTTCATCTTGGGCATTTCGGTCTCCATTGGTTCGGATACGTCTCTGATCCCCCTCGGCAGCCCTTTTCAGCCGGACGGATCGACAAGGCGCGCCTTATAGGCCCGGCTGCTAGCGATAGCAAGAGTGTGCAACGCTAACAGAGCCCCTATATTCATTCCCTCAGATGGCGAACTGGTCTCATGGGGAGGGGATCGAGATGGGCGTACGCTACGACGACATCCTGGGCACGGTGGGCCGCACGCCCGTGGTTCGGATCAACAAGATCGCGCCCGAACACATCAACATGTTCGTCAAGGTCGAGGCGTTCAATCCGATGGCCTCGGTCAAGGATCGGCTCGCGCTCGGCGTGATCGAGGATGCGGAGAAGAGCGGCGCTCTGAAACCCGGGCAGACCGTGATCGAGGCGACAAGCGGCAACACGGGCATCGGCCTCGCCATGGTTTGCGCGGTCAAGGGCTATCCGCTGGTCGTGACCATGGCCGAAAGCTTCTCCATCGAACGGCGCAAGCTGATGCGATTTCTGGGCGCCAAGGTGGTGCTGACCCCGGCCGACCAGAAAGGCATGGGGATGCTGAAAAAGGCGGTGGAGCTGGCCGAGACCCATGGCTGGTTCCTGACCCGCCAGTTTGACAATGAAGCGAACGCCGACATGCATTCGCGCACGACGGCGCCGGAAATCCTGGAGGATTTCGCCGATATCGGCCTCGACTATTGGGTGACGGGCGCGGGAACAGCCGGCACGCTGAAGGGTGTGGCGCGGGTGCTGAAGGATAAGAGCCCGAAGACGCAAGTGATTGTCTGCGAACCCGACAACGCGCCTGTGCTAGGTAGCGGAATTTCGCAGCCGCGAGGTCCAAACGGAGAGATCTTTGAAAGCCACCCGCAATGGCGGCCGCATCTGATGCAGGGTTGGTCGCCCGACTGGATTCCGAAACTCGCTGAGGACGCCATCGTGGCCGGATGGATCGACAGGATCATGCCGATCAACGGCGACGCGGCGATGCAATGCGCGCGCGATCTGGCGCAAAAAGAGGGGATATTCGTCGGCACCTCCGCCGGCGCCACCTTCGCCGGCGCGCTGACCGTGGCCGACGCGGCGCCGGAAGGAGCGAACATCCTCTGCATGTTGCCGGATACGGGAGAGCGCTATCTCTCCACCCCGCTTTTCGAAGACATCCCTGAGCATATGACGCCGGAGGAGAAGGAGATTTCCGACTCCACCCCGACCGCCCGCTTCGGGGTTCCCGCCGCACCGCTGCCGAAACCCGCCGAAGACGCGCCTGCCCCGCCCGCCGCCACGCCGGAATCGGTCGCCTTCCTGTCCGAGACGGTCAGCGACGCCGAACAGCCGGTGGTCATGTTCGCGCTCGAATGGTGTGAGTTCTGCTGGTCCGTGCGGCGCATGTTCAAGCAACTGGGCATCGAGTATCGGTCCATCGATCTCGACTCGGCGGCCTATCAGGATGGCAATTGGGGCGGCCAGCTTCGCGTCGCCCTGCGCGAGAAGATCGGCAGCCCGACGATCCCGCAGATTTTCGTGGGCGGAAAGTATATCGGCGGCGCGACCGAGACCTTCGACGCGTTCAACGCGGGCGAGTTGCAGAAGCTTCTGGCCAACAACAATGTGCCGTTTGATGAGAGCCTGAAGGTCGACGCCTATACCTTCCTTCCGAAATGGTTGCATCCGCGGTGAGGATCTTTGCGCTTTTTCTCGTGCTCGCGCTGGCGGCGTTCCCCGCCGCCGCGGAGGAGGATGTGGACCTCGAACTCGTCTTCCTCGCCGACGCCAGCGGCTCGATTGGCAATGACGAGATCATGTTCCAGCGCTCTGGATACGTCGAAGCGCTTCGCGACCCTCAAATTCTGACGGCGATCCGCGAGGGCGCCTATGGCCGGATCGCCGTGGCCTATGTCGAGTGGGGCGATCTGGATCATCAGGATGTGGTCGTC
Organism: Paracoccaceae bacterium; assembly: GCA_963669315.1. Lineage (GTDB taxonomy): Bacteria > Pseudomonadota > Alphaproteobacteria > Rhodobacterales > Rhodobacteraceae > SZUA-547. The sequence goes on along the minus strand of OY770021.1, from coordinate 2,404,362 downwards.
GATTGGACCGTGATCGACGGACCCGGCACCGCCGCTGCATTTGGCGAAGCGCTCATGTCGGCTCCGCGCCAGGCCTTCGGGCGCAACTCGATCAGTTCCGCGCTTTTGAAAGCAACAGAGCTGATCAACGACCCAACACATGAGGGCTTTCGCAAGGTGATCGATTTCTCCGGCGACAGCGCCAATAACTGGAACGGCCCCTCGCTGGATGAAACCCGGAAGGCCGTGTTGGCGCAGGGGATCGTCATCAACGGCCTCGCGATCCTGTGCCTGCACTGCACGACGGGGCGGCCGGGCGACGACTGGGACGAAGTGGATCTGGAGACCCTCTATGCCGAGAGGATCATCGGTGGCCCCGGCTCCTTCGTGGTCTCGGCGGTCGACGGCCCGTCCTTCGCCGACGCGATCAGGCGGAAGATTCTGCTGGAGGTGGCGGGGGATACGCCTCAAGACGACAGGCGAACCGCCTATTGTCTCGATTTTGGCGACAGTATTTGTTGAGATTCGCTGATTAATATCGACAAACGGCGCTCCTAATTTCCTGCCAATGGAATTGAAGGAGATGCCGAAATGACCACCACCACTCCATCCACGGAAACCCCGCTGCTCGTCCCGGCCCTGCGCCCGGTTTACGCTTCGTTGTCGGACGTCGCGGAACTGATCGTTCGCCTCGCCGCCGGCCTGTTCCTCGTGCCGCATGGCGCACAAAAGCTGTTTGGCTGGTTCGGCGGCTACGGCCTTGACGCGACCGGCCAGTTTTTTCAGGAGTCTCTGGGCTTCTCCAACGGATACCTGGCCGCGCTCGGCGCAGGCTCGGTCGAATTTTTCGGCGGGCTTCTGCTCGCGCTCGGCCTCTTCACCCGCTTCGCCGCCGGCTCCGCCTTCGTCGTTCTTCTCGTCGCGGCCGTCGTCGCCCATTTCGGGAATGGCTTCTTCAACCAGAATGGCGGCTGGGAATTCACGATGCTCTGGGCGATCGTCGCCGGATCTTTCGCGATCCGGGGCGGTGGGCGCTACTCGCTGGACCGTGTGATCGGACGCGAGCTGTAAGAAATCTCGAGTCGCCAAAGAAAACGCCCGGCTGAACGGCCGGGCGTCTGTGTTTTGGCGTTCAAACAGCGATCAGTACGGCTCGCCCTCATAGATCGCGCGCTCATTGACCGGCGCGACGCGCAAGATGTTGGTGGTGCCGGGCACGCCGAATGGAACGCCCGCGGTGACGACGATCTTGTCTTCGTCACCGGCGAAACCCGCCGCCTTCGCAATCCGCGCAGCGCTCACGACCGCCAGCTTGAAGCGCTCCACATCCTCAGTGACGGCGCAATGCAAACCCCAGCACAGCGCCAGGCGGCGGGCGGTGGAGTTGAGCGGCGTCAGCGCCAGAATCGGCGCGCGCGGACGCTCCCGCGCCATATGCACAGCAGTCGTGCCGGAATGGGTGAAGCAGGCGATCGCCTTCACATTGACGGTTTCCGCGACCTCTCTCGCCGCCGCGGTGATCGAGTCCGCGATCGTGTGCTTCGCGGGCGTATGCGATGACTCGATGATCTGCCGATACGTCGGATCGCGCTCGACGGTTTCCGCCACCGAATTCATCGTGCTGACCGCTTCAATCGGATAGTCGCCCGCGGCGCTTTCCGCCGAAAGCATAATCGCGTCGGCGCCTTCATAGATCGCATGCGCGACGTCGGACACCTCGGCCCGGGTCGGCACCGGCGCTGTGATCATGCTCTCCATCATTTGGGTCGCGACGATAACCGGCTTGCCCGCGCGTCGGCAGGCCCGGACGATCCGCTTTTGCGAGGGGGGCACGTCGCTGACCGGCAGTTCGACTCCCAGATCGCCGCGCGCAACCATGATTCCATCGCTAATCGCGATGATCTCGTCAATACAGTTTAGCGCCGCCGGTTTTTCAATTTTCGCCAGCACCGCCGCGCGGCCCTTCGCCAGCTTTCGCGCCTCCGCCATATCCTCTGGCCTTTGCACAAAAGACAGCGCCAACCAGTCGACGCCCAGATTGCAGGCGAATTCGAGGTCCTTGCGGTCCTTTTTGGTCAGCGCCGCCAGCGGCAGGACGACATCTGGAACATTCACGCCTTTGCGGTTGGAGATATCCCCACCCACTTCGACGACCGTATCCGCGCTTTCCTTGTCGGCGCGCGTCACTTTCAGCCGGATCTTTCCGTCATTGACCAGCAGCGTGGAGCCTTCATCGAGAACCTCGAAAATCTCGGGATGGGGCAACTGAACGCGCTTCGCATCGCCTGGCTCCTCTGAAAGGTCCAGCCTGAAGGACTGCCCCTCCTCCAACGGAACTTTCTCATCCGCGAAAACGCCAACGCGCAGTTTCGGCCCCTGAAGATCGGCCAAAATTCCGATTGGACGGCCGAATTCATGCTCGATTTCTCGAATCAGCTGATGGCGCTCGTATGCGTCTTCGTGGGTGCCATGGCTCATGTTCAGGCGAAACACGTCGGCCCCCGCTTCGAACAAGGCCCTGATCATCTCTCGGGAAGACGAAGCTGGACCAAGCGTGGCCACTATCTTGACGTTTCTCTGGCGTCTCATAGCAATGTTTCCATGTGGGAAATTTCGTTGGATTTAGGGACTTATAGCTGAACTTCGCCGTTCGCGCCCCTACGAATTGGGGCAGTTTTTGCGGCATTAGCGAAGTTTTTATTCGTGATCGGCCGGCGACCTATCGATTGTCCCGCTTCGATGAGGGCGTTAGGGATGAGCTATGAACGCGCCACTTGACCCGGTTGAAAACCCCGCCTCGCCGACCAGCGCGATTGCGCCTTACTCGCCCGTTGAGAAAATTGCGGGCGCGGACCCGTCGGTGTTGATCCTGTGCGATCACGCCTCGAGCGCCTGTCCGCCGGATATAGGCGCTCTGGGCCTGCCGGAGACCGATATGGGCCGCCACATCGCCTATGACGTCGGCGCGCGTGGCGTGACAATCGCGCTGGCCGAGCTTCTGGGCGCGCCTGCGATCCTGTCGCGTTTCTCCCGGCTGGTGATCGACCCCAATCGTGGTGAGGACGACCCGACCCTGGTGATGAAGCTCTATGACGGCTCGATCATTCCAGCGAACCGAGAGGTCGACCACGCTGAGGTCGAACGGCGCCTGAACGCCTATTACCGCCCCTATCACAACGCTATCAGCGAAACGCTGGACCGCGCGCTCGCGACCGGCGTAACGCCCAGGATCATCGCAGTGCACTCCTTCACGCCCCAGTTCCGGGGTCGGGCGCTGCGCCCGTGGCAGGTCGGCGTCCTGTGGGATCGCGACGACCGAATCGCCGTACCCCTGATCGAACGCCTGCGCGCCGAACCGGGCCTCTGCGTCGGCGACAACGAGCCTTACAGCGGCCAACTGGCCGGCGATTGCATGTGGCGGCATGGCACGGAACGCGGCCTGCCCCATGCGTTGATCGAGATTCGAAACGACCTAATTGGAACGCTCGAAGAGCAGGTCTCGTGGGCCGAGCGATTGGCGCCGATCTTGCGCGCGGCGATGCATTCGACCGATGACCGGAGGGGAGACGCGGCGTGATCCCGAAACCCAGCCTGACCATTGGCGTCGAAGAGGAATATCTGGTCGTCGATCGCGAAACCCGTGATCTCGTCCGAGAGCCCGACCCCGCCTTTCTGAAATCCTGCGAAGAGCGGATCGGAGAGCAGGTCACCCCTGAATACCTTCAATGTCAGGTGGAGATCGGCACCAAACCCGTGGCCAATGTCACCGAAGCCCGCGATGAGTTGAAGCGCCTGCGTGGCGCGGTGTCGGAGGCGTGCGCGAAATTCGGCTACGCGCCGATCGCGGCCTCGACGCACCCATTCGCGAAATGGCGCGAACAGACACACACGCCGAAACCCCGCTACGATGAGCTGCGCGCCGATCTTGGCGCGGCGGTCCGGCGTCTGATGATTTGCGGCTGCCACGTGCATGTCGCGGTCGAGGACGACGATCTGCGCATCGATTTGATGAATCAGGCGGCCTATTTCCTGCCACATATTCTGGCGGTGTCCTGCTCCTCCCCCTACTGGCAGGGGGAAGACACCGGCCTCGCCAGCTATCGCCTGACCGTATTCGACGCTTTACCGCGAACAGGCCTGCCGGACACGCTGGAATCCTATGCGCAATACATGCGACTGGTGACGCAGCTGGTGAACGCCGGCTGCATCGAGGACGCCACCAAGATCTGGTGGGATATTCGGCCCTCGGCGAAATTCCCGACCGTCGAGATGCGCGTCGCCGACGTCTGCACCCGGCTGGAGGATGCGATCACCATCGCCGCCGTCTATCAGAGCCTGTTCGCCTTTCTCTGGCGTCTGCGTCGCCGGAACCAGCGCTGGCGGCTCTATCCCAACACGCTGATTCAGGAAAACCGCTGGCGCGCCCAGCGCTATGGCGTGCATGGCGAACTGGTCGATCACGGCACAGGGGAACTGGCCCCCTTCCCCAATCTGATGGAGGAATGGATCGGGCTTCTGGCCGAGGACGCCGAGGAAATGGGCTGCCTTGATGAATTGCTGCGACTGCGCCAGATCGGCAAAGAAGGCACCTCCGCCGACCGCCAGCGCGCCGCCTACGCCAAAGCCGTGGAAGGCGGGGCCGAACATGAAGAGGCCATGCGCGCCGTGGTCGATCACATCATCGCCGAGACCCTCGAAGGCCTCTGAGCTCAAAGGACAGATTATGGACGACGCTACCCGCACCGAGCTTGAAGCCGCTGCTTTCCGCCGCCTCATGAGCCATCTTCGCGAGCGGACGGACGTGCAGAATATCGACATGATGAACTTGGCCGGGTTCTGCCGAAACTGCCTGAGCCGATGGTATCAGGAAGCGGCGAACGAGAAAGGCCTTGATATGTCGAAAGCCGAAGGACGCGAGATCGTCTATGGCATGGCTTACGAGGACTGGCGCGACAAGCACCAGACCGAGGCGACGGCGGAGCAACAGGCCGCGTTCGAACGGAACAGGCCCGACCACTAAGCGGAGGCGAAGCGCCGAGTGTGAAATCTCTCCGCCGCGCGCCAAGTCTGTATAGTATCAGCCAAATATACAGCCCGGCCGCGCTGATCACTCCGGAGGGAAAATGGCGAAACTGACCTCGCGTCCAGACGAAGTCTCATTCGAATGCGCCGACGGCGATTCGGTGCTGAAATCCGCCAGTCGCGCCAGGATCGAGTTCGCGCACGCCTGTGGCGGTCAGGCCAAATGCTCCACCTGCCGCATCTGGATTCTCGACGGCGCAGACGCCTGCCCGCCCGCGACGGGAAAGGAGCAGGAGCTGAAGGAAAAGATCGGCCTCGACGACCACATCCGGCTCGCCTGCCAGCTGAAACCAACAGGAGACGTCACATTCCGCCGCCTTGTGCTGGATGAGACCGATCTGGCCCTCTCGAACCAGTTGCGCCGCAAATCGGCCGCCAAGGCGGGAGAGCTGCGCAATGTCGCCGTCTTCTTCAGCGACGTGGCGGGGTTCACCAGCTTCTCCGAGGGGATGACTCCCTATGACGTGATGTATCTGCTGAACCGGTATTTCGCGCAGGCCGGAGCGATCGTCGAGGACAATGGCGGCTATGTCGACAAATTCATCGGCGACGGCATGATGGCCATTTTCGGGGTCGAAGGGCAGGAGGACGCCCCGATCCGCGCGGTCAACGCCGCGCTTCAGACCCTCGCCGCCGTCGATCGCATGAAGCCGTTCTTCGAATCGATGTACGAGCTCGATTTCGACATCAGAATCGGCGTGCATTACGGCGAGGCGGTGATCGGGTCCGTCGGCTCACCCGGCAACGAGCGCCTGACGGCGATTGGCGATGTCGTGAATGTCGCCAGCCGCGTCGAAGCGGCCAACAAGGACGCCGGAACCCGTTTCCTGATCACCGAAGCACTGCATGAAGCGGTGAAGGATCAGGTCGAGATGAGCGATTTCATTCGCGTCCGTCTGCGCGGCACCAGCGATCGGATGACCCTCTATGAAATCGAGAAACTGACGGATGAGACTGAAGAGGCGCTGAACCAATCCGGCGAGAGAGAGACAATGCGGCGCGGAGACAGGAATTGGACCCGCGTATTTGCTGTGGACGAGGTCGAGGATGGCGGTCAGCGCATTGCGGAGTTGCCGGAGATGGATCTCGTGGTGGCCCGGCGCGGGGAGCGCTTCATCGCCTTCAACAACGCCTGCCCACATATGCGCCTGCCCTTCTTCGACCGGAACCCGCCGGGCGAAGGGGCCAAGGCGCCCCCTGTAGGCAACAGCGAACTGACCGACAATATGGAAGTCCGGTGCCGGTGGCATGGCAGCTGCTTCGATCTGGAGACCGGCGAGATCAACTCTTGGTGCGACCGGTTGAATGAGGACGGAACGTCGAAGGGCATGGAGCATCTTGGCGACATCTCAAAAAACCGCACCCCCCTCGACCCGATCGAGTGCCGGGTGGAGGATGGGCAGATTTGGGTGTCGGTGGACTGATCCCAGCGCAGATAGTCTCACGTCTAAAACCTGGCATTGCCGCCCCTCTCCCTCCCCGCTAGGTTCGCGCGCCTCGGGCCTCGCCCGAACCGGATACCAACCAGACCTGACAGGCGGATTGAACTATGGCGGACGACGCGGATTTTTCGGCGACCACGGTGGCGGCGGGCCAATTGAAGGCCATCGTCGAGCGCATTGAGCGGCTCGAGGAGGAGAAGAAAGAGGTCGCCGACCAGATCAAGGAGGTCTACGCCGAAGCCAAGGGCAACGGCTTCGACGCCAAGACCCTGCGCAAGGTCGTCGCCCTTCGCAAGAAACCGGCTGAAGAGCGGTCAGAAGAAGAGGCGATGCTCGATCTATACATGCACGCGCTAGGCATGATTCCAGCCGCGGATTGAGCTAGGCTGGGGCGCGATGACCAGTCTCAGGATCGCGACCTGGAATATCGAATGGTTCAATGAGCTGTTCGACCGCAACGACCAGCTGCTGCGCGATCACCAGTGGTCCAAGCGGCATGACGTGACCCGCCGCCAGCAGGGAGACGCCATCGCCAAGGTGCTGCAGGCGGTGGACCCGGACCTGTTGCTGGTGGTCGAAGGCCCTAATGAGGGCAAGAAGCGTTCGGCCGAGCAAGCGCTGGAGGGCTTCGCCGAAAAGTTCGGCCTTCGCCAGCGCAAGGCGCTGCTCGGTTTTCCGTCTCCGACGCATCAGGAGCTGGTGTTCCTTTTCGATCCGGACCGGGTCGAGTTGTCCCACGATCCAAAGGGCGTGCGCGTCACCGCCGACGATTGGGCGGAACGACGGGAAGCCGCCAACCCCGCCCCGCCATTCGAGGCGCTGGCCGATCCGGCCCACCGCCTGCATCACGCGCCGCGCTTCGACGGCGTGTTTCCGCTGGATGTGGACGGCGGCGGCGAAACTGACCTGCACGTTTTCTCCAAACCGCCGAATGAAGTCTCGGTGCGGGTCGTGGCCTCCGACACCCGGTTCCGCATGATCGGCGTACACGCGAAATCGAAAGCAGCCTTCGGGGCCGAGACGGCCGCGGACGCCCGGCGAATCGCCGCCGTCAACCGGCGTAAGCAGCTGGCCCAGTGCGAATGGATCCGCCAGCGGGTGGAGGATCATCTGGCGAAGGGCGAGGAAATCATCGTCCTCGGCGATTTCAATGACGGGCCCGGCCAGGACCACTACGAAAAAGCCTTCGGCCGCTCCGGCGTCGAGGTCGTGATGGGCGATACCGGTGATCCGGCTACAATGTTGAGGAACCCTTTCACCCGCGTGCGGTTCAGTCGCGCATATGGCTGGCGGCCGTCCAGCGCGCGGTTCTATGACCGCGACAGGCGCGGCTATGTGAACGCGCTGATCGACTTCATCATGCTCTCGCCCCGCCTTGCCGAGCGCACGGCGCCCAATTGGCGCATCTGGCACCCGTTCGACGATTCGGAGTGCTTTGCGAATGAAGGGCTGAAAAAGGCGCTGCTGACGGCCTCGGACCATTTCCCGGTCAGCGTGGATCTGGAGATGGGTTAGGCCCTTCTCTTCCCCGCCTGTATTTCCCCGACCTTGCGATAGAGCGTCGACCGACCGATGCCGAGCCGCCGCGCGACCTCCGCCATCCGGCCTCGGTAAAGCTCCAGCGCGCGGGCGGTCATCTCCGCCTCCACATCTTCCAGCGTCCGGATGTGCCCGTCGCCGGTCATCAGCGGATCGGGAAACGCCTCCAAGGGCGAATCAGCCAACGCTTCCTTCCAATCGTCGATGCCAGCGCCCTTCGACCGCGGCGCCGTATCGGTCGGCCGCGGACGCGCGCCGAATTCGACGAAATCCTCCACCCCAAGCTCCCGCTGGTCCGGCCCGGCCAGCACCACTGCCCGATAGACCGCGTTCTGCAACTGCCGGACATTGCCGGGCCAGTCATGCGCGGCGAGCCGTTGCAGCGCATCTGGCGCGATCTGCTGGATTTCGCGCCGCTCCTCGAATGCGAATCGGGCCGCGAAAGCGGTGGCGAGGCGGTCGATATCCTCCCGCCGCTCATCCAGCGGCGGCAAGAGCACGGGAAAAGCGTTCAGGCGATAAAACAGATCTTCGCGAAACGCGCCTTCGCCGACACGGGTCGGCAGACTGCGATTCGTCGCCGAGATCAGCCGGATATCGACTTTCGCGGGCTGAGACGCGCCGACCGGCTCGATCTCCCGCTCCTGCAACGCGCGCAGCAGCTTGACCTGCGCAGGCGGCGGCAACTCTCCAATCTCGTCCAGAAACAAAGTGCCGCCATCCGCCTCCTGAAATTTGCCCGGCCGCCGCGCCGTGGCGCCGGTGAAGGCGCCCTTCTCATGCCCGAACAGCGTCGCCTCCACCAATGTTTCCGGCAGGGCGCCGCAATTGACCGCCACAAACGGGCCGCCGGCGCGCAAAGAGGCACCATGCGCCGCGCGTGCGAACACCTCTTTCCCGACACCTGATTCGCCCTCTATCAGCATCGGGATGTCCGACCCCGCCCCGCGCCGCGCCAAAACGATCGCTCGTTGCATCGCCGCGCTTTCAGCGATCAGATCGTCGAATCCCAGATTGTTGTCGGCCTGCCGCGCCAGGCGCCGCACCTCCTGACGCAAAGCGCTCAGCGACAAAGCGATTCGAATCGACGCCTCCAGACGCGGCGCGGCCACAGGTTTCAGAAGATAGTCATGCGCCCCGGCCTTCAGCGCGGCCATGGCGGTTGACACACTTTGATCGGCGGTCATCGCCAACACCAGCGCCTCACAGCCGAGATTACGCAGGCGCCCCATCAGCGCCACGCCGCCCAGATCCGGCAAGTGCAGGTCTATAAGCGCCAGAGACAGTCGCTCAGGGTCGGCGGCGACTGTCATTTCGGCATCCCGGCCGTCGCGCGCCTCAATTGCTTCGTGTCCAAGGCCGCGTACAACAGCGGCGATCAGACGCCTCTGCGCCGGGTCGTCTTCTACAACCAAAATCCGATCAGACATGCCGCGCCGCGCCCTATACTCTACGACCTCGCGAGCGATGCTCGCCAAACTCCCGTCATGCGAATTCTGAAGGGCGCGCGTAAACAGGACGTATAGGCGTCAGCTTCAGAGGTGGCGCCTGATGAGCACTGGCGGGAAAACTGCGTTACATTCATGAAACTCAGTGCGATAGGGTGTTGTTTAAACGCACCTCGGAAGCTAAAGTTGCGTGGTTGCAACAGGTTTCTGGGCGTCGCCAATTGTGTGGCTCGCTCAAATCTGTAATTGAGAACTTGTCTTGTGCATTGCGCAAGTAAGAGAGGACAGTCGAGAGCGCGTCGTCGCTCACAACAATTTGGAAGACGGAGAGAGACATGAACGCGATCTCCAAGATCATGTTCGCGGCTGCGGCGGTCGCCATCGCAGGTTGCACAAACCTGCCTGGGTCGAACCTGGGCGGTACGTACAGCGCGGACAGCTATCTTGACCAATCGATTGAGGGTGAGGACTTCGGTTCTTCGCTTTCACGTGAATACCAGGCCCTGGCGGCGCGCAACGCGTCGACCGATGGCAACTGGATGGACACCACCGCATATGTGGCCAAATCCCAGGCGGGAGCTTCGGCCGCGCCGTGGTCGCCTGCCGAGCTGAACGTTTCTTCGCCCGAGACGGATGCGAAGTACGAAGAGACAGTCGCCATCGTCACGGCCAACAAGGACGCGCGTCCGGCCGAGTGCGCCCACGCGCAGGCGATGTGGGATCAGTATCTTGAGTCACTGTATCAGGGTGGTGTCTGCATCAGCGCCGATGACGCTCTGGCAATGCTGGACAGCGCCCTCGCGGCCTGCGCCCCGCAGCAGTACACGATTTACTTTGGTTTCGACCGCGCTGATCTCGATGCGGCCGCCAACACTGTTGTCGGTCAGATCGTGAGCGCCGCGTCGGCGATTTCGAACCCACTTCTGTCGATCGTCGGTCACACCGACACCGTCGGCTCGTCCGCCTATAACCAGGGGCTGTCCGAGCGTCGTGCGAACAACGTCGCTGACGCTGTCGCCGGCGGTGGCGTCGATCGTGGCGCGATGACGGTTGCTGGTCGTTCGTTCGACGAGCCCGCCGTCGACACCGGCCCGAACGTGCGCGAGCCGCGCAACCGTCGTGTCGAGGTCAACATCGGCCGCTAAGCTGATTGATCGCGCGGAACCAGTTCCGCGCTGCGATAAGTACGACAAACCGCCCCGGTTTACCGGGGCGGTTTTCATTTGTTCGGAACTATTGTTATTTGCTACTAATCAGCGCCACGAAACCGCCTTATCTCAACCCTAGGATTCAAGTCATGACGTCACCAAGGAACATCGCTGCCGGCCACACCCGCACGACTTTCCTCGGCTTCGCGTTGGCGGCGCTGTTCGCCACAAATGTGGCGACCGCCCAAGAAGGCGTCGCATCAGACCCGGCGCCGGAGAAGAAATACTCGGAACAAGCGCAGGAAATGTCGGATTCCGCTAAGGAAGCGATCGAGCAGTTTTCCAAAATGATCGGGACCATGCTCGAGAGTTTCGAAAAATGGATCGACGACATGCCGCGTTATGAGGCGCCTGAAGTTCTGGCCAATGGCGACATTATTATCCGCCGCATCCAGGAAGACCCGGATGAGTCGGCGGAAGATCCGATGGTTGAGGATGCGGGTCCGGCGGACGCTCCGGAAACTGACGCCACCGATCTCTGAAAAAGACATGGGATCAGGCGTGGTTGGCCTTTCCACCCCCCCCAACGCGCATTAAGTAATCGGGCAACCGCAGCCGCGCGCTACGCGGCGCCTTGTGACGACCGATGACGGAGTTCTTCATGCGCCGCTTTTCGAATTTCGCCGCACTGGCGACGCCCATTCACGACGTGTCGCGCGACGCCGCTTCCGCCGTTGGCGGGTCTGATCTGGGCGAGATGCCGGAATGGCGTCTCGAAGACCTCTATCCCGGCATGGACAGCCCGGAACTCGCCGCTGACCTAGAGCAAACCACTGCCGAGATCGCAGCCCTCGCCAAAGAATATGAGGGCGCGCTGGCGGGGCTGAGCGGCCCGGAAATGACGACAGCCGTGGCGCGCTACGAGGGGATCGAGCGTACACTTGGACGGATCATGTCCTATGCCGGCCTGCTCTATCACCAGAACTCGGTCGACGCGGAACGCGCCAAGTTCATGGGGGACATGCAGGCTCGCCTGACGGACGCCACCCAGCCGCTGGTCTTTTTCGCGCTGGAGTTAAACCGGATCGACGATGAAACGCTGGAGGCGAAATTTGCTGAAAGCGAGCCTCTGAACCGATATCGCCCTTGGTTCGACAAGCTGCGCCAGATGCGCCCACACCAATTGTCGGATGAGCTTGAGAAATTTCTGCACGACCAGTCCGTGGTCGGCGCCGCCGCCTGGAACCGGCTATTCGACGAAACTACGGCGATGCTGGAGTTCGACGTCGAGGGAGAAGAGGATCTTCTAAATCTCGAATCCACACTAACCATTCTGACGGACGCAAAGCGCGAGCGCCGCGCCGCCGCGGCGGCAGCGTTGTCGAAAGTCTTCGCCGAGAATGTGCGCCTTTTCACGCTTGTCACCAACACACTGGCGAAAGAGAAGGAAATTGAGGATCGCTGGCGCAAGTTCGAAACGCCGCAATCTTCCCGCCACCTCGCCAATCAGGTCGAGCCGGAGGTGGTGCAGGCGCTACGCGATGCGGTGGTCGCGGCCTATCCAAAGCTCTCGCATCGATACTACCGATTGAAAGCCAAATGGCTGGGGCTGGAGGCCCTTGAGACCTGGGACCGCAACGCGCCGCTGCCCGAGCAGGATGACCGGATCGTCCCGTGGGATGAGGCGAAAGATACAGTGCTGTCGGCCTATTCCGGATTCTCTCCGAAAATGGCGGAGCTGGCCGGACCGTTCTTCTCCGATGGCTGGATCGACGCGCCGGTCAAACCCGGCAAGGCGCCGGGCGCGTTCGCGCACCCCACCGTGACCGATGTCCACCCTTACGTGATGCTTAACTATCTGGGCAAAACCCGGGACGTGATGACGCTGGCGCATGAGCTGGGCCATGGCGTGCACCAGCGCCTCGCCGCCGGGCAGGGAGAGCTATTGTCTCGAACGCCGCTTACGCTAGCTGAGACCGCCAGCGTGTTCGGTGAAATGCTGACCTTCAAGCAGTTGCTGGCGGAAACGACCGACGCCGGGCGGCGCAAGGCCCTGCTCGCCTCGAAGGTCGAGGACATGATCAACACGGTCGTGCGCCAAATCTCATTCTATGAGTTCGAATGTAGGGTGCATGAGGAGCGCCGCGGAGGTGAGTTGACGGCTGAAAGGCTGGGCGAGATCTGGCTGGAGGTCAGCCGCGAAAGCCTAGGCGACACGTTCAACTTCGCCGAAGGCTATGAGAATTACTGGACCTACATCCCGCATTTCGTGCATTCGCCTTTCTACGTCTACGCCTATGCGTTCGGCGACGGGCTGGTGAATGCGCTTTACGCCGTCTATGAAAGCAGCGCGGACGGGTTCGAGGACAAGTATTTTGATATGCTGTCGGCCGGCGGTTCGAAGCACCATTCCGAGTTGCTCTCGCCCTTCGGGCTGGATGCATCGAACCCCGCGTTCTGGGACAAGGGGCTCAGCCTGATCGCCTCCATGATCGACGAGTTGGAGGCGATGGAGACCTGATCTCCGCCGCCCTACCCGTTGACTGAGCGAATCATGCCCTTCTCGGCGGCCAACTCGCGCATCTTCTTTTGCAGTTTCTCGAAGGCGCGAACCTCGATCTGTCGAATACGCTCCCGGCTGACGTCATAGACCTTGGAAAGATCTTCCAGCGTTTTCGGATCCTCGGTCAGTCGTCGCTCGGTCAGAATGTGGCGCTCGCGCTCGTTGAGTCCTTCCATCGACGCCATCAGCAATTCGCGCCGTTGCTCCAGCTCGTCCTGCTCCGCATAATTCGCCGCCTGATCGGCGTCATCATCGGTCAGCCAGTCCTGCCATTCGGACGAGCCCTCGCCGTCGGATTTGAGCGGCGCGTTCAATGAGCTGTCGCCGCCGCCCGACATGCGGCGGTTCATCGAGATCACTTCATCTTCCGTGACGTTCAGCTGATCGGCGATCTTCTCGACATGCTCTGGCCGCAGGTCCCCCTCCTCCATCGCGCCAATCTTGTTCTTGGCTTTGCGGAGGTTGAAGAACAGCTTTTTCTGGCCCGAGGTGGTGCCCATTTTAACAAGGCTCCACGAGCGCAGGATGTATTCCTGAATCGAGGCCCGAATCCACCACATGGCGTAGGTCGCCAGGCGGAACCCTTTCTCGGGATCGAAGCGCTTCACCGCCTGCATCAGGCCGACATTCGCCTCGGAGATCACCTCGGCGGTCGGCAGCCCGTAGCCGCGATATCCCATCGCGATCTTGGCGGCGAGTCGAAGGTGAGAGGTGACCAGCTTATGCGCCGATTCCCTGTCGCCGCGATCGACCCAGGCCTTGGCCAGCATGTATTCCTCTTCCTGCTCCAACATCGGAAACTTGCGGATTTCCGACAGGTAGCGGCTGAGGCCCTGTTCCGGCGACGGCGCTGGAAGCCTGCTGTAACTCATCTGTCCACTCCCCTGGCCAATATTGGCGATCCATTAATCTGGGATCCGGAACGCCTGTTTCAAGATCGCCCGTCGAAATGGACGGCGCAATCGGTAGATGCTCATCCTAACACGGTTAAATTGAAGGGTTCCGTCGCAGAATCTTTAGAAGCGCGTCAATATCTTGCGGCGACGGCGCTGAAAACCTCAATTCTTCGCCGGATACTGGATGGACAAAGCCCAAGGTCGCGGCATGAAGCGCTTGGCGTGGAAACTGCGCCAGCGCGTCCCGCGCCGCTTCGGGCATTGCAGATCGAGAAATTGTTCGCTTGGCGCCGTAGGTCGGGTCGCCCACAAGAGGGCAGCCGATATGGGTCATATGCACCCGGATCTGGTGGGTTCGCCCGGTCTCAAGCCGGCATTCGACCAAGGATGCGACCGGCTTTTCGGCCGGACCGAACTTTTCCAGCAGCCGGGCGCGGGTGACCGCCCGCCGCCCCTTGGTCTTACTCACGGCCATGCGCTTGCGGTCAGCGGGGTGACGGTCGATCAGCGTCTCAATCCGGATCACGCCCGTCTCGAACGTCAAGGCGGGTAGCCCCGCCACTCTCGGATCGCCCCGGTCCGGCGCGCCCCAGACCAATGCGAGATAGCTGCGCTCCAAATCATGCGCCGCGAACTGCGCGGCCAGCCCCTGATGCGCCGCGTCCGTTTTGGCGACCACCAGCAGGCCCGACGTCTCCTTGTCGATCCGATGTACGATCCCCGGCCGTTTTTCCCCACCAATGCCGGACAAGCTGTCGCCGCAATGATGCAGCAGCGCATTGACCAGCGTGCCGGACTGCGCCCCCGGCGCGGGGTGGACCACCATGCCCACCGGCTTGTCGACGACGATCAGGTCCGCATCCTCAAAGATCACGGTCAGCGGGATTTCTTCAGGTTGGGGAATTGGGTCCACGGGAGGTGGCGGAGTCACCAGATACGCCGCACCGGCCTTGACTTTAGCCGAGGGGTCCGTGACCGTTCCGCCGCCTTCGAGGGCGACTGCGCCTGCTTCGATCAGGCAGCGCAATCGAGAGCGGCTGAGACCTGCGCCCGCCGGCGCGACCAAGCCAAGCGCCTTGTCGAGTCGGACGCCGCTGGCCTCCACGCAAAGCCTGATTGGACCGGAACTGGACGGATCGGACATGGACGAAACCCGGGCGATAAAAGAGGCGCGAGAGGAGGAGGATCTTCCCGAGCCGCCAAAACTGCGCTTCCTGCGCCGCATGGTGGTCGCGCTGACCGCGACACTGATGGTAGGCGTCCTAACAATCGCCGCGGCCATTGTCATCACCGTCAGTCGCGATCCCGCGCCGGCGCCCCTAGCCGATGGCGCAGAACTTGCGGAGCGCGTCACACTGCCGGCGAAGGAAACGCTGATCTCAGCCACCCTGTCGGCTGGCGTGCTGACCGTCGCCACCCGCGGGCCGGACGGCGCGGAGACGCTGCGGATGTTCGATGCTTCGACGGGGGAAGCTCGGGGGGTCGTTGCGGTCGCGCGCGATTAACTGCGTGAAGCTTCCGCTGTTATCGTTACTGCCCATATTAGCCGGAGTGACCGACCCCTTGCGGGGCCGACCCTCTTCTTACCGTGTCTGGTTGTCGAATGTGGCCAGCATAAGGGCCACCTGCCCGGATTGAAGAGTCAGAGAAGCAATTCAAGCGGCGCACGACCATCCCTTGACACGGGGGCGCCCCTTCCCCTATCTCAACGCTCTACGCGAGAGCGTCTTGCCGTGTCCCCTTCGTCTAGCGGTCAGGACATCGCCCTCTCACGGCGAAAACAGGGGTTCGATTCCCCTAGGGGATGCCAATTCTCAAAGCCGCCGCCGGGCCTACCGGGGCGGCTTTGTCATATGATGTGTGAATGATCGGGCGCCGGCCTATGCGGCCGCTTTGTTGAATGATTTGCTGAGCGCCATCGCCGACTGCGCGAATTTTCTGTGAAAAAAGGGTTTCACCGGACGTTTGCGCAACAGCACGATCTTGCCAAAGGATTCGAACTCTTCAATGAGTTGCCTCTGGTCATCGTCACCATGCATTTCGCAATGGGAAAGCACCCGGCTGAACGCAGTTTTCACGTCTTCAGCGACGGGTTCCTGACTGATGTTCCGAAACACGTGCTCAAGGTCATCCAACATACGCAACTCTCCGCCTACACTCGCGCACCCTTAGCAGCATGCGCCTGTAAGGAAATTTCACAGTCAACCTGAACGCTGGATGAACTCAACAGCCACTCAGCCAATGCGAGAGCGGTTGGAGTAACGGTCGGTCACCAGATTCCCACACTTCACCCAATTCGTGAATCCCAAAGTCATTGCGCTCGGGGTCTCGGAAACGCACCGAAGCGTAACCCTACCTAATCAAGCGCGCCGCAGCCTCGATCGCCATCGCATATCCGCGCGGCCCAAAGCCGGCGATTACCCCGCTCGCGCACTGGCTCAGATACGAAACATGGCGAAACGGCTCTCGCCGGTAAATGTTGGAAAGATGCAGCTCGATAATCGGCGCCTCCACCGTCTGAAGCGAATCGTGAACTGCTATCGACGTATGAGTGTAGGCGGCCGCATTCAGGACCAGCGCAGAGGCCTTGATACGCGCCTCCTGGATCCATTCGACCAGTTGACCCTCGTGATTGGTCTGGCGAAACACCAACTCCAGTCCGACGGCATTCGCCGTCTCCTGACACAGCGCCTCGACATCGGCGAGCGTTTCAAGCCCATAGATCTCCGGCTCGCGCGTTCCCAGCAGATTGAGATTCGGGCCGTTCAGGACATAGACTACGCCGGTCATTCTCGCGCTCCAAAGATATCTCGATTGTGAAACGCCTATCAATCAGACCGATATACGCGAGGCAAGCGCCTATGGCTTAAGCCGCGCGCATCTGGCGAACTTCTTCGTAGGCGTCGTTGATCGATGCGAGTCGCTTTGTGGCCAGACGCACCGCTTCTTCCGGCACGCCCTGGGCGATCATGCGGTCAGGATGGTTCAGGCGCACCAGCGCGCGCCACCGATCCCGAACTTCCGCATCTGTCGCATCGGGCTCCAAACGCAGAACATCGAACGGATCGGCTGGAGAACCCGGGTCGAAACGCGCGCGCAGCGAGCGGAATGCGCGATCACTGACCCCAAAAATCTCTTTTACCCGCTCCAGGAACGCCACCTCTCCGGAATGCAGAATCCCGTCCGCCAGCGCGATGTGGAACAAACCTTCCAGCAAGAGCTCCAGCACGCGCTTGTCGCGCTCGAACATGCCGGCGATCTGCTGCGCATAGCCTTCGAAGCCAGCGACGTCAGTCCGCGCCATGTTGAAAACGCGGGCGGCGTTCTTTTCATCATCGGCCGCAATGTGAAACACCTCGCGAAAGGCGGCCACCTCAACCGATTTCACCTGACCGTCGGCCTTGGCCATTTTCGCGCCCAGCGCGATCACTGCGATTGTAAACGCGACGGATCGCTCGGGCGACATCCGCATCCGGCTGAAAGCCTGCTCAAGCGGCTCGCCTGAGGCCAGCCCGGAAAATGCGTCGGTGATGCGCGTCCAGATCGACATATCGGAAGACTAGCCGTACTTAAGCGGGAAGATCGAGAGGCTTCGCACGTTCAGAGGATGCGCTGCATCAGCACATGGGTGCGCCAGTCGCCATCGCGTCGGCCGATCTCAGGCAGGCGGCCGACCTCAGAGAACCCCATCGCAGCGTGCATCTTGATCGAGACGTCGTCCGTGGCGTCGACCACGCCGATCAAGGAGTGGCGGCCTTCCGCTCGCGCGCGCTCCGTCAGAGCCTCCAGCAGCGCCGAGCCGATATGCCGACGACGATGCGCGCGGCCCACCACCAGCATATGTTCAACCGTTGGGCGAAAACCGCTCCACGGGCGAAACAGGCCATAGGCACCGAAGCCCGCGATTTCGCCGCCGCGGTCGGCCACCAGCAATGGCCAGCCCGCGGTGCGGCGCGCGTGATACCAATCGAAAAACTGGGTCGGGGAACGCTCCTGATCGTAATAGACAGCGAACCCGTCCGCGATCTCATCATTTAGAATCCGCCGAAGCACGCTCAGATCGGCAGCGAGCATGTTACGAACGCGGAGATCGGACGCCGGCGCCTCGGCGCTGCTCACCATGCTCATCCTTGCGGATGACGCCGGTGCGGCGCGGGGCGAGTGTCGCGGACGCGAACCGCTATGCGCCGAGGCGCCTGCCGCCTCGGCAAGTACTCAGCCGCAACGAAAATAACCGCGCTGGCCAAAATGACGATGAGAGCGAGCATTTTCCTCTCCTCCTAGCTCTGTTAGCAAGATAAGGGCGAATAAGGGCGTCGTCGACCATGCAGTGACAAGTTTTTCCGTGCGAAACTTGAGCGCTTGTTCGACCGGAAGATGGGGCGCTAAATGATAACCGCGGCAATGGAGTATTGGATGCGTTGCGGCAGTGGATGTGGGAGCATCGAGTGATCTTTGGGGTTCTTCTTCTATATGGCGGGATTGCGCTGACGATGGTTGGTCTGATCGGCGTGATCGCCTGTATTTTCAAGGCTAGGGCATTGAAGGCGGAAACGGACGAGGCCAAGGTTCGCGCCTCGATGCACGGTCTTGTCGCCCTTAATATGGGCAGCGTCGGCGCCGCATTTCTGGGGCTCGGTCTGATGGTGGTCGGTCTGATTTTCTAATGCGGGTTTAGTGCCGTGTCGGGAACCGGCAAGTGACGCGAAGACCGCCAAGGTCGGATTCCGACAACGCCAGTTCCCCACCATAGATATCCGCGAGATCCGTAGCGATCGATAGCCCCAACCCGGTGCCCGATTTCTTCTGGTCCAGCCGCACGCCCGCTTGCAGCGCCTCATCTCGTTGGTCGGCTGGAATGCCGACGCCATCATCCTCGATGAACAGCGTCAGCGCGTCGCTATCCTCTCGGCTGCTCACCCGAACCTTGGACTTCGCCCACTTGGCTGCGTTCTCCATCAAAGAGCCCAGAAGCTCCTCCAGATCCTGCGCTTCACCTCGGAAATTATGCCTGTGGTCGATATCGACCACGAACTCGATGCCCCGCTGCGTATGAATCCGGTGCAACGCCCGCACGAGCCGACCCACCGCTGTGGCGACAGGCGCGCTGGCGCCGCGCGGCGCGGCGAAAGCAGCGACCCGCGCGCGCGCAAGGTGTCTGGCGGTTTGCGCGTCCATTCGGTCCAGCGCTTCCATGGCGTGGCGCACGCTTGTTGGATTGCCTCTGCGCATCTGGGTCAACTCATTCCGCAGAATTGACGAAGGAGTCTTCAGCGCGTGCGCCAGATCGGCGGCCTGCCGGCGTGAGCGCTCCATGATGCGCGCGTTGCGGTCCAGCAATTCATTCAGGTCTTCGACCAGAGGGGAAACCTCAGTCGGAAAGTTGCCTTCGATCCGGTTTGACCGCCCGTCTCTGTAGCCCGTGATCGCTGCGCGCAAGCCAGCCAGCGGCCGAAGCGCCAGAGCCGTTTGAAGAATTCCGGCGATAATCAACGCGCCGCCGAGCGCAATTTGTGCAATGAACAACCCCCGCTCAAACGCCAGCTGTTCGGCCTGCAATTCAGCCAGCGTCGTCGCGACGGCCAGTCGCCAGGTACGCCCGTCGCGCAGGGTGATCGCGCGGGCGACGATGCGCAACTCGGCGTTTCGTGGGCCCGTCCCATCAATTTGAACTATTCCGGATCCCGAAATCTCCGGTGGCAGCTTGAGTTCCGCGTCCCAGAGCGAGCGCGATCGGATCACGACCTCGCGACCCTGCTCCACCTGCCAGTAGAGACCGGAATAAGGACGGTCAAAGCGTGGGTCGCCAGAGGGCCTGGTCAGCGCCTCAGGGCCTTCGACGGCAAGCAGAGACATAAGCTGTATCAACTGCGATTGAATACGCGCGTTGAACTGGCGATCCGCGAAATCGTCGAACAGTTGCCCCAGAACGCCGCCAGCGATCAGCAGGGCCAGAAGAATCCACGCCGCGCCGCCGACCAGAGCGCGACCGCGCAGCGATGTTTTCATTCTTCGACGACCTGATAACCGCGGCCGCGCACTGTTCTGATGATTTCCGAACCAAGCTTGCGGCGAAGCCGTCCGATGAACACTTCGATCGTGTTGGAATCCCGGTCACCATCGTAACCGTAAACATGCTCCGAGAGCTCGGTTCGCGACACGACGCCCCCGGCGTTGTGTAGAAGATATGACAGCACATTCGTCTCCTGCGCCGTCAGCACGACGGGCTTGCCATCCAGAGTCACCGCGCCGGATCGCGTGTCGAATTCGACGCCGCCCCGCCTAAACACCGGACTGGCGGCGCCCGCCGCGCGCCGGGTCAACGCGCGTACGCGGGCCAGGATCTCGTCCATGACAAAGGGTTTCGTCACATAGTCATCGGCGCCTGCGTCCAGCCCATCGACCTTGTCGCGCCAGCTGTCGCGCGCAGTCAGGATCAGAACAGGCGTCGAAATATCAGCTTGCCGCCACTTGCGAAGAACCGAGGCGCCGTCGATTTTCGGTAAACCCAGGTCCAGGATAATGGCGTCGTAGGGTTCAGTTTCCCCCAAGAAGTGTCCTTCCTCTCCGTCGTGCGAAATATCGACGGCATGTCCTGCAGTCGCCAGGGCGCCGCGAAGTTGCTCCGCGAGCACCACTTCGTCCTCGACGATCAGCAATCGCATAAGCTTTTGACCTTCACTTCACTGTCAAAGCGCATCATCGCTACAAACTCTCCGAACTCGTTACTGAGGGCTCTGGCCTTCAGTCTGCGCATCCAAAAGGCGGGCGAATATCTCTTCGACAAAGGCGCTGTATTCTGATCCATCTTCCGAACCGACGCCGGTCCAACCGACAAGCTTCGCCGTCCGGCCATCGTAATACAGCTGCAAAATCGCGCCATCAGCCTCGAGAATCAGAACCTCGAACAAGTACGCCTGATCATTGGTCAGCGCCCTCACATCGACGATCTGAAGTTCGAAACTATTGCGAACGGCGCCAAGAACAGTGTCGAGGGGCGCCAGCCGGCCCTCCAGAACCGCTTCGCGCACCTCGTCATGGTCCATCGCGCGTGTTGACTCTGAGTTTGCCTGACCGGTCAGACCAACCAGCGCAAGCACTGCGGCGACACACAACACGGCACTGCGCGGCGGCGCAGAATTACGGTGCGTCGACCTCGCTGGTTCGGGCATCAGCGTCACTCGCTGGTGAACAGGTTCTGCCAGGCGATTTTCAGGAAATCCTTGTGAATTTTCCGTTCGACATCGTGATAACCGCACATCGCCAAATTTTGCTCCAGCATGAATTTCGGGTGGAAATTCGAGTACGGCTCGCCCTGCGGCGTGTAGAGTTCGTCCACGACCCAGTCCAACAAACCTGGTTCGACTTCCAGATCCAGGTGCTTGGCCATCGCGTAGAACACTTTCTCCCAATCGCTGCGTGGCGGATACGTGATCTCAATCTTGTGGTAGATACGCCGTAGACCCGCTCCGTCGATCAGGCTCTTCGGCGGAATGTTGGTCGAGAAGGTCAACAGGCAATCGAATGGAATGTCGAACTTGCGGCCCGATTGAAGACTAAGGAAGTCCACGCCCATCTCCAATGGCACGATCCAGCGGTTGACCAGCGCCTGCGGTTCGTGATCCTGACGCCCGAAGTCATCGATGATGAAGAGGCCGTTCATCGCCTTCAGCTGCAGCGGCGCCTCATAAAACTTCGCGATAGGATTGTGGATGAGATCGAGCATCTCAAGCGACAACTCACCGCCGACCATCACGACCGGTCGCAGGCACTCGACCCAACGCTGATCATTCTTGCGGGCCAGACGCAGCGCCGAACCGGAAGTCTCTTCGACATCGGTCGGGTTCACCGGCCTGTGCACCGCGCCGTCATAGATCGAGATAATCTGTCCCGCGACCTCGACGGCGTGGGGAATGTAGATGTGATGCTTGTAGGCCTTCATCAGCGCCGTCGCGATCGACGATTTGCCGTTGCCCGGCGGCCCATAGAGCAGCATCGAACGCGCCGAGTTCACCGCGGGGCCGAGACGCCCGAGCATATCTTCCGACACGACGAGGTTGGAAAATGCATGCTCCAGCGTCGGCCGAATTATGTTCTCATGCGAAATGGACTGCGCGCGAATCTGCGCCGATAGCTGATCCAGCGTCACAGGCGCAGCGCCGGCGTACTGATTCTGCGCCAGCGCCTCCATTGCCCACTCACGGCCTTTGTTCATCAGGCCGTAACGCATTTCAGCGTTCAGAGCTGCGGAAGACGAACCCAACGGCTCCACCAGATTCAGCGAACGCGCCTCCTCCAGGATCTCTTCGACAACGCCGCCGCCCAGCTTCACAACGCCCGATATCTTGGCGACCGTGTCCACGCCCTCCAGATACATCACCTTCATGGTAAGGCTTAGAAGAAGACGCGGGTCGAGCCCGGTTTCCGCTATAGAATGCGGGCTTTGGGGCGCCTCAAATGGCGTATCAGGGTTATCCGCGAACCCAACTCCCGACTCAAATTTACCCATGACGCAACCTCACTATGGGGCGAAACACACATGTCGGCGGCAGTATGCGCGATATTGGCGCGAAAATGAAGGATTTGCGCACCTTTGCGCCATAATTGAGGCGACCGTGTCGCTTTAGACCACCAGCCGCGCGAAAATATAGAGCGCCAACGCCCCGGCCATCGCGTAGCCGTAAGGGAATTGCTTGCGAGTGGTCCAGACCTCCCACTCCGCCGCCTTGCCCATTGGCAGAGATCCGATGCGCGGCGCCATCAGACGGACAACGACCAGTCCGGCCAACCCGCACAACGCCAGCAATACAAGAAGCGTGACGGCGTCGCGCCCTGGTATGAACAACGCGATCACCGTCGCCATCTTGGCGTCGCCGCCGCCCATAAGGCCTGCGGAGAACAGCACGAACCCAACGAGAAGAACCAGCCCCGCGCCCATCAACCTGCCTGGTATCTCCGCCAGTGGCAGAAAAATCGCCGCGGTCACAACGAAGATCGCAATCCCCGCCAAACACAGTCGATTAGGAATCCGGAAAGAGCGCAAATCTGTCCACGCAGCCAGGAAAACCACCGGCGCGATGCACAGCAACAGCGCTGTCTCCGCACCGTGTCGTCCTAGTAGATCAATCATGCCATCAGATTCCGGCGCTTTCGAGCGCCCTCAACTTGTCCGCCGCCTGCGCGTAGTAGAGCGGGTGTACATCGATCGCATCGGCAAGCAGGCCCTTGGCGACCTCGACATCTCCGCGCCGCAAGGCGATCAATGCCAGATTGTGCAACAGCAGAGCCTTTTCCGCCTCGCTGATCGAAATCGGCGGCAGACGGTAATCGCCAGCCAGTCCGCGGGCGATGACAAGGTTATTCTTGGCGTCGAACAGGCTGGGTTCCAGATAGACCACCTGCTCGAACGTTGAGATCGCGCTGGGCAGATCGCCACGCGACATCTGGCTGACGCCCCAGTTGTTCAGGGCGACCGCCGGTTGGGCGGAAAGCTCCAGCGCACGCCCGTAGGAAGCGTCGGCCATCACCCAATCTGTCTGCTGGTCGTGATACATCCCCTTCAGAATGTAGAGCCGCGCAGATTCGAAGCTCGACTCGACTCCGTTCAATGCGTCATTCGCATCGTCCCAACGCTCCAGCTTGGCCAGCGCGAAGGCGTATTCCACGCGGTCGTCGTTTGTCAGCGCGCCCTGTTCATCCAGCTGTTCGAATACGACCACGGAATCGCGATAGCGTTGCGAGTTGGACAGAGCAATCGCAAACCCGCGCTTGAGATCCACCCGATCCGGCTCTCGGTTCAGCGCTTCACGGAAATAGGCGACGGATTGTTCCGGATCCCCGACTGTCAGCATCAGATCGTTGAGATTGGCCTCATCTATGATGTTGATCGGGTCGGTCGTCCGCCGCTCTTCCTCCGTCTTCATTTCCTGACAGCCGGCGAGCGCGAAGGCGGCGATGGATACGAGCGCTATGGGTTTCCGCATTGATACGTTCCTATCGGCGGTTATCTGGTCTCGCTAGAGACCGTTGGGGGCGATCCGCTTTTCATACAAATGATATCGCGGTTTCTGGGGCGCGGTTACACTGCCGGTGTCGGCCGAACGCAGTTGGAACCGTCTCGCGCCGGATCGTACAACGGCGAATCCTTCAAGTCGATCATTGCTCGATGCCGCGCTCGGGCCGGAAATACCTGCTCTGCCCGTCTGTGCCGAGGCGACAGACGCCTGTCCGTCCTCCAATCGAGCGTCAGTTTCGCTATCGAGACCGCCATCAAGGGCTGGCTCAGATCGGGAACTCGCGACAAGCTCCAGATTGCGGGCGAGAATTTCATTGTCGCCCGCCAACTCCGCACCCCGCTCAAGATGTAAAATCGCAAGCTCAGTTTCGCCGTTTCGCCAAAGGTGAACGCCCAGATTGTTGCGCGCTATCGCGCTGGTGGGCTCCAATTCGACAGCACGCTCCAGAAAAACCCGAGCAGCGCCGGAGCGTCCGATCTGATCATATGCGACGCCAAGGCCAGTCAGCGCCAAGGCGCTTTCTCCTTCATGGGCGATTGAAAGACGAAATGCGCGCTCAGCGCGGCTGGCGGAGCCTTCGGCGAGGGCGGCTCGACCCTGCTCAAGATAGCTGATCGAGTACGGGGCTTCTGTCTTCGCCTCCGGGCCGGACGACATGACGAAATTGATTGGAACCTGCGAATGCGCCAATTCAATCGAGGCTGGGCCGGTCGGCCCGTTCAATGGCCGGAATGGGCCATGCGTAGTATCGGCGCATCCACTTAGCCCAAGGGCTGCGAAGACGATAACCGAACACCGTTTCATGTCAGTAACTAGCAACTCCGGTCATGGCGCGCAGGATCATGATGAGGGAAGGGCCGATGAGGATCAGCAGCAGCGGGGGTACGGTGAACGCCATGGTGCCAAGCGTCAGCTTGGTCGGCAACAGGTTCGCCTTTTCCTCGGCACGCATCAACCGCTTGTCGCGCATCTCTGCGGCATAGACCCGTAGCGCCTGCGCGATCGAGGTGCCAAACGCTGCCGACTGTACAAGCACAGTGACAAATGAAGACACATCGGTCACGTTTGATCGGTCCGCGAAGTCGCGCAGGACCTGATTGCGTTCCTTGCCAGCCCGGATTTCGGCTCCGACGATGGCGAACTCCTCGGCTAGCGCCGGATTGGCGGCCTCTGAGTCGGACGAAACACGTAAAATCGCCTGGTCGAGAGATTGTCCCGCCTCAACACAGACCAGCATCAGGTCCAGCGCATCCGGGAAACCGTTGGTGATCTCTTCCTGGCGTTGTTGGGTTCGCTTTGCCACCCAATAGGCCGGGAGCACGTACCCAATCAGTCCCGCCACGGTTGTAAAAATCGTGACATTCGCCACTTTCGGCTCGGCGAAAGCCAGCATTGTGGCGACCAGAGCAATTACAATGCCGCCAAGCGCAAACGCGGCCCTGGCGAAATAGAAATAGCGAACCGCGCTTGGCGAGCGGAAACCGGCCCGCATCATCTTCTGGCGCGCTTCGGACAGGTCCTCGGTGTTGCTCGGCTCAAAGAAGGACGAGTACTTGTCAATCGTACCCTTGCCCTCGGACGGCCGAAGCGACGTCGCCCCGCCATCGACTTCGGTTTCGTGGGTGCGGAGATCGCCAACCGGTTTCGCCCGTTTCGGCAATAATAGAGTGACCGCCAGAAGCATCATCGCGACGCCAAATCCGGCGCCGACATAGATTGGACCCATCGGGCCCAGCTGCTGCTCGATCCCCAGATAGATTGAATTAATCTGCGCTATGACAATATCGCCCATGACCTACACCTTGATGTTCACGAGCCACCGCATGAACATGACGTTCACGGTGAGCAGTATAAAGGTCAGAATGGTCCCCGGCAGAAACAACGGGTGGTCCTCCACGCGTTCATAATAGTCGGGTTGCACGATTTGGACCAGAAAAAGCGCTACAACGGGGAACAAGGACAGGAACCAACCCGACCAGCGCGCCTCCGCAGTGATGGCGCGGATTTTCCGGAACAGTTTGAACCGGGCCCGAATTACCTGTGAAAGGCCTTCCAGAATTTCGGCCAGATTGCCGCCAGACTGGGCCTGGATACTTACGGCCACTGAAAAGAACTTCACGTCCTGCAATTCGATACGCGCCGCCATCTTGGCCAGGGAATCCGTGACGTCCATGCCATATGTCGCCTCATCGGCGATCATGCCGAATTCTGATCCGATCGGATCCGGCATCTCGCGCGCGACCATGGCGATCGTAGCGGAGAACGGATGCCCGACGCGCAGAGAGCGAACGATAAGCTCGATTGCGTCAGGGAGTTGTTCTTCGAACATCATCAAGCGCTTCTTCGCCTTTGAACGGAAGAAGAAGAAGAGCGAAAGATAGCCGACGGCTACCGAGGCGATGGCCTGCACGATCCAGCTCGATGAAGTCGTCAGCTGTAGAACGACGAAAACCGCCCCTCCGATAATCATCCACAGCAATATCAGCAAGCCGGGAGACTTCGGCATGTTCGACTGAGCCGACAACCGTACAAGCTGACTGATCAGGGGAATGCCGCCGCGACTGGTTTCGCGCTCGCGCTCTTTCCGCAGCACCGCCAGAACCTCGTCCGGTTCAAGGCCCTTCTCAATAAGCTCCAGCCGGCGGTTCATCGTGCCTTCGCGCTTCATGCGCTTTCCGAAGGCGAGCAGATAGATGCCCTCGATCGTCATCAGAACGCCGACGAAAAGAACTGCGTAAATGACTGCTTCAAACTGCATGACGACGTTCCTCTACGCTTTCACGCTTACTGCTGCTTCACACTCGGATTGAACAGATCCTGCGGCAGTTTGATACCCCACTGGCGATAGCGCTCCATGAACTTTGAACGGATGCCTGTCGCAACATAATTGCCAACGATTGTACCATCTTCGTCGACGCCTTCGCGATGAAATTTGAATATCTCCTGCATGGCGACGACCTCGCCTTCCATGCCCGTGATTTCTGACACAGAGATCATGCGGCGCTTGCCGTCGGACATGCGCTGTACCTGAACCACGACATTGATCGCAGAAGCGATTTGCGCACGAACAGCCTTCAGCGGAAGATCGATGCCAGACATGCCTACCATATTCTCGATACGGCCTAGCGCATCGCGCGGATTGTTTGCGTGGATCGTGGTCATCGACCCATCATGGCCGGTGTTCATCGCCTGGAGCATATCCAGAACCTCGCCACCGCGACACTCACCAACGATGATGCGATCGGGCCGCATACGCAGGGCGTTCTTCAGAAGCGTCGTCGGGCTGACTTCGCCCTTACCCTCGACATTGGGCGGCCGGCTTTCCATCCGCGCCAGATGGGTTTGCTGCAGTTGAAGCTCGGCCGTATCCTCAATGGTCGCGATACGCTCCCTATTCGAGATGAACGAAGATAGCGCATTCAACGTGGTCGTCTTACCGGAACCGGTGCCGCCGGACACAAGAACGTTTAGTCGCGTGCCGACGACGGCTTGCAGAAACATCCGCATGTCATCATTGAAGGCGCCGAACTCCATCAGTTTCTGGATGGTGAATGGCGTCTTCGAGAATTTACGAATTGAGAGCAGCGGGCCGTCCACCGCGCAAGGCGGGATAATACAGTTCACGCGGCTGCCGTCTGCGAGACGCGCATCGACCCAAGGCTGGCTTTCATCAACCCGGCGACCCACCGCGCTAACGATCTTGTCGATCACTCGCATCAGGTGTCGGTCGTCTTTGAACTGGGTCGAACTGAGGTGCAACTTGCCGCTGCGCTCGACAAAAACCTGCGCGTAGCCGTTGACCATAATGTCGGTAATCGATGGATCTTTGAGCAACGGCTCCAAGGGCCCGAGACCGATCACCTCGTCGATCAACTCATTGACCAGGCTCTCAAATTCCTTGCTGTTGAGGACGGTGCCCTCCTCAGCAAGCAGCTCGCGAACGATGGACGCGATCTCACCACGTAGTTCGGTTTCGGACACCTTGTCGATAGCAGAAAGGTTTAAGAGTTCAAGCAGTCGACGGTGCAGTTCGACCCGAAGACTCAGAAGCTGCCGGCGGCGCTTCATCTCGGTCTCGGTAACGACCGGAGTCTCCTTTTCAACAACTTTCACAGCCGGCTTGGCGCCGTCGCCCTCAGATGTTTTTACAGGTACGTCCTGCGAATGAACGAGTTCCGGCTCGGGGTGCTTCTTGTACTTACGAAACATTGATTAACTCCCGCCTCCAGATGCGTGGGCCCTACGGGTCGCCGCGCTCTCAATCACAGTTACGGCGACTTTTTTTATCGCCGAACGAACCGGATTTCGCTTCGCAGATAAGGCCAATGGGGTGCCTTGATCGCAGGCGACTTCCACCGCTTCCGCGCCATCGGGAATCCGGTGCGTGAACTCAATGCCAAGGCTGCGCTCAAACTGCTTGGCGCGGTTTTTTGCGCTGAGATCAAGCAGCGAAGGAGCACGGTTGAGAACATGTTCAATTTTCTCAATCGCCATGCCTTCCGCTTCGGCCGCCCGCAGATACCGAGCTGCATTCTGCGCGTTACGCATGTCCAGCTGCATGACGTTGAAAAAAATATGGGCGTTGTCGAGCACACGATCGCTGAAATTCAACAAGGCGACAGGAAGATCGACCACCACGAAATCATGCACGTTGGCTGCGATCGTCAGCATTTCATCGACCTCGCCACTTTCGACTAAATCCAGCGGCACCGGATCGGGCGGCGAGGTCAGCACCGACATCTCACCCCTGAACGATGTCATAGCGGCATGCATGCCGCTGACATCCGCAACCGACGGGTTCGAAAGAAGCTCAAATACAGCCTGCCGCCGTGGAAGATCCAGGAACGTGGCGCAAGCGCCGTACTGAAAATCGAGATCTATCAGGGCGACCGAGCGCCCTGAACCGTGGACTTGGGAGTGGAGTTCCCACGCCAGATTCACGGCAAAGGTCGTCGCCCCGGCGCCGCCGGCGGTATGATAAACGGGGATAATGACGCCCCGTTGACCAGAGCCGCTCGCCGTCTGTTCGGTTTGCTTTAAGACCCGCGCACGGTTCGTCGATTGCAACAATGCGCCATCAGGCAACGGGAATGGCGCGAAATCCGCCGCGCCAGCGCGCATCAGACGATGCACGGCCGCAGTAGACAGATCAGCGACGATCAGCACGCAAACCGCGCCACAGGATGTGATCTCCGTGACGAATGTTTCCGCCCGTTTCAGCCCATCGTCATCTTCGCGATCTATCGCGAGTAGAACGACTTTTGATCCAGGATTGGCGTCCTTGAAAATGGCGCTGCGGGCGCCATCGTAACTGTCCGACGCCCAAGAGCTCTTTCCGAAGACTTCATCGATTGAATCCGAAAGAGCCGCCGATTGTAAAAAATCGTCGAAGACGGCGATCGTCTCGATCGTGTTCGCTTTCAACGCTGGCGCACCCATCTATTCCACTCACTACACGTACATTGGTACCGCAAAATCAACTCGAGTAAACCGTGCTCTTCCTCCGTCAATCCAAAGCTGTCGACTGAAGGATCAGCCCTTTGCTCGATCAAGCCGTTGCGATCACCCTAACCGAACAAATCGACTTGAAGCGGCCTCGCCATAGGCAAGGCCGAACAACTTCAACATCAATTGCCGCCAACTTCGGCAGCTTCTGGTCCTTCGACGGTGTCACCAGCATACCTTCTATAGACGTTATCGGCCCGCTTTCCGTCCAGACCGTCGCCAAGGAACAGGCGGGAGAACCCGACCACCACAGTTTCGGTCCGCCGGTTGGCGCGCTCGCGGTTCTCAGTGTTGACTACTGGCTCTCGCTCACCACGGGATTCCACCGCTTCAAGCCGATCTGCAGACACGCCCTTTGATACGAGATATCGCATCGCAGCGCGCGCGCGCCTCAACCCGAGGCCAACATTATACCCTTCAGAGCCGACAAGGTCAGTATGCCCGTAAAGTCGGACACGCACGCCTTCATTCTTTTGCAACCAGGCTAGCTGCTGGTTCAAATTGGCGACAGCCTCGCCATCAAGATTCGACCTGTCGAAATCGAAATTAATGACGGTCGGCGCCTCTCGTTCAAACTGCGCTTGCAGATTGATGAGCAGCGCGTCCCCCCCACCAAGATATGCGGTCTGCACAATCTCGTTGGAAGCCACAGCTTCGCCCATCGGAACGCCGTATGAGAGATCGCCGGCAACCTGATTGGTACAGCCCGCGGCGGCCACCGGAACAATGGCGGCGAGAAGAACGGTTCGTAGGTTCGTTTTCATATCACTTCACCACGTATCCATAGGGGCCATCGAAGTTTTGCGAGGCGACCTCTTCAATTTCAGCGGGCATCTCAGTCCGCCCGAGCAGGAATAGCTCCGCCTCACTTGGGATCCTGACGCGATCAAGCGGGGTTGTCAGAGCCTCACCCTCAACCGGCGTCACTAGATGGGGTGTGATGATGATCACCAACTCGCGTTGGTCGCGGTCATATTGCGTATTCCGGAACAGCGGGCCAATCACAGGCAGATCGCCCAACCAAGGAACCTGGTCGATATTGTCGACAAAGAAATCCTGCAGCAATCCGGCGATCGCCATGCTTTGCCCATCACGCAATTCGACTGTCGTCTCAGCGCGCCGTGTCGTGAAGCTTGGGACCGCGCCGGCGACGGTCTCAAGAGCCGTTCCGGATTGCGCCGGACTGCTAACCTCAGCATTGAGCTCGAGATTAATGAGATCGTCATCGATCACTGTCGGCGTAAACGCGAGACCCACACCGAATTCCTTGAACTCGACCGAAATCTCGCCGCCATCCTGCGCGACCGGGATCGGGACTTCGCCGCCAGCTAGGAAACTGGCTGTATCGCCAGAAAGCGCGACTAAATTGGGTTCCGCCAAAGTCCGGATCAGACCCTTGGATTCGTTGGCATCAATCGATGCCGCCAACAGATAGTCGCCGACCACTCCAGCGATGCCCAAAACGCCGAATGTGCTCTGAAGTATTTCTCCAGCCCCGATACTACCATCAAGACCAATGCCATTACCCGTGGCGCCGACGAGCGCGAAATCGCCATTGCTGCCTGCAACAGCGAAATTGAACCCAAGTTGCTTCGCCGTACCGCGCGTCATGTCCGCGAAGCGAACTTTAAGCATGACCTGCTGAGTGCCGCCAACCGTCATCAGGTTTGTGACCCTGCCCGGCGCGTATCGATTTGCCAGCTCAATCGCGCGAGACACCTTGCGCGAGCCAGTCAGCCGGCCGCTGAGCACAATGCCATCCGCCGCCGTACGAACCTCGATATCCTCACCCGGTAGAATTTCGAACAGCCTTTCCTTGAACTCGGAAACATCTGGCGTCACACGAATTTCCGCGTTTGCCAGCACCCGGTTTTCCGCGCCGATGACCGTCAGCGAGGTGCGGCCAGCTTGCCGCCCAAGAATGAACAGCGTCGTATCCGACAACGCGGCCACGTCAGCAACCCCTGGATTGGCGACCGAGACTTCCGTAAACGGCTGACTGCTGTCGAGAACAATTGAGCGGCCGACCACAACGGAGACCACTCCGCCTAGATCACCGCCCGCGACGCGTAGAAGCTGTGATGTGGACTGCTGCGCATACCCCGGCGCGGCCGCCACAAGCGCAGCGGCAACCACAGCCACCGCTTGGATTAGCTGATTTATTCGCATGATATCAAACCGGCCCCGTTATTTCCTTTCGGCTCGCAAAGCAGGCGAACCACCACTCAACGTTAAGGTAACATCATTCTTGAAAACAAAAAACGGTTTTTTTTATTGGCATTGCGGAAACACACTAAGCCCTTGGGTCACCTAAGCAACCCAAGGGCCTGAAAAGCATGGATGAATCTATTTCACTCGCCGAAATTGAGCGTTTCGACTTCATTTCCTCGCCGAACACGCACTTCGGTGGCCTTGGTTTCCCGCCCCGTATCCTCGTCGAAATCACTCAGCACGTCGCCGATCGAGACCCGCATATCTTCGGTCGTGTCCTGAGCGCCAACCTTGCGGAGGCTTAGAGACAACGACCCCAGGCGCTGGGCCAATGCCAGCTTCTGTGCGGTTTCGGGGTCAACCTCAACAGTCGCCGTCCGGCCAACTTTCGGCTTGTTGCTGTTCTCGTCCGCGAGCTGATCGACGCCGATAACAAGAACATTCTGCAAGATCAGGTCCGTGACCAGATCACCTTCAGGCGTCGTCCGGGTTAAGAATATATCGACGCGGTCACCAGGCAGTACGAAACCGGAAACCGCGCTAACAGAACTGATGGGGATCGAAAATGCGCGCATGCCCTCAGACAATTTCGCCGAGATCGACGGCCGCTCGCCAAATCCCGTGATTTTGTTCTGCAGGATTGGTTCACCCTGCTGCATCTCGACCAAGACTGTGCGAGGCTCTGTGCCATCGCCAAAAAGCATCTCAAGGTCATTGAATCCGGTCGGCGGAGCGGATTCCGTCGGCCAATCCGCAATGGTCACGAACTCCTGCTGCAACACATTGCCGAACTTGAGCGGACGTGTCGCGACAACGACTGACACCGTCTCAATCTGAGGCGCAGCCGCCGCATCCGTCCGGGTCTTAGCAAGATTTGCTTCGATCGCCCGAAATCTCTCGGACGCGAAGAATACAGAACCGCCAGCAAGTGCGATTCCAACGATAACAATTAAAAAGGCTATTAAACGCATAACGCGATGGCCTCGCGGCCCCCTCTACCCGACACCTGCCTCTCGCCTTATGTTAAAGGCGAAATGTCCGGCCGGCAAGAGCGCCGGCCGGAGCATAAACTTAGTTGAAGTCGCTTTGGCTCGGAGCCGTCAACCCAATAGTATTCAGGTCGCTCGCTGCGCCCTGCAGATTTGAGTTGATCGCGCTCGAAAGCGGCGCAACACCATTCGAGAAGATCGCGTACACGACGGCGATGCCGAGAAGCAGAATGCCGGCGGTCAGCGCAACCCAGTCAACGGTCACAGCGCCAGACTCGTCGCGAACGAGGCCGCGAAGTTTTTTAACGATGAAGTTCATAACAGTACCCTCACACAGGTCATTTTTGCCACACCCAAGGGGCGACGCCCCTCTTGACAGCCAACGGACGCACACACTCACATATCCGCCGACCCATCACGCAGAGAATATATACTTACTCGCTTACGTACAACTCATACGCTCTCCACATGACAGAGATGACCCTAACTCGAAACGTAAGCTAAATCAAACAAAACCTTCTGAAACCTAGGTTCTTTCCATTTTTTAAGTAAATTCCGATCACTAGCGTCCATCGCCGCGCCTCGGATCGGCCCAATTTGCGGCGACGCGCCCAACACTTGCCCTTCACCTGGAAGCAACCCCCGACTCACGTGTTCAGTCATCCAATCGCCGCGCTAGATCCTGAGCGGCATTGCTGCTAGATTCACGGACAGCAGTCGAATTTGCTTTGAATAGGGTCCTGGTCGACGCATCGGCCGCCGACTGAGTGGGAGAGTGAGTAATGCGGGATCGCGGCGCCATAGCCATATTCGCGGCCGCCGCCCTCTTGGCGAGCGGATTTGCTATTCACCCCGCCAAGGCGGAAAGCCGTAAGTACGGTCTTGGCACACTCTCTTCATCCAGCCCAATAAAACTTGTCCGGCCAGGTAGCGGCAGCGGGATGTCCACGATGTTCCGCAAGCCGGGTTCTATGGCGAGCCTACGGAATGGCCCCGCGACGACGAGTCGCGTGCGGCCGTCGACCAAGAGTTCGGGTTTCGACTGGTTCTGGACCGAGGCGATGCCGACCGCCGCCTCGGACAGGGACGGCGTGGCCCCCGGCCTTGTGCGCCATATAGACGACCGACGCGCGCGTGGGCTGCCGGTTTGGGGCCAGATCAAGACTGGCGAGACGATCTACAAACGCTTCAAGGAGGCCATCGACGCGGCGTCCGAGGAAACCGGCGTATCCAGGGCGGTTCTCGCCGCGGTCATCACGATCGAATCTGCAGGTGTGGCGACTGTGACCAGCCCAAAGGGCGCAATGGGCCTGATGCAGCTGATGCCAGCCACTGCTGAGCGGTTCGGCGTCAAGCGGGGCTACGACCCGTTCGAAAACATCTCTGGCGGCGCGCGCTATCTGGCAGAGCTTCTGAAGCTGCACAATGGCGACTTCGTACTGGCCCTCGCCTCCTACAACGCCGGCGAAGGGGCGGTCGACAAGTATAGCGGCGTTCCGCCCTACAATGAGACCCGGGACTACGTCGCCAAGTTCTTCTCCATCTACGCTGGAGCCAAAACCATGTGTAAAAACGAACCGGTCGATCCGGCGCTGAATTGCGAGCGGCAGGTGTGAGAGATATGGCGCCATGCGTCAGATGAGCGTGCGAGACGCCAGCCACGCTGCACCATCCGCCTGTCCGGGTTGATCCCGTTCTTCTCGGCCCCGACTTGCTACGCGAGACGGGCGCGGGTTCAAGCGCCGATCGCCCTCAGGATGCTCGCGCCTACGCGCTGAGCCGCTGTTTTCGCCCGACCGCCATCCGCAGCAGGCGTTTCATCGACGCCAGCGCCATCGCCACGTCGCGCTGCATCGCCAGCACAGAAGGCGTGATGACGAGCACCAGGATCAGCCCCGCAGCCAGCCCGTAGGACAATGTTATGACCGTGGGTTTCAGGAACAGCGCCTGCCGGGATTGCTCGAACAGCAGTGGAGCCAGTCCTGCGACGGTGGTCAGAGTGGTCAGCAACACCGCGCGCAGACGATCGCAGGCGCCGTCGATGATCGCAGGGATCATTCCGCGGTCCTTGGCGTACGCGTCGATGGTCGTCACCAGCACGATGGAGTCGTTGATGATGATGCCCGCCATGCCGATCAGACCGACAACCGAGAACATCGACAGTGGCACGCTGTGCAGATAGTGGCCCCAGATCGCCCCAATCAGGCCAAATGGAATAACCAGCATCACGACCAGCGGCCGCCTCCACGATGCGAACACCCAGGTCAGCACCAGATAGATGCCGGCGAGGCACAACGCGAAACCGATCCGGGCGTCGGAAAGGAACTCGCTTTCCTGCTCCGCCAGTCCCGAAAGCTTGTACTCGACCCCGAACCGCTCGGCGATGGCGGGCAATATCTCGCTCCGCAAGGCCAGATCGACCTCCGTCGCGGCATGCGGATCGTCCTCTGACAACGCCCCGGTTACATCCGCAAAGCGCCTTCCGTCCTCTCGCCGGACTGAGGCGAAGCCGAGGCTGCTTTCGACCGTCACGATCTCGGAAAGGGTCGCGTATCCGCCCGCAGGCGTGCGGATCCGGGCGTTGTCGATCCAGTCCGCCCCAACCTCGTCTTCAGGCAAGCGCACCATGACCGTCGCCGTGCGCCCTTCCAGCGGATACTCCGCCGCTTCGATTCCTTCCAGTCCGTTCCTGAGCGCGCGCGCCACCTCATCCGTGGTGAAGCCCAGCGCCTCGCCCTTCGGCGTTAGTTCGAGGCGCCACTCCTCCTTGTCGTAAGTCAGGGAATCTTCCAGCCCGGATACTGCGGGATATTCGGAAAGCGCTGCGATCAGGGCCGCCGAGGCCGCCTTCAACACATCGCCGTCCGCGCCCGAAAGCTGCACGTCGATCGCCTCGCCGCCGGGACCGGACCGGAAACCGCGCAACGAAAGCGTCTCCAGCTTGGGATGACGGCCGATCGCCTCCCGCCAGTCGCCGATGAATTCATTCGCGGTGTAGACCCTGAGATCCGGGTCGATCAGCTCAATCTGGAAACCGCCGAGCAGATCGCGGTCCTTGTCCTCGGCGGAGCGCAATCCCCGTCCCGTCGCCCCGCCTCCGATCGTGGCCAGAGAGAACACGACCGGCCGCGCGCCGTATTCCGCCTCATACGCCG
Organism: Paracoccaceae bacterium; assembly: GCA_963669315.1. Taxonomy (GTDB): domain Bacteria; phylum Pseudomonadota; class Alphaproteobacteria; order Rhodobacterales; family Rhodobacteraceae; genus SZUA-547. Next base: position 2,368,389 of record OY770021.1, on the reverse strand, counting down.
CGTCCGTCTCCTCCAGCGCGGCCTGCATCTTCGCCAGCATGTCCGCGGTATCGGACCGGGATGCGCCGGTCGCCATGGCGATATTAGCTGAGATGGTGCTGCGTTCCGGCGCGTTGAAAAAGCGCCACTGCACGGTTCGGTCCACCACCTGAGCGACCGTGAACAGCAGAAGCCCGATCGCCGCGCCAACAATCGGATAGCGCAGCTTCAGCACCCAGAACATCGCTGGGCGGAAGACATGCTCCCGATACCATCGGAATCCCTGATTCACCTTTCGGCTGGGCCAGTCCCACCACCTCTTGGTCTTCTTCGCCTCAAGCGCATGGTTCATATGCGCCGGCAGGATCAGGAAACACTCCACGAGGCTGGCGATCAGCACCGCGCATACCGTGAGCGGGATTTCAATGATCAGCGAGCCGAACCGACCGCCGATGAATGTCAGCCCGGCGAACGCCACGATCGTGGTGATCGACGCGCTGAACACCGGGGCGGACATGCGCCGCGCCGCCTGCGCCGCCGCCAGATCGGCGGGCAGACCGCCTCGCGACAGATGATCTGCGTGTTCGCCCACAACGATTGCGTCATCCACCACGATGCCAAGCGTGATGATCAGCGCGAACAGCGAGACCATGTTGATCGTCAGCCCGCTGACGTACATCAGGGCGATCGTCGCAGCCATCGCCACGGGAATGCCCGCAGCCACCCAGAAGGCGGTCCGGGCGGACAGAAACAAAAACAGAAAGACCAGCACCAGCGACAGGCCCAGCAGGCCATTCTCAAACAGGATATCGAGCCGCTGGCTGATGTTGTCGGCGCGAGTGCGGGTCAGTTGCGCGTCGACGCCCAGCGGCAGTGTCTTGCCGAAGTCGTCGACCACCTCCTCGACCAGGCGCTGAATCCGGATCGCATCATCCTTGGCGCTGCGGTCAACGCGCACCAGCACCGCCGGGTCGTCGCCCTTCAGGAACGCCTTGCCCCGCTCCGCGCCCAGCGCCTCGACCGATGCGAGATCGCCGAGCGTCACACGAGACCCGTCCGGCAGCGCCCGCACGGTCGCGCTCGCCAGCGACTCGACCGAGCGCCGGTCAGTTCCAGCCCGCACGCGGGCGGACCCGTCGCCCAGATCGCCCGCCGGATTGGCCGCGCTTTCCGCCGCCACCGCGCCCGCGATCTGGTCCAGAGTCAGGTCATAGCGGACCAGGTCGCGCTCCGAGATCGATATGCGGATCTCCGGATCCGGATAACCCTGCACGCTGACCCGTGTCGCGCCGGCCTCGAACAGGCGCGTCTTCAGCTCATCGGCGTAGCGGGCGAGCTGATCCAGCGTGACCGGCCCCCAGATCACCACATCGGTGACGAGATCGCGGTATGCGCCGCGCCGTATGCTCGGCTCCTCAGCGTTTTCCGGCAAGGAAGAGGCGACGCCGTCCGCCGCCGCTTTCACTTCATCGGCGGCCCGGCCCATATCCCAGCCGTCCTCGAACGCCAGTGTGATCTGGGCCGACCCGTCCCGCGCGACGGTCTCAACCGAGTCGACGCCCTCGACTTCCAGAAGCGGGGGTTCAAGCACCTGCACGATGCCGTCATCGATGTCCTCGGGCCCTGCGCCGCGCCATGTGACGCCGACCGTGACCCGCTCGACGATGATGTCGGGGAAGAATTGCGACCGGATATGCAGGCTCGAATAGAAGCCCGCGATCAGCATCAGCGCGAGCAAAAGATTGGCGGCAGTGCGATGGGTGACGAAATACCCGATCAAACCGTCCAGCCCGGCCCGGGCCGCCTGTCGCGCGGAAAATCCGCTGGGATCGCCGCCGTCGGTCATCCTGGCGCGTCACGCTTGCGCTGGGCGGGCGATCGGCCCTGACCGCGCGGTCGTTCTGCGACATCAGATCCGTCGCCGCGCTTCTCCGCGCTCGCGCCGTTGGCCTGGATCGGCCGGACCTGCACGCCCGGTCCAAGCTGAGGCGCGCGCTCCGTGACGTATTTGGCGCCAAATGGCACGCCTCTGAGCGCCACCTTGTCGCCGACCCGCCGCACGATGCTCGTCTGAATCTCTTGAATGCGGTTCTGGTCGTCCAGCACAAGGATACGGCCGTCGCGCGACACTGCACCGGCGGGCACTACAGCCACCTCTGTCAACTCCGGCTCGGTGATCGAAACGGTGACGAAATCGCCGGGCCTGAGCAGCGTGTCAGCTCCGGTCTCGAGCCGCGCATAGAGGAACCGGCCGCCGCTGTCGCGATCCGAGACGGCCGACACGCGGGCGACTCGGCCAACGGTCGCCACTTCCCGCTCTCCCAGTTTTAGCGTTACGGTCACCGGCGCCGCTGTCAGACTGCCGTTCCGGTCAATCAAACGCGAGAATTCAGAATTCGAGACCTGGAATTTCACCTCCAAAGCCGCCGGGTCGATCAAAACGCCCAGAGCTTCAGTGCCGGTGACCCGCTCTCCGAGAAAGATTTCCACATCGCTCAGCAACCCTGAGAACGGGGCTGTCTGGCGGGTGTCGGCGAGATCGCGCGCCGCCTCATCCCGTGCGATTTCCGCCCGCCGGATGGACAGCGCCGCCCGTTCAACCCGTTTGGAAGCGGCGACCAGCGCCGCTCGGCGCGATGAAAGCGACTGTTCGGCGGAGGAAAACTCAAGCTCAGCCTGTTCAATCGCGGCGTCAGTGCCGAAGCCGCGCTCTTTAAGGTCCTGCTGGCGCGCCAAAGCCTGCGCGCGCAGATCACGCTGACGCTCGGCCGAGGCGCGCTCCAGCTTCGCGACTTCCAGCGCCTCGACGGATTCGGCTTTCTCCGCCTCCGCCTCGGCGACGGCGGCCTCCGAGTCCGCGAATTCAGCCTTGGCCTCGGCCGGGTCGACAAGGAATAAAAGATCGCCCTCTTTCACCGCCGCCCCGTCGCGGAAATTGGGCGCGACATCGACGATCTCGCCGCCTGCGGCCGCGCGCAGCTCCAGCTTGCGCCAGGCCTCGATCTCTCCATAGGCGCGGGTTTCGGGCGTCATGGAGACGGGCGTCAGAACCTCGACCGGCACCGCGAAAGCGCGTTCGCGCGGCCCCCTGTCGCGCCCTTCATCCGTAGCCTGACGCGCCTCGTACAGCTTCCACGCGCCGGCGCCGATAAAGGCGACGGTCAAAAGCGTCAGCGCCAGACCGATCAGGCCGCGCAGCAAGAACCGCATAGGCATGCTCCAAACTGGGTTCCGACCTTTATACTCGCTCAAATGCGTATTCCGTCGAGGAATTTCCGCGCACGCTTGACTTGGACCCGCCCCCTAAGGAATGTGCGCGCGATCTGAAGAAACCCGCGCGACGCGCGTGAAGAAGCATCCGAGGAGAGTAAGATGAGCGACGCTGCAGTCGATGCGCGCGAGGTGAAGATCACCCTGCCCGACGGCGCGACGCGAACTTACGCGGCGGGCGTGACCGGGGCGGATGTAGCCGCCGACATCTCCAAATCGCTGGGCAAGGCCGCCTTCGCCTGCCGGATCGACGGCAAGCTTTCGGACCTCTCGATCCCGATCAAGGCGGACGCCGAGCTCGCCATCGTCACCAGCAAGAATGAGTCGGAGGCGCTGGAGCTGATCCGCCATGACTGCGCCCATATCATGGCCCGTGCGGTACAGAAGATCTGGCCCGACACCAAGGTCACCATCGGCCCGGTGATCGAGAACGGCTTCTATTACGATTTCGACCGGGAAGAGCCGTTCAGCGATGCGGATCTGGCGGCCATCGAAAAGAAGATGCGGGAAATCATCGCCAAGCGCGACCCGGTGACCACCGAGGTCTGGGACCGCGACCGGGCGATCAAGCATTACGAGGCCAACAACGAGCCCTACAAGGTGGAGCTGGTCGAAGCGATCCCCGGCGATGAGCCGCTACGCATGTATTGGCATGGCCACTGGCAGGACCTTTGCCGCGGCCCGCATCTGGCCCACACAGGTCAAGTACCGCCCGACGCCTTCAAGCTGATGAGCGTCGCGGGAGCCTATTGGCGGGGCGACAGCGACAACCAGATGCTCCAGCGCATCTACGGCACGGCGTTCCGGTCGAAGAAAGACCTCAACGCCTATCTGCATATGCTGGAGGAGGCCGCCAAGCGCGACCACCGCAAGCTGGGCCGCGAGATGGAGCTGTTCCACCTGCAGGAGGAAGCGCCGGGCATGGTGTTCTGGCATCCGCAGGGCTGGGCGGTCTATCGGGTGCTTGAGGACTATATGCGCCGCCAGCAGCTGAAGGCCGGCTACAGGGAGATCAAGACCCCGCAGGTCGTCGACCGCAAACTGTGGGAGAAATCCGGCCACTGGGACAAATACCGCGAGAACATGTTCATCGCCGAGGTGGAGGAGGAGCACGCGCAGGAAAAGCGCACCAACGCCCTGAAGCCGATGAACTGCCCCTGCCATGTGCAGGTCTACAATCACGGTCTGAAATCCTATCGCGACCTGCCGCTGCGGCTGGCCGAGTTCGGCTCCTGCCACCGCTATGAGCCGTCGGGCTCCATGCACGGGCTGATGCGCGTGCGCGGCTTCGTGCAGGACGACGCGCATATCTTCTGCACAGAAGACCAGATCGAGAGCGAGACGGCGCGCTTCATCGACCTCCTTTCAGACGTCTATCGCGACCTTGGCTTTGAGAGCTTCGACATCAAGTTCTCCACACGGCCGGAAGTGCGGGTCGGCTCGGACGAGATCTGGGACAAGGCCGAGGCGGCGCTGGAGGCGGCCGTGCGCAAGGTCACCAATGATTTCGAAATCGACCCCGGCGAGGGCGCCTTCTATGGCCCGAAGCTGGACTTCAAGCTGACCGACGCCATCGGCCGCGAATGGCAATGCGGAACGCTGCAGGCGGACTTCAACCTGCCCGACCGGCTGGAGGCCGAGTACGTCGCGCCTGACGGCTCGAAGCAACGGCCGGTCATGCTGCACCGGGCCATTCTGGGCTCGTTCGAGCGATTCCTCGGCATCCTGATCGAGAACTGCGCCGGGCGTTTCCCGCTGTGGCTAGCGCCGACCCAGGCCGTAGTGGCGACCATCGTCTCAGACGCCGACGACTACGCGAATGAGGTCACGGCGAAGCTTCGCGCGACGGGCCTCAGGGCCGAAGCCGACACCCGCAACGAGAAGATCAACTACAAGGTCCGCGAGCACTCCCACGCCCATGTCCCGGCCATCCTGGCGGTCGGCAAGCGCGAGGTGGAGGAGAGGACCGTGGCCGTGCGGCGTCTGGGCGATAAGCACCAGAAGGTGGTCCTGCTGGACGAGGCCATCGCGGCGCTGGTCGAAGAGGCGACCCCGCCGGATTTGCGGTGAGGGCTAGCGAGGAATTCCCTCAACCGGCGTCCCGACGCTCTTGAACCCGCCTTCGCTCCACGTGATCGCCTCATAGCAGCGGCGCAGATTTGTGCCGCCGCATTCCGACCCGTGCAGCGCCAGCAGGATGATCGTATCGCCTGCCCACTCGACCGCCTTCCAGCCCTTCCCCAGACGGGAATGGACCTGATCCCCCACCACGAAATGGATCATGCAGCCCCCGGTCCCGCAGTAAAGCGAAGCCGCGGAGGAGCAGGAGAACTTCGCCTCCTCCACCACCTTGTCAGGCGTCCCGTCGCCATCCAGGTCGATATCGGTGATCGCCCCGTCCAGCAGTGACAACTCGCCATTCTCGAGTAACGCGCAGTTTGCCCGCCCCGCTTCCAGGATTTCTTCGACGCTTTGGTATTGCGGCAGGTCGGCCCGCGCCGCGAGGCTTGCGAGCATCAAAGCGGGGCCAAGCATGATCAGAAGTAATCCGCGCCTCATCACTCGCCCTCCCGCGTCACATCCATTTGGCAGAACCCCCCGCCCTGATATTTGAGCGCAGGGTCATCCGGATCGGGCGCGCCGTCGCGCTCGAGGATCATGGCCCGCCATTGCTCGCTCGACTGCTCTGGCCGCCAGCCGAGAAACTCCGTCTTCCCGTTGTCCCACCAGAGCGCCGCGTTCGCCGACTGCCCATAGATGATCGGGCAACCGAGCACTGGAACCTCAAACATGCGCCTGGCCAGCGCCGCGAAATCCTCCGCGCCCAACCAGGTCGACAGCATCCGGTAGTCCTTGGGTTCGGGAAAGCATGACCCGATGCGCACGATCAGCGTCTCCTGCCCGTATTTGTCGAAATACATCCGCGCCAGCGCCTCGCCAAAGCATTTGGACACGCCATAAAGGCTGTCGGGACGAAGCGGGCTGTCGGCGTCCAGACGTTCGGTGGTCGGATGAAAACCGATGGCGTGGTTCGAAGATGCGAACAGGATCCGCGGCTGTCCATGCGCGCGCGCAGCTTCGTAAAGATTAAACACGCCGACGATATTGGCCTGCAGGATCGGCTCCCAAGGCTGCTCGGTTGAGACCCCTCCGAAATGCAGGATCGCATCGCACCCCGCCACCATGTCATTGACCGCCTGCGCGTAGGAGAGGTCGCATTGGACGCCCTCTTCATGGGGCTCGAGATTTTCGATCGGCCCGATGTCCGCCAGGCGCAGCACCTCCGCCTGGCCTTTCATCAAACGGCGAAAGGTTGTCCCCAACCCTCCCGCAGCGCCGGTGATAAGCAATCTTTTCATTGCGTCCCCTTTTGGCGAATTACCCGCCCAATCAGATTGATTCCCAATAAACATAGCCCGGATTCGCGCCGCTCCTCACCGCTTGCGGTTGACGCCGCGCCTTGTATCCTTATGAGATGCGCTGCGGCGAGCCGGAATCGGCCGGCCGCGGCGATGCATTGACAGCCGATCGGCGGAGGAACCGTTCCGCGCCGGGCGTAATAACGGAGAGAGACCATAGCTCGCAGACCCCACCGCGCGCCGCCGACCCCTGAGAATACGGGTCCCCGCGCCAACCGCGCCATCCGCGTCCCGGAAATCCGGCTGATCGACCACGAAGGTGAGAACAGAGGCGTCGTCGACCCGCGAGACGCTATCAGGATGGCCGAAGATGTAGGTCTCGACCTTGTGGAGATCTCGCCGGGCGCCAACCCGCCGGTCTGCAAGATCATGGATCTCGGCAAGTTCAAATACGAACAGCAAAAGCGCGCCGCCGAGGCGCGCAAGAAGCAGAAGATCATCGAGGTCAAAGAGGTCAAGTTCCGGCCCAACATCGACACGCACGACTATGACGTGAAGATGCGGAACGTGTTCAAGTTCCTTGAAGAGGGCGACAAGGTGAAGGTCACCCTGCGCTTTCGCGGCCGCGAGATGGCGCATCAAGAACTGGGCCGGGACCTGTTGCAGCGCGTCTCCAATGACACGAAAGAGATCGGTAAGGTCGAATCCATGCCCAAGATGGAAGGCCGCCAGATGATCATGGTAATCGGACCGCTGAAGAACTGACCCGGTCTCCCACCATCTGAAACCGTTGCGCCGGGACTGAACCCGGCGCATGACAGACTGCCCGCGCGCCGCTAGAAGGAACCCGCGCCGCCAATATCGGCGGGCGCCCGTTCCTGAAAGGTCGCTCCATGCCCGTCTCGCGCCTCCGCGCGCCCACGCTTTCTGATGACGCGTTCGGCGTTGTGGCCGCCCTCTTGGCGGTCGCCCTGTTCGCGTCGATGGACGCGATCGGCAAAGGGCTGACGCAGCGCTATGACCCGTTCATGGTCGCCTGGGCGCGCTATTTCAGCCAGGCGGTTCTGGTCGTCCTGATCCTGTCGCCGCGTCTGAGAACCGTCGCCAGAACGCGCCGTCCAGGATTGCAGTTCCTGCGCTCTCTCTTTCTGCTGGGCGCCACGCTGACCTTTTTCACCGCCTTTGCGCATATCCCGCTGGCCGAAGCCACGGCGATATTCGAGGTAGCGCCGCTGATCGTCACGGGGCTTGCGGCTTTCGCCCTCAAGGAGCATGTCGGGCCAGGCCGCTGGATGGGGGTGATGGTGGGTTTTGTGGGCGCCTTGATCATCATCAGGCCGGGTTTCGCCGTATTCCAGCCGATGGCGTTGATGCCGCTGTTGGCGGCGTTCTGCTTTGCCTGCCACGCAATCGTCACCCGATTTCTCGGCCACGGGGAGAGCCCCTGGACCTCGTTTCTTTACACTTCGGTGATCGGCGGAGCCGGCGCCAGCCTGTTGGCGCCGTTCGTATGGACGACGCCCAGTCTCGAGGATGCGGTCCTGATGACCTCCATGGGCGCCATCGGTGGAGCGGGTCAATTCCTGCTGATCGCCGCCTTTCGCCGCGCCTCAGCCGCGGCCGTGGCGCCAACCATCTATTTCGGCCTCGTCATGGCGACTATCCTGGGGTTCGTGTTTTTCGGTGAGACGCCGGACGCATGGACCGTCGCGGGCGCCTTGGTGGTCGTCAGCTCAGGCCTTTACGTCTGGCGGCGCGAACTGGTGGAGAAGTCCGCCCAAGCCGACGAAACGGCCTCGTGAAAATCGCCAACCTCGACGCGCGTTTCCGTCACCGGCTGGGAAGGCAACTCGCCGCGCTGGCGAAATTGTCCGGCCCGGTCATGCTGGCGCGCGCGGGCCTTTTGACCATGGCGATTGTCGATATCGCCATGGTCGGCCGGTATTCGACGCAGGAACTCGCCTATGCGTCCCTCAGCGCGGCGCTGTTCATGCCGATTCTCGTCACCGGCATCGGGCTGCAGATCGGGCTCGTCGCCATCGTCGCGCGCGATTTCGGCGCTGGCAGGCTGGAGGAGACGGGCCGCGCCTGGCGGCGCGCCCTGCCCTGGTGCCTGGCATATGGCGTGGCGGGTTTCGTCCTCTGCTGGATGGGGGAGACCTGGCTGCTGCTCTTCGGTCAAGACCCTGACCTGGCCAAAGGTGCCGGAGAAGTGTCACGCGCCATCGCTCTGGGCGTGCCGATGCAGCTTTTGTTTGTCGCTTGCAGCTTCTATCTGGAGGGGACGCAGCGCCCACTGCCCGCGCTGGCGGCCATGGCTGCCGCAAATATCCTGAACGCGGGCCTCAACTACTTGCTGATCTGGGGCCATTGGGGATTCCCCGAGCTTGGCGCTGTCGGCTCTGGCGTCTCCACTTCGGTGGTCCGCGTCTTCATGTTCGCCGCACTGTTCATCTACATCGTCACCCGGCCCGACGCCGACGTCTTCGGCATTTGCGCGCGTTGGCGCGGGGTCTGGGGGCCCGGAGGATGGGCGGCGGGGGCGGAAATGCGCAAACTCGGAGTCGCGGCTGGCGCGGCGACGATGTGCGAAAGCGTAGCCTTTGGCGCCGTCTCTCAATTCGCGGGCTTTCTGGGGCCGCAAGCGTTGGCCGCCTACTCTATCGCCCACAACGTCAACGCGACGGTGTTCATGGCGGCGCTGGGCGTCGCCGTGGGAACCGGCGTTCTGGTCGGCGCCGCCTGGGGCCGGGGAGATCTGGCCGAATCCCGCTTCGCCGGCTGGACCGGCGTCGGCGCAGTGATGGCCGTCATGGCGGTGTTCGCAGCGATCCTCGCCTTGTTTCCGGCGTCCGTCGCCTGGGTCTACACCACCGACATCGATCTGATCTCTGCGACGGCCCCTCTGATCGCTCTGGTGGGGCTGGTCGTCGTTGTCGATGGCGCGCAAGTCGTCGCCGGACAGTCCGTGCGCGCGCTGGGCGACGCCTGGACCGCCACCGCGCTCTTTTTCGTCGCCTTTATCGTCGTCATGACGCCGCTCGCCTATCTTCTGGGCGTCGAACTCGGCTACGGTGCCGAAGGGCTGCTGGCGGCGACGGTCGTCGGCTGCGCCCTGTCGGCGGTTCTACAATCCGCCCGCTTTCACCGCGTCGTGCGCAAGCGAGAAACCGAGGCAATGCTTGAAAACCGGGAGAGGCCGGATGGCGACGACTGAAGATGACCGGAGGCCCTTCTCAGAGCAGGCGATGGCTGCGCTTGAGAAGACGGTGATCGTCCTGTTGCCCAAGCTCCTCGCGCCGGTTGGCACCGACAGCCTGATCCACTTCGGCGGTTGGCTGGGACGGCGCCTGCCTAACCTCTCCGCGTCCAAGCGCATCACCGACAATATCGACCTTGTGCGTCCGGACATGTCGCCCGAAAAGCGAGACGCGGTGATCCGCCAAGTGGGCGACAATTTTGGTCGCCTGATGATCGAATATCAGCGCATGAAGGATGTCGTTCCGCGCGCTGACCGGCGCCTCGTCAGCGAAGGCGCGGAGATCGTGCGAGACGCCATAGCAGGCGGAAAGGGCGCGTTATTCCTGACCGCCCATTACGGCAATTGGGAGATTTGCCGCCTCGCCGCCCGCGATCTGGGGATGGAGACCGGCATTCTTTACCGCGCCTTCAACAATGACATGTTCGACGAGATCAGTTTCGAGCTGATCCGCATGTGCGGCGAGCCGGTGCTGCACAAGGGCCGCAAGGGCATGTCGCAACTGGTCCGACATGTGATGAAGGGCGGGGCGATCACGGTGCTGATCGATCAGCGCAACAGCGGCGCGCCACTGATCCCGTTCATGGGGGAACCGGCTGAAACCGCCACGGCGCTGGCGGAGCTGTCAGTGCGCACCGGCGCGCCTTTGATCCCGACCCGCGCCCGGCGTCTGGAGGATGGCCTAAGCTTTGACGTCAAGTTCGAAGCTCCGATCCCGCCCGGCGACGCGACTGAGATGATGGCGGAGATGAACCGTCGGATCGAAGCGTGGGTCGAGGAGGATCCGGGGCAGTGGTTCTGGCTGCACCGGCGCTGGAAACACAATCAGCGCAAAGCGGCCATCGACGGCTAACCCGCCTTAGCGACGATACTCGGCCGCCCCCAGGATCGCCCCAGCCTTCCCGGCCTGCACCAGAACCACGGCGCCGCCCGCGCCTTCCGGCATCGGCGCGTCGTAATTGGTGGCCTCTCCGCGCCATTCGCCCATACGCACCCAGGATGTGACGACGTTATGGTAGGTCAGCTTTCGTCCTGCGTTCTCGCCCCGCTGAATATCGACGGTTTGCGGCGGCGCGTAGGTGAGCATCCAAACTGTGGCCGGTTTCTTCAGCGTCATGTCCTCTTTTACTGGCGCAATCCGGGCGATCATGCGCCCGTTCACGTCATCGAAGCCGACGCGCGCCGGATTCGGGATCGCGCGCGCCGCCTGTATCGCCTCCCTCAAATCCGATTTGCGGCTGCCGACCACGTCGACCACGCCGTCGACCATCGCCTGCGGCGTATAGATGGAGCGCAGGCGTCGCTCGGACCGATAGGCTTTTTGCCGGTATGTGTTTTCGGGCAGGGCGAAATTGTCACGCCAGCCCAGATAGTCCCAGTAGTCGACATGCAGCGCCAGCGCGATCACCCCGTCGCGCTGGGCCAACTCACCCAGAAACGCGTCCGCCGCGGGGCAGGAACTGCACCCCTGGCTGGTGAACAACTCCACCACCACCGGCCCGTCGTCCTCTGCATTGGCGGGCGAAAAGCCCAACCCCGCAGCAACCGCCAGCACAGCGACGCTGCGCGCGATCCGGCGAATATGTCGATTGATGCCTATTATGGCCTCCACGGCCCGTCTGTTTGTTCCGGGCCAACAATACGTCGGTGCCGGCGCAAGCGCGAGTCACGCCTTAGCGATTTGATCCGGCGACGCGGCACACAATAGTGAACGTTGCGCGAGGACCTCACCTCTCTTGGTAAGCTGCATCGAAGAACGCCCGCTCAAGCGCGACCGTTTCGGCGAAGGCCGCCGATGCGCGGCCCTGAGCGTCTTCAGTCGCCGAGATCCAGGCTTTATCCAATTGATCGCGAAGATAGGCGACGACGCCTTCGAACCCCTCGCCGGCGTGCAAGTCGATCCATTCGGCGAAATAGAATGGCAGATCCTCGGGCGGCGGCGCAAAAGGCGTCGCCCAGGTCAGATAGGTCCATTCCGCCACAGTCAGGACGGCGACCATCTGCACATATTCGCCGGAAGTCGCGGCTCGGTCCATCAACTGCCGAAATCCCAGCGTCGCCGGGGCCAGTTCAGGGTCGACCCGGTCGGGCGCGGGCACGTCCAGCGCGTCAAAACTACGTTGAAAATAGGTGTTCTCCGGCCCGGTGATCACCCCAAGAAACTGCGCCAGCGGAATGCGATCCTCTAATGTCGGCGCATGGGCGATCGCACTGGCGGCGAGACGCACGAACCCATCGATGAAGCTGTAATCCTGCGCCAGATACCACGCCATCTTCGAGGTCGGCAGGGTTCCGTCGGCCAGCTCGGCGCAGAACGGGTGCCGCGTGGCGGCCTCCCAGTCCTCGGCCGAAGCCGAACGCAGCATCTCGCTCGGTCGCGTGGTCATTACCTTCTCCATCTTCCCGGCGAGCCAGCCGCCTATAAATCGATAATTATTGCTATGGCCTTGGTCCGCGCGGGTCGCAAGCGCACTCAGTGACGCGCCGCGCTTCTCTCTTTCAGCGAAGACCGCTATGGAGAGGGGAAATGCGGATCTGGGCGAAAAATCTGGGATGCCGGCGCGGCGGTCGGCGCGTCTATCGCGGCGTGACGCTGGCGGTTGAGGCCGGACGCGCGACGCAGCTGCGCGGGCCAAACGGCGCGGGCAAGTCGACGCTTTTGCGCCAACTGGCCGGATTGCTGCCGGTGATCGAGGGCGACGCCGGCGTGGGCGAGATCTCGCTGGCCACCGACGCCGCCGATGGGCGGCCGCATATCGCCTATGCGGGGCATCTGGACGCGATCAAACCGGCGCTGGGCGTGCGCGCCAACCTGTCTTTCTGGGCCGGGCTGATGGGCTCGGGCGATGAGAGCCGGGTCAGCGCCGCGATAGAGCGGCTGGGTCTGGAGGCCGTCGCCGATGCGCCCGCAGCTTACTGCTCGGCGGGACAGAAACGGCGGCTGGGGCTTGCGCGCCTGCTGGTCGCGGACCGGCCTGTCTGGCTGCTGGATGAACCGACCGTCTCGCTCGACGCCGCCGCGACGGAGACGATCGCGGACATCGTGCGCGCGCATTGCGTCGGCGGCGGTTCCGCCCTCATCGCCACCCATATCGACCTTGGCCTGTCCGACATGGAGACTTTCGAGATGGCGGGCCGCGACTCGGTTGCGACGACGACGGAGAGCGCCGCCGAGCAGGATGAGGACGACCCGTTTCTGGCCGGGGCGTGGAGCTGATTATGAGCGCCTTCTCAACGCTTCTGAGACGCGACCTGACGTTGGCAATTCGCCTTGGCGGCGGCGGCGCGACCGCGCTCGCCTTTTTCACGCTGGCGGTGTTGTTGATCCCGTTTGGCGTCGGAGCGGAATTGCCCGTCCTCGCACGGATCGCGGGCGGCGTGCTGTGGGTCGCGGCGCTGCTCGCCTGTCTCTTGTCACTCGACCGGGTGTTTCAGGCCGATTTCGAGGATGGGTCGCTGGACCAGCTTCTGACCTCTGGCATGGCGGTCGAAGCCATGGTGGCGGCCAAGGCCATCGCCCATTGGCTGACGACCGGACTGCCGATCGTGGTGGCGGCCCCGGTGCTGGGTCTGATGCTGGCGATCCCGGAGAACGCGATCTGGCCGCTGGTTCTGTCTCTGCTCGCCGGCACGCCGGCGCTCAGCTTTATCGGCGCGGTAGGGGCCGCGCTCACCGTGGGGGTCCGGCGCGGCGGGTTGTTGCTGTCGATCCTCGTGCTGCCGCTTTACGTACCCACCCTGATCTTCGGCGCCCGCGCGGTGGAGGCGGCGACCAGCGGAGAGCCGACCCGCACCGCCTTTCTTTTCCTGGGCGCCGTCACCCTTTTCACGCTCGCCGTCTGCCCGATCGCGGCGGGCTGGGCGCTGAGGGTCAACGCGCGATGAAGTCGCCGCCTTTTCGCGACTACCGGGACGGCGGGTTGGAGGCCTATTGCGCAGACCACGCCGGCGCTGCTCGCGATCTGATGGACGCGGTTTTGGCCGGATTGCCGGCCGGGCTGGGACGTATTGCGCCGCCCTTCCTGCCTCTCGCAGACCGAATATCCAACCGTTGGCTGGCGCGATCCGGCGATCCCTACCATGCCGAGATATCCGCCAACCGCGCAGCGATCGGTCGCGCCGGGGTGGCGACATTCGCACTCAGCTACGAATGGGCGTGCACCTCCGCCGTGCGGCCCGGTGAAAACGCACCATCGTTGCTGCGCGTGCTCGACTGGCCATTCGAGGGGATCGGCGACCGGGTGGAGCTTGTCCATCTCTGCAGCGCCGCCGGAGAATGGGCCGCCGCCTCTTGGCCGGGCGTCACGGGCGTCCTGCAGGCGACCGCGCCGGGGCGGTTTGCGGCGGCTCTCAATCAGGCGCCTGAACGTCGCGGTCGCTGGGGCCGCCCAGCGGATTGGATCGCGAGCAAGACCAGATTGCTGCGCGAGGACGGTTGGGCGCCTTCGCACCTGCTGCGCCACGTATTCGAGACCGCGCCCGACTACGCCGCCGCCCGCGCGCGCCTTGCGGGTGAGCCGATCTGCACGCCGGTGATCTACACGCTGACCGGAACCAGGCCGGGTGAGGCCTGCGTGATCGAGCGGCTGGAGAACAGCGCCGCCGTCCACGCGCCTGAGGACAGCGAACATTTCGGCGCGGCCAACCATTTCCGCCATCTGGACCACCCCGGACCTTGGCGGCCCCGAGGCGTTGAAAGCGATGCGCGCGCCGCCGTCGCCAACGGGCCAGGCGAACTGCCCGAGCCCGATGCGCTGGCGCCGCCGGTGCTGAACCCGCTGACCCGGCTGGCGATGAAACTCAGCGCGGATGGGGATGTCGCCCTCTGCGGATATGAGGGCGAGCGTCGGTCGACCGGCGTTCTGCGCACGCAGATTTAGGTCCACAGCCACAGTCGCCCTTGTCCACGCTGCGCCGCAGCGATAGATCACCCTTATGTCGATCTGGAGATACGCCAATCCCGCCGAATTCATGCGGGTCTCGGGCGCGGCCCTGCCCTGGGTCGCGGGCGGCGCGATCGCCGCTATGGCGCTCGGCCTGATCTGGTCGCTGCTCTTCACGCCTGCCGACTATCAGCAGGGCCAGACGGTGAAGATTCTTTTCATCCATGTGCCCGCGGCGATCCAGGCGATCAATGGCTATCTGGTGATGGTCGTGGCCAGCCTGATCGGGCTGATCCGCCGGCACCACGTCTCCTTCCTCGTCGCCAAGGCGGCCGCGCCCATCGGCGCGGGCTTCACCCTGTTGGGCCTCTTCACCGGCGCGGTGTGGGGCGAGCCGATGTGGGGAACCTGGTGGGTCTGGGATGCGCGGCTGACCAGCTTTTTGATCCTGTTCTTCTTCTATCTCGGCTACATGGCGCTGTGGGCCGCGATCGACGACCCTGAGAAAGCGGCCGACCTTTCCGCTGTCCTCTGCCTTATTGGCGGGGTGTTCGCGATGCTCTCGCGCTATGCGGTGCAGTTCTGGGCGACGCTGCATCAGGGAACCAGCATCTCACTGTCCGGGAACCAGAAACTGACCGACGAATTTTTCTACCCGCTCATGGTGATGCTGATCGCCTTCCTGCTGACCTTTGTGGCGCTTTTGCTGCTGCGCGTCAGAACCGAAATCCGCCTCCGCCGCGCCCGCGCGATCCGGCTGGCGAATTCGGAGGGGTGACGCGATGATAGAGGCGCTGGACATGGGCAAATACGCGGCGAACATCTGGGCCGCCTATGGATGCTTTGCGCTGATCGTCGGCGGCCTGACCATCGCCAGCCTCCGCGCTAGCGCTCGGGCCAAACGCGAGTTGAAAGACCTTGAGGCGCGTCAAGGTCGCGCCCGCCGCAAAGCGGTATCGGACCCGTCATGACTGATGAATCTCAACAGATCGAGCGCCGCGGCGGGTTTCGCTTGTGGATGCTGGTCCCCGTGCTCTGCTTCGCCGCCATCGGCGCGCTGTTCGTCGCCGGACTGGGGCGAGAGGACGCCCGCCTGTTGCCCTCGGCCCTGATCGACAAACCCGCGCCGACCTTCGAGTTGCCGCCCTTGAGAGAGGGCGCGCCGGGCTTTTCCACCGCCGATCTCAACAAGGGCGAAGTCACGGTGGTCAACATCTGGGCCAGCTGGTGCGTGCCCTGCCGCGTGGAGCACCCCGAGATCGAGAAGCTCGCCGAGCAGGGCGTCACCGTGCACGGGTTGAATTATCGCGACAGTCGGGCGAAAGCGCTCTCATTTTTGGATGAGCTGGGCGACCCCTTCACCCTGATCGGTTTCGACGGCAAGGGCCGTCAGGGCATCGAATGGGGCGTCTATGGAGTGCCCGAGACTTTCGTGCTGACCGGCGACGGACGCATTGTCTACAAGCATATCGGCCCTATCCAGAACGACGATCTGGAGACAAAGATCCTGCCCGCGATCGAAAAGGCGAAGGCGGGGGGCTGAGGCCCTACTCCGCCGGGCCGCTTTCGCCCTCACCCTCGATCATATGCCGCTTCATCAACGGGGTCTGAGCGAACACGAACACCAGCGTCAGCGGCAGGTTGCCGAAAGTCTTGAAGCTGACCCAGAACTCGGTCGTCTGGGTGCGCCACACCACCTCGTTCAGGCAGCCCATGAAGATGAAGAACAATATCCAGCGCTGCGTCAGCTTGCGCCAGCCCTCATCATCCATCGGCAGCATCTCGCCCATCAGGTATTTGAGATAGGATCGCCCCTGCACGAACAGTCCAAATCCGAGGATCAACGCGAAAATCCCGTTCACGATGGTCGGCTTCATCTTGATGAAGGTTTCATCCTGCAGCGCCAGCGTCAGGCCGCCGAACACGGCGACCACGATGCCCGTGACCACCGCCATGCGCGGCAGGTGCCGGGTCAGCGACCATGAGATGCTGAGCGACGCGATGATCGCCACCATGAAGACCGCTGTCGCCAGAAAGATCGGCCCGGTCTGCCCGTTGGCGGCTTTCTCGCCCACCAGCGCCGTCATAGCATCGCCAACGCCCGGCACGCCAAGCAACCGCTCACCATAGGTGAAGGCGAGGAAGAAGACGGCGAGCGGGCCGATCTCCAGCGCGAATTTCAAGCCGGGGCTGATTTCTTTCTTCATGGGCGCGGCCTATCCCATTCTTCGGGCGCTGTCACCCGAACTCGACCAGAATGGCGCCCAGCGCGATGAACAGGATCGCGCCCAGGCGAAGCAGGGAGACTTTCTCCCGGAAGATCAGCACGCCGATCGCGGTGGCGAAGATGATCGAGGTCTCGCGCAGCGCCGCCGCCTCGCTGACCTGATCCAGCCTCGTGGCCAGCAGGATCGAACCGAAGCTCAGGAACGCGATCAGCGCGCCCGATACGCCGCGCATGCCGAGATCATTCAGGTCGAGCGGAACCGGGTTCCGCCGCCACCGGAAATACGCCAGCACGGGAAATCCGAGGCCTCCCGTCGTGAAGAACCAGGCGAGGAAGGTGAACGGGTTCGCCGCCTGCCGGATTCCATAGGCGTCGACTGTGGTGTAGATCGCCACCATGATCCCCGTCAGCAGCGCCATGCCGATCGCGCCCTTCAGCGCCGCCGCACCCGCCAGATCGATCTTTGCCGCCCGCATGTTCAGGAAGGCCAGCGTAAAGATCGCCGAAGATAGCAGCAGCACGCCGCCCCACTGGCCTGGGTCGAGCGTCTCGCCGAACACGAACCCCGCCAGCACCGCCGCCGCCAGCGGACCGGTGCCGCGCGCGATCGGATAGACCACGGTGAAGGCGCCTCGATTGAAGGCGGAGGACTGGAACGCCTCATAGAAAATGTGGATGAAATAGGTGAGCGCGATCCATGGCCACAAATCGGCGGTCGGCCAGGGCAGCACGAACAGGGCGAAAGGCGCCGCCATCGCGCCATAGCAGATATTGATCGCCGCGCGATTCAGCCACGCGTCGGAGCCGCCTTTGTTGATCGCTCCAAACAGGGCGTGAGACAGCGCCGACAGCAGCACCAGCGCCAGCGCCAAAGTGCTTCCCGCTGGCGTGCCGGCCAGCTCGACGATGGTCTCACCCATCGCGCTATCCCTTGGCGCCGGTCAACGCCCGCGCGAACTCCATAGGTTCGAAGGGCTGCAAGTCGTCGATCCCCTCGCCCACCCCGATCATATGCACCGGAAGCCCGGCCTTCTTGGCCAGCGCCACAAGAATGCCGCCCCGCGCGGTGCCGTCCAGCTTGGTCATCACCAGCCCGGTCACGTTGGCGATCTTGGTGAAGACCTCCACCTGATTGACCGCGTTCTGGCCCGTAGTGGCGTCGAGAACCAGCAGCGTATTGTGGGGCGCGGTCTCGTCACGCTTGCGAAGAACGCGCACGATCTTCTCAAGCTCCGCCATCAGGTCGTCGCGGTTCTGCAAACGCCCGGCGGTGTCGATCAGCAGGATGTCGGCGCCGTCCGCCTGCGCCTGTTCCAACGCGTCATAGGCGAGGCTGGCCGGGTCCGAACCCTCCGGCGCGGTCAGAACCGGCACGCCCGCCCGCTCGCCCCAGACCTGCAACTGCTCCACGGCCGCGGCTCGGAACGTGTCGCCCGCGGCGATCACCACCTTCTTGCCTGCGCCCCGCAACTGGCTGGCCAGCTTGCCAATGGTCGTGGTCTTGCCGGACCCGTTGACGCCGACCACCAGAACCACCTGCGGCCGCTTGGCGTAAATCGGCAAGGGTTTGGCGACCGGCTCCAGAACGCGGGCGACTTCCTCGGCCAACATGCGCTTCAGCTCATCGGCGGCGACCTTTTTGCCGAAGCGCCCCTCGGCCAGCGCGGCGGAGACCTTCATCGCGGTCTCGACGCCCAGATCGGTCTGGATCAGAAGGTCTTCCAGCTCCTCCAGCGCCTCGTCATCCAGCACGCGCCGCTCGGCGATGGCCGAGACGCCCTCGTCCAGCTTGGATGAGGATTTCAGCAGGCGGTCTTTCAGTTTGCCGAAAAAGGACATGGCGCGCGCTCCGGATTGGGACCGCCGTCACATAGCCTTTGCGGCGCGCGGAGGGAAGACAGCGGCAAGGCGGCAAACGGAATTTCGCGCAGAGGTAAATTGATCGGCGTAGAGAGTCCTGCAAATGTGTGCTGCGCATCCGCAACTCGAAAATCAAAAGCTGGGGGAGACAACCAAATGCCGCCGAAGCCCGATCCGGTCCTGATGAAAGCCATCAAAAGCGAAATTGAGCGTCATTTCAAAGATAAGGCGATCGCAAAAAACGATGGAGCGGAGAGCGTCGAAATTCAGAAGAAAATAAACGCAATCGAACAAGACATTAAGAAACTGGAGGAATTGAACAAGTCTCCCAGCGCAGTCATGAGCGACGCCATGGATAAAGGGGCCAAGGGGAAAGTTGGTCTTGGATCCGCAAAATTACAATCTGAGTTAATACGGCCGGAGATAGAAAAGGCTAGGATGTTTTTCGAAAATGAAAAATCTGCGCTTTTAAATAGTCAGAAAAAAGCTCGTGAAAGCGCTGATGGCGGCGTCAAAGGCGACCGCCAAGGAAGGCGGCGCGGGCGGCGGCGTCGCGGAAGCCGAACTGGCGGCGCTTCAGGACAAGTTCAAGGAGCAGGAGAAAAAGTTCGAAGAGTTTTCGAAGATGAAAGACGACATGGTGAAAGAGGTGTCGCGGATTGAGGCGGTCCGGACCCAAAAAGGCGAAAAGATCGGCGAGAGGGTTGTCACTGGGGAGCCGCTGGACCCGGCGAAAATGCAAGTCGTCGAATCCAACCTGAAACGCCTGGAAGACGATAAAAAGCTCCTCGAAGACTCGATCAAGATCGTTCAATCGAAGCAGGAAAGCCGCAAGAAAGAGATCGAAGACGCTGTCGCCGCCGCCGCCGCCGCCACCGAGGCGAAGCTGGAGAAAGAGCGAAAGGATCGTGAGAAAATCCGCGCCGAACAGTTGAAAAAAATGAAGAAGGAAACCGACGCTTCGATCAGGAAAGCGATGGAGGACATGCAGAAGAACATCCTCGAGTCCCGCCTTGGCGTCATCGAGGCGAGGCTGAAGGGGATCGGCGGATAGCGTTACGTTGACGGGCGGCGGCTCAGGTCGCCAGTAGTTTCTCCCCCTCGACCCCGGAGATCCGAGCCCTGACGATCCCGCCCGCCGGCTGATCCGTGTCAAAGGCGACCTCGGCGAACCCCTCGGTGCGGCCGAGGTGCGGCGTCTCCATCAGCACGGTCCGCTCCGCGCCGACCTCGCCCGCAAGATAAGCGGCGACACGCGCCTTCCCCGCCTGACGTAACCGCTTGGCGCGCTCTTTCCGCGCCTTCTTCAGCACTTGCGGCATCCGCGCCGCAGGGGTGCCTTTGCGAGCCGAATAGGGAAAGACATGCAGCCATGTCAGCCCGCATTCCTCGATCAGCTTCAACGAATTCTCGAACATCGCCTCGGTCTCGGTCGGGAACCCGGCGATGATGTCCGCGCCGAACACGATCTCCGGCCGCCGCGCCCGCGCCTCCCGACAGAATCGGATCGCGTCATCGCGCAGATGCCGCCGCTTCATGCGCTTCAGCACCATGTCGTCGCCAGCCTGCAAGCTGAGATGCAGATGCGGCATCAGTCGGTCCGCATCGCCGATCGCATCCATCAACGCGCCATCCACCTCGATGGAGTCAATTGAGGAGATGCGGAGCCTCGCCAGATCGGGAACCAGCGTCAGAATGCGCTGCACCAGATCGCCCAAAGGCGGCCTGCCCGGCAAATCCGCGCCCCAGCTGGTCAGATCGACGCCGGTCAGCACCACTTCGGCGAAGCCTGCATCGACCAGCCGCCGGATCTGCGCCACCACCTCGCCGGCGGGGACGGAGCGGGAATTCCCACGCCCATAGGGAATGATACAGAAGGTGCAACGATGATCGCAACCGTTCTGGACCTGCACATAGGCCCTCGCCCGCGTGCCGAATCCATCGATAAGATGCCCGGCGGTCTCGGTCACCGACATGATGTCATCGACTCGCACCTTCTCCGCCGCCGTCACCCCAAAATCGGGACCGGGAGTCTCATTTACGATGACGCCCCAGGTCTCGCCGCGCATCTTTTCCAGATTTCCGAGGACGAGATCAACCTCCTCCATATTGGCGAAGGTTTCCGGTTCGGTCTGCGCCGCACACCCAGTCACGATCAAGCGCGCCGCGGGGTTTTCGCGCCGCAGCTTGCGGATCGATTGACGCGCCTGACGCACCGCCTCCGTCGTCACCGCGCAGGTGTTGACGACGACCGCGCCGTCCAGCCCAGCCTCACCCGCCAGAGCCTTCATCGCCTCGGTCTCATAGGCGTTGAGGCGGCACCCAAACGTCTCGAACACCGGCGCGGCCTTTGGCTTGGTCGGCGCGTTCATCGAGCCGCCCCGACTTCCGCAAGAAACGCCGGGTCCAACTCGCCGGAGAACACCCGCGCGGTCGGGCCGGTCATCTTCACGCCGCCCTTTCCGTCCCAGGCGACGGTCAAGCTGCCACCGTCGAGGCGCACCTCGATCTCATCGTCCAGCAATCCGCGCCGAACGCCAGCTACAACCGCGGCGCAGGCGCCGGATCCGCAGGCGAGCGTCACGCCCGAGCCCCGCTCCCAAACACGCAAGCGGATAGTTCTGCGGTCGATGACTTCGACAAACTCCACATTCGTGCGTTCGGGGAACAGGGGATGATGTTCGATCTCCGGCCCCAGCGTCTCCACCGGGGCGGCCTCTGCGTCAGGCACAAAGAACACGCAATGAGGGTTTCCCATGCCCGCAGCGCCCGGCGCTCCGTCAATGGCGTCCAGCGAGATCGTGTCCTGCTCCTTGCTGAGCGGGATGTCGCGCCAATCGAGCGCAGGCGGTCCCATATCGACCCGCACCAGCCCGTTCTCTGTCGCCTCACAGGCCAGCAAGCCGC
This sequence comes from Paracoccaceae bacterium, assembly GCA_963669315.1. Taxonomy (GTDB): domain Bacteria; phylum Pseudomonadota; class Alphaproteobacteria; order Rhodobacterales; family Rhodobacteraceae; genus SZUA-547. The sequence continues at coordinate 2,346,645 of OY770021.1, read as the reverse complement.
GCTCCGTGCGCAGAGTCACATCCTCGGCGCCCTCGTCGAACAACAACTGCGCGACACAGCGCGTGGCGTTACCGCAGGCGCCCGCGGTGCTGCCGTCCGAGTTCCAGAAATCGACCTGTGCGGAGGCGTCTGTCGCATCCCGAATCACCGCGAGCTGATCGAATCCGACGCCGAAATGCCGGTCACCTACGGCGCGCGCCAACCCAGGCCCCACGGGATCGGCGCCGCCACGGGCGTCAATGACGACGAAGTCATTGCCGAGCCCGTGCATTTTCAGGAACGGGATCGGCCGATCTTCGCCTTGGGGCGTATCAGGACCAGCTTTCAACATTGGGCGCTATATACGCTTGGGCGCCGCTCAAAACCAGAGGCGCGAGATTAGGAGTGAATTGGGCCGTTTGCCCGCTTGACCCCCACGCGCGGCGGGCATAGGTTCCGCGCCGTTCGTTTGCGGCTCGCCGCGGCGAACCATCGTTGAGATGGGCCGTTAGCTCAGTTGGTAGAGCAGCTGACTTTTAATCAGCGGGTCGCAGGTTCGAATCCTGCACGGCTCACCATCTTTTCAATGACTTAGCAGATGCCCCCTTATCACGAAGAGCCTCGGGTAAGCAGGAGGTAAGCAAGAGATTTCATATTTCTTGCGTTCTGGTCACAGCGCCCGCAACCTTGAGTGGAAGACGGCGAGAGGGGCGTCAGTCCGCAATTCAACCCGTGGATCCCTGTGGACTCGAAGCGGCGCCCGAAGGCGCCGCTATTTTTGGTTTTGTACTGCCCAGCCATTCGGCGGTGTTCGCCCCCGCTCGTCAGGTCGCGCCGACGGGATCGCTCACGCGATGAACGCTTCAAATTCGGACCAATCGAACACGTGATCAACGTCGCCGCGCGTGATGATTTCGAAGTCGCTGGGCACCTCGTCGTTGATGACGATATCGTCATTGTCGGGGTCGTCGTCGCAGTCGGGCATGTGGAACAGTTCTTCTTTGCCCGGGGGAGTGGGAACAGCACCGCCCTTATACGCGACCCCGAAAAACTCCTCGTCGCCGTCGATGACCCCTTCGTTATCAAGGAACGCGTGGATATCATCCTTGATGTCGTCGAAATCGATGGTCTCGTCCAATTCGTCGAACTTGATCGTGATGTACCCGTCGTCGTTCGTGTCCCGATCATTCGTGTCAGGCTCGTTGGGCAAGTAGTACACGGTGATATGGGACGGGGTGATTTCCGGGAAGCTGTCACAGTCGAACCAGTTGCCGAAGTTGAAGTCCTCAGCGACTCCGTTGGCGCCACCCTGGTCGTTACCCGAAGTCGCGACGATCGCCGCCGATCCGTCGAACGAATTAACCCAGTCAGTCTGCTGCACCTCGCGCACTGTCGCGCCGTCATAGTTCCAGTCGAGACCGGTGAACTCGTAGTAGCCGTTCACGTCGGTTGTCGTCGACGACTCACCCCCATCGAGCACGCCGTTGTTGTTTTCGTCGATGAAGATGGTCCAGCCGGAAAGTCCCGACTCGCCCGCATCCCAGACGCCATCGGTATCCTCGTCCTCCCACTTGTAGCCGGAGATGTCGAACAGCTCGAAGTTCAGGAAGTTGTTGCCCGTCGAGCTCGCCCCAGAGGTCAGCGTCAGCTCGTGCTCGTCATCGCTGGTCGGGAAGGTCTGAACCCACCCGGTCTGGCCCTGCTCCTTCAGGATATAGCTGCCCGGCGCAAGACCGGTGAACTCGTAATAGCCGATCGGATCCGAGCCCGAACCGTCCGCCGTGGTCGCCGTCGCGATCACAAGATCCACGCCCGCGTCGATCACGCCGTCCCCGTCAACATCCTCGTAGAGATCGATCTTCCAGCCCCCGAGGCCCAGGTCGACCCCGTCCTTCGTGCCGTCGCCGTCCTGATCCTCGTACTTGAACCCGGAGATCTCGATCTCCTCGAAGTTCAGGAAGTTGTTGCCCGTCGAGCTCGCCCCAGAGGTCAGCGTCAGCTCGTGCTCGTCATCGCTGGTCGGGAAGGTCTGAACCCACCCGGTCTGGCCCTGCTCCTTCAGGATGTAGCTGCCCGGCGCAAGACCGGTGAACTCGTAATAGCCGATCGGATCCGAGCCCGAACCGTCCGCCGTGGTCGCCGTCGCGATCACAAGATCCACGCCCGCGTCGATCACGCCGTCCCCGTCAACATCCTCGTAGAGATCGATCTTCCAGCCCCCGAGGCCCAGGTCGACCCCGTCCTTCGTGCCGTCGCCGTCCTGATCCTCGTACTTGAACCCGGAGATCTCGATCTCCTCGAAGTTCAGGAAGTTGTTGCCCGTCGAGCTCGCCCCAGAGGTCAGCGTCAGCTCGTGCTCGTCATCGCTGGTCGGGAAGGTCTGAACCCACCCGGTCTGGCCCTGCTCCTTCAGGATGTAGCTGCCCGGCGCAAGACCGGTGAACTCGTAATAGCCGATCGGATCCGAGCCCGAACCGTCCGCCGTGGTCGCCGTCGCGATCACAAGATCCACGCCCGCGTCGATCACGCCGTCCCCGTCAACATCCTCGTAGAGATCGATCTTCCAGCCCCCGAGGCCCAGGTCGACCCCGTCCTTCGCGCCGTCGCCGTCCTGATCCTCGTACTTGAACCCGGAGATCTCGATCTCCTCGAAGTTCAGGAAGTTGTTGCCCGTCGAGCTCGCCCCAGAGGTCAGCGTCAGCTCGTGCTCGTCATCGCTGGTCGGGAAGGTCTGAACCCACCCGGTCTGGCCCTGCTCCTTCAGGATGTAGCTGCCCGGCGCAAGACCGGTGAACTCGTAATAGCCGATCGGATCCGAGCCCGAACCGTCCGCCGTGGTCGCCGTCGCGATCACAAGATCCACGCCCGCGTCGATCACGCCGTCCCCGTCAACGTCCTCGTAGAGATCGATCTTCCAGCCCCCGAGGCCCAGGTCGACCCCGTCCTTCGTGCCGTCGCCGTCCTGATCCTCGTACTTGAACCCGGAGATCTCGATCTCCTCGAAGTTCAGGAAGTTGTTGCCCGTCGAGCTCGCCCCAGAGGTCAGCGTCAGCTCGTGCTCGTCATCGCTGGTCGGGAAGGTCTGAACCCACCCGGTCTGGCCCTGCTCCTTCAGGATGTAGCTGCCCGGCGCAAGACCGGTGAACTCGTAATAGCCGATCGGATCCGAGCCCGAACCGTCCGCCGTGGTCGCCGTCGCGATCACAAGATCCACGCCCGCGTCGATCACGCCGTCCCCGTCAACGTCCTCGTAGAGATCGATCTTCCAGCCCCCGAGGCCCAGGTCGACCCCGTCCTTCGTGCCGTCGCCGTCCTGATCCTCGTACTTGAACCCGGAGATCTCGATCTCCTCGAAGTTCAGGAAGTTGTTGCCCGTCGAGCTCGCCCCAGAGGTCAGCGTCAGCTCGTGCTCGTCATCGCTGGTCGGGAAGGTCTGAACCCACCCGGTCTGGCCCTGCTCCTTCAGGATGTAGCTGCCCGGCGCAAGACCGGTGAACTCGTAATAGCCGATCGGATCCGAGCCCGAACCGTCCGCCGTGGTCGCCGTCGCGATCACAAGATCCACGCCCGCGTCGATCACGCCGTCCCCGTCAACGTCCTCGTAGAGATCGATCTTCCAGCCCCCGAGGCCCAGGTCGACCCCGTCCTTCGTGCCGTCGCCGTCCTGATCCTCGTACTTGAACCCGGAGATCTCGATCTCCTCGAAGTTCAGGAAGTTGTTGCCCGTCGAGCTCGCCCCAGAGGTCAGCGTCAGCTCGTGCTCGTCATCGCTGGTCGGGAAGGTCTGAACCCACCCGGTCTGGCCCTGCTCCTTCAGGATGTAGCTGCCCGGCGCAAGACCGGTGAACTCGTAATAGCCGATCGGATCCGAGCCCGAACCGTCCGCCGTGGTCGCCGTCGCGATCACAAGATCCACGCCCGCGTCGATCACGCCGTCCCCGTCAACGTCCTCGTAGAGATCGATCTTCCAGCCCCCGAGGCCCAGGTCGACCCCGTCCTTCGTGCCGTCGCCGTCCTGATCCTCGTACTTGAACCCGGAGATCTCGACGAACTGGTAGTTGCCGAAATTGTTGTCGAGGGACCGGTCGCCGACCTTCAGGCTCTCGGTGATATACCCATCGCCGTCAGGGGCAGACTGGTGCCAGCCATCCTGCTGGACCTCGCGGAACTGGTAGGTGTCGTCATCGAACAGGCTGAACTGGTAGAAACCGAGGTTCTCGAGATCGTCGCTGGTCACGACCTCGCCGACCTTCACATCGTCGACGGTTCCGAACGTCCCGTCCTCGCCGGCGGTGTAAGCCTCGATGGTCCAGCCCCCGAGCCCTTCTTCGCCTGCGTCCCAGACGCCGTTAGCGTTCAGGTCATGGAACTTGTAGCCGGACTTCAGGATGAACTCGCGGACCGCCCATTCCTCGAAGCCGGAGTTGTTGATCCATTCGTATGTCATGGAGTCGCTGGTGACGGTGCCCTGAAGACCGAACTCGCTGTAGAGCGTCACATAATCATCGGCCTCGATACCGCTGAACTTCTCCAGCGGCACGTACATGATCATGTCGCTGACGCCGCTGCCCGATTGCAGCGAGTAGTTCAGCGCGACCCATTCATCATCTTTGTTCGTAAGATCGTCCATCTCGTAAACGAGAGTCGCGGAGGTAGGATCCTGCAAAAACGTGCTGTATGCGCTCGTGCCTTTCGGATCCGATATCGCGGTATCCGAGACATAAATCTCAACCGTATCCAACGACAGGAAACGGGCTGCAGCGGTGTCCGGCTCATTGATGTCGAGCTGGAACTCCAGATAGGCGGTTCCATCGATATAGATGATCGGGATGTCCTGCAGCTGCAGGTCGCGGGTGAAGTTCGGGCTGGAGTTCTCATCGAATTCAAGCTTGCGCCCTGAGGTGTTGTAGCCCTCCTCGGTATCAGCGTTGGTGCTGATACGGACGAAAGAGTCGATCACGCCGGTGCCAGCGCCCACCGCGTCATTTGAGAAGAGCGCGTCGTTGATGAAGCCTTGCGTCGTGCTGGAATCCGTCAGCGTTAGGTCGAGCGTCGCGGAGGATGAAGCGCCCGGCACCGAATCCGTAAAGCTCGTGCTCGCCACCTCGCCGGTCGAAAGATTGGTCGCCGTCAGCAGGAAAGTCTCGTCCTGCGAGTCGTCCGGGTTCACATACCACTCGGTGGTGATGGTCCCGTTCTTCTCGCTGTCGAGATCGCCTTTGCCGCCATCGACCACGATGAAGGGCTCATGCCCTGCGCCGCCAAGATCGACTACTTCATCGTCCAGCGTGCCGTATTCGCCGTCTTCTCCGGGGCCGGCAATATGGTCGACCTCGATCCTAATCGCGCCGCCTTCATCGACGCCGTCGATTGTGAAGATCGCCGTCTCGCCCGGCCCGTAATCATCCTTGTCGGTCGAGACCGTGAGCTCGCCTGCCTGTAGCGCCAGAACGCTGGTCTCGGAACCAAAGATGTCAGAAAGGACCGACCTTGCATTCAGCACATTCAGGTTGGCGATCGAATTGGAGAGATTAAAGATAATGTCGTGACGATTGGAAGGCATAGGACAGCTCCATCAAATAGACCGAGCTCGCGCCTCATCTAGGATGAACAATCCGAATATCTTTAAAAGCAAAGCGCCAATTTATGGCCGTTTGAATACCCCACGACGGCTTCGATGATACGCCTGTTATAGCGCTCGCGCAATCACAGCGTTTGGTAAGTGTCAATTTAGTCGCCCAGCATGCTGCTGTACCTCGATGTATAGGCGTACGCACCGTTTCATGGACGCATACCCAACTAACCGTTTCAAAATAATGGACGTTCTGTTGTCCGTGGGGCCGGCGTAATGATTCGCCCTGATATGGCGCCCAGGCTCACCTGATTGCCTCACGTGGCTTGTGAGTGCGTGGCCCGTATGTTGTCGACTGAAGCAATCGCTCCGGGTCTAAGGCCGGCATCCGAGCGAACTCGTCAACGGCATTGTCGACGCAAGAGATTTGGAGCTGCGTCTCTACGACGGGGATACCTAGCGCGGTCATGTGAGTCCCAAAGTGATCGCGTGCAGCGTCCAACCCGCCCAACGCCAGCAGCACGGCGCTACATCTCGCTCGATACGCTCGCCCGCGTCACCGACAATCCCAACGTCAGGCTGCGCGCCGAGGCATCCTGATTAGACGCGGATGTCTCTGAAGATCGACGCTCCTACACCACGCGCCGGGACACTACTAAAATGAAAAGTTGCGCGATCAATAACATAGGGTAGAGAAGCGCGTTTCGGCGCATCCCGTACGACTCGGTCTCGTCGGCACTTTTCCAACGGGTCGCAGGTTCGAATCATTCACGGGGTTGATGCCATTTAAGGGACTTAGCGGAACGCCCTTCAACATTTGAGGACTCCAGCAATCAAGAGATGAACAAGAGAGTTCATTTTTCTTGCGTCTTCGCTTCCCCGCATGCAACCTTAGCGAGAGGGGGGCGAGCAGATTGGGTCATATTCGTTTAGGGATCATACCCACATCAAAAAAGTGGACGCAGGTCGTCGCCCTTCTCGGCGAGGGCGCTGACGGTGAAGCCGTGGCGGGCGCATCTGCGCGCGCTGCCGAGGCGGCGCTGGCCGGCGCCGCTGACGATCCGGTCTTCTTGCGCGCGGTTTGGCTGCTTACAAATCTGCCGCTTGCGGCGCGGGCGCCTGACCACATGGAGGCGTTCGCCGAACTTGGGCTTGATCTTCGCGCACCTCCATCGCTTCTCACACTGACAAGCGCCGTTGGGGCCGCGCTCGATGAGGAGGCGCGCCAAAGACGCGAGAGATCTGATTTAGGCGAGATGGCGCAAATGGCCCTCGTCGAGTCGCTCACAGCCGCGATCGAGCCGCAACTTCCCTCCCTTTTCGAGCCAGACCCGACCGAGCTGCGTAGCGCGCTTGGAAGGCTTTCACAGGGCGATCGCTTCGCCAGCCTCGCGCGCGACTTCTTCGCCCGGCTGACCCAGCGAAGTCTTGACTATTTCCTGAGCCGGGAACTGGCGAAGCATGTCGGCGACGAGGGTCGCTTTCGGACGGACGCCGAACGACGGGCGTTCGACGCCGCCATCGCGCAACATTGCCGCGAGGCCTCCAGGATCGTCGAGGACTACGCCGGCGGCTGGTACGGCAAGACCGTTTGGCAGGAAGGCCGACTGACGGAGGACGCGGCCCGAAAGTTCGCGCGCTACGGGTTCAAGAAGATCCGCGACGAGTTGGGACGGCGCCGGGATGCCGCGTGATCATCTCATCCGCTGTGTCGACAGCACTGGGGACGAGTCAATCCTCCTCGATGTGGACGGAGAGCAGCGAGGCGCGACGCTTCGGATCCAGGGACTATCGCGCCGCATGGTGGCCAATCCGCCCGAGCCGGTTCTCGATCTCGTCGAGATCGCCGCCATCGTCTACGCCGCCGACGCCGCCATCCGCCGCGGCGGCGCCAAGGACGCGCAGATGGGGGCACGCTGGCGTCGGCGCATGATGTTCGAGATTCCGGTTCGCGATCCAGACCTCTGGAACAGCGCAGACGTCAAGGGTTCGCTTGAGAAGACGCTTGGCCTTCTCTCCGATGATCACTACGCCTTCGCCTTTACGCCGAGACCGCCTGATCCCAAGCGTATCGAGTTTCTGAACCTGCGGGACGCGGACTTGGCGGTCAGCAGCGTCGCGATGTTCTCCGGTGGCCTCGATTCCCTGGCCGGCGCGCTACAGGACCTCAGCGCCCCAGAGCGCCGCATTGCGCTTGTCAGCCACCACTCTTCCACCAAACTGGCGAAGGCTCAGACGGAAATCGTCTCGGAACTCCGGAAACGATTTGGCGCGGCGCGGGTGCTTCACGTCCCCGTCTCCATGCAACTTGGAAAGGAGACGAACAGAGAATCGACCCACCGTTCCCGGTCTTTCCTTTTCGCCGCGCTCGGCGCGGCCGTCGCGCACATGATGGACGCCGATCACGTGACATTTCATGAGAACGGCGTCGTCAGCCTCAACCTGCCGATCTCAGGCCAGGTGGTCGGCGCGCGCGCAACCCGCTCAACGCACCCCCAGGCCCTAGCGGGATTGGGCGAGCTGTTCTCGGCCGTGTTCAAGAAACCGATGACCGTTGAGAACCCTCTGTTCTGGAAGACCAAGACAGAGGTTCTGGAACTGATCCGCAACGCCGGCGCGAGTGACCTGGTCCGCATGTCGCGAAGCTGTGGCGACGTTCGCGGCAGGACGAAGATGCATCCCCATTGCGGCAAGTGCTCGCAATGCATCGATCGCCGCTTCGCCGCCCTGGCCGCGGGAATGGATGAAGCCGACCCGATCGAAGCCTACGAGACTGATCCACTCCAGGGTCCGCGAACGGATGTAAGGGATCGGGAGATGGCGCTCGGATACATCCGCAATGCGACCGCCTTCACGAGTATGTCCTCGACCAATTTCATGCTGTCGTATGGCGAGGTTCAACGGGCGCTTGGCGCGCTCGGCATGACGCCGGAGGCGGCGGCGGAGCGCCTGTTCAATCTGCACCAGAGACATGGCCGCTCGGTCAAGCAGGTGCTCGACAAGCGCCTGTCCGAGGTCGCCATTAGAGCGGATTACGCTGATCCGGACAGCCTGATCGCGATGATTGGGCGTGAGCGCTTTGGCGGCGAAGCCCCCGCCGCGATAACTTTGGCCCCCACACGAAACAAGGAGAAGCCCAGGAGCAAAGCGGACCGCGCCTGGGTGCTGCGGCTTGGAAAAAACGAGCGTGAGGCAGAAATCGAGGGCCTCGGGCGCTTTCGTGGGGTATCCGCAGGGTTCATTTCGCGACTGTCAAAGGATCATTTCAGGGCGCTTGGGAACGGGCTTCCTGCAGAAGATCATCCGTTTGTTCAGGCGCGCCTGCTGTCTCAAGAGTGGGGTATAGGCGAGGAAGTCGTTCGCCGGCGGGTCAATCGGCTGCGCAGGGAAGTCACCTCCCGCTGCGAGATGAATGGAATAGCGCCGCCGGACCGCAACGAGATCGTCGAGAATATCCCGTGGCGCGGCTATCGGCTGAATCCGGACCATGTTCGCGTCTATCGAGAGCCTTCCGAGCACATCAGCAAGGATCGAAAAGAGCCTCGCCCTCTTCCTCGTCAACCGGGCGCATCCTGTAAATGAGATCGCGCTGGCGGCCCGGCGCGACCGCGCCGTAGCTGCGAAACGTCGTCATGACGTCCTCATGGCCGAGATTTTGCGACCAGGCCTTGAACTCCTCCGGCGTGCGGCAATGGCTGCTCGCAAGATCGACCAGCGTCTTGCGAAGAAGATGCGGGGTGAAGGCGGGAAGGCCGGCGCCCTCGAAGGCGCTCTTGCAGATCGCCGCCACGCGCGCCGTGTTGGCGTAGGGTGCGCGTTCGAGGCCCTGAGCTGCGAACGATCCGTCCTCTCCGAGGCCCGTCGCCTGACGCGGGAAGACCGGATCGCCTGGACCGAAGAAAAGTTTCTCTCGCAACTCAGAGACCCATTCGGCGACGTATTGCTCGAACTCTTCGCCGATGGGGAAAAACCAACTCGTGAACATCTTGCCGAACTTGGTCTCGACATCGCGTCCCGAGAAATGAACGCAGCGCCCGCGAAGGTCGATATTGCGGATTCTCAAAGTGATGAGGGCGCCGTCCCGTCCGCCGGTCAGATAGAGCAGCGCCATCATCGCGCGGTCGCGCCGCTCGATCAGTGTCTCGCCTGGCATCGAACGGACCGCATGCGCGGCCTGCTCGGGCGAGGGGTGATCGCGCCAGGCGCCGCCATGGGCCGACTTTGCGACCCGGCGCGAGGGCGTGAAATACGCCGCGTCCGCATGCGACAGCTTCGACCGATAACTTGGCTGATCGGCGAGCCAGCCGAAGAAGGCCTTCAGATCGCGCAGCGTGCCGTCGATGAGGCCAGCGGACAGGGGCCGTCCGGTCCTTGCATTGGTTTCGCTCTCCAGTCGCCGCTTAAAGGCGCGCGCCTTCTCCACGTGAAAGCTCTTGAAATCCGCGCCTCCGGTGACCGCTTCAAAGCGTGCGATGGACGCGGCGGCCCGGTCGACCGAAGCGTCCGAGAGGCCCCGCGCCTCCTTGAGCCAGAGGAGGTATTTCCGGCGAATCCGGACATTGCTTGAACTGCGCATTTTCATGGGTTTTGGACTCCCTTCCGAAGTGAACGATTACGAGAGGACCAGAACCTCCCTTTAATCATCCCTCTCCTCATGTGATCGCGACATCGAGATCACCGGCCACGCGATCCAGATCGTCGAGTCGAAGCGCCCTGTGGACAAGGCGGTCACAGGAGGGACAGATCCCCCGGAGGGCGCCGGCGCACTCAGTGCGCGGCAGATACTCGGCCAAGTCGCCGTCGGGACGGACCGGCCTTCGGCAGGGCAGACAGAAGATCTCGCCCGGCCCGAGCCTTTGCCGCCTCCCCTCGCGGCGCTCGATCAGCCAGTCCTTGAGAACGCCGCCCTCGATGAGCCAGGGCCTTCGGTCCGTGGCGGCTGGAAGACCGTGCTCCCGAATCCAGCGGGTCACGGTCTGCCGATGCATTCCCAGCACGGCGGCCGCCTCCGCTACGGAATAGACCATGTTCCGCTTGATGAGGTGATGAGGTGGGCGCTTGGGCATCGCTCAGCCCTCGCGCGGCAAGGGGCCGGACGTGTTCTGGTAGAGCCTTTCGGCCTCATAGGCCTCAATCTCGCCGACCGGATAGATCACCCGCCCGCCGATCTTGAGAAACCGCGGCCCGACGCCCCGCCAACGCCACTGCTCCAGCGTGCGGGGAGAGAGATCCCAACGCGCCGCCAGCTGCTCCTGGTTCAGGTTTTTCATTCAATCTGCTCCGATCAGCCTCAGTGCGGCGCGATCGAGCTCGCGCCGCTTCTGTGGTCAATATCGGCTGGTGCATCGCGGATTGATGTGGACGACTGCAGAGAAAGTTGTGACTTCTTATGACGCTAACTCGTTGAATTGAAAGGAGACGGCAGGGAAAACCGTGACGCGTACGCAAGATTGTGTGACATTGCTGTTGCTCAATCCGTTTGGAAGGAGATTCGTTCGCTACATCCGATAGCGAACAACTAGGACACCCAAGCGTAGCCTCACCGATGATTTCTTGTCCTTCTTCGAGCGGCGCGGTGGTCTCAAAGTATTTATCTTACGGTTACGCGAAGAAGGTGGGCAAAACCGATTTCATGCCGGATATCTCCAAGGATTCAACCCTCCCCCGTATTCCAGCGGGATTCGCTTGCCGATACTTTGATCGGAGGACGGCATGCCTCGCAGAATCCGCGACAGGCCGTCCTTCAGTTTCTACATCACCCGCCCGTCACGCAATGACGACGATGTCGTCGGCATCCAGGTCAGGCATGTTGCTCAACGTAGCGAACTGGACCGCCGGATCGATTCCGTCCCCATCCGCATCAAACAACAGAGCGCACGTATTCGCATTGTAAACGAAGTAGTCCGTCGCGCCCTGAACGCCACCGTCGCCGACAGGGTCGAAGAAATTGGCGTCGGTCAGCATCCCTTCCTTCAACGCGTCAGACCCGATCGCCGCGTTGAAGGTCGAGGCCGAGATCACGATGATGTCGCCCTGCGCAGAGTTAAAGTCGGAGATCACGTTCGCGGCGGCGAAAGCGTCGAAGAACACCGACGCATCCGCTCCGTCGCCGCCTGTGAAGGAGTCACCGCTGTTATCGAACACGAAGGCGTCACTGTCCGCGCCACCGACGGCGTTGCCTCCGTCCTCACCGAAGTAGACCGATCCGGTGATCCAGAGGCCGTCATAGGCGACCATAATGTCGTCGTCGCTCATTTCGTTTGCATCGCCGGTGTCAGTGAAACTACTGGCCGCATCATAGTTTATGTCGATCGTCACGCCGTTCACGGTGATCAGCGCGTCCGGATCGCTACCAGCTAATTCGGTGACATTGCTCAACACGTAGTCATGCTGGGAATTCAGCAGCACCACCTTGTCACCGTCGCCGAAATCAGTGATCTCCCAGGAATCGTTCGCGGTCGTCAGATCGATGTTGAACGTCTCGATCTCTGCGTTATTCCCGTCGAACTGAATGTCGGCGTCCGTGTCGTCCAGCGGCGTCTCATCCGTGTTGAGTTGGATCGTGAACGTATCCGAGTCCGGATCCCCGTCGAAGTCGGTATAGGTCGCCTCCAGTTCGATCGTGATCGGATCGGCCACCACCGGCTTGTTCTGGATGAACTCCATGAACGGGATCTTGATCGTCCCCTCGGCCATGGTGAACTGAACGGCGTCGATAAAGTCTGAGCCGTCCCAATTGATCTCAAAATAGACCATGTTGTTGAGATTGATGCCCGGATAGTCGGCGGGATCAAGCAGGTCGGCGTCAAACAACTCCACCCCGCCCACGAGTCCATCCACGAGTACGTTGCCCAACGAGTCGGTCGCGCCCTCTTCGTAAACCCGATAGTAGAGCTCCTCGGATTCCGGATCATACCCGCCCACCGAATTGTCGATGAACACCCGCAACTTTGTCAGCCCGAGTTCCGGATTGACCACGAAGCTTTGATCCACGTCCTGAATGTCTGCGATACTGTTGCCGTTCAGATTATTGTTGTTGACGCCGATTCCGGACGTGCTGACATTCATTTCTCGACTGAACGTGATGAAGCTTTCGGTGAAGCCAACCAAGGCGCCATCCACTGCGTCGCCAGCACGTATTTCGAGCGAGTCGCCTGAGTCGCCAGGCACGAACTCATGCTTGACCAGCGCACCATCGATCAACGTATCGCTCGTTGTTGCGTTTGTTACCGCGAAGAACACGATTTCGTCTTCGTCTGCTGGTTGCGACGGGAAGACAATCGTCTGCACCGGATCGGGACCACCCGGCGGAAGCTGACCTTCGGTGCTCAGCAGGCTGACGGACGACGCGAAGCCAGCATCGAGATCGAAGACGTACGTGCCGTCTTCGCGGAACTCGAGCGTGAAGTCGAAGTCATCGGTGCTGGTGTCGCCATCGTCGAGCGTGCCTTCGAAGACGAACTTCCCGTCGACAACGCTAAGCGTCAGTGTCTCGTCAGGATTAACGTCGAACACATCCTCGCCAATGGTGAAGCTCGTCAGATCGATCGATAGGCTTCCAAACTCGTCGGCGCCGATATCTAGATCCCACAATCCGAACTGCGGATTTTCGGTGCCTGAGCCAAACAGGTTGTGAGCCGCGATAATCGGAACGTCGTTCTCGATGTCGACCTCCAGCCCGTCGTCGAGCACGAGGGCGTCGCCGTCCTCGTCGGTGGCCACAAAGGCCCCGGCGATGTCGATCGTGTCGACATCGGTCTCGCCCTCGCCCGTGGCCAGGTCGTCGTCGTCGTCATTGTCGATCTGGTCCAGCAATTCAAACTGGAACGCCTCGGTGTCGCTGGTCGCGCCATCGTCGGCGATCGACGTGATCTTGAACACGATCCGGTCGATGTCGGCGTCCTCGTCCGGCGCGCCGTCCCCGGTGGTCACGCCCCAGATCTCGGTTCCAGCGTCGTTGACCAGGAAGTACACCGCGTCGCCCTTCGAGGTGAGCGGCTCGTTCGGGTTCTCGTCGTCGCCCGTGCGCGTCACCGCCGTCCCGGTGATCTCGGAGCCGGCGATGGCGTCGAGGTTCAGGCTGAAGCTGGCCGGCTCGTCCGCGCCCACGTCGACCAGCGTCGCAAGCTGCTCTTCGGTGATCGCCACCGTGGTGGTGTCGGTGCCGCTGGCGTCGATATTGCCCAGCGAGCCTTCAATGGTCGCGCTCTGAGTCACGGTGTCGAGCGCGTCCTCCTGCACCGCCACCGTCACCGTCGCCGTGTTCTGCTCCGGAACGTCGTTCTCGATGTCGACCTCCAGCCCGTCGTCGAGCACGAGGGCGTCGCCGTCCTCGTCGGTGGCCACAAAGGCCCCGGCGATGTCGATCGTGTCGACATCGGTCTCGCCCTCGCCCGTGGCCAGGTCGTCGTCGTCGTCATTGTCGATCTGGTCCAGCAATTCAAACTGGAACGCCTCGGTGTCGCTGGTCGCGCCATCGTCGGCGATCGACGTGATCTTGAACACGATCCGGTCGATGTCGGCGTCCTCGTCCGGCGCGCCGTCCCCGGTGGTCACGCCCCAGATCTCGGTTCCAGCGTCGTTGACCAGGAAGTACACCGCGTCGCCCTTCGAGGTGAGCGGCTCGTTCGGGTTCTCGTCGTCGCCCGTGCGCGTCACCGCCGTCCCGGTGATCTCGGAGCCGGCGATGGCGTCGAGGTTCAGGCTGAAGCTGGCCGGCTCGTCCGCGCCCACGTCGACCAGCGTCGCAAGCTGCTCTTCGGTGATCGCCACCGTGGTGGTGTCGGTGCCGCTGGCGTCGATATTGCCCAGCGAGCCTTCAATGGTCGCGCTCTGAGTCACGGTGTCGAGCGCGTCCTCCTGCACCGCCACCGTCACCGTCGCCGTGTTCTGCTCCGGAACGTCGTTCTCGATGTCGACCTCCAGCCCGTCGTCGAGCACGAGGGCGTCGCCGTCCTCGTCGGTGGCCACAAAGGCCCCGGCGATGTCGATCGTGTCGACATCGGTCTCGCCCTCGCCCGTGGCCAGGTCGTCGTCGTCGTCATTGTCGATCTGGTCCAGCAATTCAAACTGGAACGCCTCGGTGTCGCTGGTCGCGCCATCGTCGGCGATCGACGTGATCTTGAACACGATCCGGTCGATGTCGGCGTCCTCGTCCGGCGCGCCGTCCCCGGTGGTCACGCCCCAGATCTCGGTTCCAGCGTCGTTGACCAGGAAGTACACCGCGTCGCCCTTCGAGGTGAGCGGCTCGTTCGGGTTCTCGTCGTCGCCCGTGCGCGTCACCGCCGTCCCGGTGATCTCGGAGCCGGCGATGGCGTCGAGGTTCAGGCTGAAGCTGGCCGGCTCGTCCGCGCCCACGTCGACCAGCGTCGCAAGCTGCTCTTCGGTGATCGCCACCGTGGTGGTGTCGGTGCCGCTGGCGTCGATATTGCCCAGCGAGCCTTCAATGGTCGCGCTCTGAGTCACGGTGTCGAGCGCGTCCTCCTGCACCGCCACCGTCACCGTCGCCGTGTTCTGCTCCGGAACGTCGTTCTCGATGTCGACCTCCAGCCCGTCGTCGAGCACGAGGGCGTCGCCGTCCTCGTCGGTGGCCACAAAGGCCCCGGCGATGTCGATCGTGTCGACATCGGTCTCGCCCTCGCCCGTGGCCAGGTCGTCGTCGTCGTCATTGTCGATCTGGTCCAGCAATTCAAACTGGAACGCCTCGGTGTCGCTGGTCGCGCCATCGTCGGCGATCGACGTGATCTTGAACACGATCCGGTCGATGTCGGCGTCCTCGTCCGGCGCGCCGTCCCCGGTGGTCACGCCCCAGATCTCGGTTCCAGCGTCGTTGACCAGGAAGTACACCGCGTCGCCCTTCGAGGTGAGCGGCTCGTTCGGGTTCTCGTCGTCGCCCGTGCGCGTCACCGCCGTCCCGGTGATCTCGGAGCCGGCGATGGCGTCGAGGTTCAGGCTGAAGCTGGCCGGCTCGTCCGCGCCCACGTCGACCAGCGTCGCAAGCTGCTCTTCGGTGATCGCCACCGTGGTGGTGTCGGTGCCGCTGGCGTCGATATTGCCCAGCGAGCCTTCAATGGTCGCGCTCTGAGTCACGGTGTCGAGCGCGTCCTCCTGCACCGCCACCGTCACCGTCGCCGTGTTCTGCTCCGGAACGTCGTTCTCGATGTCGACCTCCAGCCCGTCGTCGAGCACGAGGGCGTCGCCGTCCTCGTCGGTGGCCACAAAGGCCCCGGCGATGTCGATCGTGTCGACATCGGTCTCGCCCTCGCCCGTGGCCAGGTCGTCGTCGTCGTCATTGTCGATCTGGTCCAGCAATTCAAACTGGAACGCCTCGGTGTCGCTGGTCGCGCCATCGTCGGCGATCGACGTGATCTTGAACACGATCCGGTCGATGTCGGCGTCCTCGTCCGGCGCGCCGTCCCCGGTGGTCACGCCCCAGATCTCGGTTCCAGCGTCGTTGACCAGGAAGTACACCGCGTCGCCCTTCGAGGTGAGCGGCTCGTTCGGGTTCTCGTCGTCGCCCGTGCGCGTCACCGCCGTCCCGGTGATCTCGGAGCCGGCGATGGCGTCGAGGTTCAGGCTGAAGCTGGCCGGCTCGTCCGCGCCCACGTCGACCAGCGTCGCAAGCTGCTCTTCGGTGATCGCCACCGTGGTGGTGTCGGTGCCGCTGGCGTCGATATTGCCCAGCGAGCCTTCAATGGTCGCGCTCTGAGTCACGGTGTCGAGCGCGTCCTCCTGCACCGCCACCGTCACCGTCGCCGTGTTCTGCTCCGGAACGTCGTTCTCGATGTCGACCTCCAGCCCGTCGTCGAGCACGAGGGCGTCGCCGTCCTCGTCGGTGGCCACAAAGGCCCCGGCGATGTCGATCGTGTCGACATCGGTCTCGCCCTCGCCCGTGGCCAGGTCGTCGTCGTCGTCATTGTCGATCTGGTCCAGCAATTCAAACTGGAACGCCTCGGTGTCGCTGGTCGCGCCATCGTCGGCGATCGACGTGATCTTGAACACGATCCGGTCGATGTCGGCGTCCTCGTCCGGCGCGCCGTCCCCGGTGGTCACGCCCCAGATCTCGGTTCCAGCGTCGTTGACCAGGAAGTACACCGCGTCGCCCTTCGAGGTGAGCGGCTCGTTCGGGTTCTCGTCGTCGCCCGTGCGCGTCACCGCCGTCCCGGTGATCTCGGAGCCGGCGATGGCGTCGAGGTTCAGGCTGAAGCTGGCCGGCTCGTCCGCGCCCACGTCGACCAGCGTCGCAAGCTGCTCTTCGGTGATCGCCACCGTGGTGGTGTCGGTGCCGCTGGCGTCGATATTGCCCAGCGAGCCTTCAATGGTCGCGCTCTGAGTCACGGTGTCGAGCGCGTCCTCCTGCACCGCCACCGTCACCGTCGCCGTGTTCTGCTCCGGAACGTCGTTCTCGATGTCGACCTCCAGCCCGTCGTCGAGCACGAGGGCGTCGCCGTCCTCGTCGGTGGCCACAAAGGCCCCGGCGATGTCGATCGTGTCGACATCGGTCTCGCCCTCGCCCGTGGCCAGGTCGTCGTCGTCGTCATTGTCGATCTGGTCCAGCAATTCAAACTGGAACGCCTCGGTGTCGCTGGTCGCGCCATCGTCGGCGATCGACGTGATCTTGAACACGATCCGGTCGATGTCGGCGTCCTCGTCCGGCGCGCCGTCCCCGGTGGTCACGCCCCAGATCTCGGTTCCAGCGTCGTTGACCAGGAAGTACACCGCGTCGCCCTTCGAGGTGAGCGGCTCGTTCGGGTTCTCGTCGTCGCCCGTGCGCGTCACCGCCGTCCCGGTGATCTCGGAGCCGGCGATGGCGTCGAGGTTCAGGCTGAAGCTGGCCGGCTCGTCCGCGCCCACGTCGACCAGCGTCGCAAGCTGCTCTTCGGTGATCGCCACCGTGGTGGTGTCGGTGCCGCTGGCGTCGATATTGCCCAGCGAGCCTTCAATGGTCGCGCTCTGAGTCACGGTGTCGAGCGCGTCCTCCTGCACCGCCACCGTCACCGTCGCCGTGTTCTGCTCCGGAACGTCGTTCTCGATGTCGACCTCCAGCCCGTCGTCGAGCACGAGGGCGTCGCCGTCCTCGTCGGTGGCCACAAAGGCCCCGGCGATGTCGATCGTGTCGACATCGGTCTCGCCCTCGCCCGTGGCCAGGTCGTCGTCGTCGTCATTGTCGATCTGGTCCAGCAATTCAAACTGGAACGCCTCGGTGTCGCTGGTCGCGCCATCGTCGGCGATCGACGTGATCTTGAACACGATCCGGTCGATGTCGGCGTCCTCGTCCGGCGCGCCGTCCCCGGTGGTCACGCCCCAGATCTCGGTTCCAGCGTCGTTGACCAGGAAGTACACCGCGTCGCCCTTCGAGGTGAGCGGCTCGTTCGGGTTCTCGTCGTCGCCCGTGCGCGTCACCGCCGTCCCGGTGATCTCGGAGCCGGCGATGGCGTCGAGGTTCAGGCTGAAGCTGGCCGGCTCGTCCGCGCCCACGTCGACCAGCGTCGCAAGCTGCTCTTCGGTGATCGCCACCGTGGTGGTGTCGGTGCCGCTGGCGTCGATATTGCCCAGCGAGCCTTCAATGGTCGCGCTCTGAGTCACGGTGTCGAGCGCGTCCTCCTGCACCGCCACCGTCACCGTCGCCGTGTTCTGCTCCGGAACGTCGTTCTCGATGTCGACCTCCAGCCCGTCGTCGAGCACGAGGGCGTCGCCGTCCTCGTCGGTGGCCACAAAGGCCCCGGCGATGTCGATCGTGTCGACATCGGTCTCGCCCTCGCCCGTGGCCAGGTCGTCGTCGTCGTCATTGTCGATCTGGTCCAGCAATTCAAACTGGAACGCCTCGGTGTCGCTGGTCGCGCCATCGTCGGCGATCGACGTGATCTTGAACACGATCCGGTCGATGTCGGCGTCCTCGTCCGGCGCGCCGTCCCCGGTGGTCACGCCCCAGATCTCGGTTCCAGCGTCGTTGACCAGGAAGTACACCGCGTCGCCCTTCGAGGTGAGCGGCTCGTTCGGGTTCTCGTCGTCGCCCGTGCGCGTCACCGCCGTCCCGGTGATCTCGGAGCCGGCGATGGCGTCGAGGTTCAGGCTGAAGCTGGCCGGCTCGTCCGCGCCCACGTCGACCAGCGTCGCAAGCTGCTCTTCGGTGATCGCCACCGTGGTGGTGTCGGTGCCGCTGGCGTCGATATTGCCCAGCGAGCCTTCAATGGTCGCGCTCTGAGTCACGGTGTCGAGCGCGTCCTCCTGCACCGCCACCGTCACCGTCGCCGTGTTCTGCTCCGGAACGTCGTTCTCGATGTCGACCTCCAGCCCGTCGTCGAGCACGAGGGCGTCGCCGTCCTCGTCGGTGGCCACAAAGGCCCCGGCGATGTCGATCGTGTCGACATCGGTCTCGCCCTCGCCCGTGGCCAGGTCGTCGTCGTCGTCATTGTCGATCTGGTCCAGCAATTCAAACTGGAACGCCTCGGTGTCGCTGGTCGCGCCATCGTCGGCGATCGACGTGATCTTGAACACGATCCGGTCGATGTCGGCGTCCTCGTCCGGCGCGCCGTCCCCGGTGGTCACGCCCCAGATCTCGGTTCCAGCGTCGTTGACCAGGAAGTACACCGCGTCGCCCTTCGAGGTGAGCGGCTCGTTCGGGTTCTCGTCGTCGCCCGTGCGCGTCACCGCCGTCCCGGTGATCTCGGAGCCGGCGATGGCGTCGAGGTTCAGGCTGAAGCTGGCCGGCTCGTCCGCGCCCACGTCGACCAGCGTCGCAAGCTGCTCTTCGGTGATCGCCACCGTGGTGGTGTCGGTGCCGCTGGCGTCGATATTGCCCAGCGAGCCTTCAATGGTCGCGCTCTGAGTCACGGTGTCGAGCGCGTCCTCCTGCACCGCCACCGTCACCGTCGCCGTGTTCTGCTCCGGAACGTCGTTCTCGATGTCGACCTCCAGCCCGTCGTCGAGCACGAGGGCGTCGCCGTCCTCGTCGGTGGCCACAAAGGCCCCGGCGATGTCGATCGTGTCGACATCGGTCTCGCCCTCGCCCGTGGCCAGGTCGTCGTCGTCGTCATTGTCGATCTGGTCCAGCAATTCAAACTGGAACGCCTCGGTGTCGCTGGTCGCGCCATCGTCGGCGATCGACGTGATCTTGAACACGATCCGGTCGATGTCGGCGTCCTCGTCCGGCGCGCCGTCCCCGGTGGTCACGCCCCAGATCTCGGTTCCAGCGTCGTTGACCAGGAAGTACACCGCGTCGCCCTTCGAGGTGAGCGGCTCGTTCGGGTTCTCGTCGTCGCCCGTGCGCGTCACCGCCGTCCCGGTGATCTCGGAGCCGGCGATGGCGTCGAGGTTCAGGCTGAAGCTGGCCGGCTCGTCCGCGCCCACGTCGACCAGCGTCGCAAGCTGCTCTTCGGTGATCGCCACCGTGGTGGTGTCGGTGCCGCTGGCGTCGATATTGCCCAGCGAGCCTTCAATGGTCGCGCTCTGAGTCACGGTGTCGAGCGCGTCCTCCTGCACCGCCACCGTCACCGTCGCCGTGTTCTGCTCCGGAACGTCGTTCTCGATGTCGACCTCCAGCCCGTCGTCGAGCACGAGGGCGTCGCCGTCCTCGTCGGTGGCCACAAAGGCCCCGGCGATGTCGATCGTGTCGACATCGGTCTCGCCCTCGCCCGTGGCCAGGTCGTCGTCGTCGTCATTGTCGATCTGGTCCAGCAATTCAAACTGGAACGCCTCGGTGTCGCTGGTCGCGCCATCGTCGGCGATCGACGTGATCTTGAACACGATCCGGTCGATGTCGGCGTCCTCGTCCGGCGCGCCGTCCCCGGTGGTCACGCCCCAGATCTCGGTTCCAGCGTCGTTGACCAGGAAGTACACCGCGTCGCCCTTCGAGGTGAGCGGCTCGTTCGGGTTCTCGTCGTCGCCCGTGCGCGTCACCGCCGTCCCGGTGATCTCGGAGCCGGCGATGGCGTCGAGGTTCAGGCTGAAGCTGGCCGGCTCGTCCGCGCCCACGTCGACCAGCGTCGCAAGCTGCTCTTCGGTGATCGCCACCGTGGTGGTGTCGGTGCCGCTGGCGTCGATATTGCCCAGCGAGCCTTCAATGGTCGCGCTCTGAGTCACGGTGTCGAGCGCGTCCTCCTGCACCGCCACCGTCACCGTCGCCGTGTTCTGCTCCGGAACGTCGTTCTCGATGTCGACCTCCAGCCCGTCGTCGAGCACGAGGGCGTCGCCGTCCTCGTCGGTGGCCACAAAGGCCCCGGCGATGTCGATCGTGTCGACATCGGTCTCGCCCTCGCCCGTGGCCAGGTCGTCGTCGTCGTCATTGTCGATCTGGTCCAGCAATTCAAACTGGAACGCCTCGGTGTCGCTGGTCGCGCCATCGTCGGCGATCGACGTGATCTTGAACACGATCCGGTCGATGTCGGCGTCCTCGTCCGGCGCGCCGTCCCCGGTGGTCACGCCCCAGATCTCGGTTCCAGCGTCGTTGACCAGGAAGTACACCGCGTCGCCCTTCGAGGTGAGCGGCTCGTTCGGGTTCTCGTCGTCGCCCGTGCGCGTCACCGCCGTCCCGGTGATCTCGGAGCCGGCGATGGCGTCGAGGTTCAGGCTGAAGCTGGCCGGCTCGTCCGCGCCCACGTCGACCAGCGTCGCAAGCTGCTCTTCGGTGATCGCCACCGTGGTGGTGTCGGTGCCGCTGGCGTCGATATTGCCCAGCGAGCCTTCAATGGTCGCGCTCTGAGTCACGGTGTCGAGCGCGTCCTCCTGCACCGCCACCGTCACCGTCGCCGTGTTCTGCTCCGGAACGTCGTTCTCGATGTCGACCTCCAGCCCGTCGTCGAGCACGAGGGCGTCGCCGTCCTCGTCGGTGGCCACAAAGGCCCCGGCGATGTCGATCGTGTCGACATCGGTCTCGCCCTCGCCCGTGGCCAGGTCGTCGTCGTCGTCATTGTCGATCTGGTCCAGCAATTCAAACTGGAACGCCTCGGTGTCGCTGGTCGCGCCATCGTCGGCGATCGACGTGATCTTGAACACGATCCGGTCGATGTCGGCGTCCTCGTCCGGCGCGCCGTCCCCGGTGGTCACGCCCCAGATCTCGGTTCCAGCGTCGTTGACCAGGAAGTACACCGCGTCGCCCTTCGAGGTGAGCGGCTCGTTCGGGTTCTCGTCGTCGCCCGTGCGCGTCACCGCCGTCCCGGTGATCTCGGAGCCGGCGATGGCGTCGAGGTTCAGGCTGAAGCTGGCCGGCTCGTCCGCGCCCACGTCGACCAGCGTCGCAAGCTGCTCTTCGGTGATCGCCACCGTGGTGGTGTCGGTGCCGCTGGCGTCGATATTGCCCAGCGAGCCTTCAATGGTCGCGCTCTGAGTCACGGTGTCGAGCGCGTCCTCCTGCACCGCCACCGTCACCGTCGCCGTGTTCTGCTCCGGAACGTCGTTCTCGATGTCGACCTCCAGCCCGTCGTCGAGCACGAGGGCGTCGCCGTCCTCGTCGGTGGCCACAAAGGCCCCGGCGATGTCGATCGTGTCGACATCGGTCTCGCCCTCGCCCGTGGCCAGGTCGTCGTCGTCGTCATTGTCGATCTGGTCCAGCAATTCAAACTGGAACGCCTCGGTGTCGCTGGTCGCGCCATCGTCGGCGATCGACGTGATCTTGAACACGATCCGGTCGATGTCGGCGTCCTCGTCCGGCGCGCCGTCCCCGGTGGTCACGCCCCAGATCTCGGTTCCAGCGTCGTTGACCAGGAAGTACACCGCGTCGCCCTTCGAGGTGAGCGGCTCGTTCGGGTTCTCGTCGTCGCCCGTGCGCGTCACCGCCGTCCCGGTGATCTCGGAGCCGGCGATGGCGTCGAGGTTCAGGCTGAAGCTGGCCGGCTCGTCCGCGCCCACGTCGACCAGCGTCGCAAGCTGCTCTTCGGTGATCGCCACCGTGGTGGTGTCGGTGCCGCTGGCGTCGATATTGCCCAGCGAGCCTTCAATGGTCGCGCTCTGAGTCACGGTGTCGAGCGCGTCCTCCTGCACCGCCACCGTCACCGTCGCCGTGTTCTGCTCCGGAACGTCGTTCTCGATGTCGACCTCCAGCCCGTCGTCGAGCACGAGGGCGTCGCCGTCCTCGTCGGTGGCCACAAAGGCCCCGGCGATGTCGATCGTGTCGACATCGGTCTCGCCCTCGCCCGTGGCCAGGTCGTCGTCGTCGTCATTGTCGATCTGGTCCAGCAATTCAAACTGGAACGCCTCGGTGTCGCTGGTCGCGCCATCGTCGGCGATCGACGTGATCTTGAACACGATCCGGTCGATGTCGGCGTCCTCGTCCGGCGCGCCGTCCCCGGTGGTCACGCCCCAGATCTCGGTTCCAGCGTCGTTGACCAGGAAGTACACCGCGTCGCCCTTCGAGGTGAGCGGCTCGTTCGGGTTCTCGTCGTCGCCCGTGCGCGTCACCGCCGTCCCGGTGATCTCGGAGCCGGCGATGGCGTCGAGGTTCAGGCTGAAGCTGGCCGGCTCGTCCGCGCCCACGTCGACCAGCGTCGCAAGCTGCTCTTCGGTGATCGCCACCGTGGTGGTGTCGGTGCCGCTGGCGTCGATATTGCCCAGCGAGCCTTCAATGGTCGCGCTCTGAGTCACGGTGTCGAGCGCGTCCTCCTGCACCGCCACCGTCACCGTCGCCGTGTTCTGCTCCGGAACGTCGTTCTCGATGTCGACCTCCAGCCCGTCGTCGAGCACGAGGGCGTCGCCGTCCTCGTCGGTGGCCACAAAGGCCCCGGCGATGTCGATCGTGTCGACATCGGTCTCGCCCTCGCCCGTGGCCAGGTCGTCGTCGTCGTCATTGTCGATCTGGTCCAGCAATTCAAACTGGAACGCCTCGGTGTCGCTGGTCGCGCCATCGTCGGCGATCGACGTGATCTTGAACACGATCCGGTCGATGTCGGCGTCCTCGTCCGGCGCGCCGTCCCCGGTGGTCACGCCCCAGATCTCGGTTCCAGCGTCGTTGACCAGGAAGTACACCGCGTCGCCCTTCGAGGTGAGCGGCTCGTTCGGGTTCTCGTCGTCGCCCGTGCGCGTCACCGCCGTCCCGGTGATCTCGGAGCCGGCGATGGCGTCGAGGTTCAGGCTGAAGCTGGCCGGCTCGTCCGCGCCCACGTCGACCAGCGTCGCAAGCTGCTCTTCGGTGATCGCCACCGTGGTGGTGTCGGTGCCGCTGGCGTCGATATTGCCCAGCGAGCCTTCAATGGTCGCGCTCTGAGTCACGGTGTCGAGCGCGTCCTCCTGCACCGCCACCGTCACCGTCGCCGTGTTCTGCTCCGGAACGTCGTTCTCGACACGAATGAAAAACTTGCCCGTGCCCGCGCCAACCTTGCTATCGCCATCGCCTTCGGTTGCGACCAAAATCGAGGACAGGTCTATGGCGTCAAATATGGGCGCGAATGTATCCTCTGAAAGGCCCAGCTGCTCGAGGTCGGTTCCTTCGATCTTGATCGACGAATTGATATCGTCGGCCGTGAGAATCAGGACGCCGCCGTCCAGGCTCGCGGTGACGCCTGGGTCCGTCGCGTTGTCGTTGATCGCATCGACCACATCCTGCGCCGACGCCACCGAACCGAGACCCGTGATCACCACGTCGTTGATCTCCAGCGTCGCCGTGAACGGCGCCGGGAACGTCGTCAGGTCTGCGCCAATCACCTTGGCGACGTATTGCAGGTCGGTCGAGAAATCGCCGCTGGCGAGGAAATGATCCAGCTGGCCATCGAGATCAAAGGTCCACGAACCGTCGAGATAGGCCGTCAAGGTGAAGACCGTTCGGCTCGAAGCCGCCATGGCGTTAGATATGTCTTCGAAACCGCCCGTCAGCATGATCGGCTCGCCGCTGATCGATTCCAGCACGAGATCGCCGTCCGCAAGCGCTGCGGTGGCGAGGCCCGAACCGTTGATCGCGTCGATCAGATCCTGCAGCAAGCCCGTCGAACCGTCGGCCGGGAAGCTGAACATTTCGCCCGCGACGATCGCGCCATCGCCGTTCGCGTCCACCTCGAACGTGTAGACACCGCTCGCGAGAACCTCGTTGGCGTCCGGAGCGATCTGATTGACCTCACCGGAAACGCCAACCACGCTCGCTGTCAGCGTGTCGTAATCATCTTCACTGGTGTCGACCTCATAAACCAACTGCGCGCCCTTCGAGAAGAAGATCGCCAATCCAGACGTGTCTGTCGAAAGCGTGATCGTTACCGGCTGATCGGCGGCGGCGGTGAACAGGTCCGCGAGATCGGAGCCAGACATATCCGCACCAGAGGCTTCATCGTCCTCGCCCGGCGTCGCAGTATAATCGCCAGTGCCGTCAGCGTCCTTCGTACCGGCGATATTACCTGTGGAGCTGTCGCTGGCTCCATTGTCGTCTTCAATCTCGGTGGTCGTCGGCAAGCTGGAATCCAGCGCGTCTTCATAGACCTTTGCGGAAATCTCTATCGCAGTACTATCCGCGGCGATCGAATCGTCCTCCCACTTGATCAGCTCGCCGACGTCCAGCGCGCCTGACTCGGTGTCAGTGATCTTGAACTCGCCGATGTCGAACTCGGCGCTATCCTGGCCACTGTCATCGCCGAAGTTTTCGATTAGGACCCGGTTGTGGTCGATATCGCTGGTGTACTCGATGATGTCGCCGGCTTTGGTGCCGTAAATCGTGTACGAACCGTCGGCGTGCTCAATGAAAATGAGGTCTTGGAATTCAGTCGGTGGATCGAGTTCGACGTCGTTCTCGACGGTCACCTCGCCATAGTAATAAGCCGTGTCTGCCAGGCCCGTAAGGTGCGCAGGCAGGCTCGTATCTACAGACGCGTTACTGCTTGTGTCTGGTTCGATGACCAGCTTGGTGTCCGGATTCTTGCCTTTTCCTTCGATCACCCGGGTGACTTTCGCGGCGAGCACGTCGACGGTGGGGTCGTAATCAAAAGTGGAGGCGCTATATGATGCTCCTTCCGCCAAGTCTCCTCCAGTGCCGATTACGCTAAACCCGGTCAACACGATTTCCGCGCCATCCGTGGATGCGATCAGGAAATCGCCGTCCAGAATCGTGGCGAAGGCGAGGTTGAGAGAATCGTCGTTGATCGCCGCGATCAGGTCGCCATGGGTGTCGCCGGCGCCCGCGGTGAACGTGAAAGTTTCATCAGGCTCGATGACGCTGCTCGCGTCGAGGTCCTTGCCGATCGTGAACACGTCGCCCGGCGTCAGAGCGCCTGTCCGGCTTAAATCCACCGGATCATCGCCATCAACATCGCTGGTCAGCACAAAGCTTTCATGCGCGTAGACGTCGATCAGCTGCGCGTCGACGTAATTGTCCTGGTCGTGAACGGTGGGATCGTCGAACTGGGACATGAACGCGGTGATCTTGACCACCGCTGTCTTGCCGCCTTGCAACTGCACCACTGTAAACTGAGCCGTCTCCGCCGAGAACAGGCCATCGTGGTCGATATTGTGCTCAATATCCGCTTCGTTCTGATCGAGGTTCGGCGTCGTGTAATCATCGACCAACCCCATCGCGAAGGTGAAGAAAATGCCCTCGCCCTCTCCCGGTGTGGAACTCGAGGTCAACATCTGGTTATTGACGCCGAAGGTGGTCGGGCCTCCAGCCTGGCTGGTGTTGACTGTATCGCCTGTCGTTATGCTCTCGCCGTCGGACTGATTGGCCGGGTATTTGCCGGTCGCGATGATGCCGAGATCGACCCGTTGGATGCCATCGCCGTTATCGTATAACGTCGCGTTTTCCTTCCGGAACATGATGTCCAGATTCTGACCTGAAGGAGAGTTCGCTGCATCGAAAGAGAGTTCAGTACTGGCGAGCAAATAGAGCTTTTCGCTTAGCCAGACATTTTCCCACTCGTCGGGGTCGCTTGGATCGTTGTGCGCGAAAGTATCGTACTGAACGGTCCAGATGCGTGCGACGATGTCGCCATTCTCATCGTATTGCTGGTCCAAATAGATCGCGAAAACCACGTCGCCGGTTGTGAAGCTTCCGGAACCGTCATCGATCCACTCGCGGCCGATTACAATGCTCGTGCCAGCTTCGCCATCGCCGTCCACATAGTCGGCAAGATACATTCGAATTTCGGTGCCGTCGGTCGTCGTGAGGCCCGTCACGGCGCCCTCCAGCGCGGACGCGGTTCCAGGGTCAGTCGGAATCTCCGTGCCACTTGGGTCAGTCGCGAAGGTGAGCGGATCGATCTCGCCGTCGCCGTCGACGGTGATCATGTAGGTATCAGTGTCGCCTGCGTATTTTCCATCTGCGAGATCATCGTCGATCGCCTCAAAGCCCGTGAGTGTGAGGGCCTCGCCATTTGTTGAGGTGATGATCAGGTCGCCGCCAATCAACACTGCGTCGGCCAGCGCAAGTGTATCGCTTGAGTTATCGTTTATGGCGTCGATCAGGTTCTGCAGCGTCGATCCGCTGGCGGTAAACGTGTAGGTTTCGCCGACATCGATTGTGCCGTTGCCGTTGATGTCCTGACCGATGGTGTATTCGCCATTGGCAATGCTGTCAGTGCCGCTCAGGCCAGTCTCGTCGTCATCGGGATCACTGTCGATGACCGTTGTTCCGTCATATTCGCTGAGCGCCGCGCTGATCGCACCGTCGATTGGATCAGCGATGATCCCGCCAAGAACCGTTAGAAATTCGGTAGGTAGAGAGGACGCGCTGATATCGTTGTCATCAACGTCAGTGACTTCCGTCGGCGTTCCGTTGCCCGTCGAGGCCGTTAAATTCTGCAGGCCGTCGCTTTCGTCAGCAATAACTTCGCCGTCGGCGTCAATGATATGGTCTGGCATTTCTTCCCCCTAACGCGCCACGCCGGGCGCATCGCGCGCCTCAGACAGGCACCGCGCTCGGCCGGTCAGGCCGCATAAAATTCCGCTGTTCTGGATGCAGTAAGACATCGACCCCCGGGGATCCGGGAGGCGGCGTTGGCTCGGATACGAATCGAAACGTCATCGCGACCATCCAGAATGGACTCGGCTCTCAGAACGACTCGATCAAAGTAAAACGGTGAGTTTTATAATACGCACGCAATACTGGAAGAATGCCACCAATTTTGTTGCGATAGGTCTCAGCCTTCGAGTTTTAGAAGGCTTAGTTTAATAAAGGATACTAGGATTGCGCCCCAACAACCATAGTGTTGCGCCCCGTTTGCCCCAATTGCAATATATTATTGACACAATTGCGCCAAGGCGCCGAATTTCGTGCGAATTGGAATCCGTCGCAGCTCACGTGACAACTTTTCTGAAGTTTCTTGCCGGTGTATTCGATGCGCCAGTGCGATCGCGCCTGACGCGATAAGCGTTTCAAATCATTAGATTTTCATCGGCCGCCTCTTAGTATGGCGCCCCGATTAGAGCTTTCGACTGAGTCTCATTTTGGCAACTCGACTCATTTTGGACTCTTTTCAAACGAGAATCAGGGCTTGAAGCGAATCAGAAACAGGCGCTGACTCGCGCGTGGTCGATCAGGGGGCTCTTCGACCGGTGTGACGTGTGGCGTAATGCGTGATCCGGAGTTGGGTAATGAGTTCCCCGTTTGATGTGCAGTCCTTTGTGGACGAAGTTCTGTCTGGAATCGATTTTGGGGCGCTATTCCCCCGCGATGAAGAGTTTCCCGGCAAGCAATCCCACCACCATACTGAGCATGGCGACGAGGGTGAGCATGACGATGATCATGCACATGATCACGGCCATGACGACGACGACGACGACACGGAAGGTCCGGTCTTCGCGCCGCATCCATATGTGCTCGACGAGCCGGTCAGCGCCAAACCCGAAGGCAAAGGCGGCGGAAATGGCGGCGAACCCGGAGGTGGCGGCGGCAAGGGCAAGACCGGAAAGGCGCCCACAGATATCAAGCTTTCCAGTTCGTATATCGATGAGAACAGCCCCGGTGGCGCGGCTGTCGGACAGTTGTCCGCGACCGACGCCGATAAGAACGAGACCTTCATCTACAAACTGATCGACAGCGCCGGCGGCCGGTTCGAACTGGATGGCGATATGCTCGTTGTAGCGAATGGGGCAACGCTCGACTTTGAAACTGACAAGTTTCATGAGATCACGGTCGAAGTCACCGACAAATACGGCAACACCTATGTCGATACGCTGCACGTCACCATCAACGACCTCGCAGAGGGCCAGAACCAGGCTCCGACGGGCATCGC
Organism: Paracoccaceae bacterium; assembly: GCA_963669315.1. Lineage (GTDB taxonomy): Bacteria > Pseudomonadota > Alphaproteobacteria > Rhodobacterales > Rhodobacteraceae > SZUA-547. Next base: position 2,317,956 of record OY770021.1, on the reverse strand, counting down.
GCTCGACTCGATCGAGGTGGTCGAGAACGCGGCGGACGGCGCCGTGGTCGGCGCGCTCGACAGCAGCGACCCAGACGCAGGCGACTCGGCGACTTACAGCTTGCTGGATGATGCGGGCGGGCGTTTTGCGATCAATGGCGATCATCTGGTTGTGGCTGATGGAAGCCTTCTGGATTACGAAACCGCTGCATCGCACTCCATAACAGTACAAGTTACAGACTCGGGCGGCGCGACCTACACCGAACAGTTTACCATCCAACTCACGAATGTGGATGAGAGCGTCCAGGAAAAGCCGTACTACGTGTCCGCCCTGGTGCCGCAGTCCTCGAATGGCGAGGAGTATTACCGCTGGAACTACGGCGATGACGTTGGGATGAGCGTGGTGGTGACCTTCACCTTCCTCGATGATTTCGCCAGCTACTACGATTCGGCGAACATGCACTACACCAACTACACGAATGACCCGGTCGCGTTCGAGGCCTTCACCGCCGCGCAAGTGACGGTCACATATCAGTTGCTGGCCGAGATCGCGGAATTTTCCAATGTAATCTTTGTCGAGGTCGGAACGGCCGAAGAGGCCGACATCACTTTCGGCGCCTATTATATGGACAGCGGCATCGGCGCTTACGCCTACTATGCGGGTGGCGGATCCTATTCCGGCGACGTGTGGATGAACACGCGCTACGACCAGTATCCGACCACCAGCGAGGATGGCGGCGCGGATTGGGCCCGCTCGGCTTTGGCGCACGAGATCGGCCACGCCATGGGCCTGCAGCATCCGGGAGACTACGACGCGGGCTCCGGCGGCACCGGCGAGTTGTACCTGCCGGCGAATGAGGATAACGGCCAGTTCACCATCATGTCCTACACGGACTACCCCTACAGCTCCTACGATCCTGTCGACTATATGCTCTACGATATTGCGGCACTGCAGTATCTCTATGGGGCCAACACCTCGCACGCCACCGGCGACGACGTCTACGCGTTCGACGAGCACGCCAAGTATATCGACACCATCTGGGACGCTGGTGGGTTCGACACATTCTCGGCGGCGAGCGCCAATGGCGACGTGACACTGGATTTGAACGAAGGCGCGTTCAGCTCGGTCGGTTTGATCGGCAATATCGGCATCGCATTCGGCGCCCAGATCGAGGCGGCGATCGGCGGTGCGGGCGATGACACCTTGATCGGCAACGACCTCGACAATGTGCTGACAGGCGGCGACGGCGCCGACTGGCTGTTCGGCGGCGCTGGGTCCGACAAGTTTGTTTTCGACGAAGCCGATGGTTTTGACGTAATCGCCGACTTTGAAGACGGCTTCGATCTGATCGACCTGTCCGGTTCGGCGCTGACCTATGACGAGCTTGGATTCTCAGAAGATGCGACCGGCGTTGACATCGTCTTCGGAGACACGACGGTCACATTGGCCGACGCGACGCTCAGCCAGATCGGCGCGGACGACTTCCTGCTTGCGGAGGTGGCGTAGGGGCTGCGCCGCTGGAGCAAGCAAAGGGAGCGATTCAGCTCTCGTGAAAAACGTCGACGCACGCCCTCGGCCAGGGCCTCAAACACCCGCGCGTCGGCGGGCGGCTTCGTCGAACTCGGAAAGTCACGGTGGATTGACGCGCCCGAGCCGATCCCGCCACCGGCCGCGAGGACCAATCGCGCGGTGACCAATCGAACATTCATCGCCAATCCGCCGAATGGCGCAATGTTCTCGTTGCGGGCTTGGCGCGTCGGCCCGAACGCGCCATCGTGCTGAGGGTGAAAACAAGACGGCGCACGCAGCATCCATTTTTCGTTACGACCGCCGCCTCGACAGCTTCGATCCAAACGCCTCCGTGGCCTCCCTCAGCGCGTCGTCGGCGAGATGGGCGTATCGCTTTGTCGTTTGTGGCGACGTATGGCCGAGCAACCGGCCGACAATCTCAAGACTGAGGCCCGAGGACACCAGATGCGAGGCGTAGGTATGACGATTGTCATGCCGCCGGTAATCCTCGATCTCGGCCGTCTCAAGCAGCGCCGACCAGAAGCGCTTGATGTCCTTCAACGGCTCGCCGGGTTTGCGGCCCGGGAACAGCCACGGCGAGTCCCTGCGATCGCGCGCGGCGGCGCTCTCGATAAGCGACAGGGCTTCGGCGCTGAGGGGCAGATGCTCCGTGCGCTTCTGCTTGGTCTCGTGAGACGGCTTGATCCAGACGCCCCGCTCCAGATCGAAGTCGGATTTTTTCGCGCCCAGCACTTCGCCGATCCGGGCGCCGGTGAGCAGCTGGAGGCGAACCGCAGCCGCAGCCGGCCTCTCCGGAAACGCGTCGAGAGCGCTCCAAAGCCGCTGCAGTTCATCCTCGGTCAGCCAGCGCTCCCGCCGCTGCTCGGGAAACCGCGGCACGCCCTTGACCGGATTGTCGGCCCGCCATCCCCAGGCGACGGCGAGATTGAACATCTTCGAGAGAAGCGCCAGCACCCGGTTGGCGAGATAGGGACGGTCCGCCAGGCCGCGGTGGAGATCCTCGATCTGTCGACGGGTGACGTCGGCGACTTTCCTGGCGCCGAGCGCGGGTTGAACATGGCGCGCGATCATCGACCGATCCTCTCGAACGCTTTTGGGTCGCTTGTTCGGGATCGCGTGACGCTCCAGATAATCCCCGCAGAGCGCCGTCACGTTCGGCGCCGCTCGCGCCTTCGCCTTCTCCGCCACCGGGTCCGCGCCCCGCATCGCATCCGCGAGCACGCCGCGCGCCCGTCGGCGCGCCTGGTCGAGCGTCATCAGGGGACCGTGCCGGCCAATCGTCAGACGCCGTGACGCGCCGGTCTCCGCGGCGCGGTATTGCAGGATATAGCTCCGGAAACCGCTAGGTTTCACACGCACGCCGAAGCCGGGAAGCGCCTCGTCCCAGACAATCAGGTCGCCCTCCCGAGTTGTCAGGTTTTCAACGATAGATTTAGTCAGTCTCAATGTCGCCATTTGACAAGTCCCGAAATTCGGGTAAGCAGGGGGTAAGCAAGAGGTAAGCAAGATAGAGTGAAACTTAGCAAGCCATGATGAGGCGGCAAGAACAAGAAAATTGGAAAAGTGGTTTTAAAACAACGGATAACAGAGATTCCGAGAAGTTTACAGAGATTGAGAGAAATCTCCGTTCACTGACTTTTAATCAGCGGGTCGCAGGTTCGAATCCTGCACGGCTCACCATCTTTTCAAAGACTTAGCGGAAATCTGGCAAGCCGAGACGCGAACTTCTTACTTTGGGGGTCCACTGGGGGTCCACCCAGCGTGATTTCGCGCCTCCCATGACGGACAATGTGATCAAAGGCCCGTTCGACGGCCCAGGCCCGCCAACGCCACCCGAGCCTCCGGAGACGCTGGATGTCGCCGCCACGTTCCTCGACCTGGAATTCGATCCGTTCATGGTTATGGATTACGGGCCAGACGGAGAGATCATGATCGACTGCAGCGAGTTTGATTACATGCTGCTGAATCCGGAGATTCTGGAGTTCCTGCAGGATTTCGCGTGGGAGGCTGCGCAGCGCTTTGAGGACGGGTATTACGACGAAGAGGAAGACGATGGCTGAAATTCGCAGACCGTTCCCTTGCTACTGTCGCTATAACGCGGATACGGCCAAGAAGAAGCAATCTAAGTGGGCGGACGCTCTCGGTCTGCGTTGTCATATAATGTTGAATTGGATCAGTCGCACCTTGTCTCTAGGCGCGTACGACCCCTTTGCTGGAGGTATTCAGCGTGGCGAACTGGGCATAGCTGTCGCGGTTGTCTGGCAGATCGATCACGCCGCTCGTCACTGTGCTGCCGCTGCCGATCTCGGCTATGTCAAATTTCAGACCGGTGGGCCGGCCAATGTAGGCCCTATGGGACGCCCCGGATACCGGGTCACGGATCGGCTCCGCCCGCAGCTCGAAAACGCCGGGCACAGAAACGTGTCCCCGCCGCGCATCGACGTCAATTTCCAACGAAATTGGCTTGAACAGCGTTTCGTGTCTTTTCGGTGCCATCGCCGCGTAGAGGCACCACAAGGTAGCCATCTCGTCTGTGTCCCTGCCGCACAGGATCGCCTCAAGGGCAGCACGCTGGTTGGCGTCCGCGCGTTCGTCGATAATGAGTTGGCCTTCACCGTTGCCGTCGTGGATCGCCTTGGGAAACCTAAACAGACCGGCGGCGCGAAGTCCGTCGAGCTTGGTGTCGCCGTGATAGCCAGTATCGACTTCCAGGCCAAATGACTCATCGCAATTGCCAAATGTCGGCAACGCACCGAACTGACAGGGGCAACCATAGCTGCAATTACAGTTGGCCAGTTCCCGGCCCTGAATTCTCCAAGCAGTCATGATGGGCATTCCTTCAACCGATACTCCGCCCTCGGCTTGCCTTTCGCCAATACGACCATACCAACAGCGGCTCTAAAAGCATTCTGTTTGCAATGACGGGCCGATTTGACCGCTTTCGAACACAGGAATTCGGCTTATCAGTTGGATTGAGCGTCGGCGCGTGGCTTACCAATGGGTGGAGGCGGTAGACTGTGGCGACACTGAAAGCGCAGTAATTGCTCCGGCGTCGTCGCCCACCGCTGCTACAGTTGCTAAAGTTTGGGCTACACCGGGTCGAAGTCCCCGCTTCTATCTCAACTTTAGGCCAGCACCGCCACAGAACACACGGATATAGGCGCAGCTTTTTGCGATATAGGCTCAACGCTAGCGTTGAGTATTAAATGCCGACGTTAGCTAAGATAAGACACGAGGGATAGTGCATCATGAATGATTTCAGCTCGGCACATGATGAGGTTGTTCGGCTTCATGACTTTTTGGCATCATGGTTCCGCGGTGAGCCTTCTGAAGTAGAAATCGATCGCAGTTTCGCCGATGTTTTGCATCCAGAATTTGAAAACGTGCAGCCAGCCGGAGTGACATTGACACGTGCAAGCATTGTCGACGCAATCAGACAAGGGCGAGGAAGCAACCCAGACTTTCAAATCACTATCGAAGTACCACGATTACTTGGGACGTGGCCCGGGCTGCTTCTGTTCCAATATGTCGAATATCAAACCGGAGCCCGCTCATCAGCGCCGGAAAACCGGCGTCTTTCCACCGTTCTGTTTGAACGGGATGGTGAAAAGCTAATCTGGCGCTATCTGACGGAAATTGGCCTAACATCGTAGACCCAACAATAACTATTGTCAGAAAGGCGGACAAAGCGACTGTCTGTGAACTTCTCTCTAAATCGATTTTCGAAATTCTGGAATTCCTGCTGGATTTCACGTGGGAGGCGGAGAGGCGCTTTGAAGAGGGGTATTACGACGACGAGGACTGAATTCAGCCGCCCACCCCTGCTACAGTTGCTATAGTTGCTACAGTTCAGCGCGACGAACAGCGGCGGCTCGGATGGACGACTTCAGGCGCGCTGAATAAACGGAGCCGAGCGAATGGACTAATTTGTAAGCCCTGAGAAGCCGCCTAGGAAACTTCACTCGGCCAGATTAGCCTTTGCCACTTAAGGGCCAACTGGGGAATGCCGGTTGAAAAATGCCGGTTGAAAGGAGACACAGATGTCAGTTGCGAATGCGTCGAAACAGGCTGCCCAAGAGATCAGTGACGCGATTTCCTCTTCTTTGACAGAAGACGAGCAGGCCAAGGTTTCGAAAATCGTCGAAAGGGCTCTGTTGGAAGCGATAGGCGAAGCGGTAAAGGGCTGCAAAAGCGCCGCGGTAGTCTGCTGCGGACCCGAGGCCGACTTGGCGCACAAGATCGCCGAAAAAATAGAGTTGAAGCGGACCGCATGATCGCGAACTTGCACGGCTTGCGGTAGGGAGCGCAGCCTGTATTCGACGTAGTGAGCCTGGAAACCTGCCAGCCCTGGGCGGCGAATGGCGGTTCTAAGGGGAGGACGAGTCCTTGGATTAGCGGGCGCGACACCCACCCCTGCTACAGTTGCTACAGTTTGGGTGCGGCTGATCTCCGCGTAGAGAATGGAAACGGTAGACGGCCGCAATGCAGATGGAAGAGGTCATCTGAGTGAATTGGTCGGATGACGGGAGATGACCCAAAGCCGCCGCGATTACCGCATGCAACGCATGGCTGCTTCGAGCCCAAAACTGACCTATTGGTCTGACTTACGATCGGTCGCTATGCGCCAAGAACGGACATAAGACTGGTCTCCTCCCTGCCGCATGCCAGATTCCTTTGGCAATGCCTAGTGATGATCATCATGTCAGTTCTCTAGCAAAGCCAATTTGGCCAATGACTCCTCTCAAACCGGCATTTGCCTCAAGAGTATTCGCTGCAATGTTCGGCGATGCAGGTTTAGATCGCGGGCGGCCTGGCTCTTATTATGGTCGCAGAGTTCAAGGACACGCTGTATGTGCTCCCACCGGACTCGATCCACCGACATGACATTTTTACAAAGATCCGGTTTGATCGCTTCGGGCGGAAGGAGTGCGGCTAGCACCACGTTTTCACTTGAAGGCTTAACCAGATAATCCGTCGCCCCTAGTTTCACGGCGGTAACGGCGCTTTCGACTGAGCCAAAGCTTGTTAGAACAACCACTCTGCAATTGGGACGCGCCGCGCAAAGAGATTTAACCAAGTCTAAGCCGTTCCCATCTGGTAGTCGCAGCTCGACCAAAGCGAAGGCTGGCCGATCGGATGCAGCGATCTTTGCGCCTTCATCCATGGTGCTGGCGACAGCGGGCTTGAACCCTCGTCGTGCCATCGCGGTCGCCATTCGGCGGGCTGACGGTATGTCTTCATCCACAATTAGCAACGACATGCCAGAGAAGTTCAAATTTGGCGGCATTTGTGCTCCTCCGTTTCATGTCTCGGCATGTGACGCCAACTGTATGTCCAAGGCGATCGTTGGCGTTGAACGCTAGTTGCGTTCTTGGCCGCGACGCCGCCGTGCGTTGGTCCGAAAAGTCATGGTGGTTGCGCTGTTGATTAGGTTACGCCTGCCGCGGTCGGGCAGGATCGTGTGAGACAGCCTGCTAGTCGAAATCGAATGCGCCTCATCAGTTCAAGTGCGAATAAAGTGGCTGGCCATCGACGTGAACCTGCGCTCTCAGCACGTCACCAGAATCGGAGGCGACGATGTACAGCATTTTGTTCTGCATACCGCCGAAAGCGATATTCGTTGTGTTGATCCCAGCGCAACTCCGCACGCGCCATTTGGGTTCGCCCATCTTGGAGAACCCCCAGACCGAGGCGTGGCCGGCATGGGCGATCCAGATCCCGTCATTCTTATCCAGCGCCATGCCGTCCGGGCCTGACAACCCCCCGGAAAGCTGTATGAAAACGCCGACCTTCGAGGTCGTACCATCGGCCATGAGTGGCACACGCCAGATCGAATTTCCGCGCGTCATCGCGACATAGAGAATGTCCTCGGCCTTGTTCAAAAGTAGGCCGTTAGGGCTCTGACCGGTGTCGAGCAGCAAGTCTAATTGGTCCGCCTCCAGATCATAGCGATAGACGCGTCCGTTCGGCATATGCATGCCGCTTTGCCCCTGGTCGGTGAAATAGAGCCGCCCCTGGCTGTCGAATGTAAGGTCGTTGCAACCACGGAAATGTTCGGAATGGCGATGATAGACGAGGGGGCGGACGTCGCCTGTGTTCGGATCGACTTGAACGATACCGCGTTTGTAGTCGGCGACGAAAATGCGGCCGTCCTTATGGATCACTAGGCCATTCGGCCAGCCGTCATATTGCGCGACGAGCGTCCAATTCTTGTCGGGGGTGATCTTGAAGATCCGCCCATAGGGGATGTCTGTAACCCAGAGATTGCCGTCACGATCGAAGCTCGGCCCCTCAAGAAAGCTGTCGACCATCTTTCCCGGTTTGTTTGCGGCCGCCCATTCCGGTGATGTGTCCTTGACGCGGAATTCGTTCGGGACGCTGGTCCAGATTTCCGTCTCAATATCTTTGGGCGGTGGGTAAAGCGACATTGTCAGTTCTCTCAGCTTTCTGTGTCGACATAGGAATTCGACAAGCGCTCAGCGCTTTCGAACAGCGCATCGCGGATTGCGTCTATATTCGCGTCATCAAAGCGATAGATCAGGCCAGACACCGCCAATGCGCCTCTAAGACCGTCGTCGTCACCTAAGAAGGGGACGGAGACAGCGGCAACTTCTGCATCTCGCGCGCCCATCGACACCGCGTAACCGGCCTCGCGAACCTCAGCAAACTCGACTGGCATATCTTCGGACCAAGCAAGTAGAACTTGCGCGCTGGCGCCCATCGAAGCCATCGGCAACTGCGCCCCTTCAACGAGCTGGTGCACAATTGAGCGGCTTGGCTCGCGGCGATAAAGACAGACGCGGTTTGCGCCTTCACGCACGAAGAAGGACGCGGTTTCCTGTGTCGCGTCGACCAGCGCCCGGAGTTCAGGCCGTATGTGCTCTCCCAGCTCGAAACTCTGTCGATAAAGTGACCCTAGACGCCAGAGAGTCGGGCCCAGCCGATACCCGCCATTGGCCTGGCGCAGCATATATCCCGAGCGCTCGAGCGAGACGGCGATGCGCAAGATGGTGCTTTTATAGAATCCGCTGCGGCGCGCGAGCTCAGCCAGCGACAGCGTATCTTCCTGCCCATCGAAGCAGTCCAACAGAGTGAAGGCGCGATCAACTGCTTCGACGCCCTTTTCGTCAGCCATGGCGAACTCCATCAACGAATCACTAGACCGCATGATCTTTCATTGCTATGTATTCTAACTATACGAACGATGTTCTGTCAAGCAGAACAATTATCAATGGAGGAAAATGAAATGAAATCGCTGCTGCGCGCCACAGTTTTCGCTGCCGCTGCCGCATTTGCGGGCGGAGCTTCTGCAGGCGAAGTGATCTACAGTGGGGTCTCCACGACCTCGGACGATTATCAGTTGGGAGTTGTGTGGTCCGGCCTCGCCAAGGCGGCGGGTGTGAACCTGACAGTTGTCGAGAACGGCACCGTCTCGGGCATGCGCAAGGCTGCTCAAGGCGAGGTCGACATTGTCGGCGTAGGCGCGCCGCACTACCTCGACGCGGTTGGCGGTACAGGCAAGTACAAAGACGATCCCGATCATCTTCGTGACGGCTACAAGACCATGAAGGCCGTACTGGCGCTGCCTGTCGGCATGGCGCAATACGTTGCGCGAGCTGACGGTGACATCCGCGCCTTCACCGATCTGAAAGGCAAGACTGTTGGCACCGGGCGCCCCGGCGGCAACGCCGGCAAGGTGACTTCGGTTCTATTCGATATTCACGGCATCGGAGGCGAGGTGAATGGCCAAGCGATCAAGTATGGCCCAGCTCTGGAGCAGATGGCCGCAGGCACTATGGACGCCACGCTGGTCTGGGGCTCGCTGCCGACCGCGACGCTCGACAACGCCTCGCGGCAGATCCCCTTACGCTTCGTCTCACCGGACCCCGCCACGCTGGATAAATTCCGCGGCGAAATCACTAACGGCGAGTACTACGTCTACAAGAAGATCCCGGCTGCTTCGATCGAAACGGCCTACGAAGGGCGCGTCGAGTCTGAGACGGACGCCTATTTCTGGACCTTCCCCTATCAGGTCATGGTCCGCGGTGAGATCGACGACGACACCGTTTACGCCCTGACCAAGGCGCTGTGGGAGAATATCAAGAAGGTCAACTCCGCGTCTGCCGGTCTCTCCTTGGTGACGCTTGAGGATGCGCTGACCGCTATTTCCGCTGATCTGCATCCAGGTGCCGCCCGTTACTACAAGGAAATTGGCATGATTTAGCTCTCCCTCGCCGCCGTCCCGACCACGAACAGACTTCGGGGCGGCGGCTTTTTGAGCGCCATGGCGCCCGAGAGAGATCTTAGCCCGTTTCGGAGACCAAAAATGACCGCGATCCTAGAACTCCTCCTCGGTGATAAGGCTGAGGACCGGCCCGCCTTTATGTGGATGCAGGCGATCGGCCTGCTCGCCTCGGCCGCCATTCCGGTGTTCATCACCGCGACCCTGATCCTGGGGCGGTTCCCGTCCGAAGTTCAGTACGGAACCGTGCTGGCGCTTGGCCTGATCGCGATCTTCTGCCTGAAGCCCTCGCTAACTGATGAATATGGCCAGCGCAGCAGGATTGACCTCGTCTTTAACCTGATCCTGATCGCCGGAACGGTCTTCGCCTATCTCTACTTCACCGACCAGTATGATGACATCGCCGACCTTCGCGAGGGGCTGCCCAATAACTGGGACCTGATTTGCTATGCGGTCGGCTCGATCGTCGTAATACTCGGCGCGCATCGCGCCGAAGGTTGGTTGCTGACAGGCGTCGTCTCTCTGGCCTGCATCTATCTTCTGTTCGGCCACCTGATGCCAGGCATTCTGGAGCACCGCCCTTTCCGGCTCGAGCGTGTGCTTGAGATTTCCTACGGCTATCGCGGCATATTCGGCGTCGCGCTCGGCGCTGTAGTCGATATCGTTCTAGTGTTTGTAATCCTCGGCGTCGGCCTTCGGATGACCGGCGCGGGCGACCTCTTTAACGACCTCGCTTTGATGCTGACTAAGGGTAAGCGATCCGGTCCCGCACAATGCGCGATCATCGCGTCGGCCATGTTTGGCTCCATCAACGGATCAGCGCCGGCCAATGTCGCCTCGACCGGCGTTCTGACCATCCCGATGATGAAACGCGCCGGTTATTCAGGCCGCTTCGCAGGCGGGGTGGAAGCGACCGCGTCCTGCGTCGGGCAAATTATGCCGCCGGTGATGGGCGTCGGCGCCTTCATCATGTCCGACGTCACCGGCATCCCCTATATCGAGATCATGATGGCGGCGATCATTCCGGCGCTGCTTTATCTCTTCTCGCTCTCCGTGACTGTGTCACTTGAAGCGGGACGCCTCCAGATCGCTCCGCTGGATGACGAGTCACCGGTTTGGGACCGCAAGCGGATCAGTCAGGCGGGTCTTCTGATCCTCGCTTTCGGCACACTGCTGACCATGCTGTTCAGCGGCTTCCCGGCCACGTTCTCGGGCATGGTCGCGACGGGCGTCTTGCTGTTGATGGCGATGATCCTACCGGACACGCGGCTGAAACTCCCTGATTGGATGCGCTTTATAGTCGATTCCGGCCGTGACGGGCTATCGGTGCTGCTGTCCTGCGCGGCAATTGGCATCGTCATCGCCGCGATCACTTCCACCGGGTTCGGTGTGAAACTGAACCAGGAGATCACGGCTCTCGGCGATGAGAACCTGCTGGCCGCGCTGTTGCTGGCTGCGCTTTGCTCGGTGGTGCTGGGCATGGGCTTGCCGACGGCGGCTGCCTACCTGATGGTGATCTTCGTCGCGGGTCCCGCGATCATGGAACTCGGCGTCTCCAAGCTGGCGACACATCTCTTCGTCTTTTACTATGCGGTCCTCTCGGCCATTACACCGCCGGTGGCGCTGGCGGTGTTTTCCGCCGCGGCCATCGCCAAGGAGAATCCGATAAAGCTCGCGTTGAGCGCACTCAGGATCGCAACGGTCGGCTTCGTGCTGCCGATCGCCTGGATCTATCACCCCGAGATCATCGTCGGCGCCGATGGCACTGGCCTTTGGGACGCCGCGCTCTTCGTCCCGCTGCTACTCGTCGCAATCGCGGGGTTCTCGGCGTCGCATGTTGGTTTCTTGCTGCGCAAGCTCAACATCCTGGAACGACTTGCGTTGGCTGCCGGATCGGCCGCCGTGCTCGCGCCGCAAACGCTAATCAGCGTCGCAGGCGCTGCGGTAGTGCTCGCGGTCGCCGGTTATGTATTTGCGAGGGAGAAGCGCCATGAAACCGCTTGAGGGGGTCCGGGTACTGGACCTGACCAACGTTCTGGCCGGACCGTTCTGTTGCCATCAGCTCGTCCATCTGGGCGCCGAGGTCATCAAAGTGGAAGCCGTGGGGCGCGGTGATCTCGCGCGCCAGCTTGGCGCCGATCCGGAGCTGAACAAGAAGCTGATGGGCGTGTCCTTTCTGGCCCAGAACGCAGGCAAGAAATCGGTCACGATCAATTTGAAGCACGAGGCGGGGAAGGATCTGCTGAAAAAGCTGGTCGCGACCGCCGACGTGCTGGTGGAGAACTTCCGCCCCGGCGTGATGAACCGGCTGGGCGTCGGCTACGAGATTCTTAAAGAAGTCAATCCGAAGCTGATTTATTGCTGCATCTCCGGCTTCGGACAGGACGGGCCGTGGATCCACCGCCCCGCCTATGACCAGATCATTCAAGGCTCTTCCGGCGTGATGTCGATCACCGGCGACGCGGACTCGGTGCCTCTGCGCGTCGGCTATCCCATCGCAGACACGGTGGGCGGGATCACCGCGGCCTTCGCTATCGCCGCAGCGCTGAACGCAAAAAAGCGCGGCGCATTCATCGATATTTCGATGCTGGAGGCGGTGATGGCGACCATGGGCTGGGCGATCTCCAACCATCTGATCGCAGGGGTCGAGCCGCAGGCGAATGGCAATGAAAACCCGACATCCGCTCCGTCCGGCGCCTTCCGGGCTGGTGGCGGTCTGATCAACATCGCCGCCAACAAAGATGAGCAGTGGGAGTTGCTGGCAAAGCATATAGGCCGCGAGGACCTGCTGGAACGCCCGGAATACGCCACCCGCGAGGTCCGCAAAGCCAACCGTCTCGCGTTGAAAGCGGAGATCGAAGAAGCCCTCGTGAAACGCCCTGCCCGCGACTGGGCCAAGGAGTTCAACCGGATTGGCGTGCCCGCAGGCGCGGTGCTGACAGTGCCGGAAGTTCTGGAAATGCCGCAAGTCGCTGATCGTGGCTTTCTGGCCCGGTTCGAGAACGTCCCCGGCGTCGGCCGCGACATCGATGTGGTGACGACCGGGATCAAGCTGGACAGCGAGGCGCCGACGGTGGGTGCCCCGCCGCCGGAGCTGGGGCGGGACAATGACGCGATCTGGGGCGAGCTGGGACTGGAGCCTGACGAGATCGCCAAACTGAAATCGGAGGGAACGATATGAGCGAACAGGGGCAGGACGTCTCCGACTGGTGGCGTACGGAAATCATCGACATGGCGCCGGGCAAGATCACCCTGCGCGGTCATCCGGTGGAGGAGCTGATCGGAAATGTGACTTTCCCGCAAATGATCTGGCTGATGATGCGGGGCGATCTGCCGACGCCGGATCAGGCGAAGCTGCTGGAATGCGCCCTTGTGGCGGCGGTCGACCATGGCCCGCAAGCGCCCTCTATCGCGGCCGCGCGCATGGCTGTGACCTGCGGGCTAGGGCTGAACGGCGCCATGGCCTCGGCGGTCAACTTCCTCGACGACGTTCATGGCGGCGCGGGTGAGCAGGCCGTGGAGCTTTATAACTGGATCGCCGCAGAGATGGATGGCGGCAAATCTGTCGAAGACGCCACCGCGGCGATGCTGGACAAGTGGACCGCCGAGCGCACCCGCTACGCCCCCGGCTTCGGCCATCGCTTCCACAAGCCAGAAGACCCGCGCGCGCCGCGCCTTCTGGGCCTCGTGGACGAGGCGGCGGCGAAAGGCGCCTGCGAGGGCAAGTTCGCCGCGATCGGCCGCTGCGTGCAGGCGACGCTCAACGCCCGCGCGGGCAAGCCGGTTCCGATGAACATCGACGGCGCCACCGCGGTGATTTACGCCGAGCTGGGCTTTCCACCGCCGCTGTCGCGCGGCCTGTTCTGCTTGTCCCGCTCTGTGGGCGTCCTCTCCCACGCGTGGGAGCAGATGCAGCAGGGCAGCCGGATCAAGGGCCCGACCCCGCCCAAATACCGCTGGACATATGACGGGCCAAATCCGATCGGGGGGTGAAAAAATGATCGGAGACATCGCCTGGTACAAGCGACACGGCTAAATTTTTGAGTAGTGAGATATAGAGGCCCATACTCTCGCGCCCCTTCGTCATGTTGTTGAACGTGGCTCCTGATGTCCGTTTTGGATCATCACCGGTCATCTGTCCAAATGACCCAGATGTTGGCTTCGTCCCGCAGAGCGGTCGTCTAGGCGGAGGGCAACGAACTACCGGTTTTGGCGCGAAGCGGTCGACGGCTTCGCTCTTCGGGGCGTCGGCTTTAGCGCCTGAAGCGGACATCGTTGGGCGAAGCGCGGATGAGCGGCCGCTTCTAGGCGGTAAGCAGCCATCGCCAAATCAATCCGTGACGACCGTTCCTGACCCAAAGCCGCCGCGATTACCGCAGGCAACGCATGCCCGCTCTGAGCCCAAACGGCCCATTGGCGGTTCGCGCAGCATCCGTAGAAAGGGCGGGAAGCGGACCCTCGCTGCACGCCGCGCCAACGGCTGCTGTGCGGGTACCGCCGCCCTTCGGTCTTAGTGTCGAACTTGACCTATCGGCTCAAAGTGGTGTGAGCGATTTACTCACGGGGTGTACCAAATCGGAGAAGTATAGGCTCGCTCCTGCAAAACCATGGGCACTTCAGCGGGCATTTCGATGCCAAACCGAACCTGATCATAGGCCGTCCAGCGGGGGGTTGGTATTTCGATAACCCGCGCATAATAAAAACTCGATACCGTTGGATCAAAATCAGGGTCCTGCCACCAAGTCGCCAGTTGGGCGTCACCGATTGCATTCGTGTACGTCGCTGTATCAACATCGACAGTTGAGCCTACTGCGGAGGCAGCTTTGCCGTCAGAGATGTCCCGTCCGTCTGAAACTGACACGTCGTAGATCTTTTCATGAACCTCGCCACCAGCGTCTACCCAGCCTTTGATGATCTGAATTCGATCAAGGTTCGCGCCATCGGGGTCTCTTAATGCCGCCACCATGAACGTTGGAGATTTGCCGCTTGGCGCATCAGAAATATCTCCGCCCATTGGAACACCCTTGTCATAGCCGATACCAGCCATATCAGGTCGCAGAGCCTCAGCCTCGGTGAATTCAAATCCACCAAATAGTCTGACAGTCATGCGGGTTCCTGTAGTGGCATAAACCTCTTTGCGCATCATCGCATCCCAGATTGCTTCGCGCGTGTTGTCGGTGGCCCAAACGGCTGCGTAACCGGCGCTCTGACTTTCCCAACCGTTCATCTTGGCAACGGTACCTTCGACCGGCGGCCAGATTTTTTCCCACCGGTTTGCGTTGTCTGGGTTGGGTGACGCCACTGTATATTTTCCAAGAAAGTTGTCTTCTGCGGCCTCAGCAAACCCTGTGTGGCTGTCGGTTGCTCCGATCATTCCGAATTTGAACGGATTGGCACCAAGTTCACCTAGTTGCTGGAGACCGAGTTGCAGTCCAGAA
Source organism: Paracoccaceae bacterium (assembly GCA_963669315.1). Taxonomy (GTDB): domain Bacteria; phylum Pseudomonadota; class Alphaproteobacteria; order Rhodobacterales; family Rhodobacteraceae; genus SZUA-547. The sequence goes on along the minus strand of OY770021.1, from coordinate 2,302,766 downwards.
CGGGCATACTCGTGTGGAAAGTACTCGTCCTTGTGGGGTTTCAGCATCGCAAGATTGGCTTTATCCCACGTCTCAAAGTCTGCGAACTCGTCATCTGGTGACAGGTACGGATGGGTTTCGCCATCACCTTTGTATTGGGTGACTTCATAAAGTGGTTCCCAGCGCATTCGGGTTTCGGCGTATTCCTTGGTGAGCGCATTTCCAGATAAGCCGTGCAACGCAAACATTTTGCCGCTGGAGAGGTTGCCATTATGCGGAATGGCCAGAATTTTTCCTCCGGTTTTGTCCTCGTAAGCCTTTAACCATATCCACAAATCTTCGGGGTCTTCGCTGTCAAAGGCTCCTATCGGCTTGACCTGTATCGCCTTTTCCTTGTCATCGCGGTAGATAACAACGCGGTGCATGTTGTCGCCATCCGGAAATGGACTGTACTCAAAACCAATGAGGGCGGTGAATTTTCCCGGTTCATTATGGGCTTCGGCAGCGTCGATTATCTGCTCCCAGACGGTCATCTCAAATTCTGGCTCGACAAGTCGCGGCTGATTGCTCGTGACATCGCCAATGAACTCAGAGAAGACATGCGAGGCAAGCTTGCCATCGGCGATCATCTGGGCCCACCTGGCGCCTTCTTTGGAGGCAAGCAGAGTTTCGTCGCCCTCGGCAAGGCCTTGCACCAAACCCATATAGTCAGAATGGTCAGCCACCATTAGAAAGTCGAGTGGTCGGGACATTCGGTTGGCCATACCATCATCGCTGATCACGGTTTCTCCCTTGGCGTAGCGGTAGGCTTCGTTCGGGCCGACTTTTGTATTGCCATCACCATAGGCATCCAATGAAATGTTAGTGTGCAAGTGGGTGTCACCAAAATAGACATTGGTCGGGTGTTCACGTCCAACCGCGGGCGAGTATGGTGTTACATCCTGTGCAAGGGCTACTCCCCCGACCATGAGTGACATGACAATTGTCGCGGGCGTGCGAAATTTCATTTCCGTCTCCTACTGGATTTTGTAACAAATTAGACATTTCCAATGCCTGTTTACCAAGATTGACGCCATTGTCGCGACAAAGGCAACTAGAGCGCTTCACTACAAGTTGCCCTGTATCGGCATAACATCTCGTTCCGAATTCCCGCAGGTGACCGTCGAATTGAATGTTGCGAGGAATGTTTGCTCAGGGCTGATTCCGTTGAAAAAGTCGCTCTTGCTCGGTGGCCGACTGGCTGATTCACTTCCGATATAGATGGAGGCGGATCGCGATGATGGGACCGAAACAGGAAGCGCAGTCAGCGTTGTTCTATGAGTTCTCGTTGGAGGATCACGTCCCGCAGGATCACCTGCTGCGGTCGATTGATCAGTTTGTTGATCTGAGCGGCATCCGCCCGCATCTGGCGGACTTTTACAGCCACACGGGACGTCCGTCGGTTGATCCGGAATTGCTGATCCGGATGCTGCTGGTGGGCTATTGCTTTGGGATCAGGTCTGAGCGGCGGCTTTGCGAAGAGGTCCATCTGAACCTGGCCTATCGCTGGTTCTGCCGCCTTGATCTGACCGACCGGATTCCGGATCATTCCACCTTCTCCAAGAACCGCCATGGCCGCTTCCGCGAGAGCGACCTGTTGCGTCACGTATTCGAGACGACTGTTGCGCGATGCATGGAGGAGGGCCTCGTCAGCGGACAGGGCTTTGCAGTGGACGCCAGCCTGATCGTTGCGGACGTCCAAAAGCAGAACTCAAGCAACCCGGAGGATTGGAAGGCCAGAGAGATCGACCCGGACCAAGCGCCTCGGGCGGTTCGCGAATATCTCGACACCCTGGACGACGAAGCCTTTGGCGCGGCCACCGCCGCCAAGCCCAAGTTCACGGCGCATGCGGATCCCGCCAGCCAATGGACGGCGGCCCGCAAAGGGCCTGCATTCTTTGCTTATTCAGACAACTACCTGATCGACACGGATCACGGCGTCATCGTTGATGTGGACGCCAGTCGCTCGAACAAGTCCGCCGAGGTGGGCACAATGCGCAAGATGATTGACCGCACCCAAGCCCGTTTCGGCCTGAAGCCGGATTGGTTGGCGGCCGACACCGCATACGGCTCGTCCGACAACCTCGTCTGGCTGACAATAAAGCGGCAGATCCTCCCGTTCATCCCGGTCTTCGACAAATCGGAGCGCAAGGACGGAACCTGGTCCCGATCCGACTTCACCTGGGACGAGGACGACGACCGCTATATCTGCCCGGAAGGAAATGAACTCCGTCACACCAGGCGGCGATACTCCGATCCCGCCCGAACGGCGCCAGGATTGAAAGCGCGCAAATACCGGGCCCTGAAAGCCGATTGCCTGAACTGCCCATCGAAAGCCAAATGCTGCCCGAACACAGACGTGCGCGCCATCAACCGAGAGAAGTTCGAGATCGTCAGAGATTTTGCGCGGCGCTGCGTGGGTTCAGCGTTCAACCCGACCGCGCAGAAGCGACGAAAGAAAGTTGAGATGCTGTTCGCCCACCTCAAGCGCATCCTCGGGCTGGGACGGCTCCGATTACGAGGGCCATGTGGCGTCCAGGACGAATTCACCCTCGCAGCAGCAGCACAAAACCTCCGGAAACTGGCGAAACTCAAGCCGATGGCGCCCGTCGCCGGATAACCAGTCCGGCTGGCCGTGGATTGCGTGTTCAAAGCAAGCCGGCAGCCAAAGCGCAGGCGCCAAATCCAACGACTTTTTCAACAAAATCAGCCCAAAGCCGACCCGTTAATCAGACGTAGGGTTGACCACTGTACGCCGAAAGCGGTCGTGCGAGATCGCCGTGAGGGCCTTGATTCGCCATTTGACCAGTCGAAACATCTTAGTCGCTCGCCGTTCCAGATATGATCCGCAGAATTTGCTCCAGCGGCTCACCCTCAAGAGCCGCGTCGGCCTCCCTGAACATGACCTCGGACCATGAAAAGTAGACGACAAAAAGCCGTGCCCGCGCCTCTAGCGAACGACCAGATACAATTTCGGATGATAGCAGGCGTCTAACGAACTCGATGCGCATATCCCTAACTTTGTCCAGCAATTGATGGACTGTTGGGTCGCGCTTGGACCAAGCGGTGAAAGCGAGATCGTATCTGCCGCTTTGCTTCCTCCGGATCAATAAGACGAGGTCCAGTAGGCGCTTCTGAAGCGGGCCTTCTAGGTTGAGAATCTCCGAGATGATCTCTTGGCTATACACATCAACCCAATAGCTTTTCATTTCGTCGAGCAAGTCGTCCCTGTTCCGAAAGTGCCAGTAAAATCCGCTCTTCGAAATGGACAGGCGTTGTGCGAGCTTAGTCACCTGAACGCTTTCGACCCCCTCGGCGGCGAGGACATCCAGAGCCGCAGCGAGCCATTGCCACTTGGTCACGCGGCCTGTTGGACGACGCTTGAGAGGCATCGTTGAAGTGTCTTTTTTAACTGGACTCATGCGTCCAGTGATCTAATTTTTTATCAACCAAGACAATACCCTGGGAGTTCAAGATGCCTGACAATACGATGAACATTGCTGGCCAAACTAGCAAGCTTTTGGTTTCTATAGGAGTTTTGGCTGTTGTTTCTTTGGGCCTGATCGCGTTTGTAGTTCCTACGCAAGCTATCGCGCAGAACGTGTCCCCCACCGAGCCGTTCGCAGAACGCGACACCTACTATCCGAATACCGAGGCTCTCGCGTCGGACGAGATGCGCGTCATTGCGTGTGGGACAGGCATGCCGACGACCCGCGCGTCGCAGGCGGCGGCCTGCTTCCTCGTCGAGTTGGGAAACGGTGACAAGTTCCTCTTCGACGTAGGCGCTGGATCAGCCGAGCGCATTTCGTCATTGCAAATTCCCTATGATTTCCTCGACAAGATTTTCATATCTCACCTGCACGCCGATCACTTCGGCGCATTGGCCGAAGTCTGGATTGGCGGCGCTCTCATGGGTCGCCAAAAACCGCTGCGCGTATGGGGGCCAAGCGGCCCGACAGAAGAACTTGGCACCGCCGCGGCTTTGGAAAGTCTAAAGCGCGTCTATGCGTGGGACCTCGCCGGGCGTGTGGGCCTTGTGGATTTCCGAGGCTATGACCTCGAAGTTAACGAGTTCGACTACCGCGGCGAGAATGCCGTTGTCTACGAGGACAACGGGGTCACGATCCGATCGTTCCCAGCGATACATGCGCTCGATGGACCCGTCAGCTACAGCCTCGAATGGAGCGGCTTCAAATTCATTTTTGGCGGGGACACGTTTCCAAATACTTGGTTCCTTGAGCATGCCAAGGACGCGGATCTTGCGGTCCACGAGGCCTTCGTTGCGGTTCCGACGATGATCGCCAAGATGGGCTTCACGCCCGAGAGCGCGTTGTTGGTTGGCACTCAGGTCCATACTGCACCCGAGGCGTTTGGCAAGGTCATGGCGGATATCCAGCCCCGGATGGCGATTGCCTATCATTTCTTCAAGGATTTCGACACGACCGCAGAGATCAACGACCGGATCAGATCGACCTATGACGGGCCGTTGAGCCTCGCAGAAGATTTCATGGTCTGGAACGTCACCAAGGACGAAATCCGCGTCCGCATGGCGGTCACTGAGGAGTCTACTTGGTCGCCGCCTCTCGCTGGCGAACCTCAGCCCCCACAAGAAACCGACCGAGAAACCTTCAGCGAAAATACAGGTATCCCAGTGGACGCGATGGCTTACTCCGACTTTGTAACTGCCGGCCAATGGGACGGGGTCGATGAAGTTCTGCGCGGAATTTACAAGGAGGCCGAGGAGGCGCTCGGGCAGGAGTTCCCGTATCCGGGCGACCAGTAAACACAGCGTCCCGGAGGGCAGATGCGCTCCGGGCGGCACCCGTTGAAACTACAACTGGCTGAAACCTATGCTAATTGTCCTCGCGATCTACGCCGCGCTGATATGGTTGATCTTCTTCCAGTTCAAACTGCTGCCATGGAGCAAGGTCACTAAGGGTTTGGTCGCGCTAGTCGGCTTGGTGATCGTTCTTGTCGTCATCGGCATGCTCAACACCAAAACGCCCAGTGGCCGGGTGACGGCGATGGGCCAGGTGGTGGAGATCGCGCCGGTCGTCAGCGGCGTGGTGGATACGGTTTCTGTCAAAGCCAACGACCCGGTGGAGGAAGGCTCGGAACTGTTCCGCCTCGACCAACGATCCTATCAATACACGCTCGACCAGGCCGTCGCGCGCGAGGAGATCGCGAAGATCACATACGACCGGAAAGCGAAGCTCGCAGAAGGTCAGAGCGCGACGATCAGCCAGCAGGAACTGGACGAAGCGCAGGCGCAACTTGTTCAGGCTGTGGCTGCGCGCGAGAGCGCCGAATACAATCTCGAACAAACGGTGGTGCGAGCCCCAAGCGATGGCATCGTCACTGCGCTGCGCCTCGCGCCGGGTGAACAGACATCGGCGATGAGCCCCGTCATTCCCTTCATCAGGGCCGGTAGTCCGCTGCTGGTCGGCGTGTTCGGTCAGAACGGTGCGGCGGCCATTTCGCCGGGTGTAGAGGTTCGAATTGTCTTCTATGGCGATCCAGGCTCCATCTATAAAACCACGGTGACCAGTATCGTGCCCGGCACCTCTTCGGGCCAGTTTCAGGTTAGCGGCGCGCTGGCGGGCGGTTCAGATATTGGAGCCTCCACAGACCTTCTTGTCACGATTGCCTGGCCCGAGAATGTTCCAAGTTCCCTGAAGGGTCTCGGCATGACCGGCTCCGCCACTGTGTTTGGTCCCGATGCTGGCGCGATGGGCCTGCTGGCGACAGTGCTGCTCTATATCAAAATGCTCGGAACCTATCTTTAGGATGAAGATCGTTCCTGATTCAATGAACTTGGACATCAAGTCCGCTTTTGGTAATGCAACGGCCATTGGTCCGGCCCAAATCTTCAGCAGCTTTGTCCGGAGGCTGTGTGAAAACTAGCCGTCCGCGCAATCTGCGTGAAAATGATTCACGATAACAGCGTTTCGCCGAACGATATTCCGATCTAACGCACCCATCGGCTCCACATTGGAGCAGTATTCTTGGAGTCTCAGCAGTTTTCGAGTTTTCGCACAGTCTCTCCGCTTAGCCGCCGACTGTGCCGAGTGCTGCGAACTACCGGATTTGGCGCAAGGCGGAAATCACCGCCTCTGATCATGCTGCAGTCACAACGAATGACTGCTTTCGCCTCCGCAGCGCAGCACGTCGAGACGGTCAGTGTTTGCGACCTGAATGCTGCACGAGCGTCGCTCCGAAACTTAGCACGTCGCCTTAGGGTTCGAATCCGCTTTCACTCAGCGCGACCTGCACGATGTCTGGCTCCAGGCCCAATCGCGCAGCTGTAATCTGAAGGAGCGTTGAATGGCGTGCTTCGTATTCCCGGCAGACGGACGCGTGAGCATTCGATATTTCTAATGCTCTCACATCCGTACGCACTGTGAGCAACATGCACTTTTTCCCGTCCCCCGTGTAGACAGTCTGGTTGCGGACCTCAGGCGACGCGAGGCGCCTTCTGATATTTCTCTCCTGTATTGTCATGTTGGCTCCTCTGACCACATCGGCTCGGCCCGCGAGTACGCTTACTCGCACCATTGTCCGACGACCACTTCTGATTCAGTATGAACTTAGTTTTCACCGAGCTTACAGATGCAAGCGGATACGTTCGGGGTGCTCAAGTGAGCCTTGGCCTTCGAAAAATACGGAGCTTCAGTGAAGCTGCCACATGTTTCCTACGGTCCTATTCTTACTCCGCATAGTGCAGCGTCGCTCCATCAAGAAGGGCGCAAATTGGCGCTTCGATCGGATCGTTCAACGCAATCGCTCTCTCAATCGCCGTTCTTGTATCGCGACCGATAACCAAAATGTGCCGGTCGGCCCCCGCAAGCACCCTGGCGGAAAGGATGGTCCGCGACTCCAACGTGCCGCGCGCCCGGATTTCAACAACAGGAGGCGCGTCAGGGCATAACGCCTTTTCCAGCCCGGTCGATCGTTGGCGATGCGGTGAGAACACCGGACCGGAGCCTATGCTGAATACCGCCACATCCAGGGGAAGTATGGCGTTCCTCAATGTTGTTGCGACCGTGCTCAGGTTATTTCCTGCGCTGACTGATCCGTCATAGAGCGGTGCAAACTCGGCCGCCGCAGCGCCGCCTCTGAACAATGTGCTCGACATCAGCTTGTGGCTGAATCGCAATGACTCCGTCGGCACGCGGCGTTCATCGGTTTGTGTGATGGCGACGTTTTCCCAGGCGAGCGCCGCGCGACCGAGCTGTTCCAGCAAGAGTTGTGGCGCATTCTCACCCGGCACGGCCAGGGTCGCGCGGCCCTTATCGGAAATCAGGTTCCGCAGCCTTTGCGCGATCCTGTCCGCGCATCTGCGCATCAGCGCCGTACGCGAAGGGTATTCAATGATTGTCGACCGGATGCTCGATGGGTGCGAGAGACCTCGCCAAACGGGCACCGTCGGCTGAGCGAACTTATCATAGGCGGCGGCTTGAGCAATCATTGGCGTACATCCGAGTTGATGCGACGAAGACGATAAGACTTGGTTGCTCGGGAACAGCGCTCACGACACTTGCTCCCACGCGGTGTCCGGCGCTGGCTCATGCTGGCGCCGCCGCTTTGGTTGCGGCCTGCGCGTTAACCGCCGCAAGGCATCCCATCAATGCAGCTCCGTCTTCCCGGACAATCGAGACCGGAATCTGGCTGAGCTGCTTCTCGAACCTGCCGCTGCGTTGAAACTCGGCGGCGAAGTCATTGACGAAACCAGCGCCCAGCACGCCTCGCGAAACGCTGCCCGACAAATAGATTCCGTCGCGTGGCAGAAACTGCACCGCTAGTTCTTTGCAGAGAACGCCCAGCGCCTGAGAAAAGAGGCTCAACACCCAGGCCGCGCGAAGATCGCCCTCTTCGGTATGAGCAGCTACGACGCTCGCAGCGTCGAGCCGCGTTCCATCCGTCGCGATGGCGAAAACTTTGGACAAGCCACGCCCGGAAAAAATATCCTCAATCAAAGGAAGCTGGTCGATCGCAGGGCCAAGCCGAGACCTGAGCCTGTCAGCGACGTTCGACGGCAGTTGCGCGTGTCCCGCCTTCGCTTCAAGACACATCGCGCCGCCTCTGGACGTTGATATCACAGGGCAGACGTTGAACCCGGTGCCCAGGCCCACGACCAGCGCCTGGCCGTTCCGGAAAGCGCGTTCCGAGCGCCCGCTGAGCCGCTTCACCCCATCAGGCGGGAGGCCGCCCAGCGACAATCCCAGCGCGGTCAGGTCGTTCATAAGCCGAATATGACGGCATGACGTCGCCCGTCGAACCAGGTCCTCTGTGATTTCCCAGTCGATATTCGAAAGTTGAGCGTTTCCGGCGTCGACAGGTCCCGCAACAGCAATCCCGCAGGCCTCGAATTCGTCGATCCGCTCGACCCTCATATATTCGGCCAGAATATCCTCGAACGATCGGTAGTCGATGTTTCTGAAGCGCCTGACGGAGTCCTCGATGACGCCATGTGTTGACGCGCAAGCCAGACGAGAATTGGTGCCCCCAACATCTGCAACCAGGATCGCCATGCTGTGATCTCTCCCCAGATTATTGACCGGCCGCCGTTACTCGCGGCTCGTGTTCGAGTTCCTCGCCGTCCTGCGACCGTAGCGGCTATGGATCGACAGTCCGGATGCCCTGATCCAGCCGTAACTCCGAGCATGGTTGTTGTGAATATGAAATCCGATCATGAATAAATATTCATTTCAATTTCGCTGCGAGGGATCGCCGGGTGACGGTTCACGGCACATCTCCAGGTGCGCGACAGGGGCTCACCCGCTGGGAATAGCAAACGAAGCAGCTACGTTTGTGTGGCTGTGACGGTTGGCGCTACGCGGTGGCGCGACTCGGATTCGCCGAAAACAGAGACGACAGCTCCGAAAGGTCGATCTCATCGAGAGACGTAATGATTCTGTCCGCGCGGCCGAGATCCCCGTCATCCTCGCCATGGGCAAGCCCAAGGCAGTAAAAATCGCCGGTTTTCGCTGCAAGGATGCCGGAGACGGAATCCTCTATGACCAGACATTCCGAGACATCCAGTCCGAGCCCCGCGGCGGCGACCTGGAAAATCTCGGGATTCGGCTTGCCCTTGGTCACATCGTCGCCACCGACGACCATCGAGAATGCGTCCAAAATTCCAACGATTTCAAGCACGCGACGGACATTCGCACTGCTCGAGGCGGCTGCGAGCAAATAGCCCTCCGCCACGCATTTCCGGACAAGGTTGATCGCGCTTTCGAAGGTTTGAAATTCACCTCTCTCGATCATTTCGACGTAGTACCGGTTCTTGAGGTTCGCGGCCTCAATAACCTCCTCGTCGGAATGGTTGGTCATGACCGCGCGTGCGCCGTCATATCGCGGCCTGCCGTCGACGAGCGCGCGGTATTCCGGTTTGCCGAACTCATACCCGTACTCGTGAAACATACGACTCCAAGCAGCGAAATGCGTCGGCACCGTATCTACGAGAACACCGTCCAGATCAAAAATTAGCCCTTTGAGCGACATGGCCTGACTCGCGCTGTTAACAACAAGTCCATCTTTCGTACCGGTAGCAGGGAATCCAAACAACCTCTTGGCATGTGAATAACAACCTGGCATGAATATGCGCTCAGTATGTCCTTGCCGCTGCGATGCCACTAGCGAAGAATTACCTATGGACGTTCGAAAGCTACCTTTGGACGAACGCGCGCAATGCGCCGCCTATTTGCGCGCGGTTCACAACATGTCGCAGATGGAGATCGGTGAAGCGCTTGGCGGGTTATCGCAGCCGCATGTATCGCGATTGTTGTCCCACGCCGAAAAGAAAAAGTATCTGGTGATCCAGCAGCGCTTCGCGTCAGAGTTGTTCTCGGACGAATGGATAAAGTCCTTGCAGGGTTTGCTGGCGCCGTCTGGCCTGAGCGAAGACCTGAAGGCCTATTGCGAGTCGATCGACGTCATACCGCCACGGGTGCAGGTGTTCGACAGCGGACCCGGACGGACGGAGGTCGCACTGACGCAGCGACGGACGCGTTTCGGGCGGGTCGCCGGAGGGCGGCTCATCGAGTTGATAGAGAGGTCGAAGGTTGTGGGCGTCGCTTGGGGAAGAACGCTGCAGGCGGTGATCGAGGGCATCAGCAGTTCACGGCAGCCGCTGGAGGGCGCCCAGAAGATCGAATTTGTCGCGGTCTGCGCCGAACTCGTCTCACTCACGCAACGGGGATACTCATCCAGTCGGCTGGCGGAGGATCTTGACGAGATATTCAATGCCGAACCGACCGAAACGCCGCATCTGACTGGATTTCCGGCCTACATTCCACGGCACTATGATGCGGAAATGCGAGAAGCCATCTGGAAGTTCGTTACAGATGTTCCCGGCCATCATCGTATCTTTTCCGGGCCGGACGCGCTTATCGATCAAATGGACCTCCTGATTTCGAGCGTTGGCGCTTCCAGCGATCCGGTGCGCGGCAGTTTCGATGATCTTGCGCAAGCCAGCGGCCTCAGACCAAGCGACCTGAGAGGTCTGCTGGTCGGTGATCTGGGCGGTGTTCTTATTCCACGATCCGGGCTATCGGCGGCCAAAGAACGCACGGTCGAAGAACTGAACCACATGTGGACGGGCATGAAGTCGGAGCATGTCCAAGCCCTTGCGCGCCGGGCGGCGGAGGATACCGATATCGCGGGTGTCGTCGTGCTGGCTTTACAAGCGGAGCGGGGCGATACGGCGTTCGAGCTGATTAACAGGGGGCTGGTCAACGAACTGATCCTGGATCACGCCGCCGCGGCGCAGCTTCACAAGCGGGCGCGGGCGGCGCTCGACGGAAACGCCGACTGAGGGCCATCGGGTTCCGGTCGCCCTCACAATCAGATTACGATCGGACCGCTGCGGGCGCGCCCGCTTCAGGCGCTGGTGAGTTCTGCGTCCCGCTCGACGACTACCTCTTCGCCCGACCGCAGGGTGACGTTCCTGCCGAACACGACGATCTCCTCGGTCCGGCCTTCGGCGCCGGACAGCGTAAATCTGCAATCTTCGTGCGATATGACGACGTTGAGCTTGGCCCCCCGCCACTTCACCGAGAACTGGATATCGGTCCATTCAGCAGGTAGCCAGGGCTTGAACGTCATTTTGCCATGCCGAACCCGAAAACCGCCGAACCCACACACCAGCGTCTGCCAGGTGCCGCCGGCCGAGGCGATGTGCATCCCATCCTGGGTGTTGCCCTGATTGTTGATAAGATCGACGAAAGCCGAGCGCTCGAAATACAGCTGCGCCGTGGAATGGTCGCCTACCTCGATCCCCATGATCGAATGGATCGCAGGGCTTAGCGACGATTTGTGCATCGTGCGCTTTTCATAGAATGCGTAGTTCGCCGCCTTCACTTCATCCGAAAACTCATCCGGCAACAGATAGTTCAGCATGATCACGTCAGGTTGCTTCAGCAGCATCGTGCCGTTGAGAGAGAAATGATCGTGGCCCTCGGGGTAGCAGGGCATCTTGTTCTCGTCCCATTCCGAGATCGGCAGATCTTCGAGTTCAAAATAGCCTTCGAACTGCTCGATCAGGTTTCGGGATGAGTCGAAGGGAATGTAGATCTTGTCCGCGATATTGCGCCAGGACTGCACCTCCTGACCGTCGAGGCCCAGGCGAGCCAGAAGATCATCATGCCCGGCGCTATCGTCAGCTGACAATTTCGAGAACACCACCGCCGCTTGCTCCAGATGCCACTTCGCCATCCGGTTTGTGAATGTGTTGTTGTCGATATGCTCGTGGAACTCGTCCGGGCCGATCACGCGGGTCAACTCGAACCGGTCTTCCGCTTCGTTCCGCTCCAGGCGGCTGATCCAGTAACGGCTGGTCTGATAAAGGATCTCGGCCCCGTACCGGCGCATGAATTCCTGATCGCCGGTCGCGGCGACGTAGCTGAGCACGCCGAAGGCGACGCAGGCGGTGACGTGAATCTCCTCTTCGCCGGTCCAGATGCGATTGACGCCGTCGGCGGTCCATTTTGGCGTCGTCTCTGCGCCGGTGTCAGCGGACTCCCACGGGTATTGGGCGCCCTTATGTCCGTTCAGGCGAGCGTTCTCAATCGCGCCGGCAAGGGTGTGATACCGGTATTCGAGCAGCGCCCGGGCGGCCTTTGGCTGCGTGTAGATGTAGAAAGGAAGCAGGAAAATCTCGGTGTCCCAGAAAACATGACCCTTGTAGCCTTCGCCGGACATTGATTTCGCGCCGATATTGGCGCGTGGATCATTCTCGTTGGCGGCGATCAGCAGGTGATAGATGTTGAACCGCATCGCGCGGGTCGCCTCCGCATCGCCTGAGACCGTGCAATCGCAGTTGTCCCATTTGGCGCGCCAGGCGGCGGCGCTTTCCGCGAGGCAGGCGTCGAAGCCTTTGCCTCGCGCGCTCTGCAGGCCGCGGTCGCAGCTTCCCGCCACATCATCCACATCGCGCGACGTGTAGATCGCGGCGAGTTTGTCGAAGGCGTAGCTCTGGCCCTGTTTCACCTCTACCGAGAAGGTGTGCGAGACGTTCTCATATCCCTTCTCCGCGCGTGCAAACCGACCGTCGGCCGGGCAGTCCAGCACTGCGGAGACGCCGATCGAAATGCCGGTGTCGATCGTGCGCGCTTCGATATAGACGCCATCGGACGCGGCGATACGCGCCTGCGTCTCCAAGTGCCGGCTTTTCGCCCATTTTTCCCATTTAATCTCAGGGTGAAAACTCGGCTTGTTCTTATAGGCGGGTAAGCGGTCGAGGTTATAGCGCTCGGCGTCGAGCCCGCTTTCCACAGTGATGCGAGAGCTGTGGTTCAGAGGAGTCGCCGTCAGCCGAACGCCGCAAATATGCTGGTCGGCGAAGCTACAGAACCGGGCTGAGACAAGTTGGGTCTGGCGCCCCTCGCTGTCCTCAAAAGTCGTGTCGCGATGCAGAACGCCGGTCTGAAGATCCAATACGCGACGATGCGCAATGACTTTGCAGGATTGAACGTCCAGCACCTCGCCCTCGACGCGCACAGTCATTGGCAACCAGGTCGGCGCGTTCACCAGATCGATGACCGTGGAATCGTGGTGATCGTACACACCGGCGAGATAAGTCGCCGACAACTCTCCCTTGTGGCCCTCTTCAAAGGAGCCGCGCGCGCCCTGATATCCGTTGCCGACCGTAAAGATGGTCTCGTGAAAGTTGGCCTCTGCAAGATCGAGCGACGTTTCCTCGACCAGCCAATCGCTGCTGCTCAGCATCATCGTTAAAATCCCCCAGGGAGAGAAGGTTCGCGACCGGCCCTAGTCGCCGTATGTTTCGGCGATCTGGCGCTCGGTTTCTTCGAGATCGCCATACACAGCCAACTCGCTGCTGGTGCACCGCTGTGCGCCCGCGCAATTGCCGAACTGACAGGCTTTGACGTAGTCGCCGGTGTGCAAATAGCCGAATGCGAGGCCGCCAGCGAAGGAGTCGCCACATCCGGTGGTATCCACCACATGCTCGACGGGCACGCGCTTGACGAGGTGCTCGCGTATTCTGCCGGTTTCGTCCTTGTGATAGACGGCGCAGCCATGCTGATCGAGCGTCACATAGAGCGCCTTGACGCCATGATCGAGGCAATGCCGAGCGAATTTGGGCAGTTCGTCCATCGTCAGACCGTTGATCTCGTCCATCGACGCGCTGTCGTATTCCCCGTCGAACCAACTGCATCTCGCTTCTTCGAGGTTCATTTTCAGAAGGTCGATATAGGGGAGCCAGCGATCCCGATCGATCCAGAATTTCTGATACCGCTCGCCATGCATTGAGCAGCCATTTGTCGGCCCATGGGCGTCGAACACGATGACGCCGTCGCTGTTGTTCTTGATGTGCTTCAGCGTCTCTAACGGCACTTCAAAATCTGTGATCGGCACGAAGACGAAGGCGTCGCAATGCATCAACCCGTCCAGGTCGTCCGGCAGGACCGGGTTCATATAGCCGGTCTGCCTCTCGTTGCGCTGGTTCTGGTCGACATAGGTCAAGGTGATGACGTCACCCTGATCTGAAGTGCTGGTGACGCGCGAGACATCCATGTGCGGAAAACGGCCGAGCAGGTTTCGCACCTTGTCCTCGTCAATCGCGCGAACATGGCTGACATTGTGGACCGTCGAGCCTGGCTCCGCGAGGGTGGACAGAACCAAAGACGTGTAAACAGCGCAGCCATACTTTTCCAGGGTTTGGCCCTGATAGGTGTGGATCTTGTCGCGAGGGATCGGCCCGATGACCGCAACATCGATTTTTCCAGACATGTGATCCTCGGTCGCTGACAGCGCTGTTGGCTGCGAGTTTATCGTATTTTCGAGATCAGGCGCTCCGCGACGTCTTAGCTGTTGTCGCCGTAAACCTGTTCGCTGGTGAAAAAGCCACCTTCGATCACCGTCGAGTCGATGGTGTTCTTCGAAACGCCGACGACGGGGGTGATGATCGTTGGAACTTCTCCGTGACCGTTGTCGATGAGCGTGTGCTCGCCGATCAGATTCGCGGCGTCTGTCTCAGGCGACGCAGCAAGTTCGATCGCAACGTCCGCCGCTTTGTAGGCGAGCGGCTTGATCTTCTTCCAAACGTCAAGCGCCTGCGCGCCCTCGACGATAAGCCGGATGTTTCTGAGGTCGGCGTCGGCGCCCGCCACGAACACCTTATCAGTAGACGCCAAGTTCTCGTCACGAAGAGCGGCGATAACGCCATAGGCGAGGCCGCTGTTGTTGCAGATGAACGCGTCTACTCCGTTGTCATGTTCGATCAGCAGGCTTTCGGCGGTCTCTCTCGACAAATCCGGAGACCAGTCGACATGGGACCGCTCGGCGACCAACTCAAGCTTCGGAAAATCTGCGAGCACTTCCAAAACGCCGCTGCTCAGAGCCTCGGCGTTCGCATCGCCGGGCTGACCCTTGATCAGAGCCACGCGGCCCGAAACTTCTCCCTTGGTCTTCTTGAACCACTCGACCATGGCCTCGCCCTGCAGGCGGCCGACTGTCCAGCTGTCCTGCATGACCATGACGTCCAGCGGACCGTTCTGCACCAGCGAGTCGTAACCGACCACGCGGACGCCCTTTTCATGCGCCAGATTGACGAGCGAGCCGGAAGTCTGCGTATTGACCGGCTGCAGCACAATCACCGAGACGCCGGAATCCAGCATTTCCTCGAACTGCTGGAGCTGTCGCAGCGGATCGTTGCCGCTGGAGTCGAACATCACTTGGGCGCCCTTAGATTCGGCGCGTGCAATAAACAACGACTTGTCGGTCTGGTAGCGCGCCTCTTGCATCGTCTTGAGAAGAAAGCCGATCTTGATATCGTCCGACTGCGCGAAAGTTGCGTTGGTCGTCGCGCCTGCAAAAGCGCAAACGAAGGCTAAACCTGCAATGGCGGCGCGGCGAGTAGTTGGCGTCAGCTTCTTCACCATGATCAAAGCTCCGAGAATTTCGTGAGTTGCTTTTCAGCCATTATGCGGCGCCCGGATCCGAAGCCGGACCGGGCGCCAGCGCACATCATTTTTTCTTCTGCATGACGTCGAACCACACAGCGAGAATGATGATCAGTCCCTTGATGATCAGCTGGTAGAACGTGACGACGCCCAGCAGGCTCATGCCGTTGTTCAGCACGCCAATCAGAAGAGCGCCGATGATCGTGCCGCTGACCTTGCCGGACCCGCCGGCCAGGCTGGTGCCGCCGATGACGACCGCGGCGATCGCGTCCAGCTCGAACATGATGCCGAGATTCGGCGAGGCGCCGTTGAGGCGGGACGCAAGAATGATGCCCGCAAGAGCCGCCAATACAGAGATGACGGTGTAGACGATCATCTTGGTCTTGACGACGTTGATGCCCGACAGGCGCGCGGCATCTTCGTTGCCGCCCAACGCATAGAGCCGGCGGCCGAAACGGGTGCTGTTGAGGCAGTAGATCCCGGCGAAGGCGATGACCGCGAAGATCGCGACCGGAACAGGGATGCCCTTGTAGCTGGTGAACACGTGGAACGCGAGCGCGAAGCCCCCGAGCATGACGGCGCCGTTGACCATCAATTCCTGTGTATTGATCTCAACGCCGTGCGCCTTGCTCTGCTGAACGCCGCGGAAGATCGAGTAGACGGCTAGAGCTGCGCAGACAGCCAGAATAACCATGGACGCCATCGGAGGAATGTAAGCGCCGCCGATGAAGGCGAACCCTTTGCTGGTGACAGGCACCGAACTGCCGTTGGTCAGCGTCAGCGCGAGCCCTCGGGCGATGGTTAACATTCCTAGCGTGATGATGAACGGCGGAATGTTGAACTTGGCGATCCAGAACCCGTTCCATGCGCCGATACCAACGCCGACGATCACCAGGGTGGCGGGCACCGCAAGAACCATCGGCACGCCCATTTGCATGAGCAGCGTACATACGACTGCGGAAAGTCCAACGATCGAGCCCACCGAAAGATCGATTCCGGCGATCAGAATGACCATGGTCATGCCCACAGCGATGATCCCGATGATGGTGACCTGACGGGACAGGTTGCTCAGGTTTCGGGCGGTGAAGAACGCGTCATCCGCGAAGCTTAGACCGATGACCAAAACGAGAAGCGCGATCAGTGTCGCATTCTCTTTCATGAATGATATCAGATGGTTGGTTTGCACGCCGGCGGCGCCGGGGCTTGCGATATTGCTATCCGCGCTCATTAGAATTCTCCCTTATGCGCTTCCAGTGGCGTGAGCCATGATTGCTTCTTTCTTCGCCTGGTCCCGTTCGAAGTTGGACACGATCTCGCCCTCGCACATGACGAGGATGCGGTCGCACATTCCCAGGACCTCAGGCAGTTCGGACGAGATCATGATGACGGTGACGCCCTGCTGGACCAGACTGTTCAGCAGCTTGTAGATCTCCACCTTGGCGCCGATATCGATGCCGCGCGTCGGTTCATCCAGGATGAAAACGTTGGGGTTCGAATTCAGCCATTTGCCAAGAATGACCTTCTGCTGATTGCCGCCGCTCAGCGTGCCGATCACAGTGTCTATTGTCGGTGTCTTCACGCCGAGTTGCTCGACATATTCCTGCACGATCTTCCGCTCAGCCTGCTTGTTAATAATGCCGAGCACTTTGGAGCTCACCGTCTCAAGCGAGCTGATCGTGGTGTTGAACGCGATCGACTTGTCGAGGAACAGGCCAAGCGCCTTTCGATCCTCGGTCAGCAGCGCGATGCCAGCGTCGATCGCATCCTTCGGCGAGCGGACTTCAAGCTTTTCGCCATTGAGATATATCTCTCCGGTGGTGTGCTGCGGGGCGGCGCCGAAAACGCCTTCGACCAGCTCGGTCCGTCCCGCGCCCATAAGTCCGGAGATCCCCAGAATCTCGCCTTTGCGCGCCACGAACGACGCGTCTTTCACCTTATAGGCGCCGGGGATCTCGGGGTTGACGACGGAGAGGTTCTTGACTTCCAGCGTGACTTCGCCAGGGGTGAAATCAACCTTCGGGAACATATCCTTGATGTCGCGGCCGACCATGCGGGCGATAATCTGGTCAAGGGTGATGTCCTCGATCGGCGTCACTTCGCCGATCGTCTGGCCGTCCCGCAGCACCGCGATCCGATCCGCGACCTGCTCGATTTCCTCCATCTTGTGTGAGATGTAGCACATGCAGACGCCGTCAGCCTTGAGCTTGCGAATGATGCGGAAGAGGTCCTTGACCTCTTTGTCAGTCAGGGCGGAAGTCGGCTCATCGAGCACCAGAAGGTTCGCGCGGAGCGAGAGCGCCTTGGCGATCTCGACCATCTGCTGTTTGCCGACCGTGATGTTCTGCACAAGGTCGGTCGGGCGAATGTCGCCGATGCCGAGCTCATCCAGAATTTTCTGGGTCTCGGAAAATGTCTTGTTCCAGTTGATCTTGCCCATTCCATCGGTGAATTGACGGTCGAGAAAGATGTTCTCTGCGACAGTCAATTCGGGAATGAGGTTGAGTTCCTGATAGATGATGCCGATGCCGGCGTCCTCGGCCTCCTTGGTGTTCGCGAAACGGACGCGCTCGCCTTTGAGGTAGATTTCGCCTTCGTAGGTGGGATAAGGCCAGACGCCGCTCAGAACTTTCATGAGCGTTGATTTTCCGGCGCCGTTCTCCCCCATCAAGGCCAGCAACTCTCCAGAACGGGCCTCAAAATTCACATTGTTGAGGGCGCGCACTCCAGGAAAATCCTTGATGATACCCTTCATCTCCAGGACGACTTCGGACATGTCTTGTTCCTATTCGGCTGTGTGGGTTTCGTTTGAACGCGCGAACCGGAATCTCCGCGGCGCGAGCCTCCGGAAACGGAATTGAAGGGGGCAGGAGACCGGTCCGGCGCAGATTAGGACGCCGGACCATGTTTCACGCCGCCCTCCAGGCGGCAGGGTCAGGGAAGGATCAGTTGCCGCCGTACACTTCGTCGCGGGTGTAGAAGCCGCCGGCGATGATGGTGTCGTCGAGGTTCTGCTTGTTCACCATCGTGATCGGCGTCACGATCGTCGGAACATCCGCGTAGCCATTGTTGATGACCTTATCGACTTCGAGGATCTCCGCCGGCGCGCCGTCAGGATCGGACGCCAGCTTGAAGGCGACCTCGACCGCAGTCTCGGCCAGGGGGTCGATCTGCTTCCAGATTTCGACCGCCTGCTTGCCCTGCGCGACATACTGGATGTTTGCCAGGTCGGCGTCCGATCCCGCCACGAAAACCTTGTCGGCTGAGGCGAGACCCTGCGCTTCAAGCGCCGCGATGACGCCTCGCGCCATGCCGCTGTTGTTGGCGATGAACGCGTCGATGGCGTTGTCGTTCGACGTCAGCGTGTTCTCGGCCGTCGCCATCGCTTTTTCAGAAGACCAGCCCTCATGCCCCTGATTGGTGACCAGCTCCAGCCCCGGATTGGCTTCAACGATCTCCAGCACGCCGCTGCTCATCGCGATGGCGTTGGAATCGCCCGGCTGACCGGAAATCAGCGCAACCTTGCCGGCCACATCGCCATTCTTGGCTTTCAGCCATTCGACCATGGCTTCGCCCTGAAGACGTCCGACGGCCCAGCTGTCCTGCATCACCATCGCGTCCAGCGGCCCATCGACGAGCATCGAGTCGTAGCCGACAACCTTGACGCCTTCGCTGTTGGCCATGCTGACCATGCTGCCGGCGGTGCCGGTGTTGACTGGCTGCAGGACGATAACGCTGGCGCCTTTGGCCAGCATATTCTCGAATTTGGCGAGTTGGGTCAGTTCGTCGTTATTGGCAGAATCGAAGATGACCTCGGCGCCAAGCTCTTCGGCCTTGGCCTCGAACGCCGCGCGATCGCGCTTGTACCGCTCTTCCTGCATGGTCTTCAGCAGGAAGCCGATTTTGACGTCGTCAGCGGACGCCGTCCCGATGATCGAGGCCGACGCTACAGCCGAAGCGGCGAGCAAAATCGACCCACGGGTGAGTTTCGAAATGAGCGACATCTTTCCTCCAAGTCACGTCGCGACGCCGCCTGTTCTTCGAAACAGCGGAGCCTGCATTTTCATTGCGCGGCGTGTGCGGAGGCGCTCGCCTCGTTGCGCCGCAATACTCAAGCGACGCGAAACTAGCAGCATCATTTGGGGAGCGCATGTGTATCAGTATAGTGAATAATTATTCCAGCACGGCAACTGCTAGCGCATTGCGACGGGAGGTTCGTTGCTTCGATGAGGTGCGGTTTAGCCTGCGTTCGCTCTCACCCCCTGGACGCAATTCGGAAGGCGCGAGCATAGAAGGCTGGGCAAGCGCCGACCGGCCCGCGCCGCCTGGCGCTTTTGTGTTTAGCGCCGCGCCGCGTTAGGCTTCGCCGTAAGGCGAGCGTGAATGGAGAGGTGACGATGCCCAGACGGAAATCAGCGAAATTCAGCCGCGCGCCCGACGGAAAATTAATCCCATATGACCCGGCGCTGGATCCGAGCGCAGGCGCGACACGCGACGATAAGGGCCGCGTGGTCGCCGGCGGGCGCGGCTTAAATCCGACTGGCAAGCGTCGCATGACGGAAATGATGAAAAAGCTGAAGCGCGACACGGGCGACGAAGCCATGCGCCAGCTCCACCGGATCATCACCGACAAGACGGCCTTCGGAAAAGATGGGTGGCTGGGTCAGAAGGAGCAGTTCACCGCGCTCGAAATGGCCATATCGAGGGCGTACGGCAAGCCGGTGCAGCCCAGGGACGCCACGCGGGACGAGGGGCGGGCGAACGATGGCCGCCTGACCCCGGAGGGCTTCGAGGGTATTCTGAAAAGCGTCTACGAAAGCGTGAATTTGCCCGAGTACCAGCAGGGGGGCAGCCGCCAGCCGAAGGACATCGTGGACGTCACGCCCATAGAGGACGGCGAGGAGGAGGCCGCAAACGACGTCCTCGGATAACGCCTGATCAGCATGATGATGATCATCTCTGGGGCGGCGGGCGCCATACCCATGATGGGCGCTATGATCATGGGCGCCTTGGCCTGTCTCACATATCTTACCCCGCCGTCGCCGGATCATTAACCGGCGGAATTTTATACTACACAAGATCTCTGTGTAGTATAATTGACGTGGGCCCGGGGTTATACTACATAGGATCTCTGTGTAGTATAACGAGGCGCTAATGGAACCCCTGCCCCTTCAAGCTCAAACGATGTTTTCCGACCTGAGACGCCTGCTCATCCAGATCGAGGGCACGGACGTACGCGGATCGCTTGGCGAGAAAACCGTGAAGGGTAAGACCTACCTCTACGACCAAGTTCGCGTTGGCGACAAGGTCGTCCAAAAAGCCTTAGGCCCGGACAGCGAGGAGATCAGGGAGCGCGCCGCGCGCAGCAAGGATCTGCAAAATGCGGCGCGTAATCTCGTGCGCGGCCTCGTGGGTCAGGGCTGCCTCTTCCCCGAGCGGGCCATTGGCGCAGTCGTCCTGAGCTTCGCCCGCGCTGGCGTGTTCGACAGGGGCGCGCTGATGATCGGCACCCACGCCTTCCGCTGCTACGAGGGAGAGCTGGGCGTGCGACTCTCGGAGGCCAACGCGACGCTGGATGTCGATTTCGCCATGGGTCGCCTGATCAACGTCGCCGCCACGGATCCCTCCCTGCCGGGCATTCTGGAAGGCATGGGCTACGCCCCCGAGCAGCAGTCGATGGACCCGCAGGCGTGCCCATGGCGCTGGGGCAAGGGCGAGCTGCTGGTGGATTTCCTGACGCCCGACGCCGGCCGCAAGAGGCGGGGCCGGCCACAGATCGAGAAGCTCGGCGTCTGGGCCCAGCCAATGCGGTTTCTCGACTACCTTCTGGTCGACCCCATTCGCGTACCCGTCCTCTACCAAGGGGGCGTCCTCGCCACAGTGCCCGACCCGGCGCGCTACGCCGTGCATAAGCTGATTGTCGCCGCCGACCCCAAGCGCGACCGCGACAAGGCGCGCAAGGACCGGCGTCAGGCCGAAGTGATCATGGAGGCGCTGTCCAGCGACAGCCCCAACTACATCGAAGAGGCGCTGGAGGATGCGCGTTCGCGAGGCCCGGCGTGGCGCAAGGCGCTGAAAGGGATCGAGGCGACCGCATAAATCGGAAGGCTCTGGGAAAATTTTGGGGCGACCCGCCCTAAGCCGTTGAAGTCGTTGAAAAGAAACAGGTTTTGTAATCAGGGGGCCGGGGGTTCAAGTCCCTCAGCCGGCACCAATAAAATCAATGTCTTATCGTGTTATTTAGTGAGCAAACCCCGACTACGTTCTGATAAGGGGGTAGAGGGGGGCAATTTTTTGAAGACCGAGGCAAAGATCGTCCGTTGAATTTCCCGTGAAACTCAAACTTTGGACAGATCGCGCATCGCCAGCGTAGGCAGCTTTCGCAGAGGATATCCGTGCCGCAGAAAACGACGGCTTCGAGCTTTTGCGGACGTGATCGGCGGACTACATAATGATGGCTGAGCGCTCGAAGCCGACATCAATCACTTGTACGTCCAAAGTTTCGTCCATGCCGCGAAATCAGTACTGTAGAAATAGCATTGCCGGCGGATTGTGAAATCACAGCATCGAGCTTGCGAGTCAGATCATCCACCAAGTCCGCCGTGATAGGACGTTCTGGATCAAGATAGACTTGGACGTATGCGGTGCGACCCAGCTTGATCACCGAGAAGTCGATGAGCTTGCCGCCGAACTCATGGATGACCTGCAATGCATCGATTTTCGCCCGCCTGACTTTCTCTGGGGCTGCGCTGGCCCCAGCGAGTTCGCCGACGCCCTCCGTAAAGTCGGAATAATACCGCCCGACCGCCATGCTGCAGAGAACAATCACGACGATCGAATCGCCGATCGGTGAAATCCAGCCCAGCGAGGTGCCGGCAAGGAAGGGAAACACCGCAAGCCCTGCGCCCGCCGCCAGCGTCATGACGCCATCGAACGCGCTCGCCTTCGCCTCCATCCGCAGCATTGCGCTAGTCCGGCCGGATTTCCGCCAGGCGGCGAGGTGGGTCAGGGCTAAACCGAAACAGACTGCGGACACGACCGGAAAATACACATAGAGCGTTGCATAGTTTAACGGCGTGACCTCACCGCCCTGCGCGTAATCAGCGATCTTGATGACCGCGCCGAAGAAGGCGAACAAGATAAGCCCCAGCAAAGAGAGAGCGCGGAAAGTCTGATAAATAGCTTCGTCCGCCGCATAGCCAATTGGCCGAAATCGATCCGGCGCGTGCGCTAGCCGCGCACTAATCCGCGCGCCAAGGATGGCGGAGGAGAAACCGATCAGCGAGAAGAGGCCATCCATTAGCACGGCGGTAGAGTTGGACAGCCAAGCCGCCAGAACGCCTGCCGCCGCCATGAAGAGATTTCCCCATTTACTGATAGCCAATGCGCGCTGCTCGGAGTGAGGTGAGGCCAACTCTGCTTTAGCGGACATAACGAACCTGCTGCGTATTTAATCGAGTCGAGCGCGCCGAGACGCCCGCGAACTGTAGTGCTGAAACCGCGCTCGACCTAGCTGAACTATTCTATTCATTCTCCGACTATTATGACTATGATCCCGCGCAGATTTTCCCGTTAGCGCAGTAACCCGCCTTTTGTGGACGACCAATTTTGGAGAGGAGCAAAGCGACATGAAGCTAGGATATGATTGGTTCGATGGCCTAGTACTCGCGTTCGCTGCTCTGCTTTGCTGCAACGCAGCTCAAGCCGCTGACAAATTCGTCCCGTCGACTGTTAGCGAAGGGGCGCAGGCTCTAATTCGTGAGCTAGCAATCGGTTCGAAACCCGGAATTCGCTTTGAGGACTCGAGGGAGGTTTGGCAGAGCGCTTGGGACGAAAATGAGAAATCGTGGGACGATGCTACAGCGGCGGCGAAATCCCTCTATCCCGCCGAAATTGAAAAGATCGAAATGGACGGGGCTGATCATCTGGTCCTCATTCCCGATTCCTATGACACGGAAAATGATGCTCGGATAATCCTTTATGTCCACGGAGGTGCGCACACCTTCTTCAGCCCGGAATCGACATTGGTCGCAAGTTTACCTGCAGCACACTTCGCGCGTACGAAACTCATTGCGATCCGATACCCGTTGGCATGGCAAGAACCCCACCCTGCGTCTCGCGATCGGGTCATCGCCGTCTATAAGGAAATCCTTGAGGATTATTCGCCGTCGCGCATTGCGATGTATGGAGACTCCGCGGGAGGCGGAGTCTTGATGTCAGCCATACTAAAGATTCGAGATGACGGGCTGCCAATGCCGGCCGTGCTGGGTCTGATTTCGCCCTGGGCGGATATTACGAAGACCGGCGACTCGTACACTATCAATGAAGGTGACGATCTTATTCTCCACTACGAGGGAAATCTGGTCGATAGCGCAAAAACATATGGCCGTGATCAGGACTTAAAAGACCCGAGCATCTCGCCTGTCTATGCTGACTTTAGCAAAGGGTTTCCGCCCTCCTACATCTCGTCTGGCACTCGCGACCTATTCCTCAGCAACTCAGTTCGCGTTCAGCGCAAGTTGTTGGATGCGGGGATCGCTAACCAGCTAATTGTCTATGAGGGCATGTGGCATGTATTCCAGGAATTGCCCGACCCCACAATACCGGAGGCGCGGGTTGCTTGGCGCGACATGATCGCCTTTTTCGAGCGACACTGGGGTCGCTAGAATAGCTGTGTGTCCGCTTTAGGGTTAGCTCCGGTCATTTGACCGAACTACTCAGATGACCGTTTTGAACCGCTGAGGAGCCGTTCAGACCTCTCACGCCACATAGCGGCTACTGGCGCTCAGCCGCCGCTCGGCGAATTTCGATCATGTCTGCTTTGCTCACGAGCCGCCGTTGCGTCCCGCCCCTTCAAATCTGGCTCGACGCGTAGAACGTCTCGGCGTCCATATGCTCGACAATCACGACCTCGTCGTCAAAGCGATGCATGCTCCCCTGCATCCAGCGACCGCTTTCCAGCTGGTAGAACACCGCCTCGATATAGCGATAACCGGCGGCGGCGAACTCATCCTTGCTGAGGCCTTCGGCGATGACGTCAATGTTGTGGCTACCATCGTCTGTTAGCTCAGGATCAATGAAGACCCGAATGCCGTTGATGACGGTGTGTTGGGCGCGCACGGCGACGCCGTTAGGATCGAGATATGTGCTGTCCGCCCGGTAGCCTGGCTCCCTGTGAACAACCACCAGATCGCCCTCTCGGACGCCCCTCAGCCACAGGTCGCTCTCTTTGACGCGCTCTATGGTCAGTTCGGTCGGATACGGCTCAGCGATGCTGTCAGTGGCGCAGAGAGCGGGCAACGCGAGGGCCGGAGCCGACGCCTTGAGGAAGTCACGCCGTCTCATTGTGAGACCCCATGGGATCGGTAGATAACGGAGCGCCAACGAGCGCCCTGGCTTCATGCCACAAGCGGCCGGTTTCCCATTCGCTGAAGCAGCCCCCTTTGGCGGTATCGACGATTGTCTTGGCCGCAAAGTCCGCCGCGCATGTGCTGGGGAGCGCCATCATTTCGGCCTCAATCGCGCCAATCTGTTGGTAGAACAACTGCTCCAGTTCCTCGTCATCCCCCTCCGGGTGATCAATGATGTACTGCTCCGCATCGTTTGTGAGCGCCTGGTGCTTGTGGAAGAGGCGCAGAATGGGTGTGTCGCCTTGCAGGGACGCTTCAGCCGCCGCCAGCGCTGAAGATGCCGGAAGAGCTGCAGCTGACGCGAGAGCAGTGTTTTTCAGGAACTCACGCCGCTTCATTGCGACCCTCCTGCGTTAGCTCTAGCTGCGCCTTGACCACTCGATGCGCCGCCCAGAGGTCCTCTGAGGTTTGGGGCATCTCGTGGATGGCGTCCCAAACAGCTGACATCAGTTGCAGCATGTCGTCGTGGCCTTCCTCTGTGCTGATGACCTCGCCGTTCTCGTGAACCATCCGCACCATGATGTTGACCATCGCTTTGGCCCGAAGGATCTGGTCATCCAACTCGGTCGCGGCTTCGGCAAATGATTTCGGCTTGCTCATGACGTCGCCCCCAGCATCGTCTCGACCAGCAGCCGGTCCCGATTGTCCTCCCACACCGAAAGACTCTTCCAGTTCCATGTGTCGGCGTGATCGAACTCTACGTGAGTGCCGCCAGCGCAATACGTCGCCTCGCAGAAGAAATGCGCGCGGACCAGCGCGGCCATTCCCGCCATAGTCGTCGGCTGGGTGCGCGCCATCTGGCGATAGGCCGCTTCTTTCGCCCGATCTAGCGCAACCGCCTTCGGGTCATCTTCCCAATCCATGTCACTCGGCGGGCGGTAATGTCTGGCCGCCTCCATAGCCGCCAGCCACTCCTGAACCGCCATAACAGCAGTATCGTCGGTACATGAGCCCATCGCGGCTGCGGAGCTTGCGGCAAGCGCGGTAGCGGAGGCCGAAACGGCGGCGCGGGAAATGAATGCTCTCCGGTCCATCACGCCGCCCTCTGCAGGCTCTTGGCTCTGCAATAGTCAACAGGGGTCCAGCGCGTCTTGTTGTGCAGGCGCTCCAGTTCGACCTGAGCCGCCGTCAGCGCCACCTTGGGCGCGTGCAGCCGGGCCTCGTCGGCAACACGCTGCTTCGCTTCATGCCACGCCGTGCGCAACGCATTGCGAAGAATGAGCCGGAGACCGTAGCGCCTCACGTCTGCTTTGCGAACAATCTCCCATGCCCGCTTCATGATTTCGCTCTTGTTGAACATCGCGGCCACCCCTTGTTTGATGCGCCCTGTGTGTTACCTTACACATGATGATATAGATGCATACACACCATGTGTCAACACACTGTGTGTAGGAATGTGGGGTTGATGTGGAGATAACAGGCACTCTGTCAAAGGCGGCGCGCACGCTTCTAGGCTGGAAGTCTGCTGATTTGGCAGAAAAATCCGGGCTATCTCACGACACAATTCGGGCGTTTGAATCCGGGCGGACAAAGCGCCTTATTGCAATGAACGAGAAGGCGTTAGTCGAAGCATTCTCAGTTGCGGGCGTCGTCTTCATCCCCGAGAACGGAGGAGGCGTGGGCGTCCGATTTGAGAAGCCCAGCAAATAGCCCGCAGGCGTTCAGTTCATTGAAGAGAACGGCGGGGTGCCGGTGTTCGGCTCATGAAGGACAATTGAAATTGGGAGGATAGACTGATGGCCAAGTCTGTTTGCGTTGTCATTGGAGTAGGGCCGGGGAACGGAGCGGCCATCGCCCGAAAATTCGCAGCTGAAGGCTATGCCGTAGCGCTTTGCGCGCGGAGCGTGGAGAAGCTTGCGCCGCTTGCGACTGAGTTGGAAACCGCGAAGGCCTACGCCTATGACGCCTCAGACAAGGACGCGGCCGAGAAAGTCTTCGCGGACATAAAGGCCGATTTTGGAGCTGTCTCCGTCGTTGCCTACAACGCCGGTTCCGGTACGTGGGGCCCGGTGGACAACGTGTCCATCGGCGATTTCCAGAATGCGTGGGAGGTCAACACGCGCGGTCTGCTACTCGCCACCAAGGCCGCGTTGCCACAGATGAGAGAACTCGGCGGTGGTTCGATCGTCGTAACCGGAGCGACTGCGGCATGGCGGGGCGGTTTGCAGACTACCGCGTTCGCCTCTGCGAAAGCGGCGCAGCGGAGTTTGGCGCAGTCTCTCGCAAAACAATTGGGGCCTGAAAAAATTCATGTCGCCTATGTGATCCTGGACGGCATGGTTGATCTTGAGTCGACGAAGCAGCGAATGCCCGACAAGCCCGCGGACTTCTTCCTGCGTGCGGAGCATGTCGCGGAAGCGTTTTACTACTTGGCGACGCAGCCGGAGAGCACTTGGACGTTTGAAATCGACCTCCGCCCGTTTGGCGAGACTTGGTGAGATAATGAGTGCTATCGCGCAATGACCCTCTGCTACCAAAGCAGATGTGCAATTGAGCTATCGAAGCCCCGGCCAAACGGTCGGGGCTCTTTGTTTGCGATGTACATTGATTTACTGCTGCAGCAGTAGATCCCACGCCTAACCTCCCAATCCCCTCTTCAAATCATCTGGATTCATCACTGGGTTAAACGAGACTGCGGCGTTTAAATTCTCAAAGAGTCCTTCCGCTATCTTTGGAATTTCGGACGGATCAGCCATGTCGAAGACGAGCATGGCAGAGCGCTCGCCGTTCTCTGGCCAGAAGTACGCAGCTTCAGGCTTCAGTTTCTCCATAAGCGCCGAAACCGTGGAAAGCATCTTTCCTTCTTCGATGGCTTTGTTTCCTGCCTCGACTGGCACGGTCCAACGCAACATCATACGCATAGCATCCTCCTCTTTATTTGGCTTGCTGAAGCTATCACACAGCTACCGCCAGTTTTGGGAGATCGGCGAGAAGCTAATTCGGTCGGAGCCAACGAAATGCTATTAATTCCTCTATGAGCAAACCCATGAACGACAAACCCACATGGCTAGAACGCGCTGAGGGATGGGCCTGTCAGCGCAGCCTAGAGATTGTTGGCATCGTTGTCGCGATACTGGTTCTCGGTGGGGTAATATGGGTGTTCATTTCGTAGAAAGAAGCGGCAGCGGGCTGATGGTGAGACTAATGTCGAGGGGGTTAAGCGATCAAAATGAAAACTCCATCTTCGGACGTTGAGATATCCACAATTTGGAAAAGGTTCCAATCGATGGCCTTTTCAGTATCGATCATATTTGTCGGTGCCGCCGCCACAGACAAAGAAACCATTCAAACAACAGCATCAATTTCTGGCATTTTATTGTGTGTTGCTTGGCAAGTAATGCACCACACAGGATACAAAAACTTGTTTGAACTCAGGATTCGAGAGTCAAAGAGAAAAAAAGATAAAAACGTTTTTGACACGATGTATTGGATGTCAAGCACCGTGATATGGATATTTGGCGGTCTTTTCGCAACGTTATTCATTGTGAGTGCGATTGTTCCTCTGGCGCAGGATGGTTAGGTCGACCAAACAGAATTAACCCCGACCGAACTCGCAGAACATCATCAGAAGCGAAAAGAGCTTTGGGAGGCGCGGGCGAATAGTGGGAACAGTGTTCCCGAAAATAATGGGCGTGGGCGACCCGAGGGTTTCGCGACCGAGACGGCCAAAGCAACCGGCGTCACCAAGCGCGCGGTTAACAAGGCCGTCTCGCGCGCAGACGCCATCCCTCTTTCTGTCCGCGCCAAGATCAAATGTAGAGGGCGCCTGTAAATCCAACCACGGGAGCGGCGGAATGTCTTCGCTGCGGGCGGCGTAAAAACCCGCCACGTGGAAGTCTCGAACCATTGAGGTTTGATTTGAGGCGGGGATGTACGGGTTGGAGATTTATCATCGTGTCCGGCGGGCGGTTCTGCGCGACGGGATGAGCGAGCGGGAAGCGGCGCTGGCTTTCGGGATCGATCGGGCGACGGTGTCGAAGATGTTGCGGTTCTCCGAACCGCCTGGTTATCGGCTGAAGTCGCAGCGGCCACGCAGCCGGATGGACGCGCACGCGGATTTCGTTGATCAGATCCTGATCTCGGACCGGGAGGTTCCGAAGAAGCAGCGACACACGGTGCGGCGGATCTTCGAGCGGCTTCGCGATGAGCGCGGGTTCGAGGGCGGCTACACGACGGTGCGGGACCATGTGCGCCCTCGGCGCCAGCACCTGAAGGAGGCCTTTGTTCCGCTCGCGCATCCCCCGGGCCAGGCGCAGGCCGACTTCGGCGAAGCGACCGTCGTGCTTGGCGGGGTCGAGCGGAAGGTGCGGTTCTTCGTGGTGAGCCTGCCGCAGAGCGACGCGGTTTTCGTGAAGGCGTATCACGCCGAGACGGCGGAGGCGTTCTGCGACGGGCATGTCGAGGCCTTCGACTTTTTCGGCGGCGTTCCCCTCTCTATTCTCTACGACAACACGAAGCTGGCGGTGGCGAAGATTCTTGGCGACGGAACCCGCAAGCGCAGCCGGATGTTCGAGGCCTTGCAGTCGCATTACCTGTTCGAGGACCGGTTCGGCCGCCCTGGCCGAGGCAACGAGTGAGCCTTTGGAGCGCCATTGGTCCGAGAGACAATGGCGAACGGCAAGGTCGAAGGCATGGTCGGCTTCGCGCGGAGGACGTTCGTGGTTCCGATCCCGAACGCGCCGGACATTGAGACGCTGAACGCGACGCTGCTGGAGCGCTGCCGGGAGCGCCTGTCGGCGGTGCTGCGCGGGGTGGAAAGCGCCAGCATCGGCGCCCGGCTGGACGCGGATCGGGCGGCGTTCATGGATCTGCCGGCGACGCCGTTCGAGGCCTGCCATAAGCGGCCCGGCCGGGCGAGCAGCCTGGCGCTGGTCCGCTACAAAAACACGGACTACTCGGTTCCCGTCGCCTACGCCCACAGGGACGTGATGGTCAAAGCCTATGTCGATGAGATCGTCATCGAAGCGGGCGCCGAGGAGATCGCCCGCCACAGACGCTCCTACGCCGCCGAGGACTTCGTCTTCGACCCGCTGCATTATCTCGATCTGATCGAGCGCAAGGTGGGGGCCCTCGATCAGGCCGCGCCCCTGCAGGGCTGGGATCTGGGCGATGACTTCGACCGGCTGCGCCGCCTCCTGGAGGCGCGGCTCAGCCAGAGGAACCGCAGATCCGCCGGCAAGCGCGAGTTCGTGCAGGTGCTGCAGCTGTTCAAGGTCTTCCCCGAGCCCGTGGTCCGATCCGCCGTGCGCGACGCGCTGGAGCTCGGGGCGATCAGCGCCGACGCGGTGAAGCATCTGGCGCTCTGCAAAACCGAGAACCGCCCGCCGCGGCTGGACCTGAAGGAGTACCCGCATCTGCCCGTCTCCGCCGTCGCGGCGACCAACCCGGCCGACTACATGGCTCTGATGGCCGGAGCGATGTGATGAGCGCCGCGACGAACGAAGCGCCGGAAATCCTGCTGCGCCATCACCTGAAGAAACTGAAGCTCCCCACCGTGCTGCGCGAGCATGAGAAGATCGCCCGGCAATGCGCCGAGGAGAATGTCGACCATGTCCGCTATCTCGCCCGGCTGATCGAACTGGAGCTGCTGGATCGGGAGGCGCGGATGATCGATCGGCGCATCAAGGCCGCCAGGTTCCCGGCGATCAAGAGCCTGGAGAGCTTCGATTTCGACGCCATCCCGCAATTGAACAAGAAACTCGTCCTGAACCTTGCCCGCGGCGAGTTCGTCAGCCGACGGGAGAACGTCATCGCCCTCGGCCCGTCCGGCGTCGGCAAGACCCATGTCGCCCTCGGGATCGGCCTGGCCGCCTGCCAGCGCGGGATCAAGACCCGCTTCGCCGCCGCCGCCGCAATCGTGCATGAGCTGATCGAGGCCCGCGACGAAAGACGTCTCCTGCGTCTCCAGAAGCAGATGGCGACGGTCGAGCTGCTGATCATCGATGAGCTCGGCTTCGTCCCGCTCTCAAAGACCGGCGCAGAACTGCTGTTCGAGTTGATCAGCCAGCGCTACGAACGCGGCGCCACCATCATCACCTCGAACCTGCCCTTCGACGAATGGACCTCGATCCTCGGCGAAGAACGCCTCACCGGAGCCCTTCTCGACAGGCTCACCCACCATGTCCACATTCTTGAGATGAACGGCCGGTCCTACCGCCTGGCGCAAAGCCGGGCTCGCAAAGCCATCTGAACAACTCCCCGGCTCAACCACGGGCGCGCTCTGACTCTTGACGGTCAGCGCGCCCTTGGCGCTGGATCAGACCGATCCACTCAGCTGGCCGGGTGTTCGGGCGCCCAACTGGACGGAAGTTCGGGCGCCATTGACACTTCTGGAGTTTACGATGAACTGGAAACCATCCGTTACGCAATCAACTCAGGTAATCCCATAAGCGCTGACGCGGGACATGAGACAGCTGGCTAGAACTCGTCTCACGGATTTCTGCAAAGGGATATTTGCGTCACATCGCTCGTGCGAACTTTAAAGCAGGCGGCGCAGACGGCCAGATAGAAGTTCCACATTCGGTAGAAACGCTCGTCGAAGCCCAGCTCCGATATCGAGCGCCAGTTTGCATTGAACGCCGCCCGCCATTCCCTGAGCGTCCGGGAATAGCTTTCCCCGAACTCCAGCGAGCCAAGGATATCGAATCCCGCTGACTCGGCCTCTCGGCGCAGCGCGGTGGGCGAAGGCAGCATCCCGCCGGGAAAGATGTACTTCTGAATGAAGTCGGCGCTGCTTCGGTACTGATCGTAGAGGCGGTCGGCGACCGTGATGACTTGCAGCGTCGCGGTCCGTCCCGGCCGAAGCCGCTGATGCAGGGTCTGAAAGTATTGCGGCCAGTATTTTTCACCGACCGCCTCGAACATCTCGATTGACGCCACGCCGTCAAATTCGCCATCCAGATCCCGGTAGTCGCGGATCTCGATCTCCGCGCGTTCGGCGAGCCCCGCCTCGAACAGGCGTTTGCGCGCATAGTCGTGCTGCTCGCGGCTGAGCGTGACGCCCGTGACCCGGGCGCCGCGCTGGCGGATGGCGTATTCGGCGAATCCGCCCCAGCCGCAGCCGATCTCAAGCACGTGATCATCGGATTTCACGTTCATCTGATCGCAGATCGCGCCGTATTTATTCCACTGGGCGTCAACCAGCGACTGATCCTGATCCGAGAATATCGCTGAAGAGTAGGTCATCGTATCGTCGAGCCAGAGGCGGTAGAAGTCGTTTCCGAGGTCATAGTGATAGGCGATATTCCGCCTGGATCCGGCCTTCGAGTTGCCGCGCAATCTGTGGCGCAACCTTTCATAGAAACGAATAAGCGCGGCGCCGGGAAACGCGCGGGCGACCTGCTCATTGTTCATCAGGAGCACATCGAGCAGCTGCTGAAGGTCGGGCGTCGTCCACCACCCCTCCATGAACATCTCCGGAAACCCGATCTCGCCGTCGCGGATCAGGCGCGTGAAGAACTCCGGATTGGCCACATTGATCCGGCCGGTCGGACCGGGATTCTCTCCCCTTGCGGAGAAGTGGCGACCATCTGGCAATGAAATCTCGATCGTTCCGGCGGACAACCTCCGAAAGATTGCAAAGCACATTTCAAACCTGCGCGGCAGGTCCGGCTGATCTTTTGCGCTGATGAGTGACATCGCACATCCTCCAACAGTATGTTGGTTCGGTTGGGGGCTGAACTCTTCAATATGTACCATGTAGCTCCTCAAGCGCGGTCGCCAATGCGGCGGTTTTTACAAATGGGCTCAAGCCCGTGATGATCCTTAGCTGGTTGGCTCCAACTGAGCGGATGAGTGCGATCTGATCACTGGGCGGCCTTTCGTCCGGCCAAAGCGCGCACCAGCGCGAAGTAGAGCGGGCGCGGCAGCCAGGACAGCAGACGAAGAGCGAAGGAGAACAGGAACGGGAACGCGATCTCGAATCGGTTGCTTTTCATTCCCTTCAAGATGCGCCGGGCGGCCTCCTCAGCCGTCAGGATGAAGGGCATCGGGAAGTCGTTCTTGTCCGTAAGGCGGGACTCGACGAAGCCCGGATTGCAGATCTGCACCTTCACGCTCGATCCTCGCAGGTCGCAGCGCAGGTTTTCCGCCAGATGCATGATTGCGGCTTTGGTCGCGCCATATCCCCAGGCGTCGGGAAGGCCCCGATAGCCAGAGATTGAGCCAAAGAGCAGGATGTGCCCGGCGTTTCGCTTCAGGAATTGCGGCGCCACATGTGCAAGCACCCGCAGCGCCCCCGATATGTTGGCGTCGACCATATCGGTCAACGCCGCGATGTCAGGGTCGCGCGCGGACATCGGTTCATAAGTCCCAGCGCACAGGATCACGCCGTCGATTGCGCCTGCTTCGCGAAAAGCGTCAACTACCGACTTGTTATCCGTCACGTCACAAGGCACAACGCTGTGACCGATGCCGGATAGATCGCTTTTCAACTGCGCTAGCGCGTGGGCGTTCCGCGCCGACAAAACCAGCGCGGCCCCGGCGCGGGCGAGTTCAAGCGCCAATGCCCGGCCGATTCCCGCGCTGGCGCCGACCAGCCAATAACGCTTTCCGGTGATTGTGGTCATTCCGGCGACTTGCGAAAGACCACGATCAGTTCGCCAACCGTCACGCCGTATTTACTCATTTCGGCCCGGTTGATCAGAGTTCCATCCTCTTGCAGGTAGAACCAGTCCTCCATCGACACGACGATCTCGTCGCCGTCGTCGCGCGGAAGGCGCAATCGATAGCTCATGGTGGCGGCGTTGCCGCTCTGTCCGCCTACAGCCTCTCCTTCAACATCGGCTGCGGTCGCGGTGAAGCGTTCATCATCTTGGAACCGGATCGTCCAGATGCGCTCCTCCGTCTTGCCATCGCTGTAGCGGAACTGTTCGGCGAGCGTGCCGATTTTCCCCTCCCACGTCCCCTCCATATCAACGACAAAGCGGAGCTCCGCGCGATCGGAAAGTCCGAAAAAGACGCCGGAGGCTGTGAGAGGTCCGTTCAAATACTCGCGCAGATCCAGAGTCGGAGTCTCGGCGGAGTAGTCCTCTAGTTTTTGCGATCCGCACGCTGACAGTCCAACCGCCGCCAGCAGGGCGAGCGCGAATTTACCTGCTCTCACGGAGCACCTCCCTTTCTTCTGAGATGAACGCCAATGCGGCGATTGCGGCCAGCTTCAGCAAACAAGGGACCAACGCGTAAGCGACGGACAGCGCCTCGCGTCCGTTGGCGTCGACTGGCGCGGCCGGGTCGAAGCCAGCCAGCGCCAGAACTGGCAAGGTGATTCCCGCGCCCAAGGCGAGCGCTGATTTCTGCAGAAAGGTCCAAAGCGCGAAGACGCGCCCACCATCGCCCTCGATCCGGGCGGCCAGCATGGCCGGGGTCAAAGTCATATCCGCGCCGAGCGCCGCGCCGGAAGCGATCGCGATGACGTAGAACTCAACGATATCGCCCGGCCCGAGGCTATATGCCCAGCCGAAGACGAGAATGGAAAGCGTCATGCCCGCCGCGAGCGCAGGCCTTCGACCGGCGCGATCGGCGAGCCTGGCCCAGAAGGGCGCGGCCGCCGCTGCGGCGACGAAGAACAGCAGAAGCGTTGGTCCGGCATGCGCCTTCGCCAGCAATACGTCCGCAACGAAGAACAGAAAAAGCGTTGAAGTCACGGCTGTCGGAAGCGCGTTGAGAAAGCCGAGACTGAGAACCGGAGCGACGCCAGGCGTCGTCAAGGCGCGTCTAAATCCGCCTACGCCGACAGCAGCGGCTCTCGAGGCGCGCCAGTGGCCCGCCATGCCATAGATCGCCGCGACAGCGATCAGCGCAAAAACAACCGCGTAGCCGACATAAGAAGCCGGCGCGCCAAGCTCCAGGGCCAAAAGCGGCGGAACGAGCGTTGCGAGGCAAACCCCGGCCAGACCGCCGACCTCACGCCAAAGGGCGACGCGCGTGTGTCCGCCGCCCGCAGCGCTCGCCAGCGCTAGTCCGTGATCGTAGAGCGCGATTTGAAGCGCGCTGAAGCCAGTGAATGCTGCGAGCAACCCAAGGATAAGACGCATCATTGGATCGCCCCAGCCCGGCGGCGCGAACAGCGTCGCGACGCCAACGCCCAGTAGGATTGCCGCGCCGATCGCCCAGATTTCCCGCCAGGCGTGAAACCGGTCGGCCAGCCAGCCGATGATCGGATCCTGCAAACTGTCGATCGCGCGCGCGACCAGCAGAACGCCGCCGAGCGCAGGCAGCCCGACCGCCATTTCCTCCGCATAGAACCGGGGCGCATGGACGTAGAGGGGAAGGCCCGCGAATGCGAGCGCCGCTGCGATCAGCCCCGGACGGGCCAGCGCGCCTCGGCTAATGCGGGCGTCAGTCATCGCACCGTCCGGCGAGCAGAGCGGCGCGTCCGTCCTGATCGCGGCTTTTTGGGCCGAGCCATATATCCAGAAACAAATCTACGTCGCGTGTCAGAACACCGGTCTCGACGCCATTGACGAACAGCCTGAGTTCGTCCTCCGAGACGCGCCATGTGGAGATGCGGTCGCCGGGTTCGACATCGCGAAAGCTATCTAGCAGCGTGCGGCGAACCTCGGCCAAGCGAGAATCCGCGCGGCCGGAGATGCGCGCCATTTCCTCTATCGAGGTGTCGACAAGCTCCGCCCGTGAGAACGAACTGCGATAGGTGAGCGACAGGCCGAATGTCTCTCCGGGCGGCACAGCCGAGTCGCTCCACAATTCGGCCCGGTAGAAATCCCAAAAAAGAAAACTGTAGTCATTGCAACCGGCGGGCCGCTCGGCATCGACCAGGCCGCGCAATTCGACGGGCGACGCCGCAGCGGGGCCGGAAAGGAATAGGGCGACAATGGCGGTGAGGATCGTCCTCATGACGTCAGATGCTCTTGCGGAGGATTGGGGCGCTGGTGATAGCGCAGACCCTTCAGGAACAATTTCAGGGCCTGCCAATGGATTAATGTGGTCGTCTTCGCCGCCCCCATCGGCCGACGGATCAGCGCGCCCATTAGCTCGGCGTCGGTAAAGGGGTGCCGATCTCCGATCAATGCGGTCGACAGACCCCCGCCATGCCCGTCTTCATAGCGAATCCAGAGGGCGATCCGCTCCTCCTCCAGAGCGAACCGAAAGCGATAACGTCCTTCGATCTTGAAGAACGGCGAGACATGAAACTTCTTGTCCGCCTCGATCCAATCGTCCGAAGTGATGTCGCCGCCATCCGCGTTTCTGCACAGATACCAGTGGCGATCGCCAAAGGTGTTGTGAACCTCTGCAATGACGGCTTTCAGCGCGCCGTCGGGGGCCGTCAGGAACCAGAAACTCACCGGATTGAAGACGTAGCCCCAGTAGCGCGGATGGGTCAGCAGCGCGACTTCGGCGATCTCGCCCAAGCCGGCGTCTTTGGCGATCTGGCGCGCCCAATCCGGGCCGCAATCCGAAGGGCCGTGATCCGATGGATGCAGCGACACCAGATTCCTGCGACCGTAGGAAAACAGCTTGGGCGTCGCGCCGCCCGCGAGCTGCTCCTCGTTCAACAGCACATAGTCGACGCCATAGGCGAAGCTGTTCTTCTTTGGCGTGCGCCGGGCATGGGTGACGCGCGCGCGCAGAATGGAAGGGCTCAGCATCGCCATGGGGTGGTTGCTCCCAACCGCTCGGCGACCGCGACCGCGCTGGACAGGCCGTCCTCATGGAACCCGTTGCGGGTCCAGGCACCGCAAAACCACGCGCCTCGCCGACCCTGTATCGACGGAAGCTCGGCCTGTGCGCTCAAAGAATGCAGGTCGAATTCCGGATGGTGGCAAGTATGTTCGTCGAGGATGTGCTCATCCGGGATCTGATCGGCCGGATTGAGCGTCACGAAAAGCGGCGTGTCGTTCGGCACGCCCTGCAGGCTGTTCAGCCAATAGGTGACCGAGGCGGCGTTCTCCGTTTTCGTGCTGGAGGCCTGATAGACCCAGCTGGACCAACATGCGCGCCGCTTCGGCATCTGCGAGGGATCCGTATGCAGGATCGCCCGGTTCGCCTGATAGCGAACGCGCTCCAGCACGCGCTGTTCCGGCAGATCGGCGTCGGCGAGCATGCTCAGCGCCTGATCGGAGTGGCAGGCGAAGATCACCTGATCGAAGCGGTCAGGCTCCTGACCGGCCGTTTTCAAAACAACGCCGTCCGCATCGCGATGAACGGTCTCAACGGGCGATTTCAGCCTGACTTCGGCCTGCATCGACGCCGCCATCCGGCGGACATATTCTCGAGAGCCTCCGTCGACGGTCCACCATTGATGCTGACCGTTCATCGAAAGCAGGCCGTGATTTTCAAAGAACCGCGCCAGCGCCAGCGCCGGAAAATCGCGCATCTGTTCGCGAGGCGTCGACCAGATCGCGCCGCTCATCGGCAGCAGGTAGTAGCGCGTGAACCAGTCGCCGAGCCGCTGCTGCTCGATCAACCCGCCGATCGTCAGCTCCGGATTCCGCTCCGAGACGGCGAGCGCATTGCGATTAAACTGGCGGATGTCGCCAATCATGCGCCAGAACGCCGGGCGGAACGCGTTTAAGCGCTGAGCCAGAGCGGCGTTGACCGTCTTGCAGCCATATTCGATGGCGCCGTTATCGATGGTGACGGCGAATGACATGTCGCTCTTCTTGGTCTGGACGTTTAAGTGATCAAACAAGCCGCAAAGGTTCGGATAGTTGACGTGATTGAAAACAAGAAAACCTGTGTCGACGGGAACCGGGCCTCGGGAGCTTGGCGCTTCGACCGTGCGGGCATGGCCGCCCAGACGCTCATCAGCCTCGAAGAGAACGACCTGGTGTTTTCGAGCCAAAAGCCACGCCGCGCCGAGACCGGAAATACCGCCTCCGATCACCGCGATCCGAAGTTTCTCCATTGATGACGCCCCCATAAATCACTGCGTTTCTTCACGTTTGTACGCCGGGGGCGCCGGGGTGGATCACATGACATGCGGAATATGCGCGATGGCGTTTGTTGGTCGAGTGCGGTGACGACTTATTGGGCGAACCAGCGATAGGCGCCGTATCCAGCAACCGCCGATAAAGTCGTCAATGTGATCCCGCCGATCAGATCAAACGCCAACATGCCGTAGGACCAGTTTTTCAGAGTCGCCATGTTGGTCACCTCATAGGTGCCGTAGGCGATCAGGCCGAGGATCGCGCCGTTCAGGGCCGCGATGCGCCAGGACTCCGCGTTCGAGGCCGGCCAAGCGCAAAAATAAAGGATGCCGACGACATAAAATGCGTAGAAGGCTCCCGCCAAAGACATGCGCGGATTCTCCAGCATCATGGCCCCAATATTACGATCGAACAGCGGTTTGATCACGCTTTTGAGCCAAACCACGTCCAAGGCCAGGAATACGAAGAGCGCTGAGAAATACGCCGCGATGTGGTTCACTCTTTTCCACCTTTTCTTTTGTTGGCTCCCGCCTGCTCCTTCGGCGCGATTCCGTTCGCGTCTTGGCATCAGCCAATGCTTTCTAAGGTTTGGTACGCAGATTCGCGCCTGTCAGATCATTTAAGCGCAGCGACACCCCGAGGTGATCCGGTGGCACATGTGATGCGTAGAGAGGAAAGCTGAAACTACAACTAAGCCGGCCGCTTCAAATTCGGCGTGCTCTCTGAATGCCCCGTGGGGCGGTCTGCAATGCTTCGGTCTCGGAAAGGAGACACAATCCCAACCAGCGTGCTACATCAGTCGAAGACTCTTACCGGCGGTTTACCGCCGGGCGTTAGCGCTTATTTGGGAAGGCCGTGCTTGGATAAGGCGTCAGATCGGGTTCCGCCGCCCTCGAAGCAGGGAGAAATGACCGCATATCTGGTTGCGGTTGGCGAAAGGCGCGATCGCGCCGCTTTCGCCGTGATTTTCCGATACTTCGCACCCCGCGTAAAATCCTATCTTCTGGGCATCGGCGGCGGCGGATCGAAAGTCGACGAGTGCGTGCAGGAAACCTTCGCCGCGGTTTGGTCCAAGGCGCATATGTTCGATCCCGCGCGCGCCTCGGCGTCGACCTGGATCTTCCGCATCGCCCGCAATCAACGCATCGACGCATTCCGCCGTGAACGGCGGCCCGAATTTGATCCGGACGATCCGGCGTTTACGCCTGCGAAGGAAGTAGATGGGGAAGAGGCGTTTACGGCGCGCGAGCGCACCGAGTTGGTCTCCGAAGCGATGGCGGAGTTGAGCGAGGAGCAACGTGAGGTGCTGCGCCTGTCATTCTTCGAAGACATCTCGCACGACGCGATCGCACGGCGGCTCGACGTCCCCATCGGTACTGTGAAATCACGAATACGGCTGGCTTACGGGCATTTGCGCGCCCGTCTGGAAGCGCATTCGGGAGCTTTGTTATGACTGTGACCCATCATCTGTCAGATGAACTTATCCTAGCTTATGGAACGGGTGAGCTGGATGAAGCCACCAGTCTTCTGGTCGCGACGCATCTGGCGCTGTGTCCGCAATGCCGGGCCGAACTGGAGACCACGGAGACGCTGGCCGGAGCCATGTTCGAAACCCTGCCCGGCGCTCCCATAGACGATGGGATGCTGGACGCGTTGATGAAGCGGATAGACCAGACGGATCCGGCCCCGATAATGACCCTGACCCGCCATCCCGACCCTGAGGCCGTGCGCTCTTTCGTGCTGCCGCAGCCGCTGCGCGACTATGTCGGCGGCGATGTGGATGAGATCCGTTGGCGCGCCGTGGGCGGAGGCGTCAGCCAGTTGCCCATCAATACTGGAGAGGGCGGTGCCAAAGCCCTTCTGCTCAATATTGCGCCTGAAGCGAAAGTCCCCGAGCACGGCCACAGGGGGCTGGAGTTGACGCTGGTGTTGTCTGGCTCATTCGTGGATGACGGCGACTGGCTCCATCGCGGCGACGTGGAGGAGGCGGATGCGTCCGTGGAGCATCAGCCGATCGCCGGCCCGGATGAGGCGTGCATCTGTCTGGCCGTCACGGACGCCCCGCTGCGCTTCCGCAGCCTCATTCCGCGACTGGCGCAACCGTTTCTCGGTATCTGATCGCAAGAATTTGTTCGTTCGAAATATAGTTCTAGCTTTGATTACATATGTCGATTTTTAACGCCTAACCGGCATCCGTGTTTCTAGTTGACAGGTCTTCTTTGGGCTCGTTGCGGCCTGATGCAACGCAGCGTCGCGATAGGGGACACCCGCGCCGAAAGTGGTCATTCAACTGGGATCGGTACTTTTCCGGCGTCGGCGCTGTGTCGACGCCTGGGATGGGAGGGCTGGATGGAGACCACATCATGTCCAGACTCCAGCTTCCAGTTCCCAGACCAAAACGCACGCCTTGGAATAAAGGTCGACTCGTCGGTCAGAAGCGTCCGCTCCTGCCAAGACAGGTCTGGGCCATTCGAGCGCGCCTTGAGCTTGCAGGTGATCTTCGAAACTTGGCGCTGTTCAACCTCGCCATCGACAGCAAACTGCGCGGTTGCGACCTCGTCCGTCTGAAGGTGGCCAACCTCATTGTCGGCGGCTCGGCTCGCGAAAGGGTTTCGGTCACACAGAGAAAGACAGGGCGCCCTGTTCAGTTCGAAGTGTCGGAGAACACGCGAAAGTCCGCCCTGGCTTGGGTCAATTCGCCCGCGATGCGTGGGTGCGAGTTTCTGTTTCCAAGCAGGTTACATGCTTCGCCGCACCTGTCGACGCGACAATACGCTCGGCTCGTCCGCGAATGGGTGTCGACCATTGGACTTGATCCGAGCGGGTATGGAACACATTCCCTGCGACGCACCAAGGCCGCGTTGATTTACCGAAAGACCGGCAATCTGCGTGCGGTTCAGCTCTTGCTCGGCCATACCAAGGTGGACAGCACGGTCCGGTATCTCGGCGTTGAACTTGAGGATGCGCTGAGCATCGCTGAAAAGATCGAAATCTGACAGCACGGCGGACGGCAGCAGCCGTTCGCCAACCCGAGACCGGCCATCGGCAAAAGGGGTCGTCAACGACTGCTCCGAGCCGATTCCGTTGAAAAAGTCGCTCTTGCTCGGTGGCCGACTGGCTGATTCACTTCCGATATAGATGGAGGCGGATCGCGATGATGGGACCGAAACAGGAAGCGCAGTCAGCGTTGTTCTATGAGTTCTCGTTGGAGGATCACGTCCCGCAGGATCACCTGCTGCGGTCGATTGATCAGTTTGTTGATCTGAGCGGCATCCGCCCGCATCTGGCGGACTTTTACAGCCACACGGGACGTCCGTCGGTTGATCCGGAATTGCTGATCCGGATGCTGCTGGTGGGCTATTGCTTTGGGATCAGGTCTGAGCGGCGGCTTTGCGAAGAGGTCCATCTGAACCTGGCCTATCGCTGGTTCTGCCGCCTTGATCTGACCGACCGGATTCCGGATCATTCCACCTTCTCCAAGAACCGCCATGGCCGCTTCCGCGAGAGCGACCTGTTGCGTCACGTATTCGAGACGACTGTTGCGCGATGCATGGAGGAGGGCCTCGTCAGCGGACAGGGCTTTGCAGTGGACGCCAGCCTGATCGTTGCGGACGTCCAAAAGCAGAACTCAAGCAACCCGGAGGATTGGAAGGCCAGAGAGATCGACCCGGACCAAGCGCCTCGGGCGGTTCGCGAATATCTCGACACCCTGGACGACGAAGCCTTTGGCGCGGCCACCGCCGCCAAGCCCAAGTTCACGGCGCATGCGGATCCCGCCAGCCAATGGACGGCGGCCCGCAAAGGGCCTGCATTCTTTGCTTATTCAGACAACTACCTGATCGACACGGATCACGGCGTCATCGTTGATGTGGACGCCAGTCGCTCGAACAAGTCCGCCGAGGTGGGCACAATGCGCAAGATGATTGATCGCACCCAAGCCCGTTTCGGCCTGAAGCCGGATTGGTTGGCGGCCGACACCGCATACGGCTCGTCCGACAACCTCGTCTGGCTGACAATAAAGCGGCAGATCCTCCCGTTCATCCCGGTCTTCGACAAATCGGAGCGCAAGGACGGAACCTGGTCCCAACCAATGCAGGTGAGGCCTCAGTGATCGGCGCTAAACTCAGCAAGTCAGAAAACTTGATTGCGGTGTGGTCGGCGTTGAAACAATCAGCATCAGCATTGAACCTCACAGTGGTCATTCCAAGCGCCTTGGCGCCATCCAGCTCATATTGCGCATGACCGACGAACATCGCGTTCTGCGGCGCGACGCCCAACGGTTCAAGGGCGGCTAAATAGATTTCAGGCTCCGGCTTGACGGCTTTCAAAATGCAGGAATCCGCATAGCTGTCCCAAATCCCGTCAATGCCAATCGTCTTGAACCACTGGT
This sequence comes from Paracoccaceae bacterium, assembly GCA_963669315.1. Taxonomy (GTDB): domain Bacteria; phylum Pseudomonadota; class Alphaproteobacteria; order Rhodobacterales; family Rhodobacteraceae; genus SZUA-547. The sequence goes on along the minus strand of OY770021.1, from coordinate 2,260,636 downwards.
TCTTCTCTTCAGGCGGATTGAATGTGTTGGTGACGATCCCGAGCTTAAGCCCGCGCCGCTTCAACTCATGCAGGGTTTCGGCGACGCCTTCAAAGAACTGCACGTCGCTTTGCAGGTTCTTGAGAAGGGCGACGCCATCTGCGAGGTCCTGCGGATTCTCGACGCCGTAGCGAGCGAGCAGCCAACCAAAAAAAGTATCGACACTGATCCGACCGCCATGAGCCGCCAGACGCATCTCTCGTTCGAGCTTGTCTTTTGATGCGGGAATTTGACATCCCCGATCGGCAAGGAAATCAGCGATAACGGCCTTACGTCGTGGCTTGCTGTATAATACATCGCCAGCGTCAAATAATATCGTGGAAATCGTCAAGGCTAACTCCTTCAAAAGAATTGCCGCGTGATTGCAACCGGTTGCTGATATCCGTCCCACCCCATGACGGGATGGGACGGCTCTCCACTCAGCTCAGCGCGAGATAGAGCGCAAGGAAGCCGTATTTGCTGTGGTAGATTTCAGTGGGGTCTATCGCCCAGAGCTTCAGTTCTTCGAAGGCCGGCAAACCGAATTCCTTCAGTTGATTTTCTTCGAGGCTGGATCGCGCGGCGTAATCGCCCGGCTCATTCCAGGGCGCAAATCCGTCCTCCTCCATCATATACTTGATCAGCAGCTTGGCGGCGTTCGGATGCGGTGCCATATCCGCCATGACCAGCGCCGTCGGATATGTGACGCCAAAGACAGGGTCCAGGTCATATATCGGCGCAGCGGCGTATACGCCTTCCTCATTCTTGCGCATCTTCGAAAATGTGGTGATGCCCAGCGGTGGGTTGTCTTGCTTCACGTCACCAACATTCTTGAAGATCTTGGTGGTCGATCCCTGGAATACAGGATCGTTTGTCAGGAACCGGTGCAGCCACTCCATAGAAGCATTGGGCTTGTCGATGACGGCGCTGTCCTCGACCGCCTCAACCACGGCCTCCGAATAGGTCACCGGCTCGCCAAACTCGCGCTCATAGGCTGCAGCCATCTCCTCCGGATTGTGCAGGATCGTCTGGATGAAATTCGCCGACAAGCCGTCCTCAAGCGGGCTCGGCAGCAAAGTGCGACCCCTCCAATCCTCGCGCGTCAGGTCCCAGAGCGAGTCGACCGGCGGGCCATCGGCGTTCAGCGCGGTGTTGTAATAGACGACCCGGCTGCTGTGGCGCTGAACCAGCAATGGTTCCGTTTCCGATGCGGTCAGATCGTCGCCGAGACCCGAGGGTACAAAGTTCCAGACCAGTTGATCGGGTAGAGACTCGTTCAGAAGAAGCGAGGATTCGGCGTTGAAGAGCACATCAACGGCATGCACGCCCGCGGCGTGTTCGCGGCGCAATTTCTCGATCTGCAGATCGGACGGCATATCATAGCCGACTATCTCGATGCCGTATTTGTCCCGAAAGCCATCGACCAGCTTCGCGATCCGCGAAGAAACAGAGTAGATGACAACCTGTCCCTCCTCTTTCGCTGCGGCTTCGATTGCACTCCAGTCCTGCGCCTCGGGCGCGAATTCACCGACGCCAGCGGCCTTCCGCCAGGCCTCGTCCGCAAGTGCGGCGCCCGACAGCGAAAGGCTGAAAACAGCCGTCGCCGCCAGCAAGCGTGTGTTCTGAACGAATTTCATTTCTTGTCCTCCTCTTCGTATTGATCTGCGTGCTTTTCAGCAGGCTTCGACGACCCTGACTTTGTTCGGCGAGACGAGCGCGCCCGTCGTCGCGTCGTAGACGTTCAGAGACTCCGGCTTGAACGTCAGCTTCAGTTTTTGACCCACAGTAAATTGAGCGTCGTGCCCCACGCGGGCGATCACCGTGGTCTCGCCGCGGGTCACCTGCACGATTGTCTCCGGCCCGTTCGGCAAAACAGCGGTGACTTCGCACGCGTCACCCGGCGTCGAAGGATCCGCCAAAAGCGATACGTCCTCGGGCCTTGCGCCGATGACCGCGTCCTGCACGCCTGGCGCCCATCCAAGGTCGGCTCGGATATCTCCATTTGTGAAGGACGTTCCGCGCCCTTCCTCCGAACGCATTGCGATCAGATTGATCCGCGGCATGCCTATGAAATCGGCGACGAAGGTATTTGCAGGATGCCGGTACAGCGAATCCGGCGGCGAAACCTGCTGTATGCGGCCATCCTTCATGACGACCACGCGCGTCGACATGGTCATCGCTTCGGTCTGATCATGCGTCACATAAACCGTCGTGGCGCCAGTATCTGATTGAAACCGCTTGAGCTCGACCCGCATATCCATTCGAAGGCGGGCGTCCAGATTCGACAGCGGCTCATCCATCAGAAATACGGGCGGCTGCGTGGCCAGCAGCCGCGCCAACGCGACGCGTTGCTGTTGCCCGCCGGAAAGCTCTGACGGGTAGCGTCCGTCGAGTTCGCCCAGCCCAACATCGCCCAGCACTTGATCCAGACGCTCTTCGCTCGCCGGCTTGGGTGTCTTCAGAACATCCAGCCCAAACTTTACATTGTCCCGCACCGTCATATGCGGCCAAAGCGCGTAGCTTTGAAACACCATCCCAAGATTACGCTTGCCGGGTGGGGTCATGATTTTTTGCTTGTGCGAGAAGACCAACTCCTCGCCGATCAGAATTTCGCCCTCATTCGGCTTTTCCAGACCGGCGATGCATCGCAGCAGCGTGGTCTTGCCGCAACCGGACGGGCCAAGAAGCACCAGAAACTCGCCGCTGTCGATCTCAAGGGACACATTGTCCAAGGCGGTTGCTGAGCCGTATCGCTTGGTCAAATTGCGAATTGTAATCTTCGCCATTATCCGACTTCTCCTCAGGAATGCTTTTCGCGCAGGCGGGCCATCCGGCCCTTCCCGATCCACCAGAGGATCAACTCGCCGATGATCGTCAGGACAGCCACGATCAGAACCAAAGCGTTTGAAAGCTGGGTGAGCCCCTCTTCGGCGTAGCCAAAGCCGACCGTCATCAGAACGCGGGTCGATGGGGTGATCAGCAGAATGATCAGCGACAATTCTCGCATCACACCAACAAAACTGACCATCATGCCCGACACGATTCCTGAGCTGCAGAGCGGCATTACGATGCGCCTGAACCGCATGCCCCAACCAGCGCCGGCCAGTTCAGCGGCTTCCTCCAGCTCTCTTCCGATTTGGGTTACGGCGGTAACCCCGGTTTTGACCGAGTAGGGCAGGCGGCTGACCACCGAGATTAGGATGAGCAACGCAAACGTGCCGTAGAGCGCGGGGATCGGACCCACCGGCTCGGCAAACAGGGACAGATACATCGCGCCAAAGGCGATTGTCGGGAAAAGGAACGGGATAAACGAGATCTGGTCCAACGCTCTCGCCAGCGGATTGTCCGATCTGCGCACCACGATATAGGCGATCACCAGCCCGATAATCGACGCGATCACAGCAGAGATGAAAGCGAGCTTCAGCGTATTCCAGGTCGCGCCCAGAATATTGTCGTTGAACAACACGCCCGGCTCGCCGGATGCAATGTCGGGGTCCGATTTTCCAATCCAGAAGTGCGACGTCAGATTCTCCAGGCCAAAGAAACCGTCGATCAGCATGACCGACTGGACGCCCAGCAGTATCAAAGGCAGGATCCCGACGACGAAGCCGAACAGCGCGACGCCGCCAAACACAGGCCAGCGCCAGCCGCCGAGGGCGATCTCTCTGCTGCGAAATCCCTTTCCGCTGATGGTTTCGAAACGGCGGGATTTCTTGCCGACGAAACGGTTCGACATCCAGATCGCCGCCAGCGACATCGCGATCAGAACGATTGCGAGCACGAAGGCGAGCGAGTCGAGCCCCAACGCAAGATTGGCGTAGACCATCGTTGCGACAGTGTGAAACTGCGTCGGCGCGCCCAGCAAAAAGGGCAGCGCGAACTGTCCGATGGTCTTTCCGAATGTAAGGATGAAAGCCGCCGCGAAAGCCGGCGCCACTACGGGAAATGTAATCCTGCGGAGGATCATCAGCCGCCCAGCGCCCGAGATCAGCGCGCTTTCCTCCATCTGGCTGTCGATGGTGGCGAGAGCGCCTGACACCAGAAGATAAGCGAACGGGAAATAGTGGATCGCGAGGGTTATGGATATCGGGATCGCGCCGTAGGACAGCCATTCCGGCGGCGCAGCGCCAAGAAAAGCTTCGTAGAGCCCGGGTTGTCCACCTACCTTCGGGCTCCGAAAGACTGTTTCCCATGCAAGCGCAATGGCGAAAGACGGAACGATATAGGGCAAAGTGAGGACGGGCTGCAGCCAGCGCTTTCCCGGCATGTCTGAGCGAACCACGCACCAAGCGAGAACCCCACCGGCGATCAGCGCCATAATAGTCGCCGCGACGCCTGTGACCATCGTATTGATCAGCGGGCCATAGAGCATCTTGCCTGAAAGCGGGCCGGTGGTGGCCTGCAGCCAGTGAAACCAAGTGTACTCGCCGGGGACCGCGTCGCGCGACAGGCGTCGGTCACTCGGCCCCCAGGTCAAGGTCTCATAAGCAAGCTGGAGGAACGGCCAAAGCACCAGGTAGGCCAGAACGACCAGCAGCAACAGCATCAAAAGATTGACCGGATCAGCCAGAAGTCGTCGCCAGCCAAAGTTTGGTACAGCGTTGGACGCGGTCACATCGCTCATCCTCAAACCTTACCTTCGCTGAGATTGCCGCGGAGAATTTCAAGAGCTTCAAGTCCTTCGACCGCAAGCTCAGAATCCTTATGGGCCAATGTCATCGCGAGCGCCTCGGTGACCACCATCGGACCCGTTCGCAATTGCATGTAGCCCTCATCCGGACGCGCGACGCTTAAAAGAATGTCCGGGCGCGGGCGCAATGTCGGTCCGGTCGAGTCGCTGATGACGATGGAGAGCGCGCCTACATTTTTGATGTGCTCGATCAGCGCTTCGTAGCCTGATGGCAAAGAAACCGGCGTCTGGAAGGCGAATACGACGACGGCATCCCCGGCGCTCAGGCACATAAGGTGCTCCGCCAGATCGCGGCGCTGCAGGTTGAGCGCCACCGACGAACGAAATCCGTTTCTTCGCAGTCGCCGGTCCAGATGCGCGGTCAATGGCGCAGCGCTGCCCCGGCCGACGATTAATATCGACCTGGCCTCCGCCAAGACGTCGGCCGCCTGGTCGATTTGCGCTTGAGATACAGATTTCACCAACGCTGACAATGCGGCAATTTCACTTTGCACGAGAGTATCCAGATTGGAGCCCTGCTCAATCCGGTCCAAACGTTGCTGGCTCCGCTCGTTCTCTGCGAACTGCTCCCGCGCGTCGGACCGAATGTGGTCCCGCATTGCGGGGAAGCCGTCATAGCCTAGCTTTCGAGCCAATCGAACGACCGTCGAAGCGTGCACCTCTGCGCGGCCCGCCAACTCGGCGCTCGAAAGGTAGATCGCATCCTCAGGATTCTGGAGGATCTCTGAGATCAAAGCGCGATCAGAGTTCGTCAACCGCCCATCGAAGGTCTCGACGAATTCGCCAAACGAAAGCCGGTTTTCGTCCACCACCGAATCGAACCCCCAATTGCTGCTGCACTATTTACTGCATGACCTATTGTATTTGCAATGTATATTGCGAAATTGCGATTGCCCCGTCGCGTGGAGCGAACTGGTCAGCTCCAACTCTTCAATGCGAGACGCCATTCCGTGTACGGAGCGTGCGGGTTGTGACGAGCGTGTGCGCTGAGGAACTCTAGAACAAAATATGGTGCACAACGCAGAGTTCCCGCCGACAACCACGGCGCCGCCGCAGCGAAAGCCGGCTCTTCTCTGTGCGACGCAGCATGCCCGAACGGTCAGAGTTTGCAGCCTGAATGCTGCGCTAGCACAACTCCGAAACTAGGCTCGTCGCCTTTGGGCTCGTTGCGGTTGTTCCGCCCCAAGTCGTCTGACGGCGGCTTCCGATCACCGAATGTCCGGGCTTTCTTCTATCGATCTGATGCCAGGGAGCTATCCGCGCCGCACGAACGACCGCCAAGATGAAAGATGAAGATTTTCTGATGCGGGCCAGTGTGCTGCTTTTCGGCTGGCCTCGACCGTGGCCCGCGTTGGAAAATCTCTCAGGGAGGAAGCCGCGGGGAGTGTGCGTTGTCTATGGGGAAAGCGCGCTGGCGGTTGGAGCGGAGGCTTTTGCGGAGGCATCGCCGAGAGGGTTGAAGACGGCCGTTTCGATGTTCCACTTGCGTGTTTGCCGTGGACTCGCCCCGGGTCGCAGCCGTTTTGCAGCTTTTGTGCGACTTGTCGGATCGCTGCGCGCAAGGGGGCTTGGCCGGTGTGTCTGAGACAACCGACTGCGATGGATTGGGTGAACGGGCCTTTTGTCATGCGGCCTGTTTCCTTGGCGGGGCGCGGGATCGGGGGATCTCGCCGCGTTTGAAGGTCTCGATGATGCGCATGGCGCCGCCGCAGCAGGGACAGGGTTCGCGCAGGGTGAGCGGGATCGTCTCGGCCTCTGATGCGAGCTCTCCAGCCTGCTCGGAGCGAGGCGTCCCGAGCATGACCCGGGCCTTGGCGATATTGGCCTTGCGCTGTGCGGAGGCCAGTAGGCCGTAGTGCCGGATGCGGTGGAAACCGTCGGGCAGGACATGCATGAGGAACCGGCGAATGAACTCGGGCGTGGCCAGCCGCATGATCTTCATCCGGTCGCCGCGCTTGATCCGGTAATCCTTCCAGCGAAACGCGACGGTCTCGGCGTCCGCGCTGACGAGGCGCGCGTTGGAGATGGCGACGCGGTGGGTATAGCGGCTGAGATAGGCGAGCACCGCCTCGGGGCCGCCAAAGGGCGGTTTGGCGTAGACCACCCACTCGGTCTTGCGGAACGGGGCCAGCCAGGCGGCGAACGCCTGGGTTTCCGCCAGCGCAGCCATGTCGCCGAAGAAGGCCAGCTCACCTGCGCGGTGAAGCGCCAGCAGCCCGTCAATGAACAGGCGCCGGAACAGACGCGCCAGCACCCGGACATGCAGGAAGAAGCCCGGGCGGCAAGCGATCCAGCGAGAACCATCCGGCGAGAGGCCGCCGCCCGAGACGATCATGTGGATGTGGGGATGGTGGGTCAGCGCCGAGCCCCAGGTGTGCAACACGCTGGTCAGTCCGATGCGGGCGCCGAGGCGCCTGGGATCGGCGGCGATGGTCATCACGGTCTCGGCAGAAGCGCGGAACAACAGGCCGTATGCCGCCCGCTTGTTCCAGTAGGCGATCCGCGCGATCTCGGCTGGCAGGGTAAAGACGACATGGAAATACTCGACCGGGAGCAGGTCTTCGGCGCGCGCCGCCATCCAGTCGCGCGCCGCGGGGCCCTGACACTTCGGGCAGTGTCGGTTCTTGCAACTGTTGTAAGCGACATGCTGGTGATCACACTTGGCGCACGCCGCCACATGGCCGCCGAGCGCTTCGGTCCGGCAGGCTTCGATGGCGGACATCACCTTGAGCTGGGAGAGGCTGACATGCCCGGCATTGGCCCGCCGCCATGCGGGGCCGTGTCTTCGGAATATGTCGGCAATCTCCAGTCTAGGGCGGGGCAAAGCCCGCGCCTTAACCCGGCCGGGTCTTGCGGGTCTGCAAGTTCAATTGCTTGAGCGCCTCGAACGGGCTGGTGGTGTCCCGGATCATCCCGGTGGCGACTTTGGTGTACTGGGCGGTGGTCGTCAGCTTGGCGTGACCGAGGAGCACCTGGATCACCCGCACATCCGTCCCCGCCTCCAGCAGATGGGTGGCGAAGCTGTGCCGCAGGGTGTGCAGCGTTGCGGGCTTGTTGATCCCGGCCATGCGCTTGGCCGATGTGAAGGCCCGGTTGAGCTGTCGTGGCGAAATCGGGTTGATCTTCGGCTTGCCGGGAAACAGCCAGCCTTCTGGCCGCGCCTCCAGCCAATACTCACGTAAAAGATCGAGCAGCCCGGCCGACAACATCACCTTGCGGTCTTTCCGACCCTTGCCCTGCACGACATGGATCAGCATCCGGTCGCTGTCGATGTCGCCGATCGTGAGATTGCAGACCTCGGAGGCCCGAAGCCCGGCGCCATAGGAAATGCTGAGCGCCGCGCGGTACTTGAGCCCGGGACCGGGCGCGGCCATCAGCAGGTCGGAGACTTCCTCGGCGCTGAGCACTGCGGGCAGTTTGCGCGGCTGAGTGCGGAATTGCATGTACCGCTTCATCTCTTCCCGCCCGCCGGTCATCGAGAAAAAGAAGCGCAGCGCGGTGATGCGCCTGTTGTAGACCGAGGGCGTCACCTCGGCATCCGTCATGTGAAGCTGGTACGCGCGAAGCTCTTCCGGCGCCGCCGTATCCGGCGAGCGACCCAGAAACGCCGCGAAATCCTTGACCGCCCGGATGTGCGCCTGCTGGGATTTGGCCCCAAGTCCCCGAATGCGCATATCCTCGATCATCCGAGCGCGCAGCGGCGTGGTCCTCTCCTCTGTCATGGAAGCCTCCTGTCTGTCGATTGAGAAGGCCCCAATCGTCAGGCAGGTCCGCCAATTCCCAAATGCACGGCGTTCTGATCAATGAAGTACGGCGGCCACAAGCGCCCCTGCCGCGGCAGCGGCTTCGTCCTCGAGCCCAAAGCCGCCCAAGTGCATAGGCCTTTGAACGCCAACTCACCGCAAACTCTGGACCTTCGCCGACTGCGCAGGGAAATGCTGGCCCAGACCCAATGCAGTCATCAGACCACAATTGTCGCGGTTTGGCTCGCGCCGCCGCCTACCTCGTCATACATCACCATCACCGCGACGACGTCGCTCGTGAATGTCGCGATGGCCACCGCGTCCGCGCCATCCCCGTTCGCATCAATGAGAAGCTGGGCCGCGCTGGAGGTCTCCAGCGAGACGTAGTCGGATATCTGGCCGCCGGGACCAATGGTCAGCGATATGCCAGTCAGGTCGATAATGTCCGAGCCGAGTGCGTAGTCGCTGATAATGTCGCTGGCCGCCTCCGCCAGAGTTGCGTCGTCGAACACGAAGATGTCCGAGCCTGCGCCGCCGGTCAGCACATCGCTGCTCAGCCAGCCAGCGAGAATGTCATCCCCACCACCGCCTATGATCTGGTTGACGCCATCGTCGCCCGTCAGCGTGTCGTCAAAGGCCGAACCAATGATATTCTCAATCGCAGTAAGCGTATCGGTGGCTCCGTATCCGTCCTCACTGGTCTCGCCCGCCCCCAGGTCCACGGTGACGCCCTGCGTCGAGCCGGCGCCCGCGCCAACCATAGCATAGCTGACGAAGTCGGAGCCCAGATTGCCGTCGATATAGTCAACGCCAGCCAATCCTTCCAGGATGTTGTCGTCGATATCGCCGCGTAGGAAATCATCAAAGGCCGATCCGATAAGCCCCTCAATACTGGAGTAAAAATCTCCGCTCGCAGAGCCCGTGTTGAATGACGGATCGAGCAGGTTCGCGATCAATCCGGCCGAGACACCATCGGTCGACACCGCATCCGCATAGCTGACAAGATTGATCCCTCCCAGGCCGATGAATTCGTCCGCCTCCGACGTCGCCGCGAGTACATCGGCTTCCGTTCCTCCGAATATCAATTCGCCTTCCGGCGAAATGAAAACGTCGATCACGCCGACAACGCTGTCGCCGTCTCCGTCTGTCGCCGTCGCCTCCAGCGCGAATAAGACCTCCGCATCAGCGCCGCCAAATCCAAATGCGCCGAGCCCAAACGCGCTACCGCCGAATTCCTCCTCCGGATCGCTTCCTGGAATAATCTCCTCCGCAGCGTTCACCATCCCAATCGCGTCAAAATCATCGTTCGCCGCGAAGAACACCTGATCGAGACCGATCAGGCCCGTGACGACCACAGTACCATCGCCCATATCCACGATCTCTGGATCAGCGGCCCTCGCCGCTGTCGGAGATGGAACGATAACGATCGAGTCAACATCGATAGGAACGATGTCTTCCGACAGATCCTTGTCGCCATCGCCGTCGAGATAGGTGGTCAGACGAACGGAGGCGAATTGGTCCTTATTGCCTTGGATTTCTATGATCGTGAAAGACACGACACCAGCGAGGCTGTGATCGGTGAATAGGTAGCCCTCGGGGTCTTTTTCATCGAGCCCGTCGTCTCGCTGAAGGTTGAACACATAATCTATCCGGATGCCTTGACCCGGGCTGACTTGCTGATTGCCGACGCCGATATCGTCATTGTCCGAGTTCAGTGTGTCCCCGCCGATTGGCGTCAGCAGGAGGTCGGTGAACTCGTTCATCAGATCGTCGGGCGGGTTCTCCTCAATATCGATGAATTCGTCAGAGGGATAACCGTTGATGCCGAGCCAGGCGTTGTTGCCGGGAGGAAACTCGACAAAACTGCCGGTCGCTCGGGTATCTATCGGCGACTCCCAATCGATCGTATAGCTGTCAGTTTCAGGGTCGATTGTTGCTGTGAACACGGTCCGCTCAAGGCCCGAGAAACCTTCGAAATACGCGCGAAGTTGCGACGTTCCGAAGCCCTCCAGAAGGATATCGCGCGCCTCAGCGGTCAGTGTCTGGGTCGCGCCGTCAACAAGCCCGATAAGCGGGTCGCCATCAGCACCGCCTGAGAAGACGATCGGACCCGCTGCGCTCAAGCCGTCGGTTCCAATGATCGTGTTGAGCGGTGCCGTTGCAGTTTGTTCGCCAGTGTTGGAGAAGGCCATATTTGTCGGATTAAAGATCAGCGGCGCGTCGTCGCTGACATCAATCGTTAGGCTGTCCGATGCGGTGTCGTCGTCCCGATCGGTGATTTCGACGTTAAACATATCGACAACGCTGGTCCCACCTGAATGGTCCCCCGCGCCGGTCAACACATATGTGTAATCAATCTCGCCGGCATTCAGATCAATCCCGGTAATCAAGAGAACGCCCAGCGCGGAAGTAATGGACGTGACGACCGCGCCATTCGACGCGTCGTAGATAGTCTCCCCTTCGACACGCAATGTTCTTACGCCATCGGCCGAAGTGAACCTGATCCGCCCTGTTGAGAATTCGCTGTTCGAGTCTGGACTGGTTCCGACATCGTTGATCGCGGATTCCGCCGCCAACCCGTCATCAGCAACGATAGTAGGCGTGGCGTTTCCTATAGAAATGGTTAGGTCGGCTGTATCCGGGTCTCCATCGCCATCAGTAAGCGTATAGGTGAATACATCGCTCACGTCCCCAGGCGTGTCCGCGCTGCGTGTGTAGGAATAAAAGCCGTCGCTTGCGATCGTAAGAGCGCCAAATGCGCCGGCGATGGTTTCGCCGTCCACATCGATTGCAATTGTTGTCGTACCCGTTCCGGTATCAAACGACACCATCGTCACTCTGGCGTCGTCCGCGCCTTTCACGTCCTCGCCGCCATCAGTTGTGTTGGAATCCGTGACGACACCAGAGTCGATCCCCGTGATCACATTTCCAGTAGCCGGCCCGAATTCACCACCCGCGATACTGTCGCTGTCATCCATCGCCTCGGGGCCGTCGTCGAGCACCTCCACGACCAGCGTGTCGCTGGCCGACGAGCCGTCATCGTCCAGCACGATCACCGTGAAGCTCTCGGAAATCCCCTCGGAGGTTCCGACCGAGGCCGGATCCGGATGGTCCTGCGTCGCGCCGGACAGCGCGTAGCTCCAGCTGTAGGTCCCGCCGTCGACGATCACGTCCAGCAGCCCGTAGGTTCCCGAGACCTGACCCCCCGTCGTCACGTCGACCCCGTCGATGGTCAGACCGCCCGAGGCCGCCAGATCGTCGCCGCCAGCATCGATCGTAATCGCGCCCGTATCCGTCTCCGTGTCCAGCGTCGGGCTCGACCCGTCATCGTCCAGAGCCGCCTCGTTCACCTCGCCCGGATCAACCGTCACCGAAGGCGTGGAATCCGCCAGAAGGCCGATCGTCACCGTCGCCGTCGAAGGGTCCCCGTCGCCATCGGTGATCCGGTAGTCGAAGCTGACCGTCCCGGTCTCGCCCGAGGCCGGCGTGTAGATGAACGACCCCGACCCGTCATAGGAAAGCGACCCGGACCCCGTCAGCGTGCCTGAGACCGCTTCGACATCCGTCGCAAGATCCACAAGATCCGCGCCCGTCACGTCGTTGACCGTCACCGTCACCGTGACCGCCTGGTCCTCAACCGTCTGGGTCGCGCTGTCATCCATCGCCTCGGGGCCGTCGTCGAGCACCTCCACGACCAGCGTGTCGCTGGCCGACGAGCCGTCATCGTCCAGCACGATCACCGTGAAGCTCTCGGAAATCCCCTCGGAGGTTCCGACCGAGGCCGGATCCGGATGGTCCTGCGTCGCGCCGGACAGCGCGTAGCTCCAGCTGTAGGTCCCGCCGTCGACGATCACGTCCAGCAGCCCGTAGGTTCCCGAGACCTGACCCCCCGTCGTCACGTCGACCCCGTCGATGGTCAGACCGCCCGAGGCCGCCAGATCGTCGCCGCCAGCATCGATCGTAATCGCGCCCGTATCCGTCTCCGTGTCCAGCGTCGGGCTCGACCCGTCATCGTCCAGAGCCGCCTCGTTCACCTCGCCCGGATCAACCGTCACCGAAGGCGTGGAATCCGCCAGAAGGCCGATCGTCACCGTCGCCGTCGAAGGGTCCCCGTCGCCATCGGTGATCCGGTAGTCGAAGCTGACCGTCCCGGTCTCGCCCGAGGCCGGCGTGTAGATGAACGACCCCGACCCGTCATAGGAAAGCGACCCGGACCCCGTCAGCGTGCCTGAGACCGCTTCGACATCCGTCGCAAGATCCACAAGATCCGCGCCCGTCACGTCGTTGACCGTCACCGTCACCGTGACCGCCTGGTCCTCAACCGTCTGGGTCGCGCTGTCATCCATCGCCTCGGGGCCGTCGTCGAGCACCTCCACGACCAGCGTGTCGCTGGCCGACGAGCCGTCATCGTCCAGCACGATCACCGTGAAGCTCTCGGAAATCCCCTCGGAGGTTCCGACCGAGGCCGGATCCGGATGGTCCTGCGTCGCGCCGGACAGCGCGTAGCTCCAGCTGTAGGTCCCGCCGTCGACGATCACGTCCAGCAGCCCGTAGGTTCCCGAGACCTGACCCCCCGTCGTCACGTCGACCCCGTCGATGGTCAGACCGCCCGAGGCCGCCAGATCGTCGCCGCCAGCATCGATCGTAATCGCGCCCGTATCCGTCTCCGTGTCCAGCGTCGGGCTCGACCCGTCATCGTCCAGAGCCGCCTCGTTCACCTCGCCCGGATCAACCGTCACCGAAGGCGTGGAATCCGCCAGAAGGCCGATCGTCACCGTCGCCGTCGAAGGGTCCCCGTCGCCATCGGTGATCCGGTAGTCGAAGCTGACCGTCCCGGTCTCGCCCGAGGCCGGCGTGTAGATGAACGACCCCGACCCGTCATAGGAAAGCGACCCGGACCCCGTCAGCGTGCCTGAGACCGCTTCGACATCCGTCGCAAGATCCACAAGATCCGCGCCCGTCACGTCGTTGACCGTCACCGTCACCGTGACCGCCTGGTCCTCAACCGTCTGGGTCGCGCTGTCATCCATCGCCTCGGGGCCGTCGTCGAGCACCTCCACGACCAGCGTGTCGCTGGCCGACGAGCCGTCATCGTCCAGCACGATCACCGTGAAGCTCTCGGAAATCCCCTCGGAGGTTCCGACCGAGGCCGGATCCGGATGGTCCTGCGTCGCGCCGGACAGCGCGTAGCTCCAGCTGTAGGTCCCGCCGTCGACGATCACGTCCAGCAGCCCGTAGGTTCCCGAGACCTGACCCCCCGTCGTCACGTCGACCCCGTCGATGGTCAGACCGCCCGAGGCCGCCAGATCGTCGCCGCCAGCATCGATCGTAATCGCGCCCGTATCCGTCTCCGTGTCCAGCGTCGGGCTCGACCCGTCATCGTCCAGAGCCGCCTCGTTCACCTCGCCCGGATCAACCGTCACCGAAGGCGTGGAATCCGCCAGAAGGCCGATCGTCACCGTCGCCGTCGAAGGGTCCCCGTCGCCATCGGTGATCCGGTAGTCGAAGCTGACCGTCCCGGTCTCGCCCGAGGCCGGCGTGTAGATGAACGACCCCGACCCGTCATAGGAAAGCGACCCGGACCCCGTCAGCGTGCCTGAGACCGCTTCGACATCCGTCGCAAGATCCACAAGATCCGCGCCCGTCACGTCGTTGACCGTCACCGTCACCGTGACCGCCTGGTCCTCAACCGTCTGGGTCGCGCTGTCATCCATCGCCTCGGGGCCGTCGTCGAGCACCTCCACGACCAGCGTGTCGCTGGCCGACGAGCCGTCATCGTCCAGCACGATCACCGTGAAGCTCTCGGAAATCCCCTCGGAGGTTCCGACCGAGGTCGGATCCGGATGGTCCTGCGTCGCGCCGGACAGCGCGTAGCTCCAGCTGTAGGTCCCGCCGTCGACGATCACGTCCAGCAGCCCGTAGGTTCCCGAGACCTGACCCCCCGTCGTCACGTCGACCCCGTCGATGGTCAGACCGCCCGAGGCCGCCAGATCGTCGCCGCCAGCATCGATCGTAATCGCGCCCGTATCCGTCTCCGTGTCCAGCGTCGGGCTCGACCCGTCATCGTCCAGAGCCGCCTCGTTCACCTCGCCCGGATCAACCGTCACCGAAGGCGTGGAATCCGGGGGGGGCGGTGGGAGCGTCGAATCCTTCGCTTCCGGAATCTCGCTCCGGTCCACGTCCTCCGGGGAGACGAAAATTAATGCAGTTGGGTCAAGCAGGTCGCTTAAGGCGGGGGTCTCAGCAAGTTCGCCAGCATCAATGGGGGCAAATTTCCCACCACTTGATTTTACGGCGCCGCTGGACGGCGGCGCCGCCGGCGCAATCTCCCGATCAGCCTCACCTTCGTTGGCAGCCAGCACGAAGTCGCGGAGCGGGATGGCGACGCCATCAACCAGGATCGATGCGCCGGTGGAAGCGCCACCCTCCAGAATGAGCACACTTCCGTCAGTCTGAATAAAATGAAGATCGGCGCCGACGATGTTCGGCGCGGAGATGTCCGCGCCCGACGGCAGTTCTACCCAATCTGCGTCTCTGGCGTCAATTCGAACAGCATCGCCGTGCCGGCCCCCTTCAAGCGCCTGCGCGATACGCAGTTCATCACTCAGCCGCCAATCGATCTTGGGCGCGGATTTGGTGCTCTGTTCGACCATGGTTAACCTTATGGCGCTGCTAAGCGCCGGGATCCTTCCAGGATATATTTTAGGTTTAGATTAACCAAAGCACGCATTTGAGCGACTAGTATCTATATCTTATAATGTATAGCATTTGGTCCCGAGGCGGACGACGTGCGTGGTCGTGGCGCTGCCGTGGCGTATCTGCCCCATAGCGCTTCCTTCCATTCCGGAGAAAAGATCGCACCATCAAATCCTAGGATCAAACAGCTAGGCCATGTCCGTTGTTGACGCGATCCGGCCGGCAGTGCTCTTCTTAGTGAGCGTCGGGTTCTCCCCGTTCGGCACCGATACCTGCCATTCGCTCAAGGTCTGGAAGGTCCGGAGGCTGTGTGAAAACTAGCCGTCCGCGCAATCTGCGTGAAAATGATTCACGATAACAGCGTTTCGCCGAACGATATTCCGATCTAACGCACCCATCGGCTCCACATTGGAGCAGTATTCTTGGAGTCTCAGCAGTTTTCGAGTTTTCGCACAGTCTCTCCGCTGAGCGGAAGAGGGAACGTTAGCCTATAGCGACCGCATTTGCGCATGAAGCCGACATTCGAACTGCGCCAGAATATCTTCGCGCATTCTCCTTGCCCCTGGCCGGTCTCAGCTTAACGTAGGCGTGGGACCCAAGATTTTGAGCGCCTCCCGGTCATTAGACTCAGGAGGTCGCCAAGATGGTTTTTACCGCAGCGCTGTATCAGTATCTCACCGAGGGGCTCGCTGACGCCGTTAGACAGCATGACCCGTATCCCTTCAAGTGGCGCTTGTGTCATCGCCCACCCCTCGCCGCATGCACAACCCGGGCTGCAGTAAAGAACTCGCGGCAATAGCTGCCTTTTTCCGGCGCGCCAAAGGAAGAGCCCTTGCGGCCCGTGAAAGGTGCGTGGAAATCCATACCTGCCGTGGGTAGATTAATCTGTATCATCCCGGCTTCGGCGTTTTGCGCGAAATCGTCGATCCGGGCCGCATCCTGCGAAACGATCCCGGCGGACAGACCGAATGCACTGTCATTTGCGGTGGTAAGGGCGGCCTCGTAATCAGGCACGCGCAGGACCGCTGCAATCGGGCCAAAGATTTCCTCCCGCGCCACCGCAGCATCCGCTTGCACCTCAGTAAAAAGCGCCGGGGCGAAATAATGCCCGGGCGTTTTTGACGGAACATCATCGCCGCCTGCGGCAAGTGTCGCGCCGTCGGTCGCGGCGCGCGCAGCATATTGCTGGTTGATCGCCAGTTGCGCCGCGCTGGCGACAGGACCGATTTGCGTGTCCGGCACGCGGGCATCGCCGACCTTCAGGGTTTTCATGGCCGCGCAGAGCCGGTCGACGAAGGCGTCATGTATCTCATCGGTCACGATCAGCCGGGACGACGCGGTGCATCCCTGGCCGGTCGAATAGAAACTGCCCTGAACAGCGCAGTGGACCGCCAGATCCAGATCCGCATCCTCCAGCACGATCAGTGGGTTCTTGCCCCCCATTTCCAGCTGCATCTTCGCGCCGCGCGCAAAAAGCGCCGCGCCGATCCTGCGGCCCACCGGAGTGGAACCGGTGAAGGTAATTCCCGAGACTTCGGGATGGTTGACAATGGTTTCGCCGACCTCGGCGCCGGTGCCCATCACGAGGTTGAACACCCCATCGGGCAGACCTGCCCGGGCAGTGATATCCGACAACATCCAGGCCGATCCGGGCACCAGTTCGGCGGGTTTGAACACAACCGTGTTGCCGGGGAGCCTAATCTGACTGGTCCAGTTTGATTGTTAGTGCATGACCGGCCTCGGTTCTATCGGGATGATGGTTTCAGGTGCCGGCGGTCTGTAGCCCAGTGCACTGTGGGGTCGCTTGGTTTTGTAGTGTTTCCTCCAACTCTCGATGATGATCTGGGCCTCTCTCAGCGTGTAGAAGATCTCCCCGTTGAGCAGTTCGTCCCGCATTCTGGCATTGAAACTCTCGACGTAGCCGTTCTCCCAGGGGCTTCCCGGTTCGATGAAGGCGGACTTAGCGCCGACGGCCTCGATCCAGGCCCGGACAGCCTGGGCGACGAACTCGGGGCCATTGTCGATTCGGACGAATGCCGGTGGTCCTCGCAAGATGAAGAGATCGGTCAGTGCGTCGATCACGTCGATCGAGTTCAGCTTCCGCTTCACTCGGATCGCCAGGCATTCCCGGCTGAATTCATCCAGGATATTCAAAGTCCGAAACGCCTTGCCGTCATCGGTTCGGCAGTGCACGAAATCGTACGACCAGACATGATTGCGATACTCCGGCCTGAGCCGCACGCATGAGCCATCATTCAGCCATAGCCGTCCCTTCTTCGGTAGTTTCGGTGGAATCTTCAGCCCCTCTCGTCGCCATAGTCGCTCGATCCGACCATCGCTGACCTGCCAGCCTGCGTCTCTCAGCAGCGCGGCGACGCGACGGTATCCGTAGCTGCCGTATCGCCGGGCCAGTTCGATCATGTCGGCAACCAACCGTTCCTCGTCTTCCCGGCCCCGTGGACGATGCCGTTGCGTCGAGCGATGTTGCCCCAGCACACGG
The DNA here is from genome assembly GCA_963669315.1 of Paracoccaceae bacterium. Taxonomy (GTDB): domain Bacteria; phylum Pseudomonadota; class Alphaproteobacteria; order Rhodobacterales; family Rhodobacteraceae; genus SZUA-547. Next base: position 2,242,989 of record OY770021.1, on the reverse strand, counting down.
CAGATCCGGCGTTCCGGCACCTTCATCTCGCTGCGGATCAGCTCGATGCAGGCGCGGCGACGAGCGGGGCTCAGAAGTAGCGCTACGCCGCCCTTCGGGTGCCCCGTGCGGCTTCCTTCAGAATGAGCTTGTCCAGTGTCAGGTCCGACACCGCCTTCCTCAGCCGTTCGGTCTCCTTCTGAAGCCGCTTGAGTTCCTTCAGTTGGTCGGTTCCCATCCCTCCATACTGCTTGCGCCAGCGATAGTAAGTCTGCTCGGCAATGCGAACCTCCCGGATCGAGTCCACGCGCGCCATTCCTTGCCCGACAAGCACGTCAACCTGCCGCAGCTTCTGAACTATTTCCTCGGGCTTGAGCCGCGTGTTCGCCATCTCTTGTCCTCTGTTTCCTAAACATAACGATGGACCAATTCAGATGGGGTGCCTCAGGTGCAAGCGGCCTACATAGTGCCGCGCGCCAGATACGGTCCGGGTCGACAATGACCCGGAATATGTCAGTGGGAGGCTGCAGGCCTGGGCCGAGAGGGGCGGCGTTGCCCTTCGATACATCCAGCCCGGCAAGCCGCAGCAGAACGCCTATGTCGAACGCTACAACCGCACCGTCCGCCAGGAATGGCTCAGCCGCTACGTCTTTGAAAACATCGAGGAGGTTCAAGATCACGCAGCACGATGGCTGTGGACATACAAAAATGAGCGCCCGAACATGGGCATCGGCGGGATCACTCCCGTACAGAAACTGAAAATGGCCGCGTAAATTCTACCGACCGACCCAATTAAAATTGGGGGGATTACCGTTTTTGGGGGGAGGGACTGTGCCGCCTTGTTCGGCAAGTTTACAAAATGGCGCTTTACCAGCTCATTTGACAGCGGCTAGCCTGCGCTTTGCGCATACTTTTTTCTGTTGCGTATGGGATATCGAGGTATGGCCAACCAAGTGGAGCGGATTAAGCGGTTCTTCCGCATGTCCGGTTGTAACGCGACGCAAGGGCAAACCGTCGGCGCGACTGGTCGAAGGCTTCTGCTACAAGTTTCAATTGATTCTGGGACGCGCGGTCAGCGCATGTTTTCGTATGTTCCCGACCTCTATGCTGCTTCGGCGAATTGCGCCCAACGTTATGCTGAGAGGATAGAGGCAGACTATCTCTGCATTCACAAGGCAGTTTTGGATGTGGATGATTGGCATGCGACCTGGCAAAGGTTTGTAATGTTCGATGAGTGCTTCGATCATTATGATCAGGTGCTCTACATCGATTCCGATGTAATCATCCGGGAAGAGGCTCCCAATATCTTTGTTGGTAAGGGTCTTGATCGCTTCTGGGCGGTCCCTGTGCTTTCGAGTGATCCGAAAGTCGAAGGCTCCCGGCGCCGTAGTATTGAAGCACAAGTTGCTGAAATCGGCCTCAATATCGATCGTTATTTTAATACCGGCGTGATGCTCGTGGGCAGGGAAATGAGACAGAAAATACGTGCGCTAGATTGGTGCTCGAAGATCATTGAGCACCCATTAAAGCTGAACCAGCCAACGATCAACAAGATTGTCAAGAATCATGCAGAGTTGAGCGTTCTCGATTGGCGGTTCAATTTTCTCTTCGTGCGCGAGAACCAAGCAGAAGAATTGAAGAAGGCGTATTTTGTGCATTTTGTGGGGCAAGGGAAAAAGCTGTATGCCAGCGAGAGTTGGCGTGCTCAAGTCCAAGGCTTATCAGGCCCCAATGCCGACTTTTTGACCAATGGCGGGTAATCCCCTCTAGAGCGCATTTCACGAACCTCGATTCATTTAGGGGATTCACGTCCATAACTTGATATGCGGTTCTTCCTTCACACAGGATGTGGAGGCGACAGGCATTTCACGGGCGTATTCGATTGATTTGAGAGAGCGGGTGCTGACCGCGGTTGAGGGGGCGCGCCGGGGGGCTGCGGCGCGGTTCGGTATTTTGGCCGCCACGGCGGTGCGCTGGGTGCGACGCTGGCGCGAGGCCGGTGAGCGGCCCGCCCGGTGCCAGGATTATCTCAAGCAGTCCGTCCTCGATCCGCATTTGGATTTCGTGCTGGCGCTGGTGGAGAAGAACGCCGACATCACGCTCGATAAGATGCGCGCGCGGACCCCGGATTGGTACAAGAAGGCGGTGGGCGTTGACGCTTACACGCCGGAGGAGGATCCGGGCGTGCGATCGGTCCGGCGAATCTACAACTACTACAAATCAAACGGCATCAAGACGGTGGTGATGGGCGCATTGTTCCGAAACCCATGGCAGATCAAGGCGCTTGCCTGATGCGACTACCTCACGATCGCTCCGAAGCCGCTGGATGAGCTGAGCCGCGATGAAGCAGATCTGCCTCGCGTCCTATCCCCTGAGAACGCCAGCGGAATGGCCCCCATCGCGATGGATCAAAAAACCTTCCGGTGGGAGATGAATGCGAGCGCCATGGCGACCGAGAAGCTCGCCGAGGGCATCCGGAATTTCGACGCCGACCACAAGAAGCTGGTCGAGCTGGTGGCGGAGCGGATGGGCGCGCAACAGACGCAGCGTGCAAGTTAACCAACGATCCCAGTTCCAATACTGAATTGGCTAGCTGACCCAGATACGCCTTGAAAGCAGATTACTATACCGCAGACCGACGGGAGCCGCGAGAGGTCCAGATCCGAGCGCTCGGCCCTGGGTTTGCGTTTGAAGACGGCGAAGAGCGAGTCCGCCCGTTGCTGTCATTCAAGCATCAGGGTGCTCAATGCGGGGCAGTTCAGACGGCACGCATCGGCATTATCGAGAAAAGCCCGATTGTTTTGAAATTGCTGGGCGACTTACTCAATAGCGACCGCAAGTTTGAGTTGGCGGTCGCGGTCGGCGATCTGAGCGCATTTCGCGGCTATTCCGAGACGCCGGTGTACGTTCTTATTTCAGGATGGACTGGCCCAGACGGCGGCGGTCGAGAAGTACTGCGCTACGTTTCCGCACGAAAGCGGTCGCTAACGCCTTTGGCATGGCTCCGGCCCCGACAACGGCTTGAGCACTTCTCAAGTGCTGGCGGGTCAATTTTCCCAAATCGAAGGAAAGCTCCGTGAGACGCCGGCGCTTAAATCAGGTCATCGCTGAGGCTGGAACATTGCCGTTTACGGCCGAGTTTAGAATGACTGAATCGCTGCTGTTGGCGCGAAGACCGCTTGCATCGATCCAGGCAGCTCGTGGGAGAACGGTAATGTCGAGAGCCTCATCGCCCGGCTCCTAGACGAGTTGCCCAGCGGGAAATCTTCTACTCGCTCAGGGAATCCCAGATCATCATCGAAGCGTGGAGAAAGCCTACAACACGTATCAGCCTCAAAGCGCCTTAGGATATCGGCTGCTGGTGCCAGAATCCATCGTCCCGATGGAACCCAGGCCGGTCATGCACCAACAATCGACATAGACCAGTCAGATAAGGCTTCTCTTGATTATGCCGGCGCAACGGGTTTGAAGCTTGGACGTGATGATTGACCCAAGAGAGAGATTATCTTTCGGGTGTTTATTGTTCCGCAGCGTCCATCGGCGCCACTGCTGCGTTTCACACGTGGAACTATTTCCATTTCTTGTGTCAGCACGTCCAATTTTGATCATAATGTCTTGTGAGATCACAGCGATAATGTAGTCCTTGGACTCCGACATGGAAGTGAATGTTTTGTCCGTTTCAATTGTAATGCCGTGCCTAAATGAGAGCGCGACTCTCGCTGCATGCGTAACCCAAGCGCAGAAGGCGCTGCGAATGATAGAGGCGACGTATGGTCTGACCGGCGAGGTGGTTATTGCCGATAATGGATCTACCGATGGCAGCCAAGGGATCGCGCAGGCAGCCGGGGCCCGCGTTGTCGAGGTGCCCGCAAAGGGCTATGGCGCGGCGCTTCAGGGCGGTTTTCAGGCAGCGCGCGGCAAGTACCTCGTGATGGGCGACAGCGATATGTCCTACGACTTCACCGAGGCGTTGCCAATGATCGGCAAATTGGAGGAAGGCGCGGATGTGTGTATGGGCTCGCGTTTTTTAGGTGAGATCCGGGACGGCGCAATGCCGTGGAAAAATCGCTATATCGGAAATCCTGCATTGTCGTGGTTGCTACGGGTGCTTACCGGCACGCATGTGAACGACGCACACTGCGGGTTGCGGGCTCTGACCCGCTCTGCATTTCAGAAGATGAGCCTGTCTTCAACGGGCATGGAGTTTGCCTCGGAGATGGTGCTGAAGGCGGCAATCATGAAGCTCGACATTGCCGAGGTTCCAGTCACGCTCTCGCCTGATGGGAGAGAGCGACCACCGCACCTCAATCCATGGCGAGACGGTTTTCGGCATCTCTTCTTTATGCTAATGCTTTGTCCGACTTGGCTATTCATGCTGCCAGCAGCGCTTCTTTTCGCAGCCGGTTTTGCGGTGCTGACCGCACTAGTGGTGTCGGGCCGCGAAATGGTGCCTATCGCAGGCTTTGTCTTCGGCGACCACTGGGCGGTTGTGGCCAGCGCCTTTCTAATGCTGTCTGTGCAGATTGCGGGCCTGGGGTTGATTGCAATGGCCCAAGCCTACCGCGAAGGGCTACGCAAACCGACCGGTGCTGTGGGACGGTTTCTTGGGTGGTCGGCGCTCTATCACTGGCTGCTAGGCGGCCTTGGGTTGATGCTGATCGGCCTAGTCTGGGCATTGGCGATCACGGTGGGATGGATCGGATCGGATTTTGGCTCTTTGGATGCGACCCGCGATCTGATGGCGGCATCTACTGCTATGGTCATTGGTGTGCAGCTGGCCTTCACGGGCTTTCTTTTGTCGATCGTTTCTGGCAACCGGCTGAACCATGCACCGCAATGAGGCCCACCGAGATGAACGACGCCCCTTGGCTTTCCGTCGTGATGCCAATTTTCAATGGCGCGGCCACATTGGGGCAGTCGCTGGCGTCTTTAGAGGGGCAGAGCGATGGTCTGGAAATCATCGCGGTTGATCAAGGCTCCACCGACGACAGCAGGGCCATCCTGGACGACGCTAAGGCGCGACTTCCTCTTCGGATTATCGAAAACCCAAACAGCACAGGATGGTGTGCCAATACCAACCTAGGCATGCGAGAGGCGGCAGCGCCGTTGATCGCCATGTTGCATCAGGACGACCTTTGGGAAGAAGGCCGCGCAGTATTACTGCGGCAGATGGTGAAGGCTATGCCTGAGGTCGACCTCTGGGCACACGGTGGTAGGCTGATCGACGCCCATTCCCGGCGCGTGGGGCGGTTGGCGCCGCCATTTGGTGCCGCGATGCGAATAGTGCCTGCAGAAGAAGCGCTGAAGGCACTCCTAGTGCAGAACACCATCGTGTTGCCGGCCACGCTGCTCCGCCGTAGCGCCGCATTGGCCGACGGCGGTTTGGACGAAAGCCTATGGTATACTGCGGATTGGGAACTATGGTTGCGTCTAGCCCGAAAAGGCGTGGGCTGGCATCCTCGTCTCGCTGCTGATTTTCGTGTCCATTCAGGGTCGCAGACTGTGCGTGGTTCGCGCGATTCCGACGGCTTTTGGCGCCAGCTTAATGAACCGCCCAACCGATATTTACCCGACCTGCCCGATGCTGACTTCGCGCGTGTGCGGCAGATGACCAATGCTTCAAACTTGGTGAACCTTGCGCTTGCGACAGCTTATCACAAGAGTAGCGCCAGATTGGCTCAGGCGCTTTGGTGTATTCTGGCGCTGGGTCCAACGCGCTGGCCTGCATTTTTTCGCAACACGCAGCTTGTGGCGCGGGTACTACCGCGATTGCGGCTGGTTGTCCGCCGAGATTGAGCCATGGAACGGTCCCTTCACGCCATTCATGTCTATGTTGCGCTGAAGGCATTCATCCTCATCGGTCTGGCGCTGAACACGCGGTTCGTAATGGATGAATTCTGGCACTTTAGCCAGCCGGTCTATCTCTTCGACGGTATTTTTGACTCAATCTGGCCCGCCAAGGCTGTTGGCTATGCGCTCTTCTTCGAAATTCCGCACGCTGTCGGTTGGGATGCTGTTTCGACGTTGATGGCAGGCCGACTATCGACTGCTTTTTTGGCGCTAGCGCTTGTATGGGTCATCTACATGCTGGTGCGCGCCCAAGGCCATGACCAACTTACTGCGCTTCTGGCGATTGCGTTGTTGCTCTCGATAAGTTCCTTCGCCGAACGAAGCTTTCGCTTGCGTTCAGAGCCGCTGGCGGTGCTCTTTTCGGCAACTGCGCTTCTGTATGTGGTCCGCTATGGGGCCGATCGTGCTCGAACGGTTCTGCTCGCGGGTCTGCTTTGTGGGTTCGCCTTCGTCACCACGCAGAAGGCGGTCTATTTCAACTTCGCGCTTGGCGTTGGGATGGTGGTCGATGCGCTGGCGGCTCGCCAAATCACCGCTTCGTTGCGACGTGGCGCTTTGCTGGTCGTAGGCTGGTTTGCGGCCATTGCGCTCTACGCTGTCGGCCTTGGTGGCACAGCTGCGCAGGAGGTCTTGCGCTTGCTTTTTCTGGGTCCGATGGAGTTGGCGCTGGAAGGTGGTGGCTACTACGAGGGACTGAGCTACTTCATCTGGCAAACTTTGGAGCGTAATGCAGTTAGCTACGGACTTATTGTTGTTGGGCTGTGTTACGCCACGGTAACGGTCGCACGTGAACATGGAGCAGCGCGCATTGGGCTGATCCACGCTTTGGTGGCGGCCACGCTGGTCTATACCCATAACCAACCCTGGCCTTATACTTTCGCCACCGCGCTGCCGTTCCTAGCAATGTACGGCGCGCTCGCATTGCGCTGGTTGGCTGGACAGCGCGGTGGGACTGTATTGGTCGCGGTTCTAGTGTTGGTGATTACAGCGCAAAGCTTTGTTCGCAACGTGCAGTATTTTCGACACGATAATCACGCGCAATTTGCCCTTATTCAGACAGCGGAGGGGATGCTTGGTCCGGATGAAACCTATTTTGATGGCATCGGGATGATCCCATCACGTCGAATGGAGCCGCGCATCTGGCTGGATGCCGAACGAGTTCGGCGGGTTTTGGCAGAAGGCGAAAAAACACCTCTGGTGCGGGCTCTGCGGGCGCAGGAGCCGACGCTGGTGATCGAAAGCTATCGCACAGATGCTCTATCCCCGCTGATTTCCGAAACACTTGAAACGGGGTACCTCTACGGGCCTACCAATATCCGCTTGCCCCGGCGCTTGAAGGCGGGGAATGAGGTAGCGCCTGAACGCGTGCCGTTGTTCAGTGGCGTCTACGTGTTCTGAGACTTTCCACGACCAGCTAACACAAGGATTGGGTAGGCTAGAAGAAACCCGCCGATTGTAACGATCCGCAGGGATAGCGCGGCTTCAGCTGCGGCGGCGGCGCCAACGCCCTGTATCAGAAGCGTGCTGGCCCAAGTCACCTCCGCTACTCCCAGCCCTGCAGGCAAAAACGGTAAAGACATCACTAGCAGAATTAGCGGGAAAGCCGCGATGAGCGGCAGCGGGTCAAGGCCAGGAAGAAGCAACATTAGCACGCCTAAGTTTAGTGCGGTGATGAGTACATAACGCAGAACTGCTGTTCGAGTTGATCAGCCAGCGCTACGAACGCGGCGCCACCATCATCACCTCGAACTTGCCCTTCGACGAATGGACCTCGATCCTCGGCGAAGAACGCCTCACAGGAGCCCTTCTCGACAGGCTCACCCACCATGTCCATATTCTTGAGATGAACGGCCGGTCCTACCGCCTGGCGCAAAGCCGGGCTCGCAAAGCCATCTGAACAACTCCCCGGCTCAACCACGGGCGCGCTCTGACTCTTGACGGTCAGCGCGCCCTTGGCGCTGGATCAGACCGATCCACTCAGCTGGCCGGGTGTTCGGGCGCCCAACTGGACGGAAGTTCGGGCGCCATTGACACCATGTAGTCGGCCGGGTTGGTCGCCGCGACGGCGGAGACGGGCAGATGCGGATACCCGCCCTCGAACCCGCGCTCATCTCGCAGACGCTCGAAGATCCGCCGCACCGTGTGTCGCTGCTTCTTCGGAACCTCCCGGTCCGAGATCAGGATCTGGTCGACAAACTCCGCGTGCGCGTCCATCCGGCTGCGTGGCCTCTGCGACTTCAGCCGATAACCAGGCGGTTCGGAGAACGTCAGCATCTTCGAGATCGTCCCACGGTCGACCCCGAAAGCCAGCGCAGCAGCCCGTTCGCTCATCCCGTCGCGCAGAACCGCCCGCCGGACGCGATGATAAATCTCCAACCCGTACATCCTCGCCTCGAAACCGCCTCAACGATTCCCAGACTTCCACGTGGCGGGATATTAAGCCGCCCGCAGCAGGATCATCCCGCCGCTCCAGTGGTCGGATTTACAGGCGCCATCTACACGCTTGCCCTAAACGATCACGAAGAATATGAAAACCAAACCCGCAAACTCTCGTTATGAATGAGGGAGCCTTGGGGGGGCAGGTCAAACGCGCGCTGAGGGATGGGCCTGTCAACGCAGCCCGGAGATTATTGGCATCGCAGTCGCCATTCAGATAGTTGGCGGGGTAGTTGGGGCCTTCAGCTAATAACGGAAAACAGCCTCTGGGAGGCCGGGGATTACCGATTTCACACTTTAATCCGACGACGCTGCATCAGTTGAGCCCGCGTCTGTAGCCAATTGCTTCTGCAAGCGCATTGGCGGCGCGCTTTGCTTCCGGGTTCAACGGCGTTTCGTCAAGGTGCTCAAGTAACTCTTCGGCAGCGACTGTCGCGAAATACTCATCGAAAGGTGACCATGGTGCGCGAGAAGTTTTAGCGGTCGAAGCGTCTGCTTTGAGCTGTAACGGTCTCATCATAGTCCTCCTCATTTCAGAACCGGGTCAGATACCCGTGTTGCGACGATACAGATACGTAGAAACGGGACTTGTGATTTTGCGCCAATCTAAGAGCAATTCTCGCCAGCTTTGGGAGACGCGGCGGAATAATGGAAACAGTGTTTCCGAAAACCCCGGCCCCGGTCGTCCTAAAGGCTTTGCCGCCAACACCGCAGAAGCAACGGGCGCCTTCAAACAGGCTATCAACAAGGCCGTCTCCCGCGCCGACGCCATCCCGCTCTCCGTCCGCGCCAAGATCAAATGTACGAAGCGTGGTATCCTCTGTTCCGGAGGTGCTTGTGCGCGTGGGTAGAAGTTCAGACAGCGCTGGTTTAGAGGCGCAGAATCGATCAATGCCGAGGCGACTGTTCCTGGTCGCTACCGGCTCGGCCGCTCTGTGGCTCGACACACGACGTGATGCGGTTGCGCGCCACAATGATAGAGCGACAGTCCCCAACCCCCAACCACGGGAGCCCCGTGAAGCAGCATTCATCGATAGGGCCTTCGAAATGCGCCAGCTGGCGGTCGATCTGGGCGACCAGGCGTATGGCGCGATAATCGTCCGCGATGGCCTCATTATCGGGCAATCGCCGAGCCGGGTTGTCCAAGACCACGATCCAACAGGCCATGCGGAGATGTCGGCGATCCGAGATGCGACGAGGCGATTGACCAGCCGCGATCTGTCAGGAGCGACAATGTATTCGTCTTCGCGCCCTTGCCCGATGTGCGAGGCAGCAGCTTATTGGGCGAGAATCGGTGCGATGATCCATGGCCGAAACGCGAACTCCGCTGGAGCGCCGCAGCTGTGCCGATAACGTGGCCCTGCACACCTTGACGCCTGCTTTTGCGGCCGTGCTGCAGCGCGGCCATGCCGCCCGATCTCCTGCGCCTATACGATATCTCTACTGCGACTGCCCGTGGTGCGGACATACAGGGCGCGTGAGAAGCGCTGAGGGCCTGCAGCTGGACGCGCTACGCCGCGCTTTCGGTGCCGCATTTGCTGCCGCAACGGGCGTCCTGGGCAGTCTATTGTGAAGGCCGAGACGGGTGACCCGTTTTCGAGGTGAGGATCTAAATCTAATGTGCGGCTAGCGACCACACTCCATGACAGCGCGCCTGTCTGCGCGCGCGCCCTTGACCTGATCGACGGGTACAGGCGCATTTCCTGAATTCGTTATTCTAAGCGCGTCAGTCGTCGCTATGAACTCGGCGTCGCCCATCTCTTCCCGATAGACCCGCGACGAACATTCGCAGCCATCCTGCGTCAAACCCAATTGGGAGACGCAATACCTCGTGAGAATCGCCTCCGCCTCCTCCCCGGTCAAGGCTACAGCAGGTGACGACGCCACCAATCCAATCAAGAGCACAACAATTCGCAATTCACCCTCCGCCAACTGATCTGCTAGCGGTAGTCGGATAAATCACATTACGTCAACGTAAATTGGCAGTGGCCCTTGTGGTTGCTTCGAGGCGCGCCTGAGTTCTGATGCAATTTTCACCATTAATCGGGAGAGGGGCAGCCCGAGGGCTTCGCAGCGCGCGAAGCTCTACCTATCCCTCAGTTCTCTTTTGGGGGCGCGTCATCTTCTTCTATTTGCGTGGGGACGGACTGCTCTTCGAAGGCCGCCACTTGCTCTAGTAGGCGGTCGTAAGCTCGTCGTCTTTCCTCGTAGAGCGACTGCAAGTCAGAGATTTCGGTCTCGATCCGATCGCGTTCTACTCGCGCATTCCGCGCTTCCGCTTCAATGTCCAGGCGTTCCGAGAACCGCTGTTCCAACTGGCGCCTTTCGCTTTCGGCGACCTCTAACTTTCCGGTCAGGTCTGCTTCTCGCTTCTTAAACTCTTCAAGAGCCGCCTTTAGCTCAGCTTTGCGCTTGAGCCAAAGAAACAGAAAAACAAGCGCTACTAACGGAGAGACTGCTAGGAAGACGAACCATATGTCCGCCAAGATTGACCCTGTCATAAATTCACCGCCCGACAATTCGACGACTCACACAATACGCCATTTGCTCGATTTCGCGACCGCTTGCACGAAACAATGAGAGTCCCCACTCGCCTACCATGAGCCTCGCCGCTGATCTCTACGACGGCTTTTCCAACCGGCTTGCGCGCCGCAACCGCCGCCTTGCTGGCGTGCTGGTCGCCGTGACCGGCTCTGCTGTTGTCGGCTGGCTGCTTTGGAAGGACTGGGCGTTCTATGACGCCGCAGCGGCATAAGAAGCGACGGCTCTATCACAAGGACAGCTCGATCATCCGGCTCAGGCCGACCCATCCGAACCATGTCTGGAGCGTCGATTTCGTTCGCGACGAGCTCAGCATCGGCCGAAGCTACAAGATGCAGACCGTGGGGCCGCCCGTCTCGCGACCGGCGCATGCGCTTCTGACACGCGTTCCCAACCTGCCCTTCGACGAATGGACGGAAACCTTCGGCTCGGAGCGCCTGACCGGCGCCTTGCTCGACTGGCTGACACATCATGTCGGCATCCTCGAGACGAACGGCGACAGCTAACGACTGGCACAGAGCATGGCGCGCCGGATCAACCAGAAAGCCTAAGGCGGGGCATGGTTTGGTCCTGACGGACCAACGCGCCTCGGCGAACGCCAGCTATATGGGGAGCGCGTTCGCCAAGGTGCCAGTCACGCCCTACGTGGCCAACTTTTGCGCCGCTCCGTGGCCGGATACTCAACCGACGTTGACACCGCGAGACCGCTCGGTTTTGGTTGCACAGATTTCGACCGATGGTCGCCGCCGAGATCCGGCGCAAACGCGTAAGCCAAATGAGGCCGCACTCAAACCGGCGCTGGCATCTGGACGAGGTGTTCGTGAAAATCAATGGCGAACAGCATTTTCTGTGGCGCGCCGTGGACCACGAGGGCGAGGTGTTCGAAACCGTCGTCACGAAGCGTCGGGACAAACGCGCCGCATTGAAATTATTGAAGAAATTGATGAAGTGCTATGGACAGCCGCGGGAGATCGTGACGGACCAGCTTCGGTCATATGGCGCCGCGCTCCGCGAAATCGGCGACTCAGATCTTCAGTCCACCGGTCGCTGGCGCAACAACGAGGCGGAGAACTCGCATCTGCCATTCCGACGAAAAGAGCGAGCCATGTTCCGGTTCCGGCGAATGCGAAGTTTACAGTTGTTCGCCGCCGTTCACGCCTCCGTCGACAACCATTTCAATCGGGAACGCATTCTCTCCAGACGCCATGTTTTCAAGAGAAACTGCACCGGCGCGCTTGAGGGGCGTTAGCTGCTTTGTTCCGCCTAAGTTCCCGCAGCTGAAGGCAAAGAGAGACTGGTTGGAACCAGTCTGACAACGCCTCATGTCCAGAAAGAAAGAACGGATGAAAGCGAAAACAGTACTCGTGACGGGCGGCGCTGGGTTCCTAGGCTCGCATCTTTGCGACAGGCTAATCGCAGGGGGCAATGATGTTATCTGTGCTGACAATTTTTTTACAGGTTCCAAGCGAAACATCCAGCATTTAGTCGATCACCCGCGTTTCGAGTTAATGCGGCATGACGTGACTTTCCCGCTCTATGTGGAAGTCGACGAGATCTACAATTTTGCCTGCCCAGCCTCGCCGAGCTATTACCAGCACGATCCAGTCCAGACGACCAAGACCAGCGTTCATGGCGCGATCAACATGCTCGGCCTCGCGAAACGTCTCAAATGCAGAATTTTCCAAGCCTCGACCTCGGAGGTCTATGGCGACCCGTCCATTCATCCGCAGACCGAAGACTACTGGGGCAACGTCAATCCAATAGGACCGCGCTCTTGCTACGATGAGGGCAAGCGATGCGCCGAGACCCTGTTCTTCGACTACTGGCGGCAACACCGCCTCGAGATCAAGGTGGCGCGCATTTTCAACACCTACGGACCTCGCATGCAGCCCGACGATGGGCGGGTGGTGTCGAACTTCATCGTTCAGGCGCTGAAAGGAGAGCCCATCACTATCTACGGCGATGGCCTTCAGACCCGCTCCTTCAGCTACGTCGACGACCTGATCGACGGTTGCGTACGCCTGATGGAGGCGTCGGCGGAGCTGACTGGTCCGGTCAATCTTGGCAATCCAGGCGAGTTCACCATCCGCGAGCTGGCTGAAATGGTGATCGACTGTACTGGCTCGGCGTCGAAATTGAGTTTCGAGCCTTTGCCGCTGGATGACCCGAGGCAGCGAAATCCTGACATAACGTTGGCCCGTGTTCAGCTCGATTGGGAGCCGGTCACGCTCTTGCGACAAGGGCTCGGCCGCACAATCGAATATTTCGAACGCCTTTTTTCTGGGGCCGCGAATGACATGGATGTCCAAGCGTGACCCGGCACTCGGATTCGGAATTTGGGGGACCGTGTTTACGGCTTTAATAAAGACTTTTGATTGGCAAAGCTCTTGTGTTCCGTTGGGCTGAAGCCTGACGTTAGGACGTCTCGAGCAGGCTTTCTCTCTAGAAAAAGGCAGGTCCCATGAAACTACTCATCTTCCAGGTGTCTATCCCGTGGGCCGATAACATGGGCGCTGCTAACACGCATTTGGCGTATCATCCAAAGGTCTATCAGGCTTCCATTCAATCCGTGTCCGCATATGCCGAACGGCATGGGGTATGCTACTCGGTGCTGAGATCACCTCGCATCAAGATGCCCGGATACCACCCCTCATTCGAGCGTTTGGAGCTGCTGACGCCCGAGTTCGATTGTTACGACAGCGTACTTTATATCGACTCGGATGTGGTGGTGAAGCCAGATGCTCCTGATCCGAGAACAGCAGTACAAGACTTCCTAGGGATTTCAGCATGCAGGGTGGCGGACCAAGAACCCCTAAAGGGGATCGAGCGGCACATGCGGGAGAAGTACGCAGGGGTTACTGACGCGCGAAAACACGTTAACACAGGTGTTATGTACTTCGGAAGGCAAGGCCGCGAGGCTTTGAGAGTGATGGATTGGCGGCGCTACTTTGAGCGGGCGCAAGCTCTGAATTCCAACGCCAATGACCAGAATGTACTGAACCTCATGCTTCAGTCAGACGAGTTCCCCGAAGACCTGTTTCTTCCCCTTGATTGGAAGTTCAATAACCTCATCAAAACCCGCAAACGAAATGAAGAAAGATCGGCAAGTTCATACTTCGATCACTACATGGAAAAGCGCGCCTACCTAGAGACTGAGTCGCTATGCAAAGTATTGACGCGCAAAGAGAAGAGATTGTCCGACATGAAAGCTGATCGCGATGCCGTGGCAGCTGATCGAGACGCCGTTCGAGAAAAACTGGCCGCCACTTTCTCAAATCCGTGGCGGAACTACTTGGCAATATTGGACTACAAGATTCATAAATCGATATCAAAAAACAGATTTTCTCCCGATCATGTTCGGCAACGATTCCAAAAGGCTGCCGAGAAAAGGAGACGTCGCTGGTTCTAGAGGTATAAATCGGCGTGCTCTATCTTTAGCTCGATCGAGAGGCCCGGCTCATTTCAGGAGATCTGGCGTATTTCCGAGGTGGCTCGGATCGTTTGAACAGTTTCCGGTGTATCGCTAAGTGGATTTCCGCTCTGGTTACGCCGCCGCCAGGATTGGCTTTGGCTGGTTGAGATATGCCTGATCGGGCGTTCGCCCGTCCAGCGATGAGTGTGGTCTGCGCCGATTGTAGAACTCCAGATAGCGCCCGACCCTGGCGCGGACCTCGGAGACGCTGGCGTAGGCCCTGAGATAAACCTCCTCATACTTGATCGTGCGCCAGCGCCGCTCGACGAAGACGTTGTCGCGCCAGGCGCCCTTGCCGTCCAAGCTGATGGCGATTTCGGCCTCCTTCAGCGCCTTGATGAAGTCGAGGCTGGTGAACTGCGAGCCCTGATCCGTGTTCATGATCTCCGGCCTGCCATAGCGGGCCATGGCTTCGTTCAGCGCCTCAAGGCAGGGCTCGGTCTCCAGCGTGATCGACAGCCGCCAGGCCAGCACCTTGCGGCTGAACCAGTCGACGACGGCGGTCAGGTAGACGAACCCGCGCGCCATCGGGATGTAGGTGATGTCCATCGCCCAGACCGGGTTCGGCCGCGTCACGGCCGTCTTCCTCAGCAGATACGGATAGATCTTGTGGCCCGGCGCGGGTTTCGACGTGTTCGGGCGGCGATAGAGCGCCTCGATCCCCATCCGTTTCATCAGCGTGGCGACATGCAGCCTGCCAACGGCGAACCCCTCCTGGCGCAAGAGGCCCATCAGCATGCGCCCACCCGCGAAGGGATAGTCGAGATGCAACTCGTCGATCCGGCGCATCAGCTTGAGGTCGGCGGCCGGGACCAGTCGCGGCGCATAGTAGAGGCTGGTGCGGCTGATCTCCAGGAGCGCCGCCTGCGGCGTCAGGCTCAGACTGTGAGCCCGGTCCGTCATTTCCTTGCGCTCGGCGACAGACCGGTCTTGTCGAGCGCACCGGACAAAAAATCATTCTCCAGCGCCAGCTGGCCGATCTTCGCGTGCAGCGCCGTGACGTCGATCTCGGGTTCGAGGGTTTTCCTCGCTCCGGGGTCGAAGACACTGGCCATCCCGTCCCGAAGCTGATCCTTCCACTGCTTGATCTGGTTCGGATGCACGTCGAACTGCTGCGCCAGCTCAGACATCGTCTTCTCGCCCTTCAAAGCCTCAAGGGCGACTTTCGCTTTAAATGCCGGACTGTGGTTCCGGCGCGGTCGTCTGGTCATGGTCTCTCTTCGTTCCCGGCGGTCATGCCGATGGCGAGCGGAAAGGCCACTTAACGCCGCTGTTCAGATTTCCCGAGCCGCCTTCCTCCTTTGTTCCGCTCAATTCAATAGTTCTAAAATAGCAAAGCGGGTTGGATCTGCTCATTCGCGAACGCTGCAAACGAGCCCCGCCCGGCTCCAAGTGTTCAGTCCCAGCATCTGATGGGTTGGATCGAGTGTGAATCTCCCTGGCTCTGTTGTCCAGATTTTGCTGATTTACTCGTAGGGAGTGAGACCGTTGAGGGTCAGGAGCACTCGCTGGCCTCAAGCGGCGTCGCGGCCTTGGCCCATATAGAGCTTCTGAATATCGACGAAGGGACCATTCTCCAGCAGCGCGTGGGTGGCGCGCCAGCCATCCACATTCGCCTCTACATGGTCGTAAATGGAACGTGGGGCCGTCACTTCCTCCACCGCCTTCTCAGTTGCTGAGTCGATCCAAACGAAACCGAACCCGTCATCCGTCATGTTGACGAGGCGCATCTCAACGCCCGGCGCCATCGGCGCCGAGGGCGCGCGGCGCAGCAAATCCAGCTTCACCAGTTCCAGCACCACATCGTCGAGTTCGTGTTCGCGAGCGAAGATTTTCTCTCGCACTGCGGGCCAGCCAAAGACCAGCCGAACCGACAACTCATCGCCCACGTCACGCGCGGCGCGCGGGGCCTTCTCGCCATAGCTGACCGCGAACAGCTCCGTAACCTCGTCCTCCGCCGCCAGATAGTCGGGCATACGGCCAATAGGCAGACAGGCGATCCACTGCCCGCGTCCGACATCGAGATAGTTGAACGAGGGTTGCAGGCGGAAGCTCTCATTGCAGGAAGCGCAGGTCACATCCTGAAATTCACTGTTCAGGATATCGTCGCGAAAATCCGGGCGGCGATCAGCGTTCACGCTGCCAACCGCCTCCATAATGATCAACTCGCCGCAGCCAGGGCAGACCAAGTTGACCGGTTGAAAGAGAGACATCTGAAAACTTTCCTGTAAGTCGGTTATTTCTTCTCCGGACCATCGAGCGTCGAGAGCCATTTCGCCGCCGGATGCGTGTCCTTCATCTTGCCAGAGTGAAAGGCGGCGTACATCTCCGAGAACCACTCGCCTGGCGCGCGGAACCCATAGGCGGTCATGCCGCGGCTGCGCGCCGCAAGTTCATAGCTGGTCCAACTATTGCCGTAGCTCTCCTGATAGACGATGCCCTTGATCGCCAGCTTCGTCGCCAACGCCTGACTGCCCCAGGGCTTTTGCGAGACCTGCGCCATGTCGATATGCGCGCGCGCCTGGATGCGGCGGCTCTCCCATTCCTCAGGCGTGACGCCTCCAGTCGTCGGGATCGGCGGAATTGCGGGGTTCGGATTGTTGGCCATATAGGCGCTAAGGTAGTCCTTGTCGTATTTGAACTCGTCCGCAAAGATTTTCGCAATCGGATCGATATTCCGTACATAGCTCGTCCAGCCGCCGAATTCCGTCTTCTTACCGTTCTTATTCATGAACCCGTGTTTATCGTCGACGGCGTGCCCGACCTCGTGCAGCGTGTTCCAGCTAAAGAACGTAACCGGCTCTTCATTCGCCGGCTCGCAGCCGGGCTCGACATCGCCGACTTCGTGCTTGAGGCCGAACCGATACTGGCCGCTGCGCTCCGAATCGCCTTCGTCCATCACCACTCGCTGCTCACGACTGCGATAGAAAGAGCCGTTGCCGTTGGCGTCCATCACGCTGAAATTCATCATGCTGTCATTCTCCAGCGTGTCGCTGACGGGCAGTTCAGACATGATCTCGTAAAAGCGTTTGACGTTCGGCCCCTCCGTGGCGTTGTCGGGGATCGGAACGGACATATTGGGGTTGTTGAAGTTCTCGATCTTGCAGCCGAACCGCGCTTCGAATGCGACCTTCAGCACCGCACGCTGGGCGTCCGGCTCAAGCGAATCGACGATCGCGTCCAGCTCGGCCTGCCCGTTGGGACGCGCGAGGATCGCCTTTACGTCTTTGACGTCGGGCGGATTGTTGGCCCGCATTTCGGCGGTGACGAGGGAGCTGACGCCCAGATCGAGCACTTCGGTCAGCAGCTTCATCGCGTCTTCGTGTTTGCGGTCGGTCGCCGCCGCCTCCGCTTCGTCCAGCTTTTTCCGCATCGCGTCGATATTCGTCTTGATCGCATAGCGATGGTCGTGCTTCTCCAGCACAGGCAATCGCGCCTCGACCTCGGGCTTGGCCCGGAAGTCGAGATACTCGACCTGGGCGTCCGCAAGCGCCTTGGCCTCGTGATAGCCGGTCATCACCTTTTCAAGCTCCGCCGAGCCCTTGTCATAGTCGCCGCTGGACGTGGCGTCTTTCATGATCGCCGCCAGCGCATCCTCCAACGCCTTGATGTCAGTGGCGATGTAGTCCGTCTGCGCATGGCTGTTTAGCTCATTGACCTTGGTCTTTGAGCTTTCGAGCGCCTTCTCCAGGAACCGGTGCTGAAGCATTGTGTCGTCGGCGGTCTTGCAGAGTTCGATCGCCTCCTGCAGCGCCTTCTTGGCGTCAGCGTGAGAGGTACCGGACGCGCTGGCGTGTTTCAGCTTGGCGTCCGCATCCTTGATCATGTCCGCGGCCGTCGCGCAGGTTTTCGACTCCGGCATCATGACCAGGGTTGCGAGAACGCCCTGCGCCGCCTTGATATGCGCAAACAGCGGCAGCGTGTCCGGCGCAGTGTCTGAGATCGCATCCGCGACCCCCTCCAGGATCGCTGCGTTGCCGGCGCTTTTAAGCGCGTCCTCCAGCGCCGGAACGATCTCCTCCATCATCGTCTTGGCGGTGTCGTATTCGCCGCCGTCGGCGAGTTTCTCAGCATTGTCGAACTTGCCCTGCTGGCGGTCGATCATCGTCTGGATCGCATTCGCCTGCGAATGGCCTCCGGCCTCGGTCAGCTTGTCCGCCGCGGGTTTCCGGGCGTCGTCATAGGCTTTATAGGCGTCGGCGATCGGACCCAGCGGATCCACTTCGGCCGGGATTTCCTTCATCGCTCGCTCGGCGCCAATGAACTTGCCGGCCGCCGCGTCGGCGACGCCGGCCGCGTATTTGGCCTCGATCGCCTTGAGCTTTTCTTCGACGGCGACGTTGCGCTTGGCCGCCACCGCGTCGATCTTTGTCTTGGCTGTCGAGCGCGCGGTTTCGTAAGTCCCGTGGGCGGTAAGCGCTCTGAGGCCCGCATTGATCGCCCAAATCACCTCGTTCAGTGACAAGAGCGCGGCGTCGTAGTTCTCGTTGTTTATGTTGGTGGTGTAGACGGCGAGCTTGGCGTTCGCCTTATCCAGATCCGGCTTGGCGGCGTCTTTACCGGCCCCGGTGATCGAGGCGATCTTGTCATCGTACCACTTTTTCTTGCGGCTCAGGATCAACTTGCACGTGTTTATATCCCTCGTAGTCGGCGCAACATAGGCTAGGCCGTCCTTTGCCTTGTCGGCGGCGCCCCGCATGTCGCCCGCTATGATCAGCGCGTCGATATTGGTCTGATACTTCTGCAACAGCGCCGTCCGGCCCGTCATCAGCGGTGCGACGGTCGGCTCTGCTGCGATCGCGTCCTCGGCGCCTTTTATCGTCGCCTTGTTGGCCTTGACCGCCGGGTAGAGAGATCCTTCCAGGAACGCCTTGTCGCAGATCGCCTTGGCTTCTGCGAGCTTCGCTTCGGCGCCCTTGAAGTCGAACCCGTCGGCCTTAGCCAGATCCTCGGCCTCGGTGATCAGCTTCTTCGCATCGGCGATCGGCTTCTTGATGCAGTCGTCGATATTGACCGGCGGCAGCGTGCCGTCTGTCTGCAGCTTCGCCGCGGCCAGATGCGTCTCGTAGGGCGTCTTGGCCGAGATTTTCGTCTGCGCGTCCTCCAGCATCGCGATGGCGGCGTCCAGATGGCCGCGCGCCGTCTCGAAATTCGGCGATGGCTTGGCCTTCTCGTCCTGCGCTTTCTGCGCTTCCGCATCGGCGTTAGCCAGCAGTTTGGGGAATACGCCGCCCGAATCATTGCCCGCCACATGGGCGCGCATGTCGGTGTAGACCTTGTAGGCCTTGTCGAAATCCTCGGCGATCTTGCCGAGCGCGCCTTCATCCTTCAGCTTGCCGAGCGCTTCCTGCTCATCCGCCGCCGCCTTGGCCTGGTTTACGCGGTTTTCCGCCTCGTTCACCGTGGCGAGCGCGCCCTTGAACTGCTTGGAAAGCGCCTGGTTCGCAGCGGTGGCCAACAGGTCGTCGCATTGCGCGACGCCGGATTCGGCGCCCTTCCGGCCGCGCTGTTCATCAGCGGCCTTGGCGACCGCCTCTCGCTTGGTCTTGTAGGTCAGGCAGCTGTCGGCGTTCGCCGTCTCCGCCGGCCAGCGGCTCTTGGTCCGGGTCAGGATCGCCACGGCGGTGGAGAATTTCTTCTGCCCGGCTTCCGCCTTGGCCTGCTCGAGGTCCTTCTCCATGCCCAGGAAGAATTCCTCGATCCCCTCACGACCCTTGTGATCCTTGAAGGTCTTGAGCTGCGCCTCATAGGCGGCCAGATCGGTGTTGTAGCTCTGGATCGCGGTGGTCTGGGCCTCGATATAGTCGAGCTTCTTGGGACTGGCGGCCGAGCCGCGCAGCCAGATCAGTTGCTGGTACGAGACGACATAGTCCTTGGTCTTATCAATCTTTGCGTCTTCGTAGAGCTTCTTTAGCTCCGCGATCTCGGTCTTCATCGGATCGCGCACATCCACGGGCAAAGCTTCGATCGCTGTGATCCGCGGACTGATATTGCCGATCAACGACCTATAGCGCCTCTCATGGAGCTTGATCTGGTCGTATTCCGCCAGGATCGGCGGAATCTGGTCGAGCTTTTTGACGGCGTCGTCGAATTTGCCCGCCGTCGCATCGGTCTGCGCCTTGGTGAAGAGGTCCTCCGCTTTCAGGCGCACCTTATCGATCGCGTCGACGCCGGTCGCAGGCGCCGGGGTCGCGCCCATCGCCGTCTGGCGCTGGCTGCGGATCGCGTCGTAATGCGCGAAGTCGTCGGCGTGTTTCTCGACCTCGTCGCAGGTCTTTTTCAACGCATCCAACGCTTTGATCGCGCCTTTGAAGTCGTTGGCGTTCGCCTTGGCGACCGCCGCCGCCCGGTCCGTCTTCAACTGGTCGATCTTCGGCTTAACCTCGGGAGTCTTCGCCGCCTGAGGATGGTTGTCGATCGGGATCAGGCGGACGTCGAACAGCTCCAGCGCCTTCTTCCAATCCTTTTTCTCCGCAGTCTTGTCGTGAACCGATTGCTCCAGCTTGACGAGATCCTTCAGCGCCTTGTCGAGCTTCTTTTCGTCCGGCGCATCTTCCTTCTTCTTCGGATCGACAATATCGTAGATCCGGGTCTTTTCGGTCCCCCATTTCGCCGGCGCGGCGCCGCCGCCCGGCACCAGCCCGTTGAACGTGGCGATCAGCTTGTCGATGGCTTTGACGTGGTCCTTGGCGCGTTTGATCTTCTCTTCGAGGTCGCCGCTGAGATCCGCCGGGTCGGCCTTATCGGGCTCTCCGCCGACATCTCCGGCCTCAGCGTCCGAAGGCGCGCCCGCCGACTCGTCCGTTTCTTCGCTGGCGTCGTCGCCCGCGGCGGTCGCCGCTGCGCCGCCGCCCTCGGCAACGGCTTCATCTGCGGTATCGTCATCGCCGGCGGCTTCGTCGGGCGGGGCCGCGCCGCCTCGTCCGCCGCCACCGCCGGCGGCGTCAGGCGCTTCTTCGGCCATCGCGGGCTCAGCCTTCTTGGCATCGCCGAGCAGCTTCACTAGTACGGTGACGGCTTTCATCGCCGCCGCGTAGTCGGCCGGGTCGGCCTTGGCCTTGGTAGAGGCCAGCGACCACACCGCCTGAATTTTCTTGGTATCGCCAAGCCCCTTGTCGAGCGCCTCCTGGACGTGCGGCAAGACCTTCTTGGACGCCTCTTCCCACTTTGCGCGCTCCAGCTCCTCACGCTTTGAGGCGGCGCCGGCGTCCTTAATCAAGCCCGCGACGGCCGGAACCTGTTTCAGCGCGGCGGCGTAGTCGCCGTCCTCGGCTTGCTTGACCACCTGGCCCCAGGCGTTGAGGATATTCTCTCCAACCGGCTGCTTCGCGCCTTCCAGAACCTGTTCTATCTTCGCCTTTGCGCCATTCCATTTCTCCGCCAGAGGATCGGGCGCGTCTTTGTCGCCGCCGGCGTCGTCCGGCGCCGCCGCCTGACCAACCGCCTGCGCCGTCTCTTCAGGCGGCTCTTGCTCCTCTTTTCCGTCGCCGACCTCGTGACCGCTCTGATCCAGGAGAATGACCCTGCCGCCCAGACCGGTCTTTTTCAAAAAATCTTTGGTCTTTTTAGCCAGACCGGATGGCGGATCGGAATAGCAGGTCAGGTGCAGGTCTTTGCCTTTGCACTTCAGCATGCCGTAAGTGAATTTGTTGGTTTCGCCGTCTTTTCTCGCCTGCCGTCCCAGGATCGTCGGATCTTTCGTCTTGTGGAGCAGCAGGAGAGTGGAGTCCGGCTTTTTCCCAAGGCATAGGCCAAACGCCATATCCCTTTTTCGCGCCGCGCCAAGATTGGCTTTAAGCTCGTCTATCTGTTTGGGATCGAGGGGCATGGGTATTCACTCCGAGGTGAACGAGGTCAAAAAAATTCTCGCATCGACTCGGATAACACACAAGATTCATCTCGGCGCTTAATTAGGCCGCAAAGCGATGCGAAAACATGCTTGCCTCTATCTGAGGGGTGTGTCGTTTTTGCGGCGGGAGTTGATGAGAATGCGATTTTTGTTCAAGCGCGGCCGATACTTGTCCGTTGTAGCCTGGTCCGTCTGCGCCATTCTGGCGGTGGCGGCCTGCGATGATGTTGAAGATGCGAACGCGCAGGCGACGGATAGTCGCAACGTTGAAAGCGTTGAAAGCGTTGAAGGAGAGGAGATAGCCGTGGCGTATGTCAGCAGCGATCGGGCGGCGCTTACTGGTCAGTGGACGGTGAGTGAGATCGTAGGCGGCAGCGTCCCTGACGGAGGCAAGCTAACGCTGGAGATCACGAATGATGCACTCTCCGGCTACGGGCATTGCAATTTTTTCAACTCGGGCCTCGCCTTTACCGATGGCGGAATCATCATCGGCCCGATCGAGACCAGCGGCCAAATGTGCTCAGCGGAGGACATGGAGGCCGAGGGGTTCTACTTCAACAATCTGGAACGGATCAGCAGGTTCGAAATCGAGGCGAACGGAGATCTTGTTCTCTACGAGTACGACATCGCAAAAGTTCGCGCGCAACGAAGCGCGGCGCGGTGATTTCGGACTGAACGCCTACGGCTACTACGACCGCGTTGTTGTCGTTGGCCGGTCGCTCATGACGTTCCCGCGGTGAATGGCGGCTTCGGGGAAGAGGTTCGCAAGTGCAAAAATTTTCACTTGAGAAGACAATCAATGGAGCCCGAACTTCCGGCCAGTTGGGCGCCCGAACACCCGGCCAGTTGAGCGGAGTGGCTTGGGGCAGCGCCAAGGGCGCGCTGACCGTCAAGAGTCAGAGCGCGCCCGTGGTTGAGCCGGGGAGTTGTTCAGATGGCTTTGCGAGCCCGGCTTTGCGCCAGGCGGTAGGACCGGCCGTTCATCTCAAGAATGTGGACATGGTGGGTGAGCCTGTCGAGCAGCGCGCCGGTGAGGCGTTCTCCGCCAAACGTGGCGGTCCATTCGCTGACTATGCATTTGCGAGGGCGGCATGATGTACATCAAGCGATGCAATTTACTCAAAGGCGCAACCGCCGTACCGGCACTGACGATTGCGGCGCTGGCCAATCCGAAAGAAGTAGAGGCCGCGATAGCGTCCGCGACGGACCCGCAATCGCCGCCGTTATGGATTGGGTGAAGGCTGCGGGGGCGGAGTACGCCTACACGACGCCGGGCCGCATCGATTGGGCGGATGACCCCGTGGCCATGGCGCTTACCGACGCCAGCGACGCCGCTTATTGGCGAATGGCGCGGACCACGCCAACGACGACAGGGGGTTTGGCCCTGATGATCCGAGCCTACCTCTTCGAGCAATTCGGGCGCGATGAGTGTGACGCTCGTTTCAACGACGCGAATACGTGGGCATGGGACTCGCTCTCACTGTGGAAGGACCAGCGCGACAGGATGCTGGTCGAGACGGTGTTGGGGCGGCGTTACGAGCAGGCCTGGAGTGCCCCATCTGAATTGGTCCATCGTTATGTTTAGGAAACAGAGGACAAGAGATGGCGAACACGCGGCTCAAGCCCGAGGAAATAGTTCAGAAGCTGCGGCAGGTTGACGTGTTTGTCGGGCAAGGAATGGCGCGCGTGGACGCGATCCGGGAGGTTCGCATTGCCGAGCAGACTTACTATCGCTGGCGCAAGCAGTATGGAGGGATGGGAACCGACCAACTGAAGGAACTCAAGCGGCTTCAGAAGGAGACCGAACGGCTGAGGAAGGCGGTGTCGGACCTGACACTGGACAAGCTCATTCTGAAGGAAGCCGCACGGGGCACCCGAAGGGCGGCGTAGCGCTACTTCTGAGCCCCGCTCGTCGCCGCGCCTGCATCGAGCTGATCCGCAGCGAGATGAAGGTGCCGGAACGCCGGATCTGCCGTGTGCTGGGGCAACATCGCTCGACGCAACGGCATCGTCCACGGGGCCGGGAAGACGAGGAACGGTTGGTTGCCGACATGATCGAACTGGCCCGGCGATACGGCAGCTACGGATACCGTCGCGTCGCCGCGCTGCTGAGAGACGCAGGCTGGCAGGTCAGCGATGGTCGGATCGAGCGACTATGGCGACGAGAGGGGCTGAAGATTCCACCGAAACTACCGAAGAAGGGACGGCTATGGCTGAATGATGGCTCATGCGTGCGGCTCAGGCCGGAGTATCGCAATCATGTCTGGTCGTACGATTTCGTGCACTGCCGAACCGATGACGGCAAGGCGTTTCGGACTTTGAATATCCTGGATGAATTCAGCCGGGAATGCCTGGCGATCCGAGTGAAGCGGAAGCTGAACTCGATCGACGTGATCGACGCACTGACCGATCTCTTCATCTTGCGAGGACCACCGGCATTCGTCCGAATCGACAATGGCCCCGAGTTCGTCGCCCAGGCTGTCCGGGCCTGGATCGAGGCCGTCGGCGCTAAGTCCGCCTTCATCGAACCGGGAAGCCCCTGGGAGAACGGCTACGTCGAGAGTTTCAATGCCAGAATGCGGGACGAACTGCTCAACGGGGAGATCTTCTACACGCTGAGAGAGGCCCAGATCATCATCGAGAGTTGGAGGAAACACTACAAAACCAAGCGACCCCACAGTGCACTGGGCTACAGACCGCCGGCACCTGAAACCATCATCCCGATAGAACCGAGGCCGGTCATGCACTAACAATCAAACTGGACCAGTCAGATTAGGCTCCCCAATCTGGTTTAGGATCCTGATAATCGTGCTGATCGAGATGGCGCTGATCACGCCGCCGGTCGGGCTGAACCTCTATGTGGTTCAGGGTGCGCGGAAAAGCGGAAACATGAGCGAAGTGATGCTTGGCTCTGTGCCTTATGTCTTCGCAATGCTTGCGATGGCCACCGCGCTCATCGCATCTTCGCAGATCGCGCTGTTTCATCCTTCCGCTCTGCAGCGACATGGTATTCTGTTTAGACTGAAATGCGCCGACTGGATCCGTGAGCATCTGAAATGACAACCATCAGTTTCAATAACCAAAGCGGGCGATCCCCTCCCGGATGGCCGCAGATCAGGACCGTTGGCGTCGACGGATTGCTGGTCAGCTTCGGCGACCGCCTGTCCGAGCCCGCGAACCGCGCCGCTCTGGCGCTTCGCGCCGCGATAGAAAGCGTTGGTTGGAGCGGTGTCGAAGAGACGTCCACCTCGCTCGTCTCCACCTATCTGCGCTTCGATCCACAATGGATGGACCACGCTTCGATGCGGTCCAGGCTGGAAGGCGTTCTTGCGGAGCAGGACTGGTATTCCGCGTCTCTTCCGGTTGGTCGCCGACTTTGGCGCATCCCCACGGTTTATGGGACAGATTTGGCGCCGCAACTGGATGAAGCCGCGTCGGCGGCCGGACTTACACCCGAGACCGCGATCGCATCAATCTCGCAAAGCCGCGTCCGGGTGCAGACAATCGGTTTTGCGCCCGGAATGCCGTATCTGGGCGAACTTCCACCCGATTGGGACATCCCGCGTCAAACCCAATTGACGGGGCGGGTTCCGGCGGGAGGGTTGTGCGTCGCAATCCGTCAGCTGGTTCTGTTTCCAGTCGCGACGCCGACCGGATGGCGGCATATCGGACAGACGGCCATCCAATTGTTTCGACCGGATAGCGACACGCCATTCGTTTTGCGCCCCGGAGACGAAGCGCTGTTCGAGCCGACGACGCCGGAGAAGCTGAGCGCGATGCGCGAAAGCGGTCCGGATGGCGGCGCGACTTCTGAGACCCTGCCATGAGCCGCGCGATCATCGTTCAACGCGCCGGCCCCGGCATGACGGCGCAGGATCAGGGGCGCCCCGGTTACCTCGCATTCGGGCTGTCGCGCGGCGGAGCCGCCGACCGGCTGGCGCTGGCCGAAGGCGCCGCTCTTTTGGGCCAGGATGAAAGCTGCGCCGCTCTTGAAATGGCGGGGACCGGCGGCGAGTTTCGGGCGACAGAGGATATGCGCATCGCGCTGACTGGCGCGCCGATGCGGGCCAGCATCGATGGCCATGGAGTCGCCTGGAACGCCAGCCATCTGCTGCCTGCCGGGACACCATTATCGATCGGAGCGGCGGAGATGGGAACCTATGGCTACCTTCATCTGGGCGGCGGCCTGGCCACAGCCGAGCAGCTTGGCGCGCGCAGCGCGCATCTGGCCGCCGGCGTCGGTGACGCGATCCGATCCGGCAGCCAGTTGATGGTTGGCCCGGACGCTCAGCAGAGCATCACAGGCTTCCTTATCGAGACCGATATGCGCTTCGAAGGGGGAACGGTGCGCGTGGCTCCAAGCCTGCAAACAGAGTTTTTCGACGCTGCTGAGATCCGCCGGTTCGAAGCGACAGAGTTCCACCGTGACGTGCGCGGGAACCGCATGGGCGCGCGTTTTCTGCCTGAGGGACAAGGCTTTCACAATGAAGCCGGCTTGAGCGTCCTCTCCGAGATCATCGTTCCGGGCGATATCCAGATCACCGGCGACGGCGCTCCATTCGTGCTGCTGTGCGAATGCCAGACGACCGGCGGCTATCCACGCATCGGCTCGGTGATCCCGGCGGACCTTCCAAAGGTCGCGCAGGCGCGGCCGGGAGCCGTTCTGCGCTTTCGTTTCGTGACGCTGGAAGAGGCCGTGGACGCCGAAGCGCGCGAACGGGATCGGCGTAAGGATTTGCAGCGCAGCCTGCGTCCGCTTGTGCGAGACCCCCACGATATTCCTGATCTATTATCCTATCAACTGGTTGGCGGCGTCACCGCCGGCGACGATCTGGAAAGAACTGATCAATGACCAGAACCATCGACCTGAACGCTGATATGGGGGAAAGCTTCGGCCCGTGGAATATGGGCGATGACGCCGCCTTGCTCGAAATCGTGACTTCGGCCAATCTGGCCTGCGGATTTCACGCCGGTGATTGGGACGTCATGGCCCGAACCATGGCCGAAGCGGAAAACCACGGCGTCGGCGTCGGCGCGCATCCGGGCTTCGCCGATCTGCAGGGGTTTGGCCGCAGGCGCATGATGGTCCCACATGACAGCCTCGGCAACATGATCCGCTATCAGCTGGGGGCGGCTCAGGGCATGGCGCGCGCCGCTGGGGCCGAGATCCGCCACCTCAAACTTCACGGCGCGCTGGCGAACATGGCCGCAGAGGACGGTGCGGTCGCGCGGGCCTGCTATAGCGCCGCCTTGTCGATCGCGCCTGAGATCATAGTCATGGTTCTCGCCCAGACCGCGCAGCAAGAGGCTGCGACCGAGCTTGGCTGTCGCGCCGCCTGCGAGATCTTCGCCGATCGCGCTTATAATGATGACGCCACGCTGGTGGATCGCAACATGCCAGGCGCGGTGATTCATGATCCTAAAGTCGCGGGCGAGCGTGTCGTCAATATGGTGCAGGCTGGCGCGATCATCGCAGAAAGTGGCAAACATATCCCAACCCGCATCGACACGATCTGCCTGCATGGCGACACCCCGAGCGCTCTGAGCATCGCGATGGAGACGCGCTCCGCGCTGAACGCAGCCAGCATATCGCTTGCCCGGTTTGAAGGCGCAGTACTGTGACATGAAACGGCCGCTTCACAAGAGCTGGTTTTGTCCGGATTTCGTGGACGCCTAGAATAGGCACGGTTAGCGCCGAGAGGTGTCAATTGACGAAGCCGATGCGGTACAGGCGTTACAGCGCGGAGTTGCGGCCCGCCTCAAGCCGATTTCTTCGACGCCTTCCGGTCAACCAATGACCGGACGAAAGCATCCAGCGCGGCGCACTCGGCATCAAGCCTGAGTCCCAGTTTCGATCTGCGCCAGATGATGTCGGCGGCGGAACGCGCCCATTCCTTCTCAACCAGCCAGCGGACCTCACGCTCGGTCAGGTTCCAGCCAAAGCATTCGCCGAGATCCTCAACCGAAGCCGCGTCGCCCAATACTGAAAATGCTTCACGTCCATATGCCTTTACGAGGCGGCGAGCCCATTTCTCGTCAAGAAAATCATACCGACTTTTCAACTCAGCGATCAGCGCCGGAACGCCATCGACCGGAAAATCGCCGCCGGGCAGCGGCGCGCCGGCGGTCCATGCCTCGCCCATGTCGGGGAAGAACGGCGAGAGCTTGACCAGCGCTGCCTCCGCCAACCGCCGATAGGTGGTGATCTTGCCCCCGAATACGTTTAGCACCGGCGCCTCTCCTTCATCGTCCTCCAACTGCAGGACGTAGTCCCGCGTCGCTGCGGTGGCCGAGGAGGCGCCATCGTCATAGAGCGGGCGAACGCCGGAATAGGTCCAGACGATATCGTCCTTCTCGACAGGTTTGGCGAAATATTCCGAGACGGCGGCGCGCAGATATTCCGCCTCCTCCGCTGTGCAGACAGGCTTGTCCATCGGGCTTTCATGGTCGGCGTCGGTGGTGCCGATCAGGGTGAAATCTGATTCGTAAGGAATCGCAAAGACAATCCGGCCGTCAGACTGCTGAAAGATGTAGGCGCGATCACGGTCGAACAGTTTGCGGGTGACGATATGGCTTCCGCGCACCAACCGGATTTTGGCGGGGGTCGAACTGCGAGCCGTCCGCTGAATCACGTCATCGACCCACGGCCCCGCCGCGTTCACCAGGCCACGCGCTCTGACCTGGGACCGGGCGCCGGTCTCCACATTCTCCAGCGTAGCGACCCAACCGCCGTCGCAACGCTCGGCCGAGACGCACCGCGTGCCCACTTGGATGTCCGCGCCCCGTTCCGCTGCGTCGCGCGCATTAAGAACCACCAGCCGCGAATCCTCGACCCAGCAATCCGAGTACTCGAATCCTCTGCTAAAACCCGGTTTCAGCGGCGCGCCGATCGGATCCGATGACAAATCCAAAGTCCTTGTGGCCGGCAGGATTTTCCGTCCGCCCAGATGGTCGTAAATGAAGAGGCCGAAACGCAGCAACCAGGCCGGTCGCAGCCCTTTGTGATGCGGCAGAACGAAACGCAGCGGCCAGGAAATATGCGGCATGGCCTTGAGCAGGGTCTCGCGCTCGTTCAGCGCCTCGCGCACCAGGCGGAACTCATAGAACTCCAGGTAGCGCAGGCCGCCGTGAAAGAGCTTGGTCGAAGCCGACGACGTCGCCTGCGCAAGGTCGCCCTGCTCAACCAGCAGCACGGACAGCCCACGGCCCGCCGCGTCCCGAGCGATGCCGCAACCATTCACCCCACCGCCGATGATGAGGAGGTCGAAGACGTTTTTTTCGTCCGGAGCATCATTCATCCGGGTCGTCCTTCGGTGAGCGCGGCGCGTGAACGGCGACCTCAATCACGACGCCGGCTTGTTCGCAGGCTTCGGTGAATGATTGCGGCGGTGGTCGGTCCAGAACACAGAAATCGATATCGGCGGCAGTGCAAATTCGGACCGGCGCGCTACGCGAGAACTTGGAGTGGTCGCTGACCAGAATCGTGCTCCGGGCATTTGCGACGATGGCGCGGGCGACGGCGACTTCCCGCAGATCGAAATCCATGATGGAACCGTCCTCATCCAGCGCCGAAGCGCCGATCATCGCATAATCAACCTTGAACTTTCTGATGAACTCCACCGCCTCGTCACCGACGATTGCGCCGTCCGACTGACGCACCACCCCGCCCGCCAGGATCAGCTGCAATCCCCGAGAGCCCGACAGGATGTTCACTGCATGGATATTGTTCGTCACGACGACGAGGTCGCGCCGCTTTCGCAGCGCGTTCGCGACCTGCTCCGTCGTGGTGCCGATGTTCAGAAACAGCGAACAACCATCCGGGATCATGGCCGCGGCATGCGCGCCGACCGCGCGTTTGGCGTCCAGCGACAGCGCCCTGCGTTCGCGATAATCAATGTTGTTCACGCTGGTGGCGAGGACCGCCCCGCCGTGAATACGGGACAGCAAACCTTCTTTAGCCAGTTCTTTGAGATCACGGCGAACAGTTTGAGTGGTCACATCAAATCTGGACGCTAGATCATCGACTATCACTCGACCTTTGGCGCGGGCGAGGATCATGATCTGTGATTGTCGTTCGTTGAGGCTCATTTCGACAGCGTGCTCGATCTATGGGCAATATGAACATTGCGCCAACTCATATGAAAATGCGAAATACTCACTTGCGTCAACATGGAAATTAAATGAACATCTGCTGACCTGCGCTAAGCAGGGTGAGTCCGCTTAAACGGACACCAACTGGGAGGAGAAAATGGGTAGAACCCACTTCGCGGCCGCAGCAGCGGTCGCATTGGTCGCGGTTACGTCCCCGGCACGGGCGGACATGGCGGCGGCCGAAAAATGGATCAATGACGAGTTTCAGCCCTCGGTGCTTTCGGCCGACGAACAGAAGGCCGAGATGCAGTGGTTCATCGACGCCGCGAAGCCCTTTGCGGGCATGGAGATCAACGTGCTGTCGGAGACGATTCCGACCCACACCTATGAATCCACGGTGTTGACCAAGGCGTTCGAAGAAATCACCGGCATCAAGGTGAATCACCAGTTGCTTGGCGAGGGTGAGGTGGTGCAAGCCGTCCAGACCCAGATGCAAACGCAACGAAACCTCTACGACGCCTACGTCAACGACAGTGATTTGATCGGCACCCACTCGCGGCTTCAACTGGCCTATAATCTGACTGAGATGATGGGCGGCGATTTCGCGGACGTGACGAATCCCGGGCTCGACCTGGAAGACTTCATGGGAATCCAGTTCACGACCGGTCCCGATGGAAATCTCTATCAGCTGCCGGATCAGCAGTTCGCTAACCTCTACTGGTTCCGTAAAGACTGGTTCGATCGGCAGGATCTGAAAGACGCTTTCAAGGCGAAATACGGCTATGACCTTGGCGTGCCGGTCAACTGGTCCGCCTATGAGGACATCGCCGAATTCTTTACGAACGACGTGAAGGAGGTCGATGGCGTCCAGGTCTACGGCCACATGGACTACGGCAAACGCGCGCCGGATCTCGGCTGGCGCATGACCGACGCCTGGCTCTCGATGGCTGGCGCAGGCTCGAAAGGTGAGCCGAATGGCGTGCCGATCGATGAATGGGGCATCCGCATGGAGGCCGGCTCGTGCAACCCGCAGGGTGCCAGCATTACGCGCGGCGGCGGCACAAACGGTCCAGCGGCGGTTTACGCGATCCGCAAATGGGATGAGTGGCTTCGCGCGTACGCCCCTCCGGGCGCGGCATCCTATGACTTCTATCAGTCGCTGCCGGCGCTCAGCCAGGGCAACGTCGCGCAGCAGATCTTCTGGTACACCGCTTTCACCGCTTCAATGGTCGCGCCGCAATCCGAGGGCAACAACACGGTCGATGCCGATGGCGCGCCGCTGTGGCGGATGGCGCCCAGCCCTCATGGCCCCTATTGGCAAGAAGGTCAGAAGGTCGGCTATCAGGACGTTGGTTCCTGGACGATCCTCAAATCCACCCCGGCCGATCGCGCCAAAGCGGCCTGGCTATACGCTCAGTTCGCGGTCTCCAAGACTGTCGACACCAAGAAAAGCCATGTTGGCCTCACGTTTATCCGAGACAGCTCGGTCAACCATGAAAGCTTCACGGAACGAGCGGCGAACCTGGGCGGCTTGATCGAGTTCTACCGCTCGCCTGATCGCGTGGCATGGTCGCCGACCGGTATTAACGTGCCCGACTACCCCAAACTCGCGCAGCTGTTCTGGCAGCAGATCGGCGACGTGAACTCGGGCGCTTTCACTCCACAGGAAGCGATGGACCGGCTTGCTGGGGAAATGGATGACGTTATGGCCCGAATGCAGGCGGCCGATGAGGCGGCCAACGTCTATGGCGGCTGCGGCCCAAGGCTGAATGAGCCGAAGGACGCATCCGAGTGGCTCGGCCGGGAAGACGGCCCCAAGGCTAAGCTCGACAACGAAAAGCCGCAGGGCGAGACCGTCAATTACGACGACCTGGTCAAACGCTGGGCGTCAGCTCAGTGATACGAATGGCGGTCGCGGATTGTATTCGCGGCCGCCCCTCTGGACGCACCGAAAACGCCGATGTGGCACGCCGCCCGATACTTTCCATGTCGCGGGGCGCAATGCGTGAGAGCCTAAAGGCATGTCGATAGAATTGCGCGAGGTCACGAAGCGAGTCGGGGCCGAGATCCATCTCTACCAAACATCGCTTGAACTTGCGCCGACCGGCTTTAACGTGCTGCTGGGCGCCACCAGCGCGGGAAAAACCACGCTGATCAGCCTGCTGGCGGGGCTTAGAAGTCCGACCAGCGGCGAGATTTGGTTCAATGGCGAGGATGTCACCGACGTTCCGACCCAGAAGCGCAATGTCAGTCTCGTCCACCAGTTTTTCGTGAACTACCCGCATATGTCGGTTTACGAGAATATCGCCTCTCCGCTGCGCGTGGCGGGCATGGACGGCGCCGAGTTGAAGCGCCGGGTGGAAGAAGCGGCGGATATCCTGCGCCTCGGACCGTTCCTGAGACGCAAACCGGGGGAGTTGTCCGGCGGCCAGCAGCAGCGCACAGCTCTCGCCCGCGCCATCGTCAAAGAAAGCGATCTGGTGCTGCTGGATGAGCCGCTCGCCAACCTGGACTATAAGCTGCGCGAGGAGCTGCGAGACGAGCTCCCCCGCCTTTTCGCCGATCGGGGCGCGACTGTGGTCTACGCGACTTCCGAGCCTTCCGAAGCGTTGCTTCTGGGTGGGCACACCGCCACGGTCAGCGAGGGGCGAATGACGCAGTTTGGCCGAACCTCTGATTTGTACCGCGCCCCTTCCGATATCGAGACCGCCCGTGTTTTTTCGGACCCACCGATCAACGCAGCGCCGGTCATCAAGGCGGAGGGCGAGATTCGTCTGGGCGACTCTGCGCGCTGGCCTGCCGTCGGCGCTATCGCCGACGCGCCGGACGGTGAATACATGGTCGGGGTTCGCCCGCATTACATCGCGCCTGTCGCGAGCGACGCGCCCGGCGTCGCGGTGAACGGCGAGGTTAAGATCACGGAGCTTTCCGGATCGGAGAGCATCGCGCATTTCGAGTTCGAAGGCGGGGTCTGGGTCAGCCAGAGCGACGGCGTGCACCCTTATCGTGTCGGTGAGCGCCATGAATTTCGCATCGACACCGCGGGTTGCCTCTATTTCGGCGCCGATGGCGCTCGGATCGCGGCTTAGGGGGAGGGAGACAATGGCCCGCATCACCCTCTCCGACCTCAGGCACAGCTATTTGCCCGACCCTCAATCGGATGTCGACTACGCCCTGAAACGTATCCACCTGGAATGGGAAGATGGCGGCGCCTATGCGCTGCTCGGCCCGTCGGGCTGTGGCAAGTCCACGCTATTGAACATTATCTCGGGACTGCTTCACCCCTCCGAAGGCCGCGTGCTGTTCGATGGAGATGACGTGACCGGGCGGCCGCCTGACCAGCGCAATATCGCGCAGGTGTTCCAGTTCCCGGTGATCTACGACACCATGACCGTTTACGACAATCTGGCCTTCCCGTTGCGCAACCGCGGGGTCGAGGCGGCCCGCGTCGAAGCGCGCGTGCGAGAAATCGCCGGCATGCTCGAACTCGATGAAATGTTGGACGTGCGCGCCGCTCATCTGACGCCGGATAACAAGCAGAAAATCTCCATGGGGCGCGGACTGGTGCGCGACGACGTGAACGTCATCATGTTCGACGAACCGCTGACGGTGATCGACCCTCATTTGAAATGGAAACTGCGCTCCAAGCTGAAAGAATTGCACCAACGCGTTCGCGCCACCATGATCTATGTGACCCATGACCAGACCGAGGCGCTGACCTTCGCCGATCAGGTCGTGGTGATGCAGGAGGGCGAGATCGTTCAGATCGGCACCCCGGTCGAGTTGTTTGAGCGCCCCGCCCACACATTCGTCGGCCATTTCATCGGCTCGCCCGGCATGAACGTGCTCCCCTGCGAAGTCCGCGACGGCGCTGCCTTCTTCCAAGGGGTTCGGGTGGCGACGGAAACCGCGCCGACGCCGCCGCAAGGCGCCTCAAGGCTGGAGCTGGGCGTCCGGCCCGAGTTCGTGACGCTGGCGAACGGCGATGGCGGCGTTCCTGCGGAAATCGTGCGGGTGGCGGATGCGGGCCGACGTCGCATTGTCGAAGCGCGCGCGGGCGAAACCCGCATCAACCTCCTCCTCGACGACGAGACGGAAGCGGCGCCCGGCCCGGCGACGCTGTCATTCGAGTCGGCCAAGACTCGCGTATACGCCGATGGCTGGCTGATGGAGGGCGCGCGATGAAGACCGAATACCAGCGCGCCTGGTTCTTCGTGATTCCCGTCGTAGCGTTGGTCGCCTTCAATGCCCTGGTGCCGCTGATGACGGTGGTCAACTACTCGGTTCAGGAGACCTTTGGCAGCAACGTCTTCTTCTGGCACGGCGTCGGCTGGTTCCAGGACGTGCTGACCTCGGAACGTTTCCATGCCTCGCTCGGCCGCCAGCTGCTCTTCACCGGGATCATCCTTTTGATCGAGGTGCCATTGGGTGTCGCCATTGCGCTCTGCATGCCGAAGAAGGGCGTGTGGGTTTCTGTCTGCCTGGTTCTGATGGCGCTGCCTTTGCTGATCCCGTGGAACGTCGTGGGCGCGATGTGGAATATCTACTCTCTTCCCGACATAGGCCTGTTGGGATATGGGCTTAATGCTCTCGGTTTTGACTACAACATGACCCAGAACCCGTTTGCGGCCTGGTTCACCTTGGTGATGATGGACGTCTGGCACTGGACTTCGCTTGTCGCGCTGCTGGCCTATGCGGGCCTCAGCTCAATTCCCGAGGCCTATTACCAGGCCGCCCGCATCGACGGCGCCAGGCCATTTGCGGTGTTCCGCCATATCCAGCTGCCTAAGATGAAGCGGGTGCTAACCATTGCAATCCTGCTGCGCTTTATGGACAGTTTCATGATCTACACGGAGCCTTTCGTGTTGACCGGCGGCGGCCCCGGAAATTCCACGACTCTCCTCTCGATCGATCTCGTCAAGATCGCGCTCGGCCAGTTCGATCTCGGCCCGGCCGCGGCGATGTCGCTGATCTATTTCCTGATCACGCTTCTGGTCTCATGGGTGTTCTACACCTTGATGACCCGGCATGACGCTGAGTGAGGGGGCGAGCATGAGATCCGTTAAACCCGTCGCCATGATCCTCTACATCCTGTTCTTGATGCTGCCGATCTACTGGCTGGTGAACATGTCGTTTAAGACCACCAACGAGATACTCGGCGGCTTCTCCGCGTTCCCGCAGGATTTCACGCTGGACAATTACCGGGTCATTTTCACCGATCCCACTTGGTATTGGGGCTATTTCAACTCGCTGATCTATGTCTCGCTGAACACGGCGATCTCGGTCGCCGCCGCCCTGCCCGCCGCTTACGCCTTCTCGCGCTATCGCTTTCTTGGCGACAAGCACCTCTTTTTCTGGCTGCTTACCAACCGGATGGCGCCGCCGGCGGTTTTCGCCCTGCCCTTCTTCCAGCTCTATTCGGCGGTGGGCTTGTTCGACACCCACCTCTCGGTGGCGTTGGCCCATTGCCTCTTTAACATCCCGCTCGCCGTGTGGATTTTAGAGGGATTCATGTCCGGCGTGCCGAAGGAGCTGGACGAGACCGCATATGTAGACGGCTACTCCTTCCCGCGTTTCTTTTTCAAGATTTTCGTGCCGAACATCACCTCCGGAATCGGCGTCGCGGCGTTCTTTTGCTTCATGTTCTCCTGGGTAGAGTTGCTGCTCGCTAAGACCTTGACCGCCGTCGAGGCGAAACCAATCGCCGCGACCATGACCAAGACGGCGTCGAGCGCGGGCTATGAGCTTGGCCTCCTCGCCGCCGCAGGATGCCTGACGATCATCCCCGGCGCGATCGTGATCTATTTCGTGCGCAACTACATCGCCAAGGGCTTCGCCTTGGGCCGGGTATAGAAGGAGGGCGCGCTCATGGGCCTCGGATGGATGGCGTGGACCTGGCCGACCGCCGCTTTTTTCCTGTTCGTTTTCGCCTGTATCGCTTTCATGGGCTTTCTGGAGTGGCGCTCTCCTGGCGGCGCGCCGCGATTGGGCGTGCTCGGGCTGGAGACGACGCGCGGCGACCGGCTGTTCATCTCGCTCTTGGGCTCGGCCTATATCTTCCTTGGTTGGCTCGCGCTCGTTGGCACGCCTCTGTGGGGGCCGCTCGCATTCGCCGCCTGCTGGATGGCCTTCGTATTTTGGAAGGTCTGAAGGATCGCGTCAGATGCCTTCTGACGTCACACAGGCCCCAAAACGATTGATTGCACGCGTCCATTTCTTGAGCGCCGTTGATAGGGAGTGGCTCCTTATTTGCAGGCCATCGGCCCCGCAATGCGCCGAGATATCTTCTGATTTATTTAGAGCTCCGGCGAGCATATCGCAGCACCCATCAACCATGTGCCCAATCAACATTGCAGACGCTATGGGTTGGCAATCCGGGTCTGCCGGCCGAGCGATAGCAGATGTCCCCTTGCTGTTGGCTAGTAGCCTGCTATGCCTGACTTCGGGCAATTAAGGGATCCCAAAACATGCGACGAACCCAGCTCGGCCGGAGCGGAATCGAGGTCAGTTTATTTTGCCTCGGCACAATGACATTCGGCACCAATACGGAAGAAGACGAGAGCTTCAGACAACTCGACGCCAGCCTTGATTACGGCATCGATTTCCTTGACACCGCCGAGATGTATCCGGTGAACCCGGTCCGAAAAGAGACCGTCGGCGTGACCGAGGAAATCATCGGGCGATGGGCCGCGAAGTCCGGGCGGCGTGGAGACTATGTGATCGCCACCAAATGCGCGGGCGAGAACCGGGCGTTCGTGCGCGAGGGAGAGATGGTCGACGGAAAGATCATCCGTCAGGCCTGCGAGGGTTCGCTCCGGCGACTTCAAACAGACTATATCGACCTCTATCAACTCCACTGGCCGAACCGCGGATCTTACCATTTCCGCCAGATTTGGAACTTTGATCCCTCGAAACAGGACCGCGCGACGACGATTCAGCACATGGAAGACGTCATGGGCGCGCTGAGCGATCTTGTTGACGAGGGCAAGATTCGCGCTTTCGGGCTTTCGAACGAAAGCGCCTGGGGGACAGCGCAATGGCTGGCGGCGGGGGAGCGGACCGGCGGCCCGCGGATCGCCTCGATTCAAAACGAATACTCGTATCTCTGCCGGATGCCCTATGATGGAGACATGGCAGAGCTTGGCCACAATGAGGACGTCACGCTTCTGGCCTTCTCACCCCTCGCGACCGGGTTCGTGACCGGGAAGTATCTGGACGGTGCGCTGCCCAAAGGGTCGCGGCACCAAATCGCTGGCGGATCTCCCCGGTCCTCCGAAACGCACGACCGCGCGATCCGGGCCTATTTGGCGGTGGCGGAGAAGCACGGTATCGACCCAGTGCACATGGCGCTGGCGTTCTGCGTTCAGCGACCGTTTCCCTGCATCCCGATTTTCGGGGCGACGACGGTTGCGCAACTCGATCATATCGCGGAGGGCCGCGACGTAGTGCTAGGCGACGACGCGCTCGCCGATCTCGCGGAGACCAATCGCACACATCCAATGCCGTTCTGATCCATCTTGGCGCTGGGGCAACTCAGGAAGAGAGCGATCTTCAAACTCTCAGATGCACCAGTCAGCAGTTTGCAAACGCCGAAACCAAGATCATTTAGCATTTGCCTTGCGGCATTTCCTGCGGCCTTGAAGTAGATTCGGCACTCTTCCGGGTCGAGCATGCCGCAGAATTCACCGATGGCCTTGAAGACGTCGGTGAACGTCCCTACGCCGATTGGCGCAGATGGGCTTTGAGCTTCAAGAGGGCCTGCTCGATCGGATTGAGGTCGGGCGAATACGGCGGCGATTATCGCCACGATGGCGCGTTGTTTGGCCATACCGGTTAGCCAAGTTCAGTCTGCTGCACCCTATAGCGCGAGCCATCATTGCCTTCACGCCAACAAACTGTCCCCCGTCAGCGCCTATGGGCCAATTTGAAGTGATTGTTTAACGGAGGTGAGCAGCCCCGCCTGACTGCTTGCGCCAGCGGCAATAGGACTTCTCGGTGATACGAACCTCCCGGATCGTGTCCACACGCGTCACTCCTTGGCCGACAAGCACATCAATCTGCCGCAGCTTCTGAACTATTTCCTCGGGCTTGTGTCGCTTGTTCGCCATTGTCTGTCCTCCGTTTCCTAAACATAACGGTGGACCAATTCAGATGGGGCGCAGAGGCGGCTCGGGAAATCTGAACAGCGGCGTTAAGTGGCCTTTCCGCTCGCCATCGGCATGACCGCCGGGAACGAAGAGAGACCATGACCAGACGACCGCGCCGGAACCACAGCCCGGCATTTAAAGCGAAAGTCGCCCTTGAGGCTTTGAAGGGCGAGAAGACGATGTCTGAGCTGGCGCAGCAGTTCGACGTGCATCCGAACCAGATCAAGCAGTGGAAGGATCAGCTTCGGGACGGGATGGCCAGTGTCTTCGACCCCGGAGCGAGGAAAACCCTCGAACCCGAGATCGACGTCACGGCGCTGCACGCGAAGATCGGCCAGCTGGCGCTGGAGAATGATTTTTTGTCCGGTGCGCTCGACAAGACCGGTCTGTCGCCGAGCGCAAGGAAATGACGGACCGGGCTCACAGTCTGAGCCTGACGCCGCAGGCGGCGCTCCTGGAGATCAGCCGCACCAGCCTCTACTATGCGCCGCGACTGGTCCCGGCCGCCGACCTCAAGCTGATGCGCCGGATCGACGAGTTGCATCTCGACTATCCCTTCGCGGGTGGGCGCATGCTGATGGGCCTCTTGCGCCAGGAGGGGTTCGCCGTTGGCAGGCTGCATGTCGCCACGCTGATGAAACGGATGGGGATCGAGGCGCTCTATCGCCGCCCGAACACGTCGAAACCCGCGCCGGGCCACAAGATCTATCCGTATCTGCTGAGGAAGACGGCCGTGACGCGGCCGAACCCGGTCTGGGCGATGGACATCACCTACATCCCGATGGCGCGCGGGTTCGTCTACCTGACCGCCGTCGTCGACTGGTTCAGCCGCAAGGTGCTGGCCTGGCGGCTGTCGATCACGCTGGAGACCGAGCCCTGCCTTGAGGCGCTGAACGAAGCCATGGCCCGCTATGGCAGGCCGGAGATCATGAACACGGATCAGGGCTCGCAGTTCACCAGCCTCGACTTCATCAAGGCGCTGAAGGAGGCCGAAATCGCCATCAGCTTGGACGGCAAGGGCGCCTGGCGCGACAACGTCTTCGTCGAGCGGCGCTGGCGCACGATCAAGTATGAGGAGGTTTATCTCAGGGCCTACGCCAGCGTCTCCGAGGTCCGCGCCAGGGTCGGGCGCTATCTGGAGTTCTACAATCGGCGCAGACCACACTCATCGCTGGACGGGCGAACGCCCGATCAGGCATATCTCAACCAGCCAAAGCCAATCCTGGCGGCGGCGTAACCAGAGCGGAAATCCACTTAGCGATACACCGGAAACTGTTCAAACGATCCGAGCCACCTCTCTATCGCTTGCCAGTTGCCGCGCTCTGCATTTTGTTCGGCTTCACGCGCCCACTTCACGGCATCTACGCGCATGCTGAACGTCTTCGAACCTGATCTGCCGTATCGGCAAACAGTAACTCGCCACTTGCCGCTTGGACGCTTGTTGATCGTCGCCATAGTCTGTTGTCTCCCGCACTTGGCGGGAGTTCAGTGCAGCGGAGGCGCAGCGGACGGCGATGCATGCGGTGCACGGCAACGTATGCCCCGCATGTAAGTGCATGATGTTGCGGGCTAATGTATTGGTGCCGCAGAAGGGACTCGAACCCCCGACCCCATCATTACGAATGTGTGGGTCGGGTTGTTGGACGGAGTTGGATCTAGCTGGCCCGATTTAGCTAACCTACTACGGCAGAGGGACTAATTCTCTCTGCCATCTTGGACGACGTTGGACCGCGCTGGACCGTGTTTGCTGTACATCCCCTACTAATGCCCTACTAGAGGCGCCCGGGCAGACGCTCTGGGACTGAATATGCCAAGCTGCGCGTTTGCAACTTACCTGGCTAAACGAACTGCATCACGCCGCCCGGCAACATCGCCTCCGGGCACGCGCGCGATGGCTTTGCCCGTCAGGCGATGCCCGCAATAACCAGCGTTGGGAGCTCTCCAATCGTACGCATTCGAACAGGCCCCGCCGCCACCTGATTACGCGTCCTCTTTCTCCTCCGGCCCGGCTTTCATGAAGAACTCCACCGGTTCGTCAATGATCTCGAAAATCTCGACGTCTTTATTCTGGATCTCACCCTGCCATTCGGCGGTGACCTTGTAGTCGCCTTCCTCAACGCCTGGGATCACAACCCGGCCATCGGCGCCGGTCTTCATTTTACCAAGCGACTTGCCGCTTGGGCCGCCGGACACTTTGATGATGACGCCGGGGATGTAGATATCATCCTTATCCGAGTCCTGGAGCACCTCGATTGTCATGATGGCGCCCTTGACGCCCGGCACCTCTTTCCACTCGAACTGCTCCCTCAGGTCCTCGCCCTTGATCCTGATTTTTCGCGATTGCCTGCCTTTCGGGTCTTCGCACGTGACTTTGATCGTATAGGATCCATCCTGAAGCGCGCCGAATTCGACTATCCCTTCGCTGTCGGTGTTCGCCGGCAATTGTTTGAATCCCTTAGGGCCGCCAGTCAGATGAACTGTGGCGCCTCCGATTGGATCGATCGATCGGTCGCCGTATACCTCGACCCTCAGCCGTGCGCCGTCTTCGGGAAGCGGTGTATCCAGCTTAAAGGGCAGGTGACTGAACGCCCCGTCATAGTCGAGTTCACGCGATTTCGAGTCGTCTGGCGTTGAGGCCGTGACCTTATAGGCCCCCGCCGACAGGTGAGAGAATTCGGCGCTGCCCTTAACCGTTGTTTTCTCTTTCTTTTTAAAGCCGGCCGGGCCGTCTGCGCCGGCTTCGACGACGACCTTGGCGCCGTCAATCCTCTCCTCAAGCCCCTCTGACATCACGAATACACTCAAAACCGGCTTCGTAGAGCCCGGCGGAGGCACGAAATTTACGGAGATCGGGAGGCTTGCGTCCTTGCCCGCGATGGTAACTTTGCCGTCATTCTTTTCTTTGCCCACGACAGCTTTGACCGTGTAATCGCCATCCTTCACATCTTTGAACTCGGCCACGCCATTGTTGTCGGTCTCGATCGGGCCTATGGCACCGTCTATCGACCCGCCAGAGACAGTCACGTCCGCCGCCTCGATTGCATCGCCGCTCTCTGTGCTGGTCACGACGACTTTCAGAACGTGACTCTCCTCCGCCACCTTCCCGCCGGTCTTCAGCTTGATTTCGATCTCGACATCCTTGTCGCCGACTTTGACAGTTCTAGCGTCCGATTCACCATCGAAGTCGGCGGTCACCGAATAATCGTCGTTTGCGGGGACATCTATTTTGACAATCCCGTCTTTACCGGCGTCCCCTCCTTCCGTGAGGAAGTCGTCCGGGCCGCCTGAAACGGTCGCGCTTGCATTTTCGATCGGCTTACCCGAAGCGTCGTCGACGACCTTGACGGTCAAAGTGACCGTCTCGTTCGTCACCGCGCCCTTCAGATCCAGCTCGATGGGGTGAGTGGCATCCTTGTCGGCGACTTTAACGGTCTCGGTTTTGGAAACATCCGCGATCGAGGCGGTGACTTTAAACTCGCTGCCGGTCGGGACCAAGTATTCGACCCGGCCTTTTGAATCGGTCGAATGGCTAAAATTGGCGAATCCTTCCGGACCGTCATCGAACGAAACATCAACATCGGGCAGGTGGTCCCCAGTGTCCTTATTGCGGACTTCTATCGCGAGCTTGACCTGATTGTCGGGACGTACGCCGGGCGTCTCGTCCATTCCAATAGACTTGAAAACGTCTTTTCCGCGAACTTGAGCGACGACCGAGACGTCCTCTTTCCCAACGATGGCGTCGATGACGTAATCGCCGCCGGCCGGTGCATCAAAGGCGGTGCGCCCGGACTTGTTCGTCTTTGCTTCATCCTTGAAACCAGGCGGCACGGCCGCAATCGTCACCCTGGCGTCTGGCACCGGAAGCTTGGTTCGCTCGTTATAGACATAGACCGATACCTTGTGCGTCTCGGCCGGATCTTCACCGCCCGATGCGCCCATCTCGAACACTACATCGACCTCGGAGAACTCGACTTTCACCTTCTGCTCTTTTGTGACGTCATCTTTTGTGACGCTGACCACATAGGAGGCGTCCTCAGGAACCAGGAATGCGACCTGGCCCCCTGAATCCGTGTCTTCCCCTTCTGGGGTAAAGCCCTTCGGTCCCTTTGCGCCGTCTCCCATGATGACGACGGACGTCCCTTTCATCGGATTGCCCGTTCCGGCGTCCTTGACCGCAATCGTAACCACTTTGTGGACGATGTCGCTGCTCGGCTCCTCAAGATGGTAAATCTCGTGCGTGTCGCTGTTTTTGATGATCCTTCCGGTTTTAAACACTTCATTTCTGGTCCGGGCGTGGATTTCGTATTTGCCCGGAGGAACAAACGCGACCAACCGGCCTTCGACATCGGCTTTTTCTCTAAATGGTTCGAAGCCATCGGGGCCGCCGATGATTTCGACGAGCACAGTGGCATCCAGTGGCTCGTCTTTGGTTCCCTTCTTGAAGAAATCGGAGATCAGTTTGAATCTGTCTCCCCCGGCGCCCGACTCATCCAAAGCAATGGTTTTTCGGATGTCCTTGTTCGGCATCGTCAGTTCGATGAAGTCGGAGACGTTGGCGGAGGTCGCCGTGACCTTTATTTTGAGCCCTCCAGGGGCAGCGACGAAGACCTCGCCTTTGCTGTCGGTCCAATCCTTGTCAGTTGTCTGACCCTCGGCCACGTCTTCAAACACCACAGCCACATTCTCGAGCGGCTTCTTGGTGTTCTTGTCGATGACAACGATCGTCAGGTCGCCCCCGTCTTGGGACGGTCGTTTGCCGCCGCCGCCCGCCTGTTCGATCTTGAATGTGCAACTGGCGTCCGAGGAACCGACTTTCACATCCTGACGGTGCTCTTTGTTTTTGTCCGTGACGACGGTGACCTTATAGACGGCGTCGATCGGGACAAGTAAGGCCATCTGCCCGTCTTTCCCGGTTTCTTCAGAGGTCCCGACGAAGTCCTTCGGCCCCTCATCGACGGACACTGCGATGCCTTCAATCGGCTCGCCTGAATCAGCGTTGGTGACGGTTGCGGTCAGCACCACGCGCGGCTTGTCGTCGCTTGGCTCAACCAGGTGGAACGTCTTCTTGACGTCGCCGCCGTCGACGTCGACGACAAAGTTTTCTTCTGCTTCACCAGTGCTCGCTAGAAGAACAAACTTGCCATTCGGAACCGAGGCGGTGAAAAGCCCGTCGCCGCCGAGTTTTTTTCTGGGCGGCGGCTTGAATCCTCTGGGTCCGCCGGCGAGCTCCACCAGGACCGTGGCCTCCGGCGGATTCTTCGTCTCCTTGTTCAGGAATGTTGCGGCGAGTTCGAAGGTCTCCTCGTCTTCGCCACCCCCGCCACGTTGCTCTTCAAGTTCGCCTTCCCACTTGTCGCCGCCAAGTTCCTGCGGCAGATAGGCCTCGATCTTGAACGGCCCGTTGCCATGGCGCGCGACGATTTCCTCCAGAATCACGACGTGATTGGGGTCGCCCTCACCCTTGAAGCTAGCGCCGATGACCGTTTTACGTCGCTCGCCATTGATCAGAATATCGACCGGAAAGCCCTTGATCGGTTCTGTGCCGACCGAGACCGCGACCATCATGAACGTGTCTTTGTTTTCCGTGTAGGCGAAGGTGTGGCCGCTCTCCATCGCCCAG
Organism: Paracoccaceae bacterium; assembly: GCA_963669315.1. GTDB lineage: Bacteria > Pseudomonadota > Alphaproteobacteria > Rhodobacterales > Rhodobacteraceae > SZUA-547. The sequence goes on along the minus strand of OY770021.1, from coordinate 2,199,004 downwards.
CGCGCTTCCGCGCCTTTCTCTTCAAACTCGCCCGGCTTTCTGCCGTCGGTGCCGATCTCGGCGAGCACCTTGTCTTCGCGCAGCGCGGACCAAGTCTGATTTCCGACAATGCCGTCCTTCTTGCACCCGGCTTGACCCTGGAAGGCTTCGACCGCCTTTTTCGTCGCCTGGTCGAACTTCCCGCTGACGGTGACGGTCCCCGATCCGAGGTGCTTGTTCAGCAATTGCTGAAGATACTCAACCCAGCCATCGTCGCTTTCATCGCCTTTTCTGAGCGTCGGTTCGTTTGCTTCAGTGGGCGGCGTGAACGGGTCAGCCTCAGCCCCGTCGCCGTCCGCGGTCTTGTCGCGCTCAGTTTCGTCTCCGGCGCCGCCGGCCTCCTCTGCCAGTTTAAGCCGCTCTAAATATGCTGTCGCTTGCGCCAGTTGCTCCGCGACCTCTGCGATTTGTGATCGCTCCTGCTTAGTCCAAATGTCATCGCCGTCCACCTGAGCGAACTCTTGCTGAAACAACGCTTCCAACTCAGGGATGCTCTGCTGCAATTCTGTAATTTGCCTCTGACGTACCGTAGGCATTTGATTGTCCTCGCTCTCTTCAGGCAGGATTGCGCGGCGCCGGCGCTAAGCGGCGTCCTTTAAGAGGTCCGTCAATCTGCTTTTGATATCTGCGAGCCTTGTGAGCTTTTCCGCCTTTTGCTCCGGCGTAATTTTCGGCTTGGCGCCCTTCTCCTGGGCCTCTTTCAGTTCTTCGATCTTGGATTCGAGTTTTCCGAACGTCTCCTCGGCCTCCTCGATCTTGTCGGTCTTCACCAGTTTGCCGAAGCCCTTGGCGAGTTTCGAAAGCTCTTTCTGATCCTCCGGCTGGGCCGCCACCATCGTCTGCTGCAAATCCGGTTTTATGCCGGCGAGCTTCTTGGTCAGCTCTTTCTTCTTTTTCTTGAGCTCCTCCGGGGTCAGCTTGGCGCCCTTTTTCTTCGGCAGCCTGACCGCGCCGGGCTGCGCCGGCGTGTCCGGGCCGACGCCGGTCAACAGCTGCAGCTTGTTCATCATGTTCTGGGCGCCGGTGAGGTCGTCGCTGTTGATTGCGCCGCGAATGGTATTGATCGCGCCTTCCAGTTCTTTGACGTCCTTTTCGTCCATGCCCTCGTAATTGACTTTGAAGACGGCCTCGACATTGTCGATGTCTTTCAGAAGCTTGGCCTTCAGCGCCGGATCGTCCTCGCCGCCTTCTTCCTGCTGGTTCTCGGAGGCCTGCTCTTGCTGGGGCGGCGCCTGCTGTGCGGAACCGCCTTCCGTCGGGGCCTCCTGCGCCTGGGCTTTCGCCGTGGTGGAGGCCTCCTGCTCCTCGGCCTCCTGCGGAGGGGCCTTTTTCTTGTCCTCGTCGCCCTTCATCGGTTTCACTTCGACCATAAGGCCGGGAACCTTGCAGAGCTTCAGGTGCTCCTTGAATTTGCGGGAGAGGCCGCCCTCTTCCACGCCTGATGGCAGGTCGCCATCGTATTTGAAGACGATGGTCGACCCGTTGACCTCCATCTCGCCGAAAACGCCTTTCGCCTTGGCGCCGGGCATTTTCTTGGCTTCCTTGAAGAGCGTGGCGCCGTTCTTTCGGCGATCGACGACCAGACACATGCCTTTGTCGGCGTAGGTCAGACCAAATTTGTGAGCTGCGTTTTTGACCGCCTTAAAGGTCTTCTTCAGCTCTACGCCTTCCTTTTTCCAATCGTCTGGTGATTTGGTTTGAGCCATGATGATCGCGCTCCCCTCAAGCGTATGATAGGCGCCGACGCGTCTGATTGATGCGGGCGAAACTTCCGCAAATCGAGACTGCGCGCATCGAACTAGCTAGAAGTATATCAAATTCCACCGCTGTGGCCTAACCGCAACGCAAGTGGCGATAAACGCCAAGGATATGCGATTGGCGCAATCTGGCCGACGGCTCGCGTTTCTGGAGACGTCCGCTTGAATCGTTTCGGCACGGAGCCCTGATTTTCGTTCAATGTCGGCTCCGTCCGGAGGCTGTGTGAAAACTAGCCGTCCGCGCAATCTGCGTGAAAATGATTCACGATAACAGCGTTTCGCCGAACGATATTCCGATCTAACGCACCCATCGGCTCCACATTGGAGCAGTATTCTTGGAGTCTCAGCAGTTTTCGAGTTTTCGCACAGTCTCTCCGCATTGCGGTCATCAATGTATCCTGCTGCGAATGGCGACTGAGGTCCGTTATGTTAAATGCGGCGCGGCGGCCGTTTAAAACCCAGCAAACCCAGCAAAACCGGCCCCATCGACGGGTCTCGAGAGCTTTGGAGGGGTCGCGAACCCGCGAGTTGCGACCCGTCTCCACTGGTTAGCATCAAGCCAGATGTCAGGCGGCGCTGCGCGACATGTGCTCCACAGTCCACGCATGCGCTTCGAATTCGTCATCCAGCGGCAAGCCGAACGCGCTTCCAACGTAATTGGTGACAGTCTTGAGGGCGACGCCCGCGATCACCTCAAGCACCTGCTCCTCCCGGAATCCTGCATCAAGGAAGGTGGCCATGTCGTGATACGATAGCCACGGTTGATGTCCGACGCAGCGGGCATAGAGTGAGCAGGATGAACGGAGACCGTCCTCTATGGGCCGCGACAGAAGCCGACGATCACGGCTGGGGCAGCAACCCCAGACAGTTTATGGCTGTAGAAAAGCCCGATAGCTATATAATCAATCAAGCTTGGCTTTGGCGCGGAAGAAACATTGCCACCAATAAGGCGAGTTCTGTATCCTACGTCTTGCCCAAGAGTGGCTTCATTTCCGAACTGAACCTCGCAACGGGCAAACGCTACACATTCTATAAGGAGTGTTTTTGGAGCAGAAGCTCGAGAACCATTAGCTCAATACCGGTCTACATATTCTCACTTGAAAAACACGCCTTCGCGTTCATCGCCGATGCAGAGGAAAGATTTGCATCGCGAGAGTCCGACCAAGAATCGCCCCCACAACTGGCTGCCGACGTACCTTACCAAGTGCTGGGCGTTGGCCGAGAGGCCACCCGAGGACAGATCAAGCAAGCGTTCAGAGAACAAGCTAGGCGGCTCCATCCGGATGCGGGGGGCGATCCCGGTGAATTCAAGACGTTGGTCGAAGCTTACAATTTACTGATAGCCCGATGAGAGCAGCCAAAAGCCGGTATCGCTGCTGCACAGCCCGCAATGTCCGTCATGTTCAATACGGCGGTGCCTAGAAACCCGGAAAACCCAGTATCCTGTGCGCACCCCACCCTAGGCACGGCTTCTTGATGGCATGGACAAGGATGCCGCCGAATCTCTGCGAGACACATTGATACGAGGTTATGGGTCGCATTCGAACGCTGTGACCGGAACGACGGGCGGGTAAGATGCGCAAATGTTGTGGGGGGTCGAAAATTCTTCGTGGATCCTCGGCGCTATCGGCGGGGCGCTCTCAGCGGGACTGGCCGGATGGTCGCTGAGGCGACTGTTGAGGCGTTCGCGAGGCTCGTTGAAGTCGCGTAGTGATGCGGTCGCGTCGCCCAAATACGCGCAATCGGGCCGAGACGAGTCCGACGCCGTCGTCCGACGATCTCAGCGTGCGGGTTGGGAACGGCGCAGAGACGGCCAATATCGGACCAGAACGAGCGCCGGAACACGTCTAAAGCCGATCGTCCCCGCGGCGATCGGGGTTCTGGTCGTTTGTGCCACGCTTTATGCAATCGCGCTTCATAAAGGCGTCCCGGTCCTATCGCTGCCTGCTCCAGTTGTCTTGGCCGTGGTGGGGCCGACTGCCTCGCTGGGTTTCATCTTCCTCTTTATCTACCTGCACAGTCGAAGGGCTATGCAACGAAAGGCTCGGGAAGCAGGCGTTCGTGTCGGTCCTGTGGTTTCCAGCTACGAGAAAGACCTGATTCTCTTGGTCGATCTTGAAAAGGCGCTGGCGATGAGCCGCAACGCCATTCTGGCGTTGGACCGGGGCGTCGAGTTTCACGACGATCCTCATCGTCCAAATGAGGTGATCGGCCAGACCTCGGGGAGCGCACGAAGCTTCGGCGAGATCATCCGAGTCAGAATTCAAGGGTCCCCGATGGGGCGCGCGGCGGTCGAAGTTCAAAGCCGGCCCGCAGTCTGGCAGTTGTATGACGGCGGCGTCAACGCCGTGAATGTCAGGGAGATCGCGCGTTATCTCGAAGCGCGCGCCTCTCCTGCCCACAAACAGCGTGCGCCCAACGAAGGCGCCTCTCCGCAAGAGCCAAAGAGCGAGGTGTTCTCGGTCTCGGATCGACTCGCACTCGGCTATCTCGTTGCGCTGGCCCTCTACACCGCCTTCGTGATCGCGCTCAATGAGCGATGGCTGGACGCCTATGCCGCATGGGACGCCAGGCTACTCGCGAATGTCATTGATCCGCTGAGTCTGCTCGGCGCCGCCTGTCCAATCGAGGCGCCATCGGCGGGTCGGCCAATCGTGCAACATCTCAACGTTCTGATCATTCCGACGATCGTCGCATACACCGCCTACAACACGGTCGAATTTTGCAACAAGCGTGACCGTATGGACGCGCTGAATTGGATGCTCTGTCTGGGCTCGCTAATCTTTCTGCCCGCCCTGGTATTCACCGGTTGCTCGCCCGATTGGCTCGATCTCTCGACGACGAAGTACGAGGGAATGCTCGGCTTCATGCTCACCGAGAGCGCTGGCGCGGCCGTCTATGCTCTGCTTCTAGTAATATTCACCAATGGTGTTTCCTATCTGCCTGCGCTTATTTTGACTCGTCTCTTCAGATCAAAGCCTTAGTCGCGCCGCGGTGGCGCGGGCGGGCAATAATTCATTGCGTGCTTTGAACTGGCCTTGAGGGCCACATTTGATCAGCCGAGCACCTTGGCGAAAGGCGTGTAGTTGTCCGGTCCATAGCCAGCTGCGATTATGGCGAACGCGATCAATGAAAAGTCATCCCGGCGCTTGTCGATCTCCTCTCTGTAGAGACGCGCCACCTCAGCGGACGGGTTTCGGAAGGCTCCGCACCCAAAAGCCCCCAACACCGCGTACCGAACGCTATTGTAGCGCAACGTATCGAGTTGTGCGGCAATACGACGACGTGCGTCTGTGACGTCAAAACGAGACCCGTCGCGTAAATCCTGAGCGGAGGCGCGCAATTCAAAGAACGGGAATATCAAGTCGTGGGGAAGCCAAGCATACCCAAGGTCGCTTCGAACCCGGTTCTCTGGCCCCCGCAAGCAGACACGTGGGTGCTCCGTATCAAGATATACCTTTCCGTCAGTCGCCAAGAACAGCGCCGTCATCTCGGGCCGGTAGCGGTCAAGCGACACATCATATTCGTCCGGTCCAATATGAAAGTGACAATCGGTGCGGCGGTACATGTTCTCTTCTTGCGCCACCATCCCTTCTACGTATCCGCCACCAGGTACATAGGCGTTGGCCATATTCAAGACGGCGAAGCAGGCGCCATACTCTTTCGTCAATCTCAGTGTGACCTCGCCCCAGTCACCAGGTAAGACGCGAACTTCGCCTTGGGGCGGCGTCGTTGAGACGGCGTCCCGCCAGTGCGCAAGGTTCTGAGCTGCGATATTGTGGAAACGATCCGGCGGTTCCGCTGTGGCGAAACGATTTAGGCTCTCTCGCAAAACCTCACGCCGCCGCGCCATATCGGGTCTGCCAAAGCCGCGCTCGGCCATCTCATCTTCGCTCGGAAACGGTCGTCCCGGCATTCGCGCACCCTCCAAGCACAGCACTTTGGAACCGACAGCATTATAAACAATTTTCAGGTGAGGATCCGTCCAGACGCATTTCTCAGATCGAGCTTCGAAGGTCCATTAGATTGTTCCGCAGCCGTGTCAGCGGGCCTCCCCCTATCAACGGGTATCGAAATGTCTGGCGGGGATGCACTCCCGGTCGCTCAGAGATGTCCCTTGAACTCGGCATCTAAGGCACAGATCGACGTCTGCTATCCCCGTGAAATCGGACATGCGTAATCGGCACATAAGCACCCGTATGTTACATGGCGTGGCCACGTATGGGCGTCTAATTTAACCCCGCAAACCCTTTAAACCCGCCCCATCGACGGGGCTCTCTCTGCCCGGGCGTAGGAGCGCTCCCGGTCCGACGGAATCCGCCGTCTATTGCGGTTCCTTTATGGTAGCGGCCTGTCGGCACACCAGCCGATATAGAGATCTATTCCGCCGCGATTTATTGGTTCGGAAATGTCTCCGGGCCGTGAACATGGCGCGCCCAGCCAGTCAGAAAACCTCGCAAAGTCGTCAAACCAAGCATGATTGGGGTCGAAATCCCCGCCAGAGAGTCGGAGCCAATGATCCGCGGTATCAGTCGGACCACCCAGGGGGGCTCATTCCATAGTGAGCCTGGAAACCACTATACGTGTTCGGTGCCAGACGGATTGCGTTTGAATATCGTTGAATGCCAGGCGGCCCCGTCCCGCCGCTGGCCGAGTTCGTATGACAGAGCCCCGTGGCTTGCGGATGACCCGTTCGCCTCATCCAGTCTTGAGGCGAATGCCGTCAATTCCGTCCGCCGCAGCGCCAATAGCGACGGCGGTGGCTCCGATGGCGTCGCCAGCGGTGGCTATGCCGGTGCCTAGGTTCGTTCCAAAGGTCAGAGCCGCCACAATCCCGGAGATGACTTTATCAGCAAGCTCCATGTTGTCGGCGCTCTTGCCCAGCGCGTCCCTGAGGGACTTCAAATCATCTTCGACCTTAGTCAGGCTTTTCTCGCTCGGGATCACTTTGGAAATCTTTTCGATTGCCTGGTCGAGGGACTCGCTCAGCGCCTTTCCAAGATTCGCGACCTTGCCCTGAGCCTCATAATAGCTGGCTTCTTCAATCTCCCCGCTCAATGCTTTTTGACGGTATCCGGCAAGTTCAGCATCCAGCTTGGTGTGCTCGTCAATCGCATCCGTCAGCGCGGAGACAACTTTCTCGTGGGCTATCTCAGCCGACGAAATTCGCGCCCTTAGCGTCTCTACATCAGATACAACGCCGGGAAATGTTTCGCCAACTTTCGTACTTGCAAAGGAGTTGGCGATCATTGCCGCATAATCTGTCCAATTACTCTCGAACGTATCTTTATCTGTTCTATAGGCTATTCTTAAGCTATAACTTTGCTGTTCTACGCTGGAGACTGCCGCCGCTAATTCCCGGAAATGCAGCCGATACGCCTCGAACGCGGATGTCACAGTCCGCACCGCGCCAATGACCGCCGGCACCAGCGCCAAGGGAACCCCGCCCGAAGTGGCGATTCCACCGGCGGCCGCGACTCCGGAAGCCGCGATTGTTCCGACGGTCACCCACTTCTGCGTTTCATAACTCCCGCCGACTTCATAGCGGGTTACAAACTTGTCCCAGTGCTTCTGTACAATAGCGCCCAACATCTCCGGGACTTTGCCGTTCACCGCCTGCAATATGCGGTCCGCATTCTCCGGTTTGTCGGCAAGCGCTTTAGCCGCCTTCGCGATTAGCGTTTCCGATGCGACTCTCAGATCGTCGACCAACTTCTGAGCGGCGGCTACCGCCTTTCTTTGCTTGAGCGCTCGAAGGAAATCCTCCGGCACCGTAACCTCGAACCTCTCTTGAGCGTTGCGAAACTGCGAGATTAGCGCTGCGTGCTGTTGCGTCGCTCCGCCGCCGGCATTCTGCTGAACAGCGTCGGCGAGACGTGGGCCCCATTTCATGGAAAAGAGCGGATACTTCTTGCTCTCATCTATGGAGATCGGATCGCCGGAGGCCTCAGGCGCGCCGCCGCCGCCATCCGCGGCCGCCTCAACCGGGGCGACAGCCGCTTCGTTCACCGGCGCAGCGGCCGGACCGTCATCCAAACTTCTGATGACGATTTTAACCGGGATCGCTTTAAACGCCTTTTTTACGGCGTCGTTGCTGAAAGCTGCCGTCTTCTTAAGGCAATAAAGCTCACACGCGTCGCCATTCACCTTGCCCGAGCCAAGAGCGGCCACCTTTGCGCCCTTGTGCTTCTTCAGCAACTCGGATTCGAGTGCTTTCGGATGAACCGAGTCTTTATTGCTCCCAACGAATACTAATTCTTTATTGTCGATGACTGCGGCGAAAGAAAAAGTTTGACCTGGCTTTTTCTTTAAGTGGCCGACGTATTTTTTAACAGAAAGCATTCTTTATCTCACCACCCATTTTATATGGTTAAGAAATAGCTATAAGACTGTTTCGCCCCTTATACCAACGCTCATCGATCAGCCTTGGCGCATCATATCGATCGGGCGGCTCCAGTGCAGTTCACGAAGAACGAATGCAACGGGCCCGAAGGGGCCTGACGTTAACCAAGGTCGAATGTCACCCAATTACGTGCAACCCCGCCTTGTCCAGACCTTGCAAAACCGTCTCTTCATATGCTGGATCGGCCAGAGTCAGACGCGCGAGCCGGGTTCTGAAATCAAAGGATGGGTTGATTTCCATAAGGTCCTTCCAAACCTGATGCGCTTTCTGTCGTTTGCCCAAATGCCCCAGCGCGGAGGCCAGCCAGGCGCGCCCGATATCCGTATCCTTTACAAGGAAAACACGCTCTTTCAGCAGCACGGCCGCCGTCTCGAAATTTCCTTTCAGGAAATGCGCCATGGCGAGGAACTGCAGGGCTTGATGTCGAAATGACGGGTCGAGCCGGATCGAGCGCTCAAGATGCTCGATCGCGTCATCAAGTTTTCCCAGCGCAAGTTCAATCTCTCCTTTGGTGAACCAGCCCAACGAAGATTCCGAACCCCTCGACATAGCTTTGTCGAGAAACTCGCTGGCCACGTCCAGTCTCCCTTGCCATCTCGCGACCACCGCATAGGCGTGATTGGGCCAAAGATAGTCAGGTCCAATCTCGAGGCCCTGACGGGTCAGATCCTCAGCCTTCTTCAGCACCTCTTCCGACGGTGTGCCGGACCAATGGTTGTGGTAGTCCAGCACATGCATGATCGCCAGCATGCCATAGGCCTCGGCGTAGTTGGGATCGCGGGAAATGGCGCGCTCGCCGTAGAAGATCGCCCGCCTCCAGCCCTCCGCATTCATGCCGGGAAAGAACAAAAAACCGCGCATGCGCATATAGTCTTCATGCGCCTCGATATTTGACGTGCCGATATCGGCGATGTTCTTGCGCTCAGTCGGAGAAAGCGAGACTTTCAGCGCCTTCACGATTTCCAGCGTCACCTCGTCCTGCACAGCGAATATATCAGTCAGGTCGCGGTCATAGCGGTCCGCCCAGACATGACCGCCATTCCCGGCGTCGATCAGCTGCGCAGTGATGCGAACGCGCTGGCCCGCTCGTCTGACGCTGCCCTCAAGGACATGTGTGACGCCCAATTCCCGACCGATGACCCGCACGTCGACCGACCTTCCCTTGTAGGCGAAGCTGGAATTGCGAGCGATCACCGTCAAACCGGACACTTTGGAAAGGTCGGTGATGATGTCTTCACTGATCCCGTCCGAAAAATACTCCTGCTCCGGGTCGCCCGACATATTCTCCAACGGCAGAACGGCGATCGCATAGGTCGCATCGCGCGATGCCGTTGTATTGCTCTTTTCCGGCTTTTCCGCTGCGGCGAGCCCATCCTTCGGACTCCAGTGGAACACCCGCAATGGACGGTCGATATTCTTGACCGATACCTGACCGCCATCTTCGAACGCAATTTCCACCCGCCCGCCGACGCATTCCTGAACCACGGACGAGACGCAGATTCCGCCTGGCTGCGCCAATTGCTCTAGCCGGGAGGCGACATTCACGCCATCGCCGAATATGTCGTCGTCTTGAAGGATGATATCGCCCAGATTGATGCCGATCCTGAGGACGATCCCGGACGTATCCTCAAGGGTCGATATCGTCTCCTGGACCTCTTTCGCGCATTGCACGGCGTCTAGAACGCTCAGAAACTCGATCAGCGCGCCGTCGCCCATGAGCTTCACGATGCGTCCCTTGTTTCGAGACACGCACGGATCGAACACATTTCTTCGGTGTTGGTTTAGAGCGGCCAGGGTTCCGACGTCGTCGTCGGCCATCAGCCGGGAATACCCGACGACATCCGCGGCCATGATGGCGGAGAGGCGACGGGACTGCCAAGGATCTTCCATGTCAGAGTGGTAGGGCACATCAACGTCTCGGTCTAGCGCGCCGTCTGAGGACACCTTAATAAACAGGGCGTTAACGATAGGCGACATACGTGGATTTCCAACGACATTTTCGACGTGCAGAGCAGCCATTCGTATGACTTGGCACAAATGGCCGATATTGGCGCAGAGCCAACATCCGCCCATCCGAGACCGGTGTCCGTTAACCCCGCGAATTCGGATATACGTAACCAGCCATAAGCGCCCTTATGTTAAATGCGGCGCGGCTACAAAACCCTGTAAACCCTTTAAACCCCGCCCCATCGACGGTTTCATCGTAATTGAGCAAGGCGCGGAGGCTGGCCCGGAGAGGGCCTGAGCGCCTTACGGACACTCATACGTTGGGCAGCCAAATTGAAACACCATGGAACAACCAACTCTGGGAACCCGGGCGCCAGCCCACACATGTCTCTCAGCGTGTTTTTCGCTCTTCACAGCGCCAGGGCGCACCCATGCTGTGGAAAGAACTTCTAGATATCGTCGGTCAACAGCAGGAGAAGTCCCAAACCTCAACGTTCAATCTCACGCACGTTGCAGTCAATCATCGTAGAGGCGGAATTTCTCGTTGTCGTCAAACAACTTTGTCACCTCCTCCAGCGAATAATCCCGACCCGTATGATCTACGTTCGCTTCGGCATATGTGGGCAACCCGTCCGTTGGCGCAGCCTTGTCCGGCGCCCAGAGACCCGAGCGGATGATGGCCTTGCCGCAATGGTAGAAAGCTTCCTCAACACGCACCAGCACCGCAAGTTCCGGCACGCGACCCTTGATGGCCATGTTTTGTCGCAGTTCCAGATCGCGCACGACTTTTGCGGTACCGTTCACACGAACTGTTTCGTTCCGGTTCGGCACGAAGAAGATGAGTCCTATGCGTCCGGTTTGCATGATATTGGTGAACCCGTCGAAACGACGATTTCCGGGCCGGTCTGGGATCGCGAGTGTCTTTTCGTCGATCACCTTCACAAAACCCGCCGGATCGCCTTTGGGTGAGCAATCAAGCCGACCGTTCTTATCCGACGTGGCCATAACCAGGAACGGCGAACGCTCGATCCAGACCCGACAGTGTCTGTCGATGTGGTCGATGATTTTTACATCCTGAGTTCCATTTGGCGGCGTTGGCACAATCGTACGAAGTTCTTCTTCGGTCGCGACCACGTCTGTCGGCTTGTAAGGCATTTGTACTCCCCGTGCAGTTTGCTTTTCTGAACCGCTTGCAAACCAATCTCAACCTCACAGAGCCCTATTGTCCGGCGTCAGCGCCTCTGGTGATCCCACGTTTCGGATGTCTCACCGCTGCTCCGTGTCCAGCCAGATCGTTACCGGGCCGTCGTTCACGAGCGACACCTTCATATCGGCGCCGAAGCGGCCGCTCGCTACCGGAACGTCGTGTCCGCTCACCTGGGCCATGAAGTGCTCGTAGAGGCGCTGGCCGTCCTGGGCCGCCGCTGCCGTGGAGAAACCGGGCCGATTGCCCTTGGTCTCCGCCGCCAGTGTGAACTGGCTCACGATCAGGGCCGATCCGCCGACGTCTTGCACCGAGCGGTTCATTCGGCCGATCTCATCTCGGAAAATGCGCAGCTTCACCACTTTGCGCGCCAACCACTCGCTCTCCGCCTCGGTGTCGTCACGCATCGCGCAGACGAATACGACGAGGCCCGGTCCGATTTCGCCAACTGTCTCGCCGTCTATGGTGACGGATGCACCGGAAGCTCTCTGAATTAACGCGCGCATGCCGACGTCTCCCCACAAAATCTTTGGTATCGCCTTGTCAACGCGGTCCGAGGGCCTGATTTAGCAGAGCGCACGGTGGAGCATAGGCCGACGATGCACTGACAATTAATTGGACCAATCAGATCAAGCTGGCCAGAACTTCATGGTTGGTCGCGAGCCCGAGCGGCCGTTCAATCTGTTGTAACGAGCCTCCTATTCACGACAAGAAGGCTTAGGCGCTCATTCATTCAGCAAGGGAAACCTGAATGACCATCAAGTCGATGTCTTCGTTAGAATTGTTTACGAGGCCGTGTTGCCCATTAGGCCGGTTCAGGATCATATCGCCCTGTTTCACGATCATCGCCTCGCCGTCAATCGTCATCTCAGCTTGGCCGCTCAGAACAATATAAATCTCTTCGTTGTTGCCGTGTTTGTGGTATCCAATTGTGGACTTAGGAGGTACGATCACTCTATCAATGAAATCTATATTGCTTTTGAAGTCAGTTTTATTCCAAATCTCGTATAAGCTTACTGGACCAACACCTCCATGAGAGATTTGCTGAACTCGTTCCTCGGTTTCTAAATAATTTCGGATCATTAAGACATACCTCGTGTCCGCTCGAGCTCATTGAGTGTTCAACGTATCTTTTCCGCTGTACGCCCGCAATAAATCACGGAATCCGATGTCTTCTTTGACTACGTCGGCCAATGGATATCAGGGCGCGTCAAGAGGTCTTGTAGAACTTGCGGCGCGCTTCCTGCTCGATAGAAAGACGGAGTTCAATATCGGCAAGCTTGCGCATCTCTTCTTTGCGCTCGGTCACATCAGAGGTGATTTTCAGTTTCATCTTTTGGGCGTCCGCCGCTTTTTTCAGCTCGATTTCGCGCGGCAGAACCCCCGCTTCGGCCATGATGCCTAGACCTGCGGAAACAATGTCTCCACCAGCGCGCAGCTCGAGAGGCTTGCCCGCACCTTTCAAGTCATCCAACTGACCCTCGGCTATAGATTTTTGGATCTGGTGCTCTGCAAGGTCATGCCACTTCATGACACTTCTCCTATCAACATGTTCGGAGTTGTAGGTAGGCATGACCCCTCAATATGTCAACTGAGTTGACAAGTGAAAGAATTCATACAGGCTTAGCTTATGTCAGACCACGACCTTTCCCCCGCCGAGAAACTCTACGCTGGTGTCCAGCTAGTGCGCCCGCTTCTGCGCAACATCACATCTCGCGTTGAAGCGGACTTGGCCGGTACAGGCATATCCGTCGGCCAGCGCGCTATTCTGGAAGTCTTGCTCCTGGCTGAGCAAGCGACGGCACCCGAAATCACGAAGATTCTTCAGGTCAAACGTCAATTTGTAGCCCGCGAGTTGAAGGAACTGACGCGAAACGTAATGGTTGAGACGGTGGAGAACCCATGCCACCGCAGATCCGTTTTTTATCGCCTCAGCGAGAAGAGCCGTAAGATCATCTCGGAAATCCGCCGTCGTGAAACCGTTCAATTTACCGAGTTTGCCAACAAATTTACCCCAGCGGAAATTGACGCCTTTTTTCGGATTCAAAAAGCCCTGAATGATGCGTTGTCCGAAAAAACTGCGAGCTAGATTGAGGCGTATAGCGGTGAACGACGGAGACGAGCGCAAATTGACACTGCGAGAGGGATCGCGGACCTTCCTGAAATGATTGATCAGGAGACCCATACCCATTGGATTGCGGCCATGCGTTCGGCTCAGACCGGAGTCTCGCCATTGAACACGGAGAGGTCGGCGTCGCTATCCGACGGTACTAAGCGCGGATAGAAGGGGCCCTCGCTCTGGTGAGGGGTGACAGAAACCGCGGCGGCTGGCCCAGAAATGGTTGCGCCGAGGAGTAGTGCAGGCGCGGCGAGGACCAGTTTGCGTCGTTCGCTCAAATGTAGATCGCGGGGCATTGCGCTCTCCATATTCAGGTGACGAGACGCTTCTGTATGTAGCGCAATGGAGCAAAAGGTGGACCTCCCCCCATCAACGGGTGTCGAGATATTGGGCGGGGGAGCGGAACCGTACTGTCGAAGATACCCCATACCGCCTGAAGTCAGAATCCTTTGAAATCACTCTCACAGGCCTTCGAGCGGCATTGTGTAAGTTGTAGCCGTGCCCTCGACACAGACCTCTCCCGCACTGTCGATTACCGAGACCTTGAGTTGACATATTGGCTTGTCCGGTCGCACGGACTCGACCTCGGCGCGGCCGATGATAGTCTCGCCGACGCCAACCGCCTTTTTGAAGTTCAGGTTGGTGTTTAGGAAAACCGTGCCAGGCCCGGGTAAATCCTCGGCGACGACGGCGTTCAAGATGCCGGTGGTGACGCCGCCCTGTACTATCAGCTTGCCAAAGGCCGTCTTCTTCGCCAGTGCCTCGTCGTAATGAACCGGGTTGCGGTCGCCGGTCATATCGGTGAACGCGTGAATGTCCTCTATCCGCGTAGTGCGGCTGCGCTCGGCCACCGACCCAGTTCTGGGTCGACCCTTTATAATGCCTTTCCAGCCATCTTTCGTTTCGCTCATCTTAGTTCTCCCTCTTGAAGTATTGCTGCACGCCCCTGCGATAGGTGCTGTCAGAGGGTCTCTAGCCAGCGTGCTGGTTGAATCGTTCCAACCAGTCTCTGCAAAGGCAGTTCAGCCGCTCTGGATGCACCGAACTACTGGTGCTTGCGCTAAGCGAACACCAATTGAACTTATCACGATGCCCACCCCAGATCTGAAGAAGGCATCGTGCTAGAGCGCGCTGAACGCCAACACTCATTAAGTCGCTCATTCATCACCGATGGCCCGGGAAGATTGACATCTGTTCAACATCCGCTCGGTCGATGCCCATATCTCTTAGTTGATCGAAGGTCATGCCGCGCAGAAGTTCGCGGTCTTTGCGACGGCGGTTGACCTCGCAAACCCATTCTGCCGTGGCTTTTAGAACGGCGAGAAGGCTGCGGTCGCGTCGAACCGCTCTTCGCCCATCGTTTTCGGTGTGGAAGCTAGTGGTGAAGGTATTCATCTCATCTCTCCTTAGGTGTTACTGGCGGCTTAAGAAGCCGGCCCATGCCGGCAGCCGCTCTGAAAACTAGGGGGAGAAGATTTCGATTTTCAGATCAGTTTACGCCAAAAAAGATTCAAATGTGCCAAAAAATAAGCCCCAATGATTGTCACGCGCGTTTACGTTTATTGCGACGCGGTGATCGTTTGAAACCCGGCAGACCCTTTAAACCCCGCCCCATCGACGGCTTCTTTGCGTCTGAGCAAGGCGCGGAAGTCGGCCCGGAGAGTGTGCGGGCGCTTTGAAGACGTTCATGCGTTGTGCAACGAAGGACCGAGCTGGTCCGAGTGTTTAAAACTTTGCTAGACGTGAAAGGCCCCCAACGGAGCCAAGTCATGCGCAAACTCCCCGAACTATCCGAACACTATACCGACCCAAGGTCTTTCCCCCCCGGCGTCGCCTACATGGACGGGCAATATCTGCCGATGAGCGAGGCTAAGATCCCGGTTCTGGATTATGGCCTCCTTCACTCTGACGCGACTTATGACGTGGTGCATGTCTGGAATGGCGCATTCTTCCGTCTTGATGAGCACATCGATCGTTTTTTCAGCGGGTTGAAGAAGCTGCATATGACGATCCCCTACAACAAGCTGCAGGTGGCGGAAATATTGCACAATTGCGTCGCGCTCTCGGGGCTTCAGAATTCTTACGTCGAATTCATATGTACGCGCGGGATGTCCCCCACTTTCAGTCGAGACCCGCGTGACGCGGTAAATCGCTTCATCGCGTTCGCCATTCCATTTGGATCGGTCGCAAACCCAGAACAGATGGAGCGCGGCTTGCATGCAGCGATCGCTGATATCGTGCGCGTTCCGCCTCAGTCAGTGGATCCAACGGTGAAGAATTATCATTGGCTGGATTTGGTGAACGGGCTCTACGCTGCGTACGAGCGGGGCGCCGATACGGCCATCCTTGTTGATGCCAGCGGCAACATTTCTGAAGGGCCCGGCTTCAATATATTTTCCGTTGCGGATGGGGAGATTTCGACGCCTGATCACAGTGTGCTGATGGGGATCACCCGTCAGACGATTCTTGACATCAGCCGCATGGAGCAAATCAAGTGCGTTGCGGCAGACGTGTCTCCGAGCGAGCTCAGGCGGGCTGACGAGGTCTTTATCACTTCAACCGCAGGCGGGGTCATGCCCGTCACCAAGATTGACGCAACGCCAATTGGTTCAGGATCGCCAGGGCCGATCACAAGACAGATCACTGAGTGTTACTGGCGAATGCATGAAGACGAGTCTCACAGAATGGTCGTCGACTACCCCGCGAAGGCATAACTTGGATTTGGCTCCGTAACGGAGTTTTTTTGAGCGTTCGCTGTGTCCTGCGTGGAGATCGCCAATGCATCCCGTCGCGAATGACCACTGATGTCCGCTATGTCAAATCGAAGCCTGGGGCCGACGCACCTCCCCCCATCAACGGGTCGGAAGAGTTCCCCGGGGGAGGCGATCCCGCTCTCGTCTGCGTCTCGCGGATTTTTCAGGCCTCACCACTCAGTTGAAGAGGTTATGCAAGCGATAGAGCAGACCCATCCCTTGATCAAAGATGCTTTCTTCATTGGGATTGGTCATCAAGCCCAGTTCATCGAGAGTGAGGTGCTTGTGGGTGTCCTTTTAGACCTCTTGAACCAAGGAATAACAGCTCTCCGAATCCATGATGCTGTCCTTGTACCTGCCAGCAGATAGAAGGAAGCAAGAGCAACCATGCTCGCAGCCTTCAAACAACAGACAGGCCTTGAAGGGATCGTAGAGGTGAAGAGTTATCCTTTGTTGAGGATGGTTGATTGGGTCTCTGCCCGCCGAGCAATCCTTCGGGTAATGACTGGATGCCGATCACGCACGACGTCCGTCACTTCGACCACAAGGCTCGCGGTCATCTTCCTTAAGGCGATATTGGCGTTTCGGATGGGCGTCGAGATTGGTTTCGCCACTCAGCAGTTGCTTATGACACGCATTTTGGTGTTCACGCGCCAGTATGGCCCTAGGTTTATCGCACAGGATCGCAGGAGGCGCGCTTTTGCTGGGCATATTTTCTAAGCTGAATGACAGGGTCTGCGCTGCGGAACTTGAGCAACGGACACGCGAACTCTCAGTTATCATCGATGACATCTCCAAGATGAAAGCGCGAGAGCTTCAGCAGCTTGGCAAACGAATGGCTAGGCTAGAGCTGGATATCGCCAAGACTTACAAAGCCCCACCGTCGGATGTCTTCAATTGTAAAGGACGGTGCTGGACCAATCACGGATCGATACTCGGTGACTTGAAGGCAACGGCTAAGGGAATGAAGCCAAACCTCGAATCGCCAGATCAGGTTGCTAAGGAAAGAGGCCGTCACATGGTTCTGGTCTGCAGCCTGTTAACGACTGCGTATCGCACCGCCAAATTGGAGAACGAAACCAAGTCCCTTGTCGAGCCGTGCAGAGAGGTTCGCATGTACGCAGTGGAATTGGCCGAAGCTCTTAAATCTACTGGGCAGGAAGAGGTTGCCGCCGAGAAGATTGAACGCCTGATGTCCGATCTTGTGCGAAGGTTTGCGACGCTGCCACAAATCTGACCGCCCATGGTTCTCAGCAGCTATAGCCACAAAACGTGGGCCTCGTCGTTGCGCCTTGAAGGCGCTCTCATCGCCTCTGATCGTGCTTGAATCGGTTACATTAGAGCATCCCGGCGCTTCTTCCTGGTCGTACAGCTGCCGCAGCCGGAGGCCCCGGGGAATGGGCCAGGCCGAACCACCATCCGAGCGCTTTATGAGGATAGCCGCTATTGGCCAGTCGGGCATAACCCGGCTGGGAAGAGGATCTATCTAGCGCGGTCTGATTGGAAGGTGGTGCCGCAGAAGGGACTCGAACCCCCGACCCCATCATTACGAATGACGTGCTCTACCAGCTGAGCTACTGCGGCATCTGGCCCTACTATGGCCCTACTAATTTTACTCCCGTGCCGAGAAGCTGTTGGTTTTGAACGTCATTCTGGGTTGGACCCGCTAATTACGAATGACGTGCTCTACCATCTGAGCTACTGCGGCATCTGGCCCTACTATGGCCCTACTAATTTTACTCCCATGCCGAGAAGCTGTTGGTTTTGAACGTCATTCTGGGTTGGACCCGCTAATTACGAATGACGTGCTGTACCAGCTGAGCTACTGCGGCGCTGCAATGGGAGCTTCAGCGCCCCGCGATGCGGCGCGGACATTAGGGGCGGACGCTTGATTTGGCAAGCGTCCGAGATTGCTTGGCCGCCTCTATCCCGCCGCCGCGCTACGCGCCGCAGCCGCCGCCTGTTCAAGCTTACGGGCCGCTTCGGATTCAGCCGCCGCGCCGGCGCCTTCGACAGGCTCGGGTTCAGCCTTTCCGGCCGGTTCATCGTCCTCGGGCGCGTTTTCCGCAGTTTCCACTGGCGAGGCGGAGCCAGGCTCTAACTCGGGCTCCCCATGCGCCCCGCCTTCCGGTTCGCCGTCATCCGCTGGCGCATCGGCTTCATCGGCCATCAGCTCACCATCGTCCGAGGTTTCCTCCGCCGATCGCTTCTCTTCTCCCACCAGCAGAGGCGCCATGGCGGCGCTGGCCGCATGCTCGCCGGCTTCGGTTTCGATTTCACGCCAGGTCAGTGTGTCGAACGCGTCGCAATTTGGACAGAGCGGCGCAAAATCTGGCGCGATGAAGCCGCAATTGTCGCAACTCCATTGTGCGCCACGGGTCGCGGTCAGCGCCTTGGCGAGCCAGCCGCGAACGACGGCTTCCGGAGCGCCCTGACCTTTCTCGATCGCGGCCATGATCGCGCAGGCCCGCGCGGTCGGAGCGCCCTCGGCGAGATCGCCCAGCGCCGCTTTCGCATCGACGAACCGCTCTGCGGTCAGCTCCAGTTCGGCTTCCAGCATCCGGGTTTCCGGATGATCGGGAGCCGCTGCTATAAGGGCGCGGAACCTCTGGCGGCGGTCGTCGGGGGTTTCGTCTGGCTTAATTGCGGCGAATGCGGCGGCGATGGACGGGTGCGGCGCGGTGCGCCATGCGTCGATCGCCAGGCGAGAGGCTTTGCGAGGCTGATCGTTCTTCGCCATCAGCTCGGTCGCCAGTGCGGCCGCAGGGGCGAGTCCCGGGGCCTTGTTGTTCGCTTGTCTTGCGGCCTCAAGCGCGCGTTTCTCCTCACCTTCCTCCAGGGAGACGCGGGCGTCGGCCAACAACAGCACCGCCTCGCGGCGCGCGGCGACGTCTTTCGGCAGATTGCCGGAGCGGGTTTTGGCGCGCACCGTGTCGCGTGCTCCGCGCCAGTCCCCGGTTTGCGCCTGAAGGCCCAATAGCGCGTCCTGCGTTCCGCTTTCCTTCGGTTGCAATGCAAAGGCGCGCCGGGCGAGGCGCAGGGCGCGGTCTGTATCGCCCTCATCCAGCGACAAAGTCAGCAGCCCCTTAACGCCCGCCACCTCCGTCTTGCGATCGGCGGATAACATCTCAAGATAGTGCTGCGCCCGTGTCTTGTTTCCGGCCATCAGCGCGGCCTGAGCGTTGACGAGCCGCGTCAATGACGGTTCGTCCAGCAACATCTCGGCTTTCCGCGCCTTGGCGGCGGCTCGCGCGCCATCGCCAGACGACAGCGCGATCAGGCTCTCGGTCAAAGCGTTCAGACCCCGCTTGTGGGCGCGCCTGGCCCAGTAGCGTTCAAGCGCGGTCCTGTCGCCGGTGAAGAAAAAGGTGAAGACGGCGACCATCAGGCTCAGGACATTCCAGAGAACCCAAAGGCCGAACAACGCCACGGCGGCGGCGAATACGGCCGCCAGCGGCCGCATTGCGTAGTGCTTGCCGCCCCAGGTGACCTCAACCGAGCCAGGCGTTTCGATCAGCACCATCGCAGCCCAAGCGGCGGCGGCGAGCAGCGCGATGTAGAGCGTCGTACGAACAATCAGCCAGAGCATCGCCTGCGCCCCCTCTTAATTTGAAGCCTGAGCGCCGGGCAGCATCGCCGCGGCCAGTTCAGACAGCGCGGCGTCGACAGCGGAGCGTTTCTGGGCGCGTCCGATCCAATCCGCCATCGCATCCTTCGATACAGTCGGCAGCGAGTCGATTTCGGCCAGCGCCGCAGCTAGCGCCCCTTCGCCGAGTCGGGCCTCTGCGCGGGAAAGAACCGCCGCGGGCGCGACGCCCTCCGCCTCTTCGGTCGGGCGAACGGCGACCTGGGACTCCAGCCAGGCCAAGGCCTGATCCGAATAGCTTTCTCCGGCCGCGGCGCGGGTCGCGGCGGAGATCGCGGCCACTGCGGCGTTCGGGAACGTCGCCGACAGGGAACTTAGGCTCGGAGCGCCTGTTGCCGCGGACGCGGTCAACGCCTCGGGCGCGGGAAGCCCGCTGACCGAGGTGAAGCTCGACAGCTCTTTTTCATAGGGCGACGCGCTGCCGACGGCGGTTGAAAGCACAGCGAAAGAGGCGGCGCTGGCCGCGCCTTTGCCAGATGCAACGCCGCTTGAGACCGCTTCCTCGGCCGCAGTCAGGCGCTCGTCAAGCGCGTTGATCTCGACCTGAAGCGCGGCGGCCGTATCCGTCCCGGCGCCCGAGCCGGTCGCGGCGTCCTCTCGCAGCGTGGCGATTTCAGTGCGCAGGCTGCTGATGGCGGAATCGATCGCCGCCAACCGGGCGGCGTCGGCCAGAACCTCGGCGTCGCCTTCGCCTTGCTCGATGACTATCGGCGCAGCGGGCCGGACGCTTTCGAGCGCATCCAGCGCGGCCTGTGCGACGTCGATCCGCGCGGCGAGTTCGGCGTCCATGGCGGCGCTTTGTTCGACGGCTGCGGCGATTTCTCCCTTCAGCGCGCCGTCGTTCGATTCGAGCGCGCCCTCTAGCGCGGCGATGCGGGTTTCCAGTCCTTCGACATCGGCGCTGGCGCCTGGCGTGAGGTACGCGGCGACGCCAGCCGGCAGCATCGGCGCCAGCTTCGGCCCGCCGATCAGCGCCACCGCGCCGCCAACGATCAGCAATACCAGCGCGGTCAGCGCTTTCGCGGCGAAGCTGGATCCCTGCGGCTCTTCGTGATGATCGTCAAAGTGATGTTCGTCGTCATGCGACTCGCCGGCGAAGGGTCCGTCTCGGACAGGCTCATCCTCGACGCCTCCGTCTTCGACCGCCTCGTCGTCGGCGCGCTCGTCAGGCGCCAGTTCGATGGCGTCCTCCGTCCCAGACGCTTCCTCGGACTCCTCTTTCACCTCTGACGTCTCGGTGGTTTCCTCGCCAACGTCCGTTTCCAGATCGTCGGCGTCTTTCTTTCCATCACTCATGGGTCGATCCCGTTTCGTCGCGTTTAATTCGCCGCATCCCCGCCGGGGCGCGCCGGACCGCGCGGAGATTCGCCGCCGCGCCAGCTTTTTCCAATGGCTGAGCGTAGTGCGCGCCAGCATTGTGAACAACGCTGAAAATGCGCGCAGTTCACGAACTGCCGGATTCGCCGCGGCCAATCGCGTCGAGCATCGCATGTCCGGAGGGGTGGAGAGCGACGTCGATCCGGCCGAGACCGAGTGGCAAAAGCGCTTGCGCCGTGGCTGCGCTGATCGCGATGGCGCGCAGAGATCCCAGCTTGGCGAGTCCAGCTTCGGACGCCAGCCGAGCGAATGTCTTCGCCGTGCGGGGAGAGTAAAAGACTACGGCGTCAATATCTTCGGCGCTCAAAGCCCTTGCGACTTCGGACGGCAATTCTGAGGCGGGGCGCATCGCGTAGAGAATCGCTTCATCGGCGTCTATCTCAGCTTCAGTCAGGCGACTGACGAGATCGCCGCGCCCGTGTTCCCCCCTGGCGTGGAGCACAGGCCCGGAAAGCGACGCGGTTTTAAGCAGCGCCTCCAACGCTCCGGCGTCGCCATCGGCGGAGGTCACCTGGCCGAAGCCCTTGGCGCGGGCCGTATCTGCTGTGGCGTCTCCCACCGCGTAGACGGGACGATCCCGGCGTGGCGAGGCGTCGGCGAACGCCCGAACTCCGTTTCCCGATGTGAAAGCAATGGCGCAAGCTATTTCCACCGAACTGGCGAACCCAGTCGGGGCGGGCAGGCGCTCGAATTGAAGCATCGGCGCGATCAAGGTGATCCATCCTCGCCGCCACAGCGTCTCGGCCAGCGCTTCGGATTGCGCCTGCGGTCGGGTCAGGAGGATCTTCGCCGCCACGTTCAGCCTGCGTCGAAGAAGCCGTCGCCGCCCTTGGCCCGAAGCTCCTCGGCGGCGTCGCGGCCCATCCAAGCGGCGTCGGAGATTACGCCCCGGCGTTCCGTCGCCAGCCGCTCGGACCCGTCGGGACGGATGATTTCCCCCCGGAACCATATCTGATCGCTCTGCAAAAGGGCGAGTCCGCCGATCGGAGTGCGGCAGGATCCGTCCAACGCGGCGAGGAACGCGCGCTCGGCCGCCAGCCTGTCTCCGGTGGTCTGGTCGTGGATCGGCGCAAGCAAGGCGAGGGTCGCGTCGTCGCACGTCCGGGTTTCAATGCCGATAGCGCCCTGAGCGACGGCGGGCAGCATCTCCACCGGCTCGATCAACGCGGAGATCTCTCTTTCAAGCTCCAACCGTTTCAACCCCGCCGCGGCGAGGAACGTGGCCGCCACCTCTCCCCGGTCCAGCTTGGCGAGACGGGTCTGCACATTGCCGCGGAACTCCACCAGATTCAGGTCAGGTCGGCGGTGGAGTAACTGCGCCCGGCGTCTGAGAGAGGATGAGCCGACCACCGCGCCCTCAGGCAGCGCATCGATCCCGCTGAATTCGCGGGAGACAAACGCGTCGCGCACATCTTCTCTTGGCAGCAGGGCGCTAATCTCCAGCCCCTCCGGCAGCACGGTCGGCATGTCCTTCATCGAATGGACGGCGAGGTCGATTTCGCCCGCCAGCAGCGCTTCCTCGATCTCTTTGGTGAACAGTCCCTTGCCGCCAATCTCGCTGAGCGCCCGGTCAAGCACCCGGTCGCCGGTGGTCTTGATGACGCGGATCTCGAATGCGTCCTCGGGCAGGCCATGGGCGCTGGCCAACCGGTCGCGGGTCTCATAGGCCTGCGCCAGCGCCAGTGGAGAGCCGCGCGTGCCGATCTTCAGCGGCCGATCCGCGCTGGGGGACTGGGATGATTGCGTCGTCATGTGGCGGGTGCTAACTCCGAATTGCGTGCGGATAGAGAGATACGGCGCAGGGGCGAAAGGCGCAATGCGAAGCGAGGCGAGCAGCGGATGAACGGCCCATTGCAGTCCCGGTCCTTGACCGTTCTTGGCGTCGAGTCGAGTTGCGACGACACTGCCGCAGCGGTCGTGCGCGCCCAGATCGGCGAGGACGGCACCCCGCAGGCGCCCGGCGACATCCTCTCTTCAGTGGTTTGGGGGCAGGACGGACTGCATGCCGATTTTGGCGGTGTAGTGCCCGAGATCGCCGCGCGCGCCCATGCCGAGAGGCTAGATTACTGCGTCGAGGCGGCGTTGAAGGACGCCGGGGCGGCTCTTTCCGATATCGACGCCATTGCAGTCACCGCCGGGCCTGGGCTGATCGGCGGCGTCCTGTCTGGCGTGATGTGCGCCAAGGGGATCTCGGCGGGCGCGGGCCTGCCGCTGATCGGCGTCAATCACCTTGAGGGGCACGCGCTGACCCCCCGCCTCGCGGATGGAATCGCGTATCCGTATTTGTTGCTTCTTGTCTCCGGCGGGCATTGCCAAATCATCGCGGTGGACGGGCTGGGCGCGTATACGCGCATGGGCGGCACCATCGACGACGCGCCGGGCGAGGCGTTCGACAAGACCGCCAAGTTGCTCGGGCTGGGCTATCCCGGCGGGCCGGAGGTCGAGCGCGAAGCGGCTGCGGGCGACCCGGCCCGATTCGCCTTTCCCCGGCCGCTGCTGGACCGGCCGGGCTGCGATATGTCCTTCTCTGGCCTCAAGACCGCGCTGCGCCGAGCGCGCGATGTGATCGTCGGGGAGAAAGACGGCCTGACAGAAACGGACCGCGCCGATCTTTGCGCCGGATTTCAGGCCGCGGCGGCGGATGTGCTGGCTGAAAAGACCAGCCGAGCCATGGCGGCGTTTCGTGAGGCGCGACCCGGGCTCGCCGATCCGGTTCTGGCGGTCGCGGGCGGCGTCGCGGCGAACAACGCGATTCGCGCGTCGCTGGATGCGGCCGCGACGGCGGAGGGATTTCGCTTCACCGCGCCGCCGATGAAGCTTTGCACCGACAATGCGGCGATGATCGCCTGGGCGGGGCTGGAGCGTTTTGCGCGCGGCGAACACGACGGCATGGACCTGAAGGCCCGGCCGCGCTGGCCGCTTGATCCTGTCGCCGCGCCCATGCTTGGCTCTGGCAAGAAGGGAGCGAAGGCATGAATGGATCGCTCAGGGACGGCCCGGTTGCGATAATCGGGGCGGGCGCCTTCGGGTCCGCGCTGGCCGTCGCCATCGCCGGGGGCGGGAAGAATGTCGTTCTGTTGGGTCGCGACGCCGATGCGGCCGCGCGGATGGCGGAGACTCGCAAGGCGGAGAAAGGCGGTGCGATCCTGCCGGATCTGGTGACGCCCACGGCCGATCGGGCTGCGCTCGCCCGAGCATCCGTCGCATTGATTGCGGTTCCCGCGCAAACGACCAGAACAGTGTTGACCGATCTGGACGCTTCGATACCGTCGGACGCCCCACTGGTCCTTTGCGCCAAAGGGTTGGAGAAGGGCACGCTGGACCGACAGTCCGAGATCGCCGCCGAGGTCTCGCCCGGCCGTCCCGCCGCTGTGCTGACCGGCCCGAGTTTCGCCACCGAGATCTCTCGCGGCCTGCCGACGGCCCTGACGTTGGCCTGCGCCGATCTTGAACTGGACGAAGCGATTCAGGCCCGGTTGGCGGCGCCGACGCTGCGGCTTTACCTGACCGACGACGTAGCCGGCGCAGAGATGGGCGGCGCCCTCAAGAACGTCATCGCCATCGCCTGCGGCGCGACAATGGGCCGAGGTCTTGGCGAATCCGCGCGCGCGGCTCTGATGACCCGCGGCTTCGCCGAGGCCACGCGCATCGCCACCGCGATGGGCGCCCGGCCGGAGACATTAAGCGGACTATCGGGCATCGGCGATCTCGCGCTGACTTGTAACTCGGAGAAATCACGCAACTTCGCCTATGGTCTGGCGCTGGGGCGCGGAAAGACGCCGGATGAGATCGCTGCAGATGGCCGCACCTATGAAGGCGCTGCGACTGCAGGGGTCGCCGTGGCTCTGGCCGAAAAGCTGGGCGTCGACGCGCCGATCTGCGCCGTCGTCGCCGATCTTGTGGCCGGGCGTTGCGATATCGACGGGGCGGTCGCGACCTTGCTGGCGCGGCCCCTGAAACGGGAAACTTGAGAAGGAAACCAAATGCTGTTCACCGTGATCTGCAACGACAAGCCGGGCCATCTGGAAGTCCGCAAGGCAAATCGAGAGGCCCATCTCGCCTACGCGACCGAGACCGGCGTTGTGATCGGAGGGCCGTTCCTGGACGATGCGGGCGATATGGCTGGAAGCCTTTCGGTGATCGATGTCGCCGACCGCGCCGCCGCCGAGGCCTGGGCCGCGAACGATCCCTACGCCAAAGCGGAGCTGTTCGACAGCGTAACGATACGCCGGTGGAAGCAGACCGTAGGATAGGGAGACCCGCGATGGCCTATTGGCTGTTCAAGTCCGAGCCGAACACATGGAGCTGGGACGATCAGGTCGCCAAGGGCGACGCCGGCGAGGAATGGGATGGCATCCGCAACTATCAGGCTCGCAACAACATGCGGGAGATGAAGCGGGGCGATCTCGGCTTTTTCTATCACTCGGTGAATGAGAAGCGGGTGATGGGCGTGGTCGAGGTCTCGACCGAGATTCATCCGGATTCGACCACCGACGATCCGCGCTGGGAATGCGTCGACGTCACCGCCGTCGCGCCGTTTCCGACGCCGGTGACGCTGGCCATGGCCAAGGTCGACCCTCGCCTGGCCGACATGGTGCTGGTCAATAATACGCGGTTGTCAGTGCAGCCCGTCACGGCCAAGGAATGGGCGGTAATCTGCGAACTGGGCGGGTACAAAGGCTAGGCGCTTACCGATAGGGCGAGCGCTGCGGGCGCACCACCATCTCAATCACGCAGGCCCGGTTCGGCATCGTCACCGCCGACCCCCTCTATTCCTTCGCGCTCTTCGCTTTAGACTTCGGTTGCGATTTTAGCCGGATGACCATTCCGCCGTTCTTGGCTTTCTTGACCTCAAACGCACCGGTCTTTTTGACGAGGTCGCTCAACTTCTTGCAACCGTAGGTGCGCGGGTCGAAGTCGGGGGCCATTTTGTTGAGTACAGACCCTACCGGGCTTAGGTGCACCCAACCGTCATCGTCTTCCATCTGCGCGACCGCCTTTCGAAACAGGGGAATCGCTTTCGTCGGAGGCTGTTGTTCTTTGATCTTCGGCGCCGCCTCTCCGTTATCTGGCGCGCCTCCTTGCAAATTCTCCGTGTAGATAAACCTCCGACACGCTTGGCGGAAACTCTCGGGCGTTTTTTGCTCACCGAAGCCGTACACATCGACGCCCTGTTCGCGAATGCGAGACGCCAATCGGGTGAAATCGCTGTCGGACGACACCAGACAGAAACCGTCCATACGCCCACCATGCAGCAGGTCCATCGAGTCGATCACCAGCGCGATGTCGGAGGCGTTCTTGCCTGTCGTGTGGGCGAAGTTCTGATGCGCCAGAATGGCGTGCTTGTGCAAAATTTCCGCCCAGGCTTTCAGGCGTGACCCTGAAAAATCGCCATAGATCCGGCGCACGCTCGCCTCGCCGATTTTTGCGATCTCGTCGAACAAAGCGTCGGCGATTTTCGCGCTGGCGTTATCCGCGTCGATCAGTACGGCGAGGCGCGGCGTGGCGGCGGGAATGTTCATATATGCGGGCTCCGTCGGGTATAGAATTGTTCCAACGGAACCCTAACAGTTTTCTGCTCCCCGTCAGACTGGCGAGTCCTTGTCCGCATTGGCGTGCAGAATGAACGCGCCGTCGCCAGTGCCGTGGTAGGTCGCTCCGAATCCAGCCAGTATTTCCTTGGACCCGTCATCCGGATCGCCCCAGCAGCGACAGACGATGGAATCGCAGGCGCCGACCA
The DNA here is from genome assembly GCA_963669315.1 of Paracoccaceae bacterium. Classification (GTDB taxonomy): domain Bacteria; phylum Pseudomonadota; class Alphaproteobacteria; order Rhodobacterales; family Rhodobacteraceae; genus SZUA-547. The sequence continues at coordinate 2,172,019 of OY770021.1, read as the reverse complement.
CTGCGCCCAGCGGCCCCTGACCCTTCTCATTCGCCAGATGCGCCTTGAAGGCGTCGTTGTTCGCGTAGATCTCGGTCCATTCGCTGACATTCGGTTCCGGGTAGTCTGCGTGGTAGCAGATCACGCCGGGATGATCGGCGCTCATCACGTCGCACAGCGCTTTCTGGTTCTCGCGAAAAGCGGTTTCCTCGCCGTCTTTAATGTTCCAGCGGATCTTCAGAAGGATCGCCATTTTATCTCTCCCTATTGGTATCGGCCATGTTTCTGCAGCAGCTCGATCTGGTAGCCGTCCGGATCGGCGACGAAAAAGAACCGCGCCATCAGGGCGCCGTCCCGATTGAACGCCACGATGTCGCGCGGATTGAGGCCCGCGGCGGTGAAGCGCGCATGCTCGGCGTCCAGATCATCGACCGCGAAGGCGATGTGGCCATAGCCGGAGCCAAGGTCATAGGGCTCCGTCTGCGCCTTGTTCACCGTCAGCTCCAGCTCGAAGTCCGCCGCATCGTTCCTGAGATAGATGAGCGTGAAATCGTCGAAGTCGAACCGGTCGGCGACGTCCAGCCCGAAGGCCTGTTTGTAGAACGCGATCGAACGCGCTTCGTCCAGCACGCGGATCATGGAATGAATGGCCTTGGCCATGCGACTCTCCTTGTTTCTGCGCTCTTTACCACAGGTCCAGGCAGCCGGCTCTCTACTCAGCGGCGAGCTGCTGTTCAAACTCCTCCTGAATGCGCCGCAGCTCGGTGATCGCAGCCCGGATGTTCGAGCTGTTGATGACGTTCACTTCTACATGATCGCCGACCCGCGACAGCCGCTGGCGGTTTTCCCGATGCGATTCAGATTTGAAATCACTGATCTTGAAGACCTCGACCGGCCGCGAGAACCCCTTGGGTGAGAAGGAGAGGTTGTGCTCGCCATCCACCTCTCCCCGCACCAGATTATAGGTCGCCTCCGTGACCAGAACTTCACCCGGCTGGGCGGCCGACTGCAGACGCGCCGCCAGGTTCACTGGGCTGCCAAGGACCGTGTATTCAAGGCGCTGTTCGGACCCGAAGTTCCCGACCGTGCAGTACCCGGTGGTGATCCCCATGCGCACCTGCACGCCTTTTGAGACGCCGTGCTTGATCCAGTAGTTCTGCATTTCCGCGATCCGATTGCGCATGCGGATCGCCATTTCGACGCATCTGAGTGCGTCCTCCTGCTCACCCTGCGTTTCCGGATCTCCGAAAAAGATCAGGATCGCGTCGCCGATGAACTTGTCGATCGTGCCGCCGCAATCGATCGCGATCGCCGACATTTCCGAGAGATAGGAATTGATCACCGTCGACAGCCGTTCCGGCTCCAAAGTGTCCGAAAGGTCCGCGAACTGCACGATGTCCGAGAAAAATACGGTCAGGTTCTTTCGAGAGGTCGGCGCGGCCGTATCCTGCCGTCCGGAAAAAATGCTCTCATAGACCTGCGGCGAGAGGTATTTGGCCAGCCGGGTCGCCAGCTTCTCCAGCTGGCGGCTTTTCTCTTCGATGATCTCCCGATCGCGCAGCTTCTGCTCCAGAAGTTCTTCGCGCTCCTTGCGCAGCTTCCATTGCTCGGTGCGATCGACGAACTGGCCCTGTACGCCGTTGAGGTAGGAGAAGCTTTCATCCTTGGTGCGCGTTGAAAGCAGCGAGTAGACCCTTTCTTCTCCGTCAACGGTGATCTCGATATGAGGGATCAGCACAGAGCCCTTTATTGAAAGCTCGCTCTCGAATTCCTCGATCTGCGCCTGCGGCACGCCAAGTTGTTCAAGCACGTCCGGGAAATAGGCGTTGGTAACGTTGCCGAGGACGGGGAAGAACCGGCGGAAATTCTCATTAATGCGCAGAATCTCCAGCTCGGAATTCGCGAAATAGGCCGCGGTGATGGCGTTGCGAAAATTATGAAAGCTGAGGTCGAGAATGTTCTGGCGGTTAAAAAGGTCCTCCAAGTGCATGCGCGTCTCGCTCCCCGTTCTTGATTTTGAGCTAACTTAACCCCTTCCGCCTTCAGAATGCGCCTCTTCTTTTCGTGAACTTTGCGCCCCGGCTTTCCATCCTGTCGCCCAACCGCTATCCAAATGGCGTCGCCTGCAACCAAAGGTTTCGTCCATGCCGCCACCGCCCCGCGCCTGGCAAAGAATGCTCTCAGGGCGCCGACTAGATCTGTTGAATCCGTCGCCGCTGGATGTGGAGGTGGAGGATATCGCCCACGGTCTCGCTCGCGTGGCGCGGTGGAACGGGCAGACCTGCGGTGAATGGGCCTATTCCGTCGCCGAACACTCGCTGCTGGTGGAGCGCATCTTCAGGACAATCCGCCCGGCCGCGACGGCGGAGGAGCGGCTTCAGGCCCTGCTGCACGACGCGCCCGAGTACGTGATCGGCGACATGATCAGCCCGTTCAAGGCCGCGCTCGGGCTTGACTACAGGGACTTCGAAGATCGCCTGATGGTCGCCGTGCATTTGCGATTTGGCTTGCGCCCGCATCCGAGGAAGGAGGTGGAGAAGGCGATCAAGCGCGCTGACCGTGCCTCAGCCTTTTTCGAAGCAATACAGTTGGCCGGGTTCGAGGAAAAGGAAGCCGCAAAGTTCTTCACCCGTCCGCGGTTCAAGGGCGCGCATGAGATCCGGATTGAGCCACAGCCGCCCAGCAAGGTGAAGACCGCCTATATCGCGCGATTCGAGATGCTGTCGAAAGCGCGGAAGGGGTAGGGTCGTGCGCGTCGATCTTTCCGCCGTGATCGTGGCTTTGGAGGAAGCGAAGGAGGGTGCCCGCCCGGTGGTTCTGACGCCTCGCGGATCCGCCGGACCGGATTTGCCCACAGTGGCTTTTGACCCGGACAATCACAGCACTCTGGAGCTTGCGCTGCGTGACTGGGTGAGAGAGGCGACGGGTCTGCGCCTCGGCCATGTGGAGCAGCTCTACACATTCGGCGACAGCGCGCGCCGATCGGCGCAGGAACCCGGTTCACGTCACGTCGTGTCTATCGGCTATCTGGCGCTCAGCCGTATCGATGACGACGCAAAAGGCTTGGCCTGGACACCCTGGACCGCGTTTTTCCCGTGGGAAGATCGCCGGCAAGGCGCCCACCCGATGATCGAGGGCGCGATCCGGCCGCGCCTGAGCGATTGGGCCGAGTCCGCCGGCGGCGCCGAGGCCGCAGCGCGGGCCGAGCGCATCGCGATCTGCTTCGGCTCGGACGACGCGCCTTGGCGTGAGGAGATGACGCTGGAGCGCTATGAGCTCCTGTACTCGGCGCGCCTTATCCCGGAAAAATGGATCGATCAGGGCGACGCGCCCTCGGCCGACCTGCCCCGGTTTGGAGAGCCCGCGCCGCTGGATCACCGGCGCATTCTGGCCACCGGCATCGGGAGGCTGCGCAGCAAGCTCAAGTACAGGCCGGTCCTGTTCGAGTTGATGCCCGAGATGTTCACGCTGTTTGAGCTTCAGCGCGCGGCTGAGGCGCTTTCCGGCGTACCGCTGCACAAGCAGAATTTCCGTCGGATGGTGGAAAAATCCGGCCTGATCGAACCTACTGGCGCGGTATCACGCTCAGGCGGCGGACGGCCGGCGGCGGTCTATCGCTTTTTGCGCGCCAAGGCGTGGGAGCGGTGGGCGGAAGGCGTCCGTTTCGGCGGCGCGAGACAGGGCGGATAGATTGAACGGCCGCGCACGGAGTGGTGATCCTCATACCCTCGGTCGCTTCAAAATCGTCCAGGCGCGCAGATCGACCAGGGCCTTTACGGTCGCGGCAAAGGCCAGCGCGCAAAGCGCGAATTTTGAGAACGTTCCCATTGTCCCCTCGATCAGTACCGCGTGAACCACGCTTCCTGATACGATCAGCATCGCGAGCGCCGAGTGCCCTAGACGCCAGAAAATTGGCCTGATGCGTCGCCGCCAGCGAAGCGCGGCCAGAAGAGCCGTTGCGAAGAGCGCCCACATGGCGATGACCCCCCAGGCGGAGAACGGCGTGGGTGACGCGAAGAGAAGCGCGTCGATCACGTCTGGTGGGCTGGTCAGCCACAGCCCGGCGACATGGACCACGACCGCTGTGACCAGCAGCGCTCCGACCCAGCGATGCACGCGCCGACCGCGCCGCATCGGCAAACCCGGCAGATATCCCCCCGCCAGCAAAGGCTGAATGAGTAGCAGCGTCATTGCCACCACCCCCGCGAATCCCGCGGTGATGTAGATCGGTTCGCGCCATGCGAGCAGCGGGCTGTTTGCGGCGATGACGAGCGGCAGTGAGGTCGCGATCCCGAGCACGGCCCAGATCAGGATCGCCTGGACCCGAACCACGTCGATCAGGCCGGTTGAAGCACGAAGTTCGCGTTGAGGCTGGCGTCGCGCGCGCTTGGCATCACAGGGCGCAGGAAGACGGTCTCGAAATCGTTGTCGTCGTGTTCGCCGTCATAGGCGAGATGGCCATGCGGCTGGCCGAAGGCGGGGACGATCTGCGGCATTTCCAGCCGAAAGGCGCCGTCCGCATCCGTCAGCGTGGCGCCGTGGCTGTGCGGGTCGCGCTCATGCCCCTCGGTCGTGTGCGCCCAGATCTGGATGCGCACACCTTCGAGCGGAGCGCCGTCGCCTGCGCGTCGCACCGTGCCGGTCATCCAGAACCCCCCGCTGCCAATGCGCTCAACGATTGGCGCGCCGGGCAGATAGTTGTTGGATCCGCCCCGCATCGTGCGTGTCGGCGCAAAGCCCTGCGCGCGGGTCGGCGAGAGAAGGCCAGAGGCGCCCGTCGCGAACAGGGCTCCGGTTGCGGCGCCTGTGATCAAAAGGGAGCGGCGTGTCAACTGGTTCTGGAGCATCTCGATCTCTCCTGCCTTGCCAGTCAGGCGCGAGCGCCGTTTTGGCCGATCGTTAACCTGAACACGCTCAAGGGCGAGAATCTGGCGCGGACAGTCATCTTATACAGGATAGGACCAGGGTCGAGCGAGCGCGCCGCGACCACAGCTTCGTGAAGGCGATCAAACCGCAGATAGGCGACGGCGTGGGAGAAACCGGCGCCGAGGGGCAGTCTGATATGGAACGCGTTACACCCTCACCCACTAAACAGGAAATGCAGCACGTCGCCGTCCTTGACGATATAGCCTTTGCCCTCGGCCCGCATTTTGCCCGCGTCCTTGGCGGCGTTTTCTCCGCCCAGCGAGACGAAATCGCCAAAGGCGATGGTCTCGGCCCGGATGAAGCCGCGCTCGAAATCGCCATGGATCACGCCTGCCGCCTTGGGCGCGGTGGCGCCCTGCTCGACGGTCCAGGCGCGCGTCTCCTTCGGCCCGACGGTGAAATAGGTCAGCAGGCCCAGCAGGCCGTATCCTGCGCCGATCAGCCGGTCGAGTCCGGCTTCGTGCAGACCCAGATCCTCGAGGAACGCGTCACGCTCATCATCGTCCAGCTGGGCGATTTCTTCCTCAATCGCGGCGGAGATCACCACGGAGGCCGCGCCCTCTTTCTCCGCCATTTCGGCCACTTTCATCGAATGCGCGTTGCCCTCGGCGGCGGAGTCCTCATCCACATTGCACACATAGAGCACCGGCTTGGCGGTCAGCAGTTGCAGTATGCCCCAGTCGCGCTCATCCTCGGCTGCGATCTCGACCGTGCGGGCGGGGCGGCCGTTTTCCAGCGCCGTCTTCGCGAGGTCCAACAATCGCGCCTGGTTTTTTGCTTCTTTGTCTCCGCCCTTGATCTTGCGGACGAGGTTCTGAAGTCGTCGCTCGATCGACTCCAGATCGGCCAGCATTAGCTCCGTTTCGATGGTCTCGGCGTCCGCGACCGGGTCGACCCGCCCCTCAACATGGGTGACGTCGTTATCCTCGAAGCAGCGCAGCACATGCGCGATGGCGTCGACCTCGCGGATATTGGCGAGGAACTGGTTGCCCAGCCCTTCGCCCTTAGAGGCGCCCTTCACCAGTCCGGCGATGTCGACGAATGTCAGGCGTGTCGGGATGATCTCTTTGGATTTCGCGATCGTCGCCAGTTTCTCCAGCCGCGTGTCCGGCACGTTCACTTCGCCGACATTAGGCTCGATGGTGCAGAACGGAAAATTCGCCGCCTGCGCGGCGGCCGTCCGCGTCAGCGCGTTGAAAAGCGTCGATTTGCCGACATTCGGCAGCCCGACGATACCGCATTTAAAGCCCATGGGAGACCCTCGCATCCATCAATGCGCGCGCGTATGGCGCGCGACGGGCGCGAAGTCAAACGGCAGGCGCGTCAGTCCGCCTTGTATCCGGTGATGATCAGATCGACGGCGCCAGTGATGATCGCCCGCATCGAGGCTTCGTCGATTTCGCCGCCCGTGTGCAGTTTTGGCCAGAACGCGTCGGCCTTCAGCAGGCCAAGAAACTGATCGGCCACCAGAGCAGGGTCTCTTGCTTTCAGCGCACCAGCATCAATCGCCTCGGCGAAGAACCGGCGGAAAGCGGCGCGTTTATCGATTCGCGCGCTCAAATCGGCCGCCAGCCCAGGAAAGCGGTCCGCTTCTCTCGCAACAAGGCGCAAGAGATTCATGAAGTCGCTGGAAACGAAGAGTTTCCCTTCCGTCGCGGCCAGCGTCCACAGCTGCTGCCGGATCGGGCGCGCGGCGTCGAAGCGGATATCCGGGCCGGTGTGAAAATTGGAAACCCGCTGGTCTACAATCGCGCGGAAAAGCGCCTCTTTCCCCTCGAAATATTTGTAGACCGTGCGTTTTGAGACTTTCGCCCGCGCCGCAACGGAATCCATCCGGGCGTCCTCAAACCCCGCCTCGGTGAACTCGTCAATCGACGCCGCAAGGATCTGCTCATTCTTTGTGTTCGTCATGCCTGCAGCCCCAACATTTAGTTATTTTGAAGGAATTCTACAGAAATGGATCCAGAAAATAAACTGCTGAGTTTACTGAATGGCGAAGGCGCAAGGTAAACATGCGAGTGTAAGCAGGCTCGTCGGGTGGGTTCAGCACCGGTCGGAATACGTCCGCTGGCCGAGGATTTGGATCATCGGCTGGTGAACAGGGACTTCAGCGTGCCGAAAGGAGAGGAGGTCTCCTCCTCTGCATCTTCCACCGGATCGGCGGCTTTCGGCGCGCTCTGATTGTCCGTTTTCTTCTTCACAGGCGTCTTTGGCGCGGGCGGTTTTACTCGCAGCGCCACCGCATTCATGAAACCGGAATTGTCCCCGGCCGCGAGCTTCGGCGCGCCGTCCGCGATCCCGCGCAACAGATCGTCCAGCCAGCCCTGATCCGACTTGGCGAAATCGCCGAGCACATGGTTGGTGACAAGCCGCTTGTCGCCCGGATGGCCGATCCCCAGCCGCACGCGGGTGAAATCCGGCCCGACATGCTGGATCATGGACCGGATGCCGTTATGTCCCGCATGGCCGCCGCCGGTCCTGACGCGAACCTTGCCGGGCGCGAGATCAAGCTCATCATAGAGCACGATCACGTCTTCAGGCGTCAGTTTGTAGAACCGCATCGCCTCCCCGATCGCTTGGCCGGACAAGTTCATGAAGGTCTGCGGTTTGATCAGTAGGGCCTTCTCGGTTCCGAGGCGACCATCCGACACTTCGGCCTGGAATTTCGATCTCCATGGGGAAAACCCATGCGACCCGGCGATGGCGTCGACGGCCATGAAGCCGACATTGTGCCGGTTCTTCGCATACTTGCCGCCGGGATTGCCCAGACCTGCGATGATCAGCATGGGTCTCGCCCTTTGCCCGTAAAGTTGCCCTGAAACGAAACGCGCCGCCCGAATTCTCGGACGGCGCGCAAATCTAGCATGGATCGGCCGGAATTACTCCTCGGCGTCGTCCTCGCCCTCAGCTTCGACCTCGCCCTCAACGGCCTCGCCGTCCTCGTCTTCTTCGTCCTCAGACTGCAACGCGGAAGGCGCGGCGATGGTGGCGACCGCGAAGTCGCGATCCGAGATCACCAGTTCGGCGCCGTCGGGCAGCGCCACATCCGAGATATGGGACACGTCGCCGATATCCAGCGGCCCAAGATCGACGACAAGCTTCTCCGGGATGTTTCCGGCGCGCACGTCCATCTCGATCTCGTGGCGGACGATATTCAAAACGCCGCCGCGCTTCAGGCCCGGAGAATCCTCTTCGTTGATGAATTCAACGGGGATGAAGATCTTGATCCGGGAACGCTCGGTCAGGCGCAGGAAGTCAGCGTGGATTGGCATATCCTTGACGACGTCGCGCTGTACGTCGCGGCAAATCACGCGATTGTCCTGACCATCAACCTTGACGTTGATCAGGGTCGACAGGAACTTGCCCTTATTCAGGGCCTTAAGCAGCACGTTCTGCTTGATTCCGATCGGTTGGGGGTCGTCATTGCCACCGTAAATCACGGCAGGCACAAGTCCTTCTCGACGCGTAGCGCGGGCGGCCCCCTTGCCCACTCCCTCACGCGCCTTGGCTTCAATAACCGGCAGGTCAGCCATGGCTGTCTCCTAATTTCGCATTTATGCGGCGATCCTCCAGGGGTGTAAGCGCCGCGAAGCGCGCTCTATACGCCCATCCCGTCGCGGCGCCAAGCCGATTTCGCGACGGGCCGTAACGCGCCAATCTCGGGGAGTTGCGCCATCGTCGCCTCAGTGGTATATAAACTTTACCAATTAAAGGAATCAGACCATGTCGGCCGAGACGCCCCATCGATTCAAGCCCGATGCGCCGCGAGTCGCGTTGTTCGCGACCTGCCTGGTGGACATGTTCCGCCCGACCGTCGGTTTCGCCACGGCGAAACTGCTTGAGGACGCCGGTTGCGTGGTCGAGGTTCCGCGCGGTCAAACCTGCTGCGGCCAGCCCGCCTGGAACTCGGGCGACCGAAAAGGCGCGCAGGAGGTGGCGAAGAAGACCGTCGAAGCTCTGGAGGGGTTTGACTACGTGGTGGCGCCGTCCGGATCCTGCGCCGCGACCATCGCCAAGGACTACCCCGCGATCTTCAAGGGAGTCGCCGGGTGGGAGGATCGCGCGACCGCGCTGGCCGGCAGGACGCATGAGATCGTCAGCTTCCTGACGGATGTGATGCTCGTGGATGCAATCGCCGCCTCGCATGATGGCAAGGTCACCTATCACGACAGTTGCTCCGGCCTTCGCTCTCTCGGCGTCAAGGAACAGCCGCGCAAACTCCTTAGCTCCGTGAACGGGCTTGAACTGGCCGAGATGGAGGACTCCGAGGTGTGCTGCGGCTTCGGCGGCACATTCTGCGTCAAGTTCCCGGACATCTCCAACAAGATGGTCGGCGACAAGATCGCGAGTATCTCGGCCACAGGCGCCGACACCATCCTTGCGGGCGATCTGGGGTGCCTGATGAACATGTCTGGCAAGCTTTCTCGCGAGGGCAAACCGGTCAAAGCCCGCCACGTGGTCGAGGTGCTGGCGGGCATGACGGACGCGCCTGCAATCGGCGAGGGCAGGTCATGACCGCCCACGCCCCCACCACTCGCGAATTCAAGTCCAACGCGCGCGACGCGCTGGCGAATGAAACCCTCCAGCACGCGCTCGTCTCAACGCGCGCCGGCTTTGTCGGCAAGCGGGCCAAGGCGCGCGCGGCCCTGCCGGAATTCGAAGACATCCGCGATGCGGGTCGCGATCTGAAGAACCATACGCTGGCCAATCTCGACCTCTATCTGGAGCAATATGAGAGCAAGGTGACCGAGGCCGGCGGTCATGTGCATTGGGCGGAAACCGCGGAGGACGCGCAGAAAATCGTGCTCGATATCTGCCGCCGGGTGGGCGCGAAGACCGTGAACAAGGGCAAGTCGATGATCTCGGAGGAAATTGGGATCAACGATTATCTGGAGGAGAGCGGCGTCAAGGCGGTCGAGACCGATCTCGGCGAGTACATCATCCAGCTGCGTGGAGAGACGCCCAGCCACATCGTCGCCCCGGCGGTGCATGTGACAGTGCCGGAAGTGGATGAGCTTTTCCGCGAACGGCACCCGCAATTCGACCCTGACCGGCGACTGGATCACGCGGCGATGCTGGCGGAAGCCCGGTCTGTGCTGCGCGAAAAGTATTTCCAGGCGGAGGTCGGCATCACCGGCGCGAATATTCTGGTCGCAGAGACCGGCCAATCGGTGATCGTGACCAATGAGGGCAACGGCGATCTCAGCCAGTCCTTGCCCAAAGTGCATATCGTTTTGGCCAGCATAGAAAAGATCGCGCCAACTCTGGAGGACGCCACCACGATCCTGCGGCTTCTCGGCCGCTCCGCCACCGGGCAGGCGATGACCTCCTACACCACGTTTTCATCCGGGCCGCGGCGTGCAGACGACCCGGACGGGCCGGAAGAATACCATGTCGTCCTTCTGGACAATGGCCGCACCGAAATGCTGGGCGGCGAGTTTCAGGATATGCTTCGCTGCATTCGCTGCGCCGCCTGCATGAACCATTGCCCGGTGTTCCAGTCGGTCGGCGGGCACGCCTATGGCTGGGTCTATCCCGGCCCGATGGGCGCTGTGCTGACGCCCTCGCTGATCGGGGTGGAGGAAGGCGGGCAGTTGCCCAACGCGTCCACCTTCTGCGGCCGCTGCGAGGCGGTTTGCCCCATGCGCATTCCACTACCGAAATTGATGCGGCACTGGCGCGAACGAGAGTTTGAAAAGCATCTCAGTCCCAAGTCCGTACGGGGCGGCTTGGGACTCTGGGCCTTCTTCGCCTCGCGGCCCAGGCTCTACCGCCTGGTCTCGCGGATCGGCGCAGGCGCTTTGCGCGCTCTGGCCGGAAAAAAGGGCAGGATGGCGTCGGTTCCACTCGCCTCTGGCTGGACGAGCCATCGCGACTTGCCCGCGCCAGAAGGGGGAACTTTTGTTGACCTTTGGTCGAAAAAGACGGAGGCGAACAAATGACCGCGCGCGACTCCATCCTCGCCCGAATCCGTCGATCTCAGGACGGCGCCCCTTTGCGCGACTCCGCCGCCGCGGCGGATCGCATCGCCAATCCTGTCCAGCGCGCGCCGATTCCCGCCATCGCGCGAGCCGAGGGGCGGGCCGCGATTGACCAATTCATCGCGAAGATCACCGCCGTCGAAGCGACGACCTCGGAGGTCGAAAGCCTGGACGCGCTGCCCGCCGCCCTCGCCGTGGAATTGCGAGACAGGAACCTGCCCGCCGCGGTACGGATGGGGGATGAGCCTGCATTCAGCAAGCTCGACTGGGCCGGGCTGGAGGTCTCGAACGGCCCCGGTCGGATCGAGGAGCCGACGGCGCTGTCCCTCGCCCAGTTCGCCGTGGCTGAGACCGGCACGCTGATCCTGGCCAGCGGCCTGGAAAACCCGGTGACCCTGACCTTTCTGGCCGAGACGCATTTCGTGGCTCTGAAAGCGAGCGACCTGAAAGGCGGGTTTGAGGAGATGTGGTCCGCCTGGCGAGAGCGAGTTCTCGACCCGCGCACCGTCAACATGGTGACCGGGCCCAGCCGATCCGCCGATATCGGACAGAAGCTGCAACTCGGCGCCCACGGGCCGGTTGCGCTGCATGTCTTTGTGATCGGCGGCTGAGATTCCCTCAGATTCTGGGGTTTACGCGAATTTCCCCTCCCGAAGGGTATGTTGGCGCGCGGCCAATTTGTCTAGAAACAGCGCAGACCGCGTGCCGGTTTGAAATCACAGACGCCTCAGGAACCCTCTCATGACCGAATTCAAGAAAATCCTCGTTGCGAACCGCTCCGAGATTGCGATCCGGGTGCTGCGCGCCGCTAACGAACTTGGCAAGCAGACCGTCGCGATTTTCGCTGAAGAGGACAAGCTGGCGCTGCACCGGTTCAAATCGGACGAAGCCTATAAGGTCGGCGAGGGGCTGGGGCCGATCGAGGCGTATCTCTCCATCGATGAGGTGATCCGCGTCGCCCGGCAATCCGGGGCGGACGCGATCCACCCAGGTTATGGGTTTCTGAGCGAAAATCCGGGTCTGGCGGAAGCCTGCGCCGCGAATGGCATCACATTCATCGGGCCAAGGCCGGATACGATGCGGATGCTCGGCGACAAGGTCTCCGCCCGGAACGCCGCAATCGCGGCCGGCGTTCCGGTGGTTCCGGCCACCGAGGTTCTGCCCGAAGATATGGGCGAGATCGCCAAAATGGCCGAAGCGGTCGGCTATCCGGTGATGCTGAAGGCCAGCTGGGGCGGCGGCGGTCGCGGCATGCGGCCGATCATGGGGCCGGATGAGCTGGAGGAGAAAGTTCTTTCCGGCCGGCGCGAGGCCGAGGCCGCCTTCGGCAACGGCGAGGTCTATCTGGAGAAACTGGTGCAGCGCGCGCGCCATGTGGAGGTTCAGATCCTCGGCGACAAGCACGGCGGCCTTTACCACCTCTATGAGCGCGATTGCTCAGTCCAGCGTCGCAATCAGAAAGTCGTGGAGCGCGCGCCGGCGCCGTACCTTTCGGATGACCAGCGCGCGAAGCTCTGCGAGCTGGGGCTCAAGATCACTCGCCACGCCAATTACGAATGCGCGGGGACGGTCGAGTTCCTGATGGATATGAATTCGGAGGAATTCTACTTCATCGAGGTGAACCCGCGCGTGCAAGTCGAACACACGGTGACCGAGGAGGTGACCGGGATCGACATCGTCAAGGCGCAGATCCGCATCGCCGAGGGCGCGACCATCGCGGAGGCCACCGGCACGCCGTCGCAGGATCAGGTCCGGCTGCGCGGCCACGCCCTGCAGGCCCGCGTGACGACCGAGGATCCGCTGAACAATTTCATCCCCGATTACGGCCGGATCACCGCCTATCGCGGCGCGACGGGCTTTGGAATTCGCCTCGATGGCGGCACCGCCTATTCAGGCGCGGTCATCACCCGCCACTACGATTCTCTGCTGGAAAAGGTGACCGCCTGGGCGCCGACGCCGGAAGAGGCGATCGCCCGTATGGACCGCGCGTTGCGCGAATTCCGCATCCGCGGCGTCGCGACCAACCTCGCCTTTCTTGAGAACGTGATCGACAATCCGTCGTTTCGGGACAACAGCTATTCGACCAAGTTCATCGACAACCATCCGGAACTGATGGATTTCAAGCTGCGCCGGGATCGGGCTACGCGGCTGCTCAAATATATTGGCGATATCTCCGTCAACGGGCATCCGGAGGTCGCCGGCCGGCCGAAGCCGCCCGCCCATGCACTGGTCCCGAAACCGCCGGCGCTTTTAGCCGATACGCCGCCGCCGGGGACCAAGACGCTGCTTGAGCAGGACGGGCCGAAGGCGGTCTCCGACTGGCTGCTGGCGCAAAAGCCGGTGCTGGTGACCGATACGACCATGCGCGACGGGCATCAGTCGCTGCTGGCGACGCGTATGCGTAGCTACGACATTCTGGGCGCGGCCGACGCCTACGCCGCCAATCTGCCGCAGCTCTTCAGTCTGGAGTGCTGGGGCGGGGCGACCTTCGATGTCGCTTATCGTTTTCTGCAGGAATGCCCGTGGAAGCGGCTGGTCGACCTGCGCGCCAAGGTTCCGAACGTGCTGCTGCAAATGCTTCTGCGCGGCGCGAACGGGGTCGGCTACACCAACTATCCCGACAATGTGGTCCGCAAATTCGTCGATCAGGCCGCCAAGTCCGGCATAGACGTGTTCCGGGTCTTCGACAGCCTGAACTGGGTCGAGAACATGCGCGTCGCCATGGACGCGGTGAACGAGTCCGGGCGGATCTGCGAGGCGACGGTTTGCTACACCGGCGACATCAACGACCCGGACCGCCAGAAATACGACCTGAAATACTATGTCTCGATGGCCAAAGAGCTGGAGGCCGCAGGCGCCCATATCATCGCGGTCAAGGACATGGCCGGGCTGGTCAAGCCCGCCGCCGCTCGGGCGCTGGTCAAGGCGATCAAGGAAGAGACTGGCCTGCCGCTGCATTTTCACACCCATGACACCAGCGGCATCTCCGCCGCCAGCGTGATCGCCGCGGCCGAGGCCGGCGCGGATGTGGTTGATCTGGCGATGGACTCCTTCTCGGGCCTGACCTCGCAGCCCAATCTCGGCTCGGTGGTCGAGGCGCTTAAAGGCACCGAGCGCGACACCGGGCTTGACGCGACCGTCGTGCGCCAGTTCTCGGATTACTGGGAGGCGGTGCGCGTCCAGTACGCTGCGTTTGAGAGCAATCTCAAGGCTGGCGCGTCGGAGGTCTATCTGCACGAAATGCCGGGCGGTCAGTTCACCAACCTGAAGGAGCAGGCGCGCGCTCTCGGTCTCTCTGAACGATGGCATGAGGTCGCCAAAACCTATGCCGACGTCAACCAGATGTTCGGCGATATCGTGAAGGTCACGCCATCCTCGAAAGTGGTGGGCGACATGGCGCTGGCCATGGTCGCCGGCGGTCTGACGCGAGAGGATGTGGAGGATCCGACGAAAGAGATCGCCTTCCCCGAATCCGTGGTCGGCCTCTTCAAGGGCGATCTCGGTCAGCCTCCGGGCGGCTTTCCCAAAGCGCTGCAGGCGAAGATCCTGAAGGGAGAGGCCGGTTCGACCGAGCGGCCGGGGGCGCATCTGCCCCCAGTGGATCTGGAGGCGGTGCGGACCTCTATTTCGGATGAACTCGAAGGCCACGAGGTGGATGACGAGGATCTCTGCGGCTACCTGATGTATCCCAAGGTCTATCTGGACTATATGGGCCGCCGTCGCGACTACGGGCCGGTGCGGGTGCTGCCGACGCCGACATTCTTCTACGGTATGGAGCCGGGCGAGGAAGTTCAGGTCGAGATCGAGCCCGGCAAGATTCTGGTGATCCGGCTGCTGACGGTGGGCGAGACCAATGAAGAGGGCGAGGCCAAGGTCTTTTACGAGCTGAACGGCCAGCCGCGCGATATCCGGGTTCCCGACCGCAAGGTCGCCGCCACGGTGCAGCGCCGCCCGAAGGCGACAGATGGCGATCCGAACCACGTGCCGGCGCCGATGCCCGGCCTCATCGCCTCCGTTGCGGTGAAAGAGGGACAAAGCATCGCCGCGGGCGACCTGCTGCTGACCATCGAGGCGATGAAGATGGAGACCGCGATCCACGCCGAACAAGCAGGCGCCGTCAAGGCCATCCACGCCCCGATCGGCAGCCAGGTCGACGCGAAAGACCTGCTCATAGAGCTGGAGACATGAGCGAAACGGCCAGCTAACGGGCTACGCGCGAGAACGTCGCTGGTCTTTCCCTCTCGCGCGGGCTGTAGAATCCTTTTATTGTCCGGCCCCCGGCGTATGGGGGTCGACGACGCCAGTGGAAGATGGAGGGAGACCGCCATGGGCTATCGGCTTGAAGGACGAACGGCGATATTGACCGGGGCGGGCGGCGGCATCGGCCGCGCGATCGCCAAAAGGCTTACCGCGTCCGGCGTCAATGTGATGTTGTCGGACACCGATGAATCCAATCTGGCGACCGCGGTGGAGGTCGTCGGCTCGGACGGGCCCGGAAAGGTGGAAACCTTCCATTGCGACGTTTGCGAGCGGCTGGACATCAACAATCTGCTGGCTGCGACTCTGTCCACCTACGACCGGATCGACATCGTCGTCAACGCCGCGCGATTCAAGGGATTGGGCGATTTCTTCGATTTGAAGCGCCAGGATTTAGAGAAGGTTCTGGAGACCAACCTTTTTTCGAACTTCCTGCTGAGCCAGGCGGCGGCGCGCAAAATGATCGCCCTCGCCAAGGAGCGGGATGAACCCTGCAACAGCTCGATCATCAATATCAGCTCGATCGCTGCGATCCGGACTTCGCCGAAGCTTCTATCCTACTCCGTGTCCTGCGCGGCGCTGGATCAGCTGACCCGGTCGATGGCCGTGGCGCTCGCGCCGGAAGGCGTACGGGTGAACGGAATCGCGCTGGGCGGGGTGATGACCCGAAACATCCGCGATGCAATCAAAGAGCAGGACGATTTTCGCGAAGCGCTGACCTCTGCGACGCCCATGGGGCGGATTGGAGAGCCGAATGAGGCGGCCGATGTCGCTCTCTATCTCGCCTCGGACGCGTCAAGCTTCATCACCGGTCAGATAATCTCGCTCGATGGCGGGCGCAGCCTGCTGGATCCGATGACGACGCCCGCGGTCTGATCGCGGCGCCGTCAGCGCTTCTCCTCGTCTTCGTCTTCGTCCTCGTCGGAGGCTTTCGGCAGGTTGAACAGCGAGTCGGCGTCGATTTCCGGCTGCGCGGCGCCTTGGCCCTCGGGCGCGTCGGTCAGGGTGAAGTTCTCCAGCCCACCGAAATCCTTCATCGGGCGCGCGTCGTCGGCGGCCAGAGATTCGTCCGTCGACAGCAGGCTCATCCGCTCCTCGGAAGACATGACGCCGCCTTCTTCCTTGGCCTTTTTCGTCGCCGCCTTCTGCACCGCGGCGTCGAGATCGATCTGCTTGCAGAGGCCCAGCGCCACCGGATCGACCGGGCGAATATTGGCCGAGTTCCAATGCGTGCGGTCGCGGATCGACTGAATCGTCGGCTTGGTGGTGCCGACCAGCTTCATGATCTGCCCGTCCGAAAGCTCTGGGTGATAGCGCACCAGCCAGGCGATGGCTGATGGACGCTCCTGCCGCTTTGACAGCGGCGTATAGCGCGGCCCCTTGCGCTTCTGCTCGGGCGCGATCTCGCGCTTCATCAGCTTCAGGCGCTGGATCGGGTCTTTCTCGCAGCGTTCGACTTCTTCGCGGGTCAGCTGGTGATTGCCGATCGGGTCCATGCCCTTGATGCCGATCGCGACTTCGCCATCGGCGATGCCCGACACCTCCAGTTCATGCATGCCGGTGAATTCGGCGATCTGGCGAAAGGTCAGCGTGGTGTTGTCCACCAGCCAGACTGCGGTGGCCTTGGGCATTAGCGGCAGTTCGGTCATTGCGGTCTCTCCCAAAAGGATACGACTCTTCCGGCGCTCCGAGAAACGGGGCGCGGCGGCGCTTCCAACGGTTTCGAGGAAAATCTCTGGCCGCTATATATGCGCTTCAGGCGCGCAAATAAAGTGGATTTCGCGCGGGCAACCCTGTCATGTATCGGCGACCTTCAACACGATCTTGCCGATATGGGCGCTGCTTTCCATCCGCGCATGTGCGCCTGCCGCATCTTCCAGCGCGAACTCGGAATCCATGATCGGCTTCACCCGCCCCGCCGCGATCAATGGCCAGACCTTGGCCTCCAGAGCCTTCGCCATTTGCGCCTTGGCCTCCACCGATTGCGGGCGCAGCGTAGAGCCGGTCCAGGTGATCCGGCGCACCATGGCCGCGGAGAAGTTTATCTCGGCCTTGGGGCCGCGCAGAAACCCGATGGAGACGATGCGGCCATCCATCCCGCAGGCCTTGAAGTTTCTGGGCAGATAATCCCCGCCCACCATGTCGAGGATCAGATTGGCGCCCTTGCCGGCTGTCGCCTCTTTGACGGCGGCGACGAAATCCTCCTCCCGATAGTTGATCGCCTTCTCGGCGCCAAACTCCTCGCACGCCGCGCATTTTTCCGCCGATCCGGCGGTGGTGAAGACCCGTGCGCCGAAAGCGTTGGCCAACTGGATCGCCGTGGTGCCGATGCCCGACGATCCGCCATGGACCAGAAATACCTCGCTCGCTTGCAGGCCGCCGCGCTGAAAGACGTTCGACCAGACGGTGAAGGCGGTCTCAGGCACGGCGGCGGCTTCAGCCATCGACAGCCCGTCCGGGATCGGCAAGGCGTGATCCTGATGCGTCGTCGAGTACTCCGCATAGCCGCCCCCGGGCAGTAGCGCGCAGACGCTGTCGCCGATTTTCCAGCGATCGACATTCGGCCCCACGGCGGCCACCTCGCCCGACGCCTCAAGCCCCGGCAGGTCGGATGCGCCTTTAGGCGCAGGATAGCCCCCGGATCGCTGGATCGCGTCCGGCCGGTTCACGCCTGCGAACGCGACGCGGATCAGGATCTCGCCAGACATCGGCTCGGGAACCGGCCGCGTCGTCGGCGTCAGAACCGCCGGCCCGCCGGGCTCGGAAATTTCGATCGCGCGCATGGTCTGGGGCAGGTCGGTCATGGGGGCTCCTCGGCTATGACAAGGCGGAGCTTAGGTGGCGGCGCGCGCCGCTTCAATCGGCCAACCTTGCTGCAACGCCCGAATCGGCGGAGACTCGGACGAGACGCAGCACGGGAGGCGGTAATGACCAAAGTGATGCGAATTCTGACAGCGCTGGCCGCTGCGACGGCGTTTGGGGCCCAGGCGGCTGAGCCTTTCGCCGCGTTCGACGCCGCCAGCGAACCGATCCTCGGCAATCCGCATGACGTCAAACTGGGCCCCGACGGAATGCTTTACGTCTCAGACGTGGACAGGAACCGGGTGGCGGTGCTCGATCCCAGCTCCTTGAAGCTCGTCAGGGAGGTCGGGGCGGATACGCTCTACTCGCCGCATGATGTCGATTTCGATGCCGCCGGGCGGCTTTTGGTCGCCGACACCGGACGCAGCAGGATCGCCATTATCGATACCGCAACGGGCGAGATGGTCGGCGCGCTGACAGACGCGATCTCAAGGCCGGAGGGCGTCGTTCAGCATCCAAACGGGCGCATCTACGCCACTGGCGCGGGTTCCGGGAACATCGTCGCTTATGAGAATGGAGCGCTCGTCGCTGAAGCGGGCGGGCTGAGCGCGCCGCATGATGTGGAGGTGGACGCAGCTGGCGATATCTGGATCGCCGACGCCGCCAACGACCGGCTGGTCAAGGTCTCGCCAGAACTGGAGACGCTCGCGATCATCGACGATCCGGCGCTGGGCCTGTCCGGCCCCCGATATCTGGATGTCGATGCTGCGGGGAACCTGATCGTCGCCGACAAATACAGCCATCGCGTGCTGAAGCTGACGCCGGTCGGAGAGCTGATCGGCGTGCTGGGCGGCGCGGCCGGGCTGGGGCCGAACAAGTTTCGCACGCCAGAGGGCGTAGAGATCGACGGCGCCACCTATTTTCTCAGCGACAGCGGCAACGATCGGGTGACTCGATACCGCGTTCTGACCAACTGAACGGCGGCGCCTTCGGGAACGTGTGAAAGGCGCTGGAGTTGAATTTGCGCCCGCCCGTCCTCATCTAGAGACCTTCAATACAACCAAGGGAGGGGAGCCCATGGCTGATCCAGTTGTCTATGTCGAGGCTGGCGCGTTCAAGGTCGCCAAGATTTTCGATAACAAGCTGAAGGCGAAAGTGCCGCCGATGATGAAGGCCGCCACCGAGAAGGCGATCAAGGAACAGAAAGCCTTCACCACCGAAAAGAAGAAGGCGGGCGGCAAGGAGTTTGTCGTCGGCGGAACCATCACCGATCTGGCTTGTGAGGGAACCGGCCCGAAAGCGACGCTCTCGATCACCATATCGCCGCTTGTCACAGGTTCCGGCGGCAAGATCTCGAAGCTCGCGATGAAGGCCAGCGGCAAGGTCAGCGGGATCAACACCAAACGGATCGAAAAGGATATCGAGTTCCTGATCGACGAAGTCTGGCGGAAGAATTTCATGAAAAAGGCTGCGGGCGTTCTGCCGAAGCTTTAGAAGAGGTGAGAGCGAGCCGGGCCTTGCGACATTAATTTGGCGAACGCAGTCGGTATTAGCCTAACCCGTCGAGAGTCATGATCCAGTTCTCGCGGTTCTCGAAAGCCCTTTTGTAACCGCGGCGCTCGCAGCACTCGTGCAGATCCGTATTCCAGAAGCGCTTGTGGGCGTGCTCGATCACCATGACCTCGGGCAGCACATGGTCCGGCGCGGATTCCAGAAAGGGTGCGAGAGCGCGATCCTCGAAGCCTTCAACATCTATCTTCAACATGTCGAAGGAGGGCGCATTTTCATCGCGCATCAACTCCAAAAGGGGAATAACGGGGACATCGA
This sequence comes from Paracoccaceae bacterium, assembly GCA_963669315.1. GTDB lineage: Bacteria > Pseudomonadota > Alphaproteobacteria > Rhodobacterales > Rhodobacteraceae > SZUA-547. The sequence continues at coordinate 2,152,247 of OY770021.1, read as the reverse complement.
CGCCTTCAGCGTCGCGGCCCATCTCTGTGTGCAACGTAGCCTCTCCGAAATTCTTCGGCTTCGGAAACAGCAGGCGCATTTGCCCTCGCATATCGGCGATAGCGCAACCCAGCACGTCTACATTCTTCAATTTGTTGAGCCACACGTTTGTCTCTAGACGGGCGCGCATGATCGGGTTGGGTTCGACCGCGAGGATTCGTGAGTCCGGCGCGAGGTCGCGCCCCACCAATAGCGAATACATGCCCGAATTGGCGCCGATATCGACAAAGACAATCGTGCGGCCCTTAAAGTGCGCACGCAACCATTCGATTTCAACCTGCTCCTTATATCTACCTCGATTGACAAGAGCGCGGTCGGTATAGTTGTCGATTGTATACAACCTGAATTTCACGTCGTCATAGAGATAGTCGATGAATTTGCTATTGAATTGCAGAAGGTCGCGAATGGATCGGTGAATAAAGCGCTTGTTCTTATGCGCCCATAAGTAAACCCGTCGGCGGAGCTTGCCGCGATCGGGATTAAAGCGTGGGGGTCTCATTCTAAAAGCACTCCGAAAATGTCTTAGCGAACTTGAAACACGCCGCGGAGAACGATTGGGGGCTCTAATTCCCTGCCTCCGTCGCAATCTGCGCACGGGACTTCCGAGCTCGCTCGGTCGTCGATTTCAGCTGCCCGCAGGCCGCCATAATATCCTGCCCGCGCGGCGTGCGCACGGGGCTGGCGTAACCGGCGCGGTTGACGATTTCCGCGAATGCTTCGATCCGCTCCCAATCCGACCGCTCGTAGGGCGCGCCGGGCCATGGGTTGAACGGGATCAGGTTGATCTTGGCCGGAATGCCCGCGATCAGCTTGACCAGCCGCTTGGCGTCCGCATCGCTGTCATTGACGCCCTTCAGCATTACGTATTCGAACGTAATCCGCTCTGCGTTCGACAGTCTTGGGTAGTTCCGACAGGCGTCCAAAAGCTCCGCGATCGGCCATTTCTTGTTGATTGGAACCAGCGTGTCGCGCACCTCGTCCGTGGTGGCGTGCAGCGAGATCGCCAGCATGCAGCCGATCTCGGCCCCTGCGCGGACAATTTCCGGCACAACGCCGGATGTGGAAAGCGTGATGCGGCGGCGGCTGAGGCTCAGCCCCTCGCCATCCATCGCGATCCTCATGGCATCGCGCACAGCATCTGTGTTGTAGAGCGGCTCGCCCATCCCCATCAGCACGATGTTGGAGAGCAATCGTTTGCCGCTTGTGCCGACGCCGATTTCCGGCCATTCGCCCAGATCATCGCGACACACGAGGATCTGGCCCACGATCTCTCCGGCGGTCAGATTGCGCACCAGTTTTTGGGTGCCTGTGTGGCAGAAGCTGCAGGTCAGCGTGCAGCCCACCTGGCTGGAGACGCACAGCGTGCCGCGGTCCTCCTCCGGGATATAGACCGCCTCCACCTCATGGCCGCCCGCGATGCGTAGCAGGTATTTGCGGGTGCCGTCCTGACTGACCTGTCGGTTGACGATTTCCGGCCGCGCCAGCGTGAACCGCTCGGCCAGCTGCGCACGGAAATCCTTCGACAGATTGGTCATATCGGCGAATTCGGTCAGCCCGCGCTGGTAGATCCAGCTCCATAGCTGGGTGACGCGCATCTTCGCCTGCTTCTCGAGTGTGCCCGCTTCGATAAGCGAAGCGCGCATTTCGTCGCGGGAAAGACCCAGCAGGCTGGTTTGCGCGTCCCCATCCGCCTTACGGGGCAGGGTTGCGAAGTCAGGCTGGATCGCCCTTGCGGACGGGCGCGATTTCGGCTGCGATGCGGCGCTGGTCATCGTTCTCAAACCCCTGCGACGGCGATGGCGACTCCGCGCCAATGGCCGACGACAAAAGAGGCGGCGCACCAAAACGCCGCCCTAGAAAGGGCGTCAGATATCACGATCGCGGCGCCGCGCCAAGTCGCAGACCCGCTCTCCGGGTAAAGCCAATCGTCTAGCCGCAGGCTTCCTCGGCCGCCTTTAGCGCTGCGGAAAAGCCCATCAGCGAAAAGGTGTCGGTCGTCTCCGTGCCGCGGCCGGATTTGCCGACCACGGTGGCCGACCGGCCGCGCCGCATCGACTTGACCATCGATCCGTCGTCATCGGGCGAACCCAGCCAGGCACCCTCGCCATCGGTGTACATGGTGAAGGCGTCCGACCCGATATTTGCATTCACGCGGCTGTCCGCGGCGTAGGGGTAGCCCGCGATCACGCTGACTTCATTGCTGACGCCGCGATCCGGCCAGACCGAAACCATCAGATAGACGTCGCCGCGGTTCACGTCGACCTTCTTGCCGCCGCGCTTGGCGACCCATTCGGTCGGCGCGGTGGTGACCCAGCAAACCGCGCCGTCGCTGGTCGTGGTCTTGAACACGCTCCAGTCGCCCGCGCCGTCGATCCGCGAGGAGACCTGCGCGACGGCCGCCGCGCCCGTCATCGCCAGCCCGGCGAGGCCGAGACCAGCGGCTGCGATAAACGCTTTGATCTTCATACTCTGCTCCGTTTTCGCCCCGGCCGACGTTGCGGCCGCTCCACTTTGTTTGCGTGGCTTACCGCCGCATAGTAGCGTCAACTCGTGGCGCCGCGCCAGTCCGAAGCGCCGTAGATCCGAGACGATTTTTCAATATTGGCGCATGAAGTCCCGAATTTGGAAGGGGAAGGCCAGTGAATCAGGCCCCAGGCGAGCCTGTCAATGTGTGACGCGGGGCGAAGCGCGATCGAGCGATCGACGCCGGCTTTCGACGCTTCCGTGATCGAAGCGCTACGTTCTGTACTCGGCGCAGACCAGCTGGTCACATTGATCGAGGGGGCAGCGCAGGAGATCGAGCGGCGGCTCAACGCCGTCGCCGATTTGGCGAAAGCGGGCGAGACCGGTGAATCAATGCGCTGGCTGGCGCACGACCTGGTGGGGTTGGCTGGACAGATCGGCCTGGCGGCATTGGCGGAGGCTGCCCGAAATCTGGAGGATCGGGCGCGAGACGATGGCCCCGTGTCGGTCGCCGAGGCGGTCGAGGCGTTGCTGGCGCTCCGGGAGGATTCGCTGACCGCGTTTCGCACCGCGCGAGCTGAAGTCGGTCGCTCATAAGAACGCAAGTGCTTTGGGCTTGCCACCGACGCGGCTCCGTCTAGGGTATCGATATACGCGCCGGTCACGCCCCACCGGCCAATCAATTTATCCTGACGAGACGCGCCATGGCCGACGCAGAATCTCCCAGATACCTGAGGACCGGGTCCCGGTCGCCTAGATTTGCGGTCGATGACGGCGCTGCGCCGGTCACGCTGGTCGAGCGACAGAGGCTGGACGCCGCTCTGGAGGTGTTGACGTCGTCGCAGCGCGCCTGGGCGAAGGCGACTGGCTTCAAGGCCAAGTTGGGAGAGATTTGCGCATTACCGGGCGAAGACGGGGCGCTGGCGCGCATCCTGTTCGGTTGGGGCGACGCCAAGGCGCGAAAAGGCGGACGGTTCGCGCTGGCGCGGCTTGCGGCATCGGCCCCGGAAGGCGTCTATCGGTTGGAGACGCGCCTGCCCAATGAGGATGCTGGGGAGCAGGCGCTGGGTTGGCTGTTGGCGCAATACAGGTTTGATAAATACAAGTCCAAGCGGGCGTCGAAGGCGTGGCTCGTCGCGCCCGAGGGCATCGAAGCTGCAAGGATCGAGACCATCGCCCAAGGCGTCTATATGGTGCGTGATCTGGTCAACATCCCAGCCGGCGATCTGGGCCCCGAAGCGCTGCACGACGCGATGATCGAGTTGGCGGAACGCCACGGCGCCGGTTTGCGCGCCGTGGTGGGCGACGATCTTCTCGAGCAGAACTACCCGATGATCCATGCGGTGGGTCGGGCTGGCCCGCAGGCGCCGCGCCTGCTGGACATGGTCTGGGGCAATGAGGCCGCGCCTAAGGTGACATTGGTCGGGAAAGGCGTTTGCTTCGATACTGGCGGTCTGGACCTGAAAACCGCCGCCGGTATGGCGCTGATGAAAAAGGACATGGGCGGCGCGGCCAACATCCTCGCCCTCGCCCATATGGTCATGGCGCGAAAGCTGCCGGTTCGACTGCGGGTTTTGATTCCAGCGGTGGAGAACTCGGTTTCCGCCAGCGCCTTCCGGCCCGGCGATGTGCTGACCGCGCGCGACGGAACGACGGTTGAAATAGGCAACACTGACGCTGAAGGGCGGCTGGTTCTTGCCGATGCCCTGGTCGAGGGCGCATCAGAGTCGCCTGAGTTGATGTTCGATTTCGCCACGTTGACAGGTGCGGCGCGTGTCGCCCTCGGACCGGACGTTCCGCCCGTTTTCACCGATGACGATGAACTGGCCAAAGAGATCGCCGACGCTGCCGACGCCGCGCGCGATCCTTTGTGGCGCCTGCCGCTTTGGGACGCGTATGACGCGGATATCGACGGCCGGATCGCGGATCTCAACAACGCGCCGGGCGGCGGTTTCGCGGGGGCGATCACCGCGGCGTTGTTCCTGCGCCGCTTTGCGAAAACCCGGTCCTGGGCGCATGTCGATCTTTTCGCCTGGACGCCGAGGGCGAAGCCCGGCCGTCCGGTCGGCGGCGAATGCCAGGCCGCGCGGGCGATTTTCGCCCTTTTGGAAAACCGATACGGAGACAAGGAATGAGCTTCGCAGCGCTGAAGGGCCATCCGCGCCTGACCCCGGTCCGGGGTGATCTGGCCGCCATAGAGTTGAAGGGCGAAGTCCATGCGCCCCGCTATGTGGAAGGACGTGAGCTGAGCGTGTCCGTTCCCCTTCTGGGCATGATCGACGGCATGGAGTCCAAGGACCGGATGATCAATCAGATCATTTTTGGAGAACGGTTCACGGTCTACGAAATGACGAGCGAATGGGCTTGGGGGCAGTCCGAGGACGGCTATGTCGGTTACGTGCCCGCCAAGAGCCTGCGAACAGGCGCGCCGGCGCCGACCCACCGCGTTGTCGTGCAAATGGCTCATCTCAGGGCCACGCCGGACGCAAAAGCGGGGCCGGGTGGCGGCCTGCCCTATGGCGCCCGCGTTCAGGTGATTGGCGAAGCGGATGGATATCTGCGGATGGAGGGCGGCGGCTATGTGCCGGCGCGCCAGCTTGCGCCGATTTCGGATCCCGCGCCCGACTGGGTGGCCGAGGCCGAGACGTTTGTGCGTTCGCCGTATCTGTGGGGCGGTCGCAATCACAGCGGCGTTGATTGCTCTGGCCTGATTCAGATTTCCATGCAGGCGGCGGGGCTGGAATGTCCGCGTGATTCCGACATGCAGGAGGCTGCTCTTGGCGACGCGGTTCCGGCCGACGCGCCATTTTCGCGGGGCGATCTGGTGTTCTGGAAAGGCCATGTCGGCGTCATGACCGACCCCGAAACGCTTTTTCACGCCAACGCGCACCATATGATCACGGTCTATGAACCTCTTGAAGACGCGAAAACGCGGATCGCCGCCGCCGGCGGGGGAGAACCCACAGCGACCAAACGACTCGGCTGACGCCGGGGCGACTTTTTTCGAAGGCGCCGAGCGCTAGATATAAATCACGCAGATCGAGGCTCGCAGCATGCGCAAGACGACTCTATTGGGAATTTGCTTTGTGGCGGCCCTGACGCTGGGCGTAGCGCCGTCGAAGATGGCGTCGGCTGAGGACGTGGTGCTGACCGCCGCCGATCAGGTCCGGTTCGCCGAGTGGCGGGACGGATTCCGCGCGCGGGCGCTTTCCGGTGGAATCAGATCCGACGTATTCGACGACGCCTTCAAAGGGGTGGAGATGAATGCGCGTGTGGTCGAACTGGACCGAAAGCAGCCCGAATTCATCCGGCCGCTTTGGGAGTATCTGGACACCGCCGTTTCCGACAAGCGCATCGCGACCGGGCGGGAGATGGCGGGCGTTCACGCCGAAACCGTCCGCGCAATCGCGGCGCGCTACGGCGTTCCGGGCCCTGTCTTTCTGGCGATCTGGGGGCTGGAGAGCGCCTATGGCTACAATTACGGCTCTATACCCGTCATCGAGGCGCTGGCGACGCTCGCCGCCGAGGGCCGCCGCCGGGGTTTTGCGGAAGAGCAGCTGATCGCGGCGCTGCAGATCCTGCAATCCGGAGACGTGACGCCTTCGCGCATGATAGGGTCTTGGGCCGGAGCGATGGGCCATACGCAGTTTATCCCCACCAGCTTTCAGGCCTATGCGGTGGATTTCACCGGTGACGGAAAGCGGGACGTCTGGGCGGGCGATCCCGCGGACGCGCTGGCCTCGACCGCCAACTATCTATCGCGTTTTGGCTGGGTTTCCGGCGCGCCATGGGGCATGGAGGTCCGTCTGCCGGCGGGCGTTGACTACGCGCAGCTCGACGCATCCAACCGCAAACCTGTCTCGCACTGGCGGGCGATGGGCGTGACGCAAATGAACGGACAGCCCTTGCCAGATCATGGCGACACGGCGGTCATCGTGCCTGCTGGCGCGCGCGGTCCGGCCTTTCTGGTGTTCAGGAATTTCCGTGTCATCATGCGTTACAACCACGCCACCTCCTATGCGCTGGCGGTCGGGCATTTGAGCGACCGGATCGCCGGCGGCGGGCCGTTTCAGTCCAGCTGGCCGCGCGGCGACAGACCGCTCAGCCGCTCCGAGACCATCGAGATGCAGACACTGTTGACCCGGCTTGGCCACGATACGCAGGGCGCGGACGGCATTATCGGTCCGAACACGAGGGGGGCGGTGCGCGCATTTCAGCGCCGGATCGGCCAGACGCCGGACGGGTATGTTTCGGCGGCCTTCCTGACCGCCTTACGGCGGGAATCGGGGGGCGGATGACACGGTTTCACGATCGGCGCAGGATCACTCTCGGACTTGCAACCATGCCGGTGCTGGCGTTTGGGCTGCGACCCGGCCCGACGCAGGCGCAGCGCATCGGCGGGGAGGATCTGTCACGCCCCGGCATTCAGGCTGAGGCGAGCGACGCTCTGATCTCGACGGTCAAACTGGTTCTTCGCTCGACCTACGCCCGCCATCGCGAAACACTGCCCGATTTCATGCTGAAGCCGCAGCCAATGGCGCCGGAGATCGCCGAGGCTCTGGCTGTGCGCAAACCTCTGCCCGATCCGCTGCGCGATAAGCCTGTGCCAGCCTCGCTGAACCGGCGTCTGCCGCATTCGCGCGGCAGCTCCGTCTGGGCGGTTGGCGGGCGTGATTTGATCGAGGTGGACCCGGTGCGTCTGACCGTGCTGAACATCGTCCGAGATGCTATTCCCGAACCGTTCGCGGAGGAGGCGGAGGACTCGGACGAATCGTGATATTTGGCCTGCCGGTTGAACCATCGCTTGCCGCCGCCTTAATTCAGTCGGGATGCAGGGCATAATGGTTCAATGCGTCAACCATCGCCCAATGAGGAAAGAGACGATGAGATTTCGCCGCGCAACCGCCATCTTCGCGATTCTGGCGCTGGCCGCCGCCTTCAGTGCGACGCCTAACCACTCCGCCCAGGCCAAGAACGACAAGGCCGCTGGGGCGTCAGGCCAAGCGCAGGGCAAGGGAAAGGGCAAGCCCCCGAAGGCGGGCAAGCATCAAAAGGGTGGCAAGCCCGACCATGCGGGCAAAGGCAAGAAGGGCGACGCCGATTACAGCGAGTGGCGGCGCGATTATCGCGACGAGGACGTAGTCGAGGAGTTGCGTCGTTATCGTCGGGAATACGGAGACCGGACGCCGGATTATCTGCGCAACCCGACGGCGCTGCCCCCTGGTATCGCGAAAAACCTGCAGCGCGGCAAACCGCTACCGCCGGGCATCGCGAAAAAAGTGGATAATGACGACCTGCTACGGCGTCTGCCGCAGACCTATCCCGGCTCTGAATGGTACACGGCAGGCGATCAGATGGTTGAATACGACCCGGTGAATGAGGCGATCATCCATGTGATCAACAGCGCAATATACGGCGGGTTTTGATTGTCGATCCGCAGACTGTCTGGCGCTCAGGACATGATTTGACCCAGTAGCATCACGACCACCGCGTCGCCATCGTCCTCGACGACGCCGGCTCCGATGCGGTTGAAATTTGGATCAAGCAGGAACATGCGGTTCTCTCGCACGCCCATCCAGCTGACGACGCCACGTTCCGCATTGCGCGCTGCGTACCATTCGCTGGCGCCCCGAACTTTCCAGACTTGCGCGCCGCCAATCTGCGCATAGCGATTCCGAACCGTCTCTGGCAGCCGCTCGAAAGGGTAGCGGTCTTCAGGCGTTATCCGTCCGAAAACGCCACGCCGGAACACGCTCGCCGCGTGATCATAAGAAACGCCGGACAGCGACCGGTCGCCGATCAGCTGCACCAGCCCGCGCGACTTTCGCTCCGCGTTGACCCGATCCAGAAAAGCGGCGGCGATGGCGCGCTCGCGTTGCTCCATGCGTGCATCCATCCAGTCGAGCGGCGGCGTGTCCGCATAGGGGTCGGGCGCCGGCTTCGGCGCGCAGGCGATCAACGCCAGCGCCGGTGGTGTGAACAATATAGTACGGCGCGTCAGCAACTGGCTGGACGACATTGATGTTTCCCCCTCGGCCCGTCCGATTTCCCGCGATGATGGCGAAGTTGGGACGCGATGACAATCCGAAGGCGCACGCCGGTCGCGCCCTACTGTCCCATCGCCATCGCGCGGGCGAAAACCGGCGTATCGACATTGCCACCGGTCGCGACGACGATCACTGCATCGCCCTCGATGCTGTCCGGCCGGAACAGGGCGGCGGCCAGCGCGACGGCGCCCCCCGGCTCCAGCGTGATCTTGAGATCAAGAAACGCGCGCCGCATTGCGCCAAGCGCTTCCTCGTCCGAAACCGCCAGCCCCGGCCCGGCCAAGCGGCAGAGGATCGGGAAGGTCAGCTCGCCCGGTTCGGGCGTAACGATCGCATCGCAGATGGAGCGGGCGCCGGGGTCGTTGCTCACACGCTGTCCGGAGGCGAGTGACCGGGCGACATCGTCGAAATCCTTCGGCTCGACGGTACGCGGGCGCAGACCCGGCGCCTCAGCCTCCAACGCCAGCGCGACGCCGGAGGCGAGACCGCCGCCGCCGCAAGGGATCAATACTTCAGCTTTCGCGACGCCCGCATTCTTGGCCTGCTCCGCGATCTCCAGACCGACCGTGCCCTGACCGGAGATCACCCACGGGTCGTCATAGGGTTTGACCAGCGTCAGCCCGCGCGAAGCTGCGATGGCCGCTCCTATCTCTTCTCGGCTTTCCGACCAGCGGTCATAGAGCACGACCTCCGCGCCATAGGCAGCGGTGTTGGCGCGCTTCAGCTCCGGAGCGTCGTTCGGCATGATGATGACGGCCGGCGCGCCTAGCAGCTTCGCCGCAAGCGCGACGCCCTGCGCATGATTGCCGGAGGAATAGGCGATCACCCCGGCTTTGCGTTCCTCCGGGGACATGGCCGACAGGCGGCTCCACGCGCCCCGAAACTTGAACGCGCCGACCTTTTGCAGGCATTCGGCTTTGACCAGCACCCGCCGGCCAGCCGCGTCATTGAGCAGCGGCGATTCCAGCAGCGGCGTGCGGACGCCGACGCCGTTGAACCGGTCGGCCGCCGCGCGAATGGTCTCAATCGAGGGCGTGAAACTCACGTCTGGGCGGGGGCCGCCGCCACTGCCGCCGGCCTTGGCGTGGGTTGGTGCGCATCCGCATCCGCCAGGAACGCGGCGAAGGCCTCGACCGCTGGCGGCTCGTCCAGAAACGGCACATGGCCCCGGTCGGCGAGCTGCACGGCTCGTATGCCGGGACGCCGCGCCGCCATTTCCGATACGGTTTCGGCCGACAAGATATCCGAGTTCTCCCCGCGGATCACCAGCATCGGCACGGCGGGCAGGATATCGAATTGCGGCCACAGATCAGGCGGCGAGTTCGGCAACTGCTCCAGCGTCGCGTCACGAAGCTTCGGGTCGTAATCCATTACCGGACGGCCACCGTCGTCGCGGAAGGTGCGGCGGGTATGCGCCTCCCACCTCTCGTCGCTGACGCCGGGGAAATTGGCGGCAACGCTGTCCCTGATCAATTTTGTCGCGCCGGGCCAGTCCAGATCCTCCGGCAGCGGTACGCCCAGATAGTCCATGATCCGCGCCGCGCCGATGGGCTCGACAAGCGGGCCGATATCGTTCAGCGCAATACCCTTGACCAGATCTGGCCGGGCGAGGGCGATGATCATGCTGACCAATCCGCCGCGCGAGGTGCCCGTAAGCACGACCGGCCCGCCGACCAGCTGATCAATAGCGACAATCGCGTCGCCCGCCTCCTGCAACGGGTTATAGGTGGTGAAATCCTCGGCGTAGCCCGACTGTCCGCGCCCGCGAAAATCCATCGCCAGAATTCGTCGGCCGTCGCCGCGGTCGCGCAGCGCGCCGGTCAGAATCTCAAAATCCGAGCCGTTCCGGGTGAGGCCCGGCAGGCACAGCATCGGCGTCGCGTCCGATGCGCCGTCCAGCGCCGCCCAGTCGCGCAGAAACAACTCTACGCCATCGACTGCGGCGACGGTCTTCGCCTCCCATGCGCCGCTCATGCCGCAAGCGCCCAGTCGGCGATGACAGCTTGCGCGCCGCGCAGGTCCGGCGCGATTTCATGCGGCCGCCAGGGAAGGCGGTCGACCGGGTCGCCAGCGCGATCGGCCCAGACGGTGTGAAAACCATAGCCCGTCGCCGCCGCCGCGTCCCAGCCGTTCGACGACACGAAGGCGACGGAGCTTGGCGCGACACCGTAGTGGCGCCCCACCAAATCATAAACCGCCCGGTTGGGTTTGAAGACGCCGACATCCTCAACGCTTAGGGTCGCATCCAGCAGGTGGCCGATTCCGGCGCTTTCAATCGCGGCGGCCAGCATCTCATGGGTGCCGTTGGACAGGATAGCATTTCGAACTCCTGCCTGCGAAAGCGCGGTCAGCGTCTCCGCCGCGTCGGGAAACGCGTCAAGCTCCCAATAAAGCTGAAGCAAGCGGTCGCGCAGCCCGTTTCCGTCGAGAGAGTGCGCCTCCAGCGCGAAATCGAGCGCTTCTTGCGTCACCTGCCAGAAATCCGCGTGCTCACCCGTGATGGCGCGGATCCAGGAATATTGCAGCTGCTTCGCGCGCCAGGTGTCCGCCACCAGCGGCCATGCGCCCGCCAGCGATTCCCGGCCGGGTTCGGCCGCAGCCTTTCGGGCCGCCGCGGCGACGTCGAACAACGTGCCATAGGCGTCGAATACGCAAACTGAAACTGTCATCGATAAACCTCCCTCGCGCGGCTCTTCGGCCGTCGGCGGCTCTCTACCGCAAGTGGTGGTGGCGCGTAAAGTGCGGAACCGGAGCTATTCCATAATCAGCCACGCCCCCCGAAAAGGTCCCGCGCAAGGCTTTTCTCGACCGGCGTTCCGTTCAATCGGCGCTCATAGACGGCGCGGGCCTCAAGCACCCTTTGCACATAGTTACGAGTCTCGGCGAAGGGAATGGTTTCGACCCAGTCGATCACGTTGATCTGATTGCGCCGCGGGTCGCCGAACCGCCGGATCCACTCCGTCACCCGGTGCGGCCCGGCGTTGTAGGCCGCAACCGCCAGAGGCGCCGACCCGCCGAATTCGGCAAGCATTTCAGACAGATAGGTTCGGCCTAGCGCCGCGTTGTACTTCCAGTCGCTCAACAGACGGGCCTTGTCATAGCCGAGGCCCGCCCTAGGGGCCGTCCGCTTGGCGGTGTCGGGCATCAGTTGCATCAAACCGCGGGCGCCGACGCGGCTGACCGCTTGCGGGTTGAACTCGCTTTCCTGACGCATGATCGCCAGCGCCAGCGATTTTTCGACTCCGCCGCTCAGCGTGGGCAGGTCAATCACCGGAAACAGCGACTCGGCCGGCGCCTGACCGGCCCGGCGCGCCGCCTTGGCCAGAAGCAGGGCGTAATGCGGTTGATCCTCATCCAGCATCTGCAAGGACAGGGCGGATAACTCCGACGGGCCGAGATCAGAGGCGAGCGCCCCGATGAAACCGCGCCCCAGATTCGCGCGGCCCGCGATGGAGAGCGCCAGAGCCGCGCGCAGTCTTTCATCCTCCCGCGTCGCCTGAGAGGCCTTACGGGGGCCGCTGTCCGCGGCTTTAGCAGCAGCCGTACCACCCAGCTCCAGCGCGGCGAGCTGCCCGTAATAGGTCTCGTCATGCGAGGCGGCCAGGCGGCGCCATTCAGCGGCCTTGGCTCCGTTTCCCTGTTTTTCCGCGGCGCGCGCGGTCCAATAGGCGCCGCGTCCACGCGAGATCGGCGATGACACTCCGTTGTAGAGCGTCTCAAAACGTGTGGCCGCCGTCCCGGCGTCGCTCAACTTGTTGAGCGCCACCCAGCCGGCGAACCACTCCATGTCGGCGAAGCTGACGCCGCGAGTGAGGCGGTGCTGCGAAGCGAGCGCATAGGCCTCCCGATACTGGCCGGCGCGAAAGGCGGATCGCGCCAGACGCGCTCGTCCGCCGGCCCATGATTGCGGTCGCCCCAGCTTGTCCGCGCTGGCCGAACGTTCGCGCAGAAGCGTCTGCGCCGTGTCGCGCAATCCTTTCCACATGCGCCAGTCGAACCGCGCCCAGGCGAGACCGGGATCGCCAATCAAACTGCTGGGAACAGCTTTAACCTTGCCGTCGACGCCCTTCTCGCGGGCCGTTAGCGCAACCCTCGCATCAATCAGACGCTGTTGGCCCGAATCCAGAAACGCCGCCGCCGCGCGTGCGTCGTCCTCGCGCCCACGCCACGCCATCTCATCCGCGCGACTTTTGTGCAGGTCGCCGATCAGCGCGCCGTGCCGTTTGACGAAATCCTCGCGCTCGGTCTTGCCCATCGGCGTCTCGGCCCATGCCTTTCGGACCAACGCCCTTGCTTCATCGCTTCGGCCGGTCTCCGTCAGCGCTCTCGCCTTCATCATCGCGCCGCGGCCGGAGATCGGCGAACGGTCGCCGAAAAAGTCCAGCACGGCCCGAGCAGACATATTCGCTGGCATCGCCCGTTCCGCGCGGGCGCGTATCCGGCTTTCATAGGGCCAGCCGGGATGCGCGGACAGGAAGTCGGAGAGCGAGGCCCAGTCGCCGCCGGTTCTCACCAATTGCCGCCATTCGACCAGCGTGCGCGCCAGCGGGTCAGGCGCGCGCCCGGCGACAGCTGCGGCCTCCGACCATTTCTTCTTGTCGGCGGCGTCCATCGCGTCCGCCAGCAGCAACGAGCCGACATCGGTCGCCGGCAATTTGATCCCGCCCGCCAGAGCCGGTGCGGGCGCAGCGGCCACACCAGCCAGCGCGAGAGAGAGGGCCGCCGCGCGCATCAGCCGTCGCGGGGCGGGGAAAAATTCGAATCGTCGGGGAGAAGAGAACTGCTCAAACACAACCATGTTCCTGTCGACCTGTAATTTACTCGCCCCTGTGGGCCGCCCGGCGTTGATGCGCCGGATCCTTAGCCGACTGATACGCGGCCTCCGCTCATTGTTGCGGAGGAATAGATTCGAGGCTAGTGTGCGCGCCGCTTCAAACTGAAATTAGCACTCAAAATTGAGGGAGCGCGCCATGTTCCGCGGATCCATTCCGGCCCTTGTCACTCCATTCGCCAATGGCGAGGTTGATGTGGCGGGCGTGCGCAAACTTGTTGAGCGGCAAATCGCAGAGGGAAGCCACGGTCTGGTGCCGGTCGGCACCACAGGTGAAAGCCCGACTTTGAGCCATGCGGAGCACCGTCAGGTGGTCGAGTTGGCGGTCGAGGCAGCCGCGGGGCGCGTCCCGGTAATCGCCGGCGCGGGGTCGAACAACACCGCGGAATCGATCGGCCTGATCCAGCATGCGGGCGAGGTGGGCGCGAACGCGGCGCTGGTCGTCACGCCCTATTACAACAAGCCGACCCAGCGCGGCCTGATGGAGCACTACACCCGGCTCGCCGAGGCGTCCTCGATCCCGATCTTCATCTACAACATTCCCGGCCGCTCGGTCATCGACATGTCGGTCGAGACCATGGCCGAACTGGCGAAGCATGAGCGGATCATCGGCGTGAAGGACGCGACCGGCGATCTGACGCGCCCATCGCTGCAGCGCGCCGCCTGTGGCCCCGATTTCGTGCAGCTATCCGGCGAGGATGGCACCGCGCTGGGCTTCAACGCCCATGGCGGCGTCGGCTGCATCTCGGTCGCAGCGAATGTCGCGCCGAAGCAGTGCGCAGAGTTTCAGGAGGCGACTCTGGCGGGCGACTACGCCCGTGCGTTGGAGATTCAGGACAAGCTGATGCCCCTGCACACGGCGTTGTTCATCGAGGCCAATCCCGGCCCGGTCAAATACGCGATGTCGGTGCTGGGTCTCTGTTCGGATGAGGTCCGCTCACCTCTGGTGACCGTGACTGATGAGACCAAGGCGGCGGTCCGCGCGGCGATGGCCCATACGGGTCTGATCGATTGAGCTGATGGCCGCGAAGAAGCCCGACCCCAAGATCAAAGTCGCCGCCGAGAACCGCAAGGCCCGCCGGAACTACTTCATCGAGGATGACCTCGAGGCTGGAATCGTTCTGGTCGGGTCGGAGGTGAAGTCCCTGCGCGAGGGCAAGGCGCAGATTGCTGAGAGCTACGCCAGCATCGAGGGTGGCGAGTTGTGGCTGATCAACAGCTACATTCCGGCCTATGGCCAGGCGAAGACTTTCGGACATGAGGAGCGGCGCCGGCGAAAATTGTTGGTTCACTTGCGACAACTCGCGCGGCTGGCGCAAAACGTTGATCGCGAGGGCATGACGCTGATCCCGCTGAAGCTCTATTTCAACGAGAAGGGCGTCGCTAAGCTCCAGCTCGGCATCGCCAAGGGCAAAAAGCTGCACGACAAGCGGGAAGTCGACGCCAAGCGCGACTGGAACCGCCAAAAGGCGCGCCTGATGAAGGAGCGCGGGTGATCCCGGCCGAACGGCTGGTCGAGGCGCTGGAGGCCACATGGCCCCCGGCCGAGATCGCGCAGATCGGGGGCTGGCGTCTGCGGCGTGGGATCGGCGGCGGATCCCGAGTGTCTTCGGTTCGTCCACTGGGCGACCCCGGCGAGCCTGTCGATGGCGCGATCGCCAAGGCGGAGCGCATCATGCGCGGCTGGGGTCAGCGGCCGCTGTTTCAACTCACAGATGCGGATGCGGCGTTAGCGGCGGAATTGTCCGCGCGCAGTTACGCTGTGAAAGACCCGACAGTGTTCATGGCAGCTCCTGCGGAAGCGCTCGCGGCGCGAGATCTCGCGCCTGTTCGGCAGGTCGAATGCGCGGCGCCGCTGGCGGCGATGGAGGCGATCTGGGCGCTGGACGATGTCGGCCCGGCGCGGTTGGCAGTCATGGAGCGCGCGAAAGGGCCGAAAACCTATTTCGCATTGCGGCTGAAGGATCGGATCGCGGGCGTCGCCTTTGTCGCCGTCGACCGGGATGTCGCGCTGCTTCACGCCCTGGTCGTGGACCCCGCGCTTCGGCGCTGCGGCGTCGGCGTTGCGAGCGCGATCGCATCCGCGCGATTCGGCCTCTCCCATGGCACCGAGACTCTTGCTCTCGCGGTGACCGAGGCGAATGCCCCGGCCCTCGCGCTTTATCGGGGCGTCGGATTGGTCCAGTGCGGCGGCTATCGCTATCTCGCTGCGCCAGATTGACCCATGCTTCCGCATCGTAGAATGCGCGTCCATTTTGTTTGCGGCGGGCGCATGGCGCGGTATCTCCTTAATAAATCGCCGCCTAGTCAGTGGCATGGTGGGAAGGTAATACGAATGTCTGATCGCGTTGACGCCGCCGGCCTCAAGGTCGCTCGCGAATTGCACGAGTTCATCACCGACAGGGCGTTGCCCGGAACCGGCGTATCGCCGGACGCGTTCTGGTCGGGTTTCGCCTCGCTGCTGGCCGAGCTGACGCCTAAGAACCGCGCGCTGCTGGCCCGCCGGGATGAGCTTCAGGCGAAAATCGACCAGTGGCATCGGGAGCGGCGCGGTCAGGCGCATGATCATGAGGCCTACAAGGCGTTCCTGGAGGAGATCGGATATCTGCTGCCAGAGGGCGGCGATTTTCAGATCGAAACCGAGAATGTCGACCCCGAGGTCGCCACGGTTCCGGGCCCTCAACTGGTCGTGCCTGTCACCAACGCCCGCTTTGCGCTCAATGCGGCGAACGCCCGCTGGGGCTCTCTCTATGACGCGTTTTATGGCACGGACGCGATGGGAACGCCGCCCGCCAAAGGCGGCTATGAGCGCGGTCGCGGCGCGCGGGTCGTGACCCGGGTGCGGGTGTTTCTGGACAATATCTTCCCGATCGCAGGTGCAAGCCATGGCGACGTCACCTCCTACGTCGTCATAGATGGTCAGCTCGTGATCAATGGCAACAAGCTGGAGAAGCCTGAGCAATTCGCCGGATATCGCGGCAACCCGGCGGCGCCCGAAGCAATCCTTCTGGTCAATAACGGCCTGCATGTAGAGTTGGTTTTTGATCGGACCAGCTTTATGGGCATGCGCGATCAGGCCGGCCAGGCGGACGTACTGCTGGAAAGCGCTGTGTCGGCGATCATGGATTGCGAGGACTCTGTCGCCGCGGTTGACGCCGAGGACAAGACGCTAGCCTATTCCAACTGGTTGGGTCTGATACAGGGCGATCTTTCCGCCGAGTTCCGCAAGGGTGATGAGACGCTGACTCGCCGTATGAATCCGGACCGCGAGTATCTCGCGCCGGACGGCACGCCCTTCGCTCTCAAGGGCCGCGCGCTGCTTTGGGTGCGAAATGTCGGGCACCTGATGACCAACCCGGCGATTCTAGACCAGAACGGCGAAGAGGTCTTCGAGGGCCTGATGGACGCCATGGTCACCACGCTAATCGCGATGCACGACCTGAAGCGCGATGACGGCAACTCGGTCTGCGGCTCGGTCTATGTGGTGAAGCCGAAGATGCACGGGCCGGAGGAAGTCGCCTTCGCCGACGAAATCTTTGACCGTGTCGAGGCGGTTCTGGGATTGCCGCGCCACACGGTGAAGCTGGGCATCATGGACGAAGAGCGCCGAACATCGGCGAACCTGAAAGAATGCATCCGGGCGGCGAAAGACAGGGTCGCTTTCATCAACACCGGTTTTCTGGATCGCACCGGCGACGAGATCCACACCTCGATGGAGGCCGGCGCGTTTTCCCGCAAGGCGTTCATCCGGCGCAAGTCCTGGATCACGGCATACGAGAATCAGAACGTCGATATCGGGCTGGAATGCGGCCTGCAGGGCAAGGCGCAGATCGGCAAGGGCATGTGGGCCGCGCCAGACCAGATGGCTGCGATGCTGGAGCAAAAGATCGAGCATCCCCGCGCTGGCGCGAACTGCGCCTGGGTGCCCAGCCCGACCGCGGCGACGCTGCACGCGATCCACTATCACCGCACCAATGTGTTCGCCCAGCAGGACGCCATCGCCACGGCCGGCCGGCGAGCCTATGTCGATACGCTATTGAACATTCCGGTGGCTGAATACCGCAATTGGACCGACGCGCAGATCCGGCGCGAGATCGAGAACAACGCCCAGGGCATACTCGGTTATGTGGTGCGCTGGATCGATCAGGGGGTGGGATGCTCGAAAGTGCCGGACATCAATGATGTCGGGCTGATGGAGGATCGCGCCACCTGCCGCATCTCCGCGCAGCATATCGCCAACTGGCTGCATCATGGCGTGGTGGATGAGACGCTGGTGAACGAGGCGATGAAGAAGATGGCGGCCGTCGTGGATCGCCAGAATGCGGGCGATCCCGCCTATCGGCCGATGGCGCCGGGCTTTGACGGCATCGCCTACAAGGCGGCGTGCGATCTGATTTTCGAAGGCGGCGCGCAGCCTTCGGGCTACACCGAGCCGATTCTGCATGCGAGGCGGCGGGAGTTGAAAGCGGCCGACGCTGAGAAGGGAGGCGCCTGAATGAACGGAATCACTCTCTCACGATCCAGACGGATCATATCGGCGGCGTTAAAGGCGAGCCGGGCGGCGGAGATGAAGCCGCTGACGGTCGCCGTGCTCGACGATGGCGGGCGGTTGAAGGCGCTGGAGCGCGAGGATGGCTGCAGCTTCGGCAGGGTCGAAATCGCCTTCGGCAAGGCCCATGGCGCGCTGGCGATGGGGCTTGGATCTCGCGCGTTGCAGAACCGGGCCGAGAGCCAAGCCTATTTCATCGACGCTGCGGTCTCAGCCATGGGCGGAGCCATGATCCCGCTCGCGGGCGGCGTTCTGGTCCGTGACAAGCGCGGCGCGATCATCGGCGCTGTCGGCGTCACCGGGGAAACGCCGGACAATGATGAGGTCATCGCCGTTGCGGCGGTGGAGGCGGTGGGGCTGATCGCGGAGACGGGCTAGGGATTACTCGGCCGCGCGCGGCGGAGACAGATACTCCCCATCACCCTCCGGCTCGCCCGGGTCTTCTGGCTCGATTGGCAGAGATTTGGAGGTCTTCGCGCCCAGTTCTTTCAGTTTGTCGATCTGACCGAGCAGGTTGCCGCGTCCCTTGGACAGCTTCGCAATGGCGCCGTCATAGGACGCCTGCGCCTGCCCCAGCCGCGCGCCGACCGATTGCAGGTCCTCTGCGAATCCGGCGGCTTTCTCGTATAGCAACCCGGCGCGCTCCGCGATCGCTTCGGCGTTCCGGTTGCGTCGGTCGACGGCCCAGACATTGGCGACCGTGCGCAGGATCACCATCAGTGTCGTCGGCGTCGCAATCATTACATCGCGCTCAAGCGCATAGGAGGTGAGGTCGCCGGCCTCCTCCAGCGCAGCGGAGAAGGCGCCCTCGATGGGAACGAACATCACCACATAGTCGAGGTCACGCACGTGTAATCGCTGGTATTCCTTGCCGGACAAATTGGCGATATGCGCCTTCAGCGACAGGGCGTGCGCCTTCAGCGCCGTCGCCCGCTCCTCCTCTGTCTCGGCGGCGGCCGCGCGTTGGAAATCGGTCAGCGAGGCCTTTGAATCGAGGATCAGGCGCCGACCTTCGGGCATATGCACGATCGCGTCGGGCCGCAGGCGGCGGCCATCCTCCAGCGAATGGCTAGCCTGAGTTTCATACTCCTCACCTTCGCGCAGCCCGGAGGATTCCAGAATCCGCTCCAGCACCATCTCACCCCAGGCGCCCTGTTTTTGCACATCGCCCTTTAGGGCGCGGGTCAGGGCCTCGGCCTCCTTCGCCATGCCAGCCGACATTTCGTTGAGGCCCTTGATCTGCTGTTGAAGACTGGCCCGGTCCTCGCCCGCCTTGGCGTGGGAGGCGCGCAGTTCCTTCTCGAACTTGCCGATATGCTCCTTCAGCGGCGTCAGCACCGCGTCGATCTGGGTTTTGTTGGTCTTTGAGAAATCCTCACCGTGTTGGCGCATCACCTGATCCGCCAGATCCTTGAACTCGGCGGACATCCGCTCGCGGCCGTCCAGAAGCAGCGCCTGCTTCTCTTCCGCGGCGCGGCGCTGCTGCGCCAACGCTTCATCCTTGCGGGCGACGGCTTTCTCAAGCTCTGAGATATTGCGGCGATGCGCGTTCAGGAGGTCTCCGCTCTCCTTCACCTCAAGCTTCATATTGTCGATCTGGGCGCTGAGCGCTGTTTCCCTCGCCTCAGCCGCAGCGTTCTCCGCCTCCAACTCGGCAAGGCGCGCACGGCCGCGCTCCACCGCCAGAGACGACGCGCCGGCGCTTCGGCGCGCTGAGATCGCCCAAATGAACGCAAGAACAGCCACGCCTGCCAACGCGACAAGCGCCAGGAAAACCTGATCCGTCGATAATTTTGCGATCTGCTCGATCAGCGGCACTTACGGGGCTCCGCCTATTGCTTTCTGAGAACAAAAGTAAAACACGGGGGCCGGGCGGGCGCAACGAAAAAGCCCCGCCGAAGGGCGGGGCCATCTCACTCCGGTCGAGGAAAATCAGTGCAGCTTGCCGCCGACTTCCTCGATCGATTTATCGACCAATCCGTTGCGGGCCTCGTCGGTCAGGCCTTCCGCGATCGCGTCCCGCGCCGCGGCGACGGCGATGCTGACCGCGCGGTCCTTGACCTCTTTCACGGCGGCCTTTTCGGCGGAGCCGATCTGGTCTTCCGCCGCCTTGATACGCCGCTCCATCGAGGCCGCAAGCTCCGCCTTCGCCTGCGTGGCCGCCAGTTTGGCGTCCTCTTTGGCCTGGGCGATGATAGCGTCTGCATGGCCGCCGACCCGGGCCTGCTTGCGCTCGAAGGTGGCGAGCAGCGCCTGCGCCTCTTCACGCAGCCGGCGCGCCTCCTCTAGCTCGGATCTGATCTTCTCCGCCCGCTGGTCGAGCGCGGCGAAAAGCAGCTTGTCGACCCGGACATAGGCCAGAAGGCCCACGAACAGGGCGAAGGCGACAAGGACTACGAAGTTCGTATCGCTGAATAGCTCGTACATGCGTCCCTCTTTAGCCCTGCAACTTCGAAGCGACGGCGGATTTGAGTGCGTCGGCGCTCGCCGCGCCCGGCGCGATCGCGTCGACCAGAGCCTTGGCCGTGTCGCTGGCCACAGCCTCGACATTGCCCAGAGCGCTTTCACGAATCTCGGCGAGGCGTTTCTCGCTTTCCGCCGTTCGGGCCGATATCTCGGCATCCGCGTCGGCGATCGCCTGATCGACCTCTTTCTGAATCTCGGCCTTGGTCTTGGCCGCGATTTCCTGCGCGCGCGCGCGGGCTTCGGCCAAGGCCTCCTGATAGGCCCGATCCGCGTCCTCAGCGCGCCGCTTCAGATCAGCAGCGCGGTCCAGATCGTCGACGATCGCGTCCGACCGGGCCTCAAGCACCGATCCGATCCGCGGCAGCGCGACCCGGCTGAGGATGTAGTAGAGCGCGACAAGCGCGACCACCAGCCAGAAGATCTGGCTGGGGAAGGTGGAGAACTCAAGCTGCGGCATCCCCGCCGAGCCATGCTCGGCGGCGCCTTCAGCGGCGGTTGCGGCGTAGGCTGTCGCCATGGCGCACTCCAACGGCTATCTGAACCGCGCGGACGCGCGGTCTTGAGGTTGGCCGGGCCCGATGCATCAGGCCCGCGCCGGATCTTCGGGGCGGTTGCTTAGACCGCAAACATCAGCAGCAGCGCGACGAGGAAGCTGAAGATGCCCAGCGCCTCGGCGAAGGCGATGCCGATAAACAGCGTCGCGGTCTGCTCCTTGGCGGCCGCCGGATTACGCAGCGCGCCGTTCAGGAAGTTGCCGGCCACGTGGCCCACGCCAATGCCCGCGCCGCCCATGCCGATGCAGGCCAGGCCCGCGCCGATCATCTGGCCCATGGTTCCGATATCGCCTTCCATGATCTCGCTCCTATGAAGTGGAATGGCTGTTGATTAGTGATCCGACCTGCGCGCCCGTCAGTGCATATGCAGGGCGTCGTTGAGATAGACGCAGGTGAGGATCGCGAAAACATACGCCTGGATCACAGCAACGAGCAGCTCCAGACCGTAGATGCCGACCATCGCAAGAACCGGGATGAAACCCATGATCCCGAGTCCAGCGACAAAGCCGGCGAAGACTTTAAGCACCGCATGGCCCGCCATCAGATTGGCGCCAAGACGGATAGAATGGCTGACCGGCCGCACGAAGTAGGAAATCAGCTCGATGACGCAGAGCACGGGCCGCAACGGGCCTGGCGCGTCCATCGGCCAGAAGAAGCTGAGAAAGTGCGAGCCGTGTTTGACGAAGCCGATCACTGTAACGGAGATGAACACCGCCAGCGCAAGAACGCCGGTCACGGCGATGTGGCTGGTGACAGTGAAGGAGTACGGCAATAGCGCCAGCAGGTTCGAAAACAGGATGAAGGTGAATAGCGTGAAGATGTAGGGGAAGTATTTCAGGCCTTCCTCGCCGGCCACATCGGCCACCATCTGCCGAACGAATCCATACAGCATCTCAGCCATCGACTGCGTCCGGTTCGGCACCAGCGCGCGTCCACGCATCGACAGGATCAGGAAAAGGCAGATCGACGCGACGACGATCGCCATCCAAAGGGTCGAGTTGGTCGGTGTGAAAATACCCACCTCGCCGCCGCCAAACAGCGGTTTGACCTCGAACTGGTCCATCGGGTGGATGTTGAAGCCGCCTTCGGAGTTCTCGCTAGAGGCCACGGCCGCGTCCCTCGATCCTGCGCCCCGCCTGGGGCTCGTTACGATCCGGCGCCGAAGCGCCGCCTGTTCCCTGAGCGCTCGGGGCGCCCTGTTCTAATCTACGCCGCCTGGCGGCGGCCTGTCGCTCTCGGCGGCTTTTTCAGCCTGCTCGATCGCGTCGTTCCGTCTCTGAACCTCCGCCGCCGAACGCATCATCGTGCGTATTCCGGCCGCGAAGCCCAGCAATCCAAGCAGGATGAGAAACAACGGCAAGCTGCCGAACAGGGCGTCGAGCCCCCATCCCATCCCAAGACCGATCGCCATGCCGACGACCAGTTCGATAACCATCCGCCACGCCATCGCGGCGGCGCCATACTTTTCCGCCCCCACGCTTTTTCGTGGTTTAGCGGATTCCCGCGCCTCTGCAATGCGGCGGTCTAGCGCGTCCAGCGCCTCTCGCTCATCCTGTGGCGTGGGCACGCGGGCCTCCGAACTCAGGCAAAGGCGGCTAGGCCTCTTTCGGCGCGGACACTAGGGTCAGGGCGCGGGGCTGTCAAGACACCCAAATAGGTGGTGAATACGACGTAAGCTATTGAAATATATAGGCTGGAGGCGAGGGGACTATTATTCGGCGCGCTATTCCGCCGCGACCGATGACGCAAGGCTCAGATCGCAGGAGACCAGCTGGCTGACTCCCTTCTCCTGCATGGTCACGCCGAACAGGCGGTCCATCCGCGCCATGGTGATCGCGTGATGGGTGATGATCATGAATCGGGTGCGAGTGCGGCGCGTCATTTCGTCCAGAAGATCGCAGAATCGCTCGACATTGGCGTCGTCCAGCGGGGCGTCCACCTCATCCAGCACGCAGATCGGCGAGGGATTGGCCAGAAACACTGAAAAAATCAGCGCAAGCGCCGTCAGCGTCTGCTCGCCGCCGGAGAGCAATGAGAGGGTCGACAGCTTCTTGCCTGGCGGCATGCACATGATCTCAAGCCCCGCCTCCAGCGGGTCGTCGGATTCGACCAGCGCTAGACGGGCTTCGCCGCCGCCGAAAAGATGCGTGAACAGCGAGGAGAAGTTCTCGTTCACCTCTTCAAAGGCCTGCAGCAACCTCTGACGGCCTTCGCGGTTTAACTGCCCGACGCCGGAGCGGAGTTTAGCGATCGCCGCCTCCAGATCGTCTTTCTCCGACGCCAGATCAATCCGCTCCTTGCTCAGCTCGTCCGCATCCTCCTCGGCGCGCAGATTCACCGCGCCCATGGCGTCGCGCTGACGGCGAAGCTTGGCGACTTCCGTCTCGATCGCCTCGACATTGGCGCCGTCTTCGGGATCCAGCGAATGGGTCTGAAGCAGCGCTTCCGGCGCGCAGCCGTTTTCCTCGGCGATCCGGGCAGCGGCTTCCGACACCCGCTCATCCGCACCCTCGACCACCGCCTCGGTGCGCGCACGCGATTCGCGGGCTGCCGAAAGCGCCTGCTCGGAAGCCTTGGCGGCGCCCTCCGCCTCGCGAAGCGAATTTTCGCCAACCGCCAGCGCGTCGGAGGCCACTCGGCGTCGCTGTTCGGCCTGGGCGATGGAAAGGCCCAGCTTTTCGCGCTCGGCTTGGATCTCATCCGGTCGGGAGAGCGCCTTGGCCCGATCCTTCTCCGCCGCCTCGATCCGGTCCCTCAGTGCGCCGAGTTGTTCGCCCGCGCGCGCGCTGCGCTTGGCCCAGTCGCCGCGTTCATTGGCGATGGCGTTCAGACGGGCGCGGCGCGAGTCCCCTTCGCGCCGCACCGCGTCAAGCGCCGCCCTTGCCGCCTGCGATGAGGCGCGCGCTTCGCCAACGGCCCGTTTCAGGGCCTCCACGGCCTGCCGCGCGGCTTCGGGGTCTTCCGCCCCGGCCAGCGCTTTGGCCGCTTCCCTAGATTCACTCTCCGCGACCGCCAGATCCTCCGCGCGGCTCTCAGCCGCCGAGTTCAGCGTGTCGCGCCGCGCCTGACCCCGGTCGCGTTCCGTCTCGGCCTTCGCCGCGCCGCGCGCCGCTTCGCCGCGCGCCTGTTCAGCCGCCCGCCGCGCTTGTCTGGCCTCTTTATCGGCGCGCTCGGCCTGGGACATGGCGTCCCGCGCCGCCTTGAACGCCGTATCGGCTTCAGCGAAGGCGGCTTCCGCCTCGACCAGTTGCTTGGTGAGCGCCTCCAGCCGGTTTCTCTGCTCCAAACGCAGGGCGGCGGCGCTGCGATCTTCGCCGCTGGGCGCGGCCAGACCGTCCCAGCGCCAATATGCGCCCTCTCTCGTCACCAGCCGCTGACCGGGGCGCAGCGACGCGTGCAGCCTCGCGCAATCTGTCGCCGAAGCGACGCCGATTTGCGCCAGCCGCCGGGCCAACGCCTTGGGCGCAGTGACATGGGCGGAAAGCGGCTCTACCCCGTCCGGCAGTTTCGGCGCGTCAGCATAATCTGGCAGCGCGGCCCAGCCGGAGGAGTCGCCCTCCGCCTCAGGAGTAGAGAGATCTTCGCCCAACGCCGCGCCCAGCGCCGTCTCGAAGCCTGGCTTGGCCCGCACCTTGTCGAGGATTGGTTCTCCGGCCTCATCCCCCGCCGACAGCAACCGCTGCAGCGCCTGAGTTTCCGCCCTGAGAGCGCTTGCCGCGCCCTCGGCCTCCGCCCGGCGCGCCCGTGCGGATGATTCGGCGGCCTGCGCCGTCCCGCGCGCGGCCTCCGCCGTCTCCAGCGCCTGT
Source organism: Paracoccaceae bacterium (assembly GCA_963669315.1). Taxonomy (GTDB): domain Bacteria; phylum Pseudomonadota; class Alphaproteobacteria; order Rhodobacterales; family Rhodobacteraceae; genus SZUA-547. Next base: position 2,127,492 of record OY770021.1, on the reverse strand, counting down.
TCCGCCGCGGCGGTCTGGGCTTCGGACTGCGCCAGCTTGGCTGCGGTCGCCTCCGCCTCTTCCTCTGCCCGGGCGATTTGCGCGTCCAGTTGGGCGATCTCCGCCCGCGCGCTGTCTATCTCGCGGGCGATCTTGTCGCGCGCCTGTGTCGCTTCGGTTGCTCGGCGCTCGGCCGCGGAGCGCCGCGCCGCCACACGGGCCGCGCGTTCGGTCAGCTCATCCAGTTCCGCTTCGCGCTCAGCCAGCAATGAACCGGCCGCGCGGTCGGCCTGCTCCGCCTCGGCCAAACGGTCGCCTTCGGTGGCCTCGGCCTGTTGCAGTTCGGCTTCTTCGGCCTCGAAACGCTCCAGAACGCCGCCTGCGTCTGCCGCAAGACCCTCTTCGCGGGTGAGGTCCGCGCCAAGCTGCTGGATGCGGCGCTCGAGACCCGCCAACTGCCCTCGGGCCTGCCGCTCCCGATCCTCGAGCCGCTCCCGCTGCACCTGAAGGCGCTGCAACGCCGCGGCGGCGATCGCCTCTTCTTCGCGCAGCGGCGGCATGGACTCGGACGCATCACCGCGCGCCTTTTCCGCCTGAGCGGCTTCGGTGGTCCCGGCGGCCACCCGGCGGGTCGCCTCCGTCAGTTCCCTCTGCGCCGCATCCGCCGCGTCCTTCGCCTCCCGCCAGCGGCGATAGAGCAGTTGGGCCTCCGCCCCGCGAAGCTTCTCGGCGATGTCGCGATAGCGCCGCGCCTGTCGCGCCTGCCGAGCGAGGCTGGAAAGCTGCTGATCGAGATTCTGGATGACGTCGTCGACCCGCTCCAGATTCGCCTCTGCGCTTTTCAGCTTCAGTTCGGCTTCGTGGCGGCGCTGATACAGCCCGCCGATCCCGGCTGCGTCCTCCAGTATTTTTCGCCGCGCCTTGGGCTTGGCGTTGATCAGCTCACCGATCTGTCCCTGCCGAACCAGCGCTGGCGAATGCGCGCCGGTGGCGGCGTCGGCGAACAGCATCTGGACATCGCGGGCGCGCACATCCTTGCCATTGACCTTATAGGCAGAGCCGATGTCGCGGGTGATCCGGCGCGTGATGTCGAGGACGTCAGCGTCGTTGAACCCGACCGGGGCCAGCCGGTCGGCATTGTCCATGATGATGGAGACTTCGGCGTTGGCGCGCGGCGGCCGAGTGGAGGCGCCGGCGAAGATCACGTCCTCCATGCCAGAGCCGCGCATCGCAGTGGGCCGGTTCTCGCCCATCGCCCATCTCAGCGCTTCCAGCAGATTGGATTTGCCGCAGCCATTGGGTCCGACCACCCCGGTCAAACCCGGGGCGATGGTCAGCTCCGTCGGATCGACGAAGGATTTGAAGCCCGATAGCCGGAGCTTGGAGACCTGCACCGCCCAGCCTTTTTTTGTTTGTCTGCTCTAGACAAAGGGTAAGGCCGGGCCGCCGCCACAGTCAATTGATCAGTGGCGCCGATATAGAGAAAGTTGCAGATATCGGCGCCATATATGGAGCTTGGCGGAAATGTTCTGGAGTTGTTCTTTAGAGGTGCTTCTCGATCGCTTCCGACATTTCCTCAATCGAGCGGGCGCCTTCCAGCCTGTCGCCGTTGATGAAGAAGGTGGGGGTGGATTGCACGCCGTCTTCCTTCGCGTTCTCCTGATAGTCGGCCAGAAGCCCGCGGGCGAAGTCCTCATCCTTCAGGCAGAGATCTAGATCGGCGTCGCTGAGGCCGCCCTGTTTGCCGATCCGCCGCATGCTCTCAACGATCTGGTTCTGATCGCCCGCGGTCCATTCCCGTTGCTGCTTGAAGAGGACGTCGATGAACGGAAAATAGGTGTCAGACCCGCCGCACCGGGCGACCATCGCGGCCCAAAGGCCGAAGCGGTCGAAATACACCTCTCGCATGACGAAGCGCACTTTACCGGTATCGACATACTGAGCCTTCAACTCGGGCCAGGTCTCTTTGTGGAACGACGCGCAGTGCGGGCAGGTCAGGGACGCGTATTCTACGACCGTCACCGGCGCATCCTCGGCGCCAACCACCTGATCGCCCGTGGCGAAAGGCTTGTCCTCAGCCAGCGCGACGAACGGCGTGCTCGAAACAAGCGCCGCGGCGGCGGCGCCGATCAGGGCGGAACGGCGGGTGGGCTTAAGCTGAAACATCAAGTCGTGTCCTTTCAGGAATTCGGTCGCGTCGGCGGCTTCCGGTCGGCGGAGGGCGCTTCGGCGGTTGAACTTTGGTCGGGCGGTGGCGTCGCCGAGTCGGAAACGCGGGATTTCACATTTTGCCCGAGGCGGCGCAACGCCTCTTTCAGGCCGGGGTCGCAAACGTCAGAGATCAGATCCTCGACCTGGCGCTCCTCCTGCGCCGTTAGTGGCCGCCGTTTCGGCGGACCGGGCGGCCGGGGGCGCTCGGGCGGTTTCTCGGATTGCGTGATGTGGATGCGCGCGATGGCATTGTAGCCGTAGGCGGCGTTCACCCGCTCGATCAGCCGCGGCGCCATCATTTCCACTTCGGGGGCGCGGGCGCCTTCGCACCAGAGGATGAGCGCGGCGCCAAACCCCTTGTCGGCGTAAGAGACGCGAACCGGCCGGCAGATCGCGGAGGCCTCGGCCCCGGCGATCTCCTCCCACCGCGTCAGCAAACGGCTTTCGGCGAAACCGCGCGACGATCCGGCTTTGCGAACCGTTTTCTTGACGTAATCAGACGCCGCGAAGAAACCGCGCGCGCGCTGCTGGCCCCAGCGCGCAGGCAACTGGGCGCCGCGCGTCCGGCGGGTCTTGCCTTTGGCTTTTCCAGCGTCATTCTCGTCGGCCATGCATGCTCCGTTCGCGGCCTAGGAACTACGCGATATGGGGCGAATTGCGGCGAGAGTAAGGAAAGGGTCCGCCCGGTGCGCTCACAAGCAGTTGAACGCCTGACGGAGGAAGGTCAAGGGGCGGATGCCGTACGCGGCGGCACGAGCGAGCTTCTGGACTGGTATGACCGGTCCGCGCGGCGGCTTCCCTGGCGGGTTGGACCGGCGGAGCGGCGCGCGGGCGAGCGCCCCGATCCATACCGGGTCTGGTTGTCGGAAATCATGCTGCAGCAGACCACCGTCGCTGCGGTAAAGCCCTATTTTGAGCGGTTTACGGCGCGTTGGTCGACGGTGGGAGCGCTCGCTGCCGCCGAACTGGACGAGGTGCTCTCGCTTTGGGCTGGTCTCGGCTATTACGCCCGCGCCCGGAACCTGCACAAATGCGCCGGGGTCGTGGCGCGTGAGCATGGCGGGCAGTTTCCGGATGCAGAGATCGCGTTGCTGACCCTGCCCGGCGTCGGCCCTTACACGGCGGCGGCCATCGCCGCCATCGCCTTTGACCGGCGCGCGGTCGTGGTGGACGGCAATGTCGAGCGGGTAATGGCGCGTCTGCATGCCGTGGAGACGCCTTTACCGGCCGCCAAGTCCGAATTGAAGGCGTTGGCGGAGAAATCGACGCCAGCGCGGCGCCCCGGCGACTACGCGCAAGCGGCGATGGACCTCGGGGCGACGATCTGCACGCCGCGAACTCCGGTATGCGGGATCTGCCCGTGGAGGACGCGCTGCCGGGCGCGGGAGTTGGGGGTTGCCGCCGAACTTCCAAAAAAGTCGCCCAAGAAAGCCAAGCCCGTCCGGTTCGGCGTTGCCTATGTCGCGGTGGATGAGGCGGGCGCGGTGCTGCTGCGCAAACGGCCTGAATCCGGACTGCTCGGCGGCATGCTGGAGGCGCCGGGCACCGATTGGACCGAGGCGGGGCCGCAGGACGCTGAGATCGCCGCAGCGGCGCCTTTCCCTGCGGACTGGCGCGATCCGGGGCTGGAGGCGCGCCACACCTTCACCCATTTCCACCTGCGTCTGACGCTGCGAGTCGCCCGCTTGACGGGCGCGGTGGATGGGCCGGGCCGATTTGTCGCCCGCGACTCGCTGGACGCGGTCGCCCTGCCCACGGTGATGCGAAAGGCGCTGACGCTGGGGCTGTCGGCACTAGATGGGGGCGGTGGCGATAGCGGCAGCAATTGATGATGTCCCCCAGCAAAGAAAAAAGCCCCCCGCGTTGGGAGCGGGGGGCCAGTTGTTAAGCCCGCAGGCGGCAGGGCTTAGGTTCGAGGGACGAAGTCGTTCCGCCTCAGTTGGTCATCTCCGCGCGGATCTTTTGCCGGAGGACGTCGATGGGCAGGTGCCCATCGGCGGAATTGAAATGCCAGTAGGTCCAGCCGTTGCAGCTGGGCGCGTGCTCAAGATGAGCGCCGACCTTGTGGATCGAGCCGGTGAAGTCGGCCGCGACCAGCGTGCCGTCGGCCCGGACTTTCGCCATATGGCGCCCATTGATCGAGGTCAGCACCTCGCCGGGCTCAAGCATGCGCCGCTCGACCAACTGACCGAAGGGAATGCGGGGCTGGGCGCGCTTGCTTTCGGTGACGCGCAGCGATGCGCGCTCATATTGTCGCGTATCGTTAATGCGGTTGCGGGCGGCCTCTGCGTAGGATTTCTCTCGCTCGATGCCGATGAAGCGTCGGCCAAGCTGCTTGGCGACCGCGCCCGTGGTTCCGGTTCCGAAGAATGGGTCCAACACCACATCGTTCGGATTGGTCGAGGCGATCATCACCCTGTGCAGCAGCGATTCCGGTTTTTGCGTCGGGTGGACCTTTTCACCATCATCGTCGCGCAGACGCTCAGCCCCGTTGCAGATTGGCAGCAGCCAGTCTGAGCGCATCTGAAGGCCTTCGTTCAGCTCCTTCAGCGCGTTGTAGTTGAATGTGTATTTTCCGGCTTCCGACTTCGCGGCCCAGATCATCGTCTCATGAGCGTTGGTCAGGCGCTTGCCGCGGAAGTTTGGCATCGGGTTCGTCTTGCGCCACACCACGTCGTTGAGGATCCAATAGCCGAGATCCTGCACCGCCGTCCCGAGGCGGAAAATATTGTGATACGAGCCGATCACCCAAAGCGCGCCGTCATCCTTCAGCACCCGACGCGCGGCGGTCAGCCACTCTCGAGTGAAGCGGTCATAGGCGGCGAAGCTGGAGAACTGGTCCCACTCGTCATCGACGGCGTCGACCTTCGAGTTGTTAGGGCGATGCAGTTCCTGGCGAAGCTGAAGATTGTACGGCGGATCCGCGAAAATCAGGTCCACCGAGCGTTCCGGAAGCGCGTTCATCGCCTTCACGCAATCGCCCAGCAGAATTTCCCCCACCGGCAAACGCTTGGAGCCCTTGGTCTCTTTCGCTGCGATTATTTTCGTCGCGCCCATGCGGATCGCCTTCTTGGTTCCGTTTCTTGAACCTATGAATCCGCTATCTGAGCCTAAACGTCAATAGTTATTTTGAATCAATGGCTTTAAATCTCTTCTTCAACCAATATCTTGTGTATTGGAGCGAAGGAGCGCCGATGATGCGGGGTGACGCCGAACCGCTTCAACGCTTCCGAATGGGCCTTTACCCCATAGCCTGCATTGCGTTCCCAACCATATTCAGGGTGGTCTTCGGCCAGCTCGGACATCAACCGATCGCGTGTTGTTTTCGCAACAATCGAAGCCGCCGCGATGGAGAGCGAACGCGCGTCGCCTTTGACCACGGTCTGGCAGGCGCAAGGCGCGTCTGCAGGCGCACGGTTGCCGTCGATCAGCGCCAAAGCAGGACATTCGGGCAACGACAGGATCGCGCGGCGCATGGCCAGATACGTCGCCTGCAGAATGTTGATCCGGTCGATTTCCTCGACCGAGGCGGAGCCGACGCCGATCAGCGACGGGCCGTCGCCAAGCGCCGTGCACAACGCCTCTCGTCGTTTGGCCGAGAGCTTTTTCGAGTCGCTCAGACCTTCGGGAATATCCGTCGGGTCGAGGATGACCGCGGCGGCGACCACTGGTCCGGCCCACGGCCCGCGCCCCGCCTCATCTACGCCGCAGACGGGCGCGCAACCGGCGGCGCGCTCCAGCGAAAAATCAGGTCCGGCGACAGGGTAGAAGGATTCACTCATTCCCCACTGCTAGTCTCGCCGGGCGCACGACCGCAAGATGGGGTCGCCCACAGGCGCCATTGCGGCGCCAAAGTGAGTCAAAATAGCTCCAGCTGATCCCCGGCCTTAGGTGGAGCCTTAAAAAGATCGGTCCGCAGCTGCGGGTGCTCAGCTTCCAGCCCATATCGCTTCCTTGCCGCGTCGACACGGGCGGCGATCAGATCCGCGTAAACGCCGGTTCCCCGTTGCCGGGATTCCCATTCGGAGTCGTAATCCTTGCCGCCATGCATCTCGCGCACCAGCCCCATCACGCGCTTCGCCCGGTCGGGGCGGGACTCGTAGAGCCATTCGCGAAAAAGTTCCTTCACTTCCAGCGGCAGCCGAAGCGTGACGTAGCTGAAGCTGGTCGCGCCCGCCGCCGCGACCGCTTCGGCGATGCGCTCAACCTCGTGATCGTTGATGGCCGGGATGACCGGGGCGAGCATCACACCTGTCGGCACGCCCTCTCGGCTGAGCGCCCGGATCGCCTCTAACCGGCGGGCGGGAGAGGACGCGCGCGGCTCCATCGAACGGGATAGCCGGTGATCCAGCGACGTAACCGAAAGCGCGACGCGCGCCAGACCCTTGCGCCCCATAGGGCCGAGAATGTCCAGATCGCGCGTGATCAGAGCGCCCTTGGTGACGATCGTCACCGGGTGGTTATGCGCGGCCAGCACCTCAAGAATCCCACGCATGACTCGGTATTGCTTTTCAAGCGGTTGATACGGGTCGGTGTTGGTTCCGATCGCGATGGGCCGGCAATCATAGTTTTTTCGCGCCAGTTCACGCTCTAGCACAGCAGGCGCATTTGGCTTCAGCAGGATTTTGGTCTCGAAATCCAGACCGGGAGACAGGCCCAGATAGGCGTGGGTCGGGCGTGCGAAACAATAGACGCAACCGTGCTCGCATCCCCGGTATGGATTGATGGACCGATCGAAGGGTATATCGGGCGATGTGTTGCGCGCGATCACCGTACGGCTGGCGTCGATCATCACCTCGGTTCTTGATGGGGCGTGAAATTCCGCCGGCGCCTCCGACATGCCGTGGCCTTGGCTCCAGCCGTCGTCCACCGCTTCCCGCAGCTCGCGCTCGAACCGGCCAGATCGGTTCGACGCGGCGCCGCGCCCACGCCGCGCCTTGTCCGGGGTCAGCGAAGTGCAGTCCACGCCCAGATGCTCTGACAAGGGATCTCGATCGCGATTCTCCATATGGAGAGTCTGCGCAAAGGCTGGAACATTTCAAGAACATTTAGAGCGAATTACGCGCCAGGACCGAGTTTCTCGACCGCCTCAAGCCAGATCTCACCGGTGGCCATGATGCAAGTCACGCCATTTGGCTGGGTCAGAAGGATGGTCCAGGATCCGGTCATTTCCGAGGTCCACACCTCATAGATCGCCTTTTGGCCCTGCAGACCCGAGCCGATCTTGATCTCGCCGAATTTGCTGGAAAGCTGCTCGATTACGGTTTCTCTGGGCGCGCAGACGGCGCTCGCCTCAACCGACGTGGAGAGGGGCGGGGCCAACGCGGCCATTCCGAAGATAAGCGCAGCCGCGGTAACGATACGTTTGAACATGGGTTAGCCTCCGTCGCTGTCGCGCGAGGCTTGAAACATGTGATTTCCTGCTCCCGCGCAGGTTTGCGGTCGGCGAGGGCGTCGCGCCTTCGCTCAGTTTTATATGTCGGGATGGTCGGCCGAAATATGAAGAAGCGCGCAGATGAATACGTATCAAGAACGCGCGACATCACCTACGGTTGCATTTGGCGAACCGGCTTGCGCGGCTGCATTAATGAAGCTGCGGGCCGTCAGAAAGTGGAGATTTCACGATCTAGGCGCAGTTCCGACACCGCGCCGCGTGTGGAATAGTCGCCAATCTGTCGTTCGAAATTGGCTCGCCGCATTCGGCGCAGACCCCATAGGTTCCGCTGGCGATCCGATCCAATGCAGCATTTATCATGCGAATTTCGCTCAAACCGGCCGCTTCAAGGCCCTCGAGAACCTCATCGCCTTCCCGCTCAATGGCGCGGTCCTCAAAATCCGGGTTGGAGGGTTGGTCCAACTCTGACTCGACATTTTTCAAACGCTCGTGCAACTCGCTCAAGCGATCAGTCAGCAAGGCCTTGTAGCCCTTCAGTTCCGTCATCGAGCACCTCCGTATTCAGCCTACAAAGATCACTCGCAACGAGCATTGAGTTCGGTCAAAGGCACCTTAACTCGAACCTTGGGAATCTAAATAGGCACACTTTCCAATGATTGCGTGCCAAGCTTCAGCCCCTTCCTATAGAATGCAATAGAGTGGCTGGCTAAAGCGCCAATGTAAAGAGAGGTATCTCGGGCTAAATGACTGAAAGAAATAAGTTTTCAGATGTCATGCAAGCGGCTTGGCGGCAGATGCCGACTTTGATCGCCTTCAGCTTCATGGTCAATATTCTGCTGTTGGTCAGCTCAATTTATATGCTGCAGATTTTCGACCGGGTGCTGTCAAGCGGTTCGGTCGATACGCTGATTTGGCTAACTGTCATCGCCGTTTCAGCAATTGCGATTTATGGCCTGCTTGAGCAATCGCGCCGTCGCATGCTCACGCGGATCGGTTCATGGTTGGAAATCGAGCTCTCACCGGCGGTCATTCGCCGTTCAATCCGCGCCAAATTGCAGATGGGACGGTCAGAGGCGTCCTTGGGGGACGTGGCCGACATTCGAGGCTTTGTCGGCGGCGATGCGGTCCTCGCTTTTCTCGATGCGCCATGGACGCCGGTATTCTTGGCGATAATCTGGCTAATGCATCCCTATCTGGGACTGATCGCGGTAGCGGGCGCGCTGATCCTGTTCTCATTCGCTTTGCTGAACGATCGGCTGACGCGAACCCGCCAGTCGGAGGCCAGTATGGAGCAGCGGCGGTCGCACGCCGCCGCGCAAAGTTACACTGCGGCGGCCGAGACGGCGTCTCCACTAGGAATGTGCGAGACATTGATCCGCCGCTGGAGCGCGGCGCAGACGGAAGCGCGGGCTGAGAAGATTGGCGTCGCTGATACGAATGCGGGTTTTTATAATGTCTCGCGCTCCGTCCGACTGGCTCTTCAGGTTGCTATTCTCGGAGCCGGCGCAGCGCTTGTATTGCAAACTGAACTGACGCCGGGCGGCATGATCGCGGCGTCGATCATCCTTAGTCGGGCGCTTTCTCCGGTGGAACGCTCAATCACCGCCTGGCGCAGTTACGTTGCATTCCGTGGCGCACGAACGCGCCTGCATGAACTCTTTGCCGCCACAAGGCAGACGGTCGAGTCGCTGGAGTTGCCGAGGCCCAAAGGCGCCTTAGACATCGATTCATTGCGATTTCTGCCGCCGGGCGGTACCGAGCCCATCCTGAAGAAGGTCGATTTCAAACTGGCGGCCGGCCAAGTTTGTGGCGTAATCGGCCCATCTGGCTCGGGGAAGTCGACGCTTTGCAAACTACTTGTCGGCGCCTGGCGGCCCAGTTTTGGCTCGGTCCGGTTGGATGGCGCTGACGTTGCTGCCTGGGATCCGGAAAAACTGGGGCCCAATCTGGGCTATTTGCCACAAAGCATAGATCTTTTCCGCGGCACTGTAGCGGATAATATTGCCCGAATGCGCGACGCCGATGATTCAGAAATAATCGCTGCGGCGAAACTCGCAGGCGCTCACGAGATGATCCTCAAACTGCCGAACGGGTACGATACTGAAGTTGGCCTTCAAGGCGAGTTGATTTCGGGCGGTCAAAAACAACGTATCGGCCTTGCGCGCGCGCTGTTTCGCGAGCCATCATTTCTCGTTTTGGATGAACCAAATTCAAACCTCGACGGCGATGGAGAACTTGCCCTGATGCGAGGGCTCGCCGCGATGAAGAAACGCGGCTGTACGATGGTGATCGTCGCCCATCAGCCGAATTTGCTGCGCGCCGCTGATCGGGTCTTAGTGTTGAGGGAAGGCGTTTCAGCGGCTATCGGTCCCCGTGACGAGGTACTGAAATCTTTGATGAAGACCGCGAAAACTCCCGGATCCATCGTACCAAATAACGCGCCAGCGGCGCAGACATCAACAGCCGCTTCTGGAGAATAGGCTTTGGAATTCCAAAATGTTAGCATTTCCGATCTGATTGAGCATTCAAAGGAGCTCTTGACGGATCAGAGAAGCCAAGCGATCGCGGCGACGCTATTGCTTTTGGTGTGCGCGTTGGTTGTCTGGCGCATATTCAGGCGCCGTCCGGTCACAGAAGACAGCGTCAACGAGGCGGACGCCGAGTCGCTCTCGGGCCTCACGCGGACATCGCGCTATTTTGGTTTCGCCATCATCATTTTCTTTCTCGGCGGATTTACGCTTTGGTCTATCACCGCGCCGCTTGCAAGCGCCGCATTGGCGCCGGGCGTAGTCAGCCCGGACGGCGCTCGAAAGACGGTCCAACACTTGGAGGGGGGTATCATCCGAAGGATCCATGTTCGTGAGGGCGACACGGTAGCCAAAGGCGCGCCTTTAGTTACGCTGGAGGATATTCGAGCGAAAGCGAGGTTTGAGGAGTTACGCGAGCGAATGCTTCAGTCGCTTGCGGTGGAAGCCCGTCTTGAGGCGGAGCAAGCTGACGCTGATCAGATTGAATTCCCCCAGGCATTGTTTGAGGCGGGCGAAGAAAGGGTTCGTGTCGCCGTCGCCACCCAACGATCACTATTCGAAAGCCGCAGAGAAACGCAGGCGGCCCGCGAAAGCATCCTTCGCCAACGGATCGCACAGCTTTTGGAGGAGATTACGGGTCTGGAGGAAGTTATCGCCGCTCAGGAAGAGCAGCTCTCGCTGATCGGGCGAGAAATCGAAGGAGCTCAAAAGCTTTACGACAAGGGGCTTGAGCGTCTGCCGCGTCTCTTGGCGCTTCAGCGCGAGCAGGCGGATATCAAAGCCGAAAGAGCTACTAACAAAGCTGGCATTGCTCGCAATAAACAGAGTATCGGAGAAACCGAACTTCAGCTTCTTGCAACTCGTCAGCAAGTAGAGGAAGCGGCAAGCGCTGAATTAGCTGAGACCCGCGCGGAACTCGCGACCCTTCGCAGTCAAATTCCAGAGCGCGCTGATCAGTTAGCCAGAACCAGCGTGACGGCGCCGATAGCAGGACGCGTGCTCAACATTCAGGTGACAACGGAGGCCGGCGGAGTATTGCGAAGCGGTGATCCGATTCTCGATATCGTGCCTGATGAAGCATCGTTGATAATCGATGCCAGGGTGCGCCCGCAGGATATTGAATCAGTCGCGCCAGGTATGAAGGCGCGCGTTGTTCTGACTGCGTATAATCAGCGGAATATGCCTCAAATACATGGCGACGTTCGCTCAATCTCAGCTGACCGCCTGATAGACGAGCGCACCGGAGAGCCCTACTTTTTAGGGAAAATTGTTGTGGATCCGGATGATTTAGCGAATGTGCCTGGTGGAGTTGATTTGGTGGCCGGAATGCCGGCTGACGTTATGATCTTGACAGGGCAGCGCACATTCATGGATTTCTTGGCCAAACCGTTTATCGACAGCATTCGTTTGAGCTTTCGTGAAAATTAGCCGACGGTGACATTAACTCTGGGATTGAATGTGTCGCGAAAGCAAGCAAGACTTATACTCGCTATTTAAAGGCGGCCAATAGTCCAAACCCGCCCTAGCAAATCCAAGCCTACACGGAACGGATGCATATACTGAATGAGCTGAGCTTTCCCATCCTTCAATTCTACGAAGTCGCCCTCCTTATCAAAGCCAAATTTTTCAGAAATTTCCCTTGGATTTCTAATCGCCGACCGAGGACAACTTCTTCAATAGCCATCGAGCCCGTTCCGCCTGCTTTCTGTTCACAGCGATTTTGTGCTTCAGCCGCTTTTTCTTTGATTCTTTTTTCGTTTCCTTCCTCTGCTTTCGCAGCTCTTTTTCGCGCTTCTCGAGCTTCTCAAGCACCTTCTTCACGTGCGAAGGCTTTATCTTGTCGGCCTTTCCACGCTTGAGCCGATCAAGATATGATTTAAGGTTTTCAAACGCTTGACTTGCAGGCATGACTTAGTTGATCCCCCCGCTTGCTTGTTCTGTCTTCTCTTCTTCATCCAAAAATTCGGAAACGTCGTCGTCGTCCAGTGACAAAATGCGCTCGACTTCATCCACCGCGCTGTCTGTCTCGGCGTAGTAGGTCCGGGCCGCGCTCACGAGATTGCGCATCGCGTCGTAAGCGTAACCGGAGTCGTTCAGAAAAGACGTGGCTGCGTCGGCGCTCAGCTCGCCGCTGCGCAGCTTCTCCTCCACCCTATGGCTGCATTGAAGCCGGTCATGCTCGATCTGAGCAAGCTCCTCGTCCATCCACAGGCTGCTACGGTCCTCCGGCTCGGCGAGATCCAACCTCCGGATCTCGACCAGGATTCGAGCGATTTCGGTTCGGAGGTCATTGTAGATCTCGGTGACGGCGCCCTGCGGATGAGACGTGTAGAGGGACATATTGCGTCTAAGATGCTTGATCGACTTTACCGCCCTGACAATCAGCCCCGAGACATCGCGCAGATCATACACCCGCTCCATGATCTTCGAGGATACGTCCTTCGAGCCCACCCGCGTGGTGAACTCGACAATGGCGGTGTAGAGCGATTTGACCCGGTGCTCATATGTGGCGTCCAGGTCGAAGTCGAATGGCGCGCGGCTCTTCCTCACCACCGCAGAGACGTCATCCGCGGCGAACAGTTCGTGCCGGTGCAGGTTGAGTCCGTGGGTGATCAATTCGACCGCGTTTTCGTAGAGATGCTTCACTTCCTTTTCGAGCGCGACCCGGACAGTTTCAGGAAACTCGTCGACAGCCTCAGTCAGATAGCGCGGCTGGCTCAAGTCCAACGTAGTCGTCTTGATGGTCTGCGTCAGGAAGCTGATCAGCTTACGCAGCACCGGCAGCATGATCGCAACGCCCAGCACGTTGAAAATGGTGTGGAAGACCGCGAGTTTCAAAGCATAGTCATCATTAGAGATGCCGACCGAAGAGCTAACGAAATCAACGGCCTCGCGAAGGGGAACGATAAAAATGAGCGCCACCCCTGCGGTGGTTACATTGAAGATCACATGGGCGAGCGCCAGGCGCTTCCCCTGATAGTTTGCCGAAAGCGACCCCATAATCGCGGTGATCGTCGTGCCGATATTGGCGCCGATCGCCAGCGCAAGAGCGTTCTCATAGGCGATCTGCCCCGCCGCCAGCGCAGTGATCACAAGCACCATCGTTGCGTGGCTGGACTGCATGACGACCGTCGCCAGTGCGCCGACCAGCGTATAAACGATAAGTCCGATGACGCCGCCGAGCGCGAGACGGGTGAGGTCGAACTGGTCCTTGAATGTCTCGAAGCCTTCTTTCATGTAGTGGATGCCAAGAAACAGGAAGCCGAGCCCAGCAAGGACAAGCCCCGCGCCCCGAATATGTTTGGACCGCTGGAACGCCATCACTGCGCCCAGCGCGAGCAGCGGCATGGCGTAAGCGGATATTTTCACTTTGAGGCCGAATCCGGCGACCAGCCACGCTCCGGTCGTCGTTCCGATATTGGCGCCGAAGATGATGCCCACGCCGGCGGTCAGTGAAATCAGACCCGCGCTCAGGAACGAGATGGTGATCACCGAGACGAGCGAACTTGACTGCATGATGGTCGTCGACAGAATGCCGAAGCCCAGTGATTTGGGAACGGAATTGGTCGTCGCCGTGAGGATTCGCTCCAGCACGCCACCGCTGTACTGCTTGAATCCGTCCTCCAACATAAGCATGCCAAAGAGAAATATGGCGACGCCCGCCGAGATCACCTGAAAGTCGTCGCTGATCCAGAAGCCGATGAGCAACAGGCCTACGATGACGGGAAGGAGGAATCTTTTCATGGTTCTTGTCCGCTCTCAGGGAAGCATCATTCCTCGTAGGGCAAAGTAGAACATGGCGGCCAGAAATCCTGAGACAGGCACCGTAATGATCCAGGCGGAAACGATCTTCAGCAAAGAGGACCGCTTGACGAGCTGTCGTTTCAGCGCTTTGTGAAGCTCTTTGCGCTGCGCAGCGGTGATCACCGCCTCGGGGCCCATTTTTTTGAGTTCCGTCAGAATGCGCTTCTTGTCTTCCGGCGGGGCGTCGCGAAAATTCGCCAACACCACCTCGGCCTGGGCGAAGTCCGCCTGACCTTCGTGGCGGGCCAGCACATTCTGGATCACGCGGCCAAGGCGCTGATCAAGAAACTCGCGGAGGAACCCGACTCCGAAGACCCCGCCCAACGCGACATGCGTAGAACTGATTGGCATGCCCAGTTGGCTCGCGATAATCACCGTGATCGCCGCGGCGAGCGCGATGCAGAACGCCCGTGCACGGTCAAGCTCGGTTATTTCCGTCCCAACCGTGCGAATAAGCTTTGGACCGAACAGGGCGAGCCCCACTGATATGCCAGCGGCGCCGATCACCATGACCCACAAGGGTATCGCGACTTTTCCTCCGCCCTCGCCTTCGGTCATAACATCGGCGATTCCCGCCAACGGGCCGACGGCGTTCGCGACGTCATTGGCGCCGTGCGCAAAGCTGAGCAGCGCCGCCGCAAAAATGAGCGGTATGGTGAAGAGCCGGTTCACTCCCGCGCGATCAGCGGTAAGGTTCGGCGCCGCCCGGGCTATCATCGGCCGCACGATAACAAAGGTAAGCACGGCCATAATGAGGCCCGCAAACAGGGCGGTTGGGAAAGAAACGGAAATCAGCTTCTTGACCCCCTTCAGCGCAAGATAGGTCGTGAACGCCCACGCCATGATCGCGATCATCGCGGGAACCACGCGCCTGGCGGCTGAAATCGGATCGTCTTTGAAAAAGACCGTGGTTTTCAGGACGTAAAGGAATCCCGCGGCGACCAGGCCGCCGGTAACCGGGGATACGACCCAGCTGAACGCGATCTTGGCCATGGAATCCCAGTTCACGATCCCCCAACCGGCGGCGGCGATCCCCGCTCCCATAACACCGCCAACAATGGAGTGCGTCGTGGAAACCGGCGCCCCCAGCCATGTCGCAGTGTTAAGCCAGACCGCAGCGCCCATCAGCGCGCCCATCATCACCCAGACAAAGACATCCTTGTCGCGGATGTCGGCGGGATCGATGATTCCCTTTTTGACTGTATTGACCACATCACCGCCGGCGATGATGGCGCCGCCAGCCTCGAAGATCGCCGCAATCACGATGGCGGAGGTCAGGGTCAGGGCAAAGGACCCAACCGCAGGGCCGACATTGTTGGCGACATCGTTGGCGCCGATATTGATCGCCATGTAGGCGCCGATGACCGCTGCGGCCACCAGCATATGGGATTGCTCGATATGCGCGAACGTCGCGCTTGTGTAGACCAACACCACGACGATGAAGATGACGGCGGTCCCCAAACGGCCAACTTCACTGCGACTGAGATCCGCCGCGTTTTCGATCTTGACGTACTCCCTGAGTCTCACCTGTTTTCCCTCTGTTGCAGAGCCCCGTAAACGGGTTCACGACATGGCGCCGTCCCAGCAGTTCTGCAATCCCTTCTATTGGGCGCAGCTATCTTGCTAGTACAGGCTGGATCCAGGAAGTCGTAATGACTGAAATCAATCGGGCTGCAACGCCTAGTGGATTGAACCCAACATTTGGAGCCCTCGATTTCTGGCAGCGATGATCTGGTCGGGGTCGGCGCGCCAGATGAAGGGTTTGGCCTCGGTGTCGTTGTGCTCGCGGTGAATCGATTGATGGCGGCCTGCAAGTCCATGACCGAATGAAACACGCCATGCTTCAACCGACGCCTGGAGAGTTTGGCGAAGACCCCCTCGACCGCGTTCAGCACTCCTCGGTTTGACGGCGACCGAGTTCGCTGACCAACTGAAGCCAGCCCTGAAGGTCGCATAACGCCAGGACTAAAACCGGTTTAAAGTCCATTCCCCAATTCTCAGTCCAAAGGGTGGCCAAGTTTTAGGGGGAAGAACAACGGAGGGGCATACGAACCGCGCAGAGTCGGCTCCGCCGCTTTATCGGTCAATTGCCGAGTTCTCTAAAAACTTGCTCAACGACACCGTCGGCAATGTCTCGATACCGGTTGGTTGGATCGCCAGGAGACGCGCCCCAACAGCATCGTAGCCTTCTCGCAGCAACGCGAATTCCGTCTGAGCATTTGCAACTTGATGACGCTTGCGGGCAACCGCATCACTCCGTTCGACGGCGCGATCTCGATCGGACATCTCATAAGAGTATGGGTTTGGGCCACTCCAATTCAGATCCACTCCAGCAAGGCCAACTTCCTGAAAGCCCAAGTAAAGGGCTACCTGCGCCGCAAAGCAGATAACACTGAAGTCGTTGCCGATGCCTCGTGATAAGTCGTGCTGGAAGCCTCTCTTGATCAGTCCACCACTACGGCAACCAACATAGAGCACGTCATTGAGGCGCCCAATGTGACCTTGGTCACGTATTAAGTTTTCAAATTCAGCTCTGTAGATGCCCGCTCCGATCTCCACATCAAGCTCGGACCAGTCGGCAACGTTTTCCGCCATACACTGGCTATCTGAAACGGCATGAAAATCGATGCGAGACCCAGCGAACATCCGCAACGAGTTGTTAACTGTCATCACACGTACAGGCGCAGCGTCAAGCGCCGGGAAATCAAGCGCGCGGGCCGAGGGACCGCTCGCTACGATACACAGCGACTGCCCTTCGAAGCGTCCTTTCCATGGCCGGACATTGCGACCGGATCGAAGAACTCCATCGACCCAATCGCTGACGAAGTGGTGTAACCTGCGGCGCCATGACCGGCCGGGCATCTCGATCTGCGATCTGTTTTTGGACTGGAAGCTCATAGCGTTGCAACATGACAATATGGCGTTATCAAAACAATGCCTTGGATTCACGCGAGCAGCTGCCGGTCGCGGCAATCTGATCAAAAAAATTTGCAAGCGTTAGCATTGCGAAACATCAGGCCTGAAATCCAACTGTCATCCAGCGCTATTCCTCACCACTTCAGAAGTTAGCTGAGAAGCTCATAGTGCTGGTTGTCAAGCGAACTCAGCCAGTCGATTCTCCGACACTCAATGTTGGCGTAATCTCAACCGAAATCGGACCGTCGCCAGTGTTGGGCCCGCGTAGCAGTAAGATGAACAAATCGGCCGCATGCGACCCGATCTCGGGCGAATGGGGATCGATGTTAGTGATCGTGGGCACCGATATTCCCGAGATGCCGAAGGCGCCGAAACCAGCCAAGGCGATATCCTCCGGCACCCGTACGCCGCGTCGCATGCATTCAGTGAGCGCTCCGAAGGCGGAGAGATCCGAAATGCAGATGACAGCCTGAGTGTCGGGGAAGGTCTCCAGAAGACTCGCCATAGCGTCTGCGCCCTCTCGCATTGAGATCGGAGGCTGACCGGCGGCGATCCGACGTAAGGCGGCTATTCCTCGGTCGTCCAATGCGCGCGCGGCCTCCCGTTGACGTTCCGAACCTCGCGTGTCGTTCTCGTCGCCGCCGCCGATGAATGCGATCCGCTTGAAGTCTTGCAAGACGAGATGCTCAACCATCAGCTCCATCGTCGCGGCGTTGGAGAACCCGACGGCGTGTCCAATCGGCTCCGTAGGCAATTCCTGTCACCCGTCAGCGCCTATGGGCCGATTTGATGTGACTGTCTAACGGAGGGTTTTGGTCTCATCGTAACCACCAAGGAGTGGAGATGAGACGGAAACCCGGGACTACGAAATCGACAGCCGATCGCGTCGTCAAAGACATCCGCCGGAAGACACGCAAGCGTCACTCGGCTGAAGAAAAGATCCGCATCGTTCTTGAGGGCCAGCACAGCCGTCCGTTCGCTCATGCCGTCGCGCAGAACCGCCCGACGGACCCGAGGGTCTTCGCTTCCGTTCGGCAAAGGTAATGCGGCAGTAGGAATCGGACAATATCGCCAACAGAAGCGGCGAAAACGCGGGATGATCCGGTGGTCCAAGTGGTTCGGTTAGATGGCGGATCTTGAATTCAAAACGGACCCATTCGGCTCGCCCGTAGACCGGCGTTTTACTAGTGTAAGTTCGAACCGCCGTTTAGTGATCTTTTTGGAGCCACGGACTTCCAACGCGTCAATTAGGGCCTGGGCGCCCAGCTTGCCAATACGCTTGGCCGGCATCCTGACACTCGTTAGTCCCGGCTCCATCTCGGCCGACCCTGCAAAATCTCCAATTCCCACCACTGACAATTCGCCCGGGATATCAAGCTCCAAGGCCTGACCCGCGAATATGACGCCGCGTGCGATGATGTCGTTGCCGCATATTACGGCGCTTGGCCGAGCCTGCTGTCGCAGAAGATCCATCGCCGCGATCTTCGCGGCGCCAGCATCGTAGGGCGTCGATAGTATCCGACTTAAGGGAATTACAATTCCCGCTTCGGCAAAGACTTCCATTACGCCATCGAAGCGATCTTTCGCTCTGTCATTGCCGGTAAGATCTGGAAATATCAGCGCGATTTCCTTGTGACCAAGATCGATAATATGCTGAGCGACGCGCCGTCCGGCCTCGCTGTTTTCAGGACCGAAACAGCTGATCGAGGCGTCCGCTGCATAGTTCCACAGCGCTATCGCCGGAATTTCTTGCGATCGGATCATCGCATAGGACGCGTCGGTGTGTTCGAGACCTATCATAGCAATTCCGTCAACTCGATGTTCAAGCAACGAACGCAGTAATTTAGTCTCCAAATCGAGATCGTATCCGTGTGTTCCGATCAACAGCGTCAACTCACGTGAGTTCAACTGGTCTGCAAAGGCCTGAATCAACTGAGCGAAAATCGCGTTGTCGACTGTTGGGACGATCAGGCCGACCGTCCCGGACCTGAGGCCGCGCAGAGTGTTTGCTCGACGGTTCCGAATATAGCCGAGTTTTTCGCACGCGATCTCGATCCGTTTGCGCGTATCTGCGCGCACAAGATCCGGATGATTAAAGAATCGCGAAACCGTCGAAGGCGAGACTTTAGCTCGCTTTGCAACGGTCGTGATGTCGACAAGTTTTTCCTTACCGCCGTGTTTCATAAGTGTTTTTTACTAAAATATGAAAACGTTTGCAAACTAATTTTCATTATGTAGGCTTTTTTTTAGGGCCAAAACGCCTTGATCTAAAAATGGGAGGATCCCAGTGGAGTTTCTGCTCTATTTTGGCGAAGTATTCTCGCCGGTCTCGTTCGCTCTGCTTCTCGCGGGTACGGTCGGAGGCCTGATCCTGGGCGCAACGCCCGGTTTGTCTCCGACAATGGCGGTCGCCCTTTTGATTCCGTTCACCTTCCATTTGGAAGCGGTCCATGGGCTGATCCTTCTGGGCGCGGCCTACACTTCGACAGTCGCCGGCGGCGCGGTCAGTGCGATCTTGCTTAAAATTCCCGGGGCGCCTGCAAACATCGCGACCACGCTGGACGGCAACAAGATGGCGAAGAAGGGCGAAGGCGCGAGAGCGCTGCAGCTTTCATTCCTCGCTTCGGCGGTGGGCGGGGTATTTGGCGTGCTGCTTCTGATCTTCCTCACCCCTTTGCTGGCGCAATGGGCGCTGGCCTTCGGACCCTCTCATCTATTCTGGCTCGCCATTCTGGGCGTGACGATCATCGGTTCGCTCGACAGCAAATCGACCGTAAAGGGCCTTTTGTCCGGATGTATCGGCCTTTGGCTGGCGACAATTGGCTTCGACGACATTCTCGGCGCGCAGCGTTTCATATTTCATCCTGCGCTCGGCGGCGGCATCAACATCATTGCGGCGCTGATCGGTCTGTTCGCGATTCCGCAGGTCATAACAATGTTCGCCGAGGGCCGCCGCAAAGAGGGCGTCGAAGTGATCGAGGTGCGCAAGCATTCGATCGGTGCTGCTATTTCCGAAATTGTCAGCCGGCCGCGTGCGCTTTCAATCGGAACCATTGTCGGATCTATCATCGGCCTGATCCCCGGCGTCGGAGGTCAGATCGCAGGCCTTGTCGCCTATGACCAGACCAAGAAATTCAGCCGAGAGAAAGAGAAGTTCGGCACTGGTCATTCCGAGGGCGTTATCGCCGCGGAGAGCGCCAACAACGCCATGGTAGGACCTTCTCTCGTACCGCTTCTGACACTGTCGATCCCCGGAAGCCCTACTGCCGCGGTGCTTTTGGGCGGTCTCTTGATCCACGGCATTTTCCCGGGCTCGGATCTTTTTGACAATCACCCGGACGTCGCCTGGCCATTCATCAACTCCATGCTGATTGGGCAGATCCTGATGTGCATCTTCGGCCTCTATATCGCCGGTCTCGCCGCGCGGGTCGCAACGGTTCCAAAATCGGTAATGGCGTCCATCGTTATGGGACTAGCGGTGTTCGGCTCCTACTCGGTGCAGGGTTCGATGGGAGATGTCTACGTAATGGCGTGCCTTGGCATCGGAATGTTCTTTCTGGAGCGTTACGGCTTCTCGGCGGCCCCGCTGGTGCTCGGCCTGATCCTTGGCCCGATCGCCGAGTCGAACTTCACCCAAGGCTCGCTGATCGCCAACGCCACCGATGGAATGGTCGCATATTTCATGTCCGGCGCCATGAACATCATGCTGATCCTGATTGTAGTCGTATCAGTCGCCTACTCGATCTGGTCGGAAATTGAAGCGTCGAGGATCGCCAAAAAGAGAGGAGCCGCCACATGAGCCCCGCGCAACATATCATTCCCACCGGAATCATTTTCGCCACCGGCGTCTGGATCACATGGATTAGCTTTACGCAGGAACCCGCCGACAGCTTCCTCTTCCCGCGGCTTATCTCTGTTGTCTTTGTAGTACTGGCTGCCTGGACTTTCGCTAGGTCGGTTCTGCGTATTGCGCGGGTGGGCGAGGGTGTCTCGAAGCACATGCTGGTCGACATAGCGCCCGGGCTGCTCGTCTCCGTCGTTTACGTCTTTTGGGCGGCGAAGGCGCTGGGGTTCTACACGGCGACCGCACTGGCATTCCTCACGCTGCTGTCGCTCTACGATCCGGCGCCTCACAACGAGATAAAGACCTGGATCCGGCGCATTGTGATCACCGCCGGCTACCTGTTGGTCATGTACGGCGTGTTCGCCCTTTTGCTGAAAGTCTTCACGCCCAAAGAAATCCTATTCTAACCCACTAAAAAACTCACGAAACTGCAAGGAGGATACGTAATGAAGAAACTTCTTATCGGGGCTGCAATCGCTCTGACAGGGCTGGCGGGCTCGGCCTTCGCCCAAAACTATCCGGAGCGCCCGGTCATGATGATGGTGTCCTATGGCGCTGGCGGCGCGACGGACTTCCAGGCCCGCATCGTAACCATGACCGCAGGCAACGAAGATGCACTCGGCATGCCGATCGCAATCGTCAACAAGCCTGGCGCCGGCGGACGGGTCGGTTGGAACTGGTTGGCCACCCAGGCGGAGGCGGACGGCTATACGCTTGGCGCCTATAACGTGCCGCATTTTATCGCCCAATCGATAAAGGGCGGCGTGCAGTATTCGACCGAAAGCTTCGAACCGATCGCAAACTGGGGCGCGGATCCCGCCGTTTTCGTGGTTGGAAAGGACAGCGAGTTCAATTCGATGGCGGACGTCGTCGCCTACGCCAATGAAAACCCGGGCAAGCTCACATTCTCTGGCGCCGGCTTATTCGTCGGGCACCACATCGCAGCGTTGCAGCTTGAGAAGGCGGCCGGCGTTAAAATGGCCTACATCCCGACCAAGGGTGGCGGAGCGGCGGCGATGAAGGCCGTGATAGCTGGCGAAGTCCTCGGTGGCATAAACAATCTTTCCGACGCTTTCCGCGCCCGTGCGGCCGGTAATGTCAAAATCCTTGGCGTCTTCGATCTTGAGCGCAACGCCTTCCTCGATGATGTGCCGACGCTGAAGGAGCAAGGCTACGAGATCGACAATGCGTCTGTGAACTATCGCGGCATCATGGTGCCGGCCGGAACTCCGCAAGAGGTGATCGACAAGCTAGCGGCCACCGTGCCCGAGATGTTCAAGAATTCGCGGGTCGCCGGAAAGATGAAAGCGGGCGGTTCGCCAATGCACATCATGACCCGCGACGAAGTCAAAGAGATGTGGGCTGCACGGCAGCAGACGCTCAACGAATTGCTCGCCGGCCTTTGAGCACCCTAGCCACGCCCTAAGCAAATGACTGAGGGGGCGCGCGATCTGCGCCCCCTACCATCCGACGGGAACCGAGAAAATGAATGCTCCAGACGAACTCTCCATTGTTGATGAAATTGTCGAACGCGCCCGCGTCGCGCAGCGCGCCTATGAAGCAGGCGGCAGTCAAGAGCGCTACGATCGGGCTGCGCTGGCGGTTGGATGGGCGATCATGGAGCCGGAGCGCAACCGGACGTTGGCGGAACTCGCCGTTCAGACCACCAGCCTCGGCAATGTCCCGGACAAGATCATCAAGAACCACCGAAAAACATTGGGGCTTCTTCGTGACATCCAGAAAGCCCAAACCTACGGCGTCATATCCGATGACCCGGAGACAGGCATCACAGAAATCGCTCGCCCAATGGGCGTAGTTGGGGCCATCGTACCGTCGACCAACCCGGCGGCCACCCCGGCCAACAACATCATCAATGCGGTGAAAGGCGGCAACGCCATCGTGCTTTCGCCCTCTCCCAAGGGCATCGCATCTTGCGAGAAGCTGCTGGGGTACATCTACGCCGAGTTCGAAAAGATTGGCGAGGACCGTGATCTCGTTCAGATGATCCCGGCCCCTGGATCTAAGGCGAAATCGCAACGCTTGCTCGAATCCAGCGATCTCGTAGTCGTCACTGGCAGCCAGGATAACGTCCGGCGCGCCTACACCTGCGGCAAGCCCTCTATCGGAGTCGGCGCGGGCAATGTGACGGTGATTGTCGATGAAACGGCCGATCTGGCCGCTGCGGCGGCGAAGATCAAGGCTTCGAAGACCTTCGACAATTCGACCTCGTGCTCATCTGAGAATTCGCTGGTCGTGGTCGATGAGATCTATGACGCATTTGTTGCGGCGCTCGCTGCTGAGGGTGGCGCTCTTGTCCCCGCAGCTCAGGCGAACGTCATCATTTCCCGTCTTTGGCCCGATGGTCACCTCAATCGCGATGTGATCGCCAAGGACGCCCCGGTGATGCTGGAGGCGTTGGGCATGGTCGGCCATGCGCCTGCCGACACTGAGTTCCTGGTTGTCGAGACATCGGGGATCGGCGGCGATCACCCACTCTCTGGCGAAAAGCTCAGCCGCGTCGTTGCGCTCTATCGCGCGCGGGATTTCGAGGACGCGCAGGCGATTTCCACAAATATTCTGAACTATATGGGCGCCGGCCACTCGATAGGTCTGCATTCCGCTAAGGACGACCGGGCCATGGCGCTCGGCCGCGCGATGCCCACCTGTCGCGTGATCGTCAACCAGGCGCATTGTTTCGCCACCGGCGGCGGGTTCGAGAATGGTATGCCTTTCTCTCTCTCCATGGGTTGCGGCAGCTGGGGCGGCAACACCATCGACACCAACCTGCATTGGAGGCATTTCATTCAAAAAACGAAGGTCGTCCGACCGATCCCTCCCAATGAGCCAGCTCTGGACGCAATCTTCAGCGGCTATTGGTCGGAGGCGGGAAAGTGACCCGCCCTGGCGCCTTCTTGCGAGATGTTCCCCCGGAAGGATCGGTGCGCGACTGGATCGATGCGCACGCCGACGCCGCGCCGGAGAAGATCAGCCACCGCTTTCCCGGCTCGGAACGCACTTTGAACTGGCGCTCCCTGCGCGACGCGGCGCAGACGGTCGCCTGTCGCCTGGCCGCGCTTGGCGTCCCGCCGGAGGAAAGTGTCGCGCTTATGCTGCCGAATGGGCCGAGCGCTATCACGGCGCTTTTCGGCGCGCTGTATGGCGGCTTCCGCCTAACCGAGATTAATCTCGCCGCCGGCGCCGACGCCATTGGCTACGCGCTTTCCCACAGTGGCGCCAAAGTGGTGATATGCGGCGAGGCGCAGCGAACGCTCCTCGGCGAAGCGCTTGAACTCCATCCGGGCTCACCGCGCATCGTCGCCGCCGACGGAGACAACATCAAGTGGCCCGAGAATCTCGAGAACGCCGAATTGCCCGTTCCGCCTTGCGCGGACACCCAGGGGCTTCTGATGTACACCTCTGGCACCACCGGTCGGCCGAAGGGCGTCGTGCATACGCACGCCTCCTTGCTCGCAGGCGGCTGGACGACGGCCACGGCCCATGATCTCACGGCTGAAGACACGGCTTTCTGCGTCCTTCCGCACTACCACATCAATGGTCTCTGTGTGACGATCATCGCCCCGCTCGTCAGCGGTGGCGCCGTGGCGGTGGCGGAGAAGTTTTCGGCGTCCAAGTTCTGGAATCAGGCTCAAGAGGGCGGCGCAACATGGTTTTCCGTCGTGCCGACGATCATCTCACACCTTCTTCAAGGCGATACGCCCCCGCCCGACAGCACCGGCGGCATCCGCTTTGGGCGCTCCGCCTCCGCGCCGTTGTCGCCCGACGTGCACGAGGCTTTCGAAAGAAAGTTCGGGATCCCGATCGTAGAGACCATGGGTCTCACAGAGACGGCGGCGCAGATCCTTTCCAATCCAATGCATCCGGGGCGACGCAAGATCGGCTCGCCTGGCGTCGCCATAGGAAACGAGGTCCTGATCAGTGATGAGGCTCAACAGGAGCTTCCGCGCGGACAGGAGGGCGAGGTGTTGGTGCGCGGCCCAAATGTTATGGCGCTGTACTTGAAGAACCCCGAGGCCACGAACGACGCCCTGACCCAAGCAGGCTGGCTCCGCACCGGTGATCTCGGCCAGATGGATGAGGACGGGTATGTCTTCATCACTGGCCGGCTGAAAGAACTCATTATCAAAGGCGGCGAGAACATCGCCCCGAGAGAAATCGACGACGTGCTCTACTCCAATCCGGATGTGGTCGAGGCGGCGGCCTTCGCCCGCCCCAGCAAGAGCTATGGCGAGCGGGTCGAAGCGGCGGTCAAGCTGCGACCCGGATCGGACATGTCGGCGGAAGGCCTGATCAGCCTCTGCCACGAGCGCCTTGGAGTATTCAAATCCCCTGACCGGGTCCATCTGCTTGATGATCTGCCAAAAGGACCGTCGGGTAAGATTCAACGCCGCAAAGTGGCAAAGATGACCTTGGGGCTGTGACGAACACGAGTTTTTAGCCCTGCTCTGAACCACTAGCTCGGCACCGTTCCTAATTTGAGTTGAGGACCTCTAGATACTTGGCTCTTCCGGCGTACTCCTGATTCATTCGTTTGGGACGGAATGGGGAGGATTGGATATCCATGCGGCCGGGTTTGTTCGACGTTGACGACCGCCTCAAGCGGTTGAGCGACATTGGCAACCGGTCCTGTCAGAAGAATTCGGCTTGAGGCACGGAGGGCCCTCCCCTAGCGTCCCCGGATGAGTAAGAGTAACCCGTTCAAGGGCTTCCACAGCAGCCCTGACGTCATTCGCCTCGCGGTGATGATGTATATTCGCTTCCCGCTCTCGTTGCGGAATGTGGAGGATCTGCGAGAAAAATTAGGCCAGTGTGTCAAATGCACTTACTTTCGACGCTCGGAATTTTAGGTCGAGTTCCCGTCGCGCGGGCGTCTCCAACACTCAGTCTTTTTCAGCGCCAGAATCCTGAGAACGGTTGTATGCGACCCTTAAGTTTTCCACGCTCCCTCCCTTGCGTCCTGATTTCGAAATCCTCGCACGGAGAGAGAGCGCATAGTGCGCTCAGCACCCTCGACGGGCGTCGATAAAGACATAGGGTGGTTCTGGCGCGTTGAACGCGGGGCGGATTCCGGACACCAGCCGGACACGGCGAATCAGGTCCGAAGGAGAAGTGACGCTAAGTGGTTGATTTGGTTGGTTGCGGGGGTAGGATTTGAACCTACGACCTTCAGGTTATGAGCCTGACGAGCTACCGGACTGCTCCACCCCGCGTCAGAACCGCCTTTTGAGCGGCGTCGCCGTTTTCGCTCCGCGGCGTCGGATCGGGGGAGCATCCCGGTTTTCTGCGTTTGGCTGTCCTCGCCCTTGCGGGCTGCGGGCCGCCGGGGATTGCTCCACCCCGCGTTGGATCCTCGCCATTCCTCCGGAGAGGAGGCGTCCGGGTGTCGGACGGTGAGGCGAAGGTTTCATCGTTTAGAGAGAGATATGCGCGTCTTTCCCTGCGCGTCTTTCCAAGGTCTGGCGATGACCTACTCTCCCACGTCTTAAGACGCAGTACCATCGGCGCAACGGGTCTTAACGGCCGAGTTCGGGATGGGATCGGGTGTTTACCTCGCGCTGTGATCACCAGACCCAGGAAAGGCGCGCAGTTGCGCCCAGAGATGGGTCTCTTGGGTCAGACCTATGCAATTGAGTTTGCGTCGATCGGGTCCCTTTGGGGGACCACGATCGTCCGACTTCTGGATCGTATCAAGCCTATCGAGCGATTAGTACCGGTCGACTGAGCGGCTCACACCGCTTGCATCTCCGGCCTATCGACGTGGTGGTCTTCCACGGCTCTCAGGGAGACCTGGTTTCGAGGGGGGCTTCCCGCTTAGATGCCTTCAGCGGTTATCCCGTCCGCACATAGCTACTCTGCTGTGCCGCTGGCGCGACAACAGATCCACCAGTGGTGCGTCCACCCCGGTCCTCTCGTACTAGGGGCAGCTCCTCTCAAGTCTCCTACACCCACGGCAGATAGGGACCGAACTGTCTCACGACGTTCTAAACCCAGCTCACGTACCACTTTAATCGGCGAACAGCCGAACCCTTGGGACCTGCTCCAGCCCCAGGATGTGATGAGCCGACATCGAGGTGCCAAACACTGCCGTCGATATGGACTCTTGGGCAGTATCAGCCTGTTATCCCCGGCGTACCTTTTATCCGTTGAGCGATGGCCCTTCCACTCGGGACCACCGGATCACTATGGCCGACTTTCGTCTCTGCTCGACTTGTCAGTCTCGCAGTCAGGCGGGCTTCTGCCATTGCACTCTACGGTTGATTTCCGACCAACCTGAGCCCACCATCGCGCGCCTCCGTTACTCTTTGGGAGGCGACCGCCCCAGTCAAACTACCCGCCACAGAAGGTCCCGGATCCGGATAACGGACCGCGGTTAGACGTCAAGCAAGCGAAGGGTGGTATCTCAAGGGTGGCTCCACCGAGCTGGCGCCCGGGTTTCATAGCCCACCACCTATCCTGCACATCGCTGGCCTGACGCCAATCTGAAGCTGTAGTAAAGGTGCACGGGGTCTTTCCGTCTGACCGCGGGAACCCCGCATCTTCACGGGGAATTCAATTTCGCTGAGTCTGCGTTGGAGACAGCGGGGAAGTCGTTACGCCATTCGTGCAGGTCGGAACTTACCCGACAAGGAATTTCGCTACCTTAGGACCGTTATAGTTACGGCCGCCGTTTACCGGGGCTTCAATTCAAAGCTCTCACTTCTCCTTTTAACCTTCCGGCACCGGGCAGGCGTCAGACCCTATACGTCGCCTTGCGGCTTCGCAGAGCCCTATGTTTTTAGTAAACAGTCGCCACCCCC